>JBBDXW010000059.1:0-17396 GCA_040902105.1 Woeseia sp.
CCCCCCCCCCCCCCCCCCCCCCCCCCCCCCCCCCCCCCCCCCCCCCCCCCCCTCTGTCCAAATTACCTGAGAGATCAAGCGCCCTTGTTCAATGCAGCTTCAAATGCAGCCGGGCGCATCCCCTTCGGTGGGCCGGATGTTCGCCGGCCTCTCTCCAGAGCCAATCAGCGTACGCGGTCCGTGTGCCTGAGCGTTTCCGAGCGAGTTGCGCCTTCGGCGCCCCGTACACAACAAGAAAATGCCGGGGTCTCTTCCGCGTATTCTGTCGATTGGTGGGCGCAATGATAGCCAGTTAACCGGAAGGTTGCCAGCTGCCGGCAAGACGGCAACAATGCGAGTTCTCATAGATTGCCGGAGCTTTACGATGCCAAAGATGCGCAGGGTCCGCGCAGTCATCGCGGCTGTTTTACTCGCCAGCACCGCCGCAAACGCGGACGCGGCACGAGACTTCGCGAGATTGCTCGATGACGCGTGGGAATGGCAGCTGCGCGAGAACCCGGTATTCGCGTCAAGGCTCGGCGATCGCCGTTTCAACGACCAATGGACCGATCTCGGCAGCGACGCCATCGAGAGACGGCAGCAGGAGCAACGCCAGCTTCTGGACAGGCTCCTGGCGATCAATTCGGCGGAGCTCGACGAGACGGATAGGCTGAACTACGACCTTTTTCGCCGCGACCTGCAGAACGACATTGACGGCAATCGCTTTCGCACCTGGCTGATGCCGGTCAGTCATCGCGGCGGTGTGCAGACGCTCGAGACAACGGCCGAAGGGCTGCGCCTTCAATCCGTCGAAGACTACGAAGACTGGCTCGCGCGCATGGCCGCGGTCGACACGGTCATCGGACAGACCGTCGAATTGCAGGAACAGGGGCGGCGGGCAGGCTACATGCCGCCCGGAATCCTGATGGAAAGAGTGCCGGCGCAGCTAAAGGCGCAGCTTCACGAGAACGCCGAAGAAAGCCCGTTCTTCAAGGTTTTCAGTGACATGCCGGATACGATCCCCGCAGAGGAACAACAACGCTTGCAACAGGCCGCGATCGAGATCATCGACAATACGATCGTACCGGCGTATCGGGAATACAGCCGCTATTTCGAGGACACCTATCTGCCGGCGAGCCGCGAGACGATCGGGGCATCCGAGCTGCCCTACGGCGAGGAGTTTTACGCATACTGCGCGCGCGTGTACACCACGACGTCGATGACGCCGGACGAGATTCACAATCTCGGCCTGTCGGAAGTGAAGCGTATCCGGACGGAAATGCAGATGGTCATCGACGAACTCGGGTTCGACGGCGACTTTTCCGACTTCCTGGAGTTTCTTCGCACCGATCCGCGCTTCTATTACGACAGTCCGGACGAGCTGTTCGACGCGTACCTGGCAACCGCCAAGCGCATCGATCCCGAACTGATCCGGCTGTTCGGCAAGTTGCCGCGCATGCCGTACGGGCTGCGTCCGATACCGGACAACATCGCGCCGGACACGACCACGGCCTATTACAGCGGGCCGGCGGCGGATGGCAGCAAACCCGGATACTATTACGTAAACCTGTACCGCCCGGAGGTCAGGCCGAAATACGAGATCGAGGTATTGACGGTGCATGAAGCGGTGCCGGGACATCACCTGCAGATCGCGCTGGCGCAGGAACTGGAGAACGTGCCGGAGTTCCGCAAGTATTCCGGCTTCACCGCGTTCATAGAGGGCTGGGGCCTGTACAGCGAAAGCCTCGGCGATGAGCTTGGCCTTTACAAGGATCCGTATTCCCGGTTCGGCGCACTGACCTACGAAATGTGGCGGGCGGTCCGCCTGGTCGTGGATACCGGCATGCACGTCAAGGGCTGGACGCGCCAGCAGGCGATCGACTTTTTCAAGGACAACGCCGCCAAGACCGAACTCGACATCGTCAACGAGATCGACCGCTACATCGGCAATCCCGGCCAGGCGCTGGCCTACAAGATCGGACAGCTGAAGATACTGGAACTGCGTGAGGAAGCGGAACAGGCGCTCGGCGACGAGTTCGATATCCGCGAGTTTCACGATGAGCTCCTCGGCGGCGGCGCGCTGCCGCTTGAGATGCTCGACATGCGCATGAAAGAATGGCTCGCCGAGAGCATGCAGAGCCGGTCCGCGGCGGGAGGGTCGAACGATGGCTGAAATGAAGGGCGGATGTCTGTGCGGCGCGGTGCGCTTCACCGCCGCAAACGTCGAGACCGACTTCGAAACCTGTCACTGCGGCATGTGCCGCCGCTGGGCAGGCAGCCCGGTTTTCGCGGCGGCCGCCGAAGGCGTGGAATTCGCAGGCGAAGACACTCTCAGGGTTTACGATTCGTCCGAGTGGGCATCGCGCGGCTTTTGCGGCAAGTGCGGCTCGAATCTTTTCTACTATCTGAAACCGGCCGACAAATACATCATGTGCGTCGGGACATTCGACGACGCATCCCCGTTTCGTCTCGTGGGCGAGATCTACATCGATCACAAGCCGCCCGGCTACAACTTCGCCGGCGACCTGCCCAAACAGACCGAAGCGGAATTCCTCGCGAAGTTTTCGCTACCGGAGGCGTAGTTAACCTGCTGCGAAAGGCCACTCTGCTTTTTCAGCGCTGGAAGCTTGGCAGGTCTGCGCACCGCCTCGACGCATTATTCATGAACGGCACAACGTTTCAGCGGAGTCTCGCTTGGGGGGAGGGCTTTCCAGGATCGTCACAAACAGGGATGTTTGTGCGAAGCCCCCTAGCCATGGAAGAGGGATGGGTTCACGGCGTTCCGTCAAAGCCCTCCCCCCAAGCGAGACTTCGCCAACCACCACCCTCAAGCGTTCATGAATAATGTGACCGCGAGGGGTCAGTCAACCGAGCTCAGTCTGAAAGCGCCAACGCACCCTGCCGTTCCGCCGCAAACTCCTGCCGCGAGATTCTGGCGCGCGTCGCCGGATCCGCCGCCGGATCGAAGATCTCGTCAATTCTGCGGACCCGATTTGTAAGTCCGCAACCATTCGCGATCTGGATGTTGAGCCCTGGCCGCGCGTTCATTTCGAGAATGAGCGGCCCCAGATCCTTGTCGATGACCATATCGACGCCGACGTAACCGAGGCCGGTGACTTCGCTGCTGCGCGCGGACGACTGCAGGATGAAATCCCACTTGGGGATATAGAGTCCGGATATGAGTGCACCGGTATCGGGATGGTCGTCGACGACGTCGTTGCCCAGGACGCCGCGCAAGGTCCGTCCGGTGCTCAGGTCGATACCGGCCCCGACCGCCCCCTGATGCAGGTTCGCCTTGCCGTCGGAGGTTCGTGTCGGCAGGCGAACCATCGACATGACGGGATAGCCGCGGTAGACGATTACACGAATATCGGGCACGCCCTGGTAGCTCACATCCGCGAATAACGGATCGAAATGCACGCAGTACTCGATCAGCGCCGTGTCCGGATTGCCGCTCAGGCTGTACTGCCCACCGACGATGTTCGACAGGTGATGCTCGATCTCGGCACCGGAAACCAGCAAGCCGTTGGCGTGTCGATAGCTGTCCCGCTTGCGCTTGCTGCGACCGACGATGACGATGATTCCGTCGCCGCCGCTGCCTCTCGCAGGCTTGACGACGAAGCTTTCACGATCGGCGACGATGTCCGAAAACCGTCGCACTTCCGCCTGGTTACCGATAACGCCGTAGAGTTCGGGAACAGGCATGCCTGCTTCTATGCAGAGTTTCTTTGTCAGTTCCTTGTCGTCGACACGGGGATACAGGCGGCGTGGGTTCAGCCGCATGATGAACTCGGCGTTGCGTTCGTTGAGCCCGAGCACGCCGGCTTCACGCAGCAATTTTCTATTGCCCAGCATGTTATTTGCCGATAACCGCTTTGAAACGCGTCAATTCTGACAGGCGATAGCCCGTGTAGCGGCCGAGCAGAAGCACCGCCGCGAGCACGATGAGCAACAGCTCCGGAAACGTAAATATCAGATGTTCGAGCCAGGGCATCCCCATCACGAGGTAGGCGATGATCGCAACCAGCATGCTTCCGGCGCCGGCGCGCATCGCATCGCCGGGTCCGCGTTCCTCCCAGACAACAGACATGCGTTCGATAGTCATCGCGATGATGACCATCGGAAACAGCGCGACCGAAAGACCCGTCTCCATGCCGAGCTGATGGGAGACGATGCTGATGATGAGCATCAGGAGAACCACTACGATCAGAACCGCGCTCAATCGCGGCACCAGCAGGAGCCTCAACCGTTCGAGCAGAAATCGAATGCTGAGACCTAACGCAACCAGCACGGAAAAAAGGATCACACCCCAAAGCAGCTGGGTTTCGCGGAATGCGAGCGCAATGAGCACGGGCATGAAAGTGCCGAAAGCATCGATGCCGATGACGTTGCGCATCAGTACCATGACAAATGCGCCGATCGGGATCATAAGCAGCACGCCGTAAACGGCCTGGGTCTCGATCGGCAGGCCGAACAGGGAAAAATCGATGATCCGCGACTGTTTCAGTTCGGCGCGGTGCTCGGCGATCGCGATGGAGTCGATGTAATTTCTCTGTACGGCGAAGTGAACTTCGGTGTTGCTGCCGCCCGCTACATTCACCAACGACTCGGTGCCGCGCCACCAGATGAGGAATCGCTCAGGCAGTCCTTCAGCGCCGGTGTCCGGGTTGAAGAACCGCCAGCGGTCACCGTCATGAATCTCCAGCCAGGGCAGGGGCTCGGCCTGCCGCTGCTGTTCCTGCAGCGATATGCCGCGAATCATCCTTGCCGGAATTCTCGCCGAGGCGAGCACTGTCGTAAGCTCGTTTACGAAATCGGCACGTGAATCCGCACCGGCCAGCAGCAGTTCCACATTAGGATTGGGCGACGGGTCGTTGAACATCCGCAGCAGCACCGAGGTGAACGACACCTCATCGGCGGAATGTTCCCTGACGTCCGCGACCACCATGTCAACGGCCGTTCTTTCCGGCTCGTCGATGACGGGTGGAATCGGCAGCGGCGGAGTCAGGTCCATCTGATCGCTGTCCGGATCTTCATATACGACGATGCGGTAGTACAGGGTCTGCGGACCATCGGCGCGACGCACCGTCCACTGTGCCTCGCGATCCGCATTGACGTAATTGAGCCCGAAGGCGTAATTGCGCGATACCGAGTATTCATCGAGCGTCTTGAAGCCCGGGGTCAGAGTCGGAATCTGCAGGTTGACGTTGATCGAGCCGGGTCCGCTGTCGAACGCGATGGTCGTTTCGACCGTCCACGTTGGCGTTTCCTGGGATGCGTCCAGCGGCAGGCCGAGCACCTGCCACTTGTAGATGAAGGTTGCGAGCCCGATGAGCGTCAGGATGCCCGCGAGGACAAGCACGTAACGAGTGGTCACGTCAAAGCGCCTGCATTGCCTTCATGGCGTGAAATTCCCCTCTCAAGCAAGCAACCGTTTCTGTTGTGTGTGGTGTTGAAGGTGGCTGAATTATTCTTCTGCGGTTCGCGACGACGGGCACAGCCGCAGGCAGGCGGGGCCGATTCTACACGGTAATTCACCGGCTTTAATCGTTATTGGCTTATGTCCCGTGCTGCAGGCCGAGTGCAACGGCGACCGCCCGCTTCCGTACCGGGCCGCTCAAGTTGAACATCCGCATGCCCGCACCACGCATGGCGCTCGCCCCCGACGACGGAGAGGAAAACAGGCGATTCAGGGTATCGACAAAATACAGCATGGTTTTGTTCGCGCCTTTGCGCGCCCGCTCGTAGCGGCGCAATACGGGCAAATCGCCCGGATGCTCGCCCGCCGCAACGGCGTCGCCAATGACACGTGCCAGCACGGCGGCATCAGCGATGCCGAGGTTTGCGCCCTGTCCCGCCAACGGGTGGATGCTGTGGGCGGCATCGCCGATCAATGCCGTTCCGGGCGTGACGTAACGGACCGCATACTGCGCTTTGAGCGGAAATGTACCCCGGCTGCCGGCGGCGTTCAGTTGCCCGAGCGCCCGGCCGCTCGCTTCGGTCAACATCGCGCCGAGTTCCGCGTCCGTCGCCGCGCACGCTTCCTCCGCCAGTTCGGGCGTCGTCGACCACACCACCGAAACCCGGCCGTCCTGCAGCGGCAGTAATGCCAGCGGGCCCGTCGGGAGGAATCGCTGCCATGCACATTCCCGATGCTCCCGTTCGGGCCTTAGATGCATTACGAAGGCCGACTGCGGATAGCGCCACGAGGTCAGGGCAATTTTTGCTTGCTGCCGTATCGACGATGAGGCACCGTCCGCGCCAATGACCAGGTCCGCGTGCAGCATCTCGCCGTCAGCGCATTCGACGTCCACGCCCCCTCTTGACGCAACCTGAAGCGCCTCGATCTGCGTCTCGAACCGGAGCGCCACGCCAGCGGCATCGAGAACCTGCAACAAGGCATCCTGCAACAGAACATTTTCCACAATGAAACCGAGCTCGGGCAACGCAAACTCGGCGGCGTCGAAGTGCAGCGCTTCAGGCCCGTCGAGGCTGCGGCTTGCATCCCACACGCGCATTTCGCGAAACGGACTGGCGCGCGCGGCGGCGACCCTGTCCCATGCGCCGAGCTTCGAATAAAGACGTGACGAGCCGGCGGCGATGGCCGATACGCGGAGCGCGACATCATTGTCCGTATCGAAGCGGGGCCTCGTGCCGGCATCGATCACGCAAATATTGAAACGGTCGCCCTGCCCGCTCCGGGCGAGAAGCGCGGCCGCCGTCAGGCCTGCAATGCCGGCGCCGGCGATCAGAATGTCGAAGGTACGGTTCATGTCAACGGCACGCCGCGAGACAACCGCGGAAGCTTTCCGGCCAGCCCCATGGTATGTCTCGCAAACAATGTGCGGACTCCGGGTACCAGGTCGAAACCCAGCATCCCCAGATCGCGTAACGCGCGTACCGGCATGCGTTCGCTGCCGAACAGCCGTACGAGCCCGTCCGTAAATCGCACGACCTTGCGATGATCGGCGCGGCGCCACTCCGCGTAGGCTTGCAGCACGCGATCGTCTCCCACGGCGCAACGGTTCCCGCCAGTGCGCAACTCATTTGCAATGCAGTCGCACAATGACGCAACGTCACGCATGCCGAGATTGAATCCTTGCGCAGCGACGGGATGCAGGCCGTTAGCCGCATTACCGACCAGTACGCCGCGCCTCGCGATCAGGCGTTCCGCGCGCGTCAGCGCGAGCGGGTATGAGGCGCGCTGCCCGACTTTGTCAAACGCGCCAAGGCGATAACCGAATGCGGCCTGCAATTTTTCCGTGAAGGCCTGGTCGGAAAGCAGCATGACCGATTCGGCGTCTTCGCAGGACAGGCTCCAGACGAACACAGCTCTTCCGTCGGTCACGGGAAGGAGCGCAAGCGGTCCCGATTCAGTGAAACGCTCGTAGGCGCGATTGGCCGGCGGCATTTCCGGTAGAAGGTTGCCGACGACGGCACGTTGCCCGTAATCGGTTCGCACAGCCCGGATTCCGAGCAGGTCCCGAACCGTGGAATTCGCTCCGTCGGCCGCGATCAACAGGCTGCAGCTCAGGTCACGCAGGCCGCGGACCTCGTCTACGCTCACGACGACAGTATCATTCGGTGTCTTTACGGCGTTGATGCGTCCCGGACAGATGAATTCGAGGCCCGGAACCGCAGGCAATGCTTTCTGCAGGACCTCGCCGAGCACCCGGTTGATGACTACGTAACCGAGCGCTTCGACGTTCTGCTCCGCGGCGTCGATGTGCGAGAAACCGAAACGACCGCGATCCGACACATGAATGCTCGAGATCGGCGTCGAGGCGGCCACGACGTCCGGCCACAGACCCATCGCTGCAAACATGCGCTGACTGCTGCGGGATAACGCCGTCGACCGATCGTCGAAGCTGGGCTGGCTCAGGTTCCCGCGCGCGACCGCTTCCACCATGACGACACGGAGTCCGAGGGGAGCCAGGGCAAGCGCGACACAGCTGCCGATCATGCCGCCGCCGGCAATGACAATGTCGTAATGACTCCCTGGTTCCGTAAGCATTGAATGTTTCCTGTTGCTGCCGACCGCCCGATCTGCGCCTCAGGCCGCCATCACCTTCTCGATCTCGTCGGGGTCCTTGGCAAGGCCGCCGCTCAGCACGTCGGGACCGTCGTGCGTGACGGCTACATCATCCTCGATGCGTATGCCGATATTTCGCCAGCGGGCCGCGACCCGGCTTTTACCGGAGATGTAAATGCCGGGTTCCACCGTCGTAACCATGCCCGGCTCCAGCAGACGCCACTCGTCGTCCACACGGTAATCTCCCACGTCGTGGACGTCCATGCCCAGCCAATGCCCCGTTCGGTGCATGAAAAACTCGCGATAGGCACCGTCACGGATGAGTTTCGGCACGGTGCCTTGCAGCAGGCCCAGTTTCTTCAGGCCGCGCGTAATGACGCGCACAGCGGCATCGTGCGGATCGTTCCAGTGATTCCCCTTGCAGGTCCGCTCGATCGCCGCGAGCTGCGCTTCCAGCACGATTTCGTAAACCGCACGTTGGGCCGCCGAAAACCGGCCATTCACCGGCACCGTTCTCGTGACGTCGGAGGCGTAGTAATCATACTCGCATCCGGCATCGATCAGCAGCAGGTCGCCATCCTTGAGCTCGGCGTTGTTGTCGACGTAGTGCAGGGTACAGGTATTGGCCCCGCCGCCGACGATCGGGCTGTACGATACGGTGGCGTCGTGACTGCGAAATTCATGCACGAACTCGGCCTCGATTTCATACTCGTGCATGCCCGGTCTTACGGCGGCCATCCCCCGGGTATGCGCCATTACGGTAATTTTAGCGGCCCGGCGCATCGCGGAAATTTCGGCCCGGCTCTTGTACAGGCGCATGTCGTGCAGCAGATGATCGAGCGTGACGAATTCCTGCGGCGTATGGATGCCAGATGCTTCGCGCGAGCGCAGCGACTTGATCCAGTCGCCGATCCGCAAATCGAACTCGGGATAGGCGCCCATCGCGTAATAGACGCGAGTGCGCGATTCGAGAATGCCGGGCAAGATGTCATCGACGTCGTCGATAGGGAATGCGTCGTCGGCGCTGAAATTGGCGACCGCGCCTTCCGGCCCCTGGCGCGAGCCGTTCCACAGTTCCTTCTCCCGGTCGCGATCACGGCAGAACATTACGAACTCGCCGTTCTCGCGCCCGGGGGCTAAAACACAGACGGAGTCAGGCTCCGCGAACCCCGTCAGGTAATAGAAGTCGCTGTCCTGCCGATAGCGATACTCAGCGTCCCGGCTGCGCAGCCTGACCGGCGCGCTCGGCAGGATGGCGATGCCATCGTTGCCGAGCATCCGCATCAGTTGCTTGCGGCGTTTGGCGAACTCACTGTTGTTCATGCAGATCCCGCCAGCTCTTCGTAGGTCAGTTGTGCGGCGACGCGAATATACTCCACGAGCTGTATATACGCTTCCTCATTGCCATTGTCGTCGTCGGGCTCATCCGGGCTAGCGGCGGTCGCTCGCGTGATTTCAAGCAGGTCCCTGATGATGCCGGACAGCGGCTCGGCTGCCAGCCGGGTCCGCAAGCTTTGCGGATGCGGCCCGGAAACCAGACCGTGCAGGAATCCTTCGCACCAGTGAGCGAGCGCGTCCGCCCGCCCTGCAGCCGGAGCGGCGTCGTCGGGCAGGAGCGCCGTGAACTCCGACTGCCCTTCCGCCAACTGGCGCCAGGTCGTATTGAAGAGCGACTCGAGCATGCGTACGCAGCCGTCGCGTGACCTGTTGTTCGGCTCCGCTCCCGCCAGCACCTGATCGAGCCAGTCGGACGCCGCCTCGCTCCCGTGCAAGGCGACCCGGCTGCAAAGAAAACCGTGCGCCTGCGACGCATTCCAGGTCACACCGCAGCGCCGCAGTGCATCGTCCAGTTCGTCGTGTTCGGGAAGCCGCTGCATACATTTCCATCCCGGAGGTTTGGCGGACAGAGTGCCTCAGGGAGCCTCTGCACAAGTCGAATTTCGTCGTTAAAGGTAACCTTCGCCAACCCTCGTGCAGAGGCTCCTTCCGGACCGCAAATGATCCCATGTAACGCTCGTGCTGGCCACGCAAGGTCTGCCGGCGATTGATTCTGTTTGTTCCCGGCTCTATATTCACGCCATGGCAGAAGATGCACATGTCAAGTTCGAGCATGAACTCAAGCGACTGGAGAAGAGAGTGGATGCTCTGGTCCAGGTTTGCGATCAACTCAAGGACGAGAACCGCTCCCTGAGACAACGACAGGACGCGCTGACGGCCGAGCGCGCCACGCTGCTGCAAAAGAACGAGCAAGTGCGGGCCCGTGTCGAAGCCATGATCGGGCGTTTGAAAGCAATGGAACAGGGAAGTTGACGGGCAGCTGCAGCAAAGACCATGTCCGCGGTTGTCCCTACGGCTCGAATTGATACGCTGCTTGCCGCTGCCTCAAGCCTGGATACCCCGGACGGGGCCCTGACGGAGTCTCACAAATGAACGACATGTATGCCCACGTCAGCGTGCGGATTCTGGAGAAAGAGTACCAGGTCTCGTGTCCGGCAAACGAGCGCACGGACCTGCTGGATTCCGCGGAGGTTCTCAATGCCAAGATGCGGGAGATCCGCGACAGCGGAAAAGTGGTAGGATTGGATCGTATTGCGGTCATGGCGGCGCTTAACATGGCAAACGAGTTGCTGCACGCCAAAGCCAAGGACAAGTCGCTCGAGGGCGATTTGAGTCAACGGTTGAAGCTGATGTCCGACCGGGTGGAATCGGCCCTGAACACCAGCAAGCAGCTCGACCTTTAGCCCGGTGACTGAACGGATAGATTTGACGTCTCCTGCAGTGTTCGATACTGACCTGGAAACCTTTCGACCCTAACGTATTACCTCGGGGTCGCGCACTGTCGGCAGCATGTGAGCAAACCCACTTTCGTGGATAGCCTTTTGCTGTCACGGCTGACCCCACCTGTTGCTCTGGTTCGAGAGCGACGGTTGGTAACGGCACAGGTGGGAGGCGTCTTCATTCCCGCGGCGACGCGACAAAGCAAAGAATCCTTCACCCACAATGACAAGTCACCGGGCGGACGTGCAACGCCGCAAGCGAGAGTTGCGTCGCGAGTACCGGGACGCACGAACGAATCTGAGTACCGGCGAGCGCGAGTACGCATCGGAACGCATCGCCGAAAAGGTCATTCACGCAGCCTTTTTTCAGCGCAGCCGGCTGGTCGGCTGCTACCTTTCGCTGTCCGATGAGGTGGACACCTGGCGCATAATCGCGCGCGCGTGGCGCATGAAAAAAAGGATTTTTGCCCCGGTCACGCGACGAAACCGCATGCTCGAATTCCGTGAAGTGACTCCCGAAAGCGACCTGGTCCGCGACGATTACGGCTTGCTTATGCCCCGTTCCGGCGACGTAATCGCCGCACGCAAGCTGGATCTTGTATTGACGCCGTTGGTCGCATTCGATGAACGCGGGCAGCGCATTGGCATGGGTGGCGGGTATTACGATCGGACTTTTTCGTTTCTGCGCGGACGCCGGCAGTTGCTGAAACCGAAACTTGTCGGGCTGGCATTTGCCTGCCAGCAGGCGCCGGAAATCGCCTCAAACCCTTGGGATATACGGCTTTATCGCGTTATTACGGAGTCCAGCTGATGCCGGCACGCCGCTCGGCCGGCTTCGTCATTCGAGCGCTTACGATCGCTGCACTTGACGTACGGCATGCACGATCGTCATTGCAAATCCCGCGAGACAAAAATATCGACATGCCTCGTTCGTGACGCGGTCGCGCTTGGCGACCAACTTTTCTGTGACGCGATCCCCTCTTTCGATCCGGTCTTGAACAAACCGCGGCATTCCGAATTGTTGTATGAGGCAAACGAGCAACATCTGAAAATGTTAACGGGATCACTTGACTAGCTGGATTTTTCGGTTTTGTTGTATATACTCAACGCCGGGTACCCGACACGGAGAAAATTATGGCTACCAAAAAGAAGTCTGCTAAGAAAGCTTCGAAGCGGAAATCCGCCAAGAAGCGCAAGGTAACAAAGAAGAAGTCGGCGCCGAAAAAACGGCGTGCGGCGAAGAAGAAATCGGCTAAGAAGAAGACCAAAAAGAGAGCAGGTAAGAAAGCGAAGAAAAAGGCAAAACGCAAGACTAAAAAGAAAGCAAAGAAGAAAGCAAAAAAGAAGGCTAAGAAAAAAGCAAAAAAGAAGGCTAAGAAAAAGGCTAAGAAGAAAGCGGCAAAACGTCGCCCTGCGAAACGCAGGTCGAAGAAGAAGTCTTCCAAGAAGGCTCCTTGAAGACGCCGCGGACAGCCGCAGCCACTATGGGAAGAAAGGTAGTTTTTTCATAAGGTTATTGTTAGAGCCGACAAAGAAAGAACCGACCCGGTCTTCTTCCAAAACAGTAAATGTGCCCGCTTTCGCGGGCACATTTCGTTTTGCGAACCGTATCGTGGCGAATATCCGCCCGATCGGATAAGCTCACGTCCAACTTTTCAATCTCATGCGCGACGCTGTCGATTTCCAGGTCCGCATTCTTCTGACGCCGCTTGGATGCCGCTTGCAAGCATGGACCAGACTGCAAAGAAAGTGAGTGTTGCCAAAGCGGCGTTGGAGTACATCGACAACGGCAGCAAACTCGGCGTAGGAACCGGCACGACAGTCAACGTGCTGATCGATTTGCTGCCCTCAATTCGCAACCGGATTCAGTCAATCGTGTCCAGTTCCGGGGGTACCACGGAAAGGCTGGAGAAGCGCGGATTCGAGGTTTCGACGCTTAATTCCGTCGGCGACCTCGATCTTTACATCGACGGCGCGGATGAGGCGACCAAGCACCTGCATCTTCTGAAGGGGGGCGGCGGCGCATTGACCCGCGAAAAGGTACTGGCCGGCGCAGCGCGGAGCTTCGTTTGCATTATCGACGAGTCGAAGCTCGTTGGAATGCTGGGTAAGTTCCCGCTTCCGGTGGAAGTGCTGCCCATGGCGCAGTCCTACGTCTCGCGCCAGATCATCAAGATGCGCGGCCAGCCGGTGTGGCGGGAGAACTTCGTCACCGACAACGGCAACCATATTCTCGACGTCCACAACCTCACCATAAGCAATCCGCTGGAGATGGAAACGCGGCTCAATCAGTTGCCGGGGGTGATATCCGTGGGAATCTTTTCGCACAGGCCGGCGGATGTGCTGTTGGTTGCGGATGACAAGGGTGTGAGGAAGATGCTGCGGTAGCCGCGCACGGGTGACTCGTCGATCGCAAAAAGCCCCGCTGACGGGGCTTTGTTTTTTGGCTGGGGGACCAGGATTCGAACCTGGGTTGGCGGAGTCAGAGTCCGCAGTCCTACCGCTAGACGATCCCCCACGCAGGGCGGGTTATTCCAAACAACCAGGATAGACGAGGCCTCATCTGCAGCACCAAGGGCGGGACGCCGCGATCGGAGTCGGCAATCGACCTGGATCGGTATGTGGATCCGCCTAACGCTTCGAGAATTGCGTAGCGCGGCGTGCCTTTCTCAGGCCGACCTTCTTACGCTCGACGGCGCGCGCGTCGCGCGTGACGAAGCCAGCCTTGCGTAATTTCTGCCGGAAAGATTCGTCGTACTTCATCAGCGCCCGTGTCAGTCCGTGACGAATGGCACCGGCCTGGCCGGTTGTCCCGCCGCCGCTCACCGTGACATTGATGTCGAACTGTTCGTTGAGATTCATGACTTTCAGGGGCTGGCGCACGATCATCCTCGCGGTCTGGCGGCCGAAGAACCTGTCCAGCGGCCGGTTGTTGACCGTGATTTCACCGCTGCCGGGTCTCAGGAAAACTCGTGCTGTGGACGTCTTGCGACGCCCGGTTCCGTAAAACTGCCTGTCATCCATTATCTGTCACTCATTATCTTTTGCCACGTTCCTGACGACCTCGGGCCTCAGGCGTTGATTTCCAGCGGTATCGGCTGCTGCGCCTCGTGCGTATGCTCCGGGCCCGCGAATACACGCAATTTCGCATACATTTTCCGGCCGAGCGGATTGCGCGGCATCATGCCCTTGACGGCATACTGCAGGGCCCGTTCAGGTGTTTCGTCCAGCAGCTTCTGCAGCGGCACGGATTTCAGATTTCCGATGTACCCCGTGTAACGGTGGTACAGCTTGTCCTTCAACTTGTTGCCGGTGACGCGGATCTTGCCGGCATTGACAACCACGATGTAGTCGCCCGTATCAACGTGCGGCGTGTACTCCGGCTTGTGCTTGCCTCGCAAGCGCCTCGCGATCTCGGTCGACAGGCGTCCCAATGTCTTGCCGCTGGCGTCGACTACGTACCAGTCGCGGCTGATTTCTTCCGGCTTGGCGGAAAACGTCTTCATGATTCTGAATTTCCAGTTGGGAGCAGTGCCTTCGTAAGGTACGTGGCCCGAAACAAATGCTGCAGCCCGTTGGCCGGTCAGGCGAATGTCAATGCCTCGATGGGACACTGCCCGTTCCGCCCCGGCGAAAGGCGCGAAATTCTACTCGACGCATCCGGGCAATGCAAACGCTGCGGGATATTCGGCAACCTTATCAGGTTGCCGAACCGATTCCCATTTTCTCTGCTAAATCAATAATCTCCGGAGCGGTTTCGCGGGACCCAGGCTTGCCCGGCGAAGCTCCCCTGCCTCAGAACGTAACCTCCAGCGACAGGGCCGTGAAGGTATCGGTCCTTTCGCTGCCGAGCGGCACGTCACTGTTGTTCTTGATTGCGTAGGACGCAACCAGGGCAAGATCTCCAACCAGCTGGGCCGAGATTGCGGATATAGACTCGAAATACGTGTTGCTGGCGCCCCATTCGACGACGAAACTGGAGCTCTCGGTGTTGCCGCCCGTCGCGAGGTATCCCAGTGCGGCTTTGCCCGACCAGGGGCCACTCGCTTGCTGCGCCGGTGGCGCCGCCACCTGCTGCGCACTTGCGGGCGTTACCGGCGTGACACCGATTACAAACAACAGAGATACGCCACACCTCATCCTGTGTTTTCTCCGTGAGTATCTGGACAGTAGCTTTGAGATCGGTCGAGGCCGCCAAAAAACGCAGCCGAAAAAGTATCGCCCGGCGCCGCTACCCGGCGCGAGGGCTGCGCAGTATAGCCGCGCTTTTGGCGAATAGCACCGCCGGAATCAGGGTCGTCTCCCGGGGGCGTCCCCGGTGTAATCGGCCGGACCGGTACTTTCGCGGTTATAATCCCGCAATGCAGGAACGCGAGCTTGGCGCCATCGATCGATTGTTCTCGGGTATCGACACCCTCCTGCGCGGCATCGCGGCTCCCACGCTCCGGTCGAAGAGAACGAGTCCGGCCGACAGTGTTGCGGACGCTCCGTTATCGGCGAGTGAGCGGCGGCATTCCGCCGCTCTGATGCGCGTCAATCACGCCGGCGAGATCGCGGCGCAGGGTCTGTACCTGGGCCATGCGGCGGTTGCCCGAAGTGCAGCGATCGCCGATCACATGCAGACAGCGGCCGATGAGGAACTCGACCATTTGAGCTGGTGCGAACAACGCTTGCTGGAGCTCGGCGCCGCTCCGAGCCGGCTGCGACCGCTGTGGTATGCGGGCGCCTGGGCCATCGGAGCAAGCAGCGGCTTGCTTGGCGACCGCTGGTCGCTCGGATTCGTGGAAGAAACGGAACGCCAGGTCGCGGAACATCTGTCCGGCCATCTCGGCCGTCTGCCGGCCGGCGATGCAAGAAGTCGCGCCATCGTGGAAAGAATGCGCGCCGAGGAACAGCAGCACGGCGCGAAGGCCAAAGTCCTGGGCGCCCACGAGCTGCCGCCGGCAATACGCAGCTTGATGCGATGCTGCGCGAAGCTGATGACGCAAACGTCATACCGCATATGACCCGAATGGTTTAAGATTGGGCGTTGCGCACAATTCTGCCGGACAGGGGATCGGGCAGTCTCAATATTTTTCCAATAAGATTACGGACTTAGCTTGCTCTTGCAGGCGGTCTGCATTAAAAAGAATGGGCAGTGCCATTGAGGATCAGAGATGCAAACGACAGCCAAGACCCTGAGTGACGTTCCGGCCATAAATCGGTTCCTGAGCTACTGCCGCGTGCGCACCGTCCCTTCGAAGACGGTCATGATTCACGCCGGCGATTTGCCGGACGTCCTCTACTACATCGTCGATGGCTCCGTTGAGGTCATGATCGAGGACGAAGACGGCAACGAAATGGTTCTTGCGTATCTGAACAAGGGACAGTTCTTCGGCGAGATGGGGCTTTTCTACGAGCAGCCGACGCGCAGTGCCTGGGTCCGGACGCGCAGCGAATGCGAGATAGCTGAAATGACCTATCCGCGGTTCCGCCAGATTGCGAGCGAAAGCCCCGGACTGGTGTTCGAACTAGCGACGCAACTGGCGACGCGCCTCGATCGGACCAATCGCAAACTCGGCGACCTGGCATTCGTCGACGTTACGGGCCGGGTGGCGCACGCCATCATGGATCTCTGCAATGAACCGGACGCAATGACCCATCCCGATGGCATGCAGATCAAAGTGAGTCGCCAGGAACTGAGCCGACTTGTCGGCTGCTCGCGCGAAATGGCAGGTCGTGTCCTGAAAGTACTCGAGGAGCAGGGACTGGTTTCCGCAAGCGGGAAGACCATCGTTGTTTACGGTGCCAGGCCGCATCGCAAATCCTGATCGCCCTAGTTCCAGCTGACGCGCCTGCCGCTCACTTTGGCGATCTCGGTGCGCATCGCGGATATCGTCGCCGTGTAATCATCGCTGCCGAAAATTGCCGAGCCGGCAACGAACGTGTCGGCGCCCGCCGCTGCAATTCTGCCGATGTTGGCGGTCTTGACGCCGCCGTCCACTTCCAGCCGTATCGAGAAGCCGCTGTCGTCGATCGCCTTGCGCACCCTCCGCAGCTTGTCCAGCGCCGATTCGATGAATGTCTGCCCGCCGAAGCCGGGGTTGACCGACATGATCAGAACCATGTCCACTTTGTCGAGTACGTAGTCGAGCCAGTTGAGCGGCGTTGCCGGATTGAATACCAGGCCGGCTTTGCAGCCATTGTCGCGAATCAGCCCAAGCGTCCGGTCGACGTGCCGGCTTGCCTCCGGATGAAAGCTGATCCAGGTGGCACCTGCTTCGGCAAAGTCGGGAATGAGCCTGTCCACTGGCTCCACCATCAGGTGAACGTCGATCGGCGCCTCGATGCCATAATTTCGCAGCGCTTCGCAGAGCATCGGGCCGATCGTCAGATTGGGCACGAAGTGATTGTCCATGACGTCGAAATGGACCATGTCGGCGCCGGCCTTCAGTACCGAACTGACGTCCTCCCCGAGCCGCGCAAAGTCCGCGGACAGGATTGACGGGGCAATGAGTGGTTCCATGTCGTTCCTTCAGGATTTTCGTGCAGACTACTAGTGTACCCCGTCGTAAATAATCGACCCTTCTCGCGAGCGACTTTTCGTGGCTGGCAAGGCGCGGCGACGA
>JBBDXW010000060.1:0-16992 GCA_040902105.1 Woeseia sp.
GTGAACCCATCCATGGGGGCTTCGCAAAAACATCCATGTTTTTGACGATCCTGAACAGCCCTCCCCCCAAGCGAGGCTCCGCCGCCCGACGCTGTGCCCGTTCATGACCGATGCTCTAACGAAATGCCTGTAGTCCTGCGCCTCCGGCAGCTGTGGCGATTACGACCAGCCAGGGCGGGAGTTTCCAGAACGTGAGCATGAGGAATGCAATGACTGCCAGGCCGAAATCCCCAGCGGATCGTATCGCGCTGGTCCACACGGGATCGTAGAACGCTGCGAGGAGGAGGCCGACGACGGCGGCATTGATTCCGAGCGATGCGGACTGCGTTGCCTTTCGGTGCCGCAACGAGTCCCAGATCGGAAGCGCGCCATAAACCAGAAAAATGGAAGGCAGAAAAATTGCTGTCAGGCAAATGAGCGCGCCGCTCCACCCGTTCGGCGGTTGCTGCATGACAGTGCCGAGATAAGCAGCAAAAGTGAACAGCGGGCCGGGCACCGCCTGTGCTGCGCCATAACCCGCGAGAAACTGGTCTTCCGAGACCCAGTTCGACGGCACGACCTCGGACTGCAGCAGCGGCAGCACAACGTGTCCGCCACCGAATACCAGGGACCCCGTCCTGTAGAAACTGTCGATGAGCAACAACGCCTGGTTGGGAAATTTCGAGGCCAGCAGAGGCAGTGCGACCAGCAACAGCGCGAAAAGGGACAATGCAATGACACTGCGGCGGGTGCTGCCCCGGACATGCGCCGACGCATCTTCTACGTGCAGTGGTGCGCGCAGGAACATCCATCCCGCAATGCCCCCGGCGACGATGACGCCGATCTGCACGATCGGCGCCGGCGATACCAGGATCACCACTGCGGCGATTACCGCGATCGTCGCACGCGGCACGTCTGCACAGGAAACGCGCGCCATGCCCGTGAGCGCCTGTGCGACAACGGCAACAGCGACCACCTTGAGCCCATGCAACCAGTCATGACTGAGCGTATCGCCCAGCGCGACGACGCCATAGCCGAACGCAATGAGCAAAAGCGCGGAAGGCGTTGTGAATGCCAACCATGCCGCCAGGCCGCCAGCGAGGCCTGCGCGCGATATACCGATGCCGATGCCGACCTGGCTGCTGGCCGGGCCGGGAAGAAACTGGCAAAGCGCAACGAGATCGGCGTAGTCGCGCTCCGCGATCCACCTGCGACGAGAGACGAACTCTTCGTGGAAGTATCCGAGATGCGCGACCGGACCGCCGAATGAGGTGAGTCCCAGCTTCAGGAATGCAGAGAATACGGATGCCAGGCGGCGATCCGAGGTTTTCGAGGGACCTCCGACAGGTTCACCGTTCGGCATGCACCCTGTCCGTTAAAAAGACTGGTCGCGACGCCGGGCGACTATTGAATCGACGAGAGCTGAATGAGCACGAGGCGAACCAAATCGTCCACGATTGCCTCGCGTAACAGTTCCTCTTCCCTGGCTTTGCCGAGCACGCGTGTTTCATCATAGGTGTAATCGCGCGTGAGCGTCTGCAACTGTGGTTCCAGCAGGGTTCGCTCGCCGCTCCTCACCGTATAGTGAATGGAGTAGTACACCTCGAATTCCGTCGGCACGTTGCGAGCTGAAACCGACAGTACGCGCTGGCCGGTGTCGTCCGCCAGTACGGAAAATTCCGCCGTCGCGTCGACCGGCGATGCAACAACCTCCGCGCCGGCCCTTTCGAGTTGTTCGCGAAACCTGCGATAGAAAGGACTGTAGCGGTCGTCCGTCGCAATGTAGGTGCGAGCCATTTCCGGCGGGACGACAGGATCGCTGCGCAACTGGAAGCCACAGCCGGCGATCGACGTTGCCAGGGTGGCTGCAATGAACAACCTAAACCACGACATTGACCAGGCGCCCCGGTACGACAATGGTTTTCCGAATGGTTTTGTTCGCCACAAATCGGCGCACATTCTCGTCGGCAAGCGCCGTTTCAGAAATCGTCTCCCTGTCCGCGTCCGCCGAGACCGATATCCTGGCGCGCAATTTTCCATTTACCTGCACGACAATCTCGATCATCTCACGGACCCGCGCCGCCGCATCCGCTTCGGGCCAGCGCACGTTAACCGCCGCCGTGCTGTGGCCCAACGCGTGCCAGAGCTCATGGCAAATATGCGGAACGATCGGCGACAGCAGTAACACAACCGCTTCCAGGGCTTCGCGCACCACGGCCCGACCCGCCGGAGACGAGTCCTCAAAGCGGTTAACGGCATTCAGCAATTCCATGACCGCCGAAACCGCAGTATTGAACGTATAACGCCTCCCGATGTCGTCGCTGACCTTGGCGATGGTCTCATGCGTTTTACGGCGCAGCGCTTTCTGCGCATCATCGAGACTGTCCTTGCCAGGCGGCGGCGCCGCACCGCCCGCTGCGTGCGCCTGCACCGCGCGCCAGAATCGCTTCAGAAAGCGGGAAGCACCCTGCACGCCCTCATCCGACCATTCGAGCGCCTGCTCCGGCGGCGCGGCAAACATCATGAACAGGCGCACCGTGTCAGCGCCGTACTGGTCGATGAGTTGCTGCGGATCGACCGTGTTGCCTTTTGCCTTGGACATCTTGGCGCCATCTTTCAGCACCATGCCCTGCGTAAGCAGATTCGTGAACGGCTCATCCGCCGCCGAAAGGCCGAAATCGCGCATGAGCTTTTGAAAAAAGCGCGCGTACAAAAGATGCAGAATCGCATGCTCGATGCCGCCGGTGTATTGATCGACCGGCATCCAGTAACTTTCGCGGCGATCCAGCATCGCGTCCGAGCTGTCCGGACAGGCATATCGCGCGAAGTACCACGACGATTCGACAAACGTATCGAAGGTATCCGTCTCGCGTTTCGCCGCCGCACCGCATTTCGGACAGGTCGTCTCAAAGAATTCCGGCATCTGTTTCAGCGGCGATCCGACGCCCGTAAACTCGACGTCTTCCGGCAATACGACGGGAAGCTGGTCCTCGGGGACGGGCACCGCGCCGCATTTGTCGCAGTAAATGATGGGAATCGGCGCGCCCCAGTAGCGCTGCCGGGACACTCCCCAGTCACGCAAGCGATAATGCACGCTGCGCCGGCCGCGACCGGTTTCTTCGAAGCGCTGCGCAATTGCGTCGAACGCCTGTCGGTAATCGAGGCCGTCAAACTCGCCCGAGTTGACCAGGATTCCATAGTCCATACAGGGCGCGTCGGTTACATCGACGTCGGTGCCGTCGGCCGGGCGAACGACCTGCACGATCGGCAGGCCGTGTTTTTTTGCAAACTCCCAGTCGCGCTGATCGTGGCCCGGCACGGCCATTACAGCGCCGGTGCCGTAACCCATCAACACGAAATTCGCGACCCACAGCGGAATTTCGTCGCCGCTGATCGGATGAATTGCGGAAATGCCGAGGGGCATGCCTTTTTTTTCCATCGTTTCGATGCTGGCCTCGGCCGCCTGGGTCTTTTTGCAGTCTTGCAAGAACGCCGCCAGCTCCGGATTGCCGGCTGCCGCCTGTTCTGCAAGCGGGTGCTCGGCGGCGACGGCCATGTACGTGACGCCCATGAGCGTATCGGGGCGCGTCGTGAATACCGAGAGCGGTTCGTCGGCGCCGGGCACGTCGAATGTCAGTTCGACGCCTTCCGATCGGCCGATCCAGTTTCGTTGCATCGTCTTGACAGGCTCCGGCCACCCGTCCAGGCGATCGAGGTTGTCGAGCAGCTCATCGGCGTAGGCCGTGATCTTCATGAACCATTGCGGAATCTCGCGCCGTTCCACGAGCGCGTCCGATCGCCAGCCGCGGCCGTCGATCACCTGCTCGTTTGCGAGAACCGTCTGATCCACCGGATCCCAGTTCACAATGGAGTTCTTGCGATAAACAAGTCCCTTATCGAACAGCTTCGTGAACAGCCATTGCTCCCAGCGATAATATTCCGGACGACAGGTCGTGAGTTCTCGTGACCAGTCATAGCCGTACCCGAGACGCTTCAACTGCCCACGCATGTAGTCGATGTTTCGGTAAGTCCATCGGGCGGGCGGAATGCCGCGCTGGATCGCAGCGTTCTCGGCCGGCATGCCGAACGCATCCCAACCCATCGGCTGCAACACGTGCTTGCCCTGCATCCGCTGATAGCGGGCGATAACATCATTGATGGTCAGTACCCGCACGTGGCCCATATGCAACTGGCCACTGGGGTACGGGAACATCGTGAGGGAATAGAACTTTTCCTTGTCCGGATCCTCGCCAACTTCAAAGCAGCGCGTTTCTTCCCAGTAGTCACGAGCTTCTTTCTCGACGGTTTCGGGATGGTACGGCTTGTTCATCGGGATTCGTTCTGTGGTCCGCAATCGATCTGCTGCAAAGGCGGGAAGGATATAGCTTTCGCGTTAAAGGCGCAGCTTAACGGCAGGCGCAGGTTCCGCAGCGGCCGAGACTCGTACCACGAAGAAGTCTGGCACAAAGCAGGGGCGCGGCGGCGGGGTGTCCGACAAAGCGAGTTTCCCGTGTCTGAGCGACTCGAATACCCCGCCGCCGCACCCCTGCGTTGCCCGGAGCAGGTCCTGGTTCAGCGCCGTGACGCGCGCCGCAGCCGGGCACCGCGCCAACCGAACCAGCCGACTATCGACAGGGCGACAGTGACAACCGGCCAGTTGCCCACGATGGCGTACGGAGTCGCGCCTCCCAGCGGAGGCACGTCCATGGTCAGGGTCGCGTGCTGGAATTGCGGCGCGATCTGCAGCAGGTCGCCGCGCGGGCCGATGAAAGCGCTGATGCCGTTGTTGGTGGCCCGAACGACATAGCGGCCCGCCTCGAGGGCCCGGACGCGAGCGATTTCAAGGTGTTGATGCGGCGCGATGGAATCGCCGAACCATGCATCGTTGCTGACGTTGATGAGTATGGTGGCTTCGGGCAGCGCGTAAAGCTGCTCGGCGCCGTAGGCATCCTCGTAACAGATGGCAACGGCGAGCTTGTCGCCACCAGGCGTTTCGAGCAGAGCCTGTTGCGGCTCGCCGGGCGTCATGTCGCTGTACGGCAAACTCATCAGGCGCATCCATTCGCGCACTTTGTCCGGTACGGGAAAAAACTCTCCGAATGGCACCAGATGCCGTTTGCGGTAGACCTGGCGCGTGTCGCCGTCCAGCATCAGTACGCTGTTGTAGATGTGCGCGGCGTCAACCTCGAGGATGCCGAGCAACAGCGCTTGACGCCCTGCCCGGAGGTCGAGCTGCAGGAGTTCCAGATAGCCCTCGACCTCATCGACGGACGCAGGAATCGCGACTTCAGGCCAGACGACCAGCGCACTGTCGCGATGCTCAAGCAGCGAATTGCGGTAGAGGTCGAGCGTCGGCCCGAATTGTTCGGCCAGCCACTTGCGATCCTGCGACACACCGCCCTGCACGATCGTGGTCCTCCGCGGATCTCCATTGGATTCGGTCCATTGCACCCAGGACAAACCGGCCCCGACAAGCCAGGGCAATACGGCGATGGCCGCGGCAAAATGCCGCTGGCGGCCCGCACACTCCAGAACGACGATGAAGGCGCTGGCGCTGAGGATTACCAGAAAGGTCACGCCGTAGACCCCGAACAACGGCAGCCAACCCGCGAGCGGGGAGTCGATCTGGCTGTAGCCCAGGCTCATCCAGGGAAACCCGGTCAGGAACCAGCCGCGAAACCACTCGACAGCGACCCAGCCGGCCGGCGCAACCAGCACGAGGCGCCATGTATGGCCGCCGGCAAGCGCCGCGATCAGCCAGCCAATGGCGGCGAAATAACAGGCCATGACTGCGACCAGCCCGACCATCAGGAGCACGGCGATCCAGACCGGCGCCTGTCCGAACACATGAATCGACGTGTACAGCCAGTAGGTGCCGAACAGAAACAGGCCGGCACCGAACCAGAACGCAAGCCGGGCGGCATCGCGCGGACGGGCATGAAGACAGGCGATCAGAACCGGAAATACGACGAGGGGAGCAATTCCAAAAAACCGCAGCGGCGCGAACGCGATGGTCATCATCGCGCCCGCCAGAAAAAATGCGAGCCGCAGCGCGCCCGGGCGCACGTCGAGAAGGCGTCTCAATGAATGAGGGTCTGTAGACACCGTGGTCAGTGGTTACGGCAACCGCGCAGGCACACGGCCGCTGATGCTACATCATTCAGGCTGAATTTCCCGCTGTACCTGCAACGTGTCTATGCGACGCCGGTCGGCTTTCACGACCCGGAATTCGAAGCCGCCGAACGTCAGCTTTTCGCCGCGGCGGGGCAGCCGCCCGAGTTCGTGCATGACAAGGCCACCGGTCGTATCGTAGTCGTCGTCCGGGAGGTTGGTCTCGAAATACTCGTTGAAATCCTCGATCCGGGTCAATGCGCGCACCAGGTAGGTGGACTGCCCCTCAGCGTCCGTCTCGGGCTGTATACACGCTGCTTCTTGCGGATCGTGCTCGTCGTCGATCTCGCCGACGATTTC
Organism: Woeseia sp.; assembly: GCA_040902105.1. Taxonomy (GTDB): domain Bacteria; phylum Pseudomonadota; class Gammaproteobacteria; order Steroidobacterales; family Woeseiaceae; genus IDS-8. The sequence goes on from JBBDXW010000060.1 coordinate 6,451, forward strand.
CTCGAGTACGTCTTCGATCGTGAGCAAGCCGGATACACCGCCGTATTCATCGACGACAATCGCCATATGGTTGTGGCTGTCCCGAAACTCCTTGAGCAGAGCATTCAGCCGTTTGGACTCGGGAATGACCGCGGCCGGCCTCAGGTAATCCTCGATCCGGAGTTCGCCGCGCTGTTCGTTGCCGAAGTACCGCAAGAGGTCTTTGGCAAGCAGGACCCCGAGCACTTCGTCCCGGTCTTCACCGATAACCGGAAAGCGCGAGTGACCGGATTCGATAATGACCCGAAGCATTTCATCGAGCTTCTGGCTGCGCTCGATCACCACCATCTGGGAGCGCGGAATCATCACCTCGCGGACCTGGGTCTCGGCAACCTCGAGAACGCCCTGCAGCATATTCTGCTCTTCGGGATCGAAAGCGCTCTCCGCCTGCTGTAGTAAATCGTGTATTTCTTCGCGGCTCCAGGGGTCCCCCTTGATGGCGCGCACGACGCGCTTCAAAACTCCGGTTGACCCTGTGCCGCCGGTACTGGGCGGTTTGTCGTTCATTAAAGTGATGTGGTCTCCTGACCTCTTATGGCAAGTCGAAAAAGGGCTATCCTGCCCTTTTTCAACGCCGCGAGTCCGGCACATGCCCGGACGCGCTCCCGGCGATATTGTATCAGCTACGTCTCAGGCGTATGGGTCGGCAAAGCCCCGATCGGCCAGAATCCGCGTCTCGAGGCGCTCCATCTCGGCGGCCTCTTCCGCCGTGCGATGGTCGTGGCCCAGCAAATGCAGGGTTCCGTGGATCAGCAGGTGGCCCCAGTGACCCGCCGCAGACTTGCCCTGCTCGCGAGCCTCGCGCTCGACCACGGGGCCGCAAATGGCCAGGTCGCCCAGCGTCCTTCGTGATCTCCTCGGGCGGCCGGCGGCCGCGCTCGAATCGGCGGCCGCGAACGCCAACACGTTGGTCGCCTTGTCCTTGTGCCGGAAACGATTGTTCAGGTCGCGGCTCTCCTGCTCGTCGACCACACGGACGACGATGTCGCAGGCACGGCCATCCTCGTCGTTCGACCAACGGATTGCGGCCTCGATCCAGCCGCGGATGTCGTCCAGGTCCGGCAGGCTGGCGACGTCGCAGGCGCGCTGCAGTTCCACGTTGACCGTCGCTTTCATGAGAACCCGGCTTGATTCGCGATGCGCGTCCTGTGGTCGGCAAACCGGTCGACGCCCGGTGGCACCTTGCACCGACAACGCTCAGGGCGAAGACTTCTCCGCCGATCCGTTGCGGTGGTTGCCGTTGCCGTGGTTGCCGTTGCCGTCGGCTTCATAAGCTTCCACGATCCGTTGCACCAGCTCATGGCGAACGACGTCACCGGGCGTGAAATAGGTGAAAGAAATACCGCCGACGTTGGCCAGAATCTTAATCGCGTTCTTCAGTCCCGACTCCGCGCCGGCCGGCAGATCGATCTGGGTGACGTCTCCGGTGACGACCGCGTGCGACCCGAAACCGATGCGCGTCAGGAACATTTTCATCTGCGCCACGCTGGTGTTCTGGGCCTCATCCAGGATCACGAACGATTCATTAAGGGAACGCCCGCGCATGAAGGCCAGCGGCGCTATCTCGATGACGCTTCGCTCGATCAGCCTTGCGACCTGTTCCGGGCCTACCATGTCGAACAAAGCGTCGTACATCGGGCGCAGGTAAGGATCGACTTTCTGCGACATGTCACCCGGCAGAAAGCCCAGGCGTTCACCCGCTTCCACGGCCGGGCGCACCAGGATGATGCGCCGCACTTCCTCGTTCTCGAGAGCGTCAATTGCACTCGCCACGGCCAGGTAGGTCTTGCCCGTCCCCGCGGGGCCGATACCGAATGCCAGGTCGTGCTCGCGGATACCTTTCAGGTACGCACGCTGGTTCGCACCGCGCGCGCGAACCAGCTTGCGGCGTGTCTGAATTTCAAAGTTGCCTTCACTGTTGCCGCTTTCGGCGCCATTCGAGCCGTTCTTTCCGCTCTCCGGGGTCTGATTCGAGATTTCAGCATCCCTCATCACGGACTCCTGCAGGCACATGTGTACCCGCTCGCGGTCCAGGCGCTCCTTGTCCGTAAGCTTAAAAAGCGAACGAATGACGTCGGAGCCCAGCTGGGCGGCGCCCGGCTGTCCGGTGATTCTGAAGCGGTTTCCACGGCTGGCGATTTCGACCTTGAGGCGGCGTTCTATCTGTCGCAGGTGCTCGTCAAACTGTCCGCATAGGTTGGCCAGGCGATTGTTGTCGGCGGGTTCCAGGACGATGTCCTGAGATATTTCTACAGCGTTCAATGGTGGGTTGTTCGACCTCTCTTTCGTCTATCCCCGACGCGGGGATCAGATCGTCAGGTCCAAGACTACCTTGATGTTTTGCGACATGGAATAGCGCTATTTCGCATTTTCGCATTTTCGGGTTTTCACGAAAGACCGGCACGACGGCCGGGTTCTGGACCGCGGGGTCGCTGCCCGGGAGTATTCCATTCGCTCAGACACGGGAAACTCGCTCGGTGGAACACTCCCGGGCAGCAACCCCGCTCCGTGCCAGTCTTTCGCGTAAGCGTATTTATCGAGGTGTCGCTGCGCATTCCCCGCGCGCCGGCGGGTCAGCCGGCGGCTCGCGCAGCGGGGGGTGCCAGGCGGCCGCGCAGGGAGTTCGGCATTGCTTCGGTAATGACGACGTCGATGAACCGGCCCAGGCAGGACTCATCGCCGTCGAAATTCACCCAGCGGTTATTCTCGGTGCGGCCGGCGAGCTGGTTCGGGTTCCTTTTCGACCTGCGCTCGACCAGGATGGGCTGGGTCGTCCCGACCATGTTGGCGCTGATCGCCCTCGCCTGGCCGTTGATGCGCTCCTGCAGAAGCTGCAGGCGTTTTTTCTTGACCGCCGGCGGTGTTTCATCGGCGAAGCCCGCGGCCGGCGTGCCGGGCCGTGGGCTGTAGATGAAGCTGAACGACTGGTCAAAACCAAGCTCGGAGACCAGCTTCATCGTTGCGTCAAAATCGGCGTCCGTTTCGCCTGGAAAGCCCACGATGATATCGGTCGACAGCGAAATGTCGGGCCGTACTTCGCGCAACTTGCGAATTTTCTGCTTGTACTCGATCGCCGTGTGCCCGCGTTTCATGCGCGCGAGTACGCGATCGGAACCGTGCTGCACCGGCAGATGCAGATAATTGGCAAGTTCCGGCACTTCGGCATAGGCCTGTATCAGGCTGTCCGTGAACTCGACCGGATGCGAAGTGGTAAAGCGGATACGATCGATGCCGTCGATCGCGGCAACGTAGTAGATGAGGGTCGCGAGGTCCGCAATGTGCTCGTCGAACATCTCGCCGCGGTACGCGTTGACGTTCTGCCCGAGCAGGTTGACTTCGCGCACGCCCTGCCCGGCCAGGCAGACGATTTCCGCGATGACGTCATCGAGCGGCCGGCTGATTTCCTCGCCGCGCGTGTAGGGAACGACGCAGAAGCTGCAGTATTTGCTGCAGCCTTCCATGACTGAGACAAAAGCCGTCGGACCGTCGGCGCGCGGTTCCGGAAGGCAGTCGAATTTTTCGATTTCCGGGAACGAAATGTCGACGACAGGGCGGCCCTTTGCCCTTGCTTCGTCGAGCATATCGGGCAGGCGGTGCAGCGTCTGCGGTCCGAAAACCAAGTCGACGCAAGGTGCACGCCTGACGAGGCCCTCGCCTTCCTGGCTGGCAACGCAACCGCCCACGCCGATCACGAGCTCCGGGCGCTCCAGTTTCAAGGCGCGCCAGCGTCCGAGCTCCGAAAACACCTTTTCCTGGGCCTTTTCCCGGATCGAACAGGTATTGAGCAGCAGCAGGTCCGCTTCCTCAGGCACGGCCGTGAGTTCGAAGCCGTGCGACGCGCGAAGAACGTCCGCCATCTTTACCGAGTCGTACTCGTTCATCTGGCAGCCGTAGGTTTTTATGTACAGCTTGCGGGTCACAGTCGTTCTGTCGCGACTATCGGCGGTGACCGTTCCCTAGTGCACCTAGAACGGTATGTCGTCATCGAAATCGTCGGGCGACGAACGCTGCGGTGCGGAGTCGGCACCGGAATCGCTCATTGCCGGCGCACCACCGCCGGACCGGCCGCCCAGCATCTGCATTTCGTTGGCGACGATCTCCGTGGTGTAGCGATCGTTACCCTGTTTGTCCTGCCACTTGCGGGTTCTGAGCTTGCCTTCGATGTAGACCTGCGACCCCTTGCGCAGATACTCGGCCGCAATTTCGGCGACCTTGCCGAACATGGCCACACTGTGCCATTCGGTGTGCTCTTTCTGTTCGCCCGTCTGCTTGTCTTTCCAGGACTCGTTAGTTGCAATACGAAGGTTGGTCACCGCCGAGCCGCTCGGCATGTAACGCGTCTCGGGGTCCTGTCCGAGATTGCCAATGACGATTACTTTGTTGACTCCGCGAGCCATAGACTGTCCTCTGGGTCCTCTGGATTTTTCTGACGCAACGCCAGGCGAACTCAACGGCCTGGTCTGCGAGGGCTGCTTATTGTAGGGCCTGGACGAGCAAAAGCCACTCTGATTTCTGGCGGTTTCATGCCTTATTGGAGGGTTGAAGTCGATCATCGTTCCCCAAGGCGGTAAGTCGCTGGGCCACAAGCCAGAGTCCGCACACGACCGAGCAGAAGAGAAATACGTTTGCCGGCGGCCTGCCGTCCAGAAGCCAGCCACCCGTCAGGCCGCCTGCAAAAATGCCGAGGAACTGCGCGCTCGAAAAGACGCCCAGCGATGCGCCTCGGACGTGATCGTCCGCGAGGATCGACAGGCGCGCGGGCAGGCCGGCTTCGAGGAAATTGAAACCGGCAAAGAAAAGTGCCAGCCCCGCGATGACGGGCAGCGCCGCAACGCCGCCGAAGGCCAGCAGCAGCTGGCCGAGCAGCAACAGCAGTACCGCGATCGTGACGGTATGCGCCTTGCCGCGCCTCTCGTCCGCAAGAATTAACGGGAGCGTGCCCGCTAGCGACACGATCAGCGCCGCGGCGTAGATTTTCCAGTGGTCGGCGACAGGCACGTCGGCGGCGCCGCGGAGCAAAAACGGCAGCGCCACGAAGCTTGCGGACAGAAGCGCATGCAATACAAAGATGCAGAGGTCGAGGCGCATCAGGGGCAGCTTGAGCGCCGCACGCAATGGCGCGACGGGCACATTCCCTTTTGGTCCGATGCCCTCCGGCAAGAAACGAAGCATGAACGCCGCAACGAAGGCGAGGCACGCGCCCAGCCAGAACAACGAACGTACGCCGCTGGCGGCGGCTATGGCGGGTCCGGCAACGAGGGCCAGTAGAAACGTGCTGCCGATGCCGATGCCCAGAAGCGCCATGGTCCGGGTTCTGATCTCGGTCCTTGTGGCATCGGCCAGCAACGCCGTCAGGGTTGCGGAAACCGCGCCGGCACCCTGTAGCAGACGTCCGGCTATGACACCGTAGATCGTCTCGCTGGAGGCAGCGAGTATGCTGCCGGAGGCAAAAATTGCCAGACCCAGCAGTACTACGGGCACCCTGCCGACGCGATCCGACAACGCCCCCAGCGGGATCTGCAACAACGCCTGGGTGAGCCCGTAGCCGCCGACCGCGACGCCGATTAATGTCGGAGTTGCCCCCGGCAGGCTGCCGGCAAACAAGGCCATCACCGGTAACAACGCAAAAAGAGCGAACAAACGCATCATCGCGATGGTCGTAACAATCGCGGTCGCGCGACGCTCGCGCGGCTGCATCGCCGCGAAAAATTTTGCCGGTTGCGTGTTCATGCCTGCGTGGCCTGTAACGGAGGAATCGAAAGTATCTCGCTCGGTCTGGCGGCGCCTCGCGATTCCTCTTCCGCCTCCTTCGTTACAGGCGACCGGTGAACGGTTGACGAAAATGCCGCGGCTGAAGGATAACGCACTGATTCGTCAGCGCTTCGCCAGATGACCACCCAGGCAGCTCTTTCTTCCGGCCGGACCACGGCCGGATCGCCGGAGTGTTTCCGGACGAATCCGACTTTGCGCCGGACCTGAGCGGCGGCGTATATTAACAGGTTGCCCTGCGCTCACCGCACACCCTTTATGAAATACATCGACATCCGCGGCGCGCGAACTCATAACCTCAAGAATCTGGACCTGAGTTTGCCGCGCGATAAACTGATTGTGTTTACCGGATTGTCTGGATCCGGTAAATCCTCGCTCGCCTTCGATACCATCTACGCTGAAGGACAGCGCCGCTACGTCGAATCGCTGTCGGCATATGCCCGGCAATTTCTCTCGATGATGGAAAAGCCGGATGTCGACCATATCGACGGCCTGTCGCCAGCCATTTCGATCGAGCAGAAATCCACTTCGCACAATCCGCGCTCGACGGTCGGCACGGTTACCGAGATTTACGACTATTTGCGCCTGCTGTATGCGCGCGTCGGAACGCCCCGCTGCCCGGATCATGGCGTTACGCTCGAGGCACAAACGGTCAGCCAGATGGTCGACCAGCTGCTCACGCTGCCGGAGGGGACGCGATTGATGCTGCTGGCCCCGGTCGTTCAGGAGCGCAAGGGAGAACACGTCCAGCTCATGCAGGACCTTCAGGCACAGGGGTTCATCCGCGCGCGCATCGACGGCGAGGTCTACGAACTCGACGATCCGCCGAAGCTCGATTTGCGTCGCAAGCATTCGATCGATGCGGTGATCGATCGCTTCAAGGTGAAGCCCGACATCGGGGTTCGCCTTGCGGAGTCGTTTGAAACCGCCCTGCGCATGGCCGACGGCGTTGCGCGAATCGCCTTCATGGAAGACCCGGCCGCAGAAGAACTGCTGTTTTCCGACCGTTTTGCATGCAACATCTGCGGCTACAGCCTGACCGAACTGGAGCCGCGGCTGTTTTCGTTCAACAACCCGAGCGGCGCCTGCCCCGGATGCGACGGGCTTGGCGTCAAGCAGTTTTTCGATCCCGCGCGGGTGGTCGTGAACCAGGATTTATCGCTCGCCGGTGGGGCAATTCGGGGCTGGGATCGCAAGACCACCTATTACTTCCAGATGATTCAAAGTCTGGCGAACCACTACAAGTTCGACATCGAGACGCCGTTCAACGAACTGCCGGACAGTATCCGGAACATCATTCTGTACGGCAGCGGCAAGGAGCGCATCGCGTTCCACTACGCAAACTCGCGCGGTCTCGAAATCAAGCAGCGCCATCGATTTGAAGGCGTCATTCCCAATCTGGAACGTCGCTTTCGTGAAACCGAATCGTCGGCGGTTCGCGAGGAACTGACCCGCTTCCTGAACAGCCAGCCATGTCCGGAATGCGAAGGTACCCGCCTTAACCGCGCCGCGCGGAACGTGTTCATAACCGGCCTTTCGCTGCCGGAAGTCAGCAATCTGTCCGTCGGGCACGCGCGGGCGTACTTCGCGACGCTCACGCTCGAGGGCTGGCGCGCGACAATCGCAGTCAGGATCGTCAAGGAGATCAACGAGCGTCTCGGATTCCTGAGCGATGTGGGTCTCGACTACCTGTCGCTGAACCGGAGCGCTGAGACGCTATCGGGCGGCGAGGCGCAGCGTATCCGGCTTGCGAGCCAGATCGGTTCAGGGCTGGTCGGTGTCATGTACATACTCGACGAGCCGTCGATCGGACTGCACCAGCGCGACAATAAGCGCCTGCTCGGCACGCTGCTTCATCTTCGCGATATAGGCAATACGGTCATCGTGGTCGAACACGACGAGGAGGCGATCCTTGCCGCCGACCACGTCGTCGATCTGGGGCCCGGCGCCGGCGTGCACGGAGGCCGCATCGTGGCGGCCGGAACCCCGGACGCAATCAAACGCAACACGCAGTCGCTGACCGGTCAGTACCTGTCCGGCAGGCGCTCGATCGCGTTGCCCGCGCAACGCACGGCGATTGACCGCGAGCGCCAGCTTACAATCACGGGCGCGCGCGGCAACAATCTCAAATCGGTCGACGTTTCGATTCCGCTCGGTCTCATGACCTGCGTCACCGGCGTTTCAGGTTCCGGCAAGTCCACGCTGGTCAACGACACCTTGTACAAGGCGGTCGCCGAGGAACTGAATCGCGCCAGCCGCAACCCGGCGCCACATGACGGGATTTCCGGGCTGGAACTGATCGATCGTGTCATCGACATAAGCCAGAGCCCGATCGGCCGCACGCCTCGCTCGAATCCGGCCACCTACAGCGGCCTGTTCACGCCGATACGCGAGTTGTTCGCGGGCACGCAGGAGGCCCGGTCACGCGGGTATATGCCCGGACGTTTCAGCTTCAATGTGAAAGGCGGCCGTTGCGAGGCTTGTCAGGGCGACGGCGTAATCAAAGTCGAAATGCACTTTCTCCCGGACATATACGTGCCCTGCGACGTCTGCCGCGGCAAGCGCTACAACCGCGAAACCCTGGAAATACGCTACAAGGGCAGGAATGTCCACGAAGTGCTGGACATGACCGTCGAGGACGCGTCGGAGTTTTTCCGCAACGTGCCGGTGGTATCGAAGAAACTTCAGACGCTCATGGACGTCGGGCTTTCGTACATACGGCTTGGGCAGAATGCCACGACGCTCTCGGGCGGCGAGGCACAGCGCGTCAAACTCGCCAAGGAATTATCGAAGCGCGACACGGGCAGCACGCTGTACATACTGGATGAGCCCACGACCGGCCTGCATTTTCACGACATCGAGCAGTTATTGCTGGTGCTGCATCGGCTGCGGGACAAAGGCAACACCGTCGTGGTCATCGAGCACAACCTGGACGTTATCAAGACGGCGGACTGGGTCGTCGATCTCGGCCCCGAGGGGGGAGACGGAGGCGGTCGCATCATTGCCACGGGCACGCCCGAGGAGGTCGCGGACAACGAGGATTCCTTTACCGGACAGTATTTGCAGCCGCTCCTCGCCAAGCTGGGCAGAAAAAAACGCGCGTCCCGCTAAACACGCCAGGGAGTCCCTCCGTTTCCCTGAGACTATACGAGGCTGCTCTTGAGTTCGCGTTCCTCGAAATCATCGGAGAGACGCTTCAGGACGCGCCCGGTAATAACGCCCGAGGTCATCGAGCCGTTGACGTTCAGCGCGGTTCTCGCCATGTCGATGAGGGGCTCGATCGAAATCAGCAGGGCAGCGAGCGTAACAGGAAAACCCATTGCAGGCAGCACAATCAGCGCCGAGAATGTCGCGCCGCCGCCAACGCCGGCAACGCCGAACGAGCTGATCGCAACGACCCCCACGAGGGTTGCTATGAAACCCGGGTCGAGCGGGTTGACACCCATGGTCGGCGCAATCATGGTGGCGAGCATCGCCGGATAGATGCCGGCACAGCCGTTCTGCCCGATCGTCGCGCCGAACGTGGCCGACAGATTCGCGACGGGGCTCGGTACCTGCAACTCGTCGATCTGGGTTTCCACGTTCAGGGGGATCGTTGCGGCCGAGCTGCGCGACGTGAATGCGAACGTCAGTACCGGCCAGACTTTCCTGAAGTAGTCGAAGACTTTGACACCGTTCAGGCTCAGCAAGAGCGCGTGCACGGCGAACATGATTGCGATGGCAATATAGGACGCAACGACAAAAGTCAGCAGTTTCAGGATGTCCGTCAGACTGGACCCCGCGACCACTTTGGTCATCAGCGCCAGGATGCCGTAGGGTGTCAAGGCTATCACCATGCGCACGAGCTTCATGATGATCGACTGGGCCGTTTCGACGAAACGGCTGATGGATCTGCCGCGTTCCGGATCGTCTTTCGCAACCTGCAAGGCGGCGATGCCGAACAGAATGCCGAAAATCACGACCGCTATGATCGAGGTCGGGCGCGCGTTGGTCAGGTCATCGAACACGTTTGACGGAATGAAGCGCACGAGCATGTCGGCAAAGGTGAGATCCGCGAGCGTTTCCTGGCGTACGACCAGCGCCTCTGCCCGGGCAAGTTCCCGCGCGCCTTCGGTAAGTCCCTCGGCCGTCAGGCCGAACACGTTGACGATGGCGATGCCGACCAGCGCCGCCACCATTGTTGTCGCCACCAGAATGCCGATCACCATGCCGCCGATCTTCCCCAGCGTCGCAAGTTCCTGCATGCGAACGACGGCAGCGATCATCATAACCAGGACGAGCGGCATAATGATCATCTTGAGCAGGTTGATGTAGCCTTCGCCGACCACGTTGGTCCACAGCAGCGTGCCCTCGATCGAAGCCGGAGTGTTCGCCTGGGTGACCTGCAGCGCGAGGCCGAAAACGACCCCGGCGATCAGGCCCGCCAGAATCCGCTGGGCCAGCGAGAATCGCGGTCCGCGAAGGCGCGTCAGCAAGACGATCAGGCCGCCAAAGATCAACAGGTTGACGAGAACGAGAAAGGACAAGGTTTACACCGCTTGAAAATCGCCAGCTCGCGCCGCTTGGATGGACAGAATGCTACAAATCCAGTAGCTGCGCAAAGAAGACGCTTTCGTCTGTTTGGTTTGTAACTGACTTACTGGCCAGGGAACCTCTGCACAAGTCGAATTCGTTCATCCCTGGCACGAGCAGGAGTGCCGTCCGGGGGTGTTCCACAAAGCGAGTTCGCGAAGC
>JBBDXW010000061.1:0-16230 GCA_040902105.1 Woeseia sp.
TTGAACAGGCCTCAAAATGAGGCTTGGAGGTGTCCATGATCCTCGGGGCACTCCAAAGTTAAGGTGGAATCTGCATTCATATTTCAAGCTGCCAGAGAGAGCGGTTCAATTCCTCGATAGACCTCATTCGGAGTGAAGTCGCCGAGACTCGAATGTGGCCGCTCGTGATTATAGTAACCGATCCAGAAACCAATCTTTTCATGTGGGTACACCGGGTGGCCGGGATGCCGGCGCCACCGCCGTGAGTCCGATTCTCCGCATCAACCGCCTGATCCGCTTGCGATTAACCGGGAAGTCCTGACGGCGCAGATGGCGCGCCATCTGGCGCGCGCCATACCACGGCGTTCTCAGGAACTGCTCGTCGATCAGCCGCATCAGTTCGAGGTTCAGATCGCTTTCACCGCCCGCCGTGTAGTAAAAGCTCGAGCGTGAAATACCGGCCAGTCGACACTGGCGGACAATGCTGAGTTGTGGATGCTGAGCGTCAATCATCAATTGAGCACGCCAGGCTCCTTGGCAACGGTATGCAGGAGTTCCTGTTTCGACTTGACTAGGGATGCTCTGCACAAGCCCGATCGTGAAACTGTAGGAGCCCGCATCGCGGGAGATCACCGCCAGATCGCCTGCGATGCGGGCTCCTACAGCACGTGACTTACGACCTGTGCAGCCCCCCGGAAATGTCAAAAGGCTATTCTGCTTCCGGAACCCGATATAATCCGCACTCAATTAGTCTTCGGCGATCTTATGGACATTGGCATTCCGTTTCGCGAACTCGGCGCCGTCGACAGCACGGCCCTGCGTGACGCCGTGCTCGCCCAGGAAGAGCAGGCGTGGCAGGAGGATAACTATCGGCAGGAGGCCTTCGAGGTTCACCACGCGACCCAGTCGATCGTCGTGTTATTCGTCGACATCGACCGCTGGCCCGATATCGTGGTCAAGCAGGAGCCCGGTTGGCCGCGGCTGGCAGACGCAGCACTACCGCTCATGAACGACATTATCAGCCGGCACTATGAGCCGGGCGGGACGGTCATCCGCGCGATGGCGGCGAAACTCATTGCGGGCGGCAAGATCACACCGCACGTCGACCGGCATCCGTCTTTTCATCACGGCCACCGCATTCACGTGCCGATTTCGACCAATCCCCGCGTTCGCTTCATGATCGACGGTCAACCCTACCAGCTCAAGGTCGGCCAGGCGTACGAGATCAACAACCAGTTGACGCATTCCGTGATGAACAAGGGCAGCGAGGATCGCATCACGTTCATCTTCGACTACGTACCACGCGAACAGGTAGCCGGGATCACGCGTACCGCACCGATCGCCGCCACGTAAGTTCATCGATTTGAACCGAAGAAAACCTGCAATTCGGATTCAAGGTTACAGCGCCGGTGCGAGGATTTCCTGTAACTGGCCAAGCTTCGACTCGTAATGTTTCCAGTAGCCGACTGCGTCTTCATAGATCGGTTCGCGCACTTGCTCCGCGCTGGCCGTGTTGACCTGCCGCCTGTTCTCGTGAAAGCGCAGGCAGCGCTCGTCGAACGGCAACCCGCAGTGCGTTAGAAGGCGCCGGACCTGACCCTCGAGATTGCGTGCGACGTCTTCGTAATGCACGGTCAGGATGCGGCCTGGCATTAGTTCACCCCAGTGCCGCATGACGCGCAGGTACTCCAGGTAATACTCGCCGAGTTCCAGCAGGTCGTAACTCTGGTTCTTGCCTTGCGCGAACAGCTGGCGGTAATTGGCGACGCAGGTATCGAGCGGGTTGCGGCGCGCATCAATAAAGACAGCCTCCGGCAACATCAAGCGGATGAATCCGAGATGGCCGAAGTTGGCCGGCATCTTGTCGGTGAAGCAGGGCGCGCTCCCGCTGCGGTGCGTGAGCGAATGTTGGAGATACTCGTCGCCAAGCGCCAGCCAGTCGTCGCTTGACAGTTCGGCGATCAACTCGGAACCGGGTGCACCGCCGTCTGCGTTCTTGCCGGTTCTCGCTGCCAGCATGATCACGTAGGGGAGTTCGCCGCAGCCTTCAACGTCGCCATGGCAGGCGAGAATCTGCTCGATCAGCGTCGAGCCTGAACGCGGCACGCCGGTAATGAAGATCGGTCTCACCGGACGGTCGGGACCTGCCGGTCTGCTCAAGCGTTGGAGTCGTTCACCGAACACGCGAAGCCGAACGTCGTGCTGGGTTTCGAGTTCGACCGGGTCGTAGGCCACCGTGCGTCGCTTGGCCGCATTCGCTGCCTCGTAGCAGGTCCATGCCCCGTCAAAGTCGCCCTCTTTCTCGCAGGCACGGGCCGGTGCGAACTGCAACGCGATGGCAGAATCGGACCCCGGCTCCGCCGCGGCAAGCTGCTGCTGCATCGTTGCAAGTTCGGACGCCGTAAACGTGAGCCCCCGGACGGTCGCAAGCGACCACCACGCGTCACCGACATCCGGCCGAACCGTCGCAGAGCGTCGGTAGGCTGCAATGGACTCCTCCCGCCGCCCGAATTCGCGACATGTGTCCGCGGCCGAGCAGCGCACGCGGACTATCGGGCTGCAACCCGAGGACCCCGTCATAGGCTGCCAGGGCATCCGCCGACCGGCCGACGATGGCCAGCGTGTCGGCCAGGGCCTGATGCAGGTCCGCGGCGTCCGGCCGGAGCGCGACGGCCTTCTCCAGCATCGCGACCGCTTCGGGAAACCGGCTGCGTTCCAGGAAAAGCCATGCCAAATCCTTGTACGCGAGCAGGTAATCGGGCGCGATGGACATGATGCGCCGAAGAAGTCCCTCGGCGGCGGCATCGCGCTGCGAGTCCGCGCAGATCTTTGCGAGCAAGCGCAGCGCGCTAACGTTGCGCGATTCCTTCGAGAGAATTTCGCCGCATATCGCCTCGGCCCGATCGATGTGCCCGGCAAGCCGCAACCTGGCAGCCTCCTCCAGCGCCTTGCCACCGGGCGAGAGCGCCAGGAAGCGGTTCCTCGCAACTTCGGCTTCTTTGCCACGTCCGCTCCGCTCGAGAGCCGTTGCCAGTCCGTAATACGCGGATGCCTGGCGCGGATCGAGCGCGATCGCGGTTTGGAACCGCGCAATGGCTTCCGACGGCCGCCCGGTCGTGAGGTACAGCGCAGCGAGATCCTCGTGCGGCTTCGCAAACTTCGGCTCCAGTTCGATCGCCCGCTCGAGGTAATTCTGTGCTTCGGTGTAGTGGCACCTCCTAATCAGCAATGCGCCGAGCATTGCCACGAGATTGACGTCGTCGGCCGATGCGGCAAGGTGATTCCGGCACAGCGTCTCAGCTTCATCGAGCCGGTCCGCCTGCGCCAGGGCAAGCACCGATTCCACGACCTCGCGGACGGCCCGCGATCGGCTTGCCGGCGTCATACGATATCCCGCGCCATGCTGGCCGCGGCCAGAACGGCCGGAATCGCGGCCAGGTTGCGGGTCGCCAGCAAATGCGCGCCGGAAACACCGGGAATGGTCGCCACATCCGCCAACAGTTCCGCGGCAATGGCAACGCCTTCCTGTTGCGCATCGCGCGACTGCTCAAGACGTCGGATCAGTGCATCCGGAATCTGGAAATTGGGCCGGTTCTCGCGCAGCCAGACGGCATCTTCCGCCGATTCCGGGATCGCTATTGATACGATCATATTGACGCGACGCAGGATTTTCGCCGCGACCAGTTTCCTGAACCAGCTCTTCAGTATCGAGGCATCCATGCAAACGTTTGTCATCATGAACTGCGCGCCCGCTTCGACCTTCCGCAGCAAGGTGCGTGGAGTCCAGTCCGGCTGCGGTCGATGCGCCGTTACGATACCGCCGACATAGAAATCGGCCAACACGGGCATACCTTCGTCCACACGGATTCGCGTCGCCGTCGCGATCAACTCCGTCGCATCGAGATCGAGCACCGCCTTGGGGCGTGGGTTGAAACCGTCCGGCACGTGATTGCCCTTTACGAGCATCAGGCTGGTTACCCCCAGCCCGCCTGCGCCAAGCATGTCGCTCAGCAGTGCGATCCGGTTACGATTGCGGCAGCTCAATTGCATGATCGGGTCGACACCGTTGGCAATCAGCAGAGCGGCCGCAGCAAGTGTCGACATGTGCAGCTGCCCGAACTGGTTGTCGGTAAGAAGCACGCCGTCGACATGATCTTTCAATAGCTTTGCCTGCGCGGCAATGGTCGTGGCGCTCGATTCCGGCTTGAGAAAGATCTCGGCCGAAACGCAAAAATCGCGAGTACGCGCCGCTTGCAGGTAAGTGTTCACAATCGTTGTCTGCTTACTCGCCAGTCGCGGCAGAGTGCCGGAAGCAAACGAGGTTAGTGGGTTCCCGTTTCGCCCACAAGCCCGGGCCGGCTGGCGGAGGTAGCGGCGATGTGTTGCAATTTCCGGGAATCACGGTCGATTGAAAGCAAATGGAAACGAACCACATTCACCAACGGCAGTCCTTCGAGAACGCACTGCAGGAGCTTCGCGCCGGCGAGCACGCCAGAGCGGCAAGCCTTTGCGAGGACGCGTTGCGGTCCTTTCCTGAGGACCCCAACTTCATGTGCCTGGCGGCCAAAGCTTACCTGGCCCTGCGGCAATTCGAGAGTGCCGAGCGCCATGCGACGACCGCCATGCGGCGATTTCCCGGCTTTGCCCCGGCGCACGACGTCTACGGCGACCTGATGCTCGCAAGCGGCCGTGCCGGCAGGGCAATCGACGCCTACGAAAAGGCGCTGCGACTCGACCCGGCCCGGCCGGTGACGCTGGCCAAGATCGACAGGGCCAGGCAGGTTGCGAATACGTTGAATGGTGGCGCGGCTGGCGACAAACGGACCCCCCGGACACACATGGCGTTCGAGCAGGAGATTCGCGAGGCCGAATCCCTGCAGCAGGCCGGCGACGTTAACAAAGCGGAAGACATTTATCGCGGTATACTGAAACGGGACCCCGACCACGTCGAGGCGGCGCGACTTCTGGCCGGCATCGCCTCGCTCAACAAGCGGTTCCACGAAGCGGAAGTCTTCCTGCTGCACGCCACGACACTTGCGCCGAACTACGGGCGTGCCTGGGTCGACCTCGTCGACGCGCAACGCGAACAGGAAAAGTACGACGAGGCAACCAGGAGCGCTGAACAATTATTGGCGCTCGAGCCCGACAAACCCGAGTCGCACATGGTGTATGCCGGGGTCGTCGGCGTCGCCGGCCGTCACGAGGAAGCCGTCGCCGCTTATCGGCGGACGCTCGAACTGGCGCCGCAAAAAGCAGCGGCGATGTGCGGCATGGCACACCACTTGAAAACACTCGGGGAGCAGCAGGAGGCCATTGCGCAGTACCGCGCCTGCATCGCCGCCAAACCGACACACGCCGAAGCGTACTGGAGCCTCGCCAATCTCAAGACGTTTCGGTTTGAGCCGGACGAAGTGGTGGCCATGGAAGCACTGGTCAGGTCGAAAGCGTTGCCGGACGAAGACTTGTGCATGCTGCACAATGCGCTCGGTCTCGAATACGAAGCCCGCGGAGACTTCGATACGGCGTTCGCAAACTTCAAGCGTTGCAATACGCTGCGCAGAAAACATGAATCCTACGACCCGGTGGACACCGAAGCCACGTACGACCGCGTGATCGGCTTTTTCGAGGAGACACTCCTCTCACAGGCGACGGGCGCCGAGGCGCATCCGGTGCCTGTTTTCATTGTCGGCCTGCCGCGTTCCGGTTCAACCCTGATCGAGCAGATTCTCGCGTCGCACAGCCAGGTCGAAGGTACGCATGAACTGAGCGACCTGTCCAAAGTCGTGCGCGGCTTCCGCAGTCGCAGGAACGAACAGTTTCCGCACACGCTGAAGGGCCTCAAACCCGAAGGCTGGGCGCGGCTCGGCCGCGACTACCTGGAAAGAACGAAAAAGCATTGCAGCGGCGCGCCATTTTTTATCGACAAGAACCCGAACAATTTCGTATTTGCCGGTCTCCTGAAGCTCGCCCTGCCCAACGCGAAGATCATCAATGCCAGGCGACACCCGGTGGACAGCTGCCTGGGAAGTTACAAACAGCTGTTCGCCAGCGGCCAGCCGTTCACCTATGACCTCACGGAACTCGGCGAATACTATCTGCAATACCAGCGATTGATGGAGCATTGGCACCGCGTCCTGCCCGGCTTCTTGCTCGATGTGCAGTACGAGGACGTGGTCGCCAATCTCGAGAGCCAGGTGCGCCGGATATTGGATTTCTGTGGCCTGCCGTTCGAGGAAAACTGCCTGCATTTTCACCAGACCCGGCGGGCGGTAAAGACGGCAAGTTCGGAACAGGTTCGTCGGCCGATTTACGCCAGTTCCGTCGGTATCTGGCGTAACTACGAGCCGCACCTCGAAGAGCTGTTGTACATACTGAAACCCCTGCTCGACCGAGCGCCACCGGTTGGCGAGTCCTAAATAACCAGATTTGGCAATCTGACGTCGTTGCGTTTCGGCAACGGGACAGGTTTCTTGCCATTAAAGCTTGTCTGCAATAAATCCGGGCAAACGGGGGCGCCCTAGGTAACCTTCGAATCGTCGCTCGATGGGGGAGGACAACAGTATGTTTCGCATGCCGAATGGGGCGGTTTCGCCTGTCGCTGCCGCTGTAACTGCCGCACTTTACCCGGGCCATTACGCCATCGCCCAGGATGCCAATGGGGAAGCAGACGGCGCGAGGGCGCTCGAAGAAATCGTCGTCACCGCGCCCAAACGCAGTGAATCCGCGCAAACCATTCCCTCCGCCATCCAGGCTATCAGCCAGAAGTCCCTCGCGGCGATGGGCGCCAAGGGCATGGAGGATTACGCGCGCTTCGTGCCGTCGATCAACGTGGTCAATTACGGACCATCTTCCAGTACCGTCGTCTTCCGCGGCGCTATTACCGGGGCCGGCTACCTCGGACAATCGACCTCGTCGGTCTATCTCGATGAAATTTCGATCACCCAGGTCGGCACCCAGCCGAACATTCGGCCCGTCGACATCGCTCGGGTTGAGGCACTTTCAGGTCCGCAAGGAACGCTTTACGGGTCTGACGCCCAGGCCGGTACTTTGCGCATTATCACCAACCAGCCATTGCTGAACGAGTTCGAAGCTGTATTTGACGGCGAGGTGCGCGCAGGCAGCGACAGCGATGCAAGCTATCGCGGTTCGCTGGTTTTCAACCTGCCGCTCGTCGAAGACCGACTTGCACTGCGCATAGCCGGTTATAACGATCACGACGGCGGATTCATCGACAACCTATTCGGCCACACTGCCGACTGGTACGGCCTCGATGGAGTGAACAAGGCGCCTGCCCAGTGGGGCACGCTCGACAACGCAGATTCCGTCGAGGAGCGCTGGAACGACGCCGACGTATTTGGTGGCCGTTTGCACGTGCTGTGGCAGATGAACGACAACTGGTCGACCACCCTGTCCTATCACCACCAGACCGCGGACTCCGGCGCGGACAATTACTACGAACCGTTCGTCGGTGACTTGCAGGTCGCGCGCTTCCATGACGAGTGGCGCGAAGAATAATTCAACATGGGCTCGCTGACGGTCGCAGGCGATCTCGGGTTCGCGCAACTCGTCGGCGCCGTGTCCTACTATGAGCGCACGACCGAATATTTGACGGACATCACGACCTACGCTCATTACTGGTCGGCGCAGTATTGCCATGACACTTCTTATACCGCCGCCGACCTGCCGTATTACTGGACCAACCCGGACACGGGTTATGTCGTGTGGTGGCCCGTGTACTGCCATGGCCCACAGGTTGATTCGGACTTTTACAACAGCTACCGGGGCTCGTCCAAGGACGACAAGCTCACCGCCGAAATCCGGCTGACGAGCCAGGGCGAAACGCTTGATTGGATCCTCGGGCTGTACCACGAGGAAAGCACCGACTCCTGGATATCGCCGTTCGGCACGCCCACCCTCGGCGGCGATGCGTCGACGCTGACCTACCAGGATTCGATCTCCCTCAATTACTGGGAATGGTACTGGTCCAATTATTCCGGCGCACCCGACGCCACGGCCGGAGACCGGGAATACCGGCTCGCGAATGCCGGTCGTCCGCCCGGCCGCACGGGATCTGAAGATCAGTTCGTGCCCAAGGTCAGCCTTAGCTATAACCTCGATGACAGCAAAATGGTGTATGCGCTGTACGCGCGAGGTGCGCGACAGGGTAGCGTGAACCGGAGCCGTGGCGAACCGTTTTTCCCCAACGCTTACGACTCGGACATCATGGATAACTTCGAGGTCGGCTTTAAGTCGACCTTCGGGGAAGGCAGGGGCCGATTCAACGTCATTGGATACCGCATGGACCGGAGCGACTACCAGCTGCAGCTCGTCGACCCCACAGACCCGCCCTGCCCGGACGAAAACGGCAATCCATTGCTGCCGGAGACCGAGTTCAATATTCCCGGCGTTTGCGGCCAGCCGTGGCAGGTGCTGATTGCGAACGCCGGCGATGCGCACATCATCGGTGCGAACTTCGAGCTTGACTATGCGTTTGGCGACAACTGGCTGCTGGGGCTGAATTACGAAAGGATGGAAGCCGAGACCGACACGGAAGCCGACCTTAATGGCGATGGCGTAAACGACCTCGTTAAAGGACTGCGGTTACCGCTCGTACCGCAGTCAAAGGGCTCGGCGTGGCTAGAGTATCGGCGACCCACAGAGTTGTTCGGTCGCAACGAGTTTTTCGTCCGCACACAGTGGTCCTACACCGGCGACAATTTGAACATCCTCGAACCGAGAGGCTTGACCGAACCGAACCCGCAATTCCGCTCCGAGGGCTACACGATCGGCGACCTGCGCGCCGGAATCGTCGGCGACGACTGGCAGGTAGACGTGTTCATCAACAACCTTGCGGATGAGCGCGCAAACTATACCGTGCAGGCAGACCTGTTCGAATGGGCGGCGGCCCAGACTGCAGAAGGACGCGCGCATCACCAGACGCTGTTTGTTAATCGGCCGCGCGAGTTCGGAATCCGCTACATGAAGCGCTGGGGGGACTAAAGTTAAGCGCACGGGCCTCGCCTGCGGGGAGGCCCGGCAATGCCCGGTTTTTATTCACGGGCTGGCTTATCAACCTGAGATCGCGGCGGCCGTCAGACCTCGTACGGCCAGATCTCCAGGCCATGGATGGCGTTGCGGATGTCCATCGTCAGGTTCACCGCGCCTACCGTCATTCCTGTTTTTGTGTCGTAGACGCTGACGGTCGAGGGCGAGGATCCACCGATAACCAACCGGTCGTCGGCAGTGCATAGCCCGCGACCGAAGGCCTGCCGGGCGGTCTTCGAATCGTCGACGCCGGCGAAAGTGATCTCCGTCTCGTTGTAGCGCTTGATGGGAAACGCCCGCTGCCGGCCGTCGCGCCCGACGTAACGTACGCAATCGGCGACCGTGTCGTTAAATACCACCCCGCCCTTCCACGGTTGTGCATTGTGTACGCCGGTCGGCAGGGTACAGAACACGGTCGCGACCATCTCATTATTCAGGTGCAGCAGCGCATTTGTACGCAAGCCGCTGAAGAAGATGCCCGCCTGATCGACGTGCACCATGTTGATGTGAAACTCGTTGCTCGATGCCGGTCCGACATCCGACCGCGGGTCAAAAACAAAACCGGACCACGCGCCGTAGCGTTGCTGCAGATGGAATCCCCAATCGAAACGCCGGCTGTCCATGTCGAATGCGAGAAGGCTGTCGAATCCGGTCGATGTGAGAAATATCTTGCGTTCTGTGCGGCATATTTCGTGGCAGTGTTTAAGGTAGCGGTTTTTGTACGACCCCTTGATCGAGAAGTCGCGGTCGAACCAGAACAGCTCGTCGCTCGCCGCAATATAGATGTCGTCGCCATCGAAGGCGATGCCGCGCAGGCCCCGGTCGGCGCCGCGGCCTGTGAAATCGATCTCGACGGTGTTCCAGTCCACCGTCTGGCGGCCGGTACGGGCGTCCAAGTCCAGCAAGTAAACGCCGCCATGACTTTCTCCCTGCCGGCTGCCGCGCACAACCGAGGTCACGATGAGCCGTGGTAATTGGATTGACACTGGAATGAAGTTTTCCTGACTGCGGTTCGGCCGATTCAAACAGATCGAGCGGCGGCGAACAACGACCTGGCACGACGCGTGGGGAACGGCCCAGGTCACTTGCTGCGCAGCAGTTGCATCGGTTGCCAATGTCGCCAACCCCAAGGAACTTTAGCGCAGGGAAAAGGCAATTGCCGTCGACGGGAATTTCGCTCTGGCCGGGATGCTGCTAAACCTGATTCGGGTGAACCGGGTTGCGACATTTGACCGATTTTCTCGGGCAAATTTTCTGAGCTGCAGTCAGTCCCGGAGCTGCAACGAGAGCATCTTTGATCGCCCGTGATACGGGCTCCTGCAAGCCACGAATCGGCGCCTGTAGGAGCCCGTATCACGGGTGATCCGAAGGTAGCCAGCGATCATCAGCCTGCCGATGCGTTGCGATTCACGTGACGTGATCCGTGAAATTACTATCGGGCTCTCGCCGGGTGACAGCGGCGAGGTCTCATTGCTCGAAACAGAGCGAATGCCGAAGGTAACTTACAGCTTGTGCACTGATTGCCGGGACTCGCTTTAGCGATTCTCGTATCCCGCGGGTTACTATTTCGCGAACGGGTCCGGCCGCACCTGGAAGTGCACGACGATCGGCTTCGAGCCCTTTCCCCCTTCCTTGAGCCATGGCGTGCGGTCGCCTTCGGGCACCCACAGGCCGCGGTCCTTCCAGCCAATATCCCGATCATCGATGCGGCCTTCAAACCCTTTGGTACAAAAGCCCAGCGGGTAGGGTATGCGCAGCGTGACGAACTCGCCATCCGCGCCAAGTCGCCGGACACCAGGTGCTTGACACCGGGCACTTCTTCGAAGGCGACGCGGAAGGGGTAGGTCTCGTCGGCGCCGGCCGGCGCGGCAGAGACGATGAATGAGGTGACCAACACGAGAGCGCTGGTCCGCGTGGCTAAGCGAAACTGGTTCATGATCCGACTCCGTTGCTGCCTTGGACAGGTGGTAACGACTGCCCCGAAGCATGCCGGCCCCTGGCTTCAACTACCTGATCATTTTGTAGATTTTTTGTGCGGAAATATGATGAAAGGCGTGGTGGCCAACCTGGAAACCGCCTCCCTCTGGATCGGCATCGTATAACCTATAATTGGCAGTATCGTATCACTACTGTTCGGTTAAGAAACTAATTTCCAGGAAGTTCTTCAACTTTATCAGTGCCTTACGCTCAATTTCAGGTGTCCCCGATTTGAACGCCGTTGCGGCAAAATCCAGCCTTTTCCTGCCTTTGGCGCAGCGAGGATTGGATGAATACTGGCAAGACGCTGTTTGCGCAGCTTATGGATTTCCTTCCCTGGAAAACGTTTCATCGGATCGTCACCCGCTACGATGGAGATTATGGGGTCCGCACGCTTCCATGTGCCGAACACTTTCGTATCCTGGCGTTTGCGCAATTGACCTATCGCGAAAGCCTGCGCGATATCGAAGTCTGCTTGTCGGCGCAAGCCGCGAAGCTCTACCACATGGGAATTCGCTCGACCGTGAAGCGCGTGACGCTCGCCGATGCCAACGAGCGACAACGACTGATTGCGCAAGCGCGCAAGCTGTATGCCACAGAGGACCTGGGACTGGATCTGTCGAACACAGTCTATGCCTAGGACGCCACGACGATCGATCTCTGCCTGGCACTGTTTCCATGGGCACCGTTTCGCACTACCAAGGCGGCAGTCAAACTGCACACGCTGTTGGACCTGCGAGGCGCCATTCCCAGCTTTATCCACATTTCCGATGGAAAACTGCACGACGTCAACGCGCTCGACCTGCTGATTCGAGAAGCGGGGGCGATCTATGTGATGGACCGCGGCTACCTGGACTTCGAGCGGCTGTTCACGCTGCATCAGGCCGGCGCCTTCTTCGTAACTTGCGCAAAATCCAACGCCGATCTGCGGCGCGTTTATTCCACATCGAGCGATCGGGCGCGAGGGATCATCTGCGACCAGACCGTGATGCTGTCCGGGTTCTACAGTCAGCAAAACTATCCCATCCATCTGCGGCGTATACGCTTCAAAGATATCGAGTCGGGAAAGACACTCGTGTTCCTGTTCAATTTGTTTGGCCCGCCGGCTGCCACCATCTGTTCCTTGTACAAGGCGCGCTGGCAAGTCGAGCAGTTCTTCAAATGGATCAAGCAGCACCTGCGCATCAAGAAATTCTATGGCACTCAGAAAATGCGGTGAAGACACAAATCTGGACCCCTGTGTCGGTGTACGTGCTCGTCGCCATCGTCAAGAAGCAGCTCAACCTGGATGCCTCGCTCTACACTTTGCTACAGATCTTTTCGCTCACCCTGTTCGAGAAAATCCCTTAAAACACAGGCTTTCTCGACGTCAGGTACAGTTCCGAACATGACATGAATTCCAACCAATTGAATTTACTTGATTTTTAACCGCACAGTAGTGAATCCACTTATAGCGCCGTTCCGATTTTCCGGGGCCACCTCTATTCCAATTTGTATTCCAGATTGGAATTGCCAAGTGTACAATCGCGCGAAAAGGCCACAAACCTTGCAGTTCCACGGGGAGGGAAATTATGCAGCAACAACGAAACCAATTCAGCGCCAAAGTGTTGAGCGCTGTTCCAGTGATGAGTCCATTAGCGACTTCGATAGTAGCTGCATTGTATCCTGGGGCACCGGCGGTGGCTCAGGACGAAATCGAACCACTCGAAGAGATCATCGTAACCGCGACCAAACGACAAACCACCAGCGTGCAGGATATTCCTGCCTCTGTCCAAGCCATCACACAGGAATCGCTGGCCAAAATGGGCGCCAAGGACATGGAGGATTATTCGCGATTCGTGCCCTCGCTAACGGTCGTGACGTATGGCGGTAACCCAGGGGCTAATGGCAGCGCCAACGCGGTAGTCTTCCGCGGTGCCCGTACCGGCGGCGATGGCTTCATTTCACAATCGACATCGTCTGTCTATCTCGATGAGATTTCTGTTACGAGCAGCGGCAACCAGCCGGCTATCCGCATGGCCGATATCGAACGCGTGGAGGCGCTGTCCGGACCACAGGGAACCGTTTATGGCTCGGATGCACAGGCCGGCACCCTGCGCATCATCACCAACAAACCCAAGATGAATGTCTTCGAAGCGATTGCTGACGGTGAGCTTCGAACTGGCAAGGATAGTGACGCAAGTTATCGAGGTTCGCTGACATTCAACATACCGCTGGTTGAGGACACGCTGGCCATGCGCGTCGTCGGCTTCCACGATCGTGACGGTGGCTTCATCGACAACGTATTGGGCCATACGCCGGATACCTCTGCGTTGCTCGGCGCCGGCCACTATCCGACAGGATTCGGCACGCTGGACAATTCTGCTGCCGTGGAAGAGAACTGGAACGAAGTGAACATCTCGGGCGGGCGCGTGATTCTGACATGGAATATGAACGACGACTGGTCTGCGAGTGCAACCGCACTGGCACAGAGAACCGACGCGGGTGCCGGCAACGACTACGATCCGTTCGTTGGCGATCTGGAAACGGTTCGATTCAACGATGATTATCGCAAAGATAACTTCGAAATGTACTCCCTGGTCCTCAATGGTGACCTGAGCTTCGGGCAACTGGTCGCGGCCGTTAATTATTACGAGCGCGATATCGAGTATCGCCTTGACCTCACCACCTATGCTCACTACTGGGCGGCGAATTACTGCCATGACTCTTCTTACACTGCGGCGGATAAACCCTATTACTGGACTAATCCGGAGACCGGTAATGTCGTTCTGTATCCAGTTTATTGCCACGCCCCAACTTTGAGCGGGGACTTTTTCAGTACCAAGTACTGGGTCGAGGAGCAGGACAAATTCACGACCGAGATTCGTTTGAACGGTCAGGGCGAGACCTTCGATTACCTGGTCGGAACCTATTACGAAGACAGCAACGCCGCTTACAAGACACCGTTTAACGCCCCCACCACCGGCGGCGATGGCAGCATTAGTACTTACCAGGATTCCGTTTCGCTGCAATATTGGGAAATGTTTTTCTCGAATCTCTACGGCACCCCAACGACCTACCCGGAGGCTACCTCGCATTGGTATGGGGCGGCCAGCACGAGCGGGGAACAGACGGCCGTTTTTGGCCAAGTCACCTGGCACATAAACGAAGCCTGGGATCTGACCCTGGGTGGGCGGTACTTCAGGCGAACCAACGGCAACCGTCGCTGGGTTGACCATCCGGGAGACATCGGCTTGAACGGTGAGCCCGACATTGGCGATCCGGTAACCAGAGAGTATCGTCTCGCGAACGGAGGAACGCCGCCACTTAACAGCGCGACGGAAAAGAAATTTATTCCCTTAATCTCCCTGTCCTACAACCTCAGTGACAACAAAATGGTTTATGGTCTGTATACCATTGGCGCACGCCCGGGCGGGGTGAATGAGACTCGCGGCCAACCATTTTTCCCGGCGGCCTTTGCGCCAGACGAGATGGTTAATTATGAAGTCGGGTACCGGTCGATGTTTGGTGGTGGCAGGGGTCGCCTGAATGCAACCTATTACTATATGAAATGGGACGACTATCAGCTTGGAGTGGTGGATCCCTCGCGGCAGCCGTGTCCGACGCCAGGCGACTCTATTGCAGGCGTCTGTGGCCAGCCACATCAAAATATTATCGCGAACGCGGGTCAAGCACACATCACCGGTGTTAACGTTGAACTTGACTACGCGGTTACTGATCGTTGGGTTATTGGCGCGAATGGGGAATACCAGACGGCCCAGACAGATACAACCAAGGACCTGGACGGGAACGGCGAGAACGACCTGGTGGCCGGACTGGATCTACCGCTCACACCGAACTTTAAGGGCTCGGCCTGGGTGGATTATACCCAGCCGGGACAATGGTTCGGCGGCGGTACCGAGGCGTTCGGACGGGTGCAGATGTCATATTCGGGCGACTCGGTCAACAAACTCGACCCTGTTGGTGAAACGGATCCTAATCCGCAGTTCACAAACCCGTCATACATGATCGTTGACATGCGTGTCGGGGTTCGCGGCGAGGATTGGGAAGTATCGGTATTCCTCAACAATATTACCGATAAGCGAGCTATCTACACGATTGGAACGGGAATGACGGAGTGGGCTGCTTCGAGTGTCGCGGACGGTCGGGCCCACGTGCAGCGGAATTTCACCAACCGGCCTCGAGAGCTCGGCATACACTTCACAAAAAGATGGGGCGACTGAGGCTAAATCAGCAAGCAGGATGAACAATGCCGGGAATTTTCCGGCATTGTTCGTTACACGGCCAGACATTCAGGGAGAATGGCGATGTGTGGCATTTCTGTCTTCCATGTCTGGATGGAACTACGTTCATGCCTGGAAAGGAACTGGATCTGTGCCACGGTTTCGCGATCAGACAAACACAGCTTGTGCTTGATGATGACAGCACCAATGGCCAGGCGGGCATCTTTTAGTGGGCGCCCCTGGCGGCTTGAAAAGCCTTGATAACAAGCCTACGCCAGGAGTCTGTGCAGTTAACTGTGTAAACGCCAGTTCATGATTGAAAATTCAATTCGCCGTTGTATTGAATGGCAAACTGGTTGAGTGCATTTTTCCAGTCTCTGACCGGACGCTTCCAACGTTTTGATGCCTCCATTGCTGAAAGATACACCACTTTCAGTGCGGCCGTGTCGCTCGGAAATAGTTTTCGTTTTCTGACCGATTTACGGATCACGCTGTTCAGCGATTCGATCGCGTTAGTGGTGTAGATCACTTTGCGGATTTCCGGTGGGTAGTCAAAAATCGTGATCAGGTTTGGCCAGTGGCGGCGCCACATCAGGCCGATGGACGGGAACTTGGCATCCCATTTTTCGCAGAAAAGCTCGAGGTCGGCTTCGGCGTCATCGACAGTGGTTGATCCGTAAATGCGCTTGAGATCGGCGGCCACCATTTTGCGATCCTTCCAGGCAACAAAATTCAGGCTGTTGCGCATCATGTGCACGATGCACAGCTGGATTTTCGCTTTCGGAAAGACGCTCTCCACAGCGTCCGGAAAGCCGGTGAGACCATCGACGCAGGCAATCAGGATGTCGGCGACGCCGCGGTTCCTGAGCTCGGTGAGCACCTGCAGCTCGGCAATCCACAGGCCCAGAAGCTCCTTCTCGCCGGCTGTATTGAGCCCCAGCGCCAGGAGAAGTGGACCCCATTCACTGGACAGGCTGGCAGCAAAGTGGAGTGCCCCCGGTCTCAT
>JBBDXW010000062.1:0-15967 GCA_040902105.1 Woeseia sp.
AATCGTCCCAACATTCACATGCGGCTTCGTTCTTTCATATTTTCCTTTCGACATACTCGTTTCCAGTCTTATTGGGTCTTGGGGTGAATTCAGCTCGCCTTCTTCATGACGCTTTCGGCCACGTTGTTCGGCACTTCGCTGTACTTCTCGAACTCCATCGAATACGTTGCCCGGCCCTGGCTCATGGATCGAAGGTCGGTGGCGTAGCCGAACATTTCCGAGAGCGGCACCTCGGCGCGAATGATCTTGCCCGCGGGCGCCTCGTCCATGCCCTGCGGCATGCCGCGCCGGCGATTGAGGTCGCCCATGACGTCGCCGAAATAATCCTCGGGCGTCACGGCTTCGACTTTCATGATCGGTTCGAGCAGTACCGGACTGGCCTTTTGCGCGCCCTCCCGGAACGCCATCGAACCCGCTATCTTGAACGCCATTTCGCTCGAATCGACGTCGTGATAGGAGCCGTCGTAAATCGTCACTTTCACGTCCACAACCGGATAACCGGCGATCACGCCGTTTTCCATCGCGTCCCGCACGCCCTTGTCGACCGCGCCGATGTATTCCTTCGGCACGACACCGCCGACGATTCCATTGACGAATTCGTATCCCGCGCCGGCCTCCTGCGGCTCGATGCGCAGGTACACATGGCCATACTGGCCACGACCGCCGGACTGCCGGACGAACTTGCCTTCCTGTTCGACCGTCTTGCGGATCGTCTCGCGATACGCCACCTGCGGCTTGCCCACGTTCGCTTCAACCTTGAATTCGCGTTTCATGCGGTCGACGATGATGTCGAGGTGCAACTCGCCCATGCCCGAGATGATGGTCTGTCCCGATTCCTCGTCCGTATGAACGCGAAACGACGGATCCTCTTTCGCCAGCTTCTGCAGGGCGATGCCCATCTTCTCCTGGTCGACCTTGGTCTTCGGCTCGACCGCGACCGCGATCACCGGCTCGGGGAACTCCATTTTTTCGAGTGTAATGAGGTTCTTGGGGTCGGTCAGCGTGTCGCCGGTGGTGACGTCCTTGAGGCCCACAGCGGCGGCGATATCGCCGGCGCGTACCTCCTTGATTTCCTTGCGGTCGTTCGAATGCATCTGCAGGATACGACCAATGCGCTCGCGTTTGCTCTTGATCGGGTTGTAAATCGTATCGCCCGAATTCAGAACGCCCGAATACACCCGGAAGAACGTCAGGTTGCCGACGAACGGGTCGGTTGCGATCTTGAACGCAAGCGCGGAGAACGGCTCGCTGTCATCGGCATGACGGAAACCATCCGATCCGTCGTCGAGTATGCCCTTGATCGGCGGCACGTCCGCCGGTGAAGGCATGTAACGCACGACGCCGTCGAGCATCGCCTGCACGCCCTTGTTCTTGAACGCCGAACCGCACATCGTCACGACGATTTCGCCGGACAGCGAGCGATGCCTCAGACCTTGACGAATCTCGTCGTTGCTGAGTTCACCGTCTCCCAGGAACTTTTCCAGCAGCTCTTCATTGGCTTCCGCAGCCGCCTCGACCATTTTCTCGCGCCAGCTGGCCGCTTCGGCGTGCATTTCCGCCGGAATGTCGCGAAGCTCGAACGTCATGCCCATGCTGGCATCGTCCCAGTAAATCGCTTTCATGGTGATGAGGTCGATGACGCCGACAAAATTTTCTTCCGCACCGATCGGCAACTGAACCGGTACCGGATTGGCGCCCAATCGGTCTCGGACCTGCTTGACAACACGCAGGAAGTTCGCCCCGGCGCGATCCATCTTGTTGACGAAGATCAGGCGCGGAACTTTGTACTTGTTGCCCTGCCGCCAGACTGTCTCGGTCTGTGGTTCGACCCCACCCACGGAACAGAGGACCGTGACGGCACCATCGAGCACACGCAGACTGCGCTCGACTTCGATTGTGAAGTCGACGTGCCCCGGCGTATCGATGATGTTGATGCGGTGTTCTTCGAACTGCTTGTCCATGCCCTTCCAGAAACAGGTGGTCGCAGCCGACGTAATCGTGATGCCGCGCTCCTGCTCCTGTTCCATCCAGTCCATGACAGCCGCGCCCTCATGCACCTCGCCCATCTTGTGCGATACACCGGTGTAAAACAGAACGCGCTCGGTGGTGGTCGTTTTGCCTGCATCAATATGGGCCATGATGCCGATATTGCGATAGCGTTCGATGGGTGTCGTGCGTGCCACAGAAAAATTCCTTAATCAATTCCAGTCAGGAAGCGCTTACCAGCGGTAGTGGGAGAAAGCCTTGTTTGCTTCTGCCATGCGGTGCGTGTCTTCCTTCTTTTTCACGGCCGTGCCGCGATTGTCGGCTGCATCCATCAGTTCATGAGCGAGCCTGAAAGCCATTGATTTCTCGCTGCGGTTGCGCGCGGCATCGATCAACCAGCGCATCGCAAGCGTCTGGCGCCGGGCCGGCCGCACTTCCACGGGCACCTGGTAGGTTGCGCCGCCGACTCGTCGCGATTTGACCTCGACCGCCGGCTTGACGTTCTCAAGAGCCTGCTCCAGCAGTTCCAGTGCCTTCTCGTCGCTGTGCGTCTGGCGTTCCGATATCCGGTCCAGCGCACCGTAAATTATCCGCTCCGCGACCGACTTCTTGCCGTCGTTCATGATCATGTTCATGAACTTGGCCAACAGGTCGCTGCTGAATTTCGGGTCCGGCAGGATCGTGCGTTTTGGAGCCTGGCTTCTTCGTGACATCTGTTTCGTCTCTTATGGCCCGGACCGTGAAGTCGCCTTCAGCCGGCCCGGAACGCGGTGAATCAGGAGTTCGGACAGTTCAATAATTTGATCGACAATCTTTGGATGGTCCCATGTCTTAATGGACCATTCGCCCGGTTATTTGGGTCTCTTCGCACCGTACTTGGAGCGGCCCTGCCTGCGATCGCCGACGCCGGCGCAATCCAGTGTGCCGCGTATCGTGTGATAGCGGACGCCGGGCAGATCCTTTACACGGCCGCCGCGAATCAGGACCACCGAGTGCTCCTGCAGATTGTGTCCTTCCCCACCGATGTAACTGGTGACTTCGAACCCGTTCGTCAACCGCACGCGCGCGACCTTGCGCATCGCGGAGTTCGGCTTCTTCGGGGTCGTCGTGTAGACACGAGTGCACACGCCGCGCTTTTGCGGGCTCCCCTCCAGGGCTGGCACTGCGCTTTTGGCACGCTTCAGCGAGCGCGGATTCCGTACTAGTTGATTGGTTGTGGCCATTGGCCTTTTTCTCTCAGGTCTTCAAGTACCAATTAAAAAATTGCGCACCGAATGATACGCGCACACCCGCTTGCCGAACCCTGGTACGATTCGACTCGTACGATTCAGCTGGCGGGTTCGACGGAGGCGACAGGCAAGCTCTTAATTTATCGAGCTTTTTACCGCATTCTCGTCTTCGATTGTCAAGCCCGTTCGGGGCAGGCCCGTCAGGCAAGGGCGGGCATTGTATGGATGCCCCGCCGTGAGTGTCAAGCCGGCGCCGAAGCGCCGGAAGACGGCCGACCGGGTGTGGAATGGCCACCGGGTGTCCGTGCTGGGCAGCACGGCGCACTCGGGGTTTTCCCGTTGCCGGTCCTGCTCATGGGTCAATCAATGCTGCGACGTGGCTGTCTCCTCGCGTTCCTCCTCCACTTCCACGTCGGGGGCCTCCGCCGCAGACTCGACAACCGTCGCCTCGTCCTCCACTTCGACGGCGCCTGCTTCTTCGTCTGCTTCTGCGTCTTCGAGGTTGCGGGTTCTGGCTTCCGTCGCCAATTCCAGGCCCCTCAGTTGATCCGAGAGATCCTGCTCGCGCGTCCGGCGCCGTTCTGCATGTTCCGCAAAGCCCGTGCCGGCCGGTATCAGGCGACCGACGATCACGTTTTCCTTGAGGCCCCGCAGGTCGTCCCTTAAGCCCCGGACAGCGGCTTCAGTAAGCACCCGGGTCGTTTCCTGGAAGGAGGCCGCGGAAATGAACGACTCCGTCGCCAGGGACGCCTTGGTAATGCCGAGCAATATCGGCTCGACCGTCAGCCGGTCCTTGCCCTGGGCGTTGAGCTGCTCGCAGACTTCCAGTCCACGCGCCTTGTCGATCTGCTCGCCACGCAGGAAGGTACTTTCACCCGGGTCGGCGACCAGCACTTTCCGCAGCATCTGGCGGATGATCACTTCGATGTGCTTGTCGTTGATTTTCACGCCTTGCAGCCGATACACGTCCTGAATTTCACGAACAAGGTAATCGGACAGCGGTTCGACGCCTTGCAAACGCAAGATGTCGTGCGGATTGGGTTCGCCGTCGGCAATGACTTCACCGCGTACCACCTGCTCGCCCTCGAAAACGTTCAGGTGGCGCCACTTCGGAATCAGTTCCTCATGGCTCTCGCCGGCCTCGTCGGTGATGACGAGCCGCCGCTTGCCCTTTGTTTCCTTGCCGAAGCTGACCGTTCCCGTGTATTCGGCCATGATCGCCGGGTCTTTCGGCTTTCTGGCCTCGAACAGGTCGGCCACTCGCGGCAAACCGCCGGTGATGTCGCGGGTCTTGGACGATTCCTGCGGAATACGCGCGATGACGTCGCCGATGGACACCTTGGCGCCGTCGCTCATGCTGACAATCGCACCCGCCGGCAACGCGTAAACGGCCGGAATATCGGTATTCGCGAAACAGACTTCCTTTTCCGCATCGTCGACCAGCTTCAGCATCGGGCGCAGGTCTCGCCCTGAAGTGCCTCGCTGTTTCGGATCCAGCACGACCACGCTGCTAAGTCCGGTGAACTCGTCGATCTGTTCCGTGACCGTCACACCGTCGACGAAGTCCTCGAAGTGCAGGTAGCCGCCCACTTCCGTTACGACCGGGTGAGTGTGCGGGTCCCAGGTTGCTACGACCTGGCCCTGCTGCACAGACGCGCCGTCCGCGACCGTAATGGTCGCGCCGTACGGAACCTTGTAACGTTCACGCTCACGACCGTGCTCGTTGATCACCGAAATCTCTCCGGATCGCGACACCGCAATCAGGTAGCCCTTCTGGTGATGCACGGTCTTGATGTTGTTCAGCTTCACAACACCCTTGCTCTTGATTTCGATGTTGCTCACGGCAGCGGATCGGGACGCAGCACCGCCGATGTGAAACGTGCGCATCGTGAGCTGGGTACCAGGTTCGCCGATCGACTGGGCGGCAATCACACCCACGGCTTCGCCGATGTTGATGCGCTGACCGCGCGCCAGGTCGCGGCCGTAGCACTGCGAGCACACACCGTAGCGGACGTCGCAGGTGATCGGAGAGCGAACCAGCACGTTGTCGATCGACAGTTCCTCGAGTCGCGCTACGCTCGCTTCGTCCAGCATCGCGCCGGCATCGAAAGCAACCTTGTCCGTGCCCGGAATCAGCACCGGTTCGGCCACAACGCGGCCGAGCACCCGTTCGCGCAACGGCTCGACGACGTCGCCGCCTTCCACCAGCGGCGACATGCTGACGCCGTTCCTGGTGTGGCAGTCCACCTCCGTCACGACGAGGTCCTGCGCCACGTCGACCAGCCGGCGCGTAAGGTAACCGGAGTTCGCGGTCTTCAGGGCCGTATCCGCCAGACCTTTCCGCGCACCGTGCGTCGAAATGAAGTACTGCAGTACGTCAAGGCCTTCGCGGAAATTGGCGGTGATGGGCGTCTCGATGATGGAGCCGTCCGGCTTCGCCATGAGGCCGCGCATGCCGGCAAGCTGGCGAATCTGTGCCGCTGAACCGCGCGCTCCGGAGTCAGCCATCATGTAGATCGAGTTGAACGATTCCTGGTCGACGGTCTTGCCGCTCGCATCGACGACGGTCTCGGAACCGAGTTTGTCCATCATCGCTTTGGCGACCTGGTCGTTCGTACGCGACCAGATATCAACCACCTTGTTGTAGCGCTCGCCTTCCGTTACCAGGCCTGACGCGTACTGGTCCTGGATTTCCTTCACTTCGGTCTCGGCCACGGACAGGATCGCTTCCTTTTCATCGGGTACGACCATGTCGTTCACGCCGATAGAGATACCGGCGATGGTCGCAAAGCGAAATCCGGTGTACATCAGCTGGTCGGCGAATACGACGGTCTTCTTAAGCCCCAGGTTGCGGTAACAGGCATTGATGACGTTGGAAATCGCCTTCTTGGTCATGTCCCGGTTAACGAGGTCGAAACTCAATCCCTTCGGCAGCAGATTGGACAACAGTGCGCGTCCTACCGTGGTGTCCACGAGGCGAGTTACCGTCGCGGTCTCGCCGTCAGCGCTGGAGTCGTGCATCGGCACGCGCACTCTAACCCTTGCCTGCAGTTCGGCATAGCCGTTGTCGTAGGCGCGGCGCGCTTCGTCGATGTTGGCGAACACCATGCCCTCGCCCTTGCCGAATACCTTCGACCGGGTCATGTAGTAAAGACCCAGCACGACGTCCTGCGACGGCACGATGATCGGATCTCCGTTCGCCGGCGACAGGATGTTGTTCGACGCCATCATCAAAGCGCGCGCTTCGAGCTGCGCTTCAATCGAGAGCGGCACGTGGACCGCCATCTGGTCGCCGTCGAAGTCTGCGTTGAATGCCGTGCAGACGAGCGGGTGCAATTGAATGGCCTTGCCTTCGATCAGTACCGGCTCGAACGCCTGGATGCCCAGGCGGTGCAGGGTCGGTGCGCGGTTCAGCATGACCGGGTGTTCGCGAATGACCTCTTCGAGAATATCCCAGACTTCCGCTCCCTCGCGCTCGACCAGGCGCTTTGCGGCCTTGATGGTCGTAGCCTCGCCGCGCAGCTGCAGCTTCGAGAAAATGAACGGCTTGAAGAGTTCCAGCGCCATCTTCTTCGGCAGGCCGCACTGATGCAGCTTGAGCGTCGGGCCGACCACGATCACCGAGCGGCCTGAGTAATCGACGCGTTTGCCAAGCAGGTTCTGGCGGAAGCGCCCTTGCTTGCCCTTGATCATGTCGGCCAGCGACTTCAGGGGCCGCTTGTTCGTGCCCGTTATGGCGCGGCCGCGGCGCCCGTTGTCGAGCAGCGCGTCGACCGACTCCTGCAGCATGCGCTTTTCGTTGCGCACGATGATGTCCGGCGCATTGAGTTCCAGCAGCCGGCGCAGGCGGTTGTTGCGGTTGATGACGCGGCGATACAGGTCGTTCAGGTCCGAAGTCGCGAAGCGGCCGCCATCCAGCGGCACCAGCGGGCGCAGGTCCGGCGGCAATACCGGCAGCACGGTCAATACCATCCACTCGGGCTTGTTGCCCGACTCGATGAACGACTCGAGCAGCTTAAGCCGCTTGGACAGACGCTTGATCTTGGTTTCCGAACGGGTGCCGTTGATGTCCTCGCGAACCTGCAGCACTTCGCGCTGCAGATCGATTGTCGACAGCATCTCGCGCACTGCTTCCGCGCCCATGCGGGCGTCGAACTCGTCGCCGTACTGCTCGATCGCTTCGAGGTACATTTCGTCCGTCATCAGCTGTCCGCGCTCGAGCGGCGTCATGCCCGGCTCGACCACCACGAACGCCTCGAAATACAGCACGCGCTCGATTTCGCGAAGCGTCATGTCGAGCATCAGCCCGATCCGTGACGGTAGCGATTTGAGGAACCAGATGTGAGCAACGGGGCTCGCAAGCTCGATATGCGCCATGCGTTCGCGGCGCACCTTGGTCTGGGT
This sequence comes from Woeseia sp., assembly GCA_040902105.1. Classification (GTDB taxonomy): domain Bacteria; phylum Pseudomonadota; class Gammaproteobacteria; order Steroidobacterales; family Woeseiaceae; genus IDS-8. The sequence continues at coordinate 7,620 of JBBDXW010000062.1, forward strand.
TACCTCGACGCCGCATTTTTCACAGACGACGCCGCGGTGCTTCAGCCGCTTGTATTTGCCGCACAGGCATTCGTAGTCCTTGATCGGCCCGAATATCTTGGCGCAGAAAAGCCCGTCTCGCTCCGGCTTGAAGGTCCGATAGTTGATCGTTTCCGGCTTTTTCACTTCGCCGAACGACCACGAACGGATCATGTCCGGCGACGCAAGCCCGATGCGGATCGCATCGAAATCGTCGACGGGATTCTGGTACTTGAATAGTTTCAGAAGATCTTTCATCAGTCTGTTTCCAGTTCAATGTTGATTCCCAGCGACCGGATTTCCTTGACCAGTACGTTGAAGGATTCGGGCATGCCGGCATCCATTTCGTGCTCGCCGTCCACGATGTTCTTGTACATCTTGGTGCGGCCCTGCACGTCGTCGGACTTGACCGTCAGCATTTCCTGCAGCGTGTAGGCGGCGCCGTAGGCTTCGAGCGCCCAGACTTCCATTTCGCCGAAGCGTTGTCCGCCGAACTGAGCCTTGCCGCCCAGCGGCTGCTGCGTCACGAGGCTGTAAGGCCCGGTCGAACGGGCGTGCATCTTGTCGTCAACCAGGTGATTGAGTTTCAACATGTACATGTAGCCGACCGTAACCTCCCGGTCGAAGGGCTGGCCGGTGCGTCCGTCGGAAAGTTGTGACTGGCCGCTGTCCGCCAGGTCGGCAAGCTGCAACAGCGCCTTGATCTCGTCCTCGTTGGCGCCGTCGAATACCGGTGTCGCCGTCGGCACGCCGTTGACCAGGTTACCGGCAAGTTCGAGCACTTCCTGATCGGTGAGTGACTTGATGTCTTCGACAACGCCGCCGCCGGTCTTGTTGTACACCGTTTCCAGGAACTGGCGGATTTTAACCACCGATTCCTGAGCCTTGAGCATAGCGCCGATCTTGCGGCCGAGACCCTTGGCGGCCCAGCCGAGATGCGTTTCCAGCACCTGTCCCACGTTCATGCGCGAGGGCACGCCGAGCGGGTTCAGGACGATATCGACCGGCGTTCCGTCGGCCAGGTACGGCATGTCCTCGATCGGCACGATGGTAGAAATCACGCCCTTGTTGCCGTGCCGGCCGGCCATCTTGTCGCCCGGCTGAATGCGCCGTTTGACGGCCAGGTAGACCTTGACCATCTTGAGTACGCCCGGCGCGAGGTCGTCGCCCGCCGTGATTTTCGCCTTTTTCTCGTCGTAACGACGGTCGAATGCGGCGCGTTGCGTTTTCAGTCGCTCGGCCGCTCGTTCGAGCTGCTCGGTTGCCTCATCGTTTTTCATGCGAATCTCGAACCACTGGTCGCGCGGCACTTCGTCGAGGTAGGCCTTCGTGATCTTGCTGCCGGCTTTCAGTTTGTTCGGCCCGCCCTCGGCAACCTTGCCGGTGAGCATCCGTTCGATGCGCTCGTAGATGTCCTCTTCGAGTATGCGCAGCGTGTCGTCCAGGTCCTTACGGACGCCTTCGAGTTCGGACTTCTCGATGGACAGCGCGCGCGCATCCTTGTCCACGCCGTCCCGGGTGAACACGCGCACGTCGATCACCGTACCGTCCATTCCAGGCGGAACACGAAGCGACGTGTCTTTAACATCCGACGCTTTTTCGCCGAAGATCGCGCGCAGCAGTTTCTCTTCCGGCGTCAACTGGGTCTCGCCCTTTGGCGTGACCTTGCCGACCAGGATGTCCCCTGCATTGACTTCCGCGCCGATGTACGCGATTCCGGATTCGTCGAGCTTCGCCAGAGCCGCGTCGCCCACGTTCGGGATGTCGGACGTAATGTCTTCAGGTCCGAGCTTCGTGTCGCGCGCGACGCAGGACAGTTCCTCGATGTGAATCGTCGTGAAGCGGTCTTCCTTGACCACACGCTCCGAAATGAGAATCGAGTCCTCGAAGTTGTAGCCGTTCCACGGCATGAACGCGACCAGCAGATTCTGCCCGAGCGCCAGCTCGCCCATGTTGGTCGAAGGACCGTCGGCGAGTACGTCACCGCGTGAAATCTGGTCGCCGGCCTTCACCAGCGGCCGCTGGTTGATGCAGGTATTCTGGTTCGAGCGCGTGTACTTCGTCAGGTTGTAGATATCGACACCCGACTCGGAGGCCACGGTTTCGTCGTCGTTGACCCGCACCACGATGCGCGAGGCATCGACGGAGTCGACGATACCGCCGCGCTTGGCGACGACCGTGACGCCGGAGTCGACCGCGACCGCCCGTTCCATGCCGGTGCCGACCAGCGGCGCCTCGGAACGCAGCGTCGGCACCGCCTGGCGTTGCATGTTCGATCCCATCAGCGCGCGGTTCGCATCGTCGTGCTCCAGGAACGGAATCAGCGATGCGGCAACCGATACGATCTGCCGCGGCGATACATCCATGAACTCGATCGTGGACGGATCCGCCAGCGAAAACTCGTTCTTGTGGCGAACCGATACCAGGTCTTCCATGAACTTGCCCGTCTTGTCGAGCTCGGCGTTAGCCTGCGCAATCACGAACTGGCTCTCCTCGATCGCCGACAGGTACTGGATCTCGATCGTAGCCTTGCCGTCGATGACCTTACGGTAGGGGGTCTCCAGGAAGCCGTACTCATTGGTGCGCGCATAAACCGCGAGCGAATTGATGAGGCCGATATTCGGTCCTTCCGGAGTCTCGATCGGGCAAACGCGCCCGTAGTGCGTCGGATGCACGTCGCGCACTTCGAATCCCGCGCGCTCGCGCGTCAACCCACCGGGTCCAAGCGCCGACACGCGCCGCTTGTGAGTCACCTCGGACAAGGGGTTGTTCTGGTCCATGAACTGGGACAGCTGGCTGGAGCCGAAAAACTCCTTCACGGCCGCGGCAACCGGCTTCGCGTTGATCATCTCCTGCGGCATCAGGCCTTCCGTTTCTGCCTGGGTCAGGCGCTCCTTGACGGCGCGCTCCACGCGGACGAGGCCGACGCGGAATGCGTTCTCGGCCATTTCGCCGACGCTTCTTACGCGGCGATTGCCAAGGTGATCGATGTCATCCACCGTGCCGTAACCGTTGCGGATTTCGATCAGGGTTTTCAGGACATCCAGAATGTCGTTGTTGTCGAGCACACCGCTGCCTTCCGACGTATCGCGACCGACGCGCCGGTTGAACTTCATGCGGCCTACCGCCGACAGGTCGTAGCGGTCCCCATTGAAGAACAGGTTCTGGAACAGGTTCTCCGCCGCTTCCTTGGTCGGTGGCTCACCGGGGCGCATCATGCGGTAGATCTCGACCAGTGCCTCGAGGCGCGTTGTCGACGGATCGATGCGGAGCGTGTTCGAAATGTACGGTCCGCGATCGAGATCGTTGACATAGAGAGTGCGTATATTGGCGATGCCCTTCTCGATCAGCGAGCCGATCAGCTCCGCAGTCAGTTCATCGTTCGCCGCCGCCAGCAACTCGCCGGTTTCTTCATCCACGACGTCGTGCGCGAGGATCTTGCCTTCCAGGTACTCCGGGGGCACGACCAGGGTATCGACCTGCGACTGTTCCATCTCGCGCACATGCTTCGCGGTGATGCGCCGGCCTTCCTCGACAATGAGTTTGCGACCGAGCTTGATGTCGAAAATCGCGGTTTCGCCGCGCAGGCGTTGTGGTACGAGGCCCATACGGATTTCTTTCGCCGAAAGAATGAAGTCGTTGGTCTCGAAAAAGGTGTCGAGTATCTCCTGATTCGTGAGGCCGATCGCGCGCAGAATAATCGTGACCGGCAGTTTTCTGCGACGGTCGATTCGAGCGAACACGGCATCTTTCGGATCGAATTCAAAGTCGAGCCACGACCCGCGGTATGGAATGATGCGGGCCGAGAACAGGAGCTTGCCGGAAGAGTGCGTCTTGCCCTTGTCATGGTCGAAAAACACGCCCGGAGACCGGTGCAGCTGCGATACGATCACGCGCTCGGTACCGTTGATCACGAACGTGCCGTGATCGGTCATCAGCGGCATTTCGCCGAGATAGACTTCCTGCTCGCGAATATCCTTGACCGGCTTCGGAGTGCCGCTTGCTTCCTTATCGTAAATCACCAGCCGGACCTTGACGCGAATAGGCGCCGCGTAGGTGAGCCCGCGCATCTGGCATTCCTTCACATCGAACACCGGGTCGCCCAGCCGATAGCTGACGTACTCGAGCGCGGCATTGCCGGAATAGCTTACGATCGGAAACACCGTCTTGAACGCTGCATGCAATCCGATGTCGGTGCGCTGCGCATCATCCTTGTCGACCTGCAAGAACTTGCGATATGAATCGAGCTGAATCGACAACAGATAAGGCACCTCGAGAATCGTCGGCCGTTTGCCGAAGTTCTTGCGGATGCGCTTTTTCTCAGTGAACGTGTAGGCCATTCGGGATTACCCTCGCTTGGGAACGCAAAACATACGGGCACGAACAGGCAGCCATGCGGAGGTTTTCATCCGCCGGCTGCCTTTCCTGCTGTGGGACGCCGGGTTACCGCTCTGATGAGGTCCATCCTGGACTTTGCAAAGCGCGGACCGGGGTCCCGCATCATGAGGTGATGCTTCAATCTTTACTACTTGAGCGTCTACTTGAGTTCTACGCTGGCGCCGGCTTCTTCAAGCGTCTTCTTGAAGTTTTCGGCGTCGGCTTTCGATGCGCCTTCCTTGATCACCGACGGCGCGCCTTCGACCGCGTCCTTGGCTTCTTTCAGACCCAGGCCGGTGATGGTGCGGACCGCTTTGATGACGGCGACCTTGTTGGCGCCGAAGCTGGTCATGACCACATCGAATTCGGTCTTTTCTTCCTGAGCGGCCGCAGCCTCCCCGGCGCCCGGGCCCGCAGCGGCTACCGCAACCGGCGCAGCGGCGGATACGCCCCACTCTTCCTCAAGCATTTTGACGAGTTCGACGACTTCCATGATCGGTTTTGCGCTCAATTCCTTGAGCAGCTCTACGTTAGACAGTGTCATTTCAATTTCCCTCAATTTATTTCTGAATCAGATACAAAAATTTCAACAAGACCAGTGCAGCGACCATTGTCCATCGCCGGCAGCAAGCGGATCCTATGCCGCCTGCTCCTCGCTCGCGCGCGCCGCCAGGGCGCGTGCAAGCATCGCGGGCGGCTCGGCCAGCGTTCGCGCCAACTTTGTCATCGGCGCAATCATCAGCCTGAGCAGCATCGCGCGCGCCTGATCGAGCGTGGGCAGTTCCGCCAGTTTCGCCAGATCGCTTGCTGGCAATAACCGCCCGCCGGCAGACAGCGAGATTGCTTTCAGGGCTTCGTGCTGCTTGGCAAAACTCTGGATTATCCTGGCAGCTGCGCCCGGATCGTCTTTTGCAAACGCGAGCAGGATCGGCCCTTTGAGTGTGTCTTTCATACACTCGAACTCGGTGCCTTCAACGGCCCGGCGTGCCAGCGTGTTCTTGACCACACGCAGGTATACGCCGGCATTACGCGCTTCCTTGCGCAATGCCGTCATTTCTGCGACAGACAACCCTCGATATTCCGCTGCAACCGCGGAGAGAGAGTCACCTGCGACCGCGTTTACCTCTTTGACAAAAACCTTCTTGTCGTCGAGTCTTAGTGCCATGAATTTCTCCTGGCTTAACGCCACACATGGGCAGAATCGTTCTCTGCCTGGTTTCCAGGCGATCACCGGATCCGAAAATCCGCATGAATCACCCTTCTGGACGGTGACTTTCGCCAGATCGTTCTGACTCAGGTAACACCATCTGCGTAGGCCGCATCGCAATTAAGACCGGCCTTTCAGCCAATCGCCTACGGTCTTTGACGCGGACCGGAAAAATACCGGTCCGATTTCCCGCGCCGGCCGTTGTCAAACGCAAGGCCCGCGCGGCAAAACTTTGATCACTCCTCGATACTTGCCTGGTCGACCGACACACCGGGTCCCATGGTTGAGGACAGTGTCAGCTTCTTCAAATACGACCCTTTCGACGACGACGGCTTCGATTTCCTGAGGTCCGCCAGCAACGCCACCAGGTTTTCCTTCAATGCCGGAACTTCAAAGTCCGCGCGCCCGATCGGACAATGGATGATCCCGGCCTTGTCGGTGCGATATCGCACCTGTCCTGCTTTCGCATTGCGCACCGCGCCTTCCACGTCGGCGGTCACGGTGCCGACTTTCGGGTTCGGCATCAGGCCGCGCGGGCCGAGAATCTGTCCCAATTGCCCGACGACGCGCATGGCGTCCGGCGTTGCTATGACGACATCGAAATTCATCTCGCCGCCTTTTACTTTCGCGGCGAGATCCTCGAACCCGACGATGTCGGCGCCGGCCGCCTTCGCCTTTTCGGCGTTTTCGCCCTGCGCGAATACGGCGACCCGCACGGATTTCCCGGTACCGTTCGGCAGCACGGTGGAACCGCGGACTACCTGCTCCGATTTTCGCGGATCGACACCGAGGTTGATCGACACGTCCACGCTCTCGGCAAACTTCGCGCTTGCAAACTGCTTGACCAGCGCCAGCGCCTCGTCAAGCGGATAGGACGCATCCGGTTTTATCGACTCGCGGGCAAGCTTTCTGCGTTTCGTCAGCCTGGCCATCAGTTCACTCCCTCGACGTCGAGGCCCATGCTCCGGGCTGTGCCTGCGATCGTTCGGACGGCGGCATCCAGGTCGGCGGCCGTCAGGTCCGGCGCTTTTGTGGTGGCAATTGCCTCGAGCTGCTGTCGCGTCACTTTGCCGACCTTGGTGGTATTCGGTGTTCCCGAACCTTTCGGGACGCCGGCGGCTTTGCGCAACAACACCGCTGCCGGCGGCGTACGCGTAATGAAGGTGAAACTGCGGTCGCTGTAAACCGTGATGACCACCGGTATCGGCAGCCCCGCCTCGGTGCCCTGCGTGGTGGCGTTAAACGCCTTGCAGAACTCCATGATGTTCACGCCGTGCTGGCCCAGCGCAGGACCTACGGGCGGACTTGGATTTGCCTGGCCCGCCGGGACCTGCAGCTTTATATAGCCTGTAACTTTTTTTGCCATGTGTCTTTCCTCGCAGGTCCAAACGCCGAACCAGGGCTCCCTGTCGTATTTCCTGTCGTGGGTACAACGCCTGGTCAGGGCTCCCCGTTCATGCTTAGCTGCGTTCTATCCCTTCTCTACCTGGCCGAAGTCGAGTTCGACCGGCGTGGAGCGTCCCAGGATCTGGACGGCAACCTGCAGCCGGCTCTTCTCGTAGTTCACGTTCTCGACAACGCCGCTGAAGTCGTTGAACGGACCGTCGATTACCCGGACGACCTCGCCCGGCTCGAACAGCACCTTCGGACGCGGCTTGTCGACGCCTTCCTTGACCCGTTGCAAAATCGCGTTCGCTTCCTTTTCCGTGATCGGCGCGGGGCGATCGCTCGATCCGCCGATGAAGCCAAGCACCTTTGGAACTTCCTTCACCAGGTGCCAGGTTTCGTCGTCCATCTCCATCTGCACGAGGACGTAGCCGGGGAAAAACTTGCGCTCGCTGCGCCGTTTTTGCCCTTCTTTCATTTCAACCACTTCCTCGGTCGGCACGAGAATTTCACCGAACTTGTCCTGAAGCCCCATCAGCGCAATGCGCTCTTCCAGCGAACTCTTTACCTTGTGTTCGAAGTTGGAATAGGCGTGGACGATGTACCAGCGTAGGGGCACCTGTTGTTTCCTCTAAAATTCCGCGTCGATTCGTGTCGATCGATCTTTCAATCGACGTGTCAATCAAATTGTCGAGCCGACCAGTGTTCTCGTCAGCCAAAGCAGAAATGAATCAAGGCCCCAGAAAAATATGGCCAGGATCAGCGTGAATACAAATACAGCAATGGCCGTTTGTGTCGTCTCCTGCTTCGTGGGCCAGACAACCTTGCGAATCTCGATGCGAGATCCCTGGATAAAAGCCCACAGCCGGCGACCCTGGGTACTGGTCATCGCGATGCCGACGCCTGCAATCGTGCCGGCGAGAACCAGCAGGACCCGGATCGGCTGCGACCAGTCCAGGTACCAGTAATAAGCGAACAGCCCGCCCGTGAGTACAGCCGCCGCAATCAGCAGCTTCAGTACGTCGAGGACTCCGGATTCGCTCGCTTCCGTCTGTGCGTTCATCAAAATCGAATTCAGTCCAGCTATGCCTGGGGCCACGGGCCGCAGGGCCTCTTGCTCAAATGGCAGGCCAGGAGGGAATCGAACCCCCAACCTGCGGTTTTGGAGACCGCCGCTCTGCCAATTGAGCTACTGGCCTAGTTAGTGAATGTGCCAACCCGACAGCTCAGCGCACTCTGTCGACAACTGCCGGGGTCGTAAAATGTCCGTTCGTACGGGGTTCCGTCAGCCGTTACCGTTATTGAATAATCTTTGCCACCACGCCGGCGCCGACCGTGCGGCCGCCTTCGCGGATCGCAA
>JBBDXW010000063.1:0-81744 GCA_040902105.1 Woeseia sp.
AATTAACTCCTTCCAGTGTGACAGTGATCTGTCCACTGAAGTGGGTCAAGCCCAGGTGGAACTGTGGGTGTAACTGTCAATGGCTCGAAGTTGGCTTCAGTATCCTGACCTCTCCCCACCTTCATAGGGATATATCCGGGGGGGTCTGTACTGAAGGTATCTCACAGCCCCCTATAGTAACTCCCGTAAGGCTGAAACCGTTGCTGCGTAAGGCTTTCAGCGGTTGGACGACCCGCCGAGACGGGCTGCACGTGGACCGTCGAGGCACCTCAGAAGCGTGCTCCGAGGGAGGACACGAAGACCTCGAAGTTGGCTTGCCGGCTGGTTGAGTATCTGGACACGTACGCAGGGGAACGCCTGTCAGTGCGGGCGTTGAAGACCTTCAAGGCCGCTCTGGATGCAGCTCTAAGTCAGCTGGAAGGCTGGCGACACGATGGCCGGTCCGTGGCGAGAACTTAAGCACATAGTTTCTCAGAAGCGACTATCTGTGATAGTCCGTACTTGATCTGACGAACAGCGTCAGATCTTGATTTGCCGTACGACCGAATTGCCCCCAATTGCAGTCGCTAGGATGCTAAAATTTACCTCGTTGCGAAGGGCCGCCACTGACCCAAAGCGGGCCCTCGCATTTTGTTCGGAATAAGTGCGTTAAGCTGAGGCATTGCAAGAGAAATAGTAGTTTCCGGCTGAGAAAACTATAGCCAGCCACAACTGTCGGGGCACTCATGGCGAACTACATCGACGGATTCGTTTTACCCATTTCGCATGACCGCCTGGACGACTATAAGCGTCTTGTTGAGGCGGCTGCAGAAATTTGGAAGGAACATGGCGCGCTCGATTACAGGGAATATGCCGGCGACGACCTGTTATTGGAGGGAACGCGCTCATTCACTGATCTCTTAGCCGCAACCGAGGGTGAAACCATTGTATTTGGATGGGTGGAATTTGAGTCTCGTGAGGCACGTGATTTGGTAAATAAAAAGGTAGCGGCGGACCCAAGAATGGTGGATTTAATCAAATCTTCGAATTCAGGTTTTGATGCTGAACGGATGGCATACGGTGGTTTCCAGTCATTCGTTCGTTCATCTGTTGCCAACGTCGGATAACAAGTCGCTGCGCTGACCGCTTTTGGCCGAACGCGGAAGGTCGCTCGATACAATGTCGACCGGCTGCTTTTGGGAAAAGCCGAAGTTCAAGGCGCGATCCTATCTGACGCTGTTTGTCAGATCAGATTCCGACTATTACAACTATCTCTACTGAGACTTTGTGTGCTTAAACCCGACCCCTGATAGGAGCCTCCTCCGACTTAGTGGACATGTTTCTCAGAAGCGGCTACCTCTATTGGGACCTGTGTCCGTTAACTGCACCACGGTCAGGCTGACTTCCAGCTCGACTGACTCAGGGATGGTGCCCTCCCCGGAGCACCTCCCTAACAGCTCACATCCCGTCCAGCTCTCAGCTGAACTGCCAGTGGCCGATCAACGGTCAGACTGGTGCTCTCGGATCGCCTCCTCGCCGTGATCCTGTACCTCAAGCCATCGCTCTTCGTCGACGTAAATCTGCCCCCAAGCACGGCGCTGTCGTTCAATTTCCTCCAATGTCTCGCCTGCCTCATCGTAGTACTCGCCCTCACGGAAACCAAACTCACCACTGCCGTCTCGGTACCAGCATGTCCAGCGCTCAACAGACGCAACCGCGCAGTTCGTATGTTTATCCGGGGGAACCGTCGGCAGCTCGGGAAACCAAGAAACCACGACCTGCTGGTCAACGAGCACTCGGTACCTCATCGGCTGGTTGGTCAACCAATAACCCCCGACACACTCTTCACCAACCAGCTCGCCTTCGTAGCACTCGATCGTGTAGATCGTGAGGACGTTATCTTCGTCAATGGGCAGATTGTCTGCCGCAACACCGCTGATGGTCGACATGCCAGCGATTGCTAAGCATGTCGCAAGACTATGTCGTCGCACCTTTACATCCCCTTCAAATCAACCCCAATGCACCTATTCACTCGCGAGTGCGCCTCGTGCCGCCACTACCGTGACGCCTGGAATCAGGGCCACGGGAACTGGTTGAACGTTCGTAGAACCTCCCCGCACGAATCAGGGCTCTTGCCATCACGTTGCTGCTGAGCATGATGCTGAACACCTGCCATGAAGATTGGAAGGTATGTCTGCTGATCTTTGGAGCCGGGAGGGAACTTGGCATCCATCCAACGCCCAACCCGTTCAGAGGCTGTTGCAACATCCGCCCCACAGGCCACACCACGACCGAGGATAACGGCGTAGGTGGTCAGCTTGTCGATGTCCGCATCCGTCGCGGCGTACGTCACGCCGGGCGCAGCAAGCAACAACGGGATCAGGGCGATCAGGTAACTTATTTTCATTGTTGTACCCCCAGTCAAGCCACCCTCACACCATACACCCGAGGGAGGCCATGTGTCGTGCCCAACGAGCGCCGATCAGAGCACCGGTTGCTGGTCCGGTCTTACCGGAAGCATCTGTAACGTGCGCAAGCCGCTGAGTAGGGCATTGGCAGCCAGTGCGATCTGATCGATGTGCTGCAGCGTTACATCACCCTGTCGGATGTACTCAAAATCCTTCTTCTTGTACATCTCGTCAGACTCCGTAATCACCTCTATCAACATGTCGGATAGCTCCGGGCAGTGGTCGCGAAGACTTCGCTCGATGCAGGCTCCGAGCGAAGCGTTCAGGTTGTGTCCGACACCGCCCGGAGGTCTTAGCTCTTGTAGGCCCGACCCCGTGTGAAGCATGTAAGCCTTTAACGCCAACTCGATGCTGTGCAGGTAGTTGAAGTAGATCGGGAAAGGCACCAACGTGTGATGCCGTTGGTTCTCTGGCAGGCGGGACCGATGTCTCTCAAGACCGCCTTCTGCTACCTGACAATACTCTTCGGCGAAGCGTAAGGTCCCGAGCGGCGTTGCCTGACGCCAGTCGTCGTTGTCCGCATTAGGCATCGTACTGTCCCCCAAGCAACTGTTCACCCCAAGTATACGAGGAGATCATGCAAGGATTCACCCGCCGTGCTCTCCAGACACCAATGATCAAGTGTCCGTGTGACGTCTGTGGCGTCACCATCCGCGTCGTGTCACTCGACACCCGCTACTGCGGTCCTGCCTGTGAGGCGCTGCACGTGCGCCGGAAGAACGCTGAAGCTGCCGACCTGCCGCACACACATCCCGACCAACATCCCATCACGCCTGAGCAGGAAGCGCTACACCGGCGCGGCTTGCGCAAGAGAGGACTCGCCTAATGACAAGCCACGACCGAACGGCGAGCGCACGTATTCGGCGACACCATACCCCGGAACTATCCACGACCCAGATTCCCGCAGGGCGCAGCTCAGGAGACAGAATCATGGCTGACGGCTACACTGCTGACAGATATGCGTTCGATCAGTTTGCAAGATAGATGAGCCCAAGAAGAGCACTGTACTGGCGTCGTCGTCAGAAGATTCCGCTGATTCCATTTGTGGAAAGGGAAGCGATGCACAAAGTGTGGCGCAATCCCGGGTACTCGATTCGATTGTTCGATCCGCGCGGGCACTATCCAGCAGGCAAGATAGCCGCCCCGAATGCACTGTACTGGGGAGCGCCGGACCTGACGTTTATGGCTACGTGGAGCGCACCATGGGATTGGTACAAGCTGGATATGCCATATACAGAAATGGACTGGGCAACGCCGCAAGAACTTAAGCTACTCGCGTCGATCCTACTGTGTGAGCGCGAAGATGGACCGAGGACGTGCTTCTATCCCGTTCATCGATTTTCGATGCGCCTTGATGCTGAAAAGCTCAATCTTGAGTCACCATGGATTGCTACCCGCATTAAAGATTCCATTATTGAACGATCACATCGCCCTGACATGATGATAGGTGAAGGCGCTATTCTGGAGTGTCGGAAAGGGAAGTACAGCCTCTTCAAGAAATCATGCCTTGAGATTGCGCGTCAGCCGGAGTTCTTCGAAAGAATCTCCACAGATGACTATCTTTTCTTAAGAGGTATAGGGGCGCTCCTTAAAGCCGATATGTTGACTCGACATTATGAGTTTTGGGAAGAAGCCATTGTTATCTCTTTCATAGCTCTGGAGGCATCGTTTCAAATGGTCCTCCGAGAACTCCGACAGTCCGGTATCGTTGAACCGACCTCCAAAGATGCTGCCGCTTGGCTTCATCAGTCGTTCAACGAGCCCTTCGGACTTGAGCCCGTCGAGCGTTATTTTCAGGCTGTTTACGACCAGCGCATCATGACGCTACACCCTGTTAGTCGCTTAGGTGTTAATCCATATGCGCCCCTGTTTCACGATGACTATTCGTTGCTGCGTCGAGACGTTCCTTCGATCTTTGCCTATCTGCTCACCGGACGTCATAGTCCTGAGTATCTAACGACGATAGCCCGCTTCGGAAAGACCAACTCGAACCGTGCTGGAGGTCAGGAGCGGAAGGAGTGACAGGCCGACGATAGGGAAGTCGGAGTGACACCCCGTCGTGGTAAAGCGCGCAAGATCGCGGACTCACCGTCGAGCTGCGTAGATCGCTGTACTCGCAGTCTGTACTCCCATTCGTCCATAACTATCATCAACTTCTTGATTCTAAACGACTTCTCTACGATGGTGGTGATGGGTGGACTTGAAGCAAAGTTTCGATATCTCGGGACATCCTCACCTTGACTCGTTCGTCCGCAACCGTTTGTTTTCCCTTAGGTTCTAGTTATCTTCAAGCTATCTTCAGTCGTCATAGCTAGTGGAAAACACCCCGAGGAGACCGACATATGGACGCACGCAGAGTCCAGCTCACGACCGCGTATTGTCGCGACGCCAGGTTCGCGCCACAAGGAAGACAGGTCCAGATCCGCGACTCAAGGCTGCGCGGCTTCTACATGAACAAGGGATCGACCTGCAAGACGTTCATGTGCCAGGCCGACTGCGTAGACGCTCTCGGGAGAAGGAAGACCGTCCGCCTGAAGATCGGCGACGTCGAGCTGATGGAGGCGGACGACGCCCGGAACGAGGCGAGGAAGCTGATCGCCAGTATCAAGGCCGGCGAACACACGAAGACCGACAAGCCGCACGACGTGACGCTGCGGGAGGCTTGGGAGTCGTTCTCGAAGAGGCGCGGCGCGAAGCTCTCGAAGGAGACGATCAGGTCGTACAGCAAGGCTCTCGACATCGTGCTCCCGGACTTCCTCGATCTCCCCCTCAAGAATCTCTCCAGCACCGCCGCCGGTCGCGAACTCGTCGCGGAACGGCACGAGCAGGAGACGACGGATCGCGGCCCTTACATGGCGAACCGCGCGATGCAGACGCTGCGCACCGTCTACAACGACGCGAGGAGGCGCTACGACGGCCTGCCCAGCATGTCGCCGACGGCGCTCGTCAACTTCAACGAGGAGCGGCGCTACGAGCTGGAAGACGGCGTGCTGCCGCAGTTCTGGGCGGCGCTGGACAAGATCGAGAACCCGGTCAAGCGCGCGTTGCACGCGACGCTGCTCCTATCCGGCTCCCGCCCTGGCGCCCTGTGCCGGCTCAAGTGGAAGAACGTAGACACCGAGCGTCGGACCGCGTTCATCGAGAATCCGAAGGGCGGCGAGAAGCGCGCCTTCGAGCTCGTGCTGTCGCGGCGGATGATCGAGTACATGGAAGCGGCCCGCTACGACGACGAGTGGGTGTTCTTCGGAATGAAGAGCCAGAACTCGTACCGCGAGTCGTCGATGCCCGTGCCTGCGGGCAAGCTACGGAACATCTACCAGGCCGTGGCGAAGAAGATCCACGTCGACAGCCTGTTCCTGAAACTGCTGGTCAACCACAAACTGATGGACGTCACCCACGGCTACGCCGGGCAGCGGTCGATACTGCTCGAAACTTTGATCGCGGAACAGGAGCGGATCAGCGCCGCCCTGCTTCCATCTGGAGCAAAGGGTATCCGTCGGCGTCCTGCTGAACCACGCGGCGACAGTCGGTCACGTCACGGTACATCAGCTACGAGGCGCTGCACGGCGCGTTCGTAAAGGCGCGGGTAGAGATTAGCCGGGCGATACTGGATCGGCTGCTATTGGCGCCGCTCATCTAAAAATGGAAAGTCAACCCGGATAGAGTGAAGCGTCTTCTCCTCGACGTTTCGGTCAGTATCTTTTAGCTGACGCAACTCGTAGTCATTCACCCATAGATCGCCGTTCCATGTCACGACGATGCTTTGCGAAAAGGTTGCAGCTCTAGAAAATATGACCACGTTGAACCAATTGTCCTGAGCCTTCTTTATTGTGCTCTTTGCATTGATCATGGTGGGTCCCATTTGGGGAAATACATCTCCGATCCGGCCGCTAAATAATATCTGCATGTTGGAGCCTTCAATTCCTTCACCGATGGGAACGCGTTGTGAAATATGGACAACGGGGGCGATTACGGGTGCGTCAGAATTATTGAGGAGGCCGAACGTAATAGGAACAGTATCAGGGATTACTATGCCGTCTCTTTTGACTATCTCAGGCGATATCTGAGTAAAAAAAGGAACCACAAATCCGTGCCCTCCTTCGCCAGTTACCTGGCGAATCGTTTTCTCAGCTGCCGATCGCAGTTCACTTTGCAGACGTGCATTCTCATCTGCGCGCCTTAGCAACTCCCCGTTCTTAGTCATTAGCTCATCACGATGGCGGGTTGCCTCGTTTCCTGCGTGTCGGTTCGACAGAAAGACGCCGAAGGCGGCGATAATGGCCGCGCCTAACGCTATACCCTGACCATATGGAGCAAGCCAGTCCAACATGACGGCATTCCTCGTAGAGGACTTGTGGATGTTATCGCCGGTTGATTAAGCTTCTGATCCACGACATGCAGAACTCAATTGCCCAATTGGTCTGCTGGTCGCGCAGTTCGGGCATGGGTTCGGCTCCCGGACCATGGCCTAGATCGGCTCGCACATTGCCAAAGAAGTGCTTTAGGTTTTCCGACTCCCAAACGTCGATGTAACGGCCGTTCTTGCTGCTGACCAGGTTATCGATGTAATGAGCTGCGCCCTTCTCTGTACCACGTGTCCAGCCCTTGTCCTGCGAAATAATCTTGATCGCGCTCTCCAGCGCCCTGGCGGCGTACCATGCTGGATCGCGGCCGCCCGTGTCGCGTCGGTCGACAGCCTCCTTCATGTCGGTGTCGACGTTCTTCCACTTCGGATCGGCGACGAGCGTCCAGAACGGCTCTTCGATCTGCCGAGCGACTATCTCGTCCTCGGAGACTTGCACGAAGCCGTTGTGGTAGTGAAGTTTGTAGCCCGCCTGACGAAGCCTCGTGTTGAATTCGTGGACGACATCATCCCAGTATTTGCGCTGCGCTTCGCGAAGGGCGTGCTCATGCATTCCTGCGGCATCCGTGCGCTTACCCAGTAGCTGCGCTTCCAGCTTCTTGGCCGCTAGCGTTGCCGGGTCCCATTTTTCGTTGACCTCGCTTTCCTTTTCCCGAAGCGCCAGTTCGTAGAAGCTCAACCTTTTCTTGATGAACGCATCGGCGTCGAACGAGCTGGCGTACTCCTTTAGCAGATACGTCTTGCAGACACGACTCCAGTCAAAGTATCCGGTTTGCGGATATGATTTGTCGCCGTACTGCCGCTGATAGGAATACCACCGCTGTGATAACTCGATCAGCCCGAGCTCTGTGCTCAGCTTGTCGTGCAGCAACTTCCATTTTGCTTCGTTCTGCTCGCTCTTCCCGCCCGACACCTCGGGTGGATACAGTCGCTCGTTGACCAGACGGAAGCCCTGAACGATGAAGCGACGGTCGCGGTCTCTGAATTCGTCCCACATCGGGACATCGGCGTACCTGGTGGCGAAGATGTCTGTAAGCATGACCGCGGGGAAGTATACCGACCGCAGCAGCGTGCGCCAACGCGTTATGCAGCATAGCCGTGTGCTTGGTGACGCAGACGCAGTTCAATCGATCTGCGTCTGCGCAGAAAAGGAGCACCACGATGGACGACATCGCACGCATGGCCTACCTGGCCGAGATCATCAGGCAGTCCCCCGACGAACCGAAGGCCCGCAACGCCGTGTGGCTTCTGCGGCAGGTGTACGAGCAACAGGTCGGCTACGACCCGATGGCCGACGACCCCACCATGACGCCCGCGCAGTTGGCGGAACTCGCTGGAGGGTACGCGGCGGAATATGAAGCACATGAACGAGGAGATCAGTGATGGAACTATCGACGACGAGACTCACGCGAATCTATCGCGGAGCGACCGGCTCGAAGGTCAAGCGTCTGAAGTCGCGAAAGACGGCGCTCGACGAACTGAGAGAGATGCCGAAGCGCGCGGTCGTGCGATCCGCGCTGGAGGACGCCGGGATCACGCTGGACGAGATTCAGGCGCTGTACCCGGAGATCTCCCGCACCTACGCCCGCGACATCATCGCGAAGATCGAGCGCATCCACCGCTCGCCCGACGGGCGATACAAAGCAGAATAGCCTCTCGCGCTCGTAGCCCTCTCCTGCTCGGCGCGGGAGGGGGCTTTTTTAATGCAGCAGGGCGCGCCGCGTCACGAGCATCGGCCGGCCGTGTGGACGCTCAAGCGTCCTGAATATCGCGAACGCCGCGCAGACCTCGAAATCGTCGGGGTCGTAGATGCACGGCTCCTCGAACGGATCCGCGTAGTCGAGGGCGGATGTGACGCGTTCGCCCACGACCACGGCCCGCTTTAACCTGCCCAAGAAAGCATAGACGACCTTCGGTCGCCCGCCGTGCTCGGCGCACGCCTGAAACACCGGCGCGCCCTCCACGGCCGACCGGGCCGCCGCGATGTTGTCGTCGTCGATGTACGCGCCCGCGCCCCTGAGGAATTCCTCGTCGTCCATCACACCGTCCTCGGCGCGCCCGGGTGCTTCCCGGCGTTGCAGCGGCAGAAGTCGGCCAGCCAGCGGGCGCGGTCGAACGGCCGGCACGCCGCCCTGCAGCACCTCCGCTCGGCGGCCTCGCCCTCGGCCTTCACCCTCGCCCAGTCCTCGGCGTCGCGCATGGCCTGCTCGTCGAGCGCGCGGGACAACTCCACCATCCTCGGGTGTTCTCTGTAGTACTCGCTGTCGTACTTATCGACGCTGCTCCTCAGGCTTGTGTATCCTCTCATCGCTGTTTCCTCGGACCGTAGATCACGGTCCAATCGTATCCAGTCCACTCCAGCAAGCAAAAGTCGTCAGGCTCCGTGAGCGAGACCGGCTCCTGCACGTTGCCGCCGACGACACGAACGTCGCCCAGGGTGGCCACGACGTGCTTGCGGGTCCCCGGTATCTTGGCGTCCGCGATCTTCACGTCGCCGCGCCCGGTGACGAACGTCGTCTGCCTGCTCAGGCTTACGCGCCCGGGCGGGGTGATCGAGTCGACCGACGGTCTCGGCGTCGGCTGCGGGTTGCTAAGCATCGTTGACTCCCTTCCTGAACGCGCGTGTGAACGCGCTGTCGTTGTCGGCGGGGGCGGCCGCCTCACCCTCCTCGTACAGCGGTCGCATCCGCGCCTCCACCGTCTCGTTGACGATCTCGTCGCCGTCCACGCCCTCCGGCCAGCCGGCCGGTACCCTGTCGAGCGACGTGATCGCGCCGTCGGACCTCACCCACGACTGGACGCGGAGCAGCTCGCGGAGCGTCTGGTCCTCGCGGAGATCCGAGGCCGTCGCGTCGAGCTTGCCACGCATGTACCCCCGCATCCCGGCCACCTCGGCAAGCACCTTTTCAAGTTCTGTGCTCATCGTCCCAACCCCCTCGCGATGATCCGCGACTCTTGGTCGACCAGGCCCGACATCGTCGTCGTCATGTCCTCGAGGAAGGCGTCGCGCATCCGCTGCGCACGGTCGAGATCCGAGTCGAGATTCTTCAGCGCCTCGACCTTCTCCGGGAACCAGCGTTTCAGCGCCGTCTGCCTGACGAGGTCCCGCTGCTCGTTGGTGAGCCCGGTGACAAGGCCGGGCGCCGACACGCACGCGGCGACGACCTCGCGGTCGCCCTGGTTGATCGCGGTCATCAGCGTGTCCAGCGGCTTCTTCATCTCGCGCACGGTCGCTCGGATCTCGACGTGGTGCGCGCCGGTCGTCGGCGAGGGCACGAGGTCGCGTTCGAGCTCGTCGGACAGCTTCTGCCGCTGCGCGCGCGCCGAGACGAGGCTCCGGTCGAGCCTGGTCCCGGCGCCCTCGATCATCGGCTGCGCCTTGCGCGCAAACTCCGCGCGGTGCGACGACGTGCGGACGGACCACGCGTCGAGCCGGGCCTGGTCGGTCGGCGTCATCTTCCGCTGCGGCACCGTCGGACGGTCGCCCTTGGCGGCGGACTCCAGTTCCTGAAGCGTGTTCTTGACGCGCCCCCAGGCCGTGTAGGCGGATTCGATCCCGTCGCGGAGCGCTGTGTTGTCGCTCCTCAGCGTCTGCGGATGGAAGTCCGGTGAGAGTTGAAAGTTTATTGGAACGGCCATCTGTGTCTCCTTGGTTTCAGAACATTCCTATCGTGGTGCCGCATGAGTTGCGGATGCGCCAGCCCTCGTGCATCGCGGCGTAGCGGGCCGCGTCTGCGGCGTGGTCGGGCGCGGTCGTTAAAACGTCTTCCGGTCTGTTCGGATCGCGCGGCAGGAAAGGCACGGTCTGCCAGAAGTACCGGCAGCGCGCGCTCGCGAAGAATCCCGGCGCGCCGTTTCGCTCGCTCGCGTTCGTCATCGCCTGGCGCATCTTCGCCCAGCCGGTGATGCGTCCCTTCTCGGGCTTGTCGAGAAATATGTTGTATTCCTTTCGGAAGAACTCGAGGAGGTTGTCCTCGATGCCGACCGCGTCGTCCATGACGCCCCTCGGCTGGAAGCCCCACTTGCCGCAGAGCTCCTGCATCGCCTCCGCGAGTTTCCCGGGCGGCCAGCGGAGCCCGGCGTTGAGGTCGTCCGGCTCGTACGTGGCGAGCTCGTCGATCAGGCAGATGCTGTCCTTCGCCACGCCCTGCACGTCGCCCGGGCACCGGCCCACGACGTACACGACGGCGGGCGCGGCGCTTCCCCAGTCGCCCGCGAGGTACGGCCGCCACTGCGGCCAGAGCTTCGGCGCGAAGTTGTCGGGCAGCATGTGGATCTTCTCGTCGAGCGAGCCCGCGAAGAACGCGCCCCTCGCGATGTTCCAGTCGCCGGTCAGCCAGGCCCGGAGCAAATCCTCGTCGCCGCCGCAGGCCGCGCGGAGGCGTCGCTCGTAGGCGGCGCCGTCGACGTGCGGGTTGTCGGTGAAGACACTAGGGCAGTTGACCCAAATTTCTCCGTCGAGATCGTACGGCTGCCACGCGGGGGCGCGCGCGATGAAGTTCTGGTGTATGTGTGCGTGAGATACCCCTCCGGGATTTGCGGTACGCACTTCCCGGAGGGGTATGCCGTCCGGTGCACGGAGGTTCGAGCGAAGGAGGTCGATCCACTTGTTGTTTACTATTTCGCCGGCCTCCTCGATCAATAGGTAAGTAAACGAGCGGCCTTGATAAGCCCGATAGTGTTTTGGTTCAGCGAGAATGCCCAACTCGACCTTCGCGCCGTTAGGCAGGCGAATGATGTGGTCGGCGCGGTTGTGCCGGACGCCGCCGCGATATGCGTGGTTCAGTATCGTGTCGAGCGTGTCGGCGATCTCCTCCAACGACTTGTGACTCTCGCGGATGACGAGCGGGCGCGCCTTCGCTCCGTACTTCTCGACGTGGCGGAGAAGATCGAGGATCGCGCCGTAGGACTTGCCGCCGCCGCGACCGCCAGCGAGAAGCAAGTTGTACTGCTCGGGCACGGACAGTACGGAAGCCTGGTGCGCGGTCGGCTTTATCTCGTCGAAGGCGCTCATTGCTCGAGGTCGGCCAGCCTGGCCTTCGCAAGCTTGTGCGCCGCGCGCTCGTCGGCGAGTTCGCGGACGAGTTTCTGCACCTCCTCCTCGGGCACCGTTCCCCTGATGTCGAATAGCTCGCCGGTGTTCATGTCGTAGAGGTCCCGGTACTTCTCCGGTATCTGGCTGACGTCGTCGTACCTCTGCTCAAGAATCGCTTTCATGGTCGATGGCTCCTTGTCGGATGGTCTTCAGGTACTGGTCGGGCGAAAGAGCGCCAGGTAGGTTGATGATCACGTTCGGCCTCAGGTCTGGCGCCTCGCCCTCCGTCCAGCCGTGCCGCGCCTTGGTCAGGTAGATGGCCGCCGTCACGTTGCCCGCGCGGGCCTTCTCCATCAGCAGGTCGCGGAGCTCGGTCTCGTTGGCGGCGTTGCCCAGGTCGAAAGATTCCTGCGCCTGCTCGTCGCGGGCGAGGAGATCGCGGAACGTCTTGACCGCCACGCCCAGGCGATGGGCGATGGTCTGCTTCGAGACGCCGTCGGCGGCGGCCTGCTGGATCAAGTCGTAGCCGCGCCTGGTCAACCGTACGGCCTTGTCCGGCGTGTCTCGGCGCACGAGTCGGAGCTTCTTGCCCTTCGCCCTGGTACTGGTATCCGAACGGGGATTCGTGGCCTCAGAGGGCGCCTCGTCGGCTCGATCGCCTTGGGATCCGGCCTGTATTCCGGCCGATTCGGGGGCCTTTGGCGACATATCGACCGACCTAGACGCGTCGCTCGTGCTCGTATGCTGCTGATCTCGTTTCATATTGCTGCTACCGGGGTGGGTGGTTGCTGATCAACGGTCGGCTTTTTAGGTTCGGCCAGGGTGCAGACGGGGGCGACGAAGCCCAACCTGTTGCTCGGGATCCCGCTACTGGTGACGTGGCGGATATGGCAGCGTCGTGGCAGCGCGTAAGTTATTGATTGGAATAGCCGCTCACCACTATTACCACTTCTACCATTTAGAAGAAGAAGAAGAAGATATGTCCGCCGCGCCCGTCCAACCTGAGCTCGTCTCCCAGGAATCGAAGCCCTGGCAGATATGGCAAATGTGGCAATCGTCTTCGTAATCAGCATGTTAATCGACCTCCCAAGTGGCAATCCCCAAGTGCATCTGGCAGCACGTCGTGGTAGTTCCACTGGTCCACGTCGTCCCAACCGCCAGGCCAGTACACCTCGTCCCAGATCGCCCGCGCCCGCTTCAGCTCAGGCGGGACGCAGCCTCTCGGTCGCCCCGTGCTCGAATACACCAGCCCGACCTTCTGCATGAACTGGCTGGCCGCCTTGAAGCTCAGCCCGTGCCGGTACTCCCGCTGCATGTGCTCGACGACGCGCTTGGCGGGGATCACGAACCGGTTGCCGCGCTGGATCGTGAACTCTGGAAGCTCGCCCGCACTCAGGCAGTTGAACCACCATCGTTCGAGCAGATCCATGTGGTGCTCTTTCTGCCGATAGAGTTCTTCGGTGTCCGGCCTCGCCGTCTCCGGGTGCCAATCGCCGAGGTCCATCGAGCCGAGCTCGTGCAGCAGTGCGGAGAGCCCCAGGTTCGCGAACAGACGCGCGAAGTACTCCTTGTCGCCGCGCCGCTTGCCGGACACTGCGAAGACCGCGAAACGCCTGGCGGTAGCCCCGGCGGGTATGACGTAGCTGTTGTTGCTCGCCATCACCACCCCGAGGTGGTACGGCGCCTCGATGATGTCCTTACCCTTGCGTTCGATAGGGATCGTGTTCTCCGTTATCAGCCCCTTGAGGGCGCCTTCGTCCTCGGGTCTTGCAACGCTCACTTCGTCGGCGAACAAGAGGCACCGATTCCGAAGATGCGCGTTGAAGTTGCCGCTGACGTGCTTCATGTTCTGCACGCGCATGCCGTGCTCGCCAAAAATCCTAACGAGTGCGTTGCAGAAGACACCCTTGCCGACACCCTCGTCGCCCTTGAACACGAGCGCGGTTCGTGGCGGCAGCGCCGGGTTCTGAAGTTTCCACGCCGTCCAACGCAGGATGTAGTCGCCGTGTGTCTCATCCCCATCAGCGAGAACCTCGAAGATGTGCTCACGCAGCTGCGACCAGTCTCCCGGCTCGGGATCTACAGAGAAGCCGCGCCAAAGGTTGTACGCGCCCGCGTGTTGCCTCACAGGGTCAAGCGCGAATCCGCACTGGTAGTAGCGGCGCTGCTTCGATTCCTTCCAGATCTTGTAGAACGGGACCGGCGCGAGTTGCTTCTTGACGTTCCCGTCGTCGTCTCGCTCAGCGCGCTCCTGTTTGTACGGTGCGAGTTCGAAGGCGAAGGCTTCGGCCTTCATCATCGCCAGTTCCGGTTCGCGATAGAAACTGACACCGCCTCCTTCCAGTGCAGCGAAGTAGCGCGCGTTCACCCACGCCACAGGGTCCGACTCGCCTGGCGCGTCCTTGGCGACTTCTTCTCGCGCCCGGGCGATGGTTCTTAGCGCGTAGCTGTGGGAGTCTTTTCTCTCGACCACCGACTCGCTGATCGCCCAGTCCGGGTCAGTGATGATTGAATACACCACATCGTCCGGCACCGCCGCACGAAGCAGGTTGCAACACACGTCGAACAGCCAGGCGCTGCGCGAGTTATCGCCTTCCTTCGGGTTGTCCGGGTCGCGACCTTGGACGATGACCACGCGCACGCGGTCCGGCACGTTCCAGGGATCGAGGTCGTCCACGGAACTGATTCTGGTGGCCTCGCCCAGGAGGACGCTGGCGGCGGAGGGAAACGCCTTGGTGGGATCGTCTCTCCTGGGCTCGGCCTTCGTGAAATTTCTGTTCGGATGCGTGTAGTTCGGAGCGGAGACCAGCTTCGCAAGCGCGGGTACGCGTCCCTTCTTCCGCTTCTTCGCGTCGGGAATGTTGACCGTCCCGGGCACGCGCATGATGTGGTCGATATTGTGACAGTGGTCGGCCCCGAACAGCCGCTCGAGCTGCACGTTGTAGAGCTTGGCGTCCTCGGCCTTCTCCAGGTCGCCGTCGATGACGATGGGTTGTTCGAGTCGCCAGAAAGCCTGCGCACCACCGCCGCTGAACACGACGAACGTCGGCACCGGCACACCTTCAGGCAGGTTCGTGGTGCAGAGCGCCAGCGCGCGGCGTTGTTCCTCGAGCAGGTCTTCACCTGCTCGAGGATCAATGTCGACGTGCAGGTAGTGCACGGCCTTGATGTCCGTGCGCTCCATCTTCTTGTCCATCGGACGCAGCGGCTCGGCCACGCTGAAGTAGATATTCCACTTGCCGCTCCACTTCTCTAACAAGCGACGCACCCCTTCGAACTGTTCTTCGCCCGGTTGGAACGATTCAGTGACGATGCCCCTCTTCTCGGGATTGATGGCGGTCAGCGAGACGATGCGGTCCGGGTGGAACGCCGCGAGGAACGCTACCGCCGCTTCCGTGTCACCGACCGGCGCCGCCTGCGCCTGCGGATCCACACGTGCTGGATCAGCACTCACCGCGCACCCACGCGTCGAGTTCGCCACGGTTGAAGCGGCGGAGTCTTCCGATCTTGTGCGAGGGAGGCGCGCTTGGTTTGGAGCAGCGGTCGCGGAACGCCTTCTCGGTGGTGTACCCGAGATACGCCGCGGCCTGGGCCATGTTCAACCACTCGGGCGCGACAGGCGGGCGGCTCTTATATATGCGTGAGATCACGCGTTCGGCGATCTTGTCTGCGAACGCGTCGAACTGGGGATCGAGGGCCATGGCGAGGTCCTTCAAATCTGGTAGCAATCCCCGACACGAGTGTCGGGACGTGCGTCAGATCCAGAACCTCAACCATGTTGTGCGGCGTCATGTCCGCGCGGTCTTGAATGACTAGGTGACGTTCGTTGCCCCCGCCATGCGGGCGAGCCGTCGCTTGGCGTCAATGATATCTTGTCTACGCCCTCGCAGCAAAGTCAGTCGACGCGAAGCCATCAGTGAGAACCGACATAAATTGCGACCTACGGGAGACTTGATCTGCTGGTTCAGCAGCTTAGATGGTGGTGATGGGTGGACTTGAACCACCGACCTACGGATTATGAATCCGTCGCTCTAACCGGCTGAGCTACATCACCAATTCGGGGGACAGGGCGCTAGAGGGCCGCAAATTGTCCGACGGGCTCCGCTTGCTGTCAAGCTGAGCCCCGCCCGTATAATGCCCCGTAATTCGCCGGGGACGCTGAATGTTCGAAAATCCCGAGATTGCGCTGGACGAGCTGCCGGCAGCGAATAACCTGGAGTGGCAAAAGCTCGACGCCCGCTACATCAGGCGGCTGCAGCTCCAGGCGCTCATGGTCACCGCCGCCATCGCCGTTGGCGTTCTCGTTGTGCAGATGATGCCGCTGCCGATCGACCGCCGACTGTTCGGCCTGGCCTGGGCGCTGGTGCTGGTCATCGGCTTGGCTGACTTGCTGTGGCCGCTGGTGAGCGTGCCGCGGAAGGGCTACGCGATTCGCGACAAGGACATCCTGTACCGGTCGGGCGTGGCCTGGCGGACCGTCACGGCGGTGCCGTTCAACCGCGTGCAGCACGTCGAGACGAGCAGCACACCGCTCGACCGGCGCTTCGCGCAGGCCGGGCTGCAACTCTTCACCGCCGGCGGTTCGGGCGGCGACTTGAAAATCCACGGCATGCCTGCCGACGTTGCCGAGCACCTGCGCCTGTTCATTCTCGAAAAGGCCGGGGGCAGCGTTGAACACGAGTGACGGCTGGCAGCGAACGTCGCCGTTCGCAGTGCTCTTCTATATCGGCAAGATCGTTCAGGCGATCGCGAAGAACGCGGTGCAGTCGCTGGCTCCACTCGCGGCGTTCCTCGTGGCGTTCGAGGGCGACCTCAAGTACAAGCTGATCGTCGGCGTCGGCGCCTTCGTCATCGGCACAGTCGTTCTCGCCTTCCTGCGCTACTGGTTCTTTCGCTATCGCATCGCGGAAAATTCGGTGCTGATTCGCGACGGCGTGTTCAAGAAGAGGCAACTGGACATCAAGTTCGAGCGCGTGCAGGCCGTCAACACGCAGCAGAACGTCATATTTCGCATGCTCGACCTCCTGACCGTGAGCTTCGACACGGCCGGCTCGTCGGGCCAGGAAGGATACCTTCCGGCCGTACGGACCGAGCATGCGCGCGATCTGCGTGACCGGATTCGCCGCAGCCCGTCACGGGCCATCGACAGCGAAATTGCCGACGAAAGTCCGGTGCCCGCCGATCGTTCGAGGACCCTGCTTCGGTTGACGGCAGGCGACATGGTTCGCATCGGCCTTTCGAGCAATCGCGTGTTCCTGATACTGGTGCTGCTCGGTCCCCTCAGCGAATACATGGAGGGGGAGTTCGACAGGCTCGTCGAGGAAAGCGCGATCATCGAATACGTGACGAATGCCCAGACCGGGCTCGTGTCGGGCATTTCGTTCGGGTTGCTGCTGGTGCTGGGAATCCTGCTGCTGTTGTTCTCGATCTCGATCGCAGGCGCGTTTCTTCGTTTTCATCGTTTCGAGCTGGTCGCGGACGACGACGTGCTTCGGTCGACGGGCGGACTGCTGACGCGGCACGAGCATTCCGTCAATCGCACGAAGGTCCAGTCGCTGCACGCCAGCCAACACGTGGTCTTGAGAATTTTCCGACGCTTTCGCCTCAGGGCAAGGCAGGCATCGAGCACCCGGGGCGGGCGGCGCTCCGACTTCATCGTGCCGATCTGCACCGCGGAAAAGCTGGCCGAGTTGAAAGGGGAATTCCTCCGGGAGGAATTCGCCGACCTCACCCTGGATCCGCTGGCGGCTTCGTTCGAGAGCATTTCTCGGCAGTACGTGCGATCCCGCATCGGCATGGCCGGCGTGCTGCCTGCCGCGGTAGCGGTGGCGGCACTGTGGCCTGGGGCCGGCGCAGCCGCTCTCCTTGCCCTGCTCTGGCTTCCTCTGTGTGCATTCGTCGTCCAGCAGAAGTACCGGCGCTATGGCGTGATGTACGGAGAAGACGGCTTGGCATTCCGCAGCGGCCTTGTTGGCTACCGTGTTGTCGCCTGGCTGCACCGCAAGGTGCAGCGCGTGAGTGTTGCACAGTCTCCGTTCCAGAGACGCAAGGATCTCGCAACCGTGCGTATCTTTCTCGCCGGGGGCTCCGCGATAAAGATTCCCTACATCGACCATGCAAAAGCGAGGGCGCTTCGCGATTATGTTCTCTATCGGGTGGAGTCTAGCCAGCGGGCGTGGCATTAGAAAACTCGATGCGGGGCCGCCGTTGCGGTCGCCCGCGGTGCGGGCTCCTACAGCGGCTCTCCAGTAAATCGTGGCAGATTCCACGCAATTTGCAGGCGATCGTATTGCTGTTGCGGCAGCAAGACGAAGACCGGGTCGGCGTCGGGAATTAGCCATGCGAGGAGTTTCTGCATGTCCGCTTCTGCCATCGCAGTGCAACCGGTGGTCGCGGCATCGGCGGCCTTCCAGAGGTGGGCAAAGATGCAGCTTCCGAGGCCCGCTTCGTTGCCCGGATTGTGTTCGATGACGAAGCCGAGTTTGTAGAGCTGGTCGCCGTCGAGGTGCAGGTCGCGGCGCATAGGTTCGGTGGAGCCGGCAACGGCGTCGGCGCCAACGTCGCCCGCATCGACGATCTGGTTGTACAGGGGCGAGCCGGTAACGTCGATGCAATAGTCGTTGGCGTCCATCGGTGCGTACGGCAAGCGGCTGTCCGCCGAGTTCGCGTAACCGAATGCGACACCGAGGGTGAACACGCCGGCGGGACTGCGGCCATCGCCTTCCTGTTTCCGCGGACCGGTGGCTTGTGACGGATGGAGGCCGCCACCCCATGCCGCGCCCGCCCGGCCGATGACAACCGGTAGCGCGGTGGTTGCGCTTTCCCATCCGTCCTCAGATCGCGAGAACGTGCGCAAAGTCCCCGTACTGGCATTCCATTCGGGTGTAATGACGAGCACGAGTTGCCGAGCATCCGACCACGGCACAGCGGTCGAAAGCGCCTGCGCGTGTGATGCGAGTGGCAACCCCGCGGCGATGAGGATGAGGGCCGCGAAGCTTCGGGCGCCCGCCCGCGCCGGGAAGAAACCTGCTCCGTTGCGCCTCATCGTTTCAGTCTTCCGAACTCTCAGACGTTGAAACGGAAGCGCATGAGGTCGCCTTCCTGCACGATGTATTCCTTGCCTTCGAGCCGCAACCGCCCTGCTTCCTTCGCGCCCTGCTCCCCCTTGAATGTCACGAAGTCGTCGTATGCGATGACCTCGGCGCGGATAAATCCTTTCTCGAAGTCGGTGTGGATCTCGGCCGCAGCTTTCGGTGCCGTGGCGCCGACGCGCGTGGTCCACGCGCGCACTTCTTTCGGTCCGGCGGTAAAGAACGTCTGCAGCCCGAGCAATCGGTAGCCGCAGCGTATCACCCGGTCGAGGCCGGGCTCGTCGACGCCGAGGTCCGCCAGGAACTCGGCCTTGTCAGCATCGTCGAGCTGCGCGATTTCCGCCTCGATTGCCGCACAGATCGGCACGACCACCGAGCCTTCGCTTTCCGCAACCTTCTGCACGGCGTCGAGGTGCGGATTGTTCTCGAATCCCCCTTCATCGACGTTCGCGATGTACATCACCGGTTTCGCGGTGAGCAGGTGAAAATCCGCGAGATACAATCGCTCGCTGTCGCTCAAGTCGAGTGAGCGGACCGGCGCACCCTGGTCCAGTTGCTGTTTGACCTTGCGGAGTGCATCGCGATTGGCGACAGCGGATTTTTCGTTGGTCTTGGCATTGCGCTCGGCTTTGTAGAGCTGCTTTTCCACGGACTCCAAGTCCGCTAGCGCGAGCTCTGTATTGATCGTCTCGATGTCGTCGGCCGGATCGATGGCGCCGGCTACGTGCGTGACATCGTCGTTTTCGAAACAGCGCACGACGTGCGCAATCGCATTCGTCTCGCGTATGTTGGCGAGAAACTGGTTGCCCAGCCCCTCGCCTTTCGATGCGCCCGCCACGAGGCCCGCGATATCCACGAACTCCATGGTCGTCGGAATCGTTTTCTGCGGTTTGACGATTGCGCTTAAGATTTCCAGCCTGGGATCCGGCACCGCTACGACGCCAACGTTCGGCTCGATGGTGCAAAACGGATAGTTCTCCGCAGCAATCCCGGCCGCCGTAAGCGCATTGAAAAGAGTCGACTTGCCGACATTGGGCAAGCCGACGATGCCGCATTTAATCGCCATTTTCGTCGTTGCCGTTATTGTTGCTGTTGGCGCGGGTATGCAGCCGGTTCATGGCGATTTCGAGTCCCTTTTCCGCAAGCAGCGGCAATATAGCAACGGCCTCGCCGATGGCATCTCTCACGGCAGCATCAACGTCCGCCGGGCCCTGCTTCAGTACGTAGCCCGTGACCTGGTCTTTCGTGCCCGGATGTCCGACGCCGAGGCGCAAACGCATGAAATCGTTGCCGCAGTGCCTGATCGTGTCGCGCACGCCGTTGTGGCCGCCGTGCCCGCCGCCTTTTTTCAGGCGAACGACGCCCGGCGGGAGGTCGATCTCGTCATGCGCCACGAGCAGCTTTTCCGCCGGCAACCGGTAATAGTCGAGCATCGCCCGGATCGGCCCGCCGCTCAGGTTCATGTAACTCTGCGGCTTCAAAAGCCATACCTCGCCGCCCGCAAGCGTGATCTTGCAGACCTCCGCATCGAATCTCTTCTCGAAACGAAACTGTCCGGCATCCGTTGCGGCAACGGTATCCGCAAACCAGAAACCGGCGTTGTGCAAGGTCCGTTCGTAACGGTCGTCCGGGTTACCGAGACCGGCAATGATGCTGAGATGCGTGTCCATGGGATTTCAATGGTATACGGAAACCTGATCGGGTTTTATTGGCGGCCATGTGCCCTTTTCCCCGGTAACAAAAAGGCCGCCAGCGGCGGCCTTCTCGTTCCCGTATGGAAACGGGCCTCAGTCTTCGTCGGACTTCTCGCCGGCCGCTTCCCCGGCAGCCTCGGGCTTCACCAGTCCTGGTTCCGCCGCGACCGCGGGTGCTTCTTCCTCGACCGCCGCGGCCTTGATGACGTGAACCGAGACGATCGCGTGGTCGTGTTCCTCACCGTACGTCAGCTGCGTGATCTCCACGCCTTCCGGAACCTTGATGTCCGACAGGTGCAGCATGTCATCCAGTTCGAGGTGCGAAATATCGACCTCGAAATACTCCGGAAGGTCTCGCGGCAGACAACTGACTTCGACGTCGGTGATCAGGCGCATGACCGTGCCGCCCGCGAGCTTCACACCCGGCGCCTGCTGTTCGCCGACGATATGGATCGGCACGTGCATGCGAATCTTCTCGTCCTCGACGACGCGCTGGATGTCCATGTGCAAGATCTGCCGCCTGGCCGGGTGGCGCTGGACGTCCTTCAGAATCGCGGCCTGACTCTTGTCGCCGACCTTGATCGTCAGAATACTGGAGTAGAAGGCTTCCTGGTCGAGCTGGTGCAGCACCCTGTTATGGTCGAACACCAGTGCGCGCGGCGGACGACCGCCGCCGTAGATGATTGCGGGAACCTTTCCCTGACGACGCAGGCGGCGGCTCGCACCCTTCCCCTGGTCTTCACGAAGTTCCGCAATCAGATTGAATTCCTGTTTCATGAGGATCTCTCCGAGAGCGTATAACCTGTTGATTTATCCGGCATCTCACCGGAGCCTGGTCGAGATTCCGGGCGCGACCACCCGGAACCGGCGCGCATCATAGCGCAACGGCGGGGCGATGTCTCAAATGGCCGAGGTGGCAGTCGTGGTCACTGACGAAGGCCGGGGCGCTCCGGGGGGGATCCTTTTCAGTCGCTCCACGAAATTCGCTTAGCGCGACCGAGGTCGACCGGAGGCGAACTTCAGTCGACGTAGAGCGAGCTCACGGACTCCTCGTCGCTGATGCGGCGCATCGTTTCGGCCAGCAGTTCGGCGGTCGATAACTGGCGTATCTTGGGGCAGGCTTCTGCGTCGGCGCGCAACGGGATCGTGTCCGTAACGACGATTTCGTCGAGTTCCGATTCGGCGATGCGAGATACGGCCTGGCCGGAGAGGACCGGATGAGTGATGTAGGCAACCACTGTTTCCGCACCGTGGGTCTTCAGAGCGCCGGCCGCCTGGCAGAGTGTGCCCGCCGTGTCGACCATGTCGTCGATGATCACGCAGGTCTTCTCCTTCACGTCACCGATGATGTTCATGACCTGTGACTGGTTGGCTCTCGAGCGGCGCTTGTCGATGATGACCAGGTCCGCGTCGTCGAGCCGCTTCGCGAGGGCTCGTGCGCGAACGACGCCGCCGACGTCCGGCGACACGACGACCATGTTCGGATATTTTTGCTTCCATACGTCGCCGAGCAGGACCGGAGACGCATAAACGTTGTCGACCGCGATATCGAAGAATCCCTGAATCTGGTCGGCATGCAGGTCGACGGTAAGCACTCGATCGACGCCGGCGGCGCAGATCAGGTTGGCGACGAGCTTGGCGGTGATCGGCACTCGCGAGGCACGCGGCCGCCGGTCCTGGCGGGCAAAGCCGAAGTACGGAATCACGGCGGTAATGCGCGATGCGGACGCCCTGCGGCAGGCATCGACCATGACCAGCAGTTCCATGAGGTTTTCAGCAGTCGGCGGGCAGGTCGACTGGATAATGAACGTCTCCCGGCCGCGGATGTTTTCCATTATCTCGACGCTGATTTCGCCGTCGCTGAAACGCCCGACGAGTGCCTTCGCGAGGGGCACATGCAGAACCCTGGCAATCTCGTGCGCAAGCTTCGGGTGTGCATTGCCGGAAAAGATAGCCATCGTCGCCAGTTCCACGGCTACATCTCTCCTTGTGTGCGTACGTTTTTGCAAGGTCCCCCAAGCTCCGGCGGGTGTGGCTCCGGGGTATGGCTCCGGGATATGGCTGGGGTGGCAGGATTCGAACCTGCGCATGACGGGATCAAAACCCGTTGCCTTACCACTTGGCTACACCCCAATGGCGCGCAATTGTGCGGGGCACTACTTTGGGTGTCAACGACAGCTCCGGAACCTCAATCGGCGACGATTTCGGGCATCGAGGCGTCGCAACGGGTCCAGGGACGGTCAGTAGAAAATCCAGTTGTCTATCACGAGCCTTACTTTGGTATCGCGATTCGTCGCCGACATGCGCCGCGGCATGGGCTGGCCGCCGCCTTCGCGATATTCATCGATTCTCACAACCCAGTCGCGCTGCTCGAGCCGGACCACCTGGCCTGCAGCACCGAACGCGGTCTCGGCCGGCGATGACGGATCCGGTATACCGAGCGCCCAGTACCGCAAACTCGTAACAGGGATCGTCCAGCCGTACCTGCGTTGCAGTTCCACTTCGGCGTTCTGCATCTCGGTAACCTCGCCGTCTTCATCGGTCACCGAGACCTGCCGCTCGTTACCCTGGATTTTAACAGTACCGACGCCGAGCGGCCCGCTGACCGAGGCCAGAAAGAGATCGTCGTGCTGCCACCAGCGCAACTTGCCGTTGAATCCTTCCTCACCGGCGCTGACGCCAATGCGGCCGTGGAACTCCCATTCGGAGAGGGTGGCCAGAGTGTCCCGGCGCGACTCCCAGTCCGGGAGCTCCGGCAAGCCGACGCCGCGCTCGATCGCGCAACCCGCGAGAGCAAAGGACAGTAGCCCGAACAGTTGCAGGAATAACGGTATGCCGCGGGAGCAACCGGCCGCGTTCTCGTTCTCAGGGGGTCTCTGGGAATACGCGCTCACGAATGTTCTCAAGCAGTTCGTTCTCCGGAAACAGAACTTCGGCATCGTCAAGAACTTTCTTCGCTTCGTCGAGGCGCTCGAGTTTCCACAGGACTTCCACGATGTGCGCCGCGACTTCCGGATCTTTAAGCGTGTCGTAGGCGCGCTGCAGTTCGACCAGCGCCCGTTCGTGTTCGCCCTGGCGATACAGCACCCAGCCCCAGCTGTCGATGATCGCTGCGCTGTCCGGCTGAAGCTTCAGCGCCTTCTCGATCAGGCGCGCAGCCTCCTTGTATTCGGTGGTTCGGTCCGCGAGCGTATAACCGAGCGCGTTCATCGACATGGCGCTGTCCGGCCAGCGCTTGACCGCGTTCCGGTACGCGTCGATCGCCTCGTCGAGTTCGCCCATCCGCAGCAACAACTCCGCTTGGCCGAGCACGACGCTCTCGCTGTCCGGCCGGTACTCGACCACCTGATCGTAAAGCTCCAGTGCTTCCGGGAAACGCTCGAGCGAAGCGAGTAACTGCGCCCGCGCCTGCATCATGTCGATGGCGTAGTTCGGATGGGTCTCGCCGAACTCCGTCAGATGCGACAGCCCCTCCTCCGGCTCGCCTTCCTCGGCCATGATGCCGCTTGCCCTGCGCTGGGCGGCGACGGCGTTCTCGCCGCTGATGACCTGCGAATACAACGCGATCGCCTGATCGTATTCCTGGCGACGGTCGGCAATGCGCGCAAGATAAAAGAGCGCATCCATAGTGTAACGGCCGCTCGAGAGAAGGTCCTGGAAATCCGACCACGCCGCATCGAGATGTTCCTGGCGAAAGTTGATGATCGCCATCAGGCGCAACGCGTCCGTCCTGGCCGGCTGCTCCAGCAACACCTGGTTGACCTGGCTCAGCGCATCCTCGTCGCGCTCGGCTGCCAGGTACATGATCGCCAGTTCCAGCCGCGCCTCCGGGTCCGGATCGGGATCATCGCCCACCATGCGCGCGGTATAGTCAATCGCCTTATCCTGGTCGCCGCCAAGCAATAGCGACCGGGCGTAAAGCAAGTGCGGCTGGACCCAGTCCGCCTTCAGCTCGATCGCCCTTTCCGCTCGCTCGCGTGCCTCATCGGTGTCGCCCGCCTGCAGCGCCATGACGCCGGCTGCGTAATTTGCGGATGCGGAATCCTTGAAGGGCTTTGCCAGTTGTCGCATGAGCCAGTCGGAATCCTCAGGGTCTTCCTCGGACAGAAACGGAATGAGCGCTACGAGGCGCTCGTCGACCGGCTCGTCGCCGCGTTCGAGCAGGCGCGTGAAGGTGCGCCGCGAATTCCGCAAGTCGCCGTTGCGCAACTGCAGTTGCGCGACATACAACAACGCTTCGTCGTTTTCCTCGTCGAGTTCGAGCCAGCGCTCGGCCGAGCTCAGTGCGTCTTCGTTAAAGCCGTAGCTGTAGGAAACGCGGGTCGCCTGCCTGGCGATTTCGATGTCATCGCTCAGTTCCGCGGCTTTCCGGTATTCTTCCGACGCCGCCTTGTACTGGTTTCGCTGCAGCTCGATTTCGGCCTGCAGCAGGTGGGCATTGGCTTTCTCGCCCTCGGTATCACCGGCCGCCGCCGGTTGTGCCAGAAGCGCCATGAATGCGACGATGAGCGTCAGGTGTTGCGCGCGTAATCGCCTGAAAGGTCTCTCAATTCCGGGATTCTTGATCATTCCTGTTGGAGCTCGAATAAGTGACTGACCCGCAGCCGTGGGTAACAACAGACAAGGAACTACACCGTCAGTTCGCTTATGATACCCAGTGCTTTTCTCCTCGGCCCGGAATGGGACAAGGCCGGCACGCGCGACGAGCAAGGCTCGATTTCAGCGAAATCAGAGAAAAACGGGAGTTTACACACGGTAAATGAGTGAATCGCTGCAATCTGTCACGCCGAACGAGCACGAACCGCAATTTCCACCCGGTTTCCAGATCAGACAATGCCGCTGCATATTCTTGGGCTGAACCATATCACGGCGCCTGTTGAAATACGCGAACAGGTGGTCTTTGCCGGGGAGGAAGTAGACCGGGCGCTTACGGCACTGCTGCGCCTCGACGGCGTGCAGGAAGCCGTAATCCTGTCCACCTGTAATCGCACGGAATTTTACGTCGAGGCGGCCAATGACGGCGTGAACGAGCTCCGTTCCTGGCTTGTCCGGGACCAGCGTCTCGATGCCGGGGCCGTGCACGCGCTGTATTCGCTCGAAAGTCATCACGCAATTCGGCACCTGTTCCGGGTTGCCTGCGGGCTCGATTCGATGATCCTGGGCGAACCGCAGATCCTGGGTCAGCTCAAGGAAGCGTTCCGCCACGCAGAACGCGTCGGCGCCGTTGGCATGGCGCTCAACCGGATCTTCCAGCACAGTTTTTCAGTTGCGAAGAAAGTGCGCACGGATACCGAGATCGGCAGCAGCCCGGTTTCGGTCGCCTATGCCGCCGTCAACCTGGCCAAGCAGTTTTTTTCCGGGTTCTCGCAACACACCGCCCTTCTTATCGGCGCCGGCACGACCATCGAGCTGACCGCGAAGCATCTGCACGGCAAAGGCATCGGTCGTATGTTCGTAGCCAACCGCGACCTTCGGCGCGCGCAAAACCTGGCCGGCCAGTACGGCGGCTTCGCGCTGCCGCTGTCGGAGCTTGACGGCACGCTCCCCGACGCCGACATCCTGATCAGCTCGACGGCAAGCCCGGAGCCTGTCGTCAGCTTCGAGCAGATGAAACGCGCGGTTCGGTCGCGGAGGCGGAAACCGGTTTTCGCGGTCGATCTTGCCGTCCCGCGCGACCTCGACCCCGCCATCAGCAAACTCGACGACGTCTATCTCTACACGATCGACGATCTCGACAAGGTGGTCGTCGACGGACAGAGCAATCGCGAAGCCGCCGTTGCCGACGCCAGCCGGATACTCGATGAGGAAACCCGGCGATATCTCGATATAGAGCGCAGCAAGGACGTTGCTCCGGTCATCATCGCGCTGCGCGACCACGGCGATGCGCTAAGGCAAGAGGTGTTACAGCAGGCGAAGCGTCGGCTCGAGAAGGGGGCGAAAACCGAGGACGTGCTCGAATACGTGACGGCATCGTTGCTGAAAAAGCTGCTGCATCAGCCAAGCGTGCGCTTGCGGGACGCGGGCGCAGCCGCGGATGCGAAATACATCCAGGCAATACGCGAACTGTTCGGTCTCGAGGCGGGCGAGCGGAAACACTCTTGCGAGGATGGCGGTCAGGACGACGGCTCGCGATGAAAGAATCCATCCGGGGAAAGCTCGAAACGACACGGGACCGGTTCGAGGAACTCGCCGGGCTGCTGTCCGATCCGGACGTCATCGGCAACCAGAACCGGTTCCGCGATCTGTCACGGGAGTACGCGCGGCTCGAACCGGTTGTAGGCCTGTTCACTCAATATGAGAGCCTGGTTGCCGACATTGCGGCGGCCGAGGAAATGGCCGCCGACGCGGACCGGGATATTCGCCAGATGGGACGCGAGGAACTCGATACGCTCAACGAGCGGCGCGAGCGACTGCAGCTGGAATTGCAGAAAGCGCTGATCCCGCGGGACCCGCATGACGAAAGCAACGTGTTTCTCGAAATACGCGCAGGCACTGGCGGCGACGAGGCTGCAATCTTCGCCGGCGACCTGTTCCGCATGTATTCGAGGTACGCAGAGCAGATGCGCTGGCCGCTGGAGATCCTGAGCGAGCGCGAGGGAGAGCACGGAGGCTACAAGGAAATCGTCAGCCGCATCTCCGGAAGCGGCATTTACGGGAGGCTCAAATTCGAGTCGGGCGCCCATCGCGTGCAGCGCGTGCCGACGACCGAGTCGCAGGGTCGCATCCACACCTCCGCCTGCACCGTCGCGATTCTGCCGGAGCCCGACGAACTGGAGGAAATCGAGATCGACGTCAACGACCTGCGCGTCGATACCTACCGCGCTTCGGGCGCCGGCGGGCAGCACGTCAACAAAACAGACTCCGCGGTTCGACTGACGCATCTTCCAAGCGGCATCGTCGTGGAGTGCCAGGACGAGCGTTCGCAGCACAAGAACCGCGCCCGGGCGATGTCCCTGCTGCAGGCAAAACTGCTGGATGCGGAACTCTCGAAACGTGCGGCCGAACAGGCACTCCGGAGAAAGCTGCTGGTCGGTTCCGGGGACCGCTCCGAACGCATCCGTACCTATAACTTTCCGCAGGGCCGCGTAACCGACCATCGCATTAACCTGACGCTGTACAAGCTGCAGGAAATCCTCTCCGGCGACCTCGACCAGGTGATCGACCCGCTGATCAGCGAGTACCAGGCCGATCAACTCGCGGCGCTGGCGCATTGACGTCCACTGGCGTCGGGGAACACGACCCGCCGGGGCGGCGCGTTCATGAGCGATCAAGGTCTGCGGTAGCGAAGCCTCGCCTGGGGGGAGGGCTTTTCAGGAACGCCGTAAACCCATCCATGGGGGCTTCGCACAAACATCCCTGTTTGTGACGATCCTGAAAAGCCCTCCCCCCAGGCGAGACTCCGCTGATACGGCGTGCCGCTCATGAATGCCTGGACCTGTGGTAGCGTGCGCAGACCTAGCCGAGCGCCCGGTCGAGGTCGCCTATCAGGTCGTTGATGTCCTCGATGCCCACAGACAGCCGGATCAGCTGGTCGCTGATGCCCAGTGCCTTGCGCTTTTCGGGCGGCACGGATGCGTGGGTCATGATGGCGGGATGATCGACCAGGCTCTCGACGCCGCCGAGACTTTCGGCAAGGGCGAAAACCTCGCACCGTTCGAGAAACGCGCGAGCTTCGTTGAGCCCGCCTTTGATGAAGAAGGTCACGATTCCGCCGGGTCGCGCCATCTGCGATTTCGCCAGCGCATGTTGCGGATGCGACTCGAGGCCCGGATAGACGACGCTCTCGACGCGCGCATCCTGTTCGAGCCACCGCGCGATTGCCTCCGCGTTGTTGCAATGACGTTCCATGCGCACGTCGAGCGTTTTCAGGCCACGCAGTGCGAGGAAACTGTCGAAGGGACCCGGCACCGAGCCGATCGAGTTCTGCAGAAATGCCAGTCGTTCTGCGAGTTGCTCGTCACCGGTCACGGCGATGCCGCCCACCATATCCGAATGTCCGTTCAGGAATTTAGTGACGGAATGCATCACGATGTCGCAGCCGAATTCGAGTGGACGCTGCAGATACGGAGTGGCGAAGGTATTGTCGGCAACGACCAGGATGTCGCGAGCGCTCGCGAATTCGGTCACAGCGCCGAGTTCGACGATCTTGAGCATCGGATTACTCGGGCTCTCGATCCAGATCATGCGCGTATTGTCCCGTACCGATTGCTGCAGCGCGGACAGGTCGGTCAGGTCCGCGAACGTAAAATCCAGCCCGGCGCTGCGGCGGCGAACGCGCTCGAACAGGCGCGTCGTGCCGCCGTAGATGTCGTCCATCGCAATCACGTGACTGCCGGAGTCGATCAACTCGAGTATCGTGCCTGTCGCGGCCATGCCGGAGCTGAAGGCAAAGCCGAAACGTCCGGACTCGAGGTCCGCCATGCATCGTTCGAAGGCCTGGCGGGTCGGATTCTGGGTCCGCGAATACTCATAGCCCTGATGGACGCCGGGACTTTTCTGCACGTATGTCGAGGTCGCGTAAATCGGCTGCATGATCGCGCCCGTGGACGGATCCGGTTGCTGTCCCGCGTGAATTGCACGGGTGGCGAATTGTTTCCTGACGGTAACCCCACAATCGTCCTTGTTCATTTTTTTGCTCATATGCATCAACTTTGTTTGCGCAGGTAGTTCAACACGTCCGAGCGCGTAATGAGTCCCAGGAACTGGTCCTTGTCGAGCACCGCCGCATACGGCTGCACCTGCAGCATCGCAACGAGATTGTTGACACTGGTATTCTTGTCGAGCTGAATGAACGCGGTCTGCATGGCATCTTTGACCGGAGAATGCATGAGGTCAGGATGACCGAAGACGAAGCGAATGATCGCGTCTTCCGTGAGAACGCCGACCAGCCGCCCTTCGTCCATCACCGGCAATTGGGAAAACCCGGCATTCCTGAGCCTGTTGTGAGCCGTTGTCAGCACATCCGTCGGTCCCACGGTTATGGTTGCGCGCTCGCCGTGAGGCCGCCCGATCAGGTCGCGCAGGTCGCCATGCACTTCGCGCTCGATGAATCCCTGATCTTCCATCCAGAAATCGTTAAACAGTTTGGACAGGTACTTGTTGCCGGTATCCGCTGCGAACGTCACCACGCGTTTCGCCGACTTCTGTTCCCGGCAGTATTTCAGCGCCGCGCACAGGAGCGTGCCGGTCGATGAACCGGCAAGAATACCCTCGCGCTTCAACAGATCCCGGGCGGTGCTGAAGGACTCAGCGTCGCTGATGCTGTAGGCCTTTTTTACCCGGCTGAAATCGGCAATGGAAGGAATGAAATCTTCGCCGATGCCCTCGACGAGCCAGCCGCCGCCTTTTTCACGGAGTTCGCCCTTGTTGATGTAGTCCGCGAGGACGGAGCCTGCGGGGTCCGCGAGAATCAGGTCGACGTCCGGCGCATGCTCCGACAGATAGCGGCTGATGCCGCTAACCGTGCCGCTCGACCCGACGCCGAGCACGATTGCGTCAAGGTCGCCGTCCATCTGCTCCAGGATTTCCGGCGCCGTGGTACGCTCGTGCGCCAGCGGGTTGTCCGGATTGCCGAACTGGTTGATAAAATACGCGCCTTTCTCATCGGCGATGGCTTTCCCGAGATCCTGGTAGTACTCGGGATGTCCTTTGCCGACGTCGGAACGCGTCAGTACGACCTCGGCGCCCATCGCGCGCAGGTTGAAGATTTTCTCCTGGCTCATTTTGTCGGGCAGAACGAGAATCAGCCGGTAGCCTTTTTGCGCGGCGGCCAGTGCCAGCCCGAGGCCGGTGTTTCCGGCAGTGGCCTCCACGATGGTATCGCCAGGATGTATGTCGCCGCGCCGCTCGGCTTCCTCGATCATCGAAATGCCGATCCGGTCCTTGATCGAGCCGCCCGGGTTCATGAGTTCGAGTTTCAGGAACAGGCGGCACGCGCCGGTATCGAAGCGGGCGAGTTCCAGCATCGGCGTGCGCCCGACCATTTCCAGCACGTTGGAAAAAATTGTCATCCGGATGGGTACTGCCGATGAGACTGCAAGTTACAGGTGAAAGTGCGCGTCATACTACGCGAAGGCCGAAGCAAGCTCTAGGGAACCACTGTAGGAGCCCGCCATTGCGGGCGACGTGCGTGGCGACTGGCGAAACGGACGGGTCGCCCGCGAGGCGGGCTCCTACAACGCTCGAATCAACCTTGTGTAGGAGCCCGCCATTGCGGGCGTCCTGCGCGGCGCGTGCGGAGTCCGGCTGTGAGAATTGATGCGGCGCTGGCAAGCGCCATCGACGTTCTCGATCAGGCGAGCGACAGCCCGCGGCTGGACGCCGAGGTCCTGCTCGCACGTGCGCTCGACCTGCCGAAAAGCTATCTGTATGCGCATCCGGAAGACGTTCTC
Source organism: Woeseia sp. (assembly GCA_040902105.1). Taxonomy (GTDB): domain Bacteria; phylum Pseudomonadota; class Gammaproteobacteria; order Steroidobacterales; family Woeseiaceae; genus IDS-8. The sequence goes on from JBBDXW010000063.1 coordinate 31,022, forward strand.
GACGATGCAGCCGTGGAGCGCTACTTCAACTCCGTGGAACGGCGCCGGCTCGGTTCCCCGCTTTCCTATATAACGGGCGAAAAGGAATTCTGGTCACTCGAGCTTACGGTCGGGCCCGGCGTGCTGGTGCCGCGGCCGGAGACCGAACGACTGGTCGAGCTGGCCCTTCGTCATATCCCGCGCAAAGGCGAGTGCTCCGTTCTGGACCTTGGAACCGGCAGCGGCGCTATTGCAATCGCGCTCGCACGCGAACGGCCCAATTGCCGGATCGTCGCAACCGACATCAGCCGCGCCGCACTGGTCATCGCACGGCAAAACGCCGCGCGCCATGATGCTGGCAATATCGAATTTTTCGAAGGCGACTGGACCAACGCGCTTGCGGGTCGCAAGTTCGAAATAATCGTTTCAAATCCCCCGTACATTCGCGCTGACGATCCGGCGCTTGACGAATTACGCTACGAGCCTCGCGATGCGCTGGCGGCGGGCAGCGACGGCCTCGACGTCATTCGTATTCTTGCGCATAGCTGTGCCAGGTTCCTCGAGCCGCATGGCTTGCTCATGCTCGAGCACGGTGCCGATCAAAAAGATGATGTCGCCGGCATTCTTATGGCCGAAAGCTGGTCCGGCATTGAGTGCTTCGACGATCTTGGCGGCCGGCCGCGAGTAACGCGGGCCAGCGTCGATTCGACAGCAGCGATGCTGCGCTGATGCGGTAATCCTGACTCGCACCATTGGTAAGCTGCACTACCTGTCGGGAGTCCTGAATCTTAACCGACAATGCGGTTCAGGCCAGTGGTGCAATATTCGATCCAGCTCTTATACTGGCACGCTCACTCAACTGACCGGGACCTGCCGTGATTACGATCATGACCAGCCATGGCGACATCGTCGTCGAACTTTTCGAAGACGAAGCGCCGATAAGCAGCGCCAATTTCAGGCAATATGCCGCGGACGGGTTCTTCGACGATACCGTGTTTCACCGCGTGATACCGAATTTCATGATTCAGGGCGGCGGCATGACGGAAAACCTGTCGGCGAAGGCAACGCGCGCACCGATCCGGAATGAAGCGGCGAACGGCCTCAAAAACGTTCGCGGCACGCTGGCGATGGCGAGAAAAGGCCAGGTTGACAGTGCAACCTCGCAGTTTTTCATCAATCTTCGCGACAATGGTTTCCTCGATCACAGCGGACGCGATTACGGGTATGCGGTGTTCGGACGCGTGTCCGAAGGCATGGATGTCGTGGATGCCATCGCCGGCGTTACCACCGGTCACCGAGCCGCTCACGACGATGTGCCGCTCGAGTCGGTCGTGATCCGAAAAGCGCGCATCGACGACTGAGCCCGACACTGCAAATGAGCAAATGACGACTGAGCAACACATGCGACGCGAGGCGCGCCACCTGGCGTTGCCGCAAATCGGCGCAGAAGGCCAGGCGAAAATCGCGTCGTCGACGGCCCTCCTGATCGGCATGGGCGGCATCGGCTGCGCGAGCGCGAGTTATCTCGCATCGAGCGGCGTCGGACGCTTGTTGTTATGCGATTTCGACACCGTCGACGAAACCAATCTCGGACGACAGATACTTTATAAGCCCGCCGACATCGGCAAGCTCAAAGTCAGCCAGGCGGCAGCAAGCCTTGCGGAACTGAATCCGGACATCACGCTCGTGCAGATCCCCGATCGCCTCGAGGACAGCGCTTTGCGCGACGCCGTTCAGGGTGCCGACGCCGTTCTCGATGGTTGCGATAATTTTGCAACCCGATTTCAGGTAAACAAAGCCTGCGTTGCTGTGGGCAGAGCCTTGATTTCCGCCTCGGCTATCCGCTTTGAAGCACAGCTTGCGCTGTTCGGTCCCGATTACGCCGTGTCGCCGTGCTACCGCTGCCTGTACTCCGAGGCGGACGAGTCGCTCGACAATTGCGCCGGGAACGGCGTGCTGGCGCCCGTTCCGGGTGTCGCAGGAGCGATGATGGCGGTCGAAGCGTTGAAATATCTTTCCGGCAATGGCATCGACAGCGGCACATTGAGCCTCTACGATGCACGCGCAAATCAGTGGCGCAAAGTGGCTATTCCGAAACGCGCCGAATGCCCGATCTGCCGCCCATCCCGCTAGTCCCTCACACGCGATCCCCTCGAAATTATGCAAGCCATGGTGTCTAAGCCTTGGAATATCTGGCCCCACCAATTACAACAAGGGTAGAATTCCCGTTTTGTCGAGTCCGGCCGCATGCTCCGATCGTTCAACGCGCTCTTTCGTGATCTGTCCGTTTCGATGGTGGGTTCCCTCACTTTCGCCCTGATCCTGCTGCTGGGAACAATCGACCATTTGAGCGGCTACGAACTCTCGGTTTCGGTCTTTTACCTCATTCCGATTTCTATTGCCGTCTGGTACGGAAACCGCCGCATGGGCTACATCGCGAGCGTCGGGTCGGCGGCCACCTGGATGATTGTCGACCACGCGACCGCCGAACCCTATTCGCAACTCTGGATCCTGTTCTGGAACAGCTCGGTGCGGCTGGTGTTCTTCATTGTGGTCGCTTACCTCATTGCCGAACTCAAATCGCAGTTGAGGCGCCAGCAGCAGCTGGCGCGAACGGACAGTCTTACCGGCCTTCTTAATCGAGCCGGATTTTTCGAGCGCGCCGACATCGTCGTTCATGCGGCATCGCGATACGGCAACGCGATCGCGATTGCCTATATCGACCTCGACGGCTTCAAGAAAATCAACGATACGCAAGGACATTCACGGGGAGACGAAGCACTCAAGGCTGTCGGCCGCCTGCTTGCGCGATCGAGCCGCGAAAGCGACGTCGTGGCGCGTCTCGGCGGCGACGAATTTGTCGTGCTGTTACCTGACACCAATCCGGCCGGAGCCCATGGCTACTTCGACAAATTGCATTCGCAGCTTCAAGACGAAATACAGCAACAGGGATGGTCGAACCTGGGATTCAGCATCGGCGCAGTCGTGTGCGAGAATGCGCCTGCCGATATTTCGGAGGCGCTGCGACTGGCCGATAGCCTGATGTACCGCACCAAGCGAACCGGCAGGTCCGGCGTCATTGTCGAAACAGCAACGCCGGCACGTGCAGCCACAGTGCTGACGGCGGTGGCTCGCAGCTCGGGTACCCTCTCGACAAAGCAACGCTGATAACGGCACGGCAATAAGGCGGGGACATTCGTTCGCCCCTTGCCACGGGCTCCAGCGGGGTGCTTATCGACGCCTGTCAGGCCGCCGCGGAGCGGTCGTAACCCAGGATCGGGGACAGCCACCTTTCCATCTCGGCAATCGGCAGCCGCTTCCGCGCGGCCAGCGATTCGACCTGATCGCGCCCGACCTGCCCTACCGAAAAATACCGGGCCTCGGGATGCGATAAATAGAACCCGCTGACCGCCGCGGTCGGCACCATCGCGTAGGACTCCGTCAGCCTGAGTCCGATCGAATGTTCGGCATCCAGCAACTGCCACAGGCTACCCTTCTCGGTATGGTCGGGACAGGCCGGATAACCGGGCGCCGGCCGAATGCCGCGATATTTTTCGTCGATCAGTTGCCGGCCGGACAGGCGCTCGTCCTTGTCGTAACCCCAGAATTCCTTGCGCACCCGCTCATGCAGATACTCGGCGAGTGCTTCGGCCAGGCGATCGGCCAGCGCTTTCAGGATGATGCTGCTGTAGTCGTCGTGGTCGGCCTCGAACCGGCGCACGTGCTCATCGATACCGATACCGGCCGTTACCGCAAAAGCCCCGATGTAATCTTCGAGGCCGCTATCCACAGGCGCCACGAAGTCCGCGAGGCAATCCTGCGACATGCCCGCTGGCTTTCCACGCTGCTGCCGCAAGTGGCAAAGTCTCAGCATCGACTCCTGCCGCGACTCGGCTTCGTACACGAGGATATCGTCGTCATCCACCGTATTGGCCGGGAAGAAGCCGAATGCAGTGCGGGCCTGAAGCCAGCGTTCGTCGATGATCCGGTCCAGCATTGCGTTGGCATCTTCGTACAGCGGCCGCACCGCACTTCCAACGGTCACGTCCTGCAGGATGTCCGGGAACTTCCCGTGGAACTCCCAGGCATTGAAAAACGGCATCCAGTCGATGTAATGGCGCAAGTTGCGCAAGTCGATGTTGTCAAGAACCTTGCGCCCGGTAAACGCGGGTCTTGGCGGGACGTAACTGCTCCAGTCGCATCGATGCTTCCGTTGGCGGGCCTGCAACAGCGAGAGCTGCGGCGAAAGCCTCGATTTTCCAGCATGCCGCTCCCGGCGCGCGGCATTGTCGCGGCGGGTCTTCGTAACGAGTTCGTTTCTCGACACCGTTTCGACCAGCGCCTGCGCAACGCCGACCGAGCGCGATGCATCCTTCACGTAAATCACCGGTCCCTCGTAGTGCGGTTCGATTTTGACCGCCGTGTGCGCCGGCGACGTCGTCGCGCCGCCGATTAGAAGCGGCAGGCTGAACTTCAGCCGCTGCATTTCGCTTGCGACGTGCACCATCTCATCGAGCGACGGCGTAATGAGCCCTGAAAGACCGACGATCTGAGCGTTTTCGCGCTTCGCGGTCTCCAGGATTTTTTCGCAGGGCACCATCACGCCCAGATCAATCACTTCAAAATTATTGCATTGCAAGACGACGCCAACGATATTCTTGCCGATATCGTGAACGTCGCCTTTGACGGTTGCCATGACGATTCGTCCGTTGGATTTTCTGACACCGCCTTTTTCTTTCTCGATGAATGGCACCAGGTGCCCGACGGCCTTTTTCATGACGCGCGCCGACTTGACAACCTGCGGCAGAAACATCTTGCCGGCGCCGAACAGGTCGCCGACCACGTTCATGCCGTCCATCAGCGGTCCTTCGATTACATCCAGCGGCCGTTTCGCGGCCAGGCGCGCCTCTTCGGTGTCCGTAATGACGAATTCGTCGATGCCGTTGACCAGCGCGTGCTCCAGTCGCTTGCCAACGGGCAGTTCGCGCCAGCTCAGGTCCTTTTCCCTGGCTTTCTGACCGCTGGCCTGACCCTTGTATGACTCGGCAACCTCGAGCAATCGCTCGGTGGCATCATCGCGCCGATTGAGTATGACGTCCTCGACCGCATTGCGAAGATCCTCAGGCAAGTCTGCGTAGATTGCGAGCTGGCCCGCGTTGACGATCCCCATATCCATGCCGGCCCGAATGGCGTGGTACAGGAACACGGAGTGAATCGCCTCGCGCACGATGTTATTGCCGCGAAACGAGAACGACACGTTGCTGACGCCGCCGCTCACGAGCACGTGCGGAAGGGTCTCCTTGATTCGCCGGGTTGCCTCGATGTAGTCGAGGCCGTAACGATTGTGTTCCTCGATACCGGTCGCAACCGCAAAGATATTCGGGTCGAAAATGATGTCAGCCGGGTCGAAGCCGACTTTCTTCGTCAGAATGTCGTGGCAGCGCCGGCAGATATCCACTTTGCGATCGACGCTATCCGCCTGTCCCTGTTCGTCGAACGCCATGACGACGACAGCGGCGCCGTAGTCGTGCACCAGCCGCGCCTGCCTGATGAAAGATTCTTCGCCTTCTTTCAAGCTGATCGAATTGACGATTCCTTTACCCTGCACGCACCGCAGCCCCGTCTCGATCACCGTCCATTTGGAGGAATCGATCATCACGGGTACGCGAGCGACATCCGGTTCCGAAGCGATGAGGTTCAGATACGTTTGCATCGCCTTTTCGGAATCGAGCATGCCCTCGTCCATGTTGACGTCGACGATCTGCGCGCCATTTTCCACTTGCTGCCGCGCGATCTGCACGGCCTCGGCATAGTTGCCCGCTTCGATCAGGCGTCGGAAATGCGCCGACCCGGTGACGTTGCTGCGCTCCCCGACGTTGACGAACAGGTCGTCCGGGCCGAGATTCAACGGCTCGAGCCCCGCCAGGCGGCATCGGACCGGCGGTGTCGGGATCCGTCGCGGTGCCTTGCCCCTGACGGCTTCGCGCAGCTGGCGAATGTGCTCCGGCGTCGTTCCACAACAGCCGCCGACCAGGTTGACCAGACCGCTGGATGCGAACTCGCCGACGATTTCCGCCATCTGTTCCGGCGTTTCGTCGTACTCGCCGAACTCGTTCGGCAAACCGGCATTCGGATGCGCGCTGACCCCGGTGTCGGCAATTCTCGAAAGCTCGGCCACGTACGGCCGCAGATCGGCGGCGCCGAGCGCACAGTTGAGCCCGATCAGAAACGGCCTGGCGTGACGCACCGAGTTCCAGAAAGCCTCGGTCGTCTGGCCCGACAAGGTCCGTCCGGAGGCGTCGGTAATCGTTCCGGAAATCATGACCGGCAACTCGATTCCCAGAGCTTCGAAACTTCGGCGAATCGCAAATATCGCCGCTTTGGCGTTGAGGGTGTCGAAGATCGTCTCGACCATCAGGAAATCCACCCCGCCGTCGATCAGTGCTGTCGCGGCATCCTGGTACGTTTCGGCGAGACGCTCGAAGGTGATATTGCGGTAGCCGGGATCGTTGACATCAGGCGATATGGACGCGGTCCGGTTGCTCGGACCCAGGATGCCTGCGACAAACTTTGGCTCGCCACTTCGCGAGGCGAAGCTGTCGGCCGTCTCGCGCGCGATTCGCGCCGCCGCGCGATTCAGATCGGGGACCAGCGACTCCATGCCGTAATCGCCCATCGATGGGGCGTTCGAATTGAAGGTGTTGGTTTCAATGATGTCGGCGCCCGCTTCGAGAAACTGCCGGTGAATGTCCTGGATGAGTTGGGGACGCGTGATCGACAGCAGGTCGTTGTTGCCCTTCAGATCCCGCTCCCAGTCGCGGAAACGCTCGCCTCGAAAATCGTCCTCCGTCAGGCGGTAGCTCTGGATCATCGTGCCCATGGCGCCGTCCAGAAGCAGAATTCGCTCGGTCAGGAGTTTTTTGAGCAGCGTTGTTCTTTGCTCGCGTTGCATTCGCATTTCCTCAGGCGGCAGCCTGTTGCGCCCGGACGCCCAGTGCATGACAGATTGCATAGGTCAGTTCGGAACGGTTGAGCGTGTAAAAATGAAATTCCTCGATGCCTTCTTTCTGCAGCTGCCTGACTTGCTCGATGGCCACGCTGGCCGCAATCAGGCGGCGCGTCTCAGGATCGTCGTCCAGTCCCTGGAAACGTTCGTGCAACCAGGTGGGCACCGTGGCCCCGCACTGCGCGGCGAACCGTTGCAGTTGCGGGAAACGGGTAATAGGGAGAATGCCGGGGACGATTGCGGTTTCGATCCGATGCCTGGCGCAGCGGTCGCGAAAACGCAGATACATGTCGACGTCGAAAAAAAACTGCGTGATCGCGCGCGACGCACCGGCGTCGATCTTGCGTTTCAGATTATCGAGATCGACCGTTGCATTCCGTGCTTCGGGGTGAACTTCCGGATACGCGGCGACCGATACGTCGAAGTCTGCGACCTTCTTCAGGCCGGCGACGAGATCGGCCGCGTAGGCGTAGCCGTCGGGGTGCGGCGCATATTGTCCGTTTCCGGGCCCATTTCCCGCTTCATTAGCTGCCTGGTTTGCCGCCATCGGGCGGGGCGGATCGCCGCGCAGCGCGACCAGGTGCCGGACGCCCATGTCCCAGTAGTCGCGGGCGATGTCGTCGATCTCACCCTTGCTGGCGCCTACGCAAGTGAGGTGCGGCGCGGCAGTCAGCGGCGTCTCCTTCAATATGCGCGCCACTGCGGCGTGCGTGCGTTCGCGAGTCGAACCGTCCGCGCCATAAGTCACGGAGACAAACCGCGGCGACAGCACGGCCAATCGCTCGATCGACGCCCACAACGTCTTCTCCATTTCCTCGGACTTCGGCGGGAAAAATTCAAAGGAGACTTTGGTCGATGCAATCGTTTCGTTCATTCAAGGTCCCAAGAGAGTCGAGTCAGCAGAGTCGGGTCAACACCGTCGAGTCAAGCAGCGGCGGAGTTCGCTTCGGAGCGGGTTGCAACGCACAGCAGCCAGTCGGGCTTTTTCTCCGACGCGAATCGGGCCGGCGCGAGCCGCAAACCCGCAGACGCGCTCCACCCGGCCAGTAACTTCTGCAGTTCCATCGCGGAGCGGGTCCGCAGGGCTTGCAGGACGACTACACGGCCGCCGGGATGAAGCAGGCGCTTCGCTTCACCGAGCGCCTGCACCGGGTACCGCGCATCGGCGAGGACGTCGTCCAGGATTATGGTGTCGAACTCGCCGTCCTCGAACGGCAGGCGATACATGTCGCCCTGACGCAAGCTGCAATTCGGCATGCCGGCGAGCATGAGATCGGTCCGCGCAAGCTGCCGCGCGTCGGCGTCGATGTCGACACCGACCGCGCGATTCGCGCGACTCGCGAGAAGCTTCAGCAAGCGCCCGCGGCCGCAGCCGATATCGAGCAGATTGCCGATCGGCGCCGTCACCGTCAGGTCGAGCAACAGGCGATGCAAGGCGCGAGGGATCGCGTCGCCCGGCGCCGCAAGCGCCCGGGGTTCCCGTTTGCCTATGCCACGCGCCTCACGCAAACGCCCGGCGTCCGCGACCATGACCGGGTCGGCGTCGGGGATCAGCTCGAGCAGCCGCCGGCCTGCACCGGCTTTACCCTGCGACGCAGGAACCCGGTAGTAAACCCGCTTGCCATCGCGAAAACGCTCCAGCAGCGCGGCCTCGCAAAGTTTCTTCAAATGCTGCGACACGCGCGGCTGACTCAGCCCGATCGCCTGCGTCAGCTCCGAGACACTGCATTCCCCCTGGCGACAAAGCGCCAGCAGCCGCAGGCGGATCGGGTCCGCAAGGGTCTTAAGCTGCAGCAGCAGATGCTCGGTCGGGCCTTCCATAAACGTATAACGATATCTTTATATATAAGACAGAGCAGTCTACCACGGCTTTTGCGGCCCAATCACTGATTTGCTGCGGCGCCGCTAAAACGCGAGGGGTGCGGTGCGGGATGTACAGGAACTGCGGCCCCGATGAAGTCTGGCAAGAAGCGGGCGTGCTGCCTCAGGGGTGTTCCACAAAGCGAGTTTCCCGTGTCTGAGCGACTGGAATACCCCTGAGGCAGCGCGCCCGCGTCGCCCGGCCGCGGTCCGGATTTTCAGTGCACGGTGTCGGAGGGCGGAACGTGGGGCTCGCCGAATATCTGGCTTACGTCGATCGCATCGAAGCTGCGCGTCCGCCCGCAGTATTCGCAGGTGACTTCAACCTTGCCCTGCTCGGCCAGGACTTCACGCGTTTCCCCTTCGCCCAGGAGCTTGAGCACGTCTTCCGCGCGCCGCCGCGAGCAGCGGCAACGAAAGTGCGCCTCGCGGGGCCTGAACAGGCGCAGGTCGTCTTCGGCGAAGAGGCGGCCCAGTAAAGCGGGACTCAGGCCGTCTGCGACGTCGCAGACGCGCAGGGTTGAGGCGAGCAGGCCTAAGCGGCGCCAGTCGTCGGCGACGGGGCTTTGCTCGCCGGGCATTTGCTGCAGCAATATGCCGCCGCAGCAATTGCGATCGCTGACAAGCTGCAGGTGACTCGGTATCTGCGCGGAACGTTCGTAATAGTTTTCGATGCTGTCGGCCAGGGAATCGCCGCTGACTTCGACGATGCCCTGGTAGGGGCGTTCCATGACGCCGGCGTCGACGGTGATGGCGCAACGGGCCTTGCGCACGAGTTCAGCGAAGGCGATGTCCTCTTCGAGGGGCGTTGCGCTGGCCATGCCGCGAAGCTCGAGATCGCTGGTGCATTGCACGACGAGCATGGCGAGCGGTCCCTCGCCGCTGATCTGCAATGTGATCGAACCCTCGAACTTGAGGCTCTGGGCAATGAGCGCGCTGGCGGCGGCGGAATGTCCGAGCGTCTCCAGCACCGGTTGCTCGTAGTTGTGACCGAGCAGCATGCGGTGCCATGACTTCTGCAACTGGATGATTGCGCCGCGAATCGGGAGTGCCTCGAAAACAAACGGCATGACGATGTCGTTTTGCGCCGTCATCAGTACTTCAAACGCTCCTTCAGAATCCTGTTGACCTCCGCCGGGTTGGCCTTGCCGCGGGTTTCTTTCATCACCTGGCCGACAAAAAAGCCCAGAAGCCTGTCCTTGCCGCCGCGATACTCCGCAACCTGTTCGGGGTTCGCCCCGATGACCGCGTCGACCACGGATTCGATGGCGGACGAATCGGTGATCTGGCGCAGGCCGCGGGCTTCGATGATGTCGTCTGCGTTGCCGTCGCCCGCCCACATTTCCTCGAAAACCTCTTTTGCGATCTTGCCCGAGATGGTGTTGTCGGCGATGCGCGCCAGCAGCCCGGCGAGTGCGTCCGGCGATATCCGGCTTGCCTCGATGTCGAGGCCGTCGCGGTTCAGTGCCGCCGACAGATCGCCGATGATCCAGTTCGCGGCGAGCCGCCCGTCGGCCTTGTTCGCGGTGCTCTCGAAGTAATCGGCAACCGGGCGGCTCATCGCCAGCTGGTCGGCGTCGGCCGGCCGGAGCCCGTATTGCGATACGAACCGTTGCCGTTTCGCGTCCGGCAGTTCCGGCAACATTTCGCCTGTCTCGCGAATGAAGGCTTCGTCGATTACGATCGGCAGCAGGTCCGGGTCGGGAAAGTAGCGATAATCGTTGGCCTCTTCCTTGCTGCGCATCGGTCGGGTTTCGTTGCGCTCCGCATCGTAAAGCCTGGTTTCCTGCAGGACCGTGCCGCCGTCCTCGAGCACCCCTGTCTGCCGTTCGATCTCGTAGTTGATGGCTTTCTCCACGAAGCGGAACGAATTGAGGTTCTTGAGTTCTGTGCGGGTGCCCAGCTTCTGCCGCCCGCGCGGACGAATGGAGACGTTGGCATCGCAGCGAAAGGAGCCTTCCTGCATGTTGCCGTCCGAAATGCCGAGATAGCGCACCAGCGTATGAATCTTGCGCATGTAAGCGACCGCCTCTCTGGCGGAGCGAAGATCGGGCTCCGAGACGATTTCGAGTAACGGCGTGCCGGCGCGGTTCAGGTCGATACCGGTGAACTCGTCGAGGCCCGCGTGCACGGACTTGCCGGCATCCTCTTCCAGGTGCGCGCGGGTGATGCCGATGCGCTTTTCCCTGCCCTCCTCGTCCAGGATCGTGAGCGTCCCCCGCGAGACAATCGGCAGTTCGTACTGGCTGATCTGGTAACCCTTGGGCAAATCCGGGTAGAAGTAATTCTTGCGCGCGAGGATGGAGCGCGGTGCGATGGTCGCATTCACGGCAAGCCCGAACTTGCAGGCCATGCGCACAACTTCGCCGTTCAGGACCGGCAGCACGCCCGGATAACCCAGATCTATCAGCGAGGCCTGCGTGTTCGGCTCCGCTCCATAGGTCGTCGGAGCTCCGGAGAAGATCTTGCTGGCGGTCGCGAGCTGCGTATGGATCTCGAGCCCGATCACCGCTTCCCAGTCGCTCATTCGAAACCCTCCGGACAGGCTTCGTGCCAGTCAGTCAGCAACTGATACTGGTGTGCGACGTTCAGAATCCTGTCTTCCGCGAAATGCGGGCCTACGAGCTGCAGGCCAACCGGCAGCTTGTCGACGAAGCCGCAGGGCACGGAGATGCCCGGCAGCCCCGCGAGGTTGGCGCCGATGGTGTAGATGTCGTTCAGGTACATGGTGATCGGGTCACTTGTTTTCTCGCCGAGCCCGAATGCCGTCGTCGGTGCAGTCGGCCCGGCTATGACGTCCACGTCGCGGAACGCATTCTTGAAATCCTGCCCGATCAACTGCCGCACTTTCTGTGCCTTGAGGTAATACGCGTCATAATATCCGGCCGACAATACGTAGGTGCCGGTCATGATGCGGCGCTTGACCTCGGCACCGAACCCTTCGCCGCGACTGCGGCAATAGAGATCGAGCAGGTCCCTGGGGTTCCTGGCGCGATGACCGAAGCGAACGCCGTCGAATCGCGACATGTTCGACGAGCACTCGGCCGGCGCAACGACATAGTAAGTCGGCACCGACAAGGCGAGATTCGGCAGATCGACCTCGACCAGGCTGGCGCCTTCCCGGCGCAGCAGGTCCAGCGCATCCCTGACGCGAGCGGCACATCGTGGGTCGAGGCCTTCGTCGAAGTGCTGGCGCACGATGCCTATCTTCACGCCTTCAAGCGGTCGACCGAGGGTCGCGCCGTAGTCTGGAACGGGATGATCGACGGAGGTTGAATCCCGCTCGTCGAAGCCGGCGATGATGCCGAGCAGCGTCGCGGCGTCTTCCACACTGCGCGTGATGACGCCGGCCTGATCGAGGCTGGACGCGAACGCGACCATGCCATGCCGCGAGACTCTGCCGTAAGTCGGCTTCAGGCCGACCGTTCCGGTCAATGCGGCGGGCTGGCGGATCGATCCGCCGGTGTCGGTACCGGTCCCAGCGGGCACCAGCCTCGCAGCGACCGCGGCGGCCGAGCCGCCGGACGAGCCGCCGGACGAACGGCTGGCGTCCCAGGGATTGGCGACCGGGCCGAAATAGCCGGTCTCGCTCGACGACCCCATGGCGAACTCGTCCATGTTGGTCTTGCCGAGCATGATGCAGCCGGCGTTCTTCAGTCGTTCAACGACCGTCGCGTCATAAGGCGACACAAAGTTACCGAGAATGCGCGAGCCGCAGGTCGTAAGAACGCCGCGGGTGCAGAACAGGTCCTTGTGCACGATCGGCACGCCGTTCAAGGGCGGCGCATCGCCATTCGCGCGCGCCTTGTCAGCGGCGTCAGCCGCGGTCCGCGCCTGGTCGCCGGTGACGGTTATGAAGGCATTGAGGCGCTCTTGGGTCGCCGCGATGCGCTCGAGCAGCGTCTCCGTCAGCGCCCTTGCAGAAAACTCGCCGTCCTTGATACCGCGTGCAAGCTCGGTGAGCGTTCGAACATGCAAGGCGCCAGCAGTCACACTCATTGATCAGCCGATTTGCTTGCCTGAAACAGTCAGCCCAGGACCTTCGGAACCAGGTAAAAACCGTCCTTGACGGCCGCGGCGTTCGCCTGGATGGCATCACGATCGATGCGTTCGGTGACGACATCCGGCCTCAAGCGCTGCGACCGGTCCAGCGGATGGGCCATGGGCAGGACATCGTCGGTCGAGGCGGCCTGCAACTGGTCGACGAAATCGACAATTCGCGACAACTTGTCGACGACGTCATCGAATTCGCTCTCCTCGAGCTTGAGTCGAGCGAGCAAAGCGATGTGGTGAACCTGATCTTTGGTCAGCGACACGATGATCCCGACGAGTCCGACAAGAGTGCCCGTTACGATGTCAGACCCGGCAAAAGGCCGCAATGATACACGCCGTCTTGCTCAATGTCGTGCGCATTGCTAGATTACAAAGTTAAATTGCCTCGCGGGACTATAGCCCCACATGCTAAAGAACATTCTAGGTTATTTCTCGAACGATTTGTCGATCGATCTCGGGACAGCAAACACCCTCATTTACTCCCGCGGACATGGCATAGTACTCGACGAACCGTCGGTGGTTGCGATACGCGAAGACAGCGGACGCGGACGCGTGGTCGAAGCCGTCGGCATGGAGGCGAAGAACATGCTGGGAAGAACACCCGGCAACATCACCGCCATCCGGCCGCTGAAGGACGGCGTCATCGCCGACTTCACCATCACCGAAAAAATGCTGCAGCACTTCATCCGCAAGGCCCACGGGACACGTTATTTCCGTCCCAGCCCCCGCGTCCTGGTGTGCGTCCCCTATGGCTCGACGCAGGTCGAACGTCGCGCCATCCGCGAATCGGCAGAGGGCGCCGGCGCCCGCAAGGTGCTGCTCATTCCCGAGCCGATGGCCGCGGCGATCGGCGCCGGCATGCCGGTTCACGAGGCGCGCGGCTCCATGGTGCTCGACGTCGGCGGCGGTACCTCGGAAGTCGCGGTGATCTCGCTGAACGGCATCGTGTATGCGGCGTCCGTCAGGATCGGCGGCGATCGCTTCGACGAGGCGATTACGAACTACGTGCGACGCAATTACGGCATCCTGATCGGCGAGGCGACCGCCGAGCGCATCAAACACGAAATCGGTTCTGCGTTCCCCGGTCAGGAAGTCCGGGAAATCTCGGTGAAGGGACGCAACCTGTCCGAAGGCGTCCCACGAAGTTTTACCCTGAACAGCAACGAAATACTCGAAGCGCTGCAGGAGCCGTTGCAGGGGATCGTCGGCGCGGTCAAGGAAGCTCTGGAGCAGACGCCGCCCGAACTCGGCGCCGACGTGGCCGAACGTGGCATCGTGCTGACAGGGGGCGGCGCGCTGCTGCGGGATATCGACAAATTACTGATGGAGGAGACGGGCCTGCCGGTCATTATCGCCGACGACCCGCTGACTTGCGTAGCGCGCGGAGGCGGCAGGGTCATCGAACTCATTGACGAGCACGGACCCGCGGTATTCGGCCTGGAATGACAACATGGAGTGGCAGCCTGGCGTGACAACCGGCTGCCGCAGGATCAGTAACAGGACAATTCCGATGAGCAGAATCCGGCGGTCCCTGACATTTGCCGGGCCGGACACAGCTGCCGCGCTGCCAGGCTGCTGATGGTTGCGGACAGCACCGACAGCGAGCATCGGTCCACCAAATCCCCCGCGCTGGGCCTCCGCCTGCTGCTGCTCGCGGCCCTGAGCATCATCCTGCTCGTTGTCGATCACCGGCAGAACCACCTCGACGCCGTCCGCGAGGCCATCGGCGCAACGGTGTATCCATTGCGCATCCTGGTCGACGCCCCGGTATCGACCTGGCGCTGGGTACGGGAGAACACCGCCGGCCGCAACGAGCTTTTGCTGGAAATGAGCCGGCTCAACGCCGAACGCCTCCTGACGCATGCCAGGCTGCAGCGCTTCACGGCGCTCGAATCGGAAAACGCAAGGCTGCGCGCGATGCTGGATGCTACAGCCAAGGTTCGCGACCAGGTGCAGGTGGCCGAAATAATGTCGGTCAGTACAAACCCGTTTCGCCACATTCTGGTCATCAACAAGGGTTCTCGCGACGGCGTATACAACGGCCAGGCGATGATCGATGCGGACGGAGTCGTAGGCCAGGTCATCGAGGCGGGCCTGTTATCGTCAAACGGCGTCCTGATCAGCGATCCCGATCACGCGTTGCCGGTGCAGGTCAATCGTAACGGTTTGAGAACGATTGCCGTCGGCACCGGCGAGTTCGATCGCCTGGACCTGCCGTTTTTGCCGAACAACGCCGATATCGAGGACGGCGACCTGCTGGTGACCTCGGGGCTCGGCGGCGCATTTCCCGCCGGCTATCCGGTGGCGCTGGTCGATTCGGTCCTGCGAATTCCCCAGGGGCCTTTTGCGCAGGTGACCGCAAAGCCTGCCGCGCAACTCAACCAGGTACGGGAGATCATGCTGATCTGGTCCGCCCGTGACGAGCCCGGGAGCGGAGCGGAGAGCGATTCCGACAGCGACCTCGCGGCGGAGCCCGGCAGCGAGTCCGTGCCAGGCGCGGAGACGGCCTCCCCCGTACCGGAAGCCGACGATGATTAAGGTAGGTGCGTCACGGCGGCTGCCGGTGGTGATTTGTATCATCATGGCGCTGATGCTCGCGATCGTGCCCATGCCGGCCTGGGCCAGTTCGTACCGTCCGGACTGGCTTGCGCTGACACTTATATATTGGTCCATCAGCATGCCCCGGACCTACAGCGTGGGCACTGCGTGGATCGTCGGCATCGTCGTCGACGTCGCCCACGGCACGCTGCTGGGGCAACACGCGCTGGCACTGGCTTTCATCACTTACCTGACGGCAAAGTTTCACTTGCAACTACGAGTTTTTCCGGCACTCCAGATGATCGCTACGGTGTTTGCCTTGCTGGCTATCTATCAGTTCATCCTGTTCTGGATTAACGGCGTTGCCGGAACCTACGCGGACGCGGTCGCCTATTGGGGTCCGGTCGTGAGCGGCACAGTGTTGTGGCCGTTCATCTCCCATATCTTCTCCGGCATCCGTTACCGGTTGGCGCGTTCGTTCTAGTGCACCCCGTCGTAAATAATCGACCATTCTCGCGAGCGACTTTTCGTGGCTGGCAAGGCGCGGCGACGAGTAATAGCACCGCTATTGCGAGGAGGCGCAACGCCGCCAGACGCGACAAGGCGCCGCGAGAAGGGTCGATTATTTGCGACGGGGTACACTAGCTTGGCACACCGGCACTGATATGCGACTCATCGCACCCATCAAGGACCATCACCGCGAGACCCGGCTGTTCGTTACGCGCGTGCTGCTGGCGTCCGTCTTTTGCGTGGTATTGCTCGGCCTCGTCATTGCGCGGCTGGTCCAGTTGCAGGTCTTCGACTACCAGCACTTCACGGAAAAGTCCCTCGGCAACCGCGTTCGCATCGAAGCGCTGCCGCCGAATCGCGGCCTCATTTTCGATCGCAAGGGGCGAATTCTGGCCGAGAACCTGCCGGCCTATCAGCTCGAGCTGATTCCGGAACAGGTACCGGACATCGACAACGCGCTGCATCGGCTGGCCGGTCTCAAGTTGATCGAACGTGAGGACATCGAGCGCTTCACGGAACTGAGCCGCCGCGGCCCGCGCTTCAAACCGGTGACACTCCGCTTTCGCATGACCGCTGACGAGATTTCGAATTTCGCGATTCAGCGGCCGCGATTTCCGGGGGTGGATTTCCAGCCGCGGCTGGTCCGCCACTACCCGTACGGCGAGCTCGCGGCGCACGCGATCGGTTATGTCAGCGCGCTCAGCGCTGCCGATCTGGAGCGCCTGGATGCCGCCGCTTACGCCGGCACGGCGCATACGGGCAAAACCGGCGTCGAGCTTTTCAATGAGGACAAGCTGCACGGCGAGACCGGTTATCGGCAGATAGTGACGAATGCGAGAGGTCGCCAGGTCGCCGCAGATTCACGAGGCCTGACACAGACGCTGCTCGATACCGAAGCACCGGAGCCTGGCGAAAATCTTTACCTGAGCCTCGACCTCGACCTGCAACGGATCGCGACGACGGCCTTACAAGGGCAACGTGGTTCGGTCGTGGCGATCGATCCCTCGAACGGCGAGATTCTCGCGCTTGTCAGCGCACCGTCGTTCGACCCCAATGCGTTCGCGCTCGGTATGAGCACGAGCGAGTTCAACGCGCTGCAATTCGACCTGAATCAGCCCTTGTTCAACCGCGCCGTGCGTGGAAACTATCCGCCGGGTTCGACGATCAAGCCGATGCTTGCCCTCGCCGCGCTGGAAACGGGTGCGACCAATCTCACGCGCCGGACCTTCTGCCGCGGCTATTACACCCTGCCCGGCAGCACTCACCGCTATCGCGACTGGCGTCCGCGGGGACACGGCGAAGTCGATCTGCATGATGCAATCTCGCAGTCCTGCGACGTCTACTTTTATGAAATCAGCCGCGAGATCGGCATCGAGGGCATGCACACGTACCTGACGCAGTTCGGCCTCGGAGCTGAGACCGGAGTGGACATCATCGGAGAAAAGAAAGGCCTCGTGCCGTCACGTGAATGGAAACGCCAGGCATTCAGCGATCGCCCGAACCAGGTCTGGTTTCCAGGCGAAACGGTCATCGCGTCGATCGGCCAGGGCTACATGCTGACGACGCCGCTGCAGCTCGCGCACGCGACGGCGACTCTTGCAATGCGCGGTAAACGTTACAAGCCGCATCTCGTTGCAGCCACGGAGAACCCGATCACCGGCGAACGCAACCTGACCGTTCCGGAGTTGCTGCCGGGCGTCGCAATCGAAAACGAGTTCTACTGGGACAGCGTCATTGGCGCGATGAACGCCGTGATGCAAAGTGAAACGGGGACGGCCCGCGCCGCGGGGCTCGGCGCGCCTTATTCGATGGCCGGCAAAAGCGGCACCGCCCAGGTCTTTTCCATTGCCCAGGAAGAGGAGTACAACGTGGACGAAGTGGCGGAACGGCTTCGCGACCATGCGCTGTTCATCGCCTTTGCGCCGCTCGAGGATCCGCAGATCGCCCTCGCGATCGTCATCGAGAACGGCAGCAGCGGAAGCCGCGTCGCTGCACCCATCGCCCGCAGTCTCATGGATGAATACCTTGGTTTTGGCGAAGATGCGATCTAGCGGCGCAGAAGGATTGTTCGAGCGCAAGTCGCTGCCGCTCGGCGACATGACCCGGTTCCTGCGCCGGATTCATATCGACGGGCCCCTGCTCGGCGGTTTGTTACTGGTATGCGGCCTCGGTCTGGTGGTGCTTTACAGCGCCGTCGGCGAGAACCTTGATCTGTGGCTGCAACAATGCGTGCGTCTCGGCATCGGCATCACGGTTCTGTTAGTCGCGGCACAGGTGCCGCCGGGCGTAATGAGGCGCTGGACTCCGTGGGGTTATACGGCGGGCCTCGCGCTGCTGGCGATGGTCCTGTTGCGTGGCGATATCGGCCAGGGCGCGCAGCGCTGGCTGGATCTCGGCATCCGCTTCCAGCCATCGGAGATCATGAAACTTGCGGTGCCGATGGTGGCCGCCTGGTATCTGCACGACCGCCAGTTGCCGCCGCGAGTGAGTCAGCTGCTGGTCATCGCTGCGTTCATTGCCGTGCCGACGGTGCTGATTGCCTTGCAGCCCGATCTCGGCACCTCGATTCTCATCGCGATGGCGGGCATGCTGGTGGTGGTGCTGGCCGGCATGTCGTTCTGGCTGATGACCGCGCTGGGCCTGCTGTCGCTGCCCGGGGCGTGGCTGCTGTGGCATTTCATGCACGATTACCAGAAACAACGCGTGCTGATGCTGCTGAATCCGGACAGCGACCCGCTCGGCGCCGGCTACAATATCATTCAGTCCAAGATCGCCATCGGCTCAGGCGGACTGTTCGGCAAGGGCTGGACCAACGGCAGCCAGGCCCAGCTCGAATTTCTGCCGGAACGCGATACCGATTTCATCTTCGCTGTCATGGGGGAAGAATTGGGACTTTTCGGCGTGCTGAGCCTGCTCGGCCTCTACATGTTCGTCGTCGGACGCGGCCTGTTCATCGCGATTCAGGCGCGCGACACCTTCGCACGACTGCTCGCCGGCAGCATCAGCCTTACTTTTTTTGTCTACGTATTCGTGAATACCGCGATGGTTACCGGTCTCGTCCCCGTTGTCGGCATACCATTGCCGCTGGTGAGTTTCGGCGGTACGTCCATGGTGACCCTCATGGCAGGATTCGGTATTCTCATGTCCATTCACACGCATCGAAAACTGGTGCCACACTAAGAATTTTCCGGGGCTATGCTGACAATGCTGAAATTCACCTGTTTCCTGGCCGTCTTTTTGACCCTCGCGCAATCGGCGTTCGCAATCGATGTCGAGCGCGACAACGTTCGCGCGTTCATCGATGCAATGGTCGAGGAACACGGTTACGACCGCGACACGCTCACCGGCGTGCTGGAAAAAGCTGAAAGCCAGGACGCAATACTGACCTCGATAAGCAAACCGGCGGAAAAAACGCTGAGCTGGGCCGAATACCGCGCCATTTTCCTGACCGACAAGCGCATCAGCGCCGGCGTCGATTTCTGGCGCGAGCATAAGGAGGACCTGCATCGCATCAGCGAGGAGACCGGTGTGTCCTGCGAGATCCTTGTCGGGATCATCGGTGTCGAAACCTACTTCGGCCGCATCACCGGCAAATACCGCGTGCTGGACGCGCTCGCGACCCTGGCATTCGACTACCCGCCGCGTTCGAAATTCTTCACGCGCGAGCTGCAGGAGTTTCTGCTGCTCGTGCGCGAGGAAGGAATGGAAGCGACGGACGCAACCGGATCCTACGCCGGCGCCATGGGCGCACCGCAATTCATGCCGAGCAGTTTCAGGGCGTATGCCGTCGACTCGAACGACGACGGCAAACGCGATATCTGGAGTGACTGGGAGGACGTCATCGGCAGCGTGGCCAACTATTTCGTTAAAAATGGCTGGGAGAGAGAGAATGCCGTCGTAGCCCAGGCCAGTCTTGGCAGCGACTGGCAGGGACAACTCCCGGAAAACACGCTTTCGCCGAGTGAAACGATCGATTCGCTGAGCCAGCAGGGCGTCATGTTCGCCGCCTCGTTGCCGGGGGATCACAAGAGCCAGCTGCTGACCCTTGCAGGCACGGACGGCGATGAACACTGGGTCGGTTTTCACAATTTCTTTGTGATCACGAGATACAACCGCAGCGTGATGTATGCGCTTGCCGTCCACCAGCTGGGCCAGGAGATCGCACTCGAGGTCGAACGCAGTGATTCGTAAGCCATTTCCGCACGGCATATTCCTGCTGTCGTTGTCCGTGGTCCTGGTACTGGCGGGGGGCTGCGCCAGCCGCCCCGGCAGCGACGGCCCGCCGTCGAAAAGGTCGGCAACGCTGCCCACGGACCCGACGCCGCACCAGGAGCCCAGGAGCCGCTACGGTAACGGCCCCTATTACGAGGTGCTAGGGCACCGCTACGAAGTCATGACCACGGGCAGCGGCTACCACGAGCGCGGAGTTGCGTCGTGGTATGGAAAAAAATTCCACGGAAAACCGACTTCGAGCCGCGAACCTTACGATATGTATGCCATGACGGGGGCGCACAAAACGCTGCCGCTGCCGAGCTACGTCCGGGTCACGAATCTGCGCAATAGCAAGAGTGTCATCGTACGGATTAACGACCGTGGCCCGTTCGTGGCGAATCGAATCATTGACCTTTCGTATGCAGCGGCAGAACGTCTCGACATGCTTCGGGACGGCACAAGTCTTGTGGAGATCACAGCGATTGGTTACGACGAACTCGACACTGACGAGCCGGCCCGACAACTTCAGGTCGATAACCCGGCCGAAACGCTTTCGGCCGACGCCAGCATCTACGTGCAGGTCGGCGCATACGGCGATGCCGAAAATGCGCGACGCAGGTTCACGCTGTTGCGCGACGGCGGCATCGGGCCCGCGTTCGTCCATGAAGACGCGGCGCAGTCGCCGGCGCTGTACCGGGTGAGAATCGGACCTATCGCGAACGTAACGCAATACGATTCGATTGTCGAACAACTGCAACGGCTCGGTATTTCCGAAACGCACCTGGTCGCGGAATGATCTTTCGGTCGGCCGCTGCATTTCCCCGCCGGGACGTTGCCCTAGCCTGCATTTCTCATACGCTGACGAGCCCTCGCTTGATCTTTGAATCCACAACAGATTTTCTTCGGTCGGAAATACGATCTGTATTCCGCTCCCTCAGAAAATCCGTTGTGAATCCAAATCTCTGCGCGATCATCTCGCCACCGTATGAGAAATGCAGGCTAGCGGGTTTCCAGTCACGCCGGTTCCTTGCGGCGATGCGATTCCTGCAACTGTTGTTGCCGGTATTGGCGACGTCGGCAGCATCGATTTCAGCGGCGGCGACATTGCCCGCGCCGACAGCGCCGGTCATCGGAGCGAAAAGCTACCTGCTCATCGACGGCAATTCCGGCGCCACACTGGCGTCACTCGAGCCGGATGTCAGGCTTGCTCCAGCGAGCCTTACCAAGCTCATGACCGGCTATGCCATTTTCAAGGCGCTGGACGAAGACCAGGTCACTCTCGACGACCTGGTGACTGTAAGTGAAAAAGCATGGCGCACGCCGGGCTCGCGAACGTTCATCGACGTCGGAGCCCGCGTGGCTGTCAAAGACCTCATCATGGGTATGATCGTCCAGTCGGGCAACGACGCGAGCGTAGCGCTGGCCGAACACGTCGCAGGCACCGAATCGGTATTCGCGGAAGTGATGAATCGCTATGCCGTGGAACTCGGCATGAACGACAGCCACTTCATGAATGCCACCGGCCTGCCGCACGACGAGCACTATTCGACCGCGCGCGACCTGGCAACATTGGCCCGGGCCATGATCAGCGAATTTCCGGAATATTACGGTTGGTATTCGGTCAGGGAGTTCAAGTACAACGACATTACACAGACCAATCGCAACGCGCTGCTGTCGAGGGATCCCAGCGTCGACGGAATGAAGACGGGACATACCGCCGATGCCGGCTATTGCCTGGTGTCGGCGGCGAAACGCGACGGCATGCGCATCATCTCGGTCGTGCTCGGCACCGCGACCCCGAAAGCGAGAAATGACGGCAGCCAGGCGCTGTTGAATTACGGCTTCCGCTTCTTCGAAACGCGGCTGCTGTACGAGGCCGGCGAAACCGTAACCGAGGCCAAAATCTGGAAGTCGGCCGACGAGTTGACGCCGCTCGGACTCCCCGAGGACCTCTACATTACCGTTCCGCGCGGCAGCTACGACGAAGTCGAGTCCGTCCTCAATATGCCGGCCGTACTGCTGGCACCGGTCGCCCGGGGCCAGCCGCTCGCGGAGCTGGAGGTCAGCCTGAACGGGTCCAGCCTGATCAACACACCGCTCAGGGCGCTCCGGGAAAACCCGAAAGGCTCGCTCTGGCAGCGCGGCCGCGACGCGGTGATGCTATTGTTCGAGTGACGTTCGGTGCCGGACTTGGATTTTTGGACATTTCGCAGTGGGTCGATGCAGATCGCGTGTCCAAATGAAATGTCCAAAAATCCAAGTCCGGCACCGAATTCATGAATAATGCAACGCAGTACTGATAATGGCCGACGAACTGCTCGATTTTCCCTGCGAATTCCCCATCAAGATGATGGGCCGGGACCAGCCGGAATTCCGCAGGGCGGCGCTTACCGTCGTGGAGCGCCACGCGGGCAAGGTTCAGGAGGACGCTATCCGCGTCGCCGCAAGCAGCAACGGCAATTTCCTGTCGATTACGGTGACGATTACTGCGACGAGCCGCGAACAGCTCGACAATATCTACCGCGACCTGACCGACGATGAGCAGATCCTGGTGGCATTGTGATTCCGCTGCTGTCTCCACTCGGGGAACAGACCGGCATCGAGGTTCGATTCCTGGGACGGCAGGATTTCGAACCGGCCTGGCGGGCGATGCAGGCCTTTACCGACGAGCGGGACGCCGATACTCCTGACGAAATCTGGTTCACCGAACATCCGCCGGTGTTCACACTGGGACTCAGTGCGAACCGCGAGCACTTGCTCGCGCCAGGCGACATTCCCGTCGTTCAGATCGATCGCGGCGGACAGGTGACCTATCACGGGCCGGGGCAGCTGATGGTTTATCCGTTGCTGGACCTGAAGCGCTCGGGCCTCGGCGTTCGCGATCTGGTCACGGGGCTGGAACGCTCCGTCGTCGAACTGGTGAGCGAATTCGGCATCGAAGCCGCGACCCGCCGCGACGCGCCCGGCGTTTATGTGGACGGCCGCAAGCTCGCGAGCGTCGGGTTGCGCGTGCGGCGCGGCGCAAGTTATCACGGCATGGCGCTCAACGTGGACATCGACCTGGAACCTTTTTCGCGCATCAACCCCTGCGGGTTCCAGGGACTCGAAATGACCGATCTCGCGAGGCTCGGCCTGCACTTCGACCTGGCGACGGTGGCGGAGCGACTCCAGGGCTACCTGCTGCAGCATTTCACCCGGGGAAGGCCGACTTGAGGCGCGCCAGCCGCTCGGCCGTACCGATGTCCGCCCAGATGCCGCGATAGATTTCGCCGGAGAGGCGGCCGCGGTCCGCGGCGGCGAACAACATCGGCGCCAGTGGAAAGCGCGCTGCGCCTGCGTTCTTCAAGAATTCCGGCCGAAAAAATTCCGGACTGTAGACCGCCATGCCGCTGAACATACAGGCGGGGTTCCCGGCACTCCTGACCTTGCCGCCAACCAGATCGAAATCGCCGCGCGCCTGATGTTGCGGCAGCGGGACCAGGATCAGGTGACCGAGACACCCGGGGGCGAGTTCCGCGCCGGGCAGCGAGATATCGGTAAAGACGTCCGCGTTTAGCACCCAGAACGGTGCGCACCCGAGCAGCGGCAATGCGCGCAGGATGCCGCCGCCTGTTTCGAGTACGTTGTCGTATTCCGGACTGTAAACAACCTGCAAGCCGAAGCGCCTGCCGTCACCGACGCGCTCGACAATCATCTCGCCGAGCCATCCGAGGTTGATGATGACCGTGGTCACGCCGGCGCGGCCCAGGCGATGCAGATGCGCCTCGAGCAGGCTGACGCCGCCAACCTCTACCAGCGCCTTTGGCCGCTCGTCGGTCAATGGCCGCAGGCGCTCGCCCCGCCCGGCCGCAAGTATCATCGCGGTTGTCACGGTTGCGCCTCGCCCTGCGATCCGGCCGGCACTTCGTCCGCGGATCCATCCAGCAATCGAGGCAGGCAGCGCCCGTCGATCAGGCGTGCCAGGAATGCCAGCTCGGGATAGTCGGGAGCGATTTCGCTGATGTAGCCGAGCGTACGCGGTACGTCTTTCAGATAGCCGGGCTTGCCGTCACGAATTTTAAGCCGTGCAAATATACCGGCCGCTTTCAGGTGCCGTTGCACGCCCATCAGTTCGAAGCTCCGCATGAAATCGGCCGGATTGCCCGGTGTGCGACTTTTCCCCGTTCTCGCGGAACGAAAGTCCATCGCCCACTTACGAATTCTCCCGGCGGGCCAGCGTATATAGCAATCCTTCAGCAACGAGACGAGGTCGTAGCTTATCGGCCCCTCGACCGCATCCTGAAAGTCGAGAATCCCCGGATTATTCTCCTTCGTCACCATCAGGTTTCTCGAATGATAATCGCGGTGCACGAACACTCGTGGCTGCCGCAGCGCGTTGTCGACCAGAAACTCGACGCAGGCTTGCCATTCCGTCTCTTCTTTTTCGGCGAGTTCAAGACCGAGATGCCGCCCGCAAAGCCAGTCGTGGAACAATGAAAGTTCGAACCTCAGGAGCTTGCTGTCGTAAGGGGGCAAGCGCGACTGAAAATGCCGGCCCTTCTCCTGCAGCTTCAGGAGCGCTGCAAGGGCATCCGCGTAGAGCCAGTCCGCGCGTTCGGGTCGTTGCTCCAGCAGGTCCAGGTATTGCGCCGTGCCGAGATCGGTCAGGAGCAGGAAACCTTTTTCCAGGTCCGCTTGCAGGACCCTCGGGCTGTTGAGCCCGATTTGCTCGAGATACCCGGCAATCCGGACGAATGGCCGGCTATCCTCCTGCCCCGGCGGTGCATCCATGACGATGCGGCTCACACTTGCCGTCTGCACCCGGAAGTAACGGCGAAAGCTCGCATCGACCGAAGCCGGATTGATGTCAGCGTCGGCGAAACCCTCGAACTGTTCGAGCCACTGTCGCAATTCGTCGAGTCGCTGGTCGTGCTGCTTGCCTGTGTTGTTTATGTCCGAGCTCCCTTAGTACTCCACCAAGGTGATATCGATGGGTACCGGAAAACTGTGCGAAGGTAGCAAATCGCAATACCTGATAACATCTTTTCCTGCGACGCCTGCAGGTATTGAAAGATCCCGACAGCTGACTGCCGATTCGTATTGCCAGAAAATTCCAGCCGCGATTTTGTACAGACACTCATTTTCATTCGCCGGCCTCGCCTTCCTGCTGGCAGTGTCCCCTGCGCGGGGTCAGCCATCGATGGTCTGCGAAACCACCGATATACGTCCGCTTGCGGAAGAAGTGGCGATTGCCGGCCTCGACGGCGAATCCGACAAGCTTGAATTCGAGGCGGGCCGCTTCGAGGGAGGGGTCGGCGGCGATCCCACGATGACGATGAGCGGCGGGGTGCTGGTCCGCGCCGGCAATCGGCTCGCCGGCGCCGAATCTGCCGTCTACAACCCGGAGGCCAGGGCGCTTTTGCTCGACGGCGGGGTCCGTTACGAGGATCCGGAATCCGAGATAACGAGCAAATCGGCGGAGTTCGCCTACGAATCCGGTCGCATCCGCTTCGAAGGCGCAGAGTTTCAGCTTGGGCAGAACAATTCCCGTGGCGCCGCCGACGTTCTGCAGATCAGCGAAGATGGAACGATTGACCTCGGCGAGGTCCGCTACACGACCTGCCCGCCGGACTCGGAAGACTGGATGCTGGAGGCTGGTGACATCGACCTCGATACGCGCGCGGGCAGCGGCACAGCGAGGAACGTGAAACTTCGCTTCAAGGGCATACCGATTCTGTATTCGCCGTACCTCTCCTTCCCGATCAGCGACGCGCGGAAATCCGGTATCTTGACACCCGAGCTCGGCAGCGCCGGGCGAAGCGGCAACGAACTGCAGATCCCGTGGTACTGGAACATCGCGGACAACTACGATGCGACCATCACGCCGCGGCTGCTGTCCGACCGCGGCCTGCAGATCGGCTCTGAGTTCCGTTACCTGACGCGGAGGATGGATGGGATCGCCCAGTTCGAGTACCTGGGCAACGACAACCTGGTGGACCGGGACCGGCACCTGGTCAACTTCGACCAGCTGATGCTGTTCGACAACGGGTGGCGCAACCGCATCGATTTCAGCGAAGCCTCCGACTCAAACTATTTTGAGGACCTGGGCGGCAGCATGAGCACGTCCAGCATCACCCATCTCGACCGCACCATGGTGTTCGATTTTTACGGCGAACACTGGGCGCTGTTCGGGCGCCTGCAGGACTACCAGACCATCGACGATGCGATCGCGCCAACGGATCGACCCTACCGCCGCCTGCCGCAGCTCGTCGCGAACGGTTCGTGGCCCGATCGGGCGCTCGGTATGCGCTACGGTTTCGACAGCGAACTGGTCTATTTCGACCGCGATGTGGGCGTGACCGGCTGGCGCCTCGACCTGGCCCCGCAGATCGAGTGGCCGCTCGAGCAATCCGGCTGGTTCGTCACACCGGGAGCGGTACTCGAACACACCCGCTACGTGCTCGACGATACGGAACCGGGCCAGCGCGACGAACCCAGTCGTACCGTGCCGATCGCAAGCCTCGATGCCGGGATGATCCTGGAGCGCAGCATGGATTCGTCGCGGGGCCTGATACAAACGCTCGAGCCGCGCGTGTTGTACGTGCACGTGCCGCATCGCGACCAGGCCGACCTGCCGGTATTCGACACGATCGTCCCGGACCTCAACCTGGTGCAGCTCTATCGCAAGAACCGCTTTCTCGGCGTGGACAGAATCGGCGACACGGACCAACTGAGCATCGGTGTCACCTCACGCATCCTCGAAAGCGATACCGGAAAGGAAATCATCACGGCAACGATCGGGCAGGCGCTTTACCTGAGCGAACAGGGAGTCTCGCTGCCGGGACAGCCGAATATAACCAGCGAATCGTCGGACTACATCGCGGAAGTGCGCTTCCCGCTTTATGAACACCTGAATTTCGACGTCGGGCATCAGTGGGGAACCGGCGACAGCGGGACCACCCAGTCGCAGGCGCGTCTGCAATACCGCCCGGCTTCGGACAAGATCCTGAACCTCGCCTATCGCTTTCGACGCGATTCTCTCGAGCAGGGCGACGTTTCGTGGTCATGGCCGTTGTCGCAGCGCTGGAATTTCGTCGGCCGTTATAACTTTTCTTTTCGCGACAACGAAGTGCTCGAACAGTTTTTCGGGCTGGAGTACGAGAGTTGTTGCTGGGGCCTGCGGCTCGTGTCGAGGCGCCACATTTCGACCCGCGATGGAACCCGCGATTCGTCCTTCGGTCTGCAGCTTGTATTGAAAGGCATGACCAGCGTCGGCACAGCCGCGGACCAGCTGCTGGAACATGGTATTCTTGGCTACGAAGCCGACATCGAATAAGCGCATTAGCGTTCCTTTTTTATGATAAAATTCAGATACTTAATGACAACGGGCCTGCTCCTGGCGCTGCCGCAGGCCGGGCCCGCCGCCGAGATCTCGACCCACGGCGAGATGCTCGACGGCATCGCCGCGGTGGTCAACGAGGGCGTGGTCCTGAAGAGCGAACTGGACCGGCAAAGCGAGATCATCGCGGAGCGGGCCGTGCAGCAGGGCTTGCAACTGCCGCCGGCGAACGTGCTCAGGGAGCAGGTGCTGGAACGACTCGTGCTGGAGCAGATACAACTGCAGCGTGCCGAGCGCGTTGGCATCCAGATATCGGATCAAATGCTCAATTCGGCAATCGCCCAGGTCGCCGAGGATGCCGGAATTACCTTCGAACGGTTGCCGGAGATGCTCGCGAAGGACGGCGTCAATTACGCCGAGTACCGTACCGAAATGCGCAAGCAGCTGACGCTCGACCAGTTGCGGCGCATCGACGTCACCGGCCGGATCTCGGTCGCCCCGCGCGAAATTCAGCAATGTATCGCCGACCTGGAAGACAATGTCGTCGTCAACTCGGAATACGACCTGTCGCACATCCTGATTTCCGTACCGCAGTCCGCCACCAGCGAGCAGTTCGACGAGGCGGAAACCGAGGCGCGGTTCGTTTATCAGCAGCTCGAAACCGGCGAGGATTTCGGCGAGATGGCGGTGCGCTATTCGGACAGCGAGACCAGCCTCGAAGGCGGCAACCTCGGCTGGCGGCCGGGTGATCAGCTGCCGACCATTTTCTCCGACATCGTCGGTCCGATGCAGCCCGGCGACTATTCCGAGCCGATTCGCGCCATAAGCGGCTATCACATCGTCAAGGTCAATGGCGTTCGCGGCGTCAATCAGAAGAGCGAAATAGAGCAGATGAAGATCCGCCACATCCTCATCACGCCGAACGAGATCATCGACGATGAAACCGCGAAGCAGCGGCTGGAGGACGCTCGCGGGCGAATTGCCGCCGGCGAGGACTTTGGTGAACTCGCCAAACTGCTGTCGGACGATCCCGGGTCGGCCAATACCGGTGGCGACATGGGCTGGCGCGGTCCCGGCACCTTCGTGCCGGAGTTCGAAGAGGTTGCCAACAACCTCGAGGAGGGCGTCGTGTCGGAACCGTTCAAGTCGCGCTTCGGCTGGCACATCCTCGAGGTGGAGGATCGGCGCACCTACGACAACACCGAAGACCTGAAGGAGAGCAACTGCCTGCAACGGGTTCGTAACAGCAAGCTCGCCGACGAATCCGAACTCTGGGTGCGCAGACTCCGGGATGAAGCGTACGTCGACATTCGCTCCTGAGGCCGGCACGCAACGACCGCGCGCGCAGCCGCGCCTGACACAGGCTACCAGCCATTGAACGCTCCTCGCCAGCACCGCCCCCTGGCCGTGACCGCCGGCGAGCCGGCAGGGATCGGCCCGGAGCTTTGCCTCGCACTGGCGCGCTCGGACCGGTCGCACGGCCTCGTGATCATCGGCGACCCCGAATTGCTCGAAGCCCGCGCCGCACAACTGGGTTGGCCGGTGTCCGTACGCGAGTTCGACCCGTCCGGCAAACGGCCGGGACAGACGAACTTCGGCGAACTTGTCGTGATGGCGCAATCGCTGCCGAACCGGCATGTCTGCGGTAGGCCGGACCCGGCCAATTCGCGCTCGTTGCTTGAAGGAATCAGGCGGGCTGTCGAGGGCTGCCTGAACGGTCTTTTTTCCGGGCTCGTGACCGCTCCACTGCAGAAAAGCGCGATCAACGATGCCGGCATCCCGTTCACCGGCCACACCGAGTATCTGGCGGAACTCGTATCGGCAACAACCCCGGTCATGCTGCTCGTTGCCGCCGAGCTGCGCGTGGCCCTGGCAAGCACGCATATGCCACTGAAGGACGTTGCCGCATACCTGACGCGCGAACGCCTGATTTCCGTCATCGAGGTACTGCACGGCGACCTGAGAAACAAATTCCGTATTTCCGACCCCGCGATCCTGGTCTGCGGCCTCAACCCGCACGCCGGCGAAGGCGGACATCTCGGCAACGAAGAACGGGACGTCATCGCACCCGTCGTCGCGGCGATGAAACAACGCGGCCTCAATGTCCGCGGGCCGGTGCCTGCGGATACGGCGTTTACTCCGGCAGCCGGCAAGGCCGACGCGGTGCTTGCCATGTATCACGATCAGGGACTGCCGGTGCTGAAATACGCGGGCTTCGGCAAGGCGGTGAACGTAACGCTCGGGCTGCCGATCGTACGCACGTCGGTCGACCACGGTACGGCACTGGACATCGCGGGTACCGGAAAAGCCGACCCCGGCAGCATGCTCGCCGCGGTCGAACTGGCCGCCACGCTTGCTGCCGCATGACTGCACCGCACACAGCGCGCAAACGCTTCGGCCAGCATTTTCTTACCTCACTGGAAACGATCGAGCGCATCGTCGCCGCAATCGCTGCACGTGCCGGCGACGTCGTCGTCGAGATAGGCCCCGGCCGCGGGGCGATCACCGCAGGACTCGCGAAATCCGGCGCTACCGTTCACGCCATCGAATTCGATCGCGATCTGACCCCCCGGCTACGGCAGAACTACCAGCACCTTGACAATGTATTCATTCACGAAGCGGACGCGCTCAGGTTCGACTACGCAGGCCTGGGCGATGCGCTGCGGATCGTCGGCAACCTCCCCTACAACATTTCAACGCCGTTACTGTTCCGCATGATCGAATTCGCAACTTCCGTTCAGGATCTGCATTTCATGCTGCAAAAAGAAGTCGTCGACAGAATAACCGCATCTCCCGGCACCAAAGCGTACGGAAGGCTCACCATCATGCTGGGCTCCCGTCTCCACGCGGAGCCGCTCTTCGACGTGCCGGCATCCGCCTTCCAGCCGCCGCCCAGAGTCACCTCTTCCGTCGTGCGGCTGTGGCCGAGACCCGCCGGCGAATTGACCATTGTCAATGCGGCGCTGATGTCGCGCATTGTCGCGCAGGCGTTCAGCCAACGGCGCAAGACCTTGCGTAACGCGCTTAGGGCGAGCGTGGCTCCGGACGACCTCAGCGCCGTGCACATCGACGCCGGAGCGCGAGCCGAAGAAGTGCCCGTAGAGGCCTGGGTGGCGCTCGCCAATCGCCTTTCGACGCAGGCTTGATGGGTAATCCGCGCCACCGCGGCCCGCGAATCGCGATAGAATGGGACCACGTCGAGTCCTCGACGGCCGGTGATGATTGGCGTTACTGCAAGCGAAAACAACAGTGTGAAAAACGTAAAATGACGCAGAACGAATGACCAGAAACGACTTCGAAATCAGCATCGAGGTGGCGACCGACTACGTCGACGACCAGTCCGAGCCTGACATCGGGCGTTACGTATTTGCCTACACAATTACGATATCGAACAAGGGCAATGTGCCGGCAAAACTCTTGAGCCGCCACTGGCTGATCACGGACGCAAACGGCAAGGTTCAGGAAGTTCGCGGGGACGGCGTAGTCGGCGAACAGCCGCATCTCAATCCCGGCGAAAAATTTCGTTATTCGAGCGGCGCGGTCCTCGAAACTCCGGTCGGCGCGATGCAGGGAACCTATCGCATGCAAGCGGACAACGGCATCAGCTTCGACGCGCCGATTCCCCCATTTACGCTGGCCGTACCGGGTGTTCTGCACTAGATGCCATGGCGGTCTACGCGATCGGCGACATCCAGGGCTGCTACGATCCGTTTCGGCGTTTACTCGACAAGCTCGCGTTCGATCCCGATGCAGACCGCCTGTGGCTGACCGGGGATCTCGTCAACCGCGGTCCCAAGTCGCTCAAGACCTTGCGCTTCGTGCGCAGCCTGGGCGATGCGGCGATCACCGTCCTCGGCAACCATGACCTCCACGCCATCGCCGTCGCGAACAAGATCGGCCACGCACGCGAGCGCGAAGGCTCGCTCGCAAAATTGCTGCGCGCCGAGGACTGCGACGAGCTGATCGACTGGTTGCGCGAGCGGCCGCTGGCACACTTCAACGAAGACTTGAACGCCCTGATGGTGCATGCCGGCTTGCATCCGAAGTGGACGGTGAAAAAAACGCTGGCTCGGGCGGCCGAAGTCGAGGCCGCCTTGCAAAGCAGCGATTACCTCGATTTCCTGCCGAACCTGTACGGCAACTCGCCATCCCGCTGGTCGGGCAAGCTGACCGGCAACAAGCGGCTTCGCTATATCGTGAACTGCCTGACGCGCATCCGCATGATCGACAAGGACGGCCGGATGGACTATTCGCATAAAGGCCCGCCCGACAATGCGAGGAAAGGCCTGATCACCTGGTTCGACGTCCCCGATGCGCGCTGGCGGGGGACGCGGGTGGTTTTCGGGCACTGGTCCGCGCTCGGCCTGATCGTCAGACCCGACATCATCGGTATCGATACCGGCTGCGTGTGGAAACGCGAGCTCACCGCCGTGCACCTCGACAATCGGCCGAAGATCGTGCAGGTCGACTGCGGGAAAAAATCCCAATGAGCGGCAAGAAGGGTATTTTTGCGAGCGGCGCGGCGCCGCCGGCAGGTTCTTACCCGCACGCTCGCAAGGCCGGGAAGCTGCTGTTTCTGTCCGGAATCGGCCCCCGGCCGGCCGATGGCGGCCCGATTCCGGGCACGACCTTCGACGCGGGCGGGTCCGTGCTCGATTACGATATCGAAACGCAGTGTCACGCGGTATTCAGGAATGTGCGAGCCGTGCTCGACAGCGCAGGAGCCGCGCTCGAAGACCTGGTCGACGTTACGGTGTACCTGACCAACATCGAGCGCGATTTCAAAACGTTCAATCGAGTCTACGCAGAATATTTTCCGCAAGAAGGTCCGTGCCGTACGACCGTCGAGGTCAACCGCCTGCCGACGCCGATCGCCATCGAACTCAAGTGCATCGCGCGCATAGCCGACTCCCCCGCCGACTGACATCGAGGACAGAGATGTGCAATCGCTGACAGCATTCAATTTCCAGAAATGGATCGACGAGCACCGGCACTTGCTGAAGCCTCCGGTATGCAATCAGAAGGTCTTCGATGACGACGATTTCATCGTCATGATCGTCGGCGGACCGAACTCCCGCAAGGACTATCACTACGACGAAGGCCCGGAGTTTTTCTATCAACTCGAAGGCGACATGCTGCTGAAGACGGTACAGGATGATCGGCGCCTCGACATTCCGATTCGCACCGGCGAGATCCTGCTCCTACCTCCGAAAGTGCCGCATTCACCGCAACGCTTCGCGGACACGGTCGGCCTTGTTGTCGAGCGCAAGCGGCTGCCGCAAGAACTCGACGGCTTTATATGGTTTTGCGACAACTGCGATCACAGGCTCTACGAAGAGTACACGCACGTGAGCGACATCGTCGGGCAACTGCCGCCGATCTTCGAGCGCTTCTACGGCTCGGTCGAGAACCGGACCTGCGGCAACTGCGGCACCGTCATGCCGGTCCCGGCAAAGTAAGGGCAGGGGTAGTAGTGATGATCGTGGCCGCATGCGGGCGATTATGCTGAAGATCGACATGCACACTCACATTCTCCCGCCACACTGGCCGGATCTCGGTCAACGCTTCGGCTACCGGGGTTTCGTTCAGCTCGAGCATCACGGACCCGGTTGTGCGCGAATGATGATTGACGGCAAGGAGTTTCGCGAAATCGAGGCGAACTGCTGGGACCCCGCGGTCCGTCTTGCCGACTGCGATGCCAGCGGCGTCACGGTGCAGGTTCTGTCGACCGTGCCCGTCATGTTCAGTTACTGGGCGAAAGCGGAACACACGGCGGAACTCGCCAGAATCCTGAATGACCACATCGCATCGCTGGTGCACGAGCAGCCGCGGCGTTTTGTCGGGCTCGGCACGCTGCCGATGCAGGATGCCGACCTGTCGATGCGCGAGCTCGAGCGGTGCTGCGGACCGCTGGGGCTCCGCGGCGTGCAGATCGGCTCGCACGTGAACGGCTGGAACCTCGACGACGAGCGAATTTTCCCTGTGCTCGAGGCCGCCGCAGAACTTGGCGCGGCAGTATTCGTGCATCCCTGGCAGATGCTCGGTCGCGAGCGCATGGGGCTCTACTGGCTGCCGTGGCTCGTCGGCATGCCCGCGGAAACAGCCCTGTCGATCTGTTCCTTCATCTTCGGCGGGGTGTTCGAAAGACTGCCGACGCTACGCGTGGCCTTCGCACATGGCGGGGGCGCCTTTCCCGGGATCATCGGCCGACTCGAGCATGGCTTCAACGTTCGGCCCGATGTGGTCGCCACCAACAATGAACGTAATCCGAGAGAATACCTGGGGCGGTTTTACGTCGACTCGCTCGTACACGAACCGGCGATGCTCCATTACATGATCGGCTTGCTGGGCGCGAAATCGATAGCACTCGGCAGCGACTATCCGTTTCCGCTTGGAGAACGTCATCCCGGGAAGATGATCGAATCCATGAACCTGGACCCGCAGACCCGTGACGCCCTCCTCGCCGGCACCGCGCTGGAGTGGTTGAACCTGCGGCGGGATGACTTCGTGTGACGCAGGGCTTCGACACGCAGCGCGATTGCGCATTATCGATGGACGGCTCCGACGAGCTCGCGCCGTTTCGCGAACGGTTCAATTTCCCCGAAGGCGCGCATGGGGGTCGCCCGGTTTACCTCTGCGGGCACTCTCTCGGACTGCAGCCGAAAGACGCCGTGCGCTGCGTCCAGGAAGAACTCGACGACTGGGGCCGGCTGGGTGTCGAGGGACATTTCACGTCGCGGCGGCCATGGCTGCCGTATCATCGCTTCGCGACTCCGGGTCTTGCTGCGCTGACCGGCGCAAATGACGACGAAGTGGTCGCGATGAACACACTGACGGTCAACCTGCACCTGCTGATGATGACGTTTTACCGCCCGACCGCCTCCCGCCACAAAATCCTGATCGAGTCGACGGCGTTTCCGTCGGACCGCTTTGCCGCAATGTCGCAGATTCGCCTGCGGGGATTCGACCCGTCACAGGCCTTGCTCGAATGGAAACCGCGCGAGCACGACCACCGGCTTGATATCGACGACCTGCAACGCATCCTCGACGAGTCTGGCGGGGAAATCGCATTGCTGTTGCTGCCGGGTGTCCAGTATTACAACGGGCAGCTGCTCGACATGAAAGACCTGTGCGCGCGCGCAAGAGCAAAGGGTTGTGCTGTCGGGCTGGATCTTGCGCACGCTATTGGCAATGTGCCGCTTTCGCTGCACGACTGGGCGCCGGACTTCGCTGCCTGGTGCAGTTACAAGTACCTGAATGGAGGCCCTGGCGCAGTGGGTGGTGCCTTCGTGCATGCGCGTCATCTCGGTGGCGACGGTTCCGCGCAACTGCTGGGTTGGTGGGGCCACGCGGAAGAGACCCGCTTCGACATGGCTCCGACGTTCGCACCCGCGAAAGGCGCGGAGCTGTGGCAACTCAGCAATCCACCTATCCTCTCGCTGGCGCCTGTCCTTGCGTCGCTGAAAATTTTCGATGAAGCCGGCATCGGCAGACTGAGGGACAAGTCCCTGCGGCTGACGGCCTACCTCGCCTGGCTGCTCGAGCGACACCTGAAGGGACGGATCAGGCTCATTACGCCAGCGGAAGCGCGCGGCTCCCAGTTATCCCTGACCGTAACAGGATCCGGCCCGGGCGCACGAGACGTTTTCCGGAACCTTGTGCTGCAGGATGTATTCGCCGACTGGCGCGAACCGAACGTAATTCGCGTCGCCGCGGCGCCGCTTTACAACACATTTTCGGATGTCTTTGACTTTGTGCAACGCCTGCAGTCGGCGATGGAAGGTCGCGCACACTGACAATGGGTGTATCGGCGAAAGAGGTCACCGTAATTGGCGCGGGACTGTGCGGCAGCCTGATCGCGATCATGCTCAAGCGACGCGGTCTCGGCGTGTCGCTGCTCGAACGCTGCGCGGACCCCCGCACCAGCACCGCCATCGCCGGACGAAGCATAAATCTCGCCTTGTCCACGCGAGGAATCCGTGCCCTGCAGAATGCTGGCATTTTTTCCAACGTCGAACCACTGCTCATGCCCATGCGCGGGCGCCTGATCCACGCGGAAGACGGAACGACCGAGCTGCAACCATACGGCCAAACCAAAGAAGAACAGATTCATTCCGTATCGCGCGCAGAACTGAATCGCATATTGATCGACACCGCTCACGTCGACTGCGGGATACGGATACGTTTTCAGCAGGAGGCCATCGACTACGACGGCAGTGGCTGCAATCTGCACATGCTCGACCTGGTGGAGCGATGCAACTATGAGTTGCATGCCCGGCCCATTATTGCCGCCGACGGCGCCGGCTCGGCGATTCGACGATCCTTGAGCAGTGCGGCAGCGACCGAAGCAGCAATTGGCGCAACAGAATCGATATTGCCGCACGGATACAAGGAGCTTTCGATACCGGCCGGGCCTGGCGGGCGCCACCAACTCGATCCCGGCGCGCTGCACATCTGGCCACGCGGTGGGTTCATGTTGATTGCATTGCCCAATCCAGGCGGCGATTTTACCTTGACGCTTTTCTTGCCGAACGACGGCAAAGAGAGTTTTTCGACACTCACCACCGCAGCCGAAGTAACAACGTTTTTTGGCAGGTACTTTGCGGATGTCATGCCGTTAATCCCGGATCTTACGAAATCCTTTCTGGGCAACCCGCTGGGGATTCTCGGTACAGTGCGCTGTCGCCACTGGCACAACGGGGGCAAGCTGCTCCTGATCGGCGACGCCGCGCATGCGATCGTGCCGTTTCACGGGCAGGGAATGAATCTGGCGTTCGAAGACTGTGTGCTGCTGGATCGAATCGTCTGCGATGGATCGGGTGACTGGGCCGAAGCGTTTGCCGGGTTCGAGAAGCAGCAGCTCGACAATGCCAACGCCATTGCAGACATGGCGCTGGAAAATTATGTCGAAATGCGCGACACGGTGCGGGACCCCAAGTTCAAACTGCGCAAGGAACTTTCCTTCGAACTCGAGCGCCGCCTGCCGGGTCGCTTCATACCGAGGTACTCGATGGTGATGTTCCACGACGAGATCCCTTATGCCGTGGCACAAGCGCGCGGAGCGTTGCAGCAGGAGCTGCTGGACGAATTGATGCAGAATGCCGGGAACCTGGCGGAGATCGATATCGATGCTGCCGAAGTGCTGGTGCGTGAAAGACTGCCGAGGCTTCGTTCCTAGCCTGCACTATTCATGAACGGTTGAACCAGGTGGTTGGCGAAGCCTCGCTTGGGGGGAGGGCTTTCCAGGAACGCCGTGAACCCATCTATGGGGGCTTCGCACAGACATCCCTGTTTGTGACGATCCTGGAAAGCCCTCCCCCCAAGCGAGGCTCCGCTGAAACGTTGTGCCGTTCATGAATAATGCAGGCTAGAAGTCGCGGCGCCCCAGGGTCTCAAAGGTAAACGCCACGGGTCGTTCATTCGTCGCCGGATATTCCTCCGACGACACGACTTGCCAATCCTCCGGCCGCAAAGCGGGAAAAAATGCATCGCCCTCGATAAACGCGTGCACGCGCGTCATGTGGATGCGTTGCGTGCGCGGCAGAAAGTGTTCGTAAACCCGCTCGCCGCCGACGATCATGACCTCGTCGGCCCCGGCAGCCAGCGAGAGCGCCTCGTCCGGAGATCGTGCCACCTCGCAGCCTTCGATTCCCGGACCTTTCCGCCCGCTGATGACGATATTGCGGCGGCCGGGCAGCGGGCGTCCGATCGAATCAAAGGTCCGCCGTCCCATCACGATGGGCTTGCCCATGGTCAACAACCTGAAACGCCTCAAGTCTTCCGGCAAACGCCACGGCAGTTTTCCCTGCCGGCCGATGACGTTGTTGGTCGACGCCGCGACGACGATGGTCACTTGCATTGGAATCGGCGCTCAGACCGCGACGTCGGCCCGCAGGTGCGGATGCGATTCGTAATTGAGTATTTCGAAGTCTTCGAACCGGTAATCGAACAGGCTGTCCGGACGGCGCGAGATCACGAGGCGCGGCAACGCGTGCGGCTCGCGGCGCAGTTGCACATCCGCCTGTTCGAGGTGATTCCGGTACAAGTGACAATCGCCGCCGGTCCAGATGAATTCGCCTACCCTGAACCCGGTCTGTTGCGCGACCATGTGGGTCAACAGGGCATAGGAGGCTATGTTGAACGGCACGCCGAGGAAGATGTCCGCGCTGCGTTGATAGAGCTGACAGGACAAGCGGCCATCGGCAACGTAAAACTGAAACAGGCAGTGGCACGGAGGCAGCGCCATCCTGTCGAGGTCGCCGACGTTCCAGGCACTGACGATCATGCGGCGCGAATCGGGATTCTCGCGCAGTCTTGTCACGACGTCGGTGATCTGGTCGATGGTCGTGCCGTCCGCCGCCGGCCAGCTTCGCCATTGGACGCCGTAAACGGGCCCGAGGTCACCGTCCTCGTTCGCCCAGGCGTCCCAGATCGACACGCCGTGGTCCTTGAGATAACGAATGTTCGAGTCGCCGTTCAGAAACCACAGCAACTCGTAAATGATCGAGCGCAGGTGCACCTTCTTGGTGGTGACCAGCGGAAATCCGTCTTCGAGGTTGAACCGCATCTGGTAACCGAAAGCGCTCAGGGTACCCGTGCCGGTGCGATCCCCCTTGGCGGCTCCCTGTTCGCGCACATGCCGCATCATCGCCAGGTACTGATGCATGTCAGGCCGTCGCCCTCTCCCCTTCACGGCCGCGATAGGCAAACAGAAGCATTGCGGCGCCTGCGATAATCATCGGAGCACTCAGAATTTGTCCCATCGTCACCCAGCCGAATGCGAGGTAGCCGATTTCGGCGTCCGGAAGCCTGAAGA
Organism: Woeseia sp.; assembly: GCA_040902105.1. GTDB lineage: Bacteria > Pseudomonadota > Gammaproteobacteria > Steroidobacterales > Woeseiaceae > IDS-8. The sequence goes on from JBBDXW010000063.1 coordinate 69,314, forward strand.
ACTCGACGAAGAAGCGGAAGATGCCGTACCAGAGAAGGAACATGCCCGTTACCGCCATGTAAGGGCGCGGTCTGGATGAAAACGTCCACAGAATGACGAACAGGACCACTCCTTCCAGCAGCGCTTCGTAAAGCTGCGACGGATGAAGGCCTGTGCCGTTGATGTTGAACGCCCACGGCAGGTCCGTGGCTTTGCCCCACAGTTCGCTGTTGATGAAGTTGCCTATGCGGCCCAGCCCGAGTCCGAGCGGCACCATCGGCGCGGCGAAATCCGTCAGTTCCAGCATGCGCCTGCCGATCTTCCGGCCGTAGAGCCAGAGCGCGATGGTGACACCCACCATGCCACCGTGGAAGGACATCCCGCCCTCGGTGATCTTGAAGATATAGAGGGGGTCCTGGGTCAATTGATCCCAGCCGTAGACCAGGCAATAGCCGAGCCGCCCGCCGGCGATGACCCCGAGCATGATGTAGAAAACCAGGTCGTCGACCTGCGCTGCTTCGACCGGCGTGTCGCTCCTGGCCGCCCGCTTGCGCGCGAGCCACCACCCGAGCACGAATCCCGCCACGTACATCAGGCCGTACCAGCGAATCTTGATGAAGCCGATCGAGAAAATGACCGGGTCGATGTGAGGATAAGGCAACATGGCCGGGTAGTGTGCTGTCTCGTATATGAGTTTGCAATTTCGGTCGCGGATTTTCTTGTCTGTCAAGGCGCGACGCCTGCCGAAGATTCAGATACGTCGCGCTGATGCGCTATAGTGCTTGCCGGTACCGCACGCGACGATCAGATGATACCTGTGCACGAAAACCCCAACCGGCTCGCCGCGGAAACCAGTCCGTACCTGCTGCAGCACGCGTACAACCCGGTCGACTGGTATCCCTGGGGCGAGGAAGCCCTGGCAGCAGCGCGGGAAGCCGGCAAGCCGGTATTGCTCTCCATTGGCTACTCCGCGTGTCACTGGTGCCACGTCATGGCGCACGAGTCGTTTGAAGACGAGAAGACGGCGGCGCTGATGAATCGCCTGTTTGTCAATATCAAGGTCGACCGGGAAGAGCGCCCGGATATCGACCGGATTTACCAGACCGCACACCAGTTGCTGACTCAGCGTCCGGGCGGCTGGCCGCTCACCATGTTCATCGATCCCGATGAGCAACGCCCGTTCTTCGGCGGCACCTATTTTCCGAACGAGGCACGGTACGGCATGCCTTCGTTCAGCGACCTGATCGCGCGAGTTGCGAGCTACTACGACGAACATCGAGACGAAGTACGCAGCCAGGGACGGCAACTGCAGGATATTTTCGGCCGGCTGTCACCTGCCGCGACAGGAGGCGATGCCGGCCTTTCGCGAGCGCCTCTCGACGCGGCGCGCCGGGAATTGGCGCAGTCGTTCGACCGCGAATTCGGCGGCTTCGGCAACGCGCCGAAATTCCCGCAGCCGCCGGGCCTCGAGCGAATGTTGCGGCACTGGCGCGACTCCGCGCGCGGCCCCGATCCGGATGTTGAAGCCCTGCACATGGCGACCCTCACGCTCACGCGCATGGCCGAAGGAGGTATCTATGATCATCTCGATGGCGGATTCTGTCGCTATTCCGTCGACCGGCAATGGCAGATTCCGCATTTCGAGAAAATGCTTTACGACAACGGGCCTCTGCTCGCCCTTTATTCGCAAGCCTATCTCGCAACAGGCGAAGAACTGTTCCGCCGGGTCGCAAGTGACAGCGCGGACTGGCTGCTTGCCGACATGCGCGCTCCGGAAGGCGCGTTCTACGCAAGCCGGGACGCGGACTCTGAAGGCGAGGAAGGACGATATTATGTCTGGACGACCGGCGAGGTGCGTGAACTGCTGCCGGACGAACACTACGAACCGTTCGCCCGTCGCTTCGGCCTGAACAGGGAGCCGAATTTCGAGGGCAAGTGGCACCTGACCGTGCGCGAGCCGCTGAGTGAAACGGCGACGGCGCTCAACCGCTCCGAGGCACAGCTGTCGGACATCATCGAGCACGCGGGCGACGTGCTTCTTGCCGCGCGTAGCCGGCGCGTGCCGCCGGGACGGGATGAGAAACTGCTGGGCTCCTGGAATGCGTTGGCCATTCGCGGCCTGGCTATCGCCGGCATATCCCTCAAGCGATACGATCTGGTCGCGGCCGCAGCCAATGCTGCGGACTTCATCAGGGAACGCATGATGCAGGACGGCCGGCTGTTGGCCAGCTACAAGGACGGTGCGGCGAGATTGCCCGCGTACCTTGACGATCACGCGTTTCTTCTCGATGCATTGCTGCAATTGCTCCAGGCGGACTGGCACATCCGGCATCTGAATTTCGCGCGGCGACTCGCCGACATACTCCTCGAGCATTTTTACGATGCCGAAGCCGGCGGATTCTTTTTCACCGCTGACGATCACGAGACGCTCATGCACCGGCCGAAGCCGCTGGCGGATGAGTCGCTGCCGGCGGGCAACGGCATTGCCGCGCTCGCACTGCAACGGCTCGGATTCCTGCTTGGCGAGCCGGGATATCTGCTGGCGGCGGAGAAAACGCTCCGCTACGCCGCCGGGATGATGGCGCACTCTCCGCATGCCCACCTCACGCTGCTGACGGCGCTCGAGGAATATCTGGACAATCCCGAAACAGTCATCATTCGCGGAGATTCTGCCGGGATCGGTGAGTGGCGGGACACCGCCCTCGCGGTCTATGCGCCGAGGCGCATGGTATTCGCGATTCCCGCGGACGCTGTGAATTTACCGGGGGCACTCGCAGAGCGGCACGCCCGGGACGACGGGACGATCGCGTATCGCTGCCTCGGCAACCATTGCTCGCTGCCGCTTACGAACTTCGAGTCGCTCGCCGCCGAACTTGCTCAATCAGGCAGTGGAACCGACGACTTGCCGCGAGCCGGTCAATAAGCAGACAACTGGATTCCGGTCTCCGGTGCGATCTCGCTGCCGTTCGGTCCTTCAAAGACGACAGGCACTGACTCGACGCGCAAGCCGATGTTGCGTATGACCGCGAAATGCAGGTGCGGACCGCTCGTAAAGCCGGTATTTCCCGAGTCGGCAATGTATTCGCCACGGCTCACCACGTCACCGGGCTTCACGCGAATCGAGTTCCAGTTGAGGTGCGCGTACTCGGCATAAGTGCCGTCATCGTGCAGGATGCGCACCAGGTTGGCGGCCGACGCATCGCGCTCGGGGTCCAGGCCGCCGCGAAAATTCGTGCCGGTGATTTCGAACACGGTCCCTTCGCGAGCCGCGTAAACGCCGGTGCCGATCGGCATGACAATATCCACCGCATGGCGGCTGTCGGCGCGCGCATGTGTCACGGTGTTCGGAAATGCCTGCGAGATAGTGAAAGCGCTGGCGACGGCGAACGGCGCGCGGTAAGCACGAACGGGTTTGTGTTCGGTCGCCGGGTCGCCGGCAAGCCATGTGTATCGATAGACGATTTTCGGCGCCCCGGCATCCGCGATGGCGCCGAGACTCAACAGCTGGGCTTCGCTTCGCGCCGCGAGCACCCAGCGCAGTGCCTGCTCCGCACCGGGGCGTTCGGCGTTCTGCAGTTCATCGATTCCCAGAATCAGTTCGACCGGCGCGTAGTAGTCGTTCATCGCCGAAAGTTGCATGCGACCGTCGACGAGCCGATGCGACACCGTTACGCGCGGGCTCGCAGTCCCGGCGGGCAGCTCGCGGACCTCGACCGATTCATCATCGGGCGGAGCACGATCGCTGTAAATCCAGGCCCCGTCCGGCCCGCGGTATTTGTACAGGGATTGCGCCAAACCCGCGCTTGTTGCACAGAGCAGCGCTGCGACGAGGACCAGGGAAGCTCTGCACAAGTCCTGATAGGGGCGCTGTAGGAGCCCGCCATTGCGGGCGACCACCGCAGGGCTTGTGCAGAGGTTCCCTGGCACCTCAGCCAATGGCGGAGCGCCGCCAGCCATCGTCCGTGCGCCGGATTTCGTAAGCCGGCCAGTACTGGTTGTCGAGTTTCAGCGTGATCACCTCCACCGCGCCGTTCCAGGTGACCGTCTTCAGGCGCACCGCGGCGCGGTCCGGCTTTCCCCTGACCGCATCGATGAACGACTGAAGGTCGGGCGTTTCGATGTCGTTGACCGCGACAATCCTGCGTCCCGCCCACAGTCCATAACGCGTCGCCGGCGAGCCGTAACTGAAATAGGCGATATAGACGCCGCTCGGCTCGATGCCGCGCTGCGCGGCCAGCGCGCGATGCGGGTCCTGTAACAGGGTGCCGGCCCAGGAAACCGCGAGATCGATGCCGGAACCGTTCAGTGCTACGGTGGCAATGTCGATTTCGCGTGCCGCGCCGTTGCGCCATACCGTCGCGGTCACCTCCGGTTTCTGCACCGCCATTTCCAGCTCCCGGAAAGTGGTGACGACCTGCCCGTCGATCGCGAGCAGCATGTCGCCGTTTCGCAGCAGCTCGGCCGCGGGCGTTCCCGCGACAACGCGATTGATACTCAAGGCTCGCCTGCCGCGCGGATTGTGTTCTTCGAGTTTTTCCAGCCAATGCTGTCCCAGCCCCAGCTTGCGGGCGGCGAACAGGGGCGCATAATCCACTTCCGCCTCGAGCGAGTAGATTGGCCGCCTGGAACGGGCGGCCTCGACCAGTTCGCTGATCAGGTCGCTGTCAATGCCGCGATTGACCTGGGCCGCATCGCCGCCGGATTCGTACGCAAAACTCGACCATGTCGCTGCGACGTGCCCGCGCGCATCGATCAGCACGCCGTCGATCTCGGCCGGCGCGTTGACGAGCGAAATACCTTCCAGGTTCGCGTCGCGGAAGCGCAACGTCCGTGACAACGGCAGCACCAGCGGGTCCACCGAGGCCACCGTGCTTTCCTGATGCACCAGCTGATGATCGCTTTTGAGGCCGACAACCCAGACCGTGTCGCCCGGTTGCAATGGGTCAGTCACCAGTTTCGCGCTTTGGACCGGGGTGTCACCGATTCGCTTCGGGTCGTACGACACGATTGCGAGATTATGCAGCGGATGTACGTACTCCACTTCGCCTTCTATCTGCAGCGACCCGGCGAAGGTAATGCTCACGTCTCCCATGGCAACCGGAACCGTGTTCCTGTCGACCAGCACGAAGCCCCGTTCCTTGTCGACGATCAGGCCGGTGCCGTAGTAATGGCGCTCCGCGACTCCGGAAACCGCGTACGGCAGGTCGAAATTGACCATCACCAGCGACGGCGCGATCGTGTCGATGCGTTTGTCACCGAAGACCGGAAACTGTGTACTGCCGGACTGAACTGCGGATGTCGTTGGCCCGCCCACCATGTCCCGGCAGGGCCAGGCGCCGGTGACGTCGTTGCGAAAGCAGTATTTCGCCGGGAACCAGGTGCGGTCCATTTGCACCGCACGCACGACGCTGTTTTCGGGATCTTCCATCGTGTTGTAGCGGATGGGCGCCCGGTCACCGTCAGCGAGTTTCGCAAGCTCGTATTCGAGATCGTGAATGTCGTTGACGGGCACTCCGCCGATTTCAGAGATCACCGCGCCGCGGAGGATCGCCGAGCGGGACAGCATGTATCCCGCATTCGCGACGTAAACACCGCTGACAGGACGGTTGTAATGGCGGGCCTGTTGATACGACAGGTTATTGACCACCGCCTCGCCGAATTCGAGGTATTCATCGGGCGAGATTTCGTGCAGATCCGTGACCGGCAGTTCCACGGTCACGTGCCGGCCGCCGCGTTCCACTTCGACGGTCACGTTCTTCCCGACCTTGTCGTCCAGTATTCCGGCCAGCGGCACGAACTCGGTAATCAGCTCTCCGTCGACCCGCAGCAATATGTCGCCCGCCTCCAGGCCGGCGTCGGCGGGAGAGTCCGGAATGACTTCCTGCACGGTCAGCATGCCTGTCTCCGCCGAATTGGCCGTGCGCGCGGCCGCTTCGGTTTCCGGTTGCAAGCCGAGCCGGCGCAGTTCGTCGTAGGGCTTTTGCAGGAACACCGTCTGCAGGCCGCCGCGCGACACCGGCTTGCCCTGCTGCAACAGCGTCAGTACGCGCTCGACGCGATCGAGGGGCAAAAAGAAACTGCTTGCGGCCGAGTTATTGGCGCCCGCATTGAGTGCCACCACCCGCCCCGAAATGTCGATGACCGGCGAACCCGACGAGCCGCCGGAGGTGCCGGACGCAGCCTGAAGGTAGAACGTGTTGAAGTCATTGTACTTGCCGCGGCCATAGTCGGGCGCCTGGCGGTCGAGGCGCGCAATCGTTCCGGCAAGAATTGACAGTTGTTCGCCGGCATCGTTGCCGACCACGCGAATCTCGCGGCCGACAGAGGCGGCCCCGGGCGCAAGGGGCAGCTCGGCCGGTTCTATATATTGCAGTTCCGCCGGGTCGTAACGGAAGAATCCGAAGTCGTGTACCGGGTCACGGTAGATGGGCTTCAGGCTGACTTCTTCGTTGTTCAGGAAAATCGCCTCGGCGACGACCGGTCCCGGAGTGACGACATGACGGTTGGTCAGGATGAGACCTTTTTCGGCATCGACGACGAAGCCGGTGGCCTCGCTGGACGAATTCCACTCGGTGTCGAAAGCGCGCGTGCTGTCGACGCGTATCGACACGACGCCCGTCGCGATCCGTTCGAGCGTTCCCGACCACGCCGGTTCTTCTTCGTGAACCACGGGAATCTGCAGTGGCATCAGCTGCGCGTCCGGCGGCGGTTCCTCCGCAGGCACGGTCGGGCCTTCTCCGCGCGGGTCCGTGCCTTCAGCCTGGCCCGCCGGATTCGGTGGCTGGACCACCGGCTCCTGTGACGGGGCGGAATCCTGGGCCTGCGCCACCAGGGCGCCAAAGCAGAGCAGCACGAGCAGCCGGCTGATTCTGGGTCGCATGTAGTCCCTGGTTTGCTGTTTCAATGGGCGTCCTGCTGTTATACCGCATAAGGTCGTTCACTGGACTGCCGGAAAGCATTCTGGTTCCGTGCGGGCCCGGCCTGCCCTCGCGATTGTGCCGGTATGCGCCTGCACAATCGGCGACGGATGCCGCAGAAATGAAGCGAGGTACAGCGCTGCGGACGGGGGCTCTACGGCGCCTTGTAGGCAAGATCCAGATTGCGTGCGGCCTTGACGTCGTCGAGTCGCCGTACCGGCATGCTGTACGGAGCACCTTTCAGCCGTTGGCTGTCCGTTCTGGCTTCTTCGACAATGGCAATCATCGCATCGGCGAATCGATCCATCATTTCCCGGGTCTCGGTTTCCGTCGGTTCGATCAGCAGGCATTCGGGAACCAGCAACGGAAAATACGTCGTCGGTGCATGGTAGCCGTGATCGAGCAGTGCCTTGGCAACGTCCATCGCCGTGATGTTGAGGGTCTTCGCCTGCCGCTTCATGGTCACTATGAATTCGTGGCTTGCGCGCCGCCCCGGGTACGCCAGCTCGAAACCGGCTTTTTCCAGCCGCGCCATCAGGTAATTTGCGTTAAGCGTGGCGAATTCCGCGATGCGGCGCATGCCGTCGCGCCCCAGCATGCGCATGTACACGTACGCGCGCAGAAGCACACCCGCGTTGCCCATGAAGCCTGAAAGTCTGCCGATGCTTTGCGGCATATCTTCTTCGGTAAGCCAGCGGTAACGCTCGTTTCCATGTTCTTCGATTCTTGCGACTACGGGGATTGGCAGAAACGGCATGAGTCTCTTGCCGACACCTACGGCGCCCGATCCTGGGCCGCCGCCGCCGTGAGGCGTCGAGAACGTTTTGTGCAGGTTCATGTGAATGACGTCGAATTCCATGTCGCCCGGCCGCACCTTCCCGAGGATCGCGTTCAGGTTTGCGCCGTCGTAATAAAGCAATCCGCCCGCCTTGTGAACGATCGCCGCGACTTCGGCGATGCCGCGTTCGAACACGCCGAGCGTCGACGGATTGGTCAGCATGATGCCGGCGGTATCGGGCCCGACTGCTTGCCTGAGTGCAGCCAGGTCGATGTCGCCGTTGTTACCGGTCGGCAGTTCGCGGACGATGCAGCCGCACATGGTCGCGGTTGCGGGATTGGTGCCGTGCGCGGCATCGGGAACGATGACCTCCAGCCGCCGGTGGTCGCCGCGCGCAACGTGATACGCGCGAATCATGGCGACGCCTGCCAGTTCTCCCTGGGCGCCGGCCATGGGCGTCAGCGATACGCCTCGCATCCCGGTCACGGCCTTCAGCATTTCCTGCAGTTCGTACAGACAGGCGAGGAACCCCTGCCCATGACGGTCCGGACCCAGCGGATGCCGGTTGGCGAAACCCGGCAGCAATGCAAGCGTGTTGCAGGCCCTGGGGTTGTACTTCATGGTGCACGAGCCCAGCGGATAGAAATGGGTATCGATGGAAAAGTTCTGCTGCGACAGACGGGTGAAATGCCTGACAACCTGCAGTTCGGACGCTTCCGGCAAGAGCGTCGGTTCTTGCCGCAGGAACTTTTGCGGTATGCCGCATTCGGCTCGCTCTTCAGGCGCCTGTGCATACGCGCGCCGGCCCGGACGTGATTTCTCGAATATCAGCGGTTCATGCATTTTCCAGCCTCATGCTAGTACTCTACCAAGGTGATATTGATGGGTTCAGAGCCAGCCAGATGATTCAAGCCAAGGCGCCGTCCGCAGGAAATGGCCGGGTCCTTTTCAAGGACGGCAACGCCGGATTGAATCATCTGGCTGGCTCCCTTCGGGCGAGCCGTGAAGCCGTCGTCCGCGGCGTTGCGCCTCTTGGCAAGGGCGCGCCATTGCCGGCGAGACGCGCCTTGCGGTCAACGGCTTCACGACTCGCTGAACCCATCAATATCACCTTGGTAGAGTACTAGCCAGCTCCCGCGGATCGATTTCGATTCCGAGCGCCAGGCAAGCCGCAGCGTAATCGGGTTCGCCTGCAATATCTTCGATCTGCTCGCCATGCACGACGGTATTGTTTTCATCGAGCACGACGACGGCGCGGGAAAACATGCCTTCGAGCGGTCCTTCCATGACTTGCACGCCGTAATTCTGTCCGAACCCCTCGTTACGGATCGCCGAAAGGCCCACGGTCCGCTGCAAGGAACGTTGCTCCCTGAAGCGACGATGCGCGAAGGGCAGGTCGCAGGAGACTGTCAGCATTGCGATATCGCCCCGGTCGGCGGACAAGCGGTCGAAGACGATGATCGACCTGCCGCATACCGGCGAATCGACGCTCGGGAGGATGTTCAAAACCTTCCGCTTGCCCAGCCATTGGGCAAGCGACACGTCCTGAAATTCGCAATTGACGAGTTTGAGGTCCGGCGCCTTGCTGCCCACCGTCGGCAAATCGCCATACGTGCGATAGGCGGTGCCGTTGTAGATCACTCTCGCCATCAGGGTGTTATCCCGCAGGAGGTGGAAGGTGTCCGGTTCATGCGGCGCCCTTGTTCATGATGTCTCTCATCGCATCACGATAGGCCTCAAGATCCGCTCGTGTTTTCGTTTCCGTCGCACAGATGAGCAGCGCATTTCCCAGTTCGGGGTACGGGCGCGACAAATCGTAGCCGCCGAGAATGCCTCCCGCCGCCAGAGCGTCGAGTACCGGACTCACCGGACGATCCAGTGTCAGGGAGCATTCGTGAAAATGCGGACCTTCGAACAACCGTTCTACGCCGTCAATTTCGCTGAGCATCGCGGCGAGTTCCGCCGTTCGCGCGCAGGACGCGAGGGCCACCCGCGCCAGCCCCTCCTGCCCAAGCAAAGACATGTAGATCGTCGCCGCCGTTACCATGAGCCCCTGGTTAGTGCAGATGTTGGAAGTCGCTTTCGAGCGGCGAATATGCTGCTCTCGCGCCTGCAGGGTCAGCGTGAACCCGGGATTGCCGTCGAGATCGGTGGTGCGTCCGACGATGCGTCCGGGCATCTGGCGTATCAGCGCTTTCTTGCAGGCCATGAAGCCGAAGTAGGGCCCGCCGGAGGACAACGGGATACCCAGCGGCTGTCCTTCGCCGCAGGCGATATCCGCGCCCTGCTCGCCCCAACGGCCTGGCGCCTTGAGTATCGCAAGCGAGGTGGGATTGACGACGGCAATGACCAGCGCCCCGCGACGATGCGCGCGATCGGTAATCTCGTCGATTTCCTCCAGCGTGCCGAAAAAGCCCGGCTGCTGGATGACGACCGCCACTGGCGGATCGTTTTCGTCGTCAAATGGCCTGAGGTCCGTTGTGCCGCTGCTGCGGTCGAGCGGCAGCCGGTCGAACGTCAGTCCCTGGCTGCCGGCGATCGCCGACGCCACCTTTCGCCAGGTGCTGTTGACCCCGGCCGCAAGCAGAATGCGCTTCGATTTCGCGCCACGGTTGGCGCGTACCGCCATCAGCGAAGCCTCCGCCAGCGCCGACGCGCCGTCGTACAGCGACGCGTTGCTCGCATCGAGGCCCGTGAGCGACGCAATCATCGACTGGTATTCGTAGATGGTCTGCAAGGTGCCCTGACTGGCCTCCGCCTGGTAAGGCGTGTAGGCGCTGTAGAACTCCCCCCGCGTCGCAATATCCCAGACGACGGCCGGAATGTGATGCTCGTAAGCGCCGGCGCCGATGAAGCAGGACGGCCCGCTGTCCGCGGCCGCGCGCGCGCGCATCAAACGCGAGATCTCCATTTCGTTCAGCGCATCGGGTATGCCGTCGAGATCATCGATCAACAGGTCTTCGGGAATCTCATCGAACAGACTCTCGATGTCCGGCACGCCGATCGCGGCCAGCATCTCGTCGATGTCTTCCTGGGTGTGCGGTATGAATGGCATCGCTTTTTACTGCCTGCTGATCCGGTTGAGGGCGGACCTGCTCAGGACTCGAGTTCGTCGAGGAGTTCCTGATAGGCGTCCGGGTCCATGGTGTCCCCGGCATCGTCGTCGGCAGGCTGCATGCGAACCATCCAGCCCTCGCCGTACGGATCCACATTGATCTTCTCCGGGTCGTCGGCCAGCGCACTGTTCACTTCGAGAACCGTTCCGGAGACCGGCGCATAGACGTCGGATGCCGCTTTGACCGACTCGACGACTGCCATCTCACCACCGCTCTCGAGTTCCTGCCCGATCTCCGGCAGTTCGACGAAAACGAGATCGCCGAGCGCCGACTGCGCGTGATCGGTAATGCCGATGGTGACGCTGCCGTCATCTTCCTTGCGCAGCCACTCATGTTCGCTGGTATACAAAAGATCGCCTGGCAATTCGCTCATTGTTTTACTCCGTCAACAGAACATGGTTGGAATGAGACAGATGAAAAATACCGGCCTCCTTCGGCTATGCGATTGAGGGGATGCCATCCGCCATTCAAAGATCGATGCATGCCTTGCCTTTCCGCACGAAGGGAGGCTTTACGATTCGTACGTCAAGCAACTTGCCGCGCACGTCGACTTTCGCCCGCTTGTCGTCCCCGATCGGCAGCCGCGCCAGGGCGATCGACCGTTGCAGCGTCGGTGAGAATCCTCCGCTGGTAATTTCGCCGTCGGGCCGTCCCTCTACCACCACGCGCTGATGGTTTCTGAGCACGCCCCGCCCTTCCAGCAGCAGGCCCGTGAAGCGTTGCCCGAAACCATTCTTTTGCACCTGTACAACGGCATTTCTGCCGATGAAATCGCGGCCAGGCGGATCGAGGGCAATGGTCCAGCCGAGACCCGACTCCAGCGGCGACGTCGTCTCGTCCATGTCCGCGCCGTACAGATTCATGCCGGCTTCCAGCCGCAGCGTGTCGCGCGCCCCGAGGCCGCACGGTGCGGCCCCTTTGTCCAGCACCGCCTGCCAGAACGTCTCCGCCCTCGTTGCCGGCAGCATTATTTCAAAGCCGTCTTCGCCGGTGTAGCCGGTCCGCGCAATGAGCTGTCCGTCCGCTTCGACCGCGGTAAAGGGCGTGAGGGCCAGCGCCGCATCACGCCAGCGACGGTCGATTATTCCGGCTGCAAGCTTGCGAGCTTCGGGTCCCTGCACTGCGATTATCGCAAGCTCGCGACGCTCCGACACGGCGATGGCATACGGCCTTGCCTGATCTTCGATCCATGCCAGGTCCTTGTCCCTCGTCGCGGCATTGACAACGAGGCGGTATCGCGACGGACCGAGGAAGTAGACGATCAGGTCGTCCACGACGCCGCCAGCGGGATTCAGCATGCAGCTATAAAGCGCGCTGCCCGCGTCGCGGAGTCTGGCGGCATCGTTCGCCAGCAGGATGCGCAGGAATTCGAGTGAACGTTCCCCTTCCACATCGACAATGGTCATGTGCGACACGTCGAATGCGCCGGTATTTCGTCTTACGGAATGATGCTCATCGATCTGCGAACCGTAATGCAGCGGCATGTCCCAACCGCCGAAGTCGACGATGCGCGCGCCGGCTTCAACGTGCTTCGCAAAGAGCGGCGTCTTCAGTCCCATCGTCTGTTCCACCGGCGAATTGAATGGATCCGGCGCCCGTTATCATCTCCGGACGACAAAAAAGGGGCGGGGGGGGGGGGGG
>JBBDXW010000064.1:0-15345 GCA_040902105.1 Woeseia sp.
GCCATGAGCAGCGCAAGGTAATACAAGCAACCTAGCCCAAATTAGGACACTACCCTGCGCGCCGCGTCTTGGTTTGCCGGGAGAATTTGGTTTATACTTAAACAATCGACCGCTGGAGCCGATTCGGAGGAGTCCGCGCACCGCGTGGTCAGAGGCGATCGACGTCAGTTCATTCAGTGATTAGGTGCCATGTCCGAGAGTCCCGTTCGCCAGGCCGGCGTGACGACCGTCGACAGTCAAGCTCCGGTACCGCTGCCGCGGATGAAGGCCTTCGCGCCCTACAAGCAGGGCAAGAGCGTCATTCCCGGAAAGGACAATGTCATCAAGCTTTCCAGCAACGAGAGCTGTTTCGGCCCGTCGCCCAAGGCTGCGGCGGCCTACCATGCCGCGGCCTCGATGTTGCACCGGTATCCCGAAGGTTCTCAGGCGGGACTGCGCGCGGCCATCGCCAAGGTTCACGGGCTCGACCCCGATCGTATCGTCTGCGGCAACGGCTCCGAGGAGGTGATCGGGCTGCTGATCCGCTGCTTCCTCGGCGAGGGTGAGGAACTGCTGCTGTCGCAGAACCACTTCATGATGTGCTCGATCTACGGCAAGGGGCAGGGCGCGAACATCGTGCTGGCCCCGGAGCGGGACTTCACCGTTGACGTCGACGCGATCCTCGAGCGGATTACGCCGAAGACCCGGGTCATTTCCATCGCCAATCCAAACAATCCGACGGGCACCTATCTTCCCGCGTCTGAGATCGAGCGGCTCGTGCGTAACGTGCCGGAACGGGTGCTGCTGATAATCGACGGCGCCTACGCCGAGTACGTCGACCGCGATGACTTCAACGAAGGCTTCGGCTTGGCGGATCAGCGGACCAACGTCGTCGTGACGCGGAGCTTTTCGAAAATCCACGGTCTGGCCGGCGCCCGTATCGGCTGGGGTTACGGTCCGGCCGCCATCATAGAGATTGTCAACAGGCTGCGCACGCCGTTCAACACGAACGCGCCGGCCATGGCCGCCGCCGCCGCGGCCATCGCGGACCGCGAACACGTCGAGATGAGCCGTGAACATACCGCGAAATGGCAGCAGCGCATTGCCGGAACGCTGAGTGAACTCGGGCTCGGCGTCGTGCCCAGCGTAACCAACTTCTACCTGCTGGACTTCGACCCGATGGAAGGCAAGACGGCCGTGGAAGCGGCCGCGTTCCTCGAAAGTCACGGCATCATCCCACGTCCCGGCGGCACAGACCGCTTCCTGCGCATCAGCATTGGAACGGACGCCGAGAACGGGGCGGTCCTCGATATACTGGGCCGGTACCTCGCTTCCTGACGGGCGTTGGTGGTCGATGGCGGTCACCTATCAAATGAGCGGAACGGCCAGGCAGTTCCTGGCGCGCGTTCGTGGTCTGCACATCGACGGCGAGTCGCGGCTCGGCCGCGGCGCTGCACCGTTGCAGGTGACCAATCCTTCAACGGGCACCGTGCTGTGCGAATTCCTGCCGGCCTGCCGCGACGACGTGGACCGCGCCGCAGGCCTGGCCCGGCAGGCGTTCGAAGACGGCCGCTGGCGGCTGCTGCCGCCTGCCGAGAAGACGCGGGTCCTGCTTCGCGTCGCCGACCTGATCGAGGCGCACCGGGAGGAACTGGCGGAATTGGAGATGCTGGATGCCGGCAAGCTGCTACGGGCCGCCGAGGAGGGCGAGGTGCCCTTCGCCGCCGAGTGCTTCCGGTATCACGCCGGGTGGTGCAGCAAGATTACCGGCAATACGGGCCAGATGACCCTGGCTCCCGGGGGGCAGTTCCACGTCTACAGCCTGCGTGAACCCATCGGCGTCGCGGGGCTGATCGTCCCCTCGAACGGCCCTCTGGTCCAGGCTAGCTGGAAACTGGCTCCTGCCCTCGCGGCCGGCTGCTGCTGCATCGTCAAACCGGACGAGAAAACCCCGCTGTCGGCTCTGCGTCTGGCGGAACTGATCACCGACGCGGGCGTTCCGGAGGGCGTCGTCGGCGTCGTAACGGGCACCGGCCGCGAGGTCGGCGCCGCCCTGGTTGCGCATCCCGCGGTCGCGAAGATTTCGTTTACTGGTTCCACCGACGTCGGCCGGGAGATCGGCAGGGTGGCGCTTGCCGATCTCAAGAAAGTGACGCTGGAGCTGGGCGGCAAGTCGCCCGTCATCGTCCTCGCGGACGCGGACCTCGATCGCGCCATTCCCGGCGCGGCCGAGGCCATCTTCTCGAACGCCGGACAGGTCTGCGTCGCCGGCTCGCGGCTCTACGTCGAGGAGGCCGTTTACGACGAGGTCGTGAGCGGCGTCGCTGAGGAAGCTTCGAAGTGGGTTGTCGGCCCGGCCCACGACCCCGACACGCGATTGGGGCCGCTGATCTCCGAACCGCACCTCGAGCGCGTGCTGGCGAGCGTGGAGTCGGGGCGGCGCCAGGGGGCGCGAGTGGCGGCCGGCGGATCACGGATCCGGCTGGGAGGCGGCTATTACATGGAGCCGACCGTGCTGGTCGACGTGGAACAGGGCATGGACGTGGTCCGTGAGGAGATTTTCGGGCCGGTCCTGGTCGCCAGCCCGGCGCGGGACATGCAGCAATGCCTCGCACTGGGCAACGACAGCCGGTACGGACTCGCCGCCAGCGTCTGGACCGAAAACGTCGGCAAAGCGCATCGCCTGGCGGCCGGCATCCGGGCCGGGCTGGTGTGGATCAACTGCCACGGCATTCCCGACATGGCCATTCCATTCGGGGGCTACAAGCAGTCCGGCTGGGGACGGGAGAACGGTTTCGAGGGGCTGCTGGCCTACACGGAGCTCAAATCGGTGGTTTGCCGGTTATGATGCGATATTAATAAGAGCGGGAGTCGAATACTTGGCAGGAGCACCGCTTTACGAAGCTGTCCTGGAATCGCTGCCGGAGGATGCCTACCACCGGCGTGCCTGGCTCGCCTTGCTGCGCTGCTACAGCCGCATCGAGCGTGAGCTGATGCAGTCCATCGCGCAGAGATACGATTCCAGTCTGCCGCGGTACGACGTGCTGACGGCACTGGCGATGAGCGAGGACGGCCTGACAATGGGCGAGCTGGCGACCATTCTCAAGGTGTCCAAGGGTAACATCACCGGCGTCGTCAGGCGCCTCAAGTCCGACGGGCTGGTGAAAAAAGTCACGTCCCGGGAAGACCGACGGGTACAGTCGGTAACCATTTCTCCGCAGGGCTTGCGCCTGTGGGAGGAAATGCACGAGGACTACGACCGAATTATCACCCAGTTGCTGTCCGGTCGGTCGGTCCAGCAGCTCCGTGCGCTGATCAAAACCCTTGAGCGGACGATCAAGTCCGTCAACGACGTCGCGGGGTGAATGCTCTGACCTGATGCGTTGCGGTTCAAAATTGCTGCGCCTTCACAGGCGGCTTTCGGCACGGCGGATCTTGACGATTTCGCAGGGCACAGTCGTGACGTAACCATCTTCCCGGAGCAAATTCATCCTTATACCTCGAGACAAAACACCAAGGCCTAACCATGCCACGAACCGTCAGCGCCCTTCTGATTTTCCTCGCCACGTCGGTCGGGCCAGTCCAGGGCGGGCAAACGGCTATCCACGCCGGCCGCCTGATTGACGTCTCGAGCGGCGTAATTATGAGAAACGTCTCGGTTGTCGTCGATGGCAACCGTATCACGACCGTGACGCCTGGTTTTGTCGATCCGAAGGACGATCAAATCGTGATCGATTTGCGCGACCATACCTTGCTGCCAGGCCTCATGGATATGCACACGCACCTGAGTACCGTGATCTCGCCGGACTTTTTCATGGAAAAGTTCGTGATGAATTCAGCGGACTATGCATTCCGCTCGGCTATGTATGCCGAGCAGACTTTGCTGGCTGGCTTCACGACGGTACGCGATCTCGGAGACCAGGATCACAACCTGACGATGGCGTTACGTGACGCGATCAGGAAAGGCTACGTGAAGGGTCCGAGGATCTACACCTCGGGCAAGGGACTCGCCACCACGGGCGGGTTGGCCGATCCGACCAACGGGCTGCGGCGCGAGTTCATGGGCGACCCGGGGTTCGTCGAGGGTGTGGTCAACGGACCCGTGTCGGCGCGCAAGGCCGTACGTCAACGATTCAAGGAAGGTGCCGACCTGATCAAGCTGAATGTGACGGGCGGCGCAATCAACCCGGGTCGCAGCCTGTTGAAAGCTCAATGGATGCAGGACGAGCTGGACGTCATCGTGGAAACCGCGGCCGCCTATGACATGAGGGTTGCAGCTCATGCCCACACGGTGGACGGCATCGAGCGCTCGGTCCGGGCCGGCGTGCACTCGATCGAACACGGAACTTTCATGGACGAATCCACGGCGGCGCTGATGAAAGGGCATGGCACGGCCTATGTACCGACCATGATGGCCATGAAGTGGATCACGGAGCAGAGCCACAATGACGAAACCCTGCCCAAGGAGATACGTGCCAAATCCGAAAATCTGGGCACGCAGATCGAGCGGACCGTGGCAATGGCCTATAAAGAAGGAGTCTGGATCGTGTTCGGTACAGATGCCGGCGTCTTTCCCCACGGGCTCAACGCCGGGGAGTTCGAACACATGGTTGCGGCCGGAATTCCGCCTCTGGCGGCCGTCAAGAGCGCAACGATCGAGGCCGCGCGGCTGCTCGGAATCGACGACGAGCTGGGCACGATCGAGGCGGGAAAACTTGCCGATATCGTCGCGGTGCGCGGCGATCCTCTCGCCGACATCGGCTTGCTGAAAAACGTAACGTTCGTGATGAAGGACGGCATCGTCTACAAATCCGAAGAATCCGACTAGCGTACCCCGTCGGACCTCATCCAACGATCACCACGGCATGCTCGGTCATAGCGACACTCCGGTCGGCATCACCGCGGCCAGTTCTTTCGCGCTCGCATACTCGAGCTGCATGGCGACGACATCGGCAGTGCGATCTCCGTAGCGAGCCTCGATTGCAAGGAGCGCCTGGTCCAACGCTTCTGCCGGCGTGCGATCCGCGAACGTGGGAACGAACTCCTCCGCCGGCCAGTTCATGGCGACCTTGTCGGGGACAATGTCATCCCAACGACGCACCCAAGCACCGCCCGACTCAATCCGAAATCTCTGGCTCGACCAACCGCGCCAGATGCTCAAGCGATTCCTGCCAGCCGAGATAGCAGGCCTCGAGCGGAATCACCTCGGGAAGGCCCTCCTGGACGACGTTCAGTTCCGTGCCGCACGAAACCTCCCGCAGCGCCACGGTCGTCACCATCTCGCCGGGCAGACTCGGATCGTCGAACTGGTCCGTGTAGCGGATGCGCTCTCCCGGCACGAGCTCGAGATACTTGCCGCCGAAGGAGTGGCCGTTCCCTGTCGAGAAATTGCGGAACGCCATCTTGTACGTACCGCCAACCCTGGCGTCCATGTGGTCGACCGTGCACGTGAAGCCGTTCGGTGGCAGCCATCGGCTCATGGCCTCTGCCTCCGTAAAAGCTCGATAGACCTTCGTAGGCTTTGCACGGAGAACGCGGTGCAGGCGGACAGTGTTCGTTGACATTGTGGGTCTCCTGATCAGGTATTTCGGTCTTCGGAGATCGACTGTTCAATCGTAAGTAATCGCGACCGGGTGCGGCCCGCTGCCCGGCGGCAGCCGGAGATCGACGAATTGCAGCGGATCGTCGCCGTAATGAATGCGAGCATCGGCCAGTGGTTGCGCGAAGTTCGCGAGGTCCGCGGCGGTCCGCAGGTCGTCGGCTCCGGCTGCCATCGCAATCCCGGTCGCCCGCGCGAGCAGGAGCATCATTCGATTCACTGCCGACGACTTCTCGGTTGCCCTTGCGCGATAGAATCTGTCAGCCTCGACAGCTACCGCAAGGCGGACATGCTGTCACTCGCGTATCCCGGGAGATCCAGATGAAGCTCCGCAGTTTGCCCTTGTCGACCGTGGCCATGACCCTCGCCATGATTTTAGCCATGACCCTGACGCACGGCGCGCACGCGGCCGGGGCCTGGCTCGGTGATCTGAAATGGCCCGAAGCCGAGGCGCGAATGCGAACGTCACCGCTCGTCGTCCTGCCCTTCGGCGCCGGCGCAAAGGAGCATGGCCCGCATCTGCCGATGAATGCCGATCAAGTCGTCATGGATTACTTGCTGGAGCAGGCCGTGGCCACCCGCGACGTCGTGGTTGCGCCGCCGATCCTGCACGGCTGGTTCCCGGCATTTCGGGATTTCCCGGGAACCGAAGTGGCCGACCCCGCCGTTTTTCAGGCCTATGTGCACCAGGTCGCGTTGTCCCTGGTACGGCAGGGCGCGCAACGCATCGTGTTCCTGAACACCGGGATTTCGAATGCGACCGGATTGCCGATTACGATCGCTGCACGAGAGATTCGCGTTGCAACCGGCACGCCCACCCTGGTCGTGTCCTGGGATGACCTCGATACCGGGGAAATCGCCGCGCTGCAGGAAGAGCCCGCGGGAGGTCATGCCGGTGAAATCGAGACCTCGATCAATCTCTACCTGCAGCCCGACAAGGTCGCTATGAACCTCGCTGTGCGGGATTACGGAGACGGCAGCACGGAACAGGACTATGCCGGGTACCAGCCCGGCAGGCTGACGCGGGACGCATCCGATCCGGCCTTCTCGACATCGGGAGCATTCGGCGACGCCACGCTGGCGACAGCGGAGAAGGGCGAAAAGGCACTCGCCGTACTGACCCGCGAATGGCTCAGGGCACTGGACGGCTTTTCCCGGGTTCCACTCCGACGAGAACCCTGATGTTTATCTCGACCCGATAAAAAGGTTCGGCCCCGGCACGTGCCCGGTTCTTTCACCGCCAGGAAAAATTCGGTTCGACCCCGTTATTGCTGCGATTGCCGCCGAGCTGCTGAATGGCGGCGGCGGCGTGCCGCGCGCCGGCCTCGAGGCTCGCCGTCACCGGTGCGCCATGGCAATGCCGGCTTAAGAAACCGGCCGCGAAGGCGTCGCCGGCGCCGGTCGTGTCGACGACGGCCGGCACCGGTATCGCGGCCTGCCGGTGGGTGCGGGATCCGTCATACGCCAGGCTTCCCGCGCCGCCCAGGGTCACCACCAGCAACCGGTCCCGATCGCGGGCGAGCTGCCCGATCGCGGCCAGTACTTCCGAGTCGGCGACGTGCAGCCCGAAGAAGGCGACGTCGACGTGCGCAAGCGAACGTTCGAGCAACGCGAAGTCCGGGTGCTGGCGGAAATCGGCGAAGTCGACCGCGAGATCGCCGCGTCGCGGCACCTTCAACACCGCGTCGAACAAGCCCGCGACCTGGACGAAGTGCGGCGTCACCAGCCAGCCGGCCTGCTCGATGACGGCACGTTGCCTCGCCGACGGCCGAAAGCGCTCCAGCACGCCGGCATCGTAACTCGTGAAACGCCGCTCCCCGTCGGGTTCCAGCGCGATACGTTGCACCGGGGTCGTGCCGTCCAGCGTTGTGAAGTCGCACTCGACCCCACCCGTCTTCAAGGCGTTGCGGACCAAGGCCGCGGCCCGGTCCGTGCCGAGCGCCGAGACGATCGTGATCGCGTCGTCCGGCGGGAACGCACGCCTCGCCTGCAGCGCAAAGTTGAGCGTGATGCCGCCCGGCAGCCGATCGCCGGTCGTCTCGTACTCGTCGATTCCGCAGTCGCCGAGGCAGACGACGTTCATCGCAGGCGGGCGACGCTGGTGACGACCCGCCGCACGGATTCGGCGTCGACGATCTTGTTGCGCATCAGCGAGGTCCCGACGATCGCTCCAGCGCATTCGCGGAGCAGCTCTTCGGCATTCGCCGCGGCGAGGCCGCTGCCGATCAGCACCGGCACGTCCAGCCCGCTGGCGCGAACTCCCTCCGCCGCCTCCCTCAGGTGCTCGACCGCCGGCGCGTCGCCGGTGGCATCGCCCGTGACTACCACGGCATCGGCCTTGTGTATGCAGGCCAGTCGCGCCGACTCCGACAACGGCCGCGCCTCGATCATCGTCGCGTACTTGACCTGTATGTCCGCCAGGATCAGCACGTCTTCGGCGTCGATACTCGCGCGGTAGCGAATGAGCCGTTCCGCATCGATCGCGAACTCTCCGTATCCGGGCCGCGTCATCTTGTCGACGAAGTAATCGGTGCGAATGAATTTCGCGCCGCACATGTGCGCGACCGCGAGCGAGGCCTCCGGGTCGTTCAACAGTATCTCGCAGCCGACGACGATGTCCCGGCGCCGCTCCACGACCGTGCGCGTGATGCGCGTCATCGCGGTGAGTGTCTCGGGACAGGCGGCGATGCGATGCGGACGATCGTACTCGTTCTCGATCAGCACGCCATCGACCTTCTCGTTCTCGAGCACGCGCAGGTCGTCGAGCGCGCTCTGCACGACGCGGTCTATCCCTGGGGACTCCGGGTAACCCGGCAGCGGCGGCAGGTGGATCAGGCCGATGAGCGGCAGCGGGCCGGGAAAGAGCTCGCGGAAACGGCTCATCGCGCTTCCTCTGCCGCGAGCCCGTCGCGTCGCGTGAGCACGCGGTAGACCGGGATGCCGGCCAGCGTCAGCCCGGTGCCGATCAGGCTTTCGACCGGGTTGTAGACGAGCGCCGCCACGAGGAACACGGCCATCACGACGATGAACACGGCGGGCAGGACGGGGTAACCCGGCAGGCCGAAGCCGCTCCGGCCCAGTCTCGGGCGCAACCGGTAGATGGAGGAAACCATCAGGATGTTCATGAACTGAAAGGGCACGACGAAGAAGGTCACGATGCGGGAGAACGAGCCGAAGAAGAACAACGCCAGAATAGCGAGTGCGGAGCCCGCCAGGATGGCGCCGGCCGGCACCGACGACCCGGGCGACACCCAGGCAACCGCGCGGAACGCCGGCCCGAGCGCGGTGCCCCGGGCCCGCCCGACGTACTCGGAGGCTGCCGCATAGTAAATCCGCGGCAGCGTCATCACGAGTCCGCCGAGGGCGCCGAAGATGGAGAGGGTCATGAACGCGGCCAGCAGCGCGCCGCCGTTCTCACCGAACGCCGCTTCCGCCACTCGCGTCGCCACCAGGGTCGGCGCCTCGCGCATCGCATCGAGCGGCACCACCCGCAGGAACGCGAAATTGACGAGCAGGTAGATCAGGGTGATGCCCAGTACGCCAACTCCCATGGCGAGCGGAAAGTTGCGTTCGGCATTGCGCACCTCACCGGCAATATGCGAGGCGTCGATCCAGCCGTCGTAGGTGAAAAGCACGATCGCGACGCCGAGACCGACGATCCGTACGAGGTCCCCCAGGCTGCCGTCCGCCGCCCCCGAACCGCCTCCGGATGGCGGCGTCGGCGAAGCGATGATGAGGCCCCCATAGATGAGCGCCGCAAGACCAGTGACCTTGATTGCCGTGAGCACGACCTGGGTCCCGCCGCCCCATTCCGCGCCGCGCAGGTTGACGAGGACGAAGAACACGATGGCGCCCGTGGCCCACACAAGGATCGCCCGTGGGTCGCCGGTGCCGAGGACGTTATCCGCCAGCTCGCCGAACAGAATGGCGACGCCGGCGATGGCGCCGGGCCCGCTCACGAGAATGAGCATCCAGACCTGCATGAAACCGGCGAAAGGCCCGTAGGCTTCCGTCAGCGCATGATAGGCGACGCCCGCGCGCGGCAGCAGTGCCGCAAGCTCGCCCAGTGTGAGTGCGCCGCACAGCGTGATCAGCCCGCACAAGAGCCAGAACGCGTACACCTGCCATTCGGCCGTGACCACGGCTGCGAGCTGTCCGGGCGTGAAGAAGATGCCGGACCCGAGCATGTCGCCCATCACCACCGCGAGAACCGTGGAAAAGCCGAGCTTGCGCCTGAGCGTCACACTTTGAATCCGGGGAATGACCGGGAGTGAAGTGTAAGTCAGTTTGCAGGCTCTAAGGGGTCGAACCGAATGGGAATGCGGAACTGCAGTGCCTTGCCCAACTCCTCCGCCGCTTTGCCGGCGAAAACTTCGTTGGCCCACTTACGGGTCTTGATGGAAAGCCAACCTAATGGCATGGCGCCCGTTGCAAATTCAGTACTCAGCATGACAATGCATAACCGACTCACACAAATCTCGCACGTGGCAATTCCGTAGGTTGCTGCGCATTAGGCGCTCGCCGGCTCGGCAACTGATCCGTCCGAATCGCCGATGAGATACACGGTTCTCTTAGTCGGGCAACAGCCGATTTGGCCAAGGAGCAGTCATTCGAGTCGCGCGAGATCCGGCGTTGCAGCGGGCCCAAGCCGGCGTATCCAGCCAGTTGATGACTTACCATATCGATACTTGCTGATCCTCAGGTAAGAACATTCGATCTCTTTGTGTGATGCCGCGCCAAAGATCCGCGACAACCTGATCCGACAGTTCCCGATGATCAAGCCGCCAGCGATCAGCACCATCCACGCTGTCCTCGATCGTCATGGCCCCGTGAGGCACAGGAAGCGCCGACGCCACAAGATCCAAGGCACGACACTGGCCGCGGCGCACTGTGTGCCGATTACAAGGGCGAGCTAGGCAGAGCTAATCTACGCAAAATTCACGCACGGAAATTTGATACTTTCGACGTCAACCGAAGCCCGCGGGTCGCCCGGCACCCGTCGAAACCAGGGAGTCCAACACCATGCCGCGTTACCGAAACCCGCGCCAGCGTCGCTTCACGCCGCGTTCCCGACGTCCCCTCGCCCATCTTTGGCGCACCTTCCTGACCGGTCTCGTCGCCATAATCCCGCTGGGGGTCACCGGATATCTGGCGTACTGGCTGTTTACCGCTGCTGATTCCCTGTTCAGCGGCATCGGACAGGCACTGCTGCCAACGGGATGGTACTTTCCCGGTCTGGGCCTCATCGTCGCCGTGCTGGCAGTGCTGGCCTTCGGCGCCGTTCTCAACGCCTGGGTCTTCGGCCGGCTGATGCTCAGGCTGGGTACGCGGCTGTTGGAGCGGATACCGCTCATCAAGACCGTGTACGGCGGTGTCCGCGACCTGATGCTGTTCGTGGCGCGCCCACCGGACGCCGGAAACCGTCATGTCGTTCTTGTCGCGCTTCCGGGGGACATACGCCTGATCGGCTTCATCACCGACACGGCACCGGCGCAGGCGGTACCGGAACTGACTCTCGACGACGGCGAAACGGTGGTGGCAGTGTACCTGCCCATGAGCTACCAAATCGGCGGCTACGCGCTGTATCTTCCGGAACGCTGCCTTCAGCGGCTGGAGATGCCCGTGGAAGAAGCCATGCGCATGGTGCTTACCGCCGGCATGAACCGGCCCCGCACGGACAGCCCGGCCGAGCAACAGCGCGTGACCTGAGAGCGCCTGATGCGGGCTGTTGAGATTTGCGCGTACAATCCTCGATGCATCCCGGGAGGCTGGCATGCAACCGCCGGATGATATCCGCTCAACAGGACACCCATGGGTCGTCGTGGTGGTTGTACTTGGAATGAATGCAATCGGGGGCGCTGTTGCCGCACAGTCAACGCAGCAACAGTCACCGCCACTCGAGCCCGCAATCCCCCGGCCGTCATGGCTGGAGCGCGTGCCGCTGCCTATCGAGCCGAAGGGACTTCCGTCCGAGGATGCTCCTGAGCTTTGCGAGGACAAGCCCGGCGGACAGGCCTGGATCGATCGAGTGCATGCGGAGTTCTACAGAACGATTTGCCTGTCGGCGGCCCGGTTCGATGGCTTCTTCGGCAATGCCCGTTTCGACGACGAATATCAGGCCACGCACGGCAGTCTCGCTGTGGGTGCGCTTTGGGACGAGCGCGATCATTGGGATCCGAGCGTTCGGTTCCGCGTGCACGTAGAGCTGCCGCAACTGAGCGAGCGCTTTAATGCATTTATCGGCCGGCTCGATGCCGACGAATACGTGACCGAGTTGCGCGACGACTTCGACACACTACCCCGGCAATTTGCACGGGAAGACGACGACGCAGTGTTGTTCGGCCTGGGGTACCGCCAGCCCGGTCGGGTGGGTGGGCACTTCGATGCGGGTGTGGGCGCCAAGCTCCGCTCTCCCTTGGAACCCTACGTCAAGGGTACTTACCGCCTCGGGGTGCCGTTCGGCAACCGAAACCTCCTTCGCCTGGACGAAACAATTTTCTGGGAAGAGGATGAGGGGTTCGGGGCGACTACGCGCGTCGACCTGGAGCGCTCGCTCGGCGAGGACTTCCTCGTGCGCTGGACCGGCTCGGGCAGGTTTACTGAGGGGACCGAGGGCGTGCGCTGGTTCTCAAGCCTGACGCTCTATCAAAACCTCGGCGACGGGCGTGCCTTTGCCTATGAGGCCGGGATCTCCGGAGAGTCCGATCGAGAAGTTTCCGTCGCCGACTATGGGCTGCGGGCAATCTACCGGCGCCGCATTCACCTGGAGTGGTTATTTCTCGAGCTGCGTTCGAGCATCACGTGGCCGCGCGAAACCCTGCTCGAACGCCGCGAGCTCAATTGGGGGGTGGGTTTTGCACTCGAGATGTTGTTCGGCGAACGCACGAGCAGATGAACAGCACAGGCGCTGTTGCAGTATCAAAAAACAACAGACGAAGCAAGCCTCGTCTGCTGTAAAGCTACTTTAGTGGTATCAGGCCGCTTTGAGCTTGGCAGCGATCTTGTGGAACGTGGAGTTGGCAACCTCGTAGGTTTTAACCCGCTGTGTTCCGTCAACCAGTTTCGACAGAAGCTTGGTCACTTCTGCGTAAGGCCCGCTTTTGTAAGCTTCGGCGCTTTCCTTACTGTCCCACAGACTCACCGCGAACGCTTCCTTGCCGGCCGGGTCAACAAAGGCAATCTCGTCCTGAAATCCCTTCTGCTTGCACAGCAGGGGGATGATTTCCGCCTCCAGTTTCTGGGTAAATTCGGCCCTGCTGTTGGGCTTCAGGTCCATTGATACTTGACGTGCATACATATCGTTCTCCCGTCCTTGTGTTCCCGGGCAGCCGAAGAAATTTGAGTTCGTTGAGAAAGAACTCGACGGCCCTCTCGAGGTCGAGCCGGGGTTCACTGAATTCCTTCAAGACGCTACGCTCAGCGGTAACGTTACCCGCGATGAAATGGAATTTCTGGGAAGGTTGCGATTCAAGGGCAGACGGCCTGGCCCACTCTATTATTACCGAGAGCTGCAGAACCTCAGGGACCCGTTGCATTTTCGAGCCGTAGAGCGGTAACCATTAAACCGCTCGATGCTCCGCTCACACAGGGCTTACCAGTCAATCGGGAATTTATGCGACAATCGTAACTGATTGAAAAATATGGCGCGCCCGACAAGATTCGAACTTGTGACCCCTGCCTTCGGAGATCGAATGTTCAATCGTAAGTGACTGAGTTAATTATCATCAAATGGCAGGATGCCCGTTGCACATTCAGGACTGAGCACAACGATGCCGAGCTGAGTCACACAGTTCTCACACAGTAGCTGCGCATGTTACTGCACCAACCGAGCCGTACGAGAAGGTGGCAAAGCAATACCGCAAGGCTGGCACCGGCCAGTCAAACCAACCCTGGATGCCGCCTCTTAATCCACGTCTCGCAGTCGCTTGAGAAGCGTTCCGCAGTTGTGAGCAACTCTTGCGCATCGGTATCGCTGATACCGCCGGCGGATACGTATTCGCACTTGTTGCGTTTAATTCGGCATCCATCGAAGTAGGCAGACAATCTCGCGAAAGAGGGATCGGCCGCTTCAAGGGCGAGGAAGGTATTGTAATGTCCGCTCGCCGACCTGGGTCGGTACCCTTCCGCTCGAACGATCATGAGTGAAAGCGTCCGGGCCGCATCGTATGCCATCACGAATTGAGCATCCGCGGAAAGGTTCGCCGCAGCGGCGTCGCTGAGGCTACGTGCAACGATCGAACGCAGGTTGTCCAGCTCGGCTTTGCTGGGCGGCAACTTCGTAACGCACCTGTCACGCAGTAACTTCGCCCAGCTCATTGTCGCTGCCCAGTATGAATAATTTCGGCTTGCCCAATACTCCGGTCAGAAAATGATCCTTCGCTGCGCGCTTTTCGTAGAATTCGGCCGGTGTGTAGGTCGTGGGATTGATTTGCCGGCCGAGTAAGTCCCGGGCGCGCCGCAAGGATAGCGCCAGGTCTGGCGCCGGTACCGTGCCGACAATCATGACATCGACATCGCTGTCGCTCTGCTCACCACCACTCGCCATCGAGCCGTACACAAAGGCAGCCACGACTTTCGACGCGACAGGTTTCAAAGCGTCGGCCAATACGTCGATCAGGCCCGCCGTTTTCAGCAGCAGGCCGCGCAGGTCGGGAAACAGCGGCGAGTCGACATTGGCCTGGTAGTAGCTCATGCGTCCCTGCCGATGAGTTTTCAATATTCCGGCTTCGGCGAGATCGCGCAGTTCGCGCTGCAGGCTGGAAGGCGGAACGCCCATGCGGCGCGCCAGCTCCGAGAGGTACCAGGCTTTTTCCGGCTGCAGAAGCGTTGCCGCCAGGATTCCCTGGCGGGTCTTGGGGAGCAATGCATCGAGGGGCGGCATATTTCGCATCTTGCGTAAATATTAACTCAATTTGCGTAAATTGAAACTCGGAAGTTGCTCGGAAGTCCATGGCTTCCGAGTCGAGATCCGGGCTAGCCACACGGTCAAATCTGGCTATCCGCGACGCCGATCTCGGTAGTTCCACCAGCTGCATTATCGGACGCCGCGCCCCTCGCCTAAAGCCCCTCCGAGAACCGAAATCTCGCCTCGAGCTTGTGACCCCTGCCTGTTGTCGGCTGATCGAAAGGTTCAGGATCGGCCAATTGAAAAGTTGGGGTCGGCTGATCGAAATGCGTCGGGAAGCGAAGCAGCCATCGATGGGACAACTGGGAAAGCAAATTACTGCGGACCTATTCTTCAAACAGGACGTGCGCAAGCTCAGATGGAACTGGAAAGTACAGGTAGCGGAACCGGCACATGTATGGCGCGCCCGACATCCAAAACCAAACTTCAGCGGCGATTTCCATCCGGCGAGTCACGAGATTAAGCAGGAACGTAGGCCAACCTGATCACATCCTCGCCAATCCGATCATTAGCCATAAGGCGGAGCGGCGGCCGGGGCCCGGCGAAATATGGCTTGCCGTGACCAAGCACGACGGGGTGCAGGTAGATTCGATACTCATCGATCAGGCCAAGTTCGGTGAGGCTTTGCGCCAAGTCCGGCCCAGCAACTTCGATCTCCCAGTCGCGCTCGGCCTTCAGCTCGCGGATGGTGCCCTCAAGATCATCCTCAACAAGCCTGGCGTTGGGGCCGACCGACTTCAACGAGCGCGAGACGACCCATTTCGGCTGGTTCCGCCACGCCGCCGCGAAGGCGTATTCCTCTGCATCCCATTCAGGATGATCGTCGTCCCAGTAACGCATGACCTCATACATTTGGCGACCG
>JBBDXW010000065.1:0-78344 GCA_040902105.1 Woeseia sp.
GCCACAGGCCGTCCTGGTCGAACTCGCGGATCATCACCAGCAGTCGGTAGGTGGCGGCGTAGAGATAGCCGCAGAGTTCGGTGATCTCGCGGCCGAGTTCGGCACTGCGGATATAGCTGGGGTGAATTAGCTGTGTGACCAAGGCGGCCTGCTCCTGTAACCTGTGCTGTTGTTATATACAGCAGTATAACCTTAACATCCTGTTTTATCTAGTGATTATTCGTGTTTTATGTATGAAATACGGAGATCTCCTGCCTAAATTTCACCAGGTCAGCGATGTCGGTGCCTGCCAACCGGCGCCACGCAGGGGAGCGGACATTTTCTTCCCTCGAGTGGTTTTGCAAAATTCCTGGCGAAAGTCACCGCCTCTGCGATGGCACAATCTCGTCCAGCCACTCGATCACCTCGCGCCAGATCGGCTCCGCTCCCTCCCGAAAAAACCCCATATGCTGCAAACGTTCGAGGCCGTAGTCGGCCGGGCCGATGTGGCGCCGTGTGACGTTACGATACGCGCTCATCATGTCATCGACAGCCCGGCGCGTCCCCCAGTCGTCGTCGTCGATGCTGTAGGCGAGCACCGGCGCGCTAAAGGATTGGTAGCGCTCCAGCGGTAACGTCTTGTCGCCCAGCAGATAGTTCGGATTCTTGCACCAGCGCGCCCATTCGAGCGCAACGCCCTTCGGCAGGTCTTCGCCACGCACAATCCGGCTCCACGGAAAATAGCCGAACAGGCGCGAAAGCAAGGGCACCAGCACCGTCATCATGAAGCGCACTTTGATCGGCTCGCGTCCACCCTGTACCGCCCAATGGCCGCTTTGCGGCGAAACGCCGACCAGGGCGTCGATGCGATTCGCGTTCTCGATCATGCCCGGCGTTTGCCCGCCGAAACTGTGGCCGACGACGAACAACCGCGGCGGCGCCAGCTCGCGGGCGATCCAGTCGACTGCGGCAGTCATGTCGAGAAACGCCCAGTCGCGCAATCGTGCATCGAACCCTCGCAGAGACTCCGGTTTCGAACCACCGATTCCGCGATAGTCATAGGTCAGCGCATGCCAGCCATGGCGCTGGAGATACGTCGCGAAGCGCTGGTAAAAACGCCGCGGCACCGCCGTCGCCGAATTGATCAGAACGACCGTATCCGAATTACCGGCATCGAAGTACGTTGCAGCAAGTTCGTATCCGTCCGCCGCGATGACGGATCGATTCTCCGGCGGCGACGAACGATCGACTGTTCCGTTACGCTCACTCAGGTTGCTTTCTCCGGGCTGATCACCGAGCGCAGTTGCCATGTGTCTTACCAATACTAACGAACAGTGGGGTACGATGGTTCAGGAAGATGGGTCCGGCAGGACTGCAACCAGCACAAACATTGCCCTCATCGAACCTGTACCTGGATATGACACCACACTCTGATCGCAAGCATTCCGCATCCGGGTCCGACAGTGCGCGCTTCGGGCCGAACCCGCGGGAGACGATCAGCGCCAACCTGGCCGACGTGCGCCGGCGCATCGCGGCCGCGTGCGATCGCGCCGGCCGCAATCCCGATGAGGTCCGCCTGCTGCCGATCAGCAAGACGGTGCCGGCGCACGTCCTGCGCGCGGCGTTTGCCGCCGGAATCCACGATTTCGGAGAAAACAAGATTCAGGAGGCGCTGACCAAGGCTGAAGCGCTGGCCGATCTCCCGCTCCGCTGGAGCGTCGTCGGCCACCTGCAAACCAACAAGGTCAAATTCCTCACGCGATTTGCCGCCGAATTCCAGGCGCTCGACAGCCTGAAGCTTGCTCAGGCACTGAACAGGCGCCTCGAGACGGAACAACGCGACCTCGATGTTTTCGTTCAGGTCAACACGTCCGGAGAGGACAGCAAGTTCGGGCTTCGCCCCGATGAAACCGGGGACTTTGTTGCGCGCCTGGCGGAGTTCCCGCACCTCAGGCTGCAGGGGCTGATGACGCTCGCGATCTTCAGCGCTGATGTGGCGCGGGTGCGCGAATGCTTTCGCACGCTTCATCGGTTGCACGATACGTTACGCACTACCGTGCCCGCGGCCGCGGGAATGACTGAACTCTCGATGGGCATGTCCGGGGATTTCGAGACGGCCATCGAGGAAGGCGCCACCCTGGTGCGCGTCGGGCAGGCGATCTTCGGACCGCGGCCGGGAGCGGATGCGCATTACTGGCCCGGCCTCATTTGCTGAATCCCGGGCAGGCCTTATGACCCGTTTCCATCCCGTGTTCGGTCCAGGAGATCGTCCGTAACCGTCATCGTAAATACCGGAGCGTTCCCCGGCGGCGTTTCCGCGATCGCGTCGACGAATTGCCGCCGGGTCTCAGGATCGTCATAAACCATCTTCGCATCGAACGCGGCTTGCCAGGTCGCTTCGTCGGGCCATTCGGCGTAACCCACGAAACGCCCATCGAGGTTCCGGTGCAGCCGCGATCCGTAGCTGCCGTAGGTTTCGGTGATCAGCTCCGTGCCACGCCTCCAGGCGCGGCGAAACTGCTCCTCCTTCCCCGGATGGACGCGCCACCAGTACACCGCTACGAACATAATTGCTCCCGACTTCACTCGTAACGCCGAAGGCAGCGGAATTCGTTCCGGTTGCGCCGCGCCAATCGGCAGGACTATCGACAGAATTGTAGCGCGAGCCGCGGAGGAACGAATTACACGCTCTTTTGTAATTCTGCGCGGTCGGTCGGGGCGGCGCGCGGAAGGATGCTGCAGACCAGAGGCAGATCCAGCAAGAAGTTCGCGCACGCAGGCGTCCCGCCCGGCATGAAAGCGTGGCATGGATCTTGAATCTGAATTCACGGGCGAATCCAGATTCCGGACCGGAGAGGCACGCGATATGAGCACGAAACCGAAGCCACCATTTCCACCACAAAACCTTTCCGAGCCGGGTCTCGAAGCCAGAATGGATCCCCGTCCGCGCTACGAAGCCGAGGACTATCGGCCGGCCGGCAAGTTGACCGGTAAAGTGGCGATGATTACGGGCGGTGATTCGGGCATCGGTCGCGCCGTCGCCATCATGTTCGCCCGCGAGGGAGCAAACCTTGCGCTGGTATACCTGGACGAAGAACAGCCGGACGCCGAGGAGACCCGACAGAAAATCGAAAGCGAAGGCCGGCAGGCGTTATTGCTGCCCGGCGATGTGGGAGACCCGGATTTCTGTCACCGCGCGATCGAACGGGTCATCGAGCAGTTCGGCAAACTGGACGTCCTCGTCAACAATGCCGCCTACCAGAAACACTGCGACACCCTTGGCGACATCTCCGCAGAACAGTGGGAACATACTTTCAGAACGAACATTTTTGGCTATTTCTACATGGCGAAATTCGCGCTGCCCCATATGCAGCCCGGCGGAACCATCATCAACACCGGCTCCGTAACCGGGCTCGAAGGTAACAAGACACTCCTGGATTACGCATCCACGAAGGGCGCGATCCACGCGTTCACCAAATCCCTGGCACAGAACCTCGTCGACAGCGGTATTCGCGTGAACTGCGTCGCTCCCGGTCCGGTCTGGACGCCGCTGAACCCCGCCGAGCGCAGCGATGAAGAGATCGAATGTTTCGGTGCCGACACCCCTCTCGGCCGGCCGGCACAACCGGAAGAGATCGCGCCGGCTTACGTGTTCTTCGCTTGCAACGCGGATTCGAGCTACGTGACGGGCCACGTACTGCCGCAGTTAGGCGGGGACACCATTGCGGCATGATCATGAATAGCTAATCGACAAAAAGCCGGCCACACATGTCGACTCGTGTTGGAGCATTTTGCAAATAAATCAGCGTGATGCAGGGAACGCCTGAACGTCCGGCAGCGAACGCGCGTGCTAGAATCGAATCCGCGGGGGGAGTGAAATCCAAATTGAGCCTGGTGCGCTTTAGCGTTTTTGAGCTGGATCCGTCGGTGCCGGAGCTGCGCCGTCAAGGGCGGCGCGTGCATCTTCAGGGGATGCCGCTGCGGGTGCTGGAAATGCTGCTGGAGCGGCCGAACGAACTGGTGCGCCGCGAGACGTTTTTCGCTCGCCTCTGGCCGGACGACCACTCTGGCATTCTCGACGATAACCTGAACACCGCAGTGCGGAAGCTGCGTCTTGCTCTTGATGACTCGGCCCACCACCCGCGCTTCATCGAGACAGTCCCGAAACGAGGCTACCGGTTTGTCGCGGCGATCTCCGCGCCGGAAGTAATCGCATTACCCGACGTGGAAACGGACGACGGTCCAATCGCCGCAGACCCGGCGCCTCCGAAATCCGCGCGGCGTACGCATGCGATGGTGGTAGTGCCGCTTGTCCTCGTCGCAATTGTCACGATTGTCGCCACCATCTTCGTGCCGGGTCTGCGCGACGATGAGAGAGAAGACCAGGGTTTCGCAGCATCGACCGGGGGTCTCAGTACGCTTGCTGTTCTGCCGTTCGTAAACGCGAGCGGCAATCCCGCTGACGAGTACTTCAGCGACGGTCTCACCGAAGAACTCATGGATCGCCTTTCGCGCACCGCAGAACTCAGTGTGGTGTCGCGAACGTCGGTGTTCGCCCTGAAAGGCGCAGAAATCGACGCACGGGAGATCGGGCGGATGCTCGGTGTCGAGGCCCTGGTGGAAGGAAGCGTACGCCGCGACGGAGACAGTTTGCGGATCAGTGTGCACCTGGTGGATTCACGCGACGGCTATCAGCTCTGGTCCGAAACCTACGATCGCCGCATGACCGACGTATTCGAAGTGCAGGAAGACATCGCGCTTTCCATAGCCGAAACTTTGCAGGGACGTCTGTTGGGCCCGGCCGAGACTGAGGCGCTGGCTGTACCCGTCACCGATCCGGTCGCCTACGATCTGTATCTGCAGGGCCGTTTCTATTGGCACCGCCGCACCGGGGACGGCCTGCGCACGGCGGTCGAACACTTCGAGAACGCCGTTCGCCGCGCACCGAACTATGCGCCCGCGTGGGTCGGCCTGGCGGACGCCTATGCCGTGCTGGGTTTTTACGACTACCTCGCACCCTCGCAAGCCTTTCCGCGGGCCACGGAAACGGCCCTGCGGGCATTGGAGCTCGACCCGGATAACGCGGCTGCGGAGGCCACGCTGGGCTACGCCGCGCTCTACTACGACTGGGACCTGGAGCAGGCGGAAGCGAGGTTCCGGCGAGCCATCGAGCTGGACCCCGGTTACTCCAAGGCTCACCAGTGGTATGCGAATCTGCTGACCGCCGCCGGCCGTTTCGACGAGGCGGAACAGGAAATGCGCCGGGCTCAGCAACTCGATCCGCTCTCCCTGATCGCCAGTGCTGCACTGGGTTGGGTCCGTTACCATGCCGGGCGCCACGAGGAGGCCCTGGACCAGCTTGGCCTGACTCTCGCCCTCGATCCGGACTTCGAACTCGCCTACCTTTGGAGCGGCTGGGCGCGGGAAGCGTTGGGCGATTATGACGAGGCGCTCAGGATGCTCCAGGAAGCAGCCGCCCGCTCCGGCGGCAGCGGCATCAGTACGGCGGCGCTGGCGCGCATCCACGCGCTGCGGGGAGAACGGGCGGAAGCGACGCGACTCCTGGACGAACTTCAGCAATCCGACGCCTATGTTCCGTCCTACGAGATCGCAAAAGCTTATTTCGCGCTCGAGCAACCGCAAGAGGCACGGGAGTGGTTGCAGCGAGCGTTCGAGCAACGCTCTCACTCGCTGGTGTTTCTCCGTGTCGACCCTCAACTTTCGGCGATGCAGGATGACGCAGCTTTCCTGCTCCTGGCCGCGCGTGTCCAGCCGGAAGTGGGGCGCTGACGCTCGCGCCGTGTTCTTTTTCGTGCCGTATCCCGTGTTCACCTGAGTATCAGTTCGACGATGCAAATCACTCCGTTCATTTCAGGTTCCGGCAAGGCGGCCAGCGCCATCATGGAAAGTCTCGGTGTCATCGCGATTGCGAAGCCGGACGTTTCCATTCTTCCTTCGCGACGCCTGAAGAGAGGCGAGCCCCTCAAAGTCGCCGACGCGATCAATCCCGTACTGTTTATCGCCAGTCCGCACGCGCTGCACGCGCGCTCGATCCTCGAAGGCGAAAGGGCCGGTTTTGTGCTCATCGTCTGCGAAAAACCTGCAGCCGTTTCGGCGCAACAGATCGGGAATCTGCGGCAAGTGAGAGTTCCGGTCGCCGTGTGCCACGGCTATCGACAAATGTGGGGCGTGCAGACGCTCAGGGAAATGATCGATGCCGGCGAATTCGGAGAGATCATTTCCGTTGAAGGCCGGTACTGGCAATCCTCCACCGCGAATCAGGCGCTCACGGGCGCGAACGTCCAGACCTGGAAAAACGATCCGGAGCTCAGCGGTCCGTCCGACGCCCTCATCGATATCGGAAGCCACTGGGCCGATGCAGCGCTTTTCCTGATCGGCGAAGCGCCCGATGACACAGCACTCTGGCTGTCGTACGCAAACGCGGCCGCGCCGCACCGGGACAGCCACGCGCACCTGCAGATGACGTTTCCGGGCGGCACGCGCGCGCTGGCAAGCATCTCCAAGACCGTGCACGGTGCACCGAATCACTTTGAGGTGAACGTCATCGGCACCCGGAAATACGCCTGCTGGAAGTTCCTCGAGGAGGATCAGATTGAAGTGGGCGTCGGAAGCCGGAGAAGTTATATCGCCCGTAACCGCGCGGACATCGGCTCGGGCCACTGGCCTTTTCACGGCATGGGCTGGCTTGAAGGCTACATCGAAATAATCTACCAGGCGATCAGGGGACTCGAGGACGGAACGGCCAATTACCCGACGCTCCCGCAAAACCTGGAAGTCATGAGTCTGCTGTTGGCGGCCCGTCTGTCGAGCGCAAGCGCTCACCGGTAACCCGGCCGTCGGAACCTGACCTCTACACCCGGAGAGGCACGAAATCGATGCGTACACATGCAAGAATAATAACGGCCCTGATCGGCTCATTCGCCGTGGCCGGCACCGTTCGGGCCGACACCGGTGTCCTGATTGTCGGTGGCGACGGGCATCACTGCGGCGAGGATTCCGCCTGCATCAACCGCCTGCACCCGGACATTCCGCTGGCGGCCTCCGTAGCGCCCGGCCAGACCATCGTGTTCAAGACGCGCAACGCCAGCGACTTCGCCCTCGATC
Organism: Woeseia sp.; assembly: GCA_040902105.1. Lineage (GTDB taxonomy): Bacteria > Pseudomonadota > Gammaproteobacteria > Steroidobacterales > Woeseiaceae > IDS-8. Next base: position 7,105 of record JBBDXW010000065.1, read on the forward strand.
CGGACAGCAGCTATGTCGATGCGCGCACGAACGGACCGGAAATCGGTACGGTTCATCCGCTCACCGGACCCGTGCGCATCGAAGGCGCCGAGCGCGGCGATGTGATCGCGGTAACGCTTCTGGATATTGCGCCAGGGCCTTTCGGCTGGACGTCCGCGTCGTCATTCGGTTTCGCATCCGACCTGATCAGCGAGGACGACCGCATCCTGTGGCGCCTCAACAGGGAATTCGCGGAATCGGACGACCTGGCCGGAATCCGCATTCCGAACGGTGCCTTTCCCGGCGTCATGACAACGCTGCCGGGACGGGCCGAACTCGAGACGATACTTCGCCGCGAACAGGCTTTGGCCGATTCCGGAGGCGCCGTGTTTCTGCCCGACCCGACACACGCCGCGCCGGATGAGATTTGCGGGCCGAACGGCTCCGCGCGATCCGAATGCCTGCGAACACTGCCGCCGCGCGAGCATGGCGGCAATGCGGACATTCGCTACTGGCGCGTCGGCGTAACCGTCTATCTTCCCTGCTACGTGAGCGGCTGCGGCCTTGCGATCGGCGACTTGCATTTTGCGCAGGGCGACGGCGAAATTTCGGGAACCGCCATCGAAATGGATGCGGACGTGACGCTCGTCACCCGGCTCTTGAAGAAGGGCAGAGACGCGCCGACGCTGACTCGCGGTCCGCATTACGAAGGGCCGGTACGTGCGCTGGACCTGCCGTCACGCCGCTTTTACGCCGTGACCGGCCTGCCGGTCAAGGAGCCGGGGAGCGTGCCGCCCGACATGGTCTATCTCAAGTCGCCGCAGGTCGCCGAACTCGAAAACCTGAACAAGGACATCAATCTTGCGGCACGCAACGCCGTCGATGAAATAGTGACCTATATTGCGGAGACTTACGGTTACAGTCGTGCAGAGGCCTATATGATCGCAAGCGTCGCGGTTGACATGCGCATCGGACAGCTGGTCGATACGCCGAACGTCGGCGTAACGGCACTGCTGCCGCTCGACATTTTCGTCGGCCGTTAGGAATCTCTGCACCACGCCCGATCCAGGCAGGATCCCTGATACAGGTCTCACGCGACCGCAGGCTCCGCCTCGAGGTCATCAAGGCGATTCTCGTTTGACGCGCGAAACAGGCGCGCATCCCGCTCACCGATCTGTTGTCTCCACATGGCGTAGTACAGGCCCTTCTGCCCGAGCAGGGAATCGTGCGTCCCGGACTCGGTGATCCGCCCTTTTTCAAGGACATGAATGGTATCGGCATGGAACACAGTGCTCAGGCGGTGGGCGATCAGAATCACCATGTGCTTCCTGCTGCCGGACAGGCCGCGCACCGCCGTCGTGATCTCCTGCTCGGTGATCGAGTCGAGCGCCGACGTTGCTTCATCGAAGATGAACAGCTTGGGTCCACGCAACAGGGCCCGCGCAATCGACAGGCGCTGGCGTTCCCCTCCGGATACTCGCAGGCCGCTTTCGCCCAGACGGGTGTCGAGACCCTTGCCGGAACGCTCCATCAGCGCGGTGACGGAAGCAGTGCGAAGCGCCTCGTACATCTCTTCGTCGCTGGCATCCGGCTTGACGAGCAACAGGTTCTCCCGAATCGTGCCGGAGAACAGCTGCGGGTCCTGCGTCACAAAGCCGATCTGCCGGCGGACCGGGTTATAGCGAAGTTGTTTGACGGGAATTCCGTCTATGTAAATCGCACCGCCGATCGGCGCATAAAGCCCGACCAGCAATTTGACCAGGGTGGACTTTCCGGACCCGGACGGTCCGACGAATGCAATCGTCTCTCCCAACCTTACATCGAAGGAAAGGTGATCGATGGCATTTTCAGTAGCGGTCCGATGTTTGAAAACAACGTCGTCAAAGCGAAGGTCCTCGAGTTCTCCGATCTCTACGGGGTCCTCCGGCCGTGTTTCAACGGGCTTTTGCATCAGCTCATCGAACAGTTGCATCGAGGCTTCGGCCTCGCGGTAATTCAAAATGATTCTGCCCAGATCCTGTAACGGGACGAAAATCGCGTTCAGGATGAACTGCGTCGATATGAGTTCTCCCGCCGTGAGCGTCTCGCGAAAGATCAGCCACAAAAGGATGAACAGAATGGACTGCTTCAGCGTGTTGATGAGGGTACCTTGAAAGAACGACAAGGTACTTACTTTCCTGGTCTTATCCATTTCCAGGTCGAAGATCTTTCTGGTGTGTAACTGCAAGCGGCGGATTTCCGGGTATGTCAGTCCCAGGCTCTTGACCAGTTCGATATTGCGCAATGACTCGGTGATCGATCCCGCCATCCTGGCGGTTTCGCGAACAACCATGCGCTGCACGGACTTCATCTTCTGACTGAGCAAGCCGGTCAGGCCGCCGAGCAGCAGCACGCCGACCAGAAATACCGGGATCAGCAGCCAGTGCCTGGTAATACCGTACCAGAGCAGGAAGCCGAAGCCGACGATGGACGAGAACAGGATATTGACGAATGCCGTGATAAATCTTTCGGTGTCGGTCCGGACCTTCTGCAGCATCGCCATGGTCTCCCCGCTGCTTCGATCCTCGAATTCCTGAAACGAGAGCCTGAGCGTTTGCCGCAGGCCGTCGTTGAAGACCTGCATGCCGAACTTCTGCACAACCAGCGCCAGCACGTAATCCTGGAAGGTCTTGGCGACCCGGGCCGCCAGGGCAACGACTGCGGCCACGAGGAGCCACCACAAGGCTCCGCGAATGAGCACATCGTCCGGCTGGCTATCCGGATTCAAGGCGTAGCGATCGATGATGATGCCGAAAATAAGCGGGTCCACCAATGTGAGGATCTGCGCCGCGGCAGCCAGCAGCAAAGACAGCGCAACCCACCACCGCAGCGGGCGAACGTACTTCCATATGATGTGCATGATGTTGTGTAACCTGTTATTGGAATCGGGTTTCGGTGCGCACGTTATCGTGCGTGCCGTAGTCGCAGCCGCGCATGGAGGCCGAAATGGTCGGATGGCCAGGCGCCGGCAACGCCCGGCCGATCGAGTACGCGTCGCGCATCGAGCATCTCGAAGCGGTCGCGCTGCGCGAAGACGTGATCGATGCGACGAACCGTGTTGCCGAAATAATGCGGGTTCAGCGTGGTGATGCTGTCGGCATCGTCGTGGACGCCGCCGAACACGTCGACGTAACTTGCAGCCAGCGGCCGGAGTTCGGGGTTGGTCACTTCGGCGTTGAAGTCTCCCAGCAGCAGCGACGGCGTACCGTCGTCGCGGGCAGCGATGTGCGACAGCACGTCGCGCAACTGCCGGGCGCGTAATACGTCGCCTTCCGCCGTATGGTGCAGATGCGTGTTGTAGACGTCGACGATGCTGCCCCGGATGGCGAGGCGCAAGTGGGCAAGCGTGCGCCAGTCGTCGCGAGGGCGCAGCCGGCGCTCGCTCCGCTCGAGAACCGGATGCCGGGTCAGGATGGCGTTGCCGAAGCGCCTCGTTGCTCCGGGAGGGTCAGCGGAGACGAAATAACACTCGTAACCCAGCGCCCCGGCAATGTCCTCGGCCTGATTGCGCAACGTTTCGTGCTGCAACACCTCCTGCAACCCGATGACGTCGGGTTTGAGCGCGCCAAGCCCTTCGATCACCAGCGCACGTCGTTGCGGCCATCCGTCGCGATCGTGGTACAGGTTGAGGGTGACGACGCTGAAGCTGCCGTCGCCGCCGTGCGATGAACGCGAGGATGTGGTCGCGCAGGCCGCGAGCAGGAGCGAACGCAGGACGATTGAGGCCATCACGAGGGTCCGGATGCGCAGTGTCATCGCGGTCTCCGCCGCTTATGATGAATTGGCGAAGGAATCTTCCGTGCCCCGAGAGACCTTCGATAAATAAGTAGCCTATTCCGTCAGTGCAATTGAGTAAACTGTAGCCCTGTTGACAAACTGCGCACACAATAAGCGGCAGGACAAAACAAACCAATGCGGCAGGACGGGCGCCAATGAGTACGGAAAAAAGACTTGGCCGTGGTCTCGATGCGTTACTGGGAACGCATCGCCAGCGCGTGACGCAGTTCGATCAGGAGGCAGCGGGCAAAGCGACCACCCTGGAAATAGCTGTGACCGAACTTCGGCCGGGCCGCTATCAGCCGCGCCGGATTGTCTCTGACGAGAGCCTCATCGAACTCGCGGACTCGATACGTGAACAAGGGGTGCTGCAGCCCCTGGTCGTTCGTGCAGTGGCCCAGACTGCCGAAGGGTCGAACCCGAAAGGTTACGAAATCGTCGCAGGGGAACGCCGTTGGCGGGCCGCGCAAATCGCCGGGCTGTCGACCGTGCCCGTCGTGGTTCGCGAGCTGGACGACCAGTCGGCGCTCGCCGTGGCGCTGATCGAGAATCTGCAGCGCGAAGATCTCAATCCGATCGACCAGGCGCAGTCGCTGTCGAGGCTCGCCGACGAGTTCGCGCTGACCCACGAGCAGGTGGCGAAAGCCGTCGGACGATCGCGATCGTCGGTCAGCAACCTGCTGCGTTTGCTGGAACTGCAAAGCGACGTCAAGGATCTGCTGGCCGATGGCGGAATCGACATGGGACATGCGCGCGCGCTGTTGCCGCTGGATCCCGAACGCCAGGTCGCGATGGCGCGCAAGGCGCTGGCACGCAAGATGTCGGTGCGGCAGGTCGAGCAGGCTGTCAGGCTCTTGCTTGCTGCGCCTGTCGCCGCCACGGACAAGAAGCCCGTCGACATGCAAGCGCGCTGGCTGCAGCAACAGATTGCAAAAGAGCTGGGCCGGAAAATAACGATCCGGCCGGGCAACGACGGGCACTACCGGTTACAGATAGAGTTTGATGACCTGGCAGAGTTGCAGACCGCGCTGCGCCGCATCGAGGAGTTGATCGGCCAAGTGCGTAATACGGCCGGCCCGAGAATGCGCGACACGGAAGCATGACAACCGCTCGCCGGGGGTATTCGGCAACTCGTCACGCAACGCGTGCAACGCCAGTGTCCCAGTGGGCCGCTGGACAGTCGAATTCGTTCGCCTCTGGCACAAGCAGGAGTGCCGTCCGGGGGTGTTCCACAAAGCGAGTTCGCGAAGCGGTGTTTGAGCGACTGGAATACCCCCGGGCGGCGCTCCTGCGCCGTCAAAAGCAACCTGCGCCGAGACTTGAGCAGAGGCTCCCCAGCTAGAATGCCTCTCGCGCTACCGCGGATGCCGGCGCCCTGAACGGCCCCATCAGTCGTCGACGGACGCTCCATTCTTCGGTTGCTTCGACATCCTGCAGAAACTCGATTTGTTTGCCGCTGCGTACGGCGACGGGCACGCCGTCTTTCAGCAGCAGCCGGTTGCCCGGCAGTGCGGGCAGGCGCTGACCCGGCGTAATGATGCCGATCAGGTTCAGCGGGTCGGCGGCAGAAAGCATGATTGACTCGCCCTCTTTCCTTTTGCGCGCTTCGCGCAGCGCGCCGATCGCTTCGGGCAGGGCGAACTGCTCGCCGCTCATGCCTTGCACGAAGCGACCTCCGCGGACCTCGCCGCGCGCTTCCATGCGGCGGAAGACGTACAGTAGATCCCGCCAGGGCGGCAGCAGCGGCTCGCGCTCCAGCACGCGGCGGCAGATCACGCCGTAGCGGCGCAACAGGACGGACGCGATGTGGGCGACGTGTTCGCCATCGAGCGGCCCGCTCTTGTTCGCATGGCGCCCGGAAGAGAAAACCACGGACCAGCGACCGGCGTCTTCTACGCCCGGCATGCGGGCGCGGCGGCGCAGGCGACGCGTGTCGGCACCGCGGAGCTGCGGGCCGATCAGCGCGCGCAGTCCGGCGAACGTGTCCGCCGTCACCAGGCCTCGCGCCACCAGTTCTGCAAGAGCCGTTTCCACCTGGCTGTGCAACAAAGCGCTTGCCTCCTCGAGGTCGGTGAAGAACAAGGCGCCGTGTTCGCGCAGGACATCCAGCACCGCTTGTGCGTTACTGCTCAAGCGGTCTTCCTGCGCTTCGCGCGCCAGTTCGCGCCAATGTTTCACATGGCTGCGTGCCACGAACGCGATCGGCGTATTGCGCACGGGCGCGGCGTGCTTGCCGCTGCCAGCCTTGTCGTCGCTCTGCTCGCCGATTCGCGGAGGGTTGAGGCGCGTCCAGACGAATCGCCCGGCGTTGCACAGGCGGTCGAGCAGACCGGCGTCGTAGCGTCTTATACGCAAAGGCAGCAGGCTGCTTTCCCAGGACGACGCCGCTGCCGGATAGCCTTCCAGTTGTTCCAGCACGGCGGCCAATGCTTCCGGTCCTTCAATTTCATCGCCCGCGGCATGTTGCCAGTGCAACAGGAACCGGTAATAGGCGGCTGGCGTGACCGGCTCGATTTCCGCACGCAGACTCTTGAGAGTGTAGCGGTGGATGCGCGCCAGCAGCCCGCGTTCGCACCATTCCACATCGGCGGTGCCGGTGTAGTGCCCCTGCATTGCGAAGCCTTCGTTCTGCAATGCATCCAGGGCCGCTGTGATTTCGCCGGCGTTGAGGCCGAGTGGCGCGGCCAGTGTTTCAGCCGTGACCGGCCCGAGCGCTTCCAGCCGCCCGCGCAGGATCTCGCGCCGGGCCGCATCGGCATCCGTAACGCCGGGATGCGGAATCGCGTCGATGGCGGGAGCGGTTTCGATCTCCGGCCAAAGCTGCCTGAGCCAGTCCAGACGTTCGGCGGCGACCCACAGCATTTCGCCGCCCGGCGGCGTCAGGCTCGCGGCACGGCGGGCGGCAACCAGCTCGTCAAACAGATGCCGCCAGCCGAAGTCCACGCAGGCCGACTCGCCCTCGCCCGCCGTGAGAAAGCCCGTCACCAGCAACGCGTCGTGCAATTCGTCCGCCGTGCGCGCTTCGGGCCATGCTTCCTTGCGGACCCTGGCAATGGCTTCCGCATCGAGCCGCCCCAGCGCGGCCGCTTCCTCAGCGCCCAGGACGCCGCGTTGTCGCACGGCCAGCGTGCGGCGTTCCTCGGCCGGCGCATCGTCGAGGAAGGCATAAGGACGTGCGCCGAGAATTTCGAACGCCATAGGCGAGGGTGCAGCCAGATCGCGGCATACGATACGGATCTCGCCGCTCTCCAGCCGCCGCAGCAGCTTTTCCAGGCCGTCGACGTCCATCGTCGCCCGCAGACAATCGCTGACGGTCTGCCGCACGAGCGGGTGGTCGGGGATTTCGCGATAACCGGCGCTCAAGTTTTCCGCGCAGGCGAGCTGATCCGGAAACACGACCGCGAGCAGGTCTTCGGCGTCGGCGCGCTGGAATTGCGCCGGGGCACGCTTGCCGTTGAAATTGCGTTTTACCGCGAGCGCGACGCTGGCGTTCCAGCGCCAGCGCGTGCCGAACATCGGCGCGTCGAGCAAAGCCTGAGTCAACACCTCGCGCACACTGGCCGAGTTCAGGTAGCGCGTAATGTCCTCCAGCGCAAAACTGTGCGTGGCGCCGAGCGACAGCACGATCGTGTTTTCGTCGGCCGCGGCCTGCAGTTCGAAATTGAATGCGCGACAGAAGCGTTTGCGCAACGCGAGGCCCCAGGCACGGTTGATGCGCGAGCCGTAAGGCGAATGAATGACCAGGTGCTGGTCGCCGGCTTCGTCGAAAAAGCGTTCGAAGATGATCGTGTCGAGACTCGGCAACGCCGTCAGCGCGGCACGCGACGTAGCGGAATAATCGATCAGCTGGCGGACCGCCGCCTCGTCGAGGCCGAGCTCCTCCCGTGCCCAGGCAGATGCCGGTTCTTCTCCTGCGTCGAGCCTGCAGTCCAGTTCCGTTCGCAGTCGGCTGACGGCCTGCGACAGTTCATCGCTGCGGCCCGGCGCCTCGCCGAACCAGAACGGGATGTTCGGCGGCTGGCCTTTGGCGTCTTCCGCATACACCTTGCCTTGCGCCACTTTGCAGATGCGGTAGGAGGTGTTGCCGAGCTGAAAGATGTCGCCCGGGATGCTCTCGAACGCGAAATCTTCATTGAGTGTGCCGACCTTGAAGCCTTCCGGCAACAGCACGACCTCGTAATCGAACTGGTCGGGAATCACGCCGCCGTTGGTGAGCGCGGTCAGGCGAGCTCCGCGACGGGCACGCAGAATGCCGTTGACTGCGTCGCGGTGCAGGTAGGCGCCGCGCCGGCCGCGACGCGTGGTGTAGCCGTCGGCCAGCATGCGCACCACGGCTGTGTACTCCTCGCGGGTGAGATCGCGGTACGGCCACGCCCGTCGAAATTGTTCGTACAGCGCGGCCTCGTCCCATTCGCGCCCCGCAACTTCGGCGACGATCTGCTGGGCGAGGACATCGAGCGACCGTTCGGGAATGTGCAGCACATCCAGTTCGCCCCGTCGTTCCGCATCGAGCAGCGCGCAGCATTCCACCAGGTCATCACGCGAGAGCGGAAAGAGGCGGCCCTTTGGCGTTGCATTGACGGCATGCCCGGCCCGGCCCACCCTTTGCAGCAAGGCGCCGATGGAGCGCGGCGACCCGAGCTGACACACCAGGTCCACGTCGCCGATGTCGATGCCGAGTTCCAGCGATGACGTGGCCACCAGCGCACGCAGCTTGCCGGCCTTCAGACGCACTTCGGCGTCGAGCCGGTGCTTTCGCGACAGGCTGCCGTGGTGCGACGTCACGCCATCTTCGCCGATGCGTTCGGCCAGATGCCGCGCCACCCTTTCGCATTGCCGCCGATTGTTGGCAAAAATCAGCGTGGTGCGATGCGCCTGAACCAGTTCGGCAAGCTGGTCGTAGAGCTCGCTCCAGACCTCGTTGGCCATGACCGCTTCGAGCGGCGAACGCGGCAGGGCGAGCGCCAGGTCCCGTCTGCGCTGATGGCCGGTGTCGATGATGGCGCAGTCGTCGCTGCCGGTAAGAAATCGCGCCACGGCTTGCATGGGTTTTTGCGTCGCAGACAGGCCGATGCGCACCGGTGCCTTGCTGCACAGCGCATCCAGCCGCGCCAGCGACAGCGCCAGGTGCGCGCCGCGCTTGCTGCCGGCCACCGCATGGATTTCGTCGACGATCACCGTGCGCACCGTCGACAGCATGCTGCGGCCGGACTCCGAGGTGAGCAGGATGTAAAGCGATTCCGGGGTAGTCACCACGATATGCGGCGGCGTGCGGCGCATTTTCGCGCGCTCGTGCTGCGGCGTGTCGCCGGTGCGCACCAGCGCGCGAATTTGCACGTCGGGATTGCCTTGGCGTAACAGCTCGTCACGGATGCCGGCGAGCGGCTCTTCCAGGTTCTTGTGAATGTCGTTGGAGAGTGCCTTGAGCGGCGAGACGTACAACACGCGGGCCTCGTCCGGCAGGCCGCATACTGCGCCCTCGCGCACCAGGTCGTCGATGGCCGCCAGAAATGCCGCCAGCGTTTTTCCCGAACCGGTCGGCGCGGCAAGCAGCGTGTGCCCGCCCTGCCGGATCGCCGGCCATGCTTCCGTCTGGACCGGCGTCGGGCGCTCGAATTTGCCCTCGAACCAGGCGCCGACGGCAGGGTGAAACTCGCTCAGGCTCATCGCGGAAGGATAACCCAGTCAGGGGGACAGTGACCTTATCTCGACTTTAGGGTCACTGTCCCCTTCTCGGGAGGGGGACCTCGGGAGGGGGACAGTGACCTTGTCTCGACTTTAAGGTCACTGTCCCCTTTCGGTCCCCTTACAATATCGCGACGTGTGGGGGGCGGAGGCTGGCATTACATGACTATCGTGCTGTACCGCAGGCGCCTCAGCCTGACGAGCGGCGCCGGCCAGCTCATTCAGATGCAGGCGGAGGGCCTTCGAGGCGATGGCGAGGACGTACGCGCCGCGTGCCTGCGCGGCGCGCTCAAATTCCGCCTGAAGACGCGCCTGCCGGTCACGCGGATGTCAATCGATGCGCTGAAAACCGTCGCTGCTGCGCCGGAACATCTCCTGGTCGACCATCAGATGGCAGTGCCGGAGGCCGACCTCGTTTTCGTGCACAACCTGATGACGGAAGCGGTCCGGCATCTCGAGTGCGACGATTGGGCCCGCAGCGCGACAGAGGAGGCGGCGTTTTTTCAGGCGCTGCGCCCCGACGTGCCGGTCGTCGCGAATTCGGAGCTCGTGAAGCGCGCGTTGGTCGAGCATTTCGCTTTGGATCCTGCTCGCGTAGTCGTGCATTACCCGGGGTTTCGCTCAGACCGGTTTGCGCCGCAGGATGCTGTTGCGCTACCCGGCGATGCAGGGAACGCGTCCGCAGCTACGGCTTCTCAGGCGGAATCCGTGCGCGAAGCTGTGCGGGCCCGGTACCAGGCACGCGGCTCGCTAGGCGTTGCTGCAGGAGTACCGCTGATCGGTTTCGTCACGTCAGGGGAATTCGACAAACGCGGTCTCGATATTTTCCTGGCGAGCGCCGAACGGATCGCCGCAGCGAGGCCGGACGTGCGCTTCCTCGTCGTCGGCGCGAAGCGCCTGCCCGAATGGGCGTCCCGGCATTCGCTGGTCGTGAGCCGCCGCGTACTTTATCGGCCGAAGAGCGGCCGACCGGAGCGGTGGTTCGCGGCACTCGATGTTTTTCTGTTTCCGGCGCGCTTCGAGGAGTTCGGGATGGTGGTGTCGGAGGCGCAGGCATCGGGGTTGCCGGTGTTGACCTCGCGGCGAGTCGGCGCCGCAGAGTGCTTGCCGGAGGCATACGAGCCGTGGCTGCTCGATGAGCCGGACGCGGCCGCATTCGCGGCAAAGGCGCTGGCGTTACTGGGCGACGACGAGGCGCATCGCGATCTTTCGGCCGCGGGCGCTGCGAGTATCACGGCATTCGATCAGTGGCATTACGTTCGGGCGACGGTGGCTATGATCAGGGACTGTGCTCGCGCGAAATCCCGCGGCCGGGCGGAACGTTGACGAAATGTTCAGAAGAAATCGCACCGCTAAAAACGATAGCTGAGGTAGACACTGATTCCGGCGATGTCGTAGAAATTGTCCGGGCTCCCGCCTTGCGGGTCGGTCGGCAGCAGGTTATCGCGCGCGACCTTGTCGCCGTAACGCAGGTCGACGTTCAGATCGAAGCGTGGCATCACGTCCTTGAGCTGGATGCCTCCGCCCAGGTAATAGCCGTAGGCCGGCGTCGCGAGGTCGAGGCGCGCGGCGCCGAGGAAGGCGCTGACGGCGAAGCGATCCGAGATATGGCGGCGGTAATCGAGCGCGCGCACCGCCAGGAACAGGTCCGAGCCGAGGCTGTCGAGTTCCAGGCGCGCACCGAATTCGTTGCGCTCGCCGATGCGTCGCGCTACGCCCAACCCCAGGTGAACGCCGGACTCCGTCGAGTCGACCGTGTCATCCATGTTCGCGATCCGCGCCTTGACGCGGCTCGTCTGCGCGCCGATGTCGACGAAGACGTCGGCGGCGGCGGGAAGGGGAGCGGAGACAAGCGCCGCCAACGCAATCATGCAGCTCCGTTTGTGCTTCATCAGGTACCTCAGAAGCGGATGAACGCGCTGACGCGCGAGTAGTCTTCGCCGAAGACGTCCCGGCCGACGTTCAATTCGCCGCCAACGAAGAAATCGTCGCCCCAGCGACGGCTGTAGCGGACGTCGAGTGAATGGGCACGCTCGTAGTCGGGCGCTGTGTAGTCCTCGTTGTCGAGCGTGCGGTAGGTCGCTTCCAGGGAACCGCCGCGGTCGAGCTGCCAGCCGAGGCGCGTCATGAGGCTCATGCCGCCGACGCCGTCACCGGGCACGCGCCGGTCGCCGCCCCAGTGGCCGATTACATTGCCTTCGTTGCGCAGACCGTCGCCGTAAATGTGATGCACGTACCAGCCGTTCTGCCACTCGCTCACTTCGAAAGTCAGGTCGAGATTGCGGCCGAGCCGCGGGAAATGGATGCCGGCGGAAAGCGCCGCGTTGCCGAGCCGCAGGTCGTTGTTCGTCGACGTGTCTTCGCCGGCGTACTCGAAGTAGACTGAGAACGGCACTTCGGCGGGCATCACGAAACTCGACGTGATGGATGCGACCTGGTTGCCGAAGTCGTTGACGGTGCCGGTGTTGTCGCTCTCGGAGGGGCGGAACCAGGCATCGAACAAGTCGCCCAGTGAATCGTTGGCGCGCTCGCCGCCGCCGTATTGCATCAGCCGATTGACGCCGAGCGACCAGCCGCGGACCGGCTCGATCGACAGGTGCATCCCGGCAAGGCGCGGGTTGCCGGAGGTCAGGCCTCCCTCGAAGGCAATGACGTCCGACTCGCTCATTTGCGCATAGAAGAGTTCGTAGCGCAGCTTGAAACGCGTCAGCGGCACGTAGTTCGACAGCGTGACGGACGGCATCGTCTGCGCTTCTGTCGACAGAAGCATCGCGCTGTCCGTCATTGGCGAAAGCCAGTGATCGCGCCAGCCTATGTCGAGCTGTGCGTATTCGAAGCCGATACTGATGAGGCTTCCGGTCGGGACCACCTCGTCCTCAAAGGCATTGAAGCCGCCATTGAAAAGGACGTGATCGCCGGGTTGCCAGTAGAGCTGGGCCGAGATTTCGTAAGGGCTGTCGGAGCGCATGCCGTGGCGGTTCTGCAGCGTTGTCGATGCACTGGAGCCGGCGCCGGCCGCGGCGGAGAAGTGCGCGATGCCTGCAGACTTCATCAGGCCGCGCAGGTAGTGGCGAACCTCTTCGCAAAGAGCGGCATCGCGTTCGCAAGCGACCGGGAGCGCGTCGAAAACGGCGGCCGCGGCAATAGGGCGAGTCAGGATCGGCTTGTCCGCCAGGATGAGCACGCGTTCCACGGCCCGCTCCATTTCGGGAGACTGACTGAGCGGCAACCACGGACTGACACCGCGCGCGCCGGCGGCGCTGGTCAGTACTGCGAACAAGGCGAGAACGGTCAGGCGCGGCAGCATCGAAAACGGAACCTGGAGATTGACGGGTCGTCGGGAAAGCCCGGGCGCAATAGTACCGGAAAAACGACAGACCTCGACCGGAGCGGCTTCTATCAGCGCTAAGCCTTGTTTTCATTGAAGGTGCGGGGATATCGAATAGAATGCACGGTTATCAAACACAGCCTCCGCCCGGACTCCAACGATGAGAGAAATACGTATCCGCCCAACAGCGAGTCTTCTTGCATCCCTCGCACTGCTGATCGGGTGTAACGGGGTCACAGCGCTGCCTGAAAGCGCTTCAGGGCCGTCGCCCGGCGAATGGAAAGTACTGTTCAACGGCCGGAACCTCGACGGCTGGCGCACTTACGGAGAGACCGCAGTCAGACCCGCATGGATCGTCGAAGACGGTGCGATTGTCCTCGATGCCAGCGAAGACACGACGGAAATGACTGGCGGCGACCTGATAAGGAACGAGCAGTACGAGAACTTCGAACTCGAGCTCGAGTGGAAACTGTCGGAAGGCGGAAACAGCGGAGTTTTTTTTGGCGTGCGGGAAATTCCGGAACAGGAGGTCGCCTACGAAACCGGGATCGAGATGCAGATTCTGGATGACGACAGACACGTCGACGGCAAGGTGCCCGAAACAAGTGCCGGTTCCTGCTACGCCCTGTACGCAGCGACGGGAAAAGAGCTCCGGCCCGTCGGCGAGTACAATACGGCACGGCTGATCGTCAGGGACGGCCGCGTCGAACACTGGCTGAATGGCAAGAAGATCGTCGCGTACGTCATCGGATCCGATGACTGGAAGGAACGCGTCGCGAACTCGAAATTCGCGGATTGGGAACACTTCGCCGCGTACCGGCGAGGGCACATCGGCCTGCAGGATCACACCGACAGGGTGTGGTTTCGCAATATCCGGATCAGGGAGCTGTAGTGCAGGAACAGTACGACGCGGTTGTCGTCGGTTCCGGCGCGGGCGGCGCCATGGCCGCCTGGGTGCTGGCCTCCAAAGGCCTGCGCGTCCTGATGCTCGAAGCCGGGCGCCATTACGATCCGTACAGGGAAACGCCGATGTTTGCGGTCAATCGGGACGCTCCCTTGCGCGGCACGGGCACGCCCGACAAGGAGTTCGGCTATTACGACGCGACCGTCGACGGCGGCTGGGAAGTGCCGGGCGAGCCTTACGCCAGCGCCCCCGGTTCGGAGTTCATGTGGTGGCGGTCGCGCATGCTGGGCGGGCGCACGAATCACTGGGCACGCAATTCGTTTCGCATGGGTCCGTACGATTTCAAGCCGCGTTCGAGGGACGGGCTCGGTGTCGACTGGCCGATCGAATACGAAGACCTGGCGCCCTGGTATGACAGGACCGAGACCGTGGTTGGCGTCTACGGCAGAAACGATGGCCTCGAGAATCATCCGGACTCCTCGCCGGGCGTCCTGCACAAGCCGCCGGCACCGCGTGTCGGCGAGTTACTGATCCAGGCTGCCTGTAACGAGCTGAAAATTCCCTGCATACCCGCGCGGCGCGCCGTGCTGACGCGGCCGATCGACAACCGGTCCGCGTGTTTCTACGCAACGGGTTGCGGCCGGGGCTGTGCCATCGGTGCGGCGTTTCAGACAACGACGTCGCTCATCCCTATGGCGCTTGCAACCGGCAAGCTGACGATCGTGACCGACGCCATGGTCTACGAGGTTCGGCTGAATGACGAAGGCAAGGCGGAAGGCGTCGGTTACGTCGACAAGATCACCGGGAAGCATGAAGCCGCGTTCGGTCGCTCAGTCGTGCTCGCTGCAAGTGCCGGCGAGACCGCGCGCATACTGCTCAATTCGAAGAGCGAATCCTTTCCGGACGGCGCCGCCAACTCGAGCGGCCAGGTTGGACGCAATCTCATGGACACGGTAGGGGCCGCCATGGGCGCACAGTTTCCGCTGCTCGAGAACCGCCCGACGTACAACGAAGACGGGGCGATGGGAATGCACATGTACATCCCGTTCTGGCTCTACAAGGAACAGGCGCGCGGCGAACTCGACTTTGCACGGGGATATCACTACGAGTTCGGTGCGGACGGCCGCGCCGAGCCGGGAATGGGTATCGCCCACATCGCGGGATTTGCCGGCGGTTATGGCAGGAAACTCAAGGAAGACATGCGCCGCTACTACGGGAGCTTTCTCGATTTCGTCTGCCGCGGCGAGATGATCCCGAATGCCGGCTCCCGGTGCGAGATCGACCCTGACAGCAAGGACAGGTGGGGTATTCCAACGCTCAGGTTTCATTTCAAGTGGTCGGATCACGAGCTCAACATGGTCCGGCACTTCCAGAAGGCAACGAAGGAAATCATCGAGCGGCTCGGCGGCAAGCTGCAGTCGGGCGATGTTTCTCCCGAACAAGCCATTTCGAAAGGCGGACAGATCATTCACGAAGTCGGCACGACACGCATGGGTGACGACTCGGCAACTTCGGTCACCAACCAGTACGGGCAGACGTGGGACGTCAGGAACCTGTTCGTCGCGGACGGCGGCGTCTTTGCGAGCAAGGCGCACAAGAATCCGACGCTGACGATCATGGCGCTTGCGTGGCGCAGCAGCGACTACCTGGCAGAACAACTCGGGAAGCGAAGCCTGTGAGTTCCGGCAGCGACAACCGGATACGCGTCGACCGGCGCACGACGATCAAGTGGCTTGCTGCCACGATGGCCGTCGCCCATACAGGTTGCGCCACGACGGAAAAATACCTCGGTGATGAAATTCCGCCTGCACCCGACAAGCTTCTCGGCTCTGCCGGCGCGCCGGGTAACGTTCGTTACGGCACTGACGCCGATCTCGTCAACCCGGTCGTGCCCTGGTCGAGAACGATGACCGAGGCACAGCTGCGCATTGCCAGTTCACTCTGCGACGTAATCGTGCCGGAGGACGGGCGCTCGCCGGCGGCAAGTGCCGTCGGTGTGCCCGACTTCATCGACGAGTGGGTCAGCGCACCATACCCGCAGCAGCGAAGCGATCGCGAGATAATACTGGCGGGACTCGAATGGCTCGAACAACAGAGCCAGGACCGCTTCGGCTCGAGCTTTGCGGCGGCCGGCGTTCCTCAACAGGCGCAGTTGCTCGACGATATCGCTTATCCGGCCGACGCGGTGCCGGGTCTCGCTGAGCAGGTCGAATTTTTTGAACGGTTTCGCTATCTCACCGTCGGCGCGTTCTACACGACGGAAGCGGGGACCAACGACATCGGATACATCGGTAACGTTGCCATCAAAGGCGAGTATCCGGGGCCGAGCGATGAGGCACTGGCGCACCTGGCCGGCGTGCTCGAGCAACTCGGCCTGAGTTTGCCTGCGTGAGCCGATTCGACTGAAGAGCGCGGCTCGCTGACAGCGAACGGCTGTCGCGCCGTTCGAGTGCGAGGTGCCGGCAACGGATGCGGATGCGGATGCGGATGCGGATCCTGTTCAGCGAGAATGAGTGAATGCAAAAAGCAGCAGACGAAGCGGGCCTCGTCTGCTGTAAAAGCTACTTGGTCTTCAGGCCGCTTTTAGCTTGGCAGCGATCTTGTGAAACGTCGAGTTGGCAACCTCGTAGGTTTTAACCCGCGGTGTTCCATCAACCAGTTTCGACAGGAGCTTGGTCACTTCTGCGTAAGGCCCGCTTTTGTAAGCTTCGGCGCTTTCCTTACTGTCCCACAGACTCACCGCGAACGCTTCCTTGCCGGCCGGGTCAACAAAGGCAATCTCGTCCTGAAATCCCTTCTGCTTGCGCAGCAGGGGGATGATTTCCGCCTCCAGTTTCTGGGTGAATTCGGCCCTGCTGTTGGGCTTCAGGTCCATTGATACTTGACGTGCGTACATATCTTTCTCCTTCCCTGTGATTGGCCAGGAGGGCACTTCAGATAACCAAAATGATTGATTTTTTCGGAAGCCCTCTTAGTCCATTAACCATAATGGGTTAATTCACTTGAATAGTCAACTACTATCTGGAATCATCTCCTTTATTAACTAAACAAGTAAATCAAGCGAGGCCTCGGATGGATGTTTCTTCGGTCATTAAAGCGCGACTGCAGGAGTTGGGGTTTGGGCAGAAGGAGCTGGCTAAGGCGGCCGAAGTAACGGAATCCTACATTTCCCAGTTGCTGACGCGGAAGAAACTGCCGCCTGCACCGGATCGAACGGATATCTACGAGAAGATGGGGAAATTCCTGCGACTCTCGAACGGCGAGCTGGCGAAACTGGCTCGCGCAGAGCGATTGGAAAAATTGAAGCGAGGATTCGAGGAGGCGCCCGCACCGCTTCTAAAAGACGTTCGAGAACTGATCCTGGGCAAGTGCAGACCGAAAAGACAGCAGCAAATTCGGCAGATTTTCGAGAGGCAGCCCTTTGGCGAACTCGAGCGACTTGTTACACAAAAACTTCTGGATGTCGTCAGGAGGGTCGCCAGAGCGGAGCTGGAAAATCGACAGTGGCTCCACGAGGTCGCACAGCTCAGCGACAGAAGCTATGAGCAGATGCGTGTCACAATTCTGGAGTTCCTCGACACGGACATCTTCAATGTTTCAAACGAAAACTGTGTTTCATTCCTGAACCCGCTGATTGCAAGCTGGGACATCGACCTCTCGACGTTCGATATGGAAATTGCGCTGAACGACAGACTCGTTCCCGGGCAGCCGAAGAAATTTGAGTTCGTTGAGAAAGAACTCGACGGCCCTCTCGAGGTCGAGCCGGGGTTCACTGAATTCCTTCAAGACGCTACGCTCAGCGGTAACGTTACCCGCGATGAAATGGAATTTCTGGGAAGGTTGCGATTCAAGGGCAGACGGCCTGGCCCACTCTATTATTACCGAGAGCTGCAGAACCTCAGGGACCCGTTGCATTTTCGAGCTGTAGAAAGGCCGTAAACACCTCACCTGCTGCCACGCGGCGGCAGGCCGGTGTGCTGGGTCAGCACGCGGCCGCGTCGCAGGCGCTTTTCGTGGGCCTCCTTCGAGTTCTTGCGGCGCGGTGAGCGGTGTGTCAGGCCGGTACCCGGCTGATGCAGCGGCACGAGCTGGTCTTTGCCTGCGCCGATCAGGTGACCGAGATGCATTTCCTTCAAGGCTTCACGGATGAGCGGCCAGTTCGCCGGGTCGTGATAGCGCAGCAGTGCCTTGTGCAGCCGACGCTTTGCAGGTTGTTTGACGATCTCCACGCCGTCGCTCTTGTAGGTCACCTTGCGCAGCGGATTCTTGCCGGAGTGATACATGGCGGTGGCGGTGGCCATGGGAGTCGGGTAAAAAGCCTGCACCTGGTCGGCGCGAAAATCATGGCGCTTGAGCCACAGCGCCAGGTTAACCATGTCCTGGTCCGTGGTACCGGGATGCGCGGCGATGAAATACGGAATGAGGTATTGTTCCTTGCCGGCTTCGTTCGAATATTTCTCGAACAATTCCCGGAACTCCTCATACGCACCGATTCCGGGCTTCATCATCCTGTGCAGCGGACCGTCTTCCGTATGCTCCGGCGCGATCTTCAGATAGCCGCCGACATGGTGCGTGACCAGCTCTTTCACGTACTCGGGGTCTTTCACTGCGAGGTCGTAGCGCAAACCGGACGCAATCAGGACTTTCTTCACGCCGGGCAACGCACGCGCCTTTCTGTACAGCCCGGTGAGTGACGAATGGTCGGTATTCAGGTTGCTGCAGATGCCGGGATAGACGCAGCTAGGCCGACGGCAAGCCGACTCGATCTCCTTGCTCTTGCAGGCCAGCCGGTACATGTTGGCCGTGGGTCCGCCGAGATCGGAAATGACGCCGGTGAAGCCCGGAACCTTGTCGCGAATCTCTTCGATTTCGCCCAGTATCGACGCCTCGGAACGATTCTGGATGATGCGGCCTTCGTGTTCCGTGATCGAACAGAACGTGCAGCCGCCGAAGCAGCCGCGCATGATGTTGACCGAAAAGCGAATCATCTCGTAGGCAGGAATGCGCGCATCGCCATACGAGGGATGCGGCACGCGCGCGAACGGCGTGCCGAAAACATAATCCATTTCTTCCGTCGTCAACGGCTGCGCAGGCGGATTGATCCACAGATCCTGGTGACCGTGTGCCTGCACCAGCGCGCGGGCATTGCCCGGATTGGTTTCGAGATGCAGCACACGATTGGCGTGTGCGTAAAGAATCGCGTCGTTCCTGACTTTCTCGAACGACGGCAGGCGGATGACGGTGCGCGAACGGTTGCGCCGTGCTTCCGGCACGAAGCGCAGCACCTGGGCGGAGGTACCCGCGTCGTTGCCGCTGTCGCTCCGGGTGGTCGCGCACTCGCGCAGTTCCTGCGTGTTCACGTAAGGGTTGACGACCTGGTCGATGCGCCCGGGCCGATCGATGCGGGTCGAGTCGATTTCCCACCAGCCCTCCGGTTTGTCGCGGCGGATGAACGCGGTGCCGCGAAGGTCCGTTATGTCCTCCATTGCTTCGCCGCGCGCCAGTCGATGTGACAACTCGACG
Source organism: Woeseia sp. (assembly GCA_040902105.1). Taxonomy (GTDB): domain Bacteria; phylum Pseudomonadota; class Gammaproteobacteria; order Steroidobacterales; family Woeseiaceae; genus IDS-8. Next base: position 26,340 of record JBBDXW010000065.1, read on the forward strand.
ATGGCGCGTTCGGCATTGCCATATATAAGAATGTCGGCGGCGGCATCGAACAGGATCGAGCGCCGCACCTTGTCCTGCCAATAGTCGTAATGCGCAATTCGACGCAGCGATGCTTCGATGCCGCCGAGCACCACCGGCACGTCCCGGTACGCTTCCTTGCAGCGTTGCGCATACACGAGCGAACAGCGATCGGGGCGCCTGCCGGCCACGCCACCCGGCGTGTACGCGTCGTCGTTGCGTACTTTCCGGTCCGCGGTGTAGCGGTTGATCATCGAGTCCATGTTGCCGGCCGCCACGCCGAAATAGAGATTCGGCCGTCCCAGCGATTCGAACGGTTCCTTCGAGCGCCAATCGGGCTGCGCAATAATGCCGACGCGAAACCCCTGTGCCTCCAGCAATCGGCCGATGATCGCCATGCCGAACGACGGGTGATCGACGTAGGCGTCGCCGGTCACGATGATGACGTCGCAGGAATCCCATCCCAGCGCATCCATTTCACCGCGGGACGTTGGGAGAAACGGCGCCGTGCCGTAGCATTCGGCCCAGTAGCGGTTGTGGTCGTAAAGAGGGGTTGGGCGAGCGTTCATGGCTTCAGGTGTATGGATCCAGCGCTGCCAGAGCGTAGTAATGGGGTCGAACCGGGGTTCAGCTTAGGCGCTACGGGCCACAGGGATCAACCACTCCCACGGCGGAAGGGTAGGTCAATGCCTATGTTACAGGTCAATTTGCCGGCTGGTTCAAGACCGGTGAGAGACGGATGGGAATGTGGTTACGGGTGCAGCGTTCCCGCATGACGAGCGCTCTGGAACCGTCGCGTGACGGCGACACTTGTATACAAAACAGTCGCATGCTAGTTACTCCTGATTAAGTACCTGATGGAGGGACATGAAATGTTTGAGCGCGGGAAAAAGGATGAGAGTCTGGACGAGGGGGCGGACCTGCGGTCGGCCGCACCCCCGCGCAGCCAGGAGTCGCCAGGCCCGAGGGCACCGAGCCGCGGCGGCGAGTGCGCGGTGATCGGGCGGTCGATCCAGATAAACGGCGAAGTGCGCGGCAACGAGGATCTGCGTATCGAAGGCGACGTCGGCGGCACGGTGGAGCTGAAGGACAGCAATCTGACCATCGGCAAGGACGGCAAGGTCAGGGCCGATGTCTACGCGAAGTCGATCGTGGTCGACGGCACGACGGAAGGCGACCTTTACGCGACGGAGCGAGTCATCGTGCACATTAACGCCCACGTGCGCGGCAACATCACGTCGCCGAAAGTCGCCGTCGAGGAAGGCGCCAAGTTCAAGGGCTCGATCGAGATGGACCAGGAAGCCGTCGAGAAGGCCTTCGGTAAGGTGAATCTGCAGGGAGCCAGGCCTGTCGCCGATCGTCCCGACCGTCAGCCCGGCAAGGCTGCGGACGTCAAGGTTGCGCCCAAGGGCATCGTCAAGGAAGCAGCCCCGAGCGTGAATCCGCCGACGGGAGTCAGATAACGGCCAAAAACGCGTCGATGGGCCGGGCTACGGCCCGTGCGCCGATGGACAAGCCGGAGGCGCTCAATGCGCCGCTCTTCCGGCGGCTCGTGGAGCAACTCGACGCGGCCAGGCGACGTATCGTCCTCGATCTCGGTGCCGTATCGACGCCGATGCTGTCGCTGCTTGCCGGGTGCCGCTGCCGCGTGGACATCGCGGACCTGGCCAGCGATGGCGGCATCGAGCGGATGAACACGGAAGCGCCCCGTGACGTCCTCGTCGCGATGGCTGAATCGCTGTTACCCCGGCAACGCGCAGATGACGCCGTCGACCTCGTGTTCTGCTGGGACATCCCGAACTACCTGAAACCGGAAGCGATGTCGGCTTTGATGAGCGTCATCGCGGCGCGCGCGCGACCCGGCGCGCTCGCCCACGCCCTGATCGTCTATTCCGAGCGGTCAATGCCGGATCGCCCGGGCCGATTCGTTCCGGCCGAGGACCTGCGGCTCGTCAATCGCGCCGCTCCGGCCGCGGAGATCAAGGCGCCGCGTTATTCGCCCGAGGATCTGGGCCGGATCATGGGCAGGTTCAAGATCGAGCATGCGAGGCTCCTTGCCAACGGCATGCAGGAATTCCTGTTCCGCCTGGAAACGTGATGAAACGCCCCGCAACACCCTTGTCCGGGTGTTGCTGATTTGCACCAAACCGTCATCTGAGCGCGCCACGGTCTGCATAACCGCGCCATAAGGTCGCAACTCGCTCAGACGAATTTGATATTAAGCCTGCGCCATCCGGTTCAGGCGGATCCAGTCTTTGCGCCGGGTGTAGCGATTTTTCGGTGTTCTCGCCCTCCGCCGCAAAGAACGTGCAGTTATAAGTGCCGTCCGTACCGCGAACTTCGAGCTTGCTTTACTGGTCCTCAGCTGTGCCTTCGACCGCTGTTGGTTTCTGGCCAAAGATACCTCTTCGATCGACGGCGATGCCCGTGACCGGGCATCTCTGTGTCGAGATCGCACACATACGCATGGGGGAGAAGTCATGACCGGAAAAAGAAACAGGTGCCTTCGGCGCCTTTCGCTGGCGCTCGGCGGCAGCCTGGCAGCAGGTATCGTTGCCGTGTCGGTACCGGCTATCACAGTCGCGCAACAACCTGCCGGGGCAGCGAACCCGGAAACGCTTGACGAAATCGTTATTACGGGCTCACGCATACGTCGGACCGGATTCGAAACCTTGCAACCGGCCGTTGTTCTCGGTCGCGAAGAGCTGGAACTGGGCAGCGGTATCGACCTCGCCAGCGCATTGAACGAGCAGGCCGGTTTCTCGGTGCCGCTGGTCTCTCCCGTCGACGGCCAGAACTCCGATAGCATCGGCCAGAACTATGTCGACTATCTCGGGCTCGGCCAGCAGCGCACGCTGACGCTGGTCAACGGTCAGCGTTTTCCGGCAGGGGTTTCCCCCACCAGTGTCGGCGGGCTGTCTGTCGACCTGAACATGATTCCCGAGAATCTCGTCGAGCGGGTGGAGACCATTGCGATTGGCGGCGCACCCATTTACGGCTCCGATGCGATTTCGGGGACGGTCAACATCATCTTGAGAGACGACTTCGAGGGTTTCGAGATGTTCGGGACCGCGGGTACGTCCCCGGAATTCACGGATGGAAACCGCGGACGGCTGGGTGCCACATGGGGCAGCAACTTCGATAACGATCGTGGCAACATTACCTTGTCCACGCAGTATGCGACGGCGGACGGCCTCAGGAAGACCGATCGCCCCGGCACGGCTACCGGCGTTGGTTTCGAGGCACCCGCCGATCCGGACTCGCCCTTTGCGCTCGACCTTTTTAACGACCTCAAGGTGGCGGTCGATAACGTGCGGCCGTTTCCGTTGCTTTTCGGGGATCAGTTTGCCTTCAACATCTTCGGCAACGGAGTGCCGCTCGACATCAACGATCCGGACTCGCCGATCACCCAGTTCGACTCGGACGGTAACCTGCTGCCGTTCGTACCGGGCGGCGGCACCGGCTCTGTCATCTTCCAGGATGGCGGCGACGGGTTAAGCCTGTCAGACTTTACGCAACTGTATAACGATCTCGAACGCTACAACGCGACCGCATTCCTGAAGTACGACCTCACCGAGTCGGTGACGGTCAATGCGGAAGGGTGGTTTTCGAGAACGGAAGCCACGGAAGTGGTCAACCAGCCAATCTTCAACTCGTCCGCTTTCGGGGGTCTGCCGGGGGACGGTTTCGGGAATGTCGGCTCCGGACCGATTCCGGTCCTGATCGACAATCCGTTTCTCACCGACGCGACGCGCAATTCCATAGGCGCGGCACTCGACGTGCTGCATGATGAAAACGGCGACGGCGCTGCCGACCCGACCATCGATACCGACGGTGACGGAATTCCGGATGCCGTCGGCTTCTGGCGCGGCGGCCCCAACATCGGTGTCGTCGGTGACTTTCCAAACCATACGAAGCGGGACACGATTCGCGGCGTGCTCGGGCTCGAAGGCGATCTCGACTTGGGCGGCCGCGAATACTTCTGGGACGTCTACGTCACGTACGGGAGAACCAAGGCTGAAGATTTTTCGCTCGACCTCGTGCAAACCCGCTTCGACCAGGCAATCCAGGTCGTTACCGACGGCGACGGCAATCCGGCATGCGCGGACCCGTCGGATGGCTGCGTACCGCTGAACGTCGTTGGCACCCCGACTCCGGAGGCGGTCGATTACGTGTCGGAGCTGGTGCGGGACGAGGTCACCATCACGCAGCGCGTGTTGAGCGGCAATATCAGCGGCGACCTGTTCGACCTGCCGGCCGGCCCTCTGGCAGCAGCCGGCGGATTTACATACCGGGAAGAATCCGCCGCCTTCGATCCCAACGACCTGGCCCAGAACGGCTTCACCCGCAGTCCCCTGGTCGCAATCGACGGCGAGTTCGACACCACCGAGTTTTATGTGGAGACAGTCATACCGCTGCTCGGTGGCGACCTCGACATGCCGCTCGTGGAAAGTCTCGAATTCGAGGGTGCAGTGCGATTCGTCGACAATTCCGTGGCCGGCCAGGACACCACCTGGACGGCCGGACTACGCTACCGGCCGATCGAAGACATCGAATTTCGCGGCAACCTGACCGAGTCGATCAGGGCGCCGTCGATAACCGAGTTGTTCACCCCCGAATCCACCGTGTTCGTGTTTGCGAACGATCCCTGCGACGAGCGTTTCATCGACCAGGGCAATGTGCCCGCAACGCGTGCCGCCAACTGTGCGGCTGACGGCATCGCGCAACCGTTCCAGTCATTCATTGTCAACGCGTCCCAGGAAGCGACGCTGTCGGGTAATCCTGAGCTTGACAGCGAAATCGCAGAGTCGTCGACGTATGGAGTCGTTCTCCGCCCGCGGTTCCTGGCAAACTTCACGATGTCGGTCGACTGGTTTGACATCGAGATCGCGAACGCAATCGAGAACCTGCAAGCGGTGGATATTCTGAATGCGTGCTACGACAGTTCCGCGTTTCCGGCAGAAGCGGCATGCAGCTTGTTCACGCGCGACGCCGCTGGTCAGATTTCCAGCTTGCAAACGGGCTTTGTCAACGTCGGTCTCATCGAGTTCAAGGCCCTGCAGTCATCGGTTTCCTGGGTCACGGGGCTCGGAAATTACGGCGACCTGAATCTCTCGCTCAATCACCTGTATACGGAGGAGCAGCTCGAAACGCCGGGATCAGGCAATACCGTCAAGCTCGATGGCCAGATCGGCAGGTCGAAGCATCGTGTGAGCGCGAACGCGACCTGGTCCATCGGCGACTGGAAGGTGTTCAACCAGTTCCGCTGGCTCGACGGTGCGGTGTTCGACAATTCAGATGATGAATTCTCTCGCACAGTGCCGGGCGTCCCCAGCTGGTTTGTCATGGACACCGGCATCCTCTACGCCCTGAACGACAACATCGAACTGCAGCTGAACGTCGATAACCTGCTCGATCGGGATATGCCGTACCCGGCGGCGGCGAGTGCTCTCGGGGAAACGACGTATTTCTCGGGGGTTATGGGGCGCTACGCGACGTTTACCGCACGGGCCCGTTTCTGAACCGTAGAGTCGGCTACAGAGCCGGACTATCCATTGTTTCCGTCCTGGGGGCGCGCTGCGCGCCCGCAGGATTCGAACTTGTGATCCTGCTTCGAAATTGCGAAGGTTAGCGGCAATCGCTTCGGCCGGAAGGAACGGCCACACAAACCCGAACGCACATCTCCCCGATGACACGTTCGTCGCGGGCCAAGGAGGACCTCCCAATGCCAAAGTTACTAAGCGTGCTTCTGATGACGGCGGTGCTAGCCGCCTGTGGCAACCAGGACGAGGACAACGCGGCAACGACGCCGCAGGCCCAGGAACAACGCGCCGCGGCGGCTCCCGCCGCAACCGAGGCCGAGACGGCGCGGTTGAACGAATGGTTCGAGGCGCGCTGGGAAGAGCAGCTCGACTTCAGTCCGATCCGGAAGACCTTCCTTGGACGGAAAGACGATTACGCGAAGATCGACGATCTTTCCGAAAGCGCCGAAGACGAGCGGCTCGCCTGGCGCCGGCGTACGACCGCGGAGATGAAGGATGCGTTCGATTACGATCTCCTGACGGACGAGGCAAAGATGTCATACGACGTCTGGACCTATGAACTCGAGCGCGAAGAGCGCGCCTTCCCCTTCCGCCGTCTCAACTACGTGTTCACCCAGATGCAAGGGCCGCAGGCGTTCCTCCCGCAGTTCCTCATCGCCTTTCACAAGGTCGACGAGCAAAGCGACATGGAGGCGTACATAACACGCATCGCCGGAATATCCCGCGGTCTCGACCAGCTACTCGAGCGCGCCAAGCTCGCCGCGGACGAGGGCGTGCGTCCGCCGAGTTTTGCCTATGAAGGTGTACTGCAGCAGGCCCGAGCACTCATTCACGGCGCGCCGCTTGGCGGCGAGGGCGAGGCGCCGCTCTGGGCCGACGCCAAGGCCAAAATCGACGACCTGCAGAAGGACGGCAAGATCGACGAGGCGAAGGCAAAGGAGCTGCGCGACGCGACGCGGCGGGCGCTTGTCGAAAGCTTCAAGCCTGCCTATGACGCGCTTATCAGTTGGGTCGAGTCCGACATGCCGAACGCCGATGCCGAGGCATCCGGCGTCGGTTCGCTTCCCCGGGGGCTCGAGTACTACGATGAACGCTTAGCCTTCGCGACCACGACCGACATGACCGCGAATGAGGTCCACGAGTACGGCCTGAGGGAGGTTGCGCGCATCCGGGGCGAAATGGAAAAGATAAAGGCGGACGTCGGTTTTGAGGGGACGCTGCAGGAATTCTTCACCTTCCTGCGCGAGGACCCGCAGTTCTTTTTCCCGAACACGGACGAAGGCCGGGAGGGATACCTGGAGGCGGCGCGCGAACATCTGGCCTTCATCGAGACACGCCTGCCCGACTACTTCGGCCTTCTGCCGAAGGCCGATCTCGACGTCAAGCGCGTCGAGCCCTTCCGCGAGCAGCCTGGCGCCGCACAGCATTACTTCCCGGGAACGCCCGACGGTTCACGCCCGGGCATCTACTACGCGCACCTGTCCGACATGAACGCGATGCCGAAGCACCAGCTCGAGGTCGTCGCCTACCATGAGGGGCTTCCCGGCCATCACATGCAGATCGCGATCGCGCAGGAACTGGAAAGCGTGCCGGAGTTCCGGACGCAGAGCTTTTTCAACGCCTATTCCGAAGGCTGGGGTCTCTATGCCGAGCGGCTCGCAAAGGAGATGGGCGCTTATGAGGACCCGTACTCCGATTTCGGCCGGCTCTCGACGGAAATCTGGCGAGCAATCCGGCTCGTCGTGGATACCGGCCTACACGCGAAGGGCTGGAGCGAACAGGAAGCGGTCGACTATTTCCTGGCGAACTCGTCCATGGCCGAAGGGGCGATCCGTTCGGAGGTGCAGCGCTATCTCGTCGTGCCGGGACAAGCGACCTCTTACAAGATCGGTATGATGAAGATCCTCGACCTTCGCGAAAAGGCCGAGGCGGAGCTTGGGGACAGGTTCGACATCAAAGGCTTTCACGACACGGTGCTGGGTGGCGGTGGGCTTCCGCTTGGAATTCTGGAGCGGCGGGTGAATGACTGGGTCGCGAGTCGTAAGGCAAGCTGACTGCGCGTTGCCTAGAAGTCGACGATTGCCTGCTCGTTGGCAAATACCTCCACCGGATTGTCTGCCGATAACGCGTAGTCGAGCGTTTCATCCAGCAGCGGGTCATCAGCGTCGCAGCTGAAGGCTGCGTCGTACGCACCTGCCAGCACCGGCCCGATTTCATAGGTGAAACGGCCGTCGTCCTGCATTTCAACCATGGAAGAAGCGATCGGATCGATGCTGTCCCTCTCGCTATCGTCTTCATTATCGTCCGGATCATCGCCTGCATCGTAGAGATACACAGCCGGCTCGCAGTCGCTCTGGGTAGCAAGCATCATATTCACTTCGCCTGCGATGCTTCCGGTCTCGGTTCGGTCGAGCAGTCGTATCGTCGGCCGCATGACGTAATCCGGATCCAGCCCCGCGGGTGCATGGATGCTCTTCATGAGGTCGAATTCGGCCACGAAGTCGGCGTCACCGCCCACCGGCAAGGTAAATCCGCGATTGAGCTTGAGGCCCGACTCCGCGCTGCTCGGTATGTAAAGTCCGTGCACGGCGCCGTCTTCAGTAACAATGTACGAGCCGTCACCGACGCAATCGACATCGTTCGTGCCGGCCCCGGCCCCACCGTTACCGCCCTGGGGGGCGTTGGCCGCCAGCCGCACCCACTGATACTCACCCGCTTGCAGTGTTTCGTCGGTTAACAGTGGTGCCGCGTTCATGCCCTGATAGGCCAGCAGATCGACTTTGGCCGGTGGGTCGAACACGATTACCTGGTTGTCGGAGCCCGACATTTTGAACTCCACTTCGGTAAATTCAATGCAGACCTGTCGCGCGCTCTGTACCGGGGCGTCGCTTACGGCCAGGGTGAGTATGCCCGTTCCGCCGTCCGACGAACTGCCGGAGCATCCGAGCAGCGACGTTGTTGTAGCGAACGCCGTGAGAACCAGCGTTTTGAATTGACGGCCCGTCATGGCAATTGCTCCTTAGTCCAATATAACGTCGGTCAACACGTCGCGAACCACCTGCGTCGCGATCTCGACCAGCAGAATTTTTCCGGCGACGATAATGCGCTCGTGCCCACCTCTCACCGGCGGCAGCGCCAGGCGCAGCTCGTAAGGCAGGGCCTGCTTGGCAATGCCCGGCGGGAGCGGTTTGCCGCGGGCGAGATTCTTTGCAATGCCGGGCGGCAGCTCTTTTTGCTTGTGCCCGCCGTTCCCTTTGCCGTCGTGTTCGCGATGAGACTGATAATGGGCGTAGATGAGGCGGATTTCTTCGTCCGTAAACACCACCTCAACCTCGAGTGAGCCGTGCTGCGCCGCGCCGACGCCGGTTTCGGCGGATACCGCCGCGCCGGGTCCCAGGATCAGCAGCCCGGCGAGGGAAACAACCGCAATACGCATGATTTAGCCCCCGGCAAGTGTGAAAGACGGGCTAACTCTAGAGGCTGGCCCGGTCGCGAAATGCGACGCAGTGCACAGATCGGGTGGAGAACCGTGCAATTCCTTGCGAACTTCGGGGCAAGCCGTCGAGTGACTCAGTCATACTGACTGCGTTTTCGAGACGGCGAAGGAGATTGGCAATGGCCTCGTTGAGCCCACAATCGGTCACGATTGACGTTGACGACACCCGGCGCGTCTCCGGGCTGCTGCAGGCGCCGGCCAACGCCCGCGCGTGCTACGTGGTGGCGCATGGAGCCGGCGCGGGCATGAAGCATCCCTTCATGACGGCCGTGGCGAACGAGCTTGCCGCGCGCGGGATCGCGACGCTGCTGTATCAGTTCCCGTACATGGAGCGAGGCTCGAAGCGGCCCGACTCTCCGAAGGTTGCGCAGGCCACCGTCCAAGCCGCGGTCATGGAAGCGGCACGCCTCGTTCCGGGACTCGCCCTGTTTGCAGGCGGTAAGTCGTATGGCGGCCGAATGACCTCCCAGGCGCAGGCCGGATCGCCGTTGCCCGGCGTCCGCGGCCTCGTGTTTCTCGGCTTTCCGCTGCATCCGCCGGGAAAGCCGTCAGGCGAGCGCGCCGGGCACCTGTTCGACGTGCGCATCCCGATGCTGTTCCTGCAGGGAGCACGCGACGACTTTGCGGACCTGAAGCTGCTGCGACCGTTGGTAGAGCGCTTCGGCGAGCGTGCGACGCTCACGTTGTTCGACCATGCCGACCATTCATTTCACGTGCCCGCACGCTCGGGCCGCAAAGACGCGGACGTGAGACGCGAAATGCTGGATGCGTTGGCGGATTGGATCGATGGGTTGAGCTGACCGGAGGATTCGCCGTCCCGGCACGCGTTGGTATCGGCTAAGGTATATTGGGCTTCCTTTTTTCGACCGGTTCTGCCCATGTTCCACGCTCGTGCCCGCAACTGCGCATTCCTTGCCTCGATAATTCTTGTCTGCCCCCTTGCATCGTGTCAGCAGGACAACGGCTCTCAACCCACCAGCGATACGCCAGTAGCCGCGGCCCGGAAGGATGCCGATGCGCTGGAGTACGTTACGGCTGACCGGCGCAAACAGCGCCTATCCGGGGTTGAATACGATCTGAACATCGATCTGCAGGGCGGTGTGGATGTATTCGCGGGAGAAGCCAGCATTCGCTATGAGCTGACCGGTGCCGATGCCGACCTGACTCTTGATTTCGCTGGCGGGACCGTGCGCGAACTGCGGATCAACGACGCAACGGTCCCGGTCACCTACAACGGCGCGTTCCTGACGCTGCCGGCGCAGGCACTCCGCGAAGGCAGCAATTCAGTTTTTGTCGCTTACGAACACGCGTTCGGCGAAGACGGGACCGGGCTGCACCGGTTTGTCGACCCGGAGGATCATCGAACCTATCTGTACACCTATTTGTGGCCCTACTATGCGAACCGGGTGTTCCCATCGTTCGACCAACCCAATCTCAAGGCAAAAATAACGCTGACGGTGACGGCTCCGGAAGACTGGATCGTCGTCTCGACGAGCACCGGCGAAAAACATGAGGCGGACAGCGGCACGGCCCGCTGGCAGTTCGGCACCACGCCGGAGATTTCGACTTATGCTTTTTCCCTGCACGCCGGCCCGTACCGGATCTGGGAGGACACCGCCGACGGCATGCCAATCCGGCTCATGGCGCGTCAGTCGCTGGCGGAATTTGTTGCCGTGGACGAGTGGCTGGAGATCACGAAACGGGGTCTCGCGTACTACGGCAAGTACTTCGATATCCCTTACGCATTTCACAAGTACGACCAACTGATCGTTCCCGATTTCAACATCGGCGCGATGGAGAACATCGCTGCGGTTACCTTCACTGAAAAATACGTGCAACGGCAACCGAGCGATCGTTCAGAACGCGAGGATCGCGCCAGCGTCATCCTCCACGAAATGGCGCATATGTGGTTCGGCAACCTGGTCACGCATGACTGGTGGAACGGTCTGTGGCTGAACGAGAGTTTTGCAACGCAGATGGCGGCCATGGCAATGCTCGAAACGACCACATTCAAGGACACCTGGCATGGCTTTTTCACGAATGCCAAACAAGCAGCGTACGCGCGCGATGGTCAGGTGACGACACATCCTATCGAAATGCCGATCGACAGCACGAATGATTTCTTCACGGTTTTCGACGCAATCACCTATCAGAAAGGCTCATCGGTACTCAAACAACTTGCGCACTACACCGGCGAGGAAGGCTATCGGCGCGGCGTGTCCGCGTACCTGAAGGAGTTTTCCTACAATACAACCGAGCTGTCGGATTTCATCGGTCACATCGAGACCAGCACCGGCGTTGATCTCGGACAATGGACGGATGACTGGTTGTACAAAGCTGGCTATAACACGCTGAGCACCAGCATCGTATGCGATTCCAAGCGGCTGCAGGAGATCCGCATCACGCAGACAGCGCCGGACAACAACCCGTATCTGCGCACGCACCAGACGGAGGTGGCGCTGTATTCGCTCGACGAAAACCGCACACCCGTCACCATTGACGTAATCACGGCCGAGATTTCGCGGGCGGTCACCGTGGTGGAGGGGACGGTTGACCAGCCATGCCCGGCGCTGGTCAATCCCAATTTCAACGACTGGACGTTTGCAAAGCTCGCGTTGGATGACCAGTCCGCACAGGTCCTGCGGCAGTCGCTCGGCAAACTGCCGGAACCGCTGGACCGGTCGATGTTCCTGGCCGCGCTGTTTGATCGCGCCATGGCAGGTGATATGCCGATCGCTGACTATGTCGACCAGGCGATCGGCCTCGCGGAGACCGAAGACAACATCCGGGTTCAGCAACAGATTTCCGGGACGCTCATTGCGGCAGCCGACATGATGCAGCGCCTGCGGCCCGAAACCGACGCTGCGCTCGCCCGCTTGCTGCCGGCTCTCGAGGCGATGAGTCTGCAACAGGCGGGCAGCGCGGCTGGCAACGATCTCAAGCGCACCGGCCTGAATACCTTCCTTGGTGTGGTGGCAAGCGAAGACGGCCTGAAAACGGTCGGCAACCTGCTCGACGGCACGGCGCAGATTCCCGGTATCGAGATCTCGCCAGACCTGCGCTGGAGGCTGCTCACGATCCTGAGCGCCGCCGACGCAGAGGGCGTGGACGAGCGGCTGAAACTCGAGCGCGCGTCCGACCCTTCCGATTTCGGCGCCAAGAGCGCGCTGACCGCGGCGGCGGCCCGGCCCGATCCTGCCAACAAGTCAGCGTGGCTGGCGGAACTGCAAAATCCGGAGACTGTCACCGGTCTCGCGCGGCAACGCGCAGTGATGGCCGGATTGTTTCCCGCCAGCCAGACGGACTGGCAGCTGCAGAGTCTTGACCAGGTGCTGGCTGCGCTGCCTGACCTGAGCGAGACCGCCGATCCCTACTTCATGGCGAGCTATGCGAGTGTGTTATTGACCCCGATGTGTCGGCCGCAAAGCGTGGCCATCCTGCAAGCGGCGATTGCTGAACAGTCGGACCGACTGAAAAGCACGCCGCTGCGATTCCTCCGGGAGGCTCACCAGGCCGACCGTGAATGCCTGGCGCTGCGGAGTGCTCAAGGCTGAGGCGCGATCCGGGCAACGCGTTGTGCCAACGACAAGCAAGGAGGTTCCATGAGCGCACATACGATAGTGATCACCGGCGCGAACCGCGGCATTGGCCTGGCGATGGCCCGCATCTACCGGGGACGCGACGATCGCGTCATTGCACTGTGCCGGCGCGCCAGCGATGCGTTGCGTGACTGCGGTGCCGAGATCATGGACGACGTGGACGTCACCTCCACGGAAGCTCTGCAGCGAGCCGCCACGATGGTCGACAACGTGGACGTGCTGATCGCAAATGCAGGGGTGCTGAGCAACGAGCCCTTTGCGAGCGTCGCCGAGGCGCGTGATCGCATCGAGCGGCAGTTCACCGTCAATGCGCTCGGGCCGCTGCTGACTGTCCATGCCTTTGCGGACAAGCTCGCATCCGGCACGAAGATCGCGCTGATCACGAGCCGCATGGGGTCGATCGCGGACAACAGCTCCGGCGGCAGTTACGGCTACAGAATGTCCAAGGCCGCCCTGAATGCGGCCGGCCGGTCACTGGCAATCGACCTGGCGCCGCGCGGCATCGCGGTTGGCCTCCTGCATCCCGGCTACGTGCGTACGGACATGACCGGCGGCAGGGGCAACGTCGAGCCATCCGAGGCCGGGGCGATGCTGGTGGAAAGAATCGACGCGCTGAATACCGCGAACAGCGGCACCTTCAGGCACGCCGACGGCGAAGGGCTACCCTGGTAGTTAGGATTTCCGGACCGTTTCCCCCGACGGATTGCCAATTCGCAGGTTCAAGCGCTACAGAGCGGACACTATTCCAAGACATTGAGCACCGCAAACGCCCCCCGTTCCCGACCATGCTCACATGGACGCTTCGCACCAGTGCATCAACGAGCCATTAGAAGTTATGCCCCGTCGTTCCTGCGAGTGCGCTTGTAGTTTGGATCACTCCTACGATACCGGCCGACTTAGGTGTCGCTTGGCAATATGTCTCATGGCCGACCGTGATCTTGGACCAAGGCTCGGGGACGTGGTCTTCTCAGCCCTCACCACGTCACAGCGACGATCATAGGCTGCCGAGCCTCAGATCTAAATTGAAGTACAGCGGCAACGCAGTGGCAAAGGCAGCATCCTGAAAGTCCGAGATTCCACTGACCATCTCGGATTTTGCCAGCCGTTATCTGATTGCCTGCGACGCGCTGTCGACTACCGCCGAAGCCTATGCCTTTCGGGTGTTCGAGCGGGCCTTCAAGGATTTCGGACTGCCCAAGGCCATCCGCACCGACAACGGCATTCCTTTCTCATGCGCCAACGCCCTGTTTGGCCTCAGCCGACTCTCGGTATGGTGGCTGCGTTTGGGCATCGACATCGAACGCATCGCACCGGGACACCCGGAACAAAACGGTCGCCACGAACGTATGCACCTGACCTTGAAAATCGAAGCCACCAAGCCCGCCGCCGACAACTTCCTGCAGCAACAGGCCCGCTTCGATGACTTCATCGACGGCTACAACAATGATCGGCCCCATCAGGCACTGAACATGAAGTATCCGGCAGAATGCTATAAGACCTCATCCACGTCTTACGCTGGCCTCGAGGAACTCGACTATCCGTTCCATGATCGCACCGTCACCGTGACCCGATGTGGACGCATCTGTTTCGGACGGCGAAAGATCAACTTGAGCACCGTCTTCGCCGGCCAAAACGTCGGAGTAAAACAAGTCAGTGAGCAGATCTGGCTCGTCAGCTTCATGCAATACGATCTCGGATACTTCGATCACGAGACCTGCCGCCTGGAGCCCGTCGACAACCCGTTCAGCGCAAAAGTGTTACCTATGTCTCCGGTATAATCTGTTACCCATGTCCCCGGAACGGACCTGACAGGATTGGTGGCCAGGGGCGGAATCGAACCACCGACACGTCACTCGATCAAAGCATCTCGTTGAACAGGTAATACATATTGTCGATCAGCTTGTGGCTCCAATTGCGCTTGTGCCAGGCTTCCAGCTTGAGCTCCTGACAATGCGGAGCGTACCTCTCGAATATCGCGTCAAGCCGCTTTGCGGTGGTAGCGTCCTTGAAGCCGAGCGTGATCTCATCATTGATTTCGAACGAACGATCGTCGAAATTCGCAGAGCCCACGGTGCACCACACACCGTCGACAGTCATCACCTTCTGATGCAACAGAGTCGATGGGTACTCGAAAAGCCTTACGCCACAGCTTAGCAGCTTCTCGAAGTTGCGATGTCCCGCATGCTGCACCATCGGATTGTCGGAGCCGCTTGTAGAAGGCATCAACACCCGAACGTCAACTCCGCGCGTAACGGCTTTGCCGAATGCGTCGATTGCCTCGGGCTCTGGGATGAAGTACGGATTCTGGATCCAGATTCGCTGCTTTGCGCAGCAAATTGCCGTGTGGTGCAGGATCTTAACCGCGGGCGCAGAGCCCTCCGGCTTCACGTACGCCGCGTGGACGGTAATCGCGCCCGCGCGTTCCAGGCGCGGGAACACGTCGTCCCCCATGAACAGCTCGCCGGTCTGTCCCACCCAATTCTCGCTGAACGCCGCCTGCACGCTGTTGACGATCGGCCCGCGCAGCCGGACGCTCACGTCTGCAAAGTGTTCCTTATCCTCGGCGTTCCCAAGCCAGGCATCGACGATGCAATGGCCACCAACCAACGCTACACGACCATCGAGCACGACGAGCTTCCGGTGATCGCGCTCGTTCATCACTCCGAGATTACGGATGTGCCATTTGTGAAACTTGACCAGCGTGCAGCCCGAGGCCTTGAGCCGCTGCTCGGCGGACTTGCCCATCTTCTTCGACCCGGTCGCATCGAGCAGAACGCGTACTTTCACACCTGCGCGGGCTTTGGTAGATAGCGCGTCAGCCACACGTTGGCCCAGCACGCCCTCTTTCCACAAGAAGCTCTCGAAATGAACTGAGTGCTGCGCGGCAGCAATCTCGTCAATTAGCACGTCGAAGAAGGTGCCGTTCTCGAAAACTTCGACGCTATTGCCTTCCACCGCCGAGCTGAGACTAAGACCCGCGAGGGACGGGATCAGATCTTCGATGGAGTCGTGGCATTCGACACGCAGAGTCGGATTACGGTGGCGCTTCATCGACCAGATGACCACCCCGAAGAAAATGAAGATTCCAACAATGAAAAGTAGCGCGATCACAGCGACAGTCTAGACTATTGCTTCCCTCATACTCGTGTCAGCCGCCGGAGTGATCGCGTGTCATGACTGGTTCTAGCTCTTAGATTATTCGTATTGGCCGGCCACGCTTTAGCCCGACTCCGAAAACGCATGGATTCCCCACCGGGTTCGTCGGCTTTTTTGCTCGCAATCAACCAATTGTGACCTATTTCATGGAGGATTCCGACGTGCAAATCCACTATACGCCGCTCGCGCACCTGGCCGCCTGCCGTATGAATGGCCGCAATTCGGGAGTCCCCAATGACTGAAGATACTGACGAAACTGCTGAACTGGTCCTGATGTCGACCGTACAGTTGAAGCGCCTTTTGAAGCCTGGAGAGGACGTTGCAGAGGCAGTCGCCGAGGTTGAAATAAAGGTGCCTGCTGCGGATCCGAAAAAGGATTCTGGCGGCGGCTTCGATCCTTACAATCGGGGTTGACCGTCAGAAAATTGTTAGTGTCGCACCTGTGCTGTACTCCGAATCCGAACAGGCGTGGCTGGAGGCTGCGGCAGAGCTGGTGCACGTGCACACTCGCAAACCCGCTGACGTGTCTGCCGTTTCGAGCCAAGCCAGAGCCGCTTCCGAGTTGCTGATTTGCCCCCCATACCAGTCCTGTCAAACTCTGGCAGCCAGATCAGGATCAACAAGCAGGGCTTCTATGTAGGAGCGGCAGAGCATGGGCGAATTCTCGCTACATTTCCGCCCAATTCCAGCCGCATTAATCGAGATTTTGCCGGCTTTTGCTCCGCTCCCTGTCCATCAATTCCCGGAACATGTCGCGAGCCTGTTCAAGATGAACCGTAGCCGAGTCAGCCGCAAAGGTAATGCTGTCGTCCGTATCGTCGTGGCACGCGATCAAGGTCACTGCACCCAGGGCCCAGCGAATCGTGCAAGCTCATCTCGCTCATGACCGTAACCGGCGCACGGCGGATGACGGCATGCTGTCCGCGCTGCCTGACCTGAGCGAGACCGCCGATCCTTACTTCATGGCGAGCTACGCGAGTGTGTTGCTGACCCCGAGGTGTCGGCCGGAAAGCGTGGCCATCCTGCAGGCGGCGATTGAGATTGCGCCGCCTCAGGTCGCGAGCGCCTCCGTCACCGCGCGGTGAGCGTGCGTAATCGCCGAATCCGTGTTTGCGGCCGCGCCGGCGTCGGAGTTCGCAATCGCGATGCGGCCGAACGGCTGCCGCCCTTTCACCCACGGTTTATCCGCCTCCGAGGCGTATTCCGGCTCCCATGTCCGGCCGGGGCCGTAGGAGTATCCATGTGCCCAGCGGTTGACGGTGATCGCCTGGATGTCGCGCCCGGCATCGAATCCCGCTCCGGACAATGCCTGGTCGAGCTGATCGCGCACATGTTCCTCGAACACCGTGAACGGTGTCGTCAGCAGCACGCGCCTTCCGGCGCGCCACTGCTCCGGTCCCTGGAGGTCGTCGAAGTACGGCACGTAGCACATGTGCAGGACCATCGGCCTGTCCGGTGAATCGTTGAAACGGTAATCGCCGATTGACACCGGGTAGTCGAGTTCCACCTGCTTGTAGAAATCCTTGGTGTAGTAGACGTAGCGTATGCCGAGTTCTGCGAACGCGCGCCAGTTCGGAATGAGCACCTTCGTGTACGTGAGCGGCACCTTCACGTTGTGTGCCAGGCCCTGCTTCTGCCCTTCGGGTAAGCCGGGGCATATATAAGGAATGGCGCTGTTGTAACAGGCAAGGATGCATTTCTTCGTGCGCACGGTATGGGCGTCGCCGCCGTGCACGTAAGTGACATCGACGCCACGTTCACCCGCGGTGTGCGCCACATCGACCACTGTACTGTTCAAGCGGATGCGGATTTGTCGGGCAGCGCGATCGAGTTCGGAGTAAGCGACGCGCGCCGTGACGCTGTCTTCCATCGTTTCACCGGGCAGGGCCTCAGGGATAAGGCTCCTGACGAGGAGCCGCGCAACCGAGGCGTTGCCGTCGGGAAAGTGAAATATGTATGGCTCGTTGCCGCGATCGCCGACGCGCGGCATCGTGTGCTCGAGTCCGGGGATGCCGCCGCCGTCGGTATAACCTTGCACGGCGATCGCCGGCACTTCGTCCATGCCGACGCACCAGTAGCTCATGCCCCAGCGCTGGTACATCTCCAGCAGCTGGTCGTCGACCTTGACGTAGTCTTTGAGGAATTCGCGGTAGCTGATCTTCGAGAGAAGCTCGAACTTTTCGTCGCGGCTCATGCCGGGCAGGTAGTCCCGCTCGTCCGTGAACGCCCGCACGAGGTCGGCCCGCGCACGCTCGTTCATGGGTGTCGCGGCGGCAAACTCCGGCCAGGGAAGGCTGCCATAGCCGGACACCAGCTTGCGTCGCCCGTAGGTCGCGCTGTCGTAAGCAATCGCATAGGACAGCCCCATCGACGAGTACAGGTCCTGGTCGAAATAGTCGTAAAAGCGCTGCACGTCGATGCCGATGTCGGACAGCAGCGTCTTCGAGACAGCGGAATATCCCGACGGCGTGTCGATGGATTCGGTGCCGCCGTAGCCGATGCGCGTCCGGCCGCCGATCGTGAACTCGTTGCGTTTGGCATGGCCGCCGAAGTCGTCATGATTGTCGAGGATCAGTATCCGTGCATCGGGCTTCTCCTTCCTGAAGAAGTGCGCCGCCGCCAGGCCGCTGATGCCGCCGCCGACGACGACCAGGTCGATTTCCTCGTCGGGTGCGGCGCGCGGCCAGGTCCTGCCCGAGACCCGCGCGTGCATAGTCTCCCAGGAGCCGTCGTGGCTGCCGCGCAGGCCGCTCCTGGCCGGCGGATAGTAGTCGCTGCCCAGCGCGAACTTGCTCTCGGCCCGGCCGAAGACGTCCGTCCATGGCGACAGCAGGGACGCGCCGATGGCGACGCTTGTACCGTTCAGGAAATCGCGCCGCGTGACCTTGTCTTTCAATTCACCCCCCAAATCCCCGGCAATCCAGCCAACGGACCATCACCGGCACTGTACGAAAACCATCCCGACAAGGAAAGCCGCGGCGTTACGGATTCCGGCAGGCAGCCACCTCGTCTTCGGTCAGGCCGAGATCCCGGGCCGCCGCCGAGAGATCGTCGGCCGTCGCGGCGGCAATGACGCCGGCGAGCTGCGGTGAAACAGCTCGGCTGACCGAATTTGCTGTATTGGTCGCTATGCTTTGCATGCGGTGAACAGGGTTGGCGTACGCAGGGTCTTTCCTGGGATCCGCACCCTTCAGCTTCTCGCCGCGAGCCACCTACGGCTCCGCCATACGAGTGGACTGCCACGCCACGACCCGCCACTCGCCGTTGCGTTTGACGAAAGTGCCAGTATTGAGGAAATGCTCGACGACCGCCTGAGGGCCGCTGCCCGTTCTTCCCACCAGGCGGAAGGCGACCACGGCGGTGTCGTCGTACTGCTGGACGCGAATGTCTTCCGCGGAATATTCGGTCGGCTCAGCCGTAGTCGCAGTTGGGCCGGCACGCGCATTTTCGAGTATCTCCGCCTTGCCCACTCGCACGCCGGAGGAGCGCGTGTAGATCAGATCGTCCGCCCAGAAGCGGGCGTGTGCAGCGACGTCGTTACGCGAGGCGCCGTCCAGGAATTCCTTCAGTAGCTGCGTCAGTTCTTCCGCAGCGGCCGCCGTCGCATCGGCCTGCCCGTGCACCGGCGACGCCAGCATCAGCGCCAGTATCAAAGGCGTCAGTCGTCGGCTCATTTGTCACCCCGCTCGAAGATCAGTATATCCTCGAAGGATAACGCTCTCTTGCGGTAAACGTCACTCCGTGACGACGGGCGCGGAGCAGCGAATCGTGCCCGTGACCCGCAACGACTCCGACGTCGTTCCGACGAGGTTGAGCTCCACGTCGACGTCCGCCGACGTTGCGTCCTGGATGGAGCACCATGGACGCACGCACAGATACCGATCCTTCACGGCGCAATCGTCGCGCCATGGCTGATTTCAGTTATTCTCCACTTGCGCTCCTATGCCTTTCCCGAGATGTGGGCCAGCTGAGCAGAAGGTCTGCCGCCATGTATGTGTCGCGCCACTACGCGCTGATCATCGGACTGACCCTGGTCTACTTTCTCGCCGGTAGAGCCGGGCTGCACTTCTTCGGCCTCCTGCACCCGAGCGCCTCGGCCATATGGATTCCGACCGGAATCGCGATCGCCTCTTTGCTGACATTCGGCTACCGCGTCTGGCCGGCAATCTTTACCGGTGCGTTCCTGGTCAATTTGACCACGCAAGGCTCCCTGATCACATCTACAGGCGTGGCGGCAGGCAACACTTTGGAGGGAATCGTCGCCGTTTACCTGATCGGCCGTTTTGCGGGCGGCACGGCAGTTTTTGGTCCTGCGTCCAACCTATTCAGGTTCGCGGGTGTCGCCGTGCTCGCCACGACAGTAAGCGCCACGATCGGTGTGATGAGTTTGACGCTCGGCGGCTATGCCCCTGCAGCCGACTTCGGGGCCATCTGGTTTACGTGGTGGCTTGGCGATGCAGCGGGTGCCATCGTGGTCACTCCTTTGCTCGTGCTCTGGTACGTCGACCGCCAATGGTCCTGGACCGCACGGCGCGTGATCGAGTCGGTGCTTTTGTTCGGATCGCTCGTTATCGTCGGCAGCATGACGTTCTTTCATCCGCTGCTCGCGTCTTACCCCCTCGCCTTTCTGTGCCTCGCGCCGCTCGTTTGGGCTGCGTTCCGGTTCGGGCAGCGAGAAGTGGCTACGGCCGTCGCTCTGCTAGCGCTCATCGCCAACTGGGCGACGGCTACGGGACACGGGCCTTTCGTCATGCAGTCTCCCAACGAATCGCTGCTGGTCCAGCAGGGCTTCATGACCTTTATTGCAATGACGGCGCTCTCCATGGCGGCGCTTACGGCGGAGCGGGCGGCGCTGCTGGCTCGCGAGCGAACAGCGCGCGCCGAAGCCGAGGCAGCCGGTCGCGCCAAAGATGAGTTCCTCGCCATCCTGAGCCACGAGCTGCGCAATCCCTTGAGCGCGATCAGCGCCGCCGGAGCGGTTTTGGATGGAACGGATGAGGCGGCGACAGGCCAGACGCGCCGCTGGAGGGAGATCATCCATCGACAAACTGAACAGCTGACACGCCTGGTCGACGATTTGCTGGATATCGCGAAAGTAACTGTCGATAAAATGACTTTGGAGCGGCAGCCCATGGATCTTGCCGAGGCGGTCAAGCGTTGCCTGCGTGCGCATGCTCCGGACGGCGCCGCGCGCTTTGAGGCTCGGTATCAGCCTGCGTGGGTTTATGCTGATCCCGACCGCATCACGCAGGTCATCGACAATCTGCTCAACAACGCGGTCAAGTACACGCCGGCTACCGGCAGCATTCGCGTAAGTGTCGCGAGGGAAGCAGAGTCCGCGATCCTGCGCGTCGAGGATGCCGGAGTCGGTATTGCTCCCGAGTTCCTTCCGCGAGTGTTTGATCCGTTCCTGCAAGGCGAGCAGGAACTGGACCGTCCCATGGGTGGCCTCGGGATAGGTTTGACGTTAGTGCGACGACTGACGGAGCTGCACGGCGGATCGGTGGACGCATACAGCCCGGGGACGGGTCTAGGAAGCGCGTTTGTCGTCCGGCTGCCCCGAATCGATGCGTCGGTGCCGCTGACCGGCTATGTGGCGCCCGGCTGCGGGTCTGTGGATCGCGCCTACAAAATCCTCATCGTCGAGGACAACTCGGACACTCGGCAGGCGCTGCGCGCGTTCCTGGAATTATCCGGATGCACCGTTCACGAGGCTGAGGATGGTTCAGGCGGCCTCGAATCCGCCCTTCGCCTTCAACTCGACTTCGTATTGCTCGACATCGGCTTGCCTCGTCTCGACGGCTACCAGGTAGCACGACGGCTCAAGGCTGCGAAACCGGCCACCCCACTCATTGCATTGACCGGCTACGGGCGCGAGGAAGACAAGACGCGCGCCGCCGAAGCCGGGTTCGACGCGCATCTGGTAAAGCCTGTCAACATGGGGCGTCTGCTTGGGGTCATGCACGAGCTGTTCAACGAACAACAGGATTCTCACCAGGCAAACTTGAATATCAAAACGGAATTCCCCGGAAGACCAGGATGGCCTTGAGGCCGGGCATCGGGACGGCTGGCGGATCCTTGAATTGCTTTATCAGTCGAAGCAAAGCAAGACATATTGAAGACTTGAGCAGTTACCAGCCCAACGGCTGAGCGCGGCCATAAGCGGACCGATTCCCGAAAAGCTCTAGCCGGATTCAGAGCCTTTCATGTGCCACCGTGCACAGGAGTTTTTCCAGATCTCCCCGTGGGTGATTCGGTTGTTCGCTGACCATGGAAAGGATAATCTCCCAAGGTGTTGGTGCCACTCTCATATCCGATGTCCAAACGTACTCACGAACAGCTGCATAAGCAGAATCCGAAAGGTGCGACAGCTCCAATCGAACTCTTTTGCTGAACCTTGCTGTGAACTCACGGCCGATTCGATTGATTTCCGCCGCAAGGCCAAGTCGGTTGTATTGGCTAGCTCGCTGACACAATGCCACAGCTTCGTGCTTCAGTCTTGCGTAAGCCTGGTCACGCCAGATTGCGGCACTAGCCGGCAACTCTTCGACCAGATCGAAGTTATCTTGATCTAGTCGTCCGCCGAATCTGTAAAGAAAATCTCCGACATTTTCGACAAAAAACCGAATCTGATCATCGGAAAGCTCGATACCATCGCGGTCTGACTCTGAAGGCAAATTAGCCCGCTCGTCCGAAATCGTCTGGCGGGAAACGAGCAGCACAACGCCAGCCAAGACCAGGATGACAGAGAGTTTTCTCACAAATGCCCCACGGTCCGCTTCGGGCCCAACTGCAGCCAGTCAGTAGTCTATCACCTGGACTTCTGCGACGTGCACTGACACCTTACCCGCAACTCGGGTCGGCGCGGGGACGTTGACGCGTTCGGCCCGGCCTCCGACAGGCGCCTGAATAGTGTCCGGAATAAGCTGTCAACCATGTGACCGGAATGGACCTATAATGGACGGACTCCTCGGCCGGGATCTCGAACTTGGACCAACAGCACCATTCGGCCACGCAACTGAGCCGTTCAGGCCATCAGATGTTCTTTCGCGGCAGTCATCCTGGTTTTCCTTTCCGTCCGCCGTCACCCCAGGGGACTATGCAGTTGAAGCGCGGGGTTTCTTGCCGCGAGCGGTTGCGAGCATATCCATGAGTGCAGGCCTGTTTATGGTGCGGAGCTGCGGTTCGTTGTAACCATTCTGACCGCTTGATTTTAGAGGAGACGCAGCATGGACCGATTCACCGGCGGTTGCCTGTGCGGCAACGTCCGAATTGTGGCGTCGGGACTCCCATACCGGGTCGGCCTTTGTCACTGTCTCGACTGCCGCAAGCATCATGGGGCCCTTTTTCACGCTTCCGCGGTGTTCCCTCAGGATGCGGTGACGATCGATGGCGAAACACGTGACTACGTCGGGCGGTTTTTCTGTCCCCGCTGCGGCTCCTCCGTTTTCGCACGCAGCGCAGACGAAATCGAAGTGAACGTCGGATCCCTGGATGCCCCTGACCAACTGATGCCAACCTACGAAAGCTGGATCGTCCGTCGCGAGTCCTGGTTGCCGCCGTTTCCGCTCAAGAGACGATACGACCGCGATCGTGACGCCACGGGTCGCTTTGAGGAGTAGGTGTCGCACGAACGGTGCGAAGGGGCCGTTACGGGGTGACGAGAGGGTCTTAGGCGTGCAAAACCTGTGCACCGATAAGTTAAACGATACTTAAACTTCTGAACTGACGAGACGTTTTCTGGCAACCATCTACGTTCATTGCCGGCTGTAATGACCTTGGTGGGCTTTCCAGATTGCTCTGTAGAATAATTGCGTCTATCGCGACTTTGAGAATGAATCATGTTATACGAGAGTCTGCAACAACCAATCTCGCAGGACACGTAGGCCGTGCCGTTGCACGTAGCACTCGACAAGGAGGGTTGGAACTGATCACCTGCAATGTGACTGCCACGGCTCACGGGAAAACAGATTGTGCCGGAGCAATCATTTGCGGGCGCGAGGGAATGACAGGCTCGTCTCGGCGCAGGATCTGAAGGACGGTCGCATCGTGGCTCAGGAAATTCCCCGCACGCCGCGGAGATTGTTCTACGGCTGGTGGATCGTCGCCGCAGCGATGGTCGGACTGTCTGCCGCCCCGTCGCAATTCGCCTTTGCAGCGCTCGGCCTGTTCATCGTACCGCTCGGCGACGAGTTCGGCTGGAATCGTGCGCAGATCAGCCTGGCGTTGACCTGCTTCACCGCCTCGCTGGCCATTTGCCTGCCGCTTGCCGGAAGGCTGGTCGATCGCTTCGGCAGTCGCCGGGTCCTGGTACCGTCCATTCTCGTCTGCGGCTTTTGCTTGGCTGCAATTCCGATGGTGGTATCGAGCCTGTGGCATCTGTTGCTCGTGTTCACCCTGATCGGGTCGCTCGGCGCCGGGGCGAACAACCTCCCTTACATGCGCACCATTGCCGCGTGGTTCGATCGCCGTCGCGGGCTGGCCATCGGCCTGGCCATGGCAGGCGCCGGCTTCAGCTTTGCCTACGTGCCGCCGCTCGTTCAAACGATGATCGATGCCCTTGGGTGGCGCTCCGCCTACCTGACGCTCGCGGCAATCACGGTATGCGTGGCAGCCCCGCTGGTCGCTCTCGTATTTCGAGATACGCCGGCAGAAATGGGATTGACTGCCGATGATGCGCAAGACCACGCCGCTGAGGCCTCGATGGAGGACGCGTCGGGATTCGGCGTCGCCGAGTCGCTGCGCAGCAGGACATTCTGGATGCTCTGGGCCGTTTTCTGCCTGCTGTCCTTCAGCCTTTACGGATTGTTGCCGCATTTCGTACCGATGTTGACGGATCAGGGCATGCCAGCCGCGCAGGCAGCGCTCGCCGCTTCCACCGTCGGAATCACCGTCGTCGTCGCACGTGTCGCCATCGGTTATCTCATCGACCGCTTCTTCGCGCCCCGCGTTGCGTTGCTCTTTTTCCTCGCATCGGCGGCCGGCATCGGTCTGCTGGCCGTCAATCCTTCAGGGGGGACGGCATTTCTCGCCGCCATCCTCGTCGGCCTCAGCATCGGTGCCGAGATCGACCTGCTTGCCTACCTGACGACCCGCTATTTCGGACTCCGCAATTTCGGCGCCGTTTACGGCCTGATGTTTGCCGCTCTCCTCGTCGGCACGTCGGCCGGTCCCGTGTCATTCGGCGTCGGCTACGAGCTCACCGGCTCCTACGTGTCGATTCTTCTCGCCTGCGCCGGACTGAACATGGCCGCGCTCGTAATTGTCGCGCTTCTTCCACGCTATCCGGAATTACCGGAGGCTGCCCATGCGCCATCAGGAACCGTGATCGGTCCGCTACCAACGATCGAAGGCTCCACATGAAGCGCCATCATCAGCGGAACTTCAGTACTCCGTGTGTCAATCTGTTTTCCCGATTCGTCAATATTTTCCGCGTCGAGCATCGGGCACCATGTTCTCGTCCAGAGTCACGCTCGATTCTCCATCGCCGCGATCCGATCGCGGCGATCTCTTTCCGGTCGGACCGGCCGCTGCCGCGTTCGCCGGAAGCAGACTTGGAACACTAGGGATGGAAGGGACAATGCCATTTACCGACCTGGTGGCGGAGAATCGCGTACACCGCAAGGTGTACGTGTCTCCGGTCGTGCTCGATGCCGAGCGGGAGCGGATCTTCGGAGGCAGCTGGCTTTACGTCGGACACGACAGCCAGATCCCGGCAGCCGGGGATTATTTCTGCACGGAAGTTGCCGGGCGCCCCGTATTCATGATCCGCCACGGCAGCGGCGACGTGCACGTGCTGCACAACCACTGCCCTCACCGCGGTGCCTTGGTCGCAGGCGGCAGAACCGGTAACGCACGGATGCTGCGCTGCTGCTATCACGGCTGGACGTTCCAGGTCGACGGCCGGCTTCAGGCCATTCCCTGCATGGAGAGCTACGAGGGTTCCGAAGTACGGATCGGCGATCCGCGCTTCGACCTGAAGCCCCTGCGCAGCGCGGTCTACCGCGGATTCGTCTTCGCCACGCTTAACGACGACGCGCCGGCGCTCGCCGCCTGGCTCAACCAGGCCGCGGCGGTGCTGGACAACATGACCGAGCGTGCGCCCGACGGTAAGCTCGAAATCGCGGGCGGCTGTTTTCGCGCGGTACAACGGAACAACTGGAAGGTCTATCTCGAGAACCTGCACGACGGCATGCATCCGAAGTTCGTGCATCAGTCGTCGCTGCGAGCGTCCGATCGTGTGTGCCGTGGCGAGGAACCCGACGCAGGCAGCGACGCGGCGCTCAGAATGCGCATCATCGCCGCCAACGATCAGGACTTCGAGCAGATGAATGCGCTGACCGTCGACTGTTTCGGTGCGGGACATAGCACGATGCGCGGGTTCCGGAATCCGCGCAGCGACGACCCCGTGGCAAGGGAGTATGAAGAAGCGCTCGTCGCACGGCGCGGCGCGGCGGAAGCCGACCGCATCCTGTCGCTGAACTACCACAATGCCAATATATACCCGAATCTCTCGGTGCACCCGAGCTTCATGCAGCTCCGGGTGATCTTCCCCGTTTCGGTCGACCGGACGCTCGTAGAAATTTGGACGCTGCGGCTCAAAGGCGCGGGGGATGCCTTCAACCGACGCAACATCCTGTATGCCAACACGGTGCATTCGCCGTCGTCCATCATCAAGGTCGACGATCTGGAAGCCTACCGACGGGTACAGGCCGGCAACGCCGGGGGCACGGAATGGGTGAGTCAGCATGCCCGCGACAGGACTGCAAGCGGCGACGCCACCGGCTCGGCTCTCAGTGAACATTACATTCGTCACCAGTACAGAGCCTGGGGGCATTACATGGAAGGGCACCGATCATGATGCTGGTGCGGGACCCCAGCTTGCAGGCCGACCTGACGCCGTCGTTGCGGGAACGACTCGCACTCCTGCTGCATGACGAAAGCGAACAGCTGGACACCGGCCGATTCGATGCTTGGCTCGCGCTCTTTACACCCGACTGTGTCTACTGGATGCCGTTAAGCCCGGAGCAGCCCGATGCGCTGGACCATGTGTCGCTTTTCTACGAGGATCGATTGGCCATGCGGCTCCGGATCGAACGGCTGCGGCATCCGCGCGCCCATTCCCTGAAGGATCTCATTCGCACGAGCCGCTGCGGCGCCACGCCGGTGGCCGAGAAGATAGACGAGTCCACAGGCGACCTGGTGATCACCCGGCGCTTCCAGATGGTCGAGTATCACCGCGACCGGACCCGGCTGTTTGCCGGTATTTACACCTATCAGATCGCGGATTTCCGCGACGATCCTCGCATCCGGCTGAAGCGCGTCGACCTGGTCGATTCCGCCGCCCCGTTCGAGGCCATAGAAACTTTCATCTGAGCCACACATGAATTCGGCTGCCTCACGTGAAAAGAGATTGCACGGATCCGACGAAAGGATCGGTTATCTGAGACATTGCGGGCCGCGGCAGAGGTTGAGCAACCGACGCCCGCACCCGATAATTCATCAATGATTCATCGGCAATCCGCCCCTAAAGCATCAACCGGATCCCTGCGAGGCATTCGATGACCCGGTGTTACAGTGAAACGATCACGGTGGCGATGACCGGCGCCTCCGGCGCGCAGTACGGTCTGCGGCTGATCGAGTGCCTCATCGGGGCGGGCCGGCAGATCTATTTGATGATCAGCAAACCGGCACAGATCGTCATCGCATCGGAAACATCGTTCAAACTGCCGGCCCGCAGTGCCGAGGTCGCCCGCCTGCTGGCGGATCGTTACGGCGCAGAAAGCGGTCAGATATGTGTATTCGGTGCCGAAGAATGGAGCGCGCCCGTCGCAAGCGGTTCCGGCGCGCCCCACGTCATGACTGTTTGCCCCTGTACGATGGGCACTCTTTCGAGCATTGCGGTCGGCGCCAGCAAGAACCTGATCGAGCGTGCGGCAGATGTTGTCATCAAGGAAGGTGGCAAGCTCATACTGGTACCGCGTGAGACGCCTTTGTCCGCCATTCATCTCGAGAACATGCTGAAGCTCGCGCGACTGGGTGCCGTCGTTCTGCCGGCGAATCCCGGCTTCTACAACAATCCGGTCGGCATAGACGACCTGGTCGACTTCGTCGTCGCCCGCATCCTCGACCAGATGAACGTGGAACACACCCTCGTACCGGTCTGGGGCGGAGAGTCTCCCTAGTTCAGGTAATCGGCAAGATCGATATCGTCCTCGCCCGGCACCTTCTTGCGCTCGAACTCTTCTGCTCGTCCCCAGGGATGGGTCGCATCGATGATCAGCCGGCCCCAGTGGTCCTGGTGGGGATCGCGGTAGAAGCCCGGAATGTCCTCGAGAATCATTGCGCGCTTGTCGGCACGGCCGCGCGTCAGGTAAGCCCACATCACGTCGTCGAGATCGTAGATGTCCACATCTTCATCAACCACGATGCAAACCTTGTTGTAGTCCAGGTGCGAACCGAGCGCAGCCAGCAATGCGTGTTTGCCGTGTCCCCTGTACTGCTTCTTGATCTTCATGATGGTGATCATGACGTTTGGCCGGCAGGACACGTCGATGAGTCCGGGAATCTGGCGGGACACATGGCTATAGATGCGTGCGGCCGTTACCGCCTCGAGGGGACGCAAGTCTTCGGGCGATCCGCATAACAGGGCATGGTAGATGGCCTGATTGCGCCAGTTGACTTCCGACACCTCGAAAACGTGGTTGTTGCCCACCGGCACGTAGAAGCCCAGGAACTCGCCGAAGGGGCCCTCCGGCCGGCGATCGTGGGGCAGTATCCGGCCCTCTACCACGACCTCGACATCAGCGGGGACGCTCAGGTTTATGGTATTGCAGGGATACATATCGATCGGTCGTTTGGCGATCTTCGCCGCCACATCGAGTTCGCTGACGTCCATCGGCGGAGACGAGCAGGCAGCGAGAAAAATCTCCGGCGGCGTGCCGATCAGCAGTGCCGCCTCAAGGGGCTCGTCTCGCGCCTCCGCCCTCTCCTGATATTTCGCAAGATCGTGGCTCGAGCCGAGCCTGATCCGCAATTCGTCGTCGCTGACGACCATCGACCGGTGAAAGGACAGGTTGGGCACGCCCGAGTCGGGGTCCCTGGCAAGGAACAGCGCCGAGGTGATGTACGGTCCGGCGTCCTTGCCGTGATACGTGATCATCGGTAGATCGCTCAAGCGACCGTTGCTGCGATCGCTCGGCACAGGCACGGTCTCGAGCAACGGCCTGGACGATCCCGATCCTTCCACCAAGTCGTTCCAGTGCCGGCAAAAGCGGTCGTACGGCGAACCGATGAGGTCACACAATCTCGAATGGCTGCCATAAAGATTGGTCGCGACGCGCATGTTCGTGTCCTGGACACGCTCGAACAACAACGCGCTTTCGCTGGTCTTCTGAAAGCATTTCGTGACCGCAGCCAGTTCATACTCGGGATTCACCTCACGGCCGACAACGGCGATGTCACCGCGTTCCTGCAATTGCCTTACAAAGTCCCGAATGATGCTTCTCCCGTGAAATCACGCGCCGATGCAATGTCGCACACTTTCACGAACGACAGCAAGGATGCAACCGGACTGTTCATTTCGACAAAGCCTGTCCGGATCCAGCGATCGAATTTGAGGACGTTCTCGATCATATCTCCTATCCTTCGACAAGTACGTGGACGGCTAAGCCGCCGGCGGTGCGAGGTGCTTGCGGCGACCAAACGAGCGGGACGGTGAAATGACGATCAAAACATTGGGCAGGGCCCTGGTCGCCGCGATGGCGCTCTTCTGCGGCTCCGTGGCCGCCGGTGAACCGGTTGCCGGCGATCGATTGCTGCGCCTGGGTTACGAATCCGCCGCGACCGGCCACCGCCGCGAGTACTTCGTGTTCCTGCCAGTCGGGTACCGGCAGGAAGCCGGACGCGAGTGGCCGGTCATGCTCTTCCTGCACGGCAACGGCGAGCGCGGCGACGGCCTCGACGACCTCGATTACGTGCTTGCGCACGGCCCGTTGATGGAAGCCTGGATCCAGCGCCGGCCGCTCCCCTTCATCATCATCAGCCCCCAGCTCCCCGTCTTCGGCGAACTCGATGCGATCGCGGATCGCAAGACTGAGAAACCGGCGCGACTCGACCACGGCGCTCCGGAGCGCAACTACGGCTTTCCATCGACGCTGCCGATCCAGAGAACCGGGCCGGACGCGTTCCCGGACGGGCCGCACGCCAACTACGATCCCTTCAGCGAGCCACAGCAACTGCCGGCCGGCTGGGAGCGGATCGACACCGAGCTCATCGCGATGGTCGACCACGTGCTGGACGAATTCCGGACGGATCCGTCGCGCGTCTATCTGACGGGCTTGAGCATGGGCGGTTTCGGTGCGTTCCACATGGCGACGCGGTTCCCTGACCGCTGGGCGGCGATGGCCGCCATCGTCGCCACCGGCAGACCGGAACACGCCGGTACGCTGGCCGACGCAGGGCTGCCGATCTGGATGTTC
Source organism: Woeseia sp. (assembly GCA_040902105.1). GTDB lineage: Bacteria > Pseudomonadota > Gammaproteobacteria > Steroidobacterales > Woeseiaceae > IDS-8. The sequence continues at coordinate 56,632 of JBBDXW010000065.1, forward strand.
GGCGGCGGCAAGGACACGATCGTAAAGCCCCACTGGCTCTACACGATGGCGCGGGCGCTCGAGGAAGCGGAGCACCCGGCGCTGCGTTTCACGATGCACGAGGACATGGACCATGACGCGTGGAAACGCGTCTACGCGGGCCACGACCTGTACGACTGGTTCCTGCGCTACCGCAGCGACGAGCGCCCTGCGCGCCGTGAAAAGAGCCAGTGAGGCCGTCCCGCCGGTTCCCCACGCGGCCGGGCCAGGCTATTCGGCGCTGCCCGGCCTCGCCGACAGCCGCGACGTAGCGAGGGACAGCAGCGCGCACGCCGCCATCAAGGCGGCGAGATGCGGCAGCGTCACGTCGAAGCTCAGACTGACCGCGAAGTTCAGCAGCGACGCCCCCATTGACTGGACCAGGATGAACAGCGCCGACGCCGTGCCGGCAGCGTGAGCGAAAGGCACCAGCGCCTCGCCCGCCGCCAGGCTGACGACCAGACCCGTCCCCAGGCAGGCGGCGGCGACCAGCGGCAACATCATCGCCACGTTCGTCTCGGGCGCCAGCGACAGTGCCAGGATGGAGACCCAGCCAACCGACGCCATCCACAGTCCGGCCCGCATGCTGCGCTCTACCCCGATCCGCGGCACCGTGAACCACACCAGGTAAAACCCCGCTGCGACCGCGGCGTTGAACGCGGTGAGGACGAATCCGTTCTGGCGGGAGGTGAAGCCGTACAGCGCTTCGGTGACGTAAGTGTAGTTCGACAGGAAGAGCAGCAGTGTCGCGAACAGGAACATGTTGGTCAGGGTATGGCGCAGGAACACCCGGTGGGTCAGGATCTCCTTCCACCTGCCGGCGACCGGCAGCCCCGTCCGCAGGTGGGCAGGGTTGGTCTCCTCGAGCCAGGCGTACGCGGCCAGCATTACCGCTCCGGCGACACACATCATGACGAGGAAGTTGATGCGCCAGTCGAACAGCGCGCTGGTCATGCCACCGATGAAGGGCGCGGCGATCGGTACCCACACCATGATCAGGAACATGCTGGCGATGGCCTTCGTGGCGCCGGTCGGCCCGTAGACGTCCCGCAGCACCGCGCGCGCGATGATCGCGGTCGAGGCCGCGCAGAACCCCTGCGCGGCCCGGAAACCGAGAAATGCGGTAACGTGCGGCGAGAGCATGCATCCGAGAGACGCGAGCAGGTAGCCGCCCAGGCCGATCAGCATCACCTTGCGCCGACCGATACGATCGGCGAGGGAGCCCAGGACGAAAGGTCCGAAGCCGTAGCCGATCAGGAACATCGTCATGGTCGACTTGACCGCCTCGACGGAGGCGCCGAAGTCCCGCGTCACCGACGGCAGCGAGGGTGCGAAATAATCCATCGACATGGTCGAGAGCGCACTGACGAAGGCCAGCACAAAGAGGATGCGCAGGCGGCGCATCAGGTCCGGGCCATCCGGGAATGGCGTCCCCGAGCCACACGGTATCGCCCGGGCGGCATGCCGAACGTCGTGAAGACCGTGGCGAAACCCGCGCCGCTCAGGGTGTGTAGTCGACCCGGCACACGCCGCCTCGCGTCTGCATGCTTTCATCGGTGTACTGCTGGAGCTCGATAAAGATGCCGTTCGGGTCATGGCAGGTGATCATCCTCGTCCGGTCATTTTCGAGCACGGCCTCGCCGGTCTCGATGCAGACGTGCGCGAGCCTGGCCGAAAACGATCTACTCTGCATGGTCCCTGCCCTCGCTCCACCAGTCGGTGCCGGCCACTTCCCGCAGGAAAGCGTCGCGCGCCGCGTCGTCCTGCGCCCACATCTTACCGAGAACCGTTTCGGCCACCTTGTCGGCCGGCCAGCGCAACCTCGAGCCGTCGGACCCGGCGATCCTCACGTACAGTTCGCCGACGAGGCGTGGGTGGAAGGCCCGTTCCAGGCTACGCCGTACGGCCCGCAGGCGGTCTTCGACGAATGGCCGATACGGGGAGTCGTCGGGATAGTTCGGCGGGAACAATCCCTCGTTGTCGAGGCTCGCCTCGAAAATGCCCGTCGCGTACATGCCGCCCTCGACCAGCGCGACGCGGATCCCGAAGCGGTCGACCTCGTGGCGGAGGGCCTCGGTCGCGCCCTCCAGCCCGAACTTGCTGGCGGTATAGGCCAGGTCGCCCGGCAGGCCGGCAATCCCGGACAGCGAGCTCATCATGATGATGCAGCCCCCGCGCTGCGCGCGCATCTGCGGCAGTACCGCCCGGGCCAGCAGCAGCGGGCCGACCATGTTGGTGTCGATAACCGCCCGCAGGTCCTTTTCGCTGATGTCTTCCAGCGCGCCGGGACGGATGATGCCGGCGTTGTTGACCAGCACGTCGAGGCGCCCCGCCGTACCGACGATCGACTCGATTACGCCGGCGAAGGTGTCGGCGCAGGTGACGTCCAGTTCGATCACTTCGAGGCGCAGGTTCTCGTCGGCGGCCGCGTCGAGCAGGCTGCCGGCACGCGCGCGGTCGCGCATGCTCGCGTAGACGGTGTCGCCGTTGCGCGCGAAGGCCAACGCGCCCTCCAGGCCTAAACCGCTGCCGGCGCCGGTAATGAGTACAACGGACATTCAGGTCTCCATCGGGTATACCAGCGCGATCTGGCGGCGAATCTCGTCCAGCGTTCCCATGATCGCAAGGGATTCGTCAAGCGGCATCAGCGCACTCTCCGTGCGTCCGCCGCGGATGCATTCCGCCGCCTCTTCGGCCTCGAATTGATAGCCGCTTCCCGCGAAGGGCAGCGTGATCGTCTGTTCTTCGCCGGCCGCCAAGCTGACGGTCAGTGCCTGCGGCGCGAACAACGGCGGATGCACACGGATGCTGCCGTGCTCGCCGATGAGCAGCACCTCCGGCGAACGCTTCGCGCGCAACGACACGTAGAGGTGAGCGACGCTGCCGTCGTCGCGTTCGAGCAGCACGGCGTCGTGCTCGTCGACGCCGCTGTCGCCGAAGCGGCCGGTGGCGAGGACGCGGGCCGGCTTGCCGAACAGCATCGACGCCCAGGAAACGAGGTACACGCCTGCGTCGAGCAGCACGCCGCCACCGAGCTCGGGGCGAAACAGGTAGTTGGCCGGGTCGAACGGCGGCATGAAGGCACCCCCGGCGACCACAACGCTGACGCGGCCGAGGATGCCTTCGGCCAGCAGTTCCCGCAACCGGACAACCGCCGGGATGTAGCGGGTCCACATCGCTTCCATCAGGAACAGGTTTTTCGCGCGGGCAAGGTCGATCATTCGACCGGCCTGGTCGGCGTTGATCGCGAACGGCTTCTCGCACAGCACGTGCTTGCCGGCCTCGAGGCAGCGCAGGGTCTGCTCGCAGTGCATCGCGTGCGGGCTGGCAATGTAGACCAGTTCGACAGCGTCGTCCTCGAGCATGCGGTCGATACCGCCACAGGCCGCGGCGGCGCCGAACCGTGCGGCGAACTCTTCGGCGTTGTCCCGCCGGCGCGAGGCGACGGCGTGCAGCACCAGGCCGCGTGCCTGGGGCACGGCGGCGGCGAAGGCCTGCGCCATCCGGCCCGTACCCACGATTCCGAGTCGCACGGGTTCCGACACGCTGCTCATCCACGTGCCCCGGCGACAGAGAATCCGCCGTCAACGGCCAGCGTCTGGCCGGTAATGAACGATGCGTCGTCTCCGGCGAGGAACGCGATCGACTGCGCGATCTCGCGGGGCTCGGCGATGCGGCCGAGCAAACCGTAACCGCGCGTCATCTTTCGCACCTCGTCGGCGGAGATGCCCTTGCGCGCCATTGCATCGATGTGGAAATCGGTGAGCGTGTTCCCGGGGCAGACCGCATTGACGCGGATGCCGCGGGTGCCGTACTCGGATGCCAGACTTCGGGCCAGGCCGAGCACCGCGGCCTTGCTCATGTCGTAGACAGCCATTCCGGCTGTCCCCACCAGCGCGTTCACGGAAGAGACGATGACAATCGCGCCCGACCCCTGGTCCAGCATCGACGGGATCACGGCCCGGGCGCTGTACGCCGTGCCGTTGAGATTTATAGCCAGGATGCGCTGCCAGTCCTGATCGGGCGTTTCGAGGAGACTGCCGCCGACCTGAATACCGGCGTTGGCGACCAGTGCGTCAATGCGACCCCATGTCCGCGCCACGCGATCGGCGGCGGCCTCGCAGGCGTCTGGATCGACGACGTCCAGCAGCAGCGCCATCGCGTCGCCACCGCTCTTCACGATGGCCGATGTGGCGGTGTCCAGGCGGTCCTCGTCGCAGTCAGCGAGGGCGACGCGATAACCGCGCTCCGCGAACAGCTCCGCGCAGGCCCTGCCGATGCCCGCTGCAGCCCCGGTTATCAGCGCGACGCGGCCACCTCCCGTTGCAGCGATGTCGTCTTCTCGTTCGCTCATCACCCGTTTGGAACCCCCTCCGCTGAGTTAGTTTATATATTTACTAAATGTCCGGCCATGGTAATCTCGAACCTCACCGGACTGCAAACAGGATGTTGGTGATGGCGCGTCGAATCGTGTTTCCCCGGCAGGGCGAAGTGGCGCTGGTGCCGTTCGAGCCTGGGAATTCGCGCCGGAGAATTGCGCCAGGGCATACGTGCTGGCCGAATCGGCGCGCGAGCGGACTCTCGGCATCCTGTTCGACTGGACGCGCGAGAGCCGAAGCGCAGCCGATCAGGCCAGGAACGCCGCCACCGCGACACCGACGAAGGTGCCGATCACGTAGCCGAACACGCCGACCATGATGGCGGGCGTGACCAGGCTGCGCCAGCCTTGGGAAATGGCGATGGCGGCCGTCACCGCGGGGCCGACCAGCGCTGCGCCCGAGGCGACAACGGCCTCGGCCAGGTCGACCTTCATCAGCTTCGCCGCGCCGAGCACGATGGCGAGGTGCAATACGATGATGAACATGCCGTAGAAGAAGTAAAGCACGGCCGGCCCGGCGAACTCGGTGAAGTTAGTGCTGGAGCCGACCATCGCGAAGAACAGGTACATCAGGATCATGCCGACCTCGAACTCGCCCTGGAGCGCTTCCATCGCGCGCGGGAAGAGGTTGGCGACCACGATGGTCAGGATGGTCACGAACAGAATGTTGTACTGCGACTGGCCGATGGCCTCGCCGATCGCGGCGGAGGCCGTGCAGATGCCGAAGCTGAGGGCGATGGCGCCGGTCAGGTGCCGGAGGCTGATCCGCGGCCGTTGCGATTCCGGCTCGGCGGGTTTGGACACGTCCTTCCGGTTGACGCAGTCGGACAGGGGCAGGAACCGAACAACCCAGCGGATCGACGGCAGTGTGATCAGCATCAGCAGCGCAAGAATGCTGACGAAGCTGCTCGCGCTCAACGCGGAGGCGAACTCGGTCTTAGTCATCCCGACGACCTGAGCGACTGCGAGAAAGTTCATCGCGCCCCCGACGTAGCCGGCCGTGTAAGTGCCGGCGACCTTGGCGCCCGCCTCGCCCAGGTCCATCAGGAAGAAGCCGATGACCGCGCCAATCACGGTTGCCGCGCTTGCGACCAGGAACGTAATGATCACCTTGCCGCTCTCGCGGATGATCTTGCGGATATCGGCCTTGAACAACAGCAGCGGAATGGCCAGTGAGACCAGGTAGCCGCCGACGAAGTCGTAGGCTGGCGCCTCGTACGGAATAATCCGGAAATGCGACAACACCATACCCGAGACCAGCACCCAGACGACGCCCGACGTCTTGCGGCCGATCGGATGACGGTCGATCCAGAACCCCAGGTAGGCCAGGCCGAACAGTACGGTGCCGAGGCCAAAAACGTTATCCGCGGATATGACTGGCACTGTAGTCTCCTCCGCGTTCCCGTCCCGGTGCCGCAGGGCACCAGGACCCGGATCGGCCTCCCCGGCGGACTATGGCGTTTCCCGGATCAGGCACACAAGGCCCGTCGATTCTGCTGCATCAGGATGAACGGCCACGGCGTCGGCATGCGTTCGGTGACGGTCACTTCGACCAGCGTCGGGCCTTTCTCGTCGAATGCGCGCGGCAGCACGGCCGCGAGCTCTTCCGGACTATGCACGCGATATGCGCCGGCGCCGAAACTTTCGGCCAGCTTCACGAAATCCGGATTCGTCAGGTCGGAGGCGATGCGCCGTCCGTCGAACCACTCGTCCTGCTGTCGCTGGACGTTAGCAAAGGCATTGTCGTTGAAGACTACAGTGACCAGGTTCAGGTCGTAATGCACAGCCGTGGCAAGCTCCTGCACGGTGAACATGAAGCCGCCGTCGCCGCTGACCTGCACCACCGCTTTGTCGGGATGCGCGGCCGCGACCCCCAGCGCCGTGGCAAAGCCGAAGCCCAGAGTGCCCTGTTGGCAGGCGGAGACGAAATGCCGCGGCTCGTAGACCGGGAATCCGTACCAGGAAGCGAAGCCGACCTGGGTGACCTCGTCGACGAAGTAGCCGTCGCGCGGCAGCGCGCCCCGGATCGCGTCGAGGTAAGCCATCTGCGGCGCGAGCCGGGTCCGGAGATCGGCATCGATCTCCTCCTTGAGCGTTTGCAATTCATCGCGTCGCGATGCGACCGGTCCGCCCGTTCGCTCGAGCTCCTCGTGCAATGCCGCCAGCACCGTGCGGGCATCGCCGACGATACCGACGTCGGGCTCGACGATGCGCGTCAGCTCGACGGGGTCGATGTCCACGCGCACGAGTTTCAGATCCGCGTCATGGCCCCACATCGTCAACGGCATTTTGAGCCGCGTGCCGACGGCCAGCACCGCGTCGGCGTCGCCCCACAGGCGGTGGCCGGCAGGCAGGTTCTGGCTGAGGTAGTGATCACCCGGCACGACGCCTTTGCCCTTGCGCTTGGCGATGACCGGCGCCTGCAATCGCTCGGCAACGGCGAGGAGCTCGGCGCCGGCGTCGAGGGCGCCACCGCCGATCACGATCATCGGACGCCGGGCGGCGAGCAGGTGGCGGGCGGCGGCCCGAATCCGGCCTTCGTCCACCGGCGGCGGCTGTCGCGGCTCGGCCCGCCGGGCGGCGTGCACGGGCGCGATGGCCCCCATGACGTCCATGGGCATCTCGACTTCGACCGGCCGGATCCGGCCGGAGCGCAGCTCGGTGAAGGCGCGCCGCATGACCGCGGGCGTTTCCGACGGATGGTTGATGCGTTCCGCGGATTTGGTCAGGTGCCGGATCAGCCCGAGCTGGTCGGGAACTTCGTGCAGGTGGCCGTAGCCTGAGTCGATTCCCTTGAGATGCACCTGGCCGGAAATTGCCAGCACCGGTGAGCCGCAGGCCCAGGCAGTGCAGAGCGCCGCAGTGGTGTTCAGCAACCCCGGTCCGGGCACCACCGCGTAGGCACCGATCTTGCCGGTCGACTGTGCGTAGCCGAACGCCATGTAGGCGGCGCCCTGCTCGTGACGAGTATGGATCACCCGCGGCGCGCGATCGGCGCGATACAGCGCGTCGAAGAAATGGTCCAGCTGCCCGCCCGGCAGCCCGAAGAGGGTCTCGATGCCGTTGGCGACCAGGGCGTCCACCATGGCGTCCGCGCCTGTCATTTCTCGCATCGGTCACTCCCGGTCAGGACAAGTCGCTCGGGTGCCTCGCTGCATGAACGCCGTGGACCGGCGCCACCCGGCACGAGCCGGGCGGCTCATGCAGCATCCACCCTCGTCAGAAATTGAAGCTGACGGTGCCTCCCATGACCCGCGGGTGCGGCTTCAGGCGAAAACCGCTGAGACCGAAGTTGTCTCCCGCGCTCGTGTAGTAGTCCTCGTCGGAGAGATTCTCCACGAACAGGGAAACCGCCCAGCGCTCGTTGAACGTCATCCCGGCCCGTAGATGGAACAGGTTCGCCTCCGGGGTCTTGAACGGAAAGCCGTCGGTCCTGTCAGGAATCTGACCGACCACGTTGTCCGGCGTGGCGGGCAGGGTCGGATCCAGCAGCACCAACTGTCCGCTGGTCTGCAAGTAGGTCACGTCTTCAATGGTCGAGAATTGAGAGTCGCGAAAGATGTATTCGCCCCGGATCCAGGCTTCGTTGGAAGCGAACTCCCAGCGGTATTCCGCCGTCAGGTTGGCGGAAAGCTCGGGCGACCGCGGCAGCGGCTCCCCCTGGAGGTCGACGGTCAGGTTGCCGCTGAGCCGCGCGGTGTCGTCGCTCTTGATCTCGGTATCCAGCAGGCCGATGCCGCCGGACAGCGTCAGACGGTCCGTGGCAGCGGCGGCGAACTCCAGCTCCAGCCCGGTGGCCTCGGCGTCTCGCACGTTGATGGTCTTGGCGATGTTCGAGGACGCGTCTCCGGGAACCGCGAAGAAGAAGGTCTCGAGCTGCAGGTCGTTCCATTCCAGGTAGAACGCCGAACCGTTCAGGCGCAGGCGATTGTCGAACCATTCGGACTTGAAGCCCACTTCGTAGTTCCAGAGGGTTTCCTCGTCGAACGTCTCGTTGATCTCCGTTCCGTTAGCCGAGTTGAAACTCAACGTGAAGCCGCCGGCCTTATATCCCTTTGAAACCGTCGCGTAAAGGCGAGCGTCGTCGGTGACCTGGTAGCCTACCGAGACGCGCGGCGCGACGTCGTCGAAGGTCTTGCTGTTGGTGGTCGATACCGGCGTGAGGCCGCTCGGATCGTCGGGGTCGGGAATGCGGGGCGTCCGGAACAGGCCGAAGCCGGTGAACGAACCGAACACGTCGTCCTCGGTGTAGCGCGCCCCGGCGGTCAGATCGAGCCGGTCGCTGACATGCCAGGTGAAATCCGTGAACAACGCGATGCTTTCCAGCGTATTCAGCCGTTGACTGCAACCCAGGCACAGCGGCTGCATGCCGTCCGGCGTGAGCGACCACAGGAAGAAGCCGCCGCCAAGGTCGAACAACGGCGGCAACGATCCGGTGAGCGCGAAATCGTGCAGGCCTGGGCCGACGAAAGGATGCGTCGGATCGCCGTCGCCGGGAACCGGCGCCAGGTTCGTTCCGAGGTCGACGCCCGTCGTCACGCCGGTGACGACCCCGAGTCCGCCACCGGGCGCACCCGCCAGCGGCACGCCCTTGATTTCGTCGTCCGCGTACAGGGCTCCGATGACCCAGTCGTACCCTTCTCGGGTGATTTCGAGGCGCAGCTCGCTGCTCCAGGAGTTCGCTTCGACGGCTTCATACCGGTTCACGATGTCTTCGGCGATCAGATCGTTGTCGAACACCTTCTCGCGCTCGGTGTCGATCATGCCGGTGATCCACTTCAGGGCTACCTGGTCGCTGAACGAGTGCGTTACGTTCAGGACGGAGATCGTGGTTTCGAAGTCGTTCCGCTCGCCGATCGCCGTGTGCGCCGTCTTGTTGCGGTTGTTCGGCCAGAATCCGGTGCCGTCGTCCAGCGCCTCGCTGATCGAGTTCGGATCGTTGGGATTGTTCAGGAAGAACGTGGCGACCGAGTCCGCGTCCCAGACCCCGGACGGGACGGCCTCGTCGAGGCCCTGGTTCTCCTCGCTGTACATGGCCATGAGATCGACGGTCGTGTCTTCCGTCGCCAGCCAGCGGGCAGCGCCGCGGAACATGCTGTACTCGTGACCGCTGTCGCCGCCTCCCGGCACGATGTTCTCGACGAGTCCCGAGGAATCCTCGTAATAGGCGACGCCGCGCAGGAAGAAGCTGTCCGTGACGGGCGCGTTTAAGACGAGGGCGACGTCGTACTGGTCGCCGGCGTCGTCGAAAGTGCGCCCGCCCGCGCGAACCAGGCCTTCGAACTGGTCGGTCGGCTTCTTCGTGGTCAGGTTCAGAGCGCCGCCGACGGCGTTGCGCCCGAAATAGGTACCCTGCGGACCGCGGAGCACTTCGACGCGCTCCAGATCGAGGAGTTGCGGATTCACGGTCACGTTGGCGGTGGAAGCAACGCTGAATTCGTCCAGGTAGATGCCGACGGACTGGATGAACGCACTCTCGTCGGTGTTGATGTTGCTGACGCCGCGCATGGAAATGCTGATCCCGCGGCTGCCCCCATTTTGTCCGTCCTCCGTATAGCTGACGTTCGGCGACAGGTTGAGATACTGCGAGGCTTCGCGGATGTCAGAGCGTTCGAGCTGGTCGCTGGTGAACGCGGTGACGCTGACTGGAACTTCCTGAAGACTCTGCTCGCGGCGCTGCGCCGTGACGATGATCTCCTCCAGTGCGGCCCCGTCTTGCTCCTGTGCCGGCACCGGCCGGGAAACCAGGGGTGTCGACAACATCGTGACGAGCGCCGTGGAAATCGTTAGCTTGACTCTGGATTTCATTTCTCCCCTCCGGTCGGCGTGCGGACTGTTGTTGCTATGGATGCCTCGTACTGCCTTGTCGAAAGTATATCCGATTTTGTTCAGGTGTAAACTATCTGTGTGTTTTGATCTGCTTGATTTCCGGGGAAATTCAATCAACGCGGGGGCGAGGCGGCGGATCGACGTGGCTTCGTGCAGACCCGGTCCGCCTGCCGGCGTGCCGTTCCGCGGGTTCGGACCGCAGTCGTCGAGGCCCTGGCTCCGTTTGCCTAACGTATCCGGGCGTCGATTGCCGGACAAACGAAAGTTATTGATCCCAGCCATTAGCCGCTCGCCGCGAGATGCCTGCGCGCCGGCGCCGGCACGGCACAAGGCGCGCCTCACCGCGGCGCGCCCTTCGTGGCCTGGCGTCGGCGCCGGTAGCGGATGAGGAAGAACGGGAAGAAAAGCAAGTACACCCATACCCGCGGGTTTGACAGGGCTTTGCCGAGTCCTGAGAGGATATCGTCGGGGCTCACGTAGACCTTGCTCTCCATCGGCTGATCGGGGTGGGAATGAATGATCAGGTGATCTTTCTTGTATTCCACCTTGCCGAAAACGAAGTCGATATCCGCCAGCCTGCTTTTGACTTTCATGGGTCGCGGTCGTTGAATCCAGGCAAAAGTTTATATATAAACAGAGTATCTCCGAAGCGCCGGGGAGTGTCAAAACAAGGGGCGCACCAAGAGGAGCCAACATGGCCGACCTGGACAGGGAGTGGCTGCGCGTTGCCGCGCGTTTACCGTGCGCAGCTCTCATGGTTGCGAGTTGCAGCGCCGCGGCACAGAACAACCCCGTCGACGAGCGTTGGTGGCCGTCTGCGTCCGTCGCCGCTCAATCCTCGGGCTTGCGCAGCGTGCCGAGGCCGTGTGCATAGGCGACGCGCTCGGCCAGCTCCTGCGACATCTGCTCGGGGTCAAGGCCGGACGGCGGCGTGAACGTGCCTTGCGCGTAGAGCCGGTCGAGCGCGATCTTGGCGCCCTCGATCTTGTCGGTCAGAGTACGTGGCGGCTTGCCGCTGGGGAACAGGTTCGGCGGATAGATGGGCTTCTCGTACATCTCGGCGAATATCTCGGTGCGCATGTCGACCCAGGTATTGTGCGCGATCCGCGAGCGGTGTTCGCGTAGCGCCTCGATGTCGATCGGGCCGGCCAGCACCTGCTCCTCCGGGTAAGGGGCAATGCGGTTGACGACGCCGATGTAGTCAATGATGAACGAGTGACCGGGGCAGAAGGCCCTCGGGTAATAGTCGTAGTCCACCGTGCCCCAGTTGGAGCCGAGGATGTAGCACATGTTGTCGTGGGCCCGGGCGCGGCGCGTGAAGGTCCAGAAGTCCCAGGGGTCGCTGACGCCCTCGAACGATTGCAGCGCAGTCGGGTGGCAGATCACCTCGGCGCCGTTGTAGGCCAGCGCGCGCGAAATCTCCGGCGTCGCGCCGTCGTGGCAGGTCATGGTGCCGAGCTTGCCGATCTCGGTGTCGATGACCGGGAAGCGGCTCTTGAGGTCCGCGCCGTAGATCGGGCCGTACTCGTCGATCATGTCGTGCGGGCTGGTACCGAGGCCGATGTAAGCGGGCACATGCCACTTGTGGTACTTGAGCGCGACGTCGCCGTCCGGACCGATAATGAAGGCGCTGTTGAACCAGCGGTCCGGAAACTCGGGCAGCCGTTCCACGACGCCGCCGCCGGCAATGTACATGCCGTACTGTTTCGCCTTCTTGCCCAGGACTTCGGTCTCGGGGCCGGGGATGCTGATGGCCTTCTTCATGAACTCCATCAGGCCGTCCTCGCCCTTGCCCGGCGTCGTAACGCCCTGGAGGAAGTACTCCGGCAGCACGGCCAGCCGGGCCGGCAGCTCCCAGTAGTAGCCCACCCCGAAGTCGATCATATTGCAGACACGACTGAGATTTTCCATGACGTCGTCGCGGTCGCGCGCGACCTTGACGTGCGGCTGGATCACCAGACCCGTGTAGGTTTTGATTCGGCTCGTCATAGTCTTTTTCGACCCAACTCAATTACAAATCGCGAAATCGGATTCCAAGATCTTGGAGGATTTCATTCGCGGTCACCATCCCCATCGCGGTAATGCCGCCGCCCGGATGGCAGGAAGCGCCGGTGATACATCCGCTTCAGCGGTCCCCGATACCCGGAACATCGCCCGGAACGGCGGTTTCCCAGGTGCGATCAAGCCGCGGATGCGCGGTCCAGGCCGGGGGCTGCGGCCGCCTCGGCCACGGTCACTCGGCCAGCAGTTGCTCGATTTTCTCGTCGGGGTAGCTGAGCAGCTTGCCCATTGCCCAGGCCAGTTCCGTACGGGCCGCCCCTTCATAGCTTCCATCGGCGACCAGCGCGGCCTTGCGGGCCTTCAGGGCCACGTATTCGTCGAGCGTGTCGCCACGATAGATGATCAGCACGTCTTTGCCCGAAGTGGCGGAGGCAGGGAATATGTCCGTGATTAGAAAGTCGGGCTCGCGATAGATTTCGACCTCCCACTCATGCGCAATCGCGCGGACCTCCTGTTCGAGGCGGTCCATTTCGGCGGCCGGAAGGGCCTGGCTGAGGGCCATTTTCTTCAGCCCGATGTCCACGATCTCGGCGAACGTGCTGAAGTTGCCGATCGCGTAGGACAGGGGGTCGAGCTTCCAGCTCTCCCCGCCGCTGGTGTCGGCCGCAGCGTCGTCGGTTCTCATAGCCATCACGGCCACGGCGAGCAGTGTTACCGGACTCAATTTCATATGGCCTCCTCGGGCGTCGTTCGGGTGCAGGCAGCATGGCTGCCTCGATCACGGCTACTCGGCCTCAGGCGTCTTTTCGGCCTGCTCGAGCTCCCGCCGTTTGTCGATGTCTTCCAGCAGCAGTTCCTTTTCGACGCCGACAGTGTTTCCGCCGCGAAGCACCGTGCCATCCTGGAGTTCGATCAGTTTCCAGTCCAGCTTGTGGCCGCCGTCGCGCGCGGGATATCCCGAGATCCTGATGAACGTACCGGACTTCAGCAGGTCCGTGGTCCAGCCACGGCGTTTGAGGACCCCGGCGGCATTGCCCTCGGCGAACCAGTGCTGCACTTCTCCGCCCGCGGGCGTCACGTCGAAATAGATGCGGGCGTGCGGGTTGATCAGGCGAAACTCGGTGACGACGCCCTCGACCGTGATCATGTCCTCGATCAGGTAATGGGACGCCGGATTGTGGTGCGCGGATACCGGTGCGGCCGCACACAGTCCCAGGACCAGTGAGGCAAGGATTCGTGTCGGCGTTCTACTTCGGTCCCTGATCATCAATACTCACCTGTAATGGATTCGCAAACAAAGGTATCGAGTTCCCAGTCCGGTGTCTTGAGCATCCGGCGGTAGCTCTGGAATGGCCGCGTGAAGTTGGACGGATCGATGATTTCCAGTGTCAGGTCCAGCGACTGGCCGTCTTCCGACACGCTATAGCGCTCGACCGCCCTGGCATCCGGGCTCAGCATCAGCGGCTTGTCGTTCGGGATTCCCGTCACGGCGGGCAGCAACTGCGCCGTTTCCACGACCAGCGTCGATCCTTCGTACCGGCCAAAGGAGCGGCCGAGCCTGGAAGGCTCGCCGTCTTCCGCATGATTCTCCTGGTCGATGTGCACGGTACGCTCGGCGTTCCAGTATTCGTAGCGGAGGATGACCTTGTCCTCGTGCTGTTCGATTTCCAGCGGCAACGGTGCGAGCACCTGGTGCCGCAGGCCGTCGCCATCCGGCTTGCAGTCCAGCGAGGCTTCCTCGGAGGGGTCGAATTCCTCCTGACGCTGCCTCGCCAGTGGCGTCAGCAGCGTGTCGTTGAAGCGGCGCTGGTAGGCCTCCATGTCAGCGACCAGCTCCTTGGTGCTCCGCTGGGCGCTCTCGGGATCGTCAAGCAAGGACTGGAGGTAAGCGTAGCCTTCCACCGAGCAACCGGTCCGGGCACAGACGAGGTCGGCGATGCGCCAGCGCGGATCGTCGAAGGCCACCAGCACCGTCACCCAGACCCCCTCGAGGTCAGATGGGCTGTCCGCATTCACCGGGGCCGCGTCCAACCAGGCGGCTGCCAGCAGCAGCGCGGGTAGCGCGCCGGAGCGGCGTCGAACCAGATCGAGAACACGCTTGAAGGTGTTGAGCGGGTATCGGGATGACATCGGTGTTTCTTTGATGGACATTGGCGCAACAGAATACACTTTCTGTCCGGTTTGCGGCGAAAGGGCCGCCGGTCCATGAAATGGGCGCTTCGAACCCGACATTCCCGGTCAGAATCGCCACACGAGCTGGCTGCTCGACGAGGCAAAGGAATTCCGCAAGCGCAACGTCCACTGCTGAACCGCCCCCGGCTCAGGTCTTGCGCAGGCGGCCCGTGCTCTGCGCGTAATCGATGCGCTTCTGCAGCACGCCGGACATCTCTTCCGGCTCGTAGCCCGCGGGCGGCGTGAACTGGCCGCGCGCGTAAAGATCGTCGAAGACTTCCTTGCACAGGGCAATCTTGTCGGACAACGTCTTCGGAGGATTGCCGGACGGAAAACGGTTTGGCGGGTAAATCGGCTTTTCGTAGATCTGCCGGAAACCCTCGGTGCGCACGTCGACCCAGCAGTTGTGGTTGGTGCGCGTGCGATAGTGCCGCAGCGCCTCGACGTCGATGGTGCAGGCCAGCACCTGCTCGGCTGGGTAGGGTGCCTCGCGCATGACGATGCCGGTGTAATCGATCGCGAACGACCGGCCGGGACAGAAGGCCTTCGGGTAGTAGTCGTAGTTGACCGAGCCCCAGTTCGAGCCCAGCAGGTAGCACATGTTGTCGTGCGCGCGGGTGCGGCGCGTGAACATCCAGAAATCCCATGGTTCGGACACACCCTCGACTTCCTGGATCGCGCCCGGGTGGCAGATGATCTCGGCGCCGTTATAGCCCAGTGCGCGGGAGACTTCCGGCGTGCAGCCGTCGTGACAGGTCATGGTGCCGAGCTTGCCGATTTCGGTATCGATGACCGGGAAAAGGTCCTTGATGTCGCCGCCCATCTTTTCGCAGTACTCGTCAAAGATGTCGTGCGGGCTGGTTCCGAGGCCGATCGTAGCCGGGATGTGCCACTTGTGGTATTTCAGCACCAGGTCGCCCGAAGGGCCGACGATGAAATTGGTGTTGAACCAGCGGTCCGGAAACTCCGGCACGTTTTCCATGACACCGCCGCCGCAGATGTAGAGGCCGTACTGCCGGGCGATCTCGCCGAGTTGGTCGATTTCCGGACCGGGTATCGTGACGGCTTTCTTCATCGCGTCGGCCAGGCCTGTCTCGCCCTTGCCGGGCGTGCCCACACCCTGCAGGAAGTATTCGGGCAGCACGACCAGGCGGACGGGAACCTCCCAGAAGTAGCCGACGCCGAAGTGAATCATGTTCTTGATCCGGTCGAGGTTCTGTTGGATACCTGCGCGATCGCTGACGACGGTCACTTCCGGCTGGACGATCACCGCGGTGTAGGGATCGATGCGTTCTCTGGCCATGGGGGTTACCTGGTTGTGTGAAGAGTCCATTCGGGATCAGTTGTGTTCAAAATTCGAAGTCATCGTCTTCCCGGCGAAGGCCGAGGTCCTTTAAGATCTCGCCGGCAGCGATGGTTCCCATGCCGCAGATGCCCCCGCCGGGATGGCAGGACGGACCGGTCATGTAGAGCTGTTTCAGCGGTCCGCGGTAGTCGGAATAGTTCGGAAACGGGCGAAACGCACCCATCTGCGCCAGCGTCCGCTCGCCACCGGTCGTGACCCCGCGGTGGAAACACCAGTTGGCGCGCTCCACACTGGGGCCGGTCTCGACGTACTCGGCCATTATGTTGGCGGGTGTCATGTTCGTGGTGTAGTTCTGGAGTTGAGTCAGCAGCACGTCGCGGACGTAGTCGGGGCCGATGACCTCCCAGTCCTCGCCGCTGGCGAGGTCCACGGGGACGAAGGTATCCATGATCAGCGTGTGCTTGCCGTCGGGCGCGCGGGTCGGGTCCATCGTGGTCCAGGCCGCGGTCCACAGGAACGGGTCGCTGGGTTTCTGGCCGGCCGCGATTTCCAGGTACTGCCGGTCGATGTCGGCGACCGTGCCGAAGATGCGCTGGAACGCGGTTCTGTTCATGTCCGGCCCGTTCCTGAAGTCAGGCGCCTCGTGCAGCGCGTAGTGGGCGCGCGCCACGGTGATGTCGCCGAAGCTGAAGCGCCGCACCATGTCCTTGAACCCGGCCGGCAGCTCATCGTCCTCGAAGCCCTTCAGGTAGGTCTGGTAGGGATCGAGCGCGCTGACAACAGCGCTGCGCGCCAGAATCTCATCGCCGCTTTCCAGCCGGATGCCGCGGCAGATGCCGTTCCGGGCGATGAATTTCTCGACGGTCGCGCCGGTGCGCACCGTGCCGCCGTTGGCCTCGACGTAGCGCCTGAGAGACTCGGACAGCATGCCGCTGCCGCCCTCGGGGATCGCCTGGCCGAAGTAGTGGATGCTCGGGATCATCACGTAGAGGCCCGCGGCGGTGCCCAGCTGGTCGGGCAGGGTCTGCGGGGCCATGGCCCAGCCGAGGATGAACGCGCGGACGTGGTCGTTCTCGAAGTTCTCCAGCGTAAACTGGCGCGAACTCAGTTGGTAGTCGCGCAGCCGCTTCATCCCCTCGGCGCTGCGTTCCAGTGCCTGATACAGGTAGCTGGGCGGAGCAGGTGGCGAGAACATGCCCTTGATGACTCCCTCCTGGATTTCGCCGAATTCCTCGTAGATCTCTCGGTAGCGACGCGCGTCAGCCCGCGAATACTCGGCAATGGTGTCGCAGGTCTTGTCGACGTCCCTGTATACGATGATGCCGCCACCCTCGTACTTGTTCGGGTGGCCGGTGATGTGGTCTTCGGACCAGATGTACTTGAGGCCGTGCTTCTCCAGTTCGGCGCGCAGCGCCTTAAAAGCGGGGTTCAGGTGGATCCAGACGTGCGAGGAGCCGAACGGGTCGTGCTTGAAGCCAGGCAGAGTCAGTTCTCGTGTCAATGCGCCGCCGCCGACCCAGTCGTTGCGCTCGGCGACCAGCACATTCAAGCCTTCGCGAACCAGCATCGCGGCACAGATCAGGCCGTTGTGGCCGCCGCCGGCAATGATGACGTCGTAGTCCCGCATTCGGTCGTTCTCCCGTCGTCAGTCGTTCGGTTTACCAGTGCCACATCGTGCCGTCCTGCAGGCGATTGACCGGCAGGTAGGCGCGACGGTACGGATACCTGGCCGCCAGCTTTTCGTCGATGTCGACGCCGTGCCCCGGCGCTTCCCCGGGATGCAGGTAGCCCGCCTCGAAGGTGTAGGTGTGCGGAAACACCGCGTCGGTTTCTTCGGTGTGCCGCATGTATTCCTGGACGCCGAAGTTCGGCACCCACAGGTCGAAATGCAGCGCTGCGCCCATGCTGACCGGCGACAGGTCGGTGGCGCCGTGGCAGCCCGTGCGGACATGATGCAGCGCGGCGAAATCGGCGATCCGCCGCAGGTGCGTGATGCCCCCGGCGTGAACGACCGTAGTCCGGATGTAGTCGATCAGCTGTTCCTCGACGAGGGTCTTGCAGTCCCAGATCGTGTTGAAAACCTCGCCGACGGCGAGCGGCGTCGTGGTGTGCTGGCGGATCAGCCGGAAGCCTTCCTGATTCTCGGCCGGCACCGCATCCTCCATCCAGAATAGCCGGTAAGGCTCGAGGTCCTTGCCGAGTCGCGCGGCTTCGATCGGCATCAGCCGATGGTGCACATCGTGCAGCAGGTGCGGCTCGAAGCCGAAGCGTTCGCGCACCGCGGCGCACAGCTTCGGAACGTGCTCGACGTAACGCCCGGTCGACCAGGTGTTCTCAATGGGGAGCTCCGCGTCGGCCGGCTCGTAGAACATCTTGTCGCCGGACACACCGTAGGTGCTGGCGAGGCCCGGAACGCCGCACTGGGCGCGCACGGCGAGATAGCCCAGTTCCAGGTAGCGGGCCACCTCGTCGCAGGTCTCTTCGATGTCGCGGCCGTTCGCATGCCCGTAAACCATCACGCCCTGCCGCGACGCGCCGCCCAGCAGCTGGTACAGCGGCATACCGGCGAGCTTCGCCTTGATGTCCCACAGCGCCGTGTCCACCGCAGCGATGGCGGACATCGTGACCGGCCCGCGACGCCAGTAGGCGCCGCGGTAGAAGAACTGCCAGATGTCCTCGCTCCGGCGCGGGTCGCGCCCGACGAGACAGGGCATCACATGATCCTGAAGGTAGGCCACGACGGCTTGTTCGCGGCCGTTCAGCGTGGCGTCGCCGATGCCTTCGATACCCTCGTCGGTCGTGATCTTGAGCGTGACGAAGTTTCGCCCCGGGCAAGTGACGATGACTTTTGCAGCTCTGATCTTCATGGCGCCTGGATTGTGCCCGGCCCTCGCGGGCTCCCGAAATCGACCAGGCAGTTTAGTTATAAACTAACAGGAAATCCACCGCGATCCACAGTCGCGCCGACTTTGCTGAACAGGGTTTCGGCGACGCCTGCGCGCGGTAGTGTCCTAATTTGGCGGGGCCACGCTCCCGGCCCGTGATTTAATTCCCGGAACTTGGCATGCGAATTGCTTATACATCCCCTATGGACGGCCACTATCATAATGCCCTAGATAGCCTCGATGATTACGACATCGAGGGAGGGATGCCGCTTGATCAGGGTATACGTCGGTATGTCCTCGTCCTGAGGGCTCAGGGTATCGAAACCTTTGAGTCATGCGAAGGTGGTGACGGCCATGCCTTTCTGGAACCAACTGTACGTTTTCACGGAAATGGACAGGAAGGATACAGGGCATTCGCGGCGGCAATGAACTACGGCCTTCCCGTTTTTAGTTTGCGTCGCTATTACAACGTCTCGGAAGGTCAATTAGAAGGTCCGTGGTGGGAAATGACTTTCCGCACCACGGACAAAGTTGCCGATTAACTCAGGTCTTGGCAACGCTTGCACTTAGGCCGACCACCCGTGCCGGATGCCCGGTTTCGTGGCTCGATATTGTTGCCTTCGGTGCATTTATCATTGTCGTGATGGACATTTCGATCTTGCTGCAGTTTAGAATGGAAAGCTGCGACTTTAGCCATAGCGTTAGTCCTCTTAGGTCGTTACACAAATGCGTCTAGGCTTCGGTGTCAGCCTCAGCCAGTAGACGCTCCAAACACCACAGTTCTCCCGTCACTCCGGCTGCCATAGCCGGGGTGATTCGGAGGCTGCGGTGAACTCTTACGAAATTGTAGTGCGCGAAATGCAGCGCAACAGCCGCCTTCAGGTTTTCCAGTTTCTTGCTGAATGCATTGGTCAGTCGCGTGAAGCGACGGATGCTCATGCGCATCGTGAGGTTCTGGCGCTCAATGTAGGACGTAGAGATATGACGCCATTCAGGATTGCCGGCGATAGGCGTGCGATCCACCGCGACCACTTTAGGCGGGCTGTACCTACCCGGCCCGATGGGCTCCGCTTCATAGGACTTTACGATGGTGCCGTAATCGACGTTATTGCCAAAGGCTACCTCGCAGGCTTCTACGTATGCGCTCAGAGCGTCGGACGATAGCTGTACGCGATTCGACAGGCGGCCGGAAAGGTCATTTAGAAAGGCTTTGGCGTGCGGCAGGGTGCGCTTGCCAACTCGGTAACAGGGAACGATCTTTGTATCGGCGTCGATCGCGACGAAGGTCCAGATATCACCAACGCGGCGCGGATCATCGGCAGGGGTCAAATGGCGCTGCTTCTTGCCGACATAGGCCCAAATTTCGTCCACCTGAATGCGCTGGCAGGAGAGGTCGCGCATGGACTGGTCAAGGAGCCTTTCGCAGCCGTTTCCGACCGTAACAAGGAGCCGCATGATGGTGTCTCTGTGGACGCCAGTCATGCGCTCGATGGAGCGGATTGAATTGCCCTCGACTAGGGCGCTGATAACCGCTTCTTTTTTCTCTGTTTTTAGCTTGTTCATTCCACCAATCTCAGTTAACATGGTGGAGCGTCCGAGGCTTGCACTCGACGGCTCTGGGTGTAAAGGCCGAGCCGGGAACTATTCCACGCCCCTCTAGGAAGCCCCTTTCTATCTTGGCGGATGGGAGGGGCTTTCTTCTGCCCATAATATATGAGCGGGTCTCGGTGTCAAGAACTTTTTTGACTTATTTGGAGACTTAGCACTTGATCCAGTCTCCAAGGGGGTCTAAGATAGCCTCCTAGTAACAGGAGGTGGCCGGAATGGCTAGCACTAAACGAAGCCCTAGATACCCCTTTATTCCGCTCCACAAAGCGCTGGATAGGGCTGAGCAGTTGTATCGTTCCGAAGGCCGGAACTATACTCCAATGAACGTAGCTACGGCGGGTTGGGGCTATAAACCGAAGAGTAGCGGGGGGCTACAAACCGTGGGTGCGCTCATCGGCTACGGCCTGTTAGAGGACACCGGCTCGGGAGCCGACCGGAAAGTCCGTATAACGGAGCAGGCGCGGCGGATACTGCTTGACCAACGCCAAGAATCTGACGAGCGAGCTAAGTTGATAAAGGAGTGTGCATTGGCACCTCAGATCTTCAACGCTCTGTGGTCACGGTGGAGGGATACGGGGATACCGTCACCGTCCAGCATGAGGCATGCCCTTGTTTTTGAATACGATTTCAACGAGAATACCGTTGACGATTTTATCTCAGTGTTTACCCAAACTATCGAGTTCGCCGGTCTGACTTCGGCTGATGGGGGAGGAGGAACGGGAGACGATCACGGGGAGCCGAATCCCATCCGAGATCAACCTAGTACAAATCCGCCAGAACCTCAGATGCGCTCGACGGTTAGGAAGCATCAACTGGAGAAGGGAATGCAAGAATCTACCTTTCCGCTCGCCGAGGGATTGGCGGTCGTGCAGTGGCCAACTGAGTTAAGCAAGGAAAGCTATGAAGACTTTGAGGCGTGGGTGCAGCTAACGCTGCGCCGGGCGAAGCGGTCAATAGTCTCACCGGACACCTACAAAGCGAGCGAACGGAATGACGGAAGCGACCTCCTCTGACCTGCTACGGGCGGTGGAGGGGTTACACAACTGCCGGGCGACGTTTCTCCGCAAGGAGCGCGTAAATGAGATGTTTGAGGGAGAAACGGCTTGGGAGGGTAGTGTCTCAGTTTTCTCCGTAGACCATCCAGAAGCTGACACCTGTTATGCCTGGTCCTCGCCAGTAGAAGGCTCGGATCGGCGCAAGTTCTATGCAATCCTGAAAAAGCCGCCGGTGGATAGCCCTGAGGCGGCTGTCCGGGCTTCTATTGTTCGCGATTACAGATCGGAGGAAAAGCCGTGAACATTGCAGAGGCGGTGAATGACTGGATTCGGAAGCAAAGCGGCCCAGTCTGTGATGCGTGTATCGCCAAGAAGATCGGGCTTCGCCACCAGCAGGCTAACCGGGTCACTATGGCATTGGCGACAACCAGTGATTTTCGTCGCGAGATCGGGGACTGCTGGCGTTGCCATGAGCAGCGCAAGGTAATACAAGCAACCTAGCCCAAATTAGGACACTACCC
>JBBDXW010000066.1:0-56956 GCA_040902105.1 Woeseia sp.
TTCGCACAAACATCCCTGTTTGTGACGATCCTGAAAAGCCCTCCCCCCAAGCGAGACTCCGCTGACACGTCATCGCGTTCATGAATAATGCCGGCCGCCAACATGGGGAGTTAGCAGTTGAACGGACCGTTGCAGGGGATAAGAGTTCTCGATCTGAGCCGGGTGCTGGCGGGGCCCTGGGCGGGACAACTTCTCGGCGATTACGGCGCCGATGTCATCAAGGTAGAACGTCCTGGCAGCGGTGACGACACTCGTCGCTGGGGGCCACCGTGGTTGCGGGACGCCGACGGCAGGGATACCGGCGAGTCTGCGTACTTCCTTGCGGCAAACCGTAACAAGCGATCCATTACCGTGGACATTTCGCGTCCGTCCGGGCAGCGCGTGTTGAGGGAACTGGTCGCGAAGAGCGACATTCTGCTCGAGAATTTCCGGGTCGGGTCGCTTACGCGATACGGCCTCGACTGGGCCAGCCTGAGCGAACTTCATCCCGCCCTTGTCTATTGTTCGATCTCGGGCTACGGCCAGACCGGACCGCGCGCCGCCGAGCCCGGCTACGACGCAATGATGCAGGCATCGGCGGGCTTGATGAGTATCACGGGTTCGCCCGCCGAAGAAGGTGGCGCACCGCAGAAAGTCGGTGTCGCGATCTGCGACATCATGGCCGGTATGTACGCGGTGACGGCCATCCTTGCAGCGTTGCAGGCACGCGCGCGAAACGGGCAAGGTCAGCATATCGATATTCCTCTCTTCGACAGCCAGGTGGCATGGCTCGCAAATCAGGGACTGAATTACCTGGTGTCGGGCGACGTACCGCAGCGCCTGGGCACCGCACATCCCAATATCGTCCCGTACCAGGCGTTCGAGACGAGCGACGGTTTTCTCATGCTTGCGGTCGGCAACGATCGTCAGTTCCGCGCCTGCATGCAAAGTCTTGGCTGCCCCGAGCTTGCGGGGTTGCCGAAGTTTTCGACGAATGCGGTACGCGTGGAGAACCGCAGGGAACTCATAGCCATTCTCGTCGAGCGCTTTCGCAGGCGCACAACATCGGAGTGGCTTGCGGAACTGCTCCGCCAACGGGTTCCGGCAGGTCCGATCAACGACCTTGCCGCGGTGTTTTCCGCTCCGCAGACACGCGACGCGCAGCTCGTCCGTCGGTTGCCTCATCCGGCGGCGGAGGCGGTGCCCACCCTTGCGAACCCGGCGCGTTTCTCCGCGACGCCTGTTGCCTACCAATGCGCGCCGCCCGTGCTGGGACAGCACACCATCGAGATACTTCGTGACGAGCTCGGTTATTCGGATGGCGCGATCGCTGCGTTGCGGGACGACGGTGCGATTTGAAGGAAGTTCGCAATAAGAAAAGCGCCTCGTTACGCTTTAGCGCATGACAGGCATGTACTCGTGGCTTTACGACGCCCTGGCGGACGGTGCGGAGATCGTGACCGCAAACAAGCGGCTTGCGCGGGAGCTGCGGCGTGCGTTCGACGAGCGGCAACTCAGCCTGGGATCGCAGAGCTGGCACACGCCGCGGATCTTTTCCTGGGCGGTCTGGCTCAACACATTGCTGGATCGGTGCGATGCGTCGGGTTCGGGGTCGATGCGCCTCGATCCTCATGCCGGTGCGGCTATCTGGGAACGCTTGCTGAAGGAGCACGCAGAGGACCGGACGCTGAATTCGGGCAGTCTCGTGCGCCAGGCTCAACAAACATGGCAGCGCCTTCACGACTGGCGCGTTCCGATCTCTGACCTGCATCACTACGCGACGAGCGACGACGAACGACTTTTCGCCACCATCGCGAGCGCATATCAGCACGAAGTGCAGGCGAATTCGTGGATCGATCAGGCGCAGCTTGCGCCGGTCGTAACCGGCCTGATCGACGATCGTCGTATCGACGCTGTACATCGAATCGTCCGCGCAGGCTTCGACCGGGTCGTGCCGGCGGCGCTGCACCTGTTCCGCGCTTTGATAGATCGTGGTGCGGACGTCAGGGAAGCGCCGTCGCCCGCCAGGAATCAGGCTGTCGACGTACGTTCCTGCACCGACGCCGACGCAGAGCTGCGCGCCGCGGGGCTGTGGGCGAGACGATTGTTGTATGCGAATCCCGCAGCGAAAGTTGCGATCGTGTGTCCCGGTCTCGAACAGGATGCGCCACGAGCTGCGCGACTGATTCGCGAAGGGTTCGCACCGGGCTGGCAGTACGGTGGCGGCCGCCACGGGACGGCGGTCAACGTGTCCTATGGCCGGAGGCTGCCGGAGTATCCGCTCGTCGCAGTCGCACTCCTCTGGCTGAAATGGGCCTGCCAGGGGTTGCCGTCACGCGATGTGAGTGTGTTGCTGCGAAACCCGTTTGCAGGCAGTGCGATAACAGACGGTCGCTGCCGCCTCGAGGCGGCACTGCGACGGCTGCCTGACCGGAACTGGCGACCCGCAAGTCTCGCGGCGGCTTTGCGCGGCCGGGAGCAAAGCGCCGACGCAGTCGACTGGCTGCTGCGCACAGATTTTGTCGCGGCAATGGAAGCCGAACGTTCGAAGCTCGATTCGCCGGCGGTCTGGGCGGCGCGTATCGACGAATATCTGAAGCAACTGGGCTGGCCGGGCAACAAGCCGCTCGACACGGCGGAGTTCCAGCTGTTCAACCGCTGGCGCGATCTGCTGAATGAGTTGTCGAGGCTTGACGTGGTCCGTCCGCGCATCGATCTGGCCGAAGCCGTCAGCCGGCTATCTTCCTTCGCCGGAGAAACGATCTATCAGCCGGAGGCAGGGCCCGGGCTGCTGCAACTCATCGGCACACTCGAAGCGGCAGGGCTCGAGTTCGACCATGCGTGGGTATGCCATCTCGACGCGAATCAGTGGCCGCCGCGGGCGAATCCGATGCCGTTCGTTTCCCGAGCCCTGCAGCGCAAGCTTGGCATGCCCGACGCGACACCGGCGGACACGCTGGAATTTTCGCGCCGCGTCCTTCAGCGACTGGTCGGGAGCGCCACCGACGTCGTGCTGTCCTGGCCCGAATCGGCACAGGATCTGGACCAGGCAGCGAGTCCCCTGCTGTCGCCTTACCGCGGGCAGGGTGCAGGGAAGGGTGAAGACCCGGGCTGGCATGCCGTATTGCCGGGCGGCCGCGACGCGGTTGATCGGCCGCTGAGCGACCCGGTTCCACCGATACGCACCGGCGAAAAGGTAAGCGGCGGCGCCACCACCGTGCAGCGACAGGTCGAAGACCCGTTCTCTGCGTTTGCCTACGGCCGCCTCGGCATAAAGAACCTGCAGACCATCGAGGCAGGTCTTTCGGCAAGCACGCGCGGCAACATTATTCACCGCGCGCTGCAGCAGTTGTTGATCGGCAGGCCGTCGTCGTCGGAGATCGCAAAGTGGACGGGCACCGAACTCGCCGAGCGCATCGAGCGTTGCGTCGATGCGGCCTTGGCAAAGCACCTGCGTTTCGCAGACGGCGTCCTGCTCCGCCTGCTGGCGATCGAGCGCCGACGTTTGCGGGCGTTGTTACGCAGATTCCTGGTCGAAGAAACGCGCCGGGAGGAGTTCAGAGTCCTGTCCGTCGAAGAGACGACAGGGTTCTCGCGCCACGGTATTCAGCTCGAGCTGCGCATCGACAGAATCGATCGCCTCGCGGACGGGAGCTTGCTGATCGCCGACTACAAGACCGGTGCGCCAAAAAATCTGCTCACCGGGGAGGGCGAGCCGAAGCAACTGCAATTGGTCGTTTATGCATCGGCGATGGACGAGGCGGTCGGTGGACTGGTGCTTATCAACGTCGACAGCCGCGGGGTTGTCTATAAGGGCGCCGGCGCGAGCGTCCAGTGGGATCGGTCCCCGCCGGAGCTGTGGCAAGCGCGGCTCGGGAGCTGGAAAAAGACCGTCGGCGATGCGCTGGCGGGTATCGCAGCGGGCGACGTGCGGCTCAATACGGTGGCGACAACGCGCGACAGCAGGCCGCTGAATGTGTTAAGCCGCGTCGAGGAAATCAAACGTGGACGTTGACGCGTCACGGCTGGAGGCCGATCGGCGTGCGCGTGTCGATGCGCTCGACGTCAGCCGTTCCTTCATCGTGCAGGCGCCTGCGGGGTCGGGCAAGACGGAGTTGTTGATCGAGCGTTACCTGAAGCTGCTTGCGCAGGTCGATCACCCCGAAGAGGTCGTCGCGATTACGTTTACGCGCAAGGCCGCGCAGGAAATGCAACTTCGGGCGATTGCCGCAATGCGCGCAGCAAAATCCGGGGCAACAGCCGATGAAGCACATCAACGGTTGACACTGGACGTGTCGCGTAAGGTGCTCGAGCGAGATCGGGAAAAAGACTGGCAACTGCTCGAATCGCCGCAGCGAATGCGCATCCAGACGCTGGATGCGCTGAACGCCGGGATCGCACGTTCGCTGCCGTTCAGCTCCGGCCCTGGCGGCAGCGGCAAAATCGTAACCGATGACGAAATGCAGCAGCTTTACCGCATGGCAGCCAGCGCCACGCTCGACTGGCTGCTCACCGAAGGCGAGACGAACGATGCGGTCGAGCTGGTCCTGACACACCTCGACAACAACACCAGCGTCTATGTCGCGTACCTTGCGAGAATGCTTGCGACGCGCGACCAGTGGCTCGTGATGATCGGCGCGGGACCGGGATCGCCCGCAGCCGATGCGAACGTCCGCACAAGTCTTGAGCGGAACATCGCGGAACTGGTTTCCGGGCGCTTGAGTCGGGTACGCCGTCTGCTGCCCGAAGAGCAACTGCCGTTGCTCACGGAGCTCTGCCGTTATGCCGGGCCGAACCTGACGCCGAAAGAAAAATCCGCCTGCGCCGTGCTTGCCGACTGCGAGGAATTCCCGCCTGCTGATGCGGGCCATGTCGATGTATGGCGCGCTATTGCCGCACTGTTGTTGACGCAATCCGGCCGCTGGCGCAAGTCGGTCAACAGGAACGACGGGTTTCCGCCGCGGGATGAGGGACAAAAGCAGCAGATGCTCGACCTGCTGCGCCTGTTCGCCGAGCATCCGCAGCTCGGTGCGGAACTGCATCGCGTTCGCCAACTGCCGGACGTCCATTACACGGACGATCAGTGGGCGGTATTGCTGGCGTTGTTCCGGCTGTTGCCGGCCGCAGTCGCGGAGCTGCAACGGATTTTCAGCGAGCGGGGGGTCACCGACCACACCGAGGTGGCGCTGGCGGCCGCGGCGGCGCTCGGAAACGCGGATGATCCGGGTGACATCGGGCTGCTGCTCGATTACACGATAAGGCACCTGCTGATCGATGAAATGCAGGACACGTCGATCGCACAGTACCGGCTGATCGAACGGCTCGTGGCCGGCTGGGAACCGGGCGACGGAAGAACCCTGTTTTGTGTCGGTGACCCGATGCAGTCGATCTATCGTTTCCGCGACGCGGAAGTGGGGCAGTTCCTTCTCGCCCGGGAGAACGGCATCGGACCGGTAATCCTCGAGCCGCTGCTCCTCAGGCAGAATTTTCGCTCCGGAGAACGTCTCGTGCACTGGTTCAACAGCGTGTTCGAACAGATTCTGCCGATACAGGACGACATTGCAGCCGGCGCGATCGCATACTCGGCGTCGGTTCCGGCGGCCTCGCTGTCACATTCCAGCGGACATTCAGGTGTGGCAACCGGCGCCTACAGGATCTATCCGTTGTTCGGCGTGAGCTACGAGGAAGAAGCAGACTTCACCCTCGCTGTGATACGCGGTTGCGTCGATGCGTCCGAGGATCAATCGACCGCCGTACTGGTGCGCAGCCGCACGCAGTTGCCGTTGCTTCTGGCGAGGCTGCGCCAGGCGCAGATCGCATATCAGGCAATCGAAATCGACCGCCTGACAGATTTGCCCGAAATCATCGACGTACTCGCTTTGACGCGGGCGCTGGCGCATCGCGGCGACCGCATCGCATGGCTTGGACTGTTGCGCGGTCCCTGGGTCGGGCTCAGGTGGTCGGATATTCACAGCCTGGTTTTCAATGATGCGCACAGTACGGTCTGGGAATTGTTGCACGACGATGCGCGGCTGCAGGCGCTCTCGTCCGATGCCCGGATTCTGCTGGCGGCATTCAAAGTCAAACTGGCGCCGGTTGTCGCCGGGCACGGCACAGCGTCGCTGAGAGAAATAGTAGAGCAGGCGTGGTACCTGCTTCGCGGACCTTTGTTGTTGCGCAACGACGAGAAGATCGGGAACGTATACCGGTTTTTCGATGTTCTCGAAGGAATCGACGTGGCAGGCACCGTTTACGATGTCGCCGAGCTGGAAACGAGGCTCGACCAGGAGCGCGTGTCCGGCAAGTCGGCGCCCGGCTGTCGTCTGCATATCATGACGATGCACAGGGCAAAGGGACTGCAATTCGACCACGTCGTGGTTTATGGGCTGGGCCGGACGGCGAAAGGGGATCAGAAATCCATACTGAGCTGGCTGAATCTGCCTGCCAGGGATGACGGTCCGTCCATGATCATCAGCCCCGTCGGCGCCCGGGCGGAACTGGAAGCCGATCCGTTGCACAACTTCATTGAAGCAACGGAACGCGAAAAAGAAAGACTTGAAACCGATCGTTTGCTTTACGTCGCCTGCACGCGCGCGCGCCGGTCTGTGCATCTCGTGGGACACGTCGCGCTGTCAAAAAACGGCGACGGATTTCGCGATCCACGGAAGGGCACTTTGCTGCACAGACTATGGCCGACCGTCAAAGGCCAATTCGCCGAGGCGTTTCAGGCAAGGGCTGCGTCGACAGACGAGACGAGGGCGCCACCCTCGAGGATTGTGTGGGAACTGCCGCAACTTTGTCGTCTTAAGGACGGTTGCGCACTACCGGCGCTGCCTGAACTGCCGGGCCTGCAAGCCCCTGAGGAAGCGGCGCAGCTTGTTGTCGAGCGGCAGGTGGACTTTTACTGGGTCGGCTCGATCGCGCGTCATGCCGGTACGATCCTGCACCGCTGGCTGCATCGCATTGCGGCGGGCAAGTTGCGGGTGGAAGGAGAGCCTCTCGGTCGACTCGCGCCGGTGGGTCGAAACTGGGCGAAAGAACTCGGCGTCCCGATGCGGGACCTGGATGCCGTCTGCGACAGGGCTCTTCTGGCGCTGCGCGGAATTGTCGACGATGAAAAGGGCAGATGGATTCTGTCCGGCGACGGATTTGCGGAGTTGCCCGTTACCGGAGTCTGGAACAACGGGGTGGAGTCGATTGTTATCGACAGGGTCCGCGTTGACGGAGAAGGCGTGCACTGGATCATCGACTACAAGGCGAGCACCCACGAAGGCGGCGACCTCGAGGGTTTTGTCAAACAGGAGGCCGACCGTTACCGGCAACAACTCACAAAGTACGCATTCCTCTACAGGAACCTGGTCGCCGATCCCTCGATCACGGTGCGTACCGCGCTTTATTTTCCGTTGCTGCGGGAGTTTTGCGAGGTCGTCGTCGACTGATCGTTTCCGCGACCTTCGTATTTGCTGGAGCCCGCGAAAGCGGGCGATGCCCTGTCGCCGGTTGATCGCCCGCTCTCGCGGGCTCCAGCGGAGTCACAGGCTTCCTTCGAAACGAAATTCCCGCCGCCCCTGCTGATCCGGCGATCCAAGAAAACGCAGTTGCTCGAGAATCGTATCCGGCGCATTCGCGTTGGCTGCAATCTTGCCGACAAATGAATACTTGCGATCGCGATCCAGAACCAGGGTGCCGCTGATGTCCAGAACGCCAGAGACGTCTTCGACTACGCCGCTGATGGCGGCATCGGTCGTTTGCAGTACCGCGCGATAATCCCCGAGTGCGGCCGGCGACAGGGCACGCACAACGAGATTCGACACGCCGACGGTGCCGTTGGCATCCGTCGGAAAGCCGTCGTCGATGACCAGCCGGTCGAACTGCAGGCTCAAGTCGCCTTCGATACCGGTCAGGGGCAAAACCGGGTTCAAGGATGCGAGCGGCACGGCAGCAGCCAGATCGGTAAAGCTCAATCCTCCGCCCGGACCTACCGCAACATTGGCCTCGATGAAGCCGGACGGCGGCTTCGCCGCGAGCCGAAAGGCCGCTTTCAGCGTGAACAGCGACAACGGACGAAATCGCCACGACAGATCGCTGAGATAAAAATTTGCGGCTGAGCCTTGTACCGCCTTGCCGGTCCATACGGAACCCGAGATACCGCTCAGGACAAGATCAGGAGGCGCAAACCACTGATAGGCTATTCTTGCCGGAAAGGTGACGACAAGTCCGGCAACCAGCGTCGCCATGCCGACGACGATCAGGCGATTGCCGGGCGTCATTCGTCAGCGTTCCAGCGTCAGCGTGGAATTGACGCGACCATCGTTCTGCTCCGATGCAGCAGAAAAGCTGGCGGATTGTACCTGCAAGCCATAACGCGAACTCAGGTCGCCAAGCCACAGCACGAGATCGTCAAACGCGACGTTCTCGAATTCGACCCTGATGCCGTTGGTTGCAGTGGGCTGGCTCCGCTGCAGGGAGTTATACAGGCCGCGTTCGCGGAGCGTATTGTCGACGATTACGACCAGCGACTGATTCACGTCGGCCGGTACGTTACGCCTGGCGTCGGATGTTCCGATGCTGCTCTTCAGCACCCTGAGTTCCGCGAGTGAGTCTCGCCAGGTATCGATGCTGGTCGCGAGACTCTTCTGTCCGCGATCCAGCGGCATCCAGATCGCGAGGTAAAATACGGCGATCGCCAGCATCACCGCAGCAGCGACGACAAACAGCCGTTCGCGTTCTTCAAGCGACGCAAACCACGTTCTCATGGTCCGCTCGCCTGTATCTGCATGCGGCTGTTAATGCGCTCGCCTTCCTGGCCGGTCTCTTGTATCGACGCGGTAAAGCGGCCACTTTCGCCGATGGCGCGCTGAATGCTGTCGAGCGTCGCAACGTCCGGAGCGGTGATGCGAATGTCGACGACGCCGGCGCGATAGCTGATGGCTTCGATGCGCGCTTCGCTGTTTTGCGCGAGCGCTCGGCTGAGATGTTCCAGCGACAGCAGAAAAACCTGCGGCGCCGCGGTGCGGCCGGTGCGCGCGCGCAGAGACGCGACTATGGATGCCGGGTCTTCCACCGCCGGCGTGCCCGGCGCGGTTTGCTGGTACTCGGCATTGAACTGCTGCCTGAATGCGGCTTCCTGCCTGCCGAGCGAATAGTACTGCGCGGCTTTTCCGGCAACGGCCACGATGAACAGGCCGAGCAGCAAGGCCGCCGCATACTTCCACGGCTGGAGCAGCCCCGAATAGCCGGTCTTGCGGCCGAACTCGCCCTGCAACAGGTTGACGCCGGCGCCGGTTGCGACGGTCACCGCGAGACGCGGCATTACCCCGTCCGGCAGCAGGTTGACGTCCACGCTCTCCAGTTCATTCCGCATGGCCATCCAGTCCAGCTCGTAACGTTCGTCGTCGCCCGGCTCGCAATAAACAAGTACGTGCCGGGGCATCGCAACACTGCTCTCATTCTTGCCGGTGCCGTCGTCAGGCTTGTCACCGTCATCCAGGGCGCCTATGGCCGCCAGGGCGTCGCCGGGGCTTACATCCTGCATGACGAGTTCGTTATCCGCACCGTCATTGATCAGGATCTGATTTTCCGCAACGAGCAGGCTGATGGTTCCGGGTATGCGAGCGAGGCCGTAGTTTTCGGCGATCACGGAGGCAGGTGTGATGCCTGCGCCCGCCAGGTTCGAGAGCCAGCCTGCAAGCTTCTCCCTGCTCACCACCGATACCGGGATGCGGCCGCTGCTGCGCCGCGTTCCGGCCGCGAAATGCAGTTTGTCGACGTCGTCGGCGAGAAACTCCTCCAGTGCATAGGGCAGTGCGGCCTGGAGTTTCGTGCCGCGCACGGGAATGTCGACGGTCGTCGTGAGGACTTCGGTGCCGGGCACCAGTACGATTACCTTTCGGTCTCCCACTTCGGCGGATGCAGCGTACAGCGGGCCGGTTTGAGGTGCGCTGCGGCGTGCGCCGCTCGCATCCACGGCCATCCAGTTTGCGGGATCATCCGCGCTCTCGCCAATCCGGATTACCAGGTGTTCAGCCACGCTCACACGGTCCTGAAGCTTCTGAGAATCGGCGTCACGTCGCCGCGCGGCCCGCGCAGCAGCACGCTGTACATGGTCACCCGAACCGTGTCGATGCGCACGACGACCGTCAACTGAAAGTAATTTGTAGCTTCATCGAGACTGTTTAGCACATCCGGCGCCACCAGCGATGAGAATGCCGTCGGAATATCCGTAAATCCACCGTTTTCGCGCTCCGAGAGCAGCGCCTCGACGGCCGATATCGCCATGTTTTCGCCCAGGGATTGCAGGACTGCGGGCGTTGCCGTATTGACGTTGATATCGGTGCGGCCGGGCAGGGCGGTGACGTGCGGTGCCAGGACATCGAACGTCGCCTTGTCCATTCCTTCGAGAGCGGCAAGTTCGCTGACGCTGGTCAATGGCTGGTTGGCGCTGCGATAAGGCGGCGTCATGCCCGTGTAAATTGAATCTTCCGCGCCGTCGGGAAAGCCGGCATCCTGATTTGCATCCAGCCAGTCGGCCGCGATGCCGGCAAAGCGCGGATCGAGTTCGAGCGCGACCAACAGGCGGCGAAATCGTTCCAGGGCTTCGAGATCCACTTCGCCGGTTTCATCGATCAGGTTATTGACATTGAAGCGGCCCTGCAGGTCTTCGACGCGGCCGAATAACTCGCCGCCGTCAATCGGCAGGCCGGGCAGCTCGGACGCCCATATTTCGCCAAGGTGATCGGTCTGGCTGTCTTCCATATCCTGGTGAAGAATGCCCACAACCCAGCTTTCCGCGCCAAGGGCCACCTGTACCGCCTGGTCGTGGTTGAGCAGCACCATCGTGCGACGCACGTCGAGCGCGTTGTCCCACGCCAGGTTGTAAGCCACGATGCTGGCAAGTGCGCTGATCAGCATCGCAGTAATGAGCGCGACGCCGCGATTCCCGGTGCCTCGCCGAGGCTGCTTGTCCATCAAGGGGCTACCTCGAGTAGCCGCGTAATCTCGGTGGCATCCGCCAGCGTCAGCACGATTTCCACCGCCCGCGGCCGCTGGCGCATGCCGAGCATGCCCGGCCGATTCTCGGGAGGCCATTGCTCGGTCCATTCGCCATTGTCCTGCATGAAACGAAAGGCGATGCTGTCCACCTCGTCCAGCAATGCCCGCCCGGCCGGTTCGTTGCTGAGCGTTCGATCGAGCACCGTCCAGTGGTAGCGGACCAACTCATCTTCTTCAAGGCGATAGGCGACGCGCTGCAAGGTGCCGCGGGGCAGGGAGGCAGGATTGCTCCACCCTCCGTGCGTCAGTTCGACGGCAAAGTCGGCCTGGACGTCGGTGTGCAGCGCCGGGCCGAAGATATCTCCGAGATCCTCGCGTACGGGTCTCGGCGCAAGCTGCATGAAGTCCTCGGTCAGGTAGCGCATCGTTCGTTGCACCGCCTGCAGGCGCTGCATGCGCACTGTCAGGATGTCGGCATTCGACAGCGTCTGGCTCAACGTCCCGTACGCAATGGCGGCGAGTATGCCGAAGATGGCGAGGGCAACGAGAACCTCGACCAGCGTGAATGCGCGATTGCGCCGCGCGGTCAGCTGTCTTCCCCGGCGGCGAGCGAACTCGAGGTCCAGGCAATGTTGCTCTGGCCCGGGATCCCGGGCTCACCGATGAATCCCGTTACCGTACGGATAATATCGTCAGAGTCGACGAACGATACCGCGACATCCACGCGGAAAAGGTTCTCGACTCCAGTCTCTGAAATCGTCGCGCGCCATGTCCATTCGAGACCGGCGTATTCGACATCACCCGAATCTTCGCTGACTTCGGGTACGACGTTCGACAGGCGCAACTCAGCGATCTTGTTCTGCGCAATCCAGCTTGCGTAGGTGCGATCCTTCATGCTGTTTGCGGCATCGACCATCTGGCTCATCGCAGCCACCACCGCCGTCAGCGACAACGCAGCGATGGCGAGCGCGACCATCACTTCGATCAGCGTAAAGCCCGCCGATCGGCGCGAATCAGAGATTTGCCTGCCCATTTACCTGCTCGCGGGTCTTTATCTCGATTTCACCCAGCATGGTCATTTCGATGAATACCTCCGACCGGTCGGCCCACCGAACGAGGCGAAGGTTGAACGGCGTCACGTCGCCGCTCGACAGAATCAGTATATGCGGCAGATAGTCGGCACGATCATCGGTACGATCGTCGTTATCAGGATTGTCGGTCTCCTCGTCAGCCTCGATGGCTGCGGCTTGCTCGTCGAGTTCGACCGGGCGGTCTTCGAGGTGCAACTCGAACTCCATACCTTCTTCGAGTTGACGTGGCCGTAACAGATCGTCGCCGATGACTTCGTGCCACTGATTCAGCACCGGATCGAGTTCGACGAAGCGGTAACCGTGCTGCATGAATTCGAGTCCGAAGTCGCGGCCTTGCATCATCGCCTCGTCGGTCGCAAGTTCGACCAGCGACGACATGCGACGCGCTTGCTGCTGCAATGCGCGGTCGTCGCCGAGTATGCCGAACGACAACAGCACCATCGCGCTTACGATGCCCATAATCAGTACGACGACCAGCAGTTCGATCAGGGTGAAACCGCCCGTTCTGTTCGATGCTGAGCGAACGGCAGGCATCATGGGCGGGATTATTCGAGTTCCCAGTTGCCGAGGTCTGCGTCGAGCCCTTCACCACCCGGGCGGCCGTCCCTGCCCAGCGTGTAGATGTCGATCTCGCCGTGGTTGCCGGGATTCAGATAGAGGTAAGGATTCTTCCAAGGGTCTTTCGGCGCCCGATCCAGGTAACCCCCCGGCTTCCAGTTACGGATGTTCGGGTCGGCCGGTTTGCTGACCAGCGCCTCGAGTCCCTGCTCGCTGGTCGGGTAGGTGAAGTTGTCGAGGCGATAGAACTTCAATGCGTTTTCGATGCCCCTGAGGTCGGCCTGAACACGGGTAATCTGGGCACTGTCTATGCGACCGATGACGTTCGGCGCGACGATTGCCGCCAGAATGCCGAGAATGACCACGACGACCATGATCTCGATCAGCGTAAATCCTCGCTGGCGGCATGGCTCGCTGCCTGGTTCAGCAGGGCGAAGTTTGACTCTCTGCACTGTAATGCTCCGGATGCTGCGTCGG
Source organism: Woeseia sp. (assembly GCA_040902105.1). GTDB lineage: Bacteria > Pseudomonadota > Gammaproteobacteria > Steroidobacterales > Woeseiaceae > IDS-8. The sequence continues at coordinate 13,098 of JBBDXW010000066.1, forward strand.
CGGCGACCTACGTCCGCGTTGACGCGTTATCTTGATAGACGTCAGTATATCAAACATGGGCTTACAACAGGCTTTCGACGCCGCCGATCGATCCATTCTGAGACGCAGTACCGATTGGCGGGTTCCGCTGATTCTGGCGGCATTTTCCGTTCTGGCGGCCATTCCGGGCCCGGCCGCGCGGATGCTGCTCCGTTACGACCGAACGGGTATCGCTGAAGGCGACCTGTGGCGATTGATCACCGGGCACTTCGCGCACCTGGGTCTGCCGCACGTGATTCTCAATCTGACAGGCCTCGCCGTGGTCTGGTTCCTTGTTGGCAGCGCCTGTTCAAGCCGCCAATGGTTCTTCGTCATGGTGTTCTCCATCGCGGCCATCGATCTCGGTTTCTGGTTTCTCGATCCGGGACTCGACTGGTACGTCGGCATGTCCGGTCTGCTGCACGCAGTGCTGGTCGCGGGCATCGTCAGTCGACTCGGCAACACGCCGGTGGAATCGATTGCACTCGCTCTCGTGATCGCGGCGAAAATCGCCTACGAACAACTGGCGGGTCCGCTGCCCGGCTCCGAAAGCTCCGCGGGCGGGCCGGTCGTCGTAAATGCACACCTTTACGGTGCTATCGCGGGCATAATCGCCGCGGGCCTCATGCGCATCAGAGTTGCACGATGGTCATAGATATGACGAGTTTTTTCTACGGAGCGAAGCATTGACGCTTGCCATGGTATTTCCCGGTCAGGGATCGCAATCAATCGGTATGCTCGACGCGCTTGCTGCGCAGTACGACGATATTCGCAACACGTTTGCCGAAGCTGCCGATACGCTCGGTTACGATCTGTGGGATGTCGTGCAAAACGGGCCGGCTGCGCGATTGGACGAAACGCGCGTCACGCAACCCGCCATGCTGGCGTCAGGCGTCGCAACATGGCGCGCCTGGGTCGGCGCCGGTGGCGACGCGCCGGCACATATGGCCGGTCACAGTCTCGGCGAGTACAGCGCACTCGTCTGTTCCGGCGCGCTGCCGTTTGCAGACGCCCTGCAACTCGTCCAGCGCCGCGCGGAACTGATGCAGGCCGCCGTGCCGGCCGGCAAGGGCGCGATGGCCGCAATCCTCGGCCTCGACGATGACGCCGTGATCGACGCATGCCGAAGTGCGGCGCAGGGAGAGATCGTCAGCGCCGTCAATTTCAACTCGCCCGGGCAGGTTGTCATTGCCGGCGAGCGCGCCGCCGTCGAACGGGCCGCGGACCATGCAAAAGCCGCCGGCGCGAAGCGCGCCATGCTCCTCAGCGTGAGCGTCCCGTCCCACTGCGAACTGATGCGGCCCGCGGCGGAACAACTGGCGCAATCGTTAAAGAATGCCGCTTTGTCGCCACCGTCGATACCGGTAATCGGCAACGCCGATGTTCGTATCTACGACAACGCCGACCAGATTCGGGCCGGCCTCGCCAAGCAGCTTTACAGTCCGGTACGCTGGTCCGAGACGATCCGCGACCTGATCGGCCGCGGCAGTTCGTCGATCATCGAATGCGGACCCGGCAAAGTCCTCACCGGGCTCGCGAAACGAATCGACCGTTCCGTTCCGGCGATCTGCATCGACACGCCCGAGGCAATGGATGCTGCGCTGGCCTCAAACCGTTCATGAGTAATGCGGGCTGGCGAGCTATTCGCAATCAACCATTAAGAATGGACACATAAAAGGGAGCCGGACCGATGACAGGCTTATTCAAGGCGGACGTTCTGAAGGGTCGCGTGGCCCTGGTCACGGGCGCATCGCGCGGCATCGGTGCGGCGATCGCCGACGCGCTGGCCGACGTCGGGGCCACGGTCGTCGGAACGGCGACGAGCCCTGAAGGCGCCGCGCGTATTTCCGAATCCCTGGGTGCGCAGGGGCGGGGCGCGGTGCTGGACATAGCGAATGACGATTCAGTCCAGGCCCTTTTCGCAGAGGTGCAGGACAGGGAAGGAGCGCCCACCATCGTGGTGAACAATGCCGGCATTACGCGAGACAACCTGCTGTTGCGCATGAAAACGGAGGAATGGGAGGAGGTGCTTGCCACGAATCTTTCCGGCACCTACCGGGTGTGCAAGGCGAGCCTGCGGGGCATGATGAAAGCAAGGTACGGCCGAATCATCAACATCGCCTCGGTTGTCGGAGTCATGGGAAACGCGGGCCAGGCCAATTACGCCGCCGCCAAGGCTGGCACGATCGGCTTCTCGAAATCGCTGGCGCGGGAAATCGGCTCGCGTCTGATCACCGTAAATGTCGTGGCCCCCGGCTTCATCGATACCGATATGACCAGGGTGCTGGGCGACGACCAGCGTCGGGCGATGCTGGCGCAGGTACCCCTCGGGCGGCTTGGTGAAGCGTCGGACATCGCGGCGGCGGTGACATTCCTGGCGTCGGACGCCGCGGCGTATATCACCGGTGAGACTCTGCATATCAACGGCGGCATGCTGATGGTCTAGGAATGGTTTCCGCGATTGTAGATTGCCACATGGCTTTCACTTACAATACCGTCCCGCGGTGTTGCCGGGGGCTTGAATTATCAAGAACTTACATCTCTGCAAACGGCGCCGTTTCACAATGACAGACGCCGCGCCGGAGCGATTGACAGGGACAGAACGGCGCCCGAACACCCGGCTCAGCTGACCCGGATTTTTTTCGAAGTCACTTCCTGAGGAGAAGCGATCACTATGAGCAGTATTGAAGAACAAGTTAAAAGCATCGTTGCCGAGCAATTGGGGGTGAAAGAGGAAGAAGTGACGAATGACGCATCATTCGTCGACGACCTGGGCGCCGATTCGCTGGATACGGTTGAACTGGTTATGGCTCTCGAAGAGGAATTCGAAACGGAAATCCCTGATGAAGAGGCGGAAAAAATCACGACGGTGCAACAAGCCATTGATTTCGTGACCGCTCGCCGCAGCGATTCCTGACACTCGCCAATGTGATCCGGCCATCTCGACCGGGCGACAGTGTTTGATTGAGGGTGCGATGGCCGGTCGCGCCCGCGTTCTCTGGTATCGAAGCCACTGGCAGCCCCTTCGGCTATTTGGATAATTTGTTGAGCAAACGACGCGTCGTTGTAACCGGCATGGGACTGATTTCCCCTGTCGGAAACCAGCTGGAAAAAGCCTGGCAGAACGTTCGCGATGGCCACTCAGGGATCGGGCCGATCGAGGCTTTCGATGCCAGTCTGTTCACCACCCGGATCGCCGGCGAAGTCAGGGACTTCGAAGTAGCGAAGTATTTGCCGCCGCGCGATGCACGAAAGATGGACACTTTCATGCATTACGGCATTGCCGCCTGTACCGACGCGCTCAGCGATTCCGGGCTCGAAATAAATGCCGAAAACGGCCACCGTGTCGGTGTCGCGATGGGCGCCGGCATCGGCGGTCTGCAGACCATCGAAACGAATCATCGGAAGTACCTGGACTCCGGTCCGCGAAAGATATCGCCGTTCTTCATTCCGGGCAGCATCATCAACATGGTGTCCGGACACGTCAGCATGATCCATGGCATCACCGGCCCGAATCTCGCGATCGTCACTGCGTGCACAACCTCGACGCATTGCATCGGCATCGGGGCACGCACAGTTGCATACGGTGATGCCGACGTCATGCTTGCAGGCGGCGCCGAATGTGCGACGACGCCGCTCGCGATCGGCGGATTCTGTTCGGCGCGGGCCATGTCGACAAGGAATGACGATCCGAAAGCCGCAAGCAGGCCATTCGACCTCGATCGGGACGGCTTCGTCCTGAGCGACGGCGCGGGCTGCGTCGTGCTGGAAGAATACGAACACGCCAGGTCCCGCAGCGCGCGTATTTATGCGGAGCTGATCGGTTTCGGGATGAGTGGCGACGCCTACCACATCACCCTGCCGCCGGCCGACGGGGAAGGCGCCAGGAAATGCATGGTAGCCGCGATGCACGACGCCGGTATCAATGCGTCCGAGGTCGATTACCTGAATGCGCACGGAACGTCGACGCCAGCTGGCGATATCGGCGAAACCGTCGGCATCAAGCGCGCGTTCGGCGATGCTGCGCGGAAGCTCGCGGTCAGTTCGACCAAATCGGTCACCGGTCACTTGCTGGGTGCGGCCGGCGTGGCAGAGTCGATTTTTTCCATACTCGCAATCCGCGATCGGGTATTGCCGCCTACCATCAATCTCGATACGCAGGATCCGGAATGCGATCTGGATTACGTGCCGAATGAGGCGCGGGACGCGAGCGTTGACATTGTGATCTCGAATTCATTCGGTTTCGGCGGGACAAACGGCAGCCTTGTGTTTCGCAGGCTGGCCTGAGGACGCGCAGGAACACTCAACGGGGACAGGCCGTGGGTTTTGACACCCGACCGTCGTCATATGCTTCACTACCCGGGCACGGGCCGGTTGCGCCGCGCCGCAGTAACGCGGATAAGACGACACTGAAGATCTGTCGAACGTGAAACGAATTCTCTACACCGGCTCAGTCATCGCCGCAGCCGCCATGATCTTCGTCGCGTGGCAAGTGTGGCGCTTCCTCGACGCGCCTGTCGCCGTATCGGGCGAAGGTCTCTCCTATGAGATTGCTCCCGGGAGCGCGTTTGCTGCCGTAAGCGACGATCTGGGAGGACGGGGTGTCATCAGTCATCCGCGGGTTTTCCGCTGGTACGCGCGACTGACAGGTGATGCCAACAAGGTTCACGCCGGCGAGTACCGCATAGAAGCCGGCACTACACCGCCGCAACTGCTGCGGAAGTTTGTTACAGGCGACGTGCGTCTTCATTCATTCACCATCGTGGAGGGCTGGACCTACCGCGACCTGCTCAGCGGTCTTCGACGCCATGAGGCGGTCCTGCAGAGCGTCGGTGACGATGACTGGGAGAAACTGCGGCAGGTGCTGGGGTCGGAGGCGACGCACCCGGAAGGCTTGTTTTTGCCGGAGACCTACCGTTTTCCGAAGGGAGCCAGGGACATGGAAGTACTGCGACAGGCGTATCGGATGATGGCAGACACGCTGGAAGAGGAGTGGAGCAGGCGGGCTGGAGACCTGCCGCTTTCCGATGCCTACCAGGCCCTTATTCTGGCATCGATCGTCGAGCGCGAAACAGCGCGCGAGGACGAGCGGGCGAAAATCGCCGGCGTGTTCGTCAGGCGCTTGCGAAAAGGTATGCGTCTGCAAACGGATCCGACCGTTATCTACGGCATGGGACCGGACTTCGACGGCAATCTGACGCGGCGCGACCTGCAGATGAACACCCCGTACAACACTTACACGCGTTCGGGTTTGCCACCTACGCCGATCGCATTGCCCGGCAGAGCGGCGATTCATGCGGCGCTGAATCCCGCGCCCGGGCCGGAACTTTATTTTGTCGCCACCGGTCTGGGCGACGGCAGCCACAGGTTTTCGGCAACCAAAGCGGAGCACGACGTTGCCGTCGCGGAATTCCTCGCACGCCGCCGGGACGCCCGTCGCAAAACTGCGGAACGCGATGGATCGCGGTAAGTTCATCACGGTAGAAGGCGGTGAAGGCGTCGGCAAGTCGACCAATATCGAGCTTGTTTGCGACCTGATCCGGCGAAACGGACATGCGGTCCTGCAGACTCGCGAACCCGGCGGCACGCCGATGGCTGAACGAATACGCGGCATGCTCCTCGAACACGGCGACGAGCCGTTGCCGGACGAGGCGGAACTGCTGTTGTTCTTTGCGGCCCGGTCGCTGCACATCAATAACGTCATCCGGCCGGCGCTCGACGCGGGGACCTGGGTCGTGTGCGACCGCTTCACCGACACGACCCGCGCGTACCAGGGAGGCGGCCGCGGCCAGGACGGGGCCAGGATCGAGACGCTGGCAGAATGGGTGCACGGGGATTTACAGCCGGCACTGACGATACTGCTGGATGCGCCGCCCGACGTGGGCATGGGCCGCGCCGAGAAACGCGGCGAAACCGACCGGCTGGAAACCGAACAGGCGGAATTCCACCGCCGCGTCCGCGAAGCTTACCTGCGGCAGGCTGCGTCCGAGCCGCAGCGCTTCGCGGTCGTGGACGCCGGGCAGCCTCTGTCCCGGGTCAAGGCCGATATCGAGCGGGCCATGCAGCGGATTCTGGCTTAGAAAATACTTAAAGTTAGTCGTGTACTACTTTGTTAAATAAACTTGAATTGCCGTGGTTAGGCCCGTTAGCCGACGCCTGGCTCGGCGCCGCTGAGGGCGGCCGGCCGGCGCACGCGCTGCTGCTCGCGGGTGCGCCAGGAGTGGGCAAGCGTGCTGCCGCGTTGTGGATTGCGCAGCGACGACTCGGGATGGCCGCGGCAGCGCTGCCCGGGTATCAGCACCCGGCGCCGCTTCCGCAGCACCCGGATTTGCATTGGCTGCGGCCGCTCGAGGGCAAGCATACGATCCATATCGACCAGATTCGTGAACTCGTCGCCGATCTCTGCCTGACGAGCTACGAGGGCGGAGCCAAGGTCGCCGTCATCGAACCGGCGAATGCGATGACGGGCAACGCCGCCAACAGCCTGCTCAAGACCCTGGAGGAACCTCCGGGTGACACGCTGCTGCTGCTCGTGGCCGACCGGCTCGGAGGATTGCCGGCCACGATTCTGAGCCGCTGCCAGCGCGTGACCATCGCCACACCGCCGGACGACGTGAGCCTGGCGTGGCTCAACCGCCTGCAACCGGCCGCAAACTGGCCGGCCGCGCTGGCGATGGCCGGCAACGCGCCGCTTGCCGCAATCGAGGCGCGGGAACGCCTGGACCTGACGGATGCGATGGCGCGGGATTTCGTCCAGGTCGCCGAACGGCGGCAGTCGCCGCTCGATGTGGCCGCCCGTTGGTATCAATACGAGCCGGATTTCGTGCTGGGCTGGATAGTCCGTCAGGTCCAACAGTGCATACACCGGGCGAGCGGCAGCGCGGGTTCTGCATGCGCCGGGAGCGTCGCGGAATCTGTGCTGAACCGCATAGACAGGCGAAATCTGTTCTGCTATCTAGACGTCATCAACCGCGTGCGGAGCCAGCCGGCAGGCTCTTTTAATGTTCAGCTGACGCTTGAAAGCCTGCTGATCGACTGGGCGCAGGGCCTGCAGCATTGCGGTAACAAATTTATCCGGGGCGGTGTGCTGCCGATCCCCGACGGGAAGGTGAACGCGTCATGACAAAGCCCGGCTTACTTACTCTGACCATCAAGGACAAGAGCGCGCTGTACCTCGCATATATGCCCTTTGTCGTAAATGGCGGGCTCTTCATTCCGACCAACAGTTCTTACCGGCTGGGCGACGAGGTGTTCATGCTGTTGAACCTGATGGGCGAGGAAGAAAAAATCCCCGTGGCAGGCACTGTGATCTGGATGACGCCGAAGGGCGCCCAGGGAAAGAGAACGGCAGGCATCGGCGTGCAATTCAGCGATCAGGATCAGGGTAATACGCAGAAAAAAATCGAAAATTACCTGGCCGGCGCGTTAGGCGGCGATAAACCGACCCACACGATGTAGGCCCGCAGAAATGAACAACGCGGTCAGTGCTGGCCCGAATTGATTCCGCCACGCAGCACGTACACGTTGTAACCCCGTTCGCTCAGAATATACGCTCCGGCCGAGCTGCGCCTTCCGGTGTCGCAGCAGACCACATATTTCTTCTTCGAATCGAGCGTATTGATTTTAAGCCGGATGAAATAGAGCGGAACGTTGATCGCCTTGTCGTAATGATGGTTCTCGAATTCGCTCGGTAAACGCACATCCAGCCAGTGCCCGCCATTCCGGACGATTTCCTCGGCTTCGGGCAGGGTAACCCAGTCGAGCATCGGTTCATTCAGTAACCGCTTGAAGTCTTCTTTGCCGAGGCGCATGACCGCGCCGTCGGTGATCATGGTGACGGTGGCGTTCCGCTTCGCGTCGGAAATCAGTGCTTCTTCCCCGAACGTATCGCCAACCGACAGTTCCGCGAGCTTGATGCCTTCCTTGTTTAATGGAGTCTCCCGGGTAACGAGGCTTTTGCCGCGCGTAAGGACGTAAAAATAATCGCCCTCGGCGCCTTGTTTCAGGACTACGTCGCCCGCCTTGTAGTTGATCTGCTGCATGCGCATGAAGATCGCCTGGATATTGGCGGGCGGGATCTTGTGAAAAGCCTTCGTCTGCAGCAGCATGGTCATCCAGTCGTCGCTGCCGGCGTCGGAGTTTCCTTTCAATTCGGAAACTTCATACGAACCGGTCTGATCCCAGGTCAGCATGACGTCCAGCAAATCGCTGTCGATCGAGATGTACTGCACACGGTCCCGGGCCTTGGCCGTCACACGCCGCGGAAACATCGGCGACACCGGATTCCTGGCGCTCTCCTTGCCGCCCTCGACCACCTCCTGGATCTGTCCCTGATCGATCAGTTCCAGGGAACCCGACAGGATATAGACCGTACGCTTTTCCGTATCGCCTTCTTTGAACAGGATTTGTTGCGGCGACAACTCGCGGATCTGCACTTTTCTTGCCAGTGCAGCCAGGTTGTCCCGCTTCAGTCCATCCAGGGGGGAAAAGCTCTTGAGCAGTTCAGTATTCAGCTGCTCGTCCTTCATTTTTCATCCTGTGCGCTCGAATTATTACGTTGCTTTAAGGCCACGTTGCAGCGGGCCTGGCTCGCCGCCAGAGCGAGCCGTTCCTGTACCCGGTGGGTCGCTCGGCGTATTAGTTTGAAGCCCGGGCTAAGCCGTTATTCTACCTTCAATTTATGGAGTTCCGATACCGTCAGCGTCCCGCACCGTGAAGCGGTGCACAGTTTATCAAGTTGCGCTGTGACGCGTGGGTGATCTTTAAAGTGCCGACCAGCCTGAATGCGGACGGAAACGGTCGCCGTACTGTTTCTGCAGCCCTCGCAGCGTTTGCCGGATTTCGTCCGTTCCCCGGTCCCTTGCGTACTTCAGCGGACCGCCTCTGAAGGGCGCAAATCCGGTGCCGAAAATCACTCCGGCATCGAGCAGATCGGCGTCGGCGACCACGCCTTCGTGCAGGCAGGCCACCGCCTCGTTGATCAGCGGCAGCATCAGCCGGTCGCGAATATCGTCCGGTGCCGCGGTACCCGCTTCCGCCGGGTCGTGCGATTTCACGGCTTTACCGTCCTCCCAGACGTAAAAGCCCTTTCCGGATTTTCGGCCGAACTGCTTTTTCTCTACCATCCGTGCGAGCTGTGGCGGAACAGGCTTGTCGAACGCACTGCCCAGAACGGTCGAGACATGCAACGCGACGTCGAGGCCGACGCTGTCGAGGAGTTCGATCGGACCCATCGGCATGCCGAACTCTTCCGCTGCCCGATCGATTTCCGGGAGCGCGACGCCCGCTTCGGCGAGGTACAGCGCTTCGGCCATGTAGGGGCCAAGAACGCGATTGACGACGAAACCCGGCGAACTTCGGCATTCGAGCGGAAACTTTCCGATGGCTTTGACAAACGCGAATGCCACGTCCAGAACCTCCTGCGGAGTATCGTCGCAGCGAACGATCTCGACCAGCGGCAGCCTGGCGACCGGATTAAAGAAATGCAGACCGATGAACCGTTCAGGCCGATCCAGCGCCGTGCGCAATCCTTCCAGCCGGATGCTGGATGTATTGGTTGCGAGCAGGGCGTCGGGCTTCATCGAGGACTGCAACCCCGTGTAGAGCTCTTTCTTCGCTTCGGCGTTTTCGAAGATGGCTTCGATGATGAGGTCGGCTCTGGCGATGCCGGTGCCGGCCGCGTCCGGTTGCAGCCGTGCCGATGTTCTCTTTCGCTCCTTGTCATCGCGAACCTTTTTGCCGAACAACCTGGCAGCCCTTTCGATGGCGGGGCGGATATATTCCGGCCCGCGGTCCTGCAGGGTCACCTCGAGTCCTCGCAGCGCGCACCACGCCGCGATGTCGCCGCCCATTACGCCGGCTCCAACGACATGCACGCGTTCGATCCGGCTTGACGGCTTGCCGCCCTGGGACTTCAGGCGATTCTGCAAAAAAAACACACGCACGAGATTGCGCGAAGTGGCCGTGCACATCAGTTCCGCGATCGATCGCGCTTCAGGCTCATATCCGTCTTGCTCCGACGCTCCGTAACGAACCCACAAATCAATGATCGCGTATGGCGCCGGGTAGTGGTCCGGGCGCGCTTTCTCTGCGACTTCACTTCTCAACTTGCGCGCGACCAGCGGCCGAAGTGGAGCAAGATTCAACAAACGGTCCAGCAAGGGGGCTCGCGCGGGCTTCCTTGCCGAAGCAATCATCTCCCGCGCGGCCTGCTTCCAGTTATCCGGCGTCACGATCCGGTCGATGAGGTTCTGCCGCCTGGCTTTGGCCGGTGTAATCGGTTGCCCCGCCAGCATCAGTTGCATTGCGGCGCGCACGCCGCCGATACGCACCGCGCGGACAGTGCCGCCAAAGCCCGGATGGATACCAAGCTGTACTTCGGGAAGCCCGAGAATGGCCTTGTCGGTCTGTAGCACCAGCCGATAATCGCAGGCCAGCGCCAGCTCAAGGCCGCCGCCGAGTGCAAATCCGTTGATGGCAGCCACCGTCGGACAACGCAGCGCTTCGAGTTCGCCCAATACCTGCTGGCCCGATCGAATCAGGTTGTAGGCATCTTCCGTGCTTCCAATTTCCGTGAACTCATTGATATCGGCGCCCATGATAAAGCCATTGGCCTTGCCGGAATGAATGACGATGCCGCGCGGCGGGTCGCTCTTGTACGGTTTAATAATCGCGGCGAGCTGCGCAAGCACCGGTCCCGACAACACGTTGGCGCTACCGTCGGCCTTGTCGATACAAAGCCAGACAACGCCGTTGTTATCCGACTCGACTCGCCAGTGCGTTATTTCCATCGTTCAGGCAACCTCGAAGTCGCAGATGAGCGGCAAGTGATCGGACATTCGAACTCTCGGCACGTCGAAACCGGTCACGGTAATACCCTCCTGGTACAGAATGAAGTCGAGTTCTTTCCGCGGCGAGCGGCTGGGGTAGGAGGGGAGGTGACTCGTGTTCGCGCTCTTCAGGCCCGCCGCTCGCATAAACAGGTAGATTTCGTTCTCGCCCCAGAATGTATTGAAGTCGCCGGCAACGATCACCGGCTTTTTCGTCACGGAGATGAGGTCATAAAGTTTGCGAAGCTGCAGGTGCCGATGTCGATACTTTAACGACAAATGCACAAGAAATACGGCAAACCGTTCCAGTTCCAGTTCGATGATGAGCCGTTTAATACCGGTGTCGAAGTAGTGAAAGGTCTCTCCATGCACGTTCGGGGAGGCAAGAAACGCATTGCCCTGTTTTCGAATAATGGGCAAGAGCTGGTTGATCGATTTCTCTCCATATTTGATTTCGTAGGAAGTGTTGAGGCCCAGGTCGGCTGCGATTTTTTCCGCCTGGTTCACCCTCCGGCTGCGTATCGACCCGGTGTCGACTTCGATCAGGCCGACAATGTCGGGCTTCGCTGCGCGAATGAAGGTCGTGATCTCCGGCAGGACGCTTTGATTGCCGAGGATATAGCCGGCGCCGGGCAGCGGCATATGCATCGATACCCCGGCGCCGACAGCGTAACGGATGTTATAAAGAAGGAGGCGCATGCTGCGCCGATCATACACGGCCCCTGGGGGAATATGCTCGCAGTCAGCGACGCGCACTGCCGCGGCTGGCCAGCTCACGCCCAGATTCGTTAAACTACCGTCCATAACCAGAGCTGGGGACAGAACGGTGTATGAAAATAATCCGATCCGGGTATATGTGACCCACGGCTTCGCCGAGGATGAGGACTATCTCAGATTTTTCGAGTTCCTCGAAGGCGTGGACCGTTTTTTCTACATCAATTGCAGCAAACCGCAGAATGTTCCGGCGAGCGGCGGCATGGAGGCTATCAAGGAAGAGCTGATTTCGCAGATCAAGGAAGCCGAAGCCGTCGTCGTGCTGGCAAGCCACTACATGCAAAGAGGCGACCTGGTCCGCTTTCAGATGGATGTTGCCGACGCCAACGATATACCGACGATCGCGGTCCGGCCCTTCGGCGGCGTGAGCGAGACTCCAAAGGAACTGATCGAGCGGGTCAACGAGCATATCGAATGGAACTCGCGTGAAATGGCCGACGCGCTGCGTCGCCAGGCGCGTCTCGAGGATACGGCACGCTGGGATGTGATCGATTTTCCCTGACATGACGGACAACGGCTTTGATACCAGGTCGTTGATGGCCTATTTAACTTGAGTTCATTAAGGAAGGTGCCGGCGACTGAAGCCGCACTCCGACATTGCACACGACGCAGAAGAAACCGCTCGTCATCGCCCATCGCGGTGCGTCGGGCTACTTGCCGGAGCACACCCTGGAGGCAAAGGCGCTCGCCCTCGGCATGGGCGCCGACTTCCTGGAACAGGACGTGGTGGTGGCTCGTGACGACGCCCTGGTTGTCCTGCACGACATCCATCTCGACCGGGTGACGGATGTCGCCGCACGCTTTCCAACGCGTCATCGCGGCGACGGACGATATTATGTGCGGGATTTCGACCTGTCCGAACTGAGAACGCTGAATGTACACGAGCGCCGCAACGCGGACGGTTCGGCCGTCTTTTCCAGGCGCTTTCCGACAAGTTTGGCACGTTTTCGCATCGCGACTTTCGAAGAGGAACTCGAAATGATTCGCGGTCTCTGTCAATCGACCGGTCGCCGTGTCGGCATCTATCCGGAAATCAAGGCGCCTGCCTGGCACCGGGAGGAGGGTGTCGATCTCTCGACGCTCGTGCTTCGGGCTCTCGACGCGCAGGGTTTCCGGCGTCGGACGGATCCCGTATACCTGCAATGCTTCGATGCGCGAGAACTGCGCCGCGTGCGGCAGGACCTCGGTTCCGACCTCAAACTCGTGCAGCTGATCGGCGACAACGACCACGGTGAGTCGGATACGGATTACGCGCGACTGAGGACGGCGCAGGGGTTGCGCGAGGCTGCGCGATACGTCGACGGCATCGGACCCTGGCTTGGGCAGCTTTACACTCTCGCCGACATCGACGGCCATCCGGTTTCGACCGGCCTGGTCAGTGCTGCGCACGCCGCGGGCCTGGTCGTACATCCCTATACCTTTCGGGTTGACGCCCTGGCCACGGGATTCGGCTCTTTCGACGAAATGATTGACTGGTTTGCCGGGGTTCTGAACGTCGACGGTTTTTTCACCGACTTCCCGGATCTGGCGCGAGATGCCCTGCGGCGTGGGCAAACCTGACCTGCGCGAATATGAGAACTAACTTCAAGAACATTCTTTAGATTACTGTTTAATAATAAAAAACTATGAAACGAGAATCTGTCCCAAGCGGCCGATCCACGACGCTGACCATCGCCGCGCGGCCGCCGGAGTGAGAACCGCGTCCTTCTATCGGGGTTAAAAGCGCATAATCTAGAACGTTGCCAAAGCACTAGCGGATTTCGGCAATGTTCCCTGAGATTCCCGAGCCACTGATCGTCGCGACAGTCATCGCATTCCTGTCGGGCTGGATCGTGGCCAAGATCGGGAGCTTTATCAGCTCGCGACTCAGGGCCAGGAAAGAGGATCCGCGCGACGCGCGAATTCGTTCGCTGGAGGCAGATGTCCGGGTTGCTCAGTCCGCGGGCGAAAAGGTCAAGGCACGGCTCGATGAAGCGACCGGCGAACTGACCGAGGCACGCAAGACGATCAAAGAGAGAGACACTGCGCTTGGCCGGCAGACGAGCACGGTCGAGCAGCTTCGGGACGACCTCAGGGGTTCCGTCAAGAAGACTCGTGAACTTCGCGAAGAACTGACGGAGCGAGCAACAGAAAATGCCCGCTCCGAGGGCAGGTTGCGCGAGGTACAGACCGAGCTTTCAGTCGTGCAGGCTTCAACCGACCTCCTTGCCACAGGCGTGCTCGATTATCTGGGTACGGACGGTGACGAGGACGACGTGCAGATATTCAAAGCCGGCGGATGAGCCGCTTGTCCTGAGGCGCTGCGCCCGGCAAGCTTGACCTGCTGCACGCTTTGCTGGCGTGCTCATCTGCGGAATCAGGCCGTGATTTTTCAAGTTGTCCATTCCCTCGCATTCCGTTACTGGCTCGTGCTGGGGGCGTCATCGATTGCGGGCTGTTCCGCACCGCAACAGCCGGTCGAAATCCCGTTCGAAGTGCGTTTCGGCGATCGGCAGATCTCCTGCGATAGCGAAATTGCGGACATCGCGTTAACCGATCTCCGGTTCTACATCCACGATGTGCGGCTGCTGACTGCGAAGGGTGACGAGTCTCCAGTGACGCTGCAGGCTGATCCGCTATGGCAGAGTGACGAGGTAGCGTTGCTCGATTTCGAGAGCGGCGATGGGAACTGTCTGAACGGCACGCAACAGATCAATACACTGGTGCGTGGGCATGCCGCTGCAGGGAATTACACCGGCCTCAGCTTTCGGGTGGGCGTGCCGGAACGTCTTAACCACGCGGATCCCCTTCTGGCCGACCCGCCGTTGGGATACTCGTTTATGCACTGGCATTGGAGAACCGGATACAAGTTTCTGCGTGCCGGTGTCGCCAGCGTGCATGACGGCTTCTGGCTGCACCTCGGCAGTTCCCGCTGCGAAGGAACGGCCACCGACGGCAGCGGTTGCCGCACGGGCAACCGGCCGGAGATCCGTCTGCCTTCCTACCGGCCGGGAGAAGATGTCGTCGTCATCGACCTTCTCGAACTGGTTGTGGCCATCGACCTGCAAGACGGCGTGCCCTCCGACTGTTCCTCCGGACCGGCGGAAAAGGAATGTGAAAAACCCTTTGACGCACTGGGCATCGATTTCGAGACAGGTGAAATCAAGGGTGGCGCTCCGGCGTTTCGTGTCGGTACGCGCGAATGAGCAGCCGGAGGATCGTACTTGCAGCGGGCGCAGTTGCCGCCGTGGTCGCGATTGCGTTCGCCAGCCTGTTCATGGACAGGAAATACGACTGGGGCTTGCCGGACGGCATACCGTTGCCGTCCGTGCCGGCCGACAACCCGATGAGTGATGCGAAAACAGCCCTGGGGAAACGGCTGTTCTACGACCGGCGAATGTCCGTGAACGGCGCCACCTCCTGCGCTACCTGCCACGTTCAGTCTCTTGCATTCACCGATGGCCTCGCGCGCTCGGTGGGCGCCACAGGCGAACTGCATCCGAGAGGTGCGATGACATTGGTTAACTCGGCCTATTCCGCCCGCCTGACCTGGGCAAATCACCTGCTCGATACCCTCGAAGTTCAGGCCTTGACGCCTATGTTCGGGGAACAACCGATCGAGATGGGAATGGCCGGTCGTGAATCGGAGATTATAGAACTGTTGCGCTCTGACGATTACTACAGGCAAGCGTTTCCGGCCGCGTTTCCGGCCGATCAGGATGCTTATTCGGTTCTCAACGTCGTACGCGCAACGGCAAGTTTCGTTCGAACGATTGTGTCATTCGATTCACCCTACGACGGATACCTTCGCGGGGATACCAATGCACTGACGGCCGGGCAGGTACGTGGTCTGGATTTGTTTTTTTCCGAGCGCCTCGAATGTTTTCATTGCCACGGCGGATTCAGTTTCACCGACAGCAGCACGCATGCTGACACGGTCGTGCTGAGCGTTGGCTTTCACAACAACGGGCTATACAACATCGATGCTGCCGGCCTTTACCCGTCCGACAACACGGGCCTCTACGATCTGACCGGCGAGCGCCGGGACATGGGCCGCTTCAAGGCGCCGACGCTGCGCAACATCGCGGTTACCGCACCTTACATGCACGATGGCAGCATCGAGTCATTGTCCGGAGTCATTGATCACTATGAACGGGGAGGGCGCCTTATCCAGGACGGGCCTTACGCCGGCGATGGCAGCCGCAATCCCTACCGGTCGGAGTTTGTCAGGGGCTTCGAACTGACAGCGCAGGAGAGGGCGGACCTGATTGCATTTCTGGAATCGTTGACCGATGAATCTGTATTGAAGAATCCGGATTTTGCAGATCCGTTTCATTGACGGGGGATTTGTTGGGCCGGGCACCGCGCCTATCGGCCCGATGCGCCCGCATCGAATGACAGGCTGAACTGCGTTTCCCGCCACGAAAAGTAGCTGACAATGAAATAGAATTGCATCTGTATCGCGAAAATCCATTCGATGCGGTTCTCGGCCGGCCGGCTGTTATCCAGCATGGCTTTGAGAACAAGATTCAGGGCCCCCAGCGCGAAGGGGACCCATGCCAGCACCAGCTGCAGCCTGGTCAAGGTGATAAGCCGCCGGTTCTGCAGTAACCGGGCAACCGGCAGAACTTTCGTAGCGAGAATAATCTGCGCGATGACATTCAGCGCAAAGTACATGTATACGCCGTAGCGCCGCATGAACTCGTAAAAAGGTTCCTCGCTGCCGAGAAACGTCACGTAGAGAATCAGGAACAATGAGCCCGTGACGCCAAAGGCCCCGATGGCGAATGTATTTCGGGGCATGCTTCCGGCCGCAACCGTCAGTGCTCTCAGCCACGCGACATTGAACAACCAGTAGCACGACAGGATTATCGACTGCGGCAGCATCGTCGCCTTGAACAGATAACTTGCGGGGGGATATCTGCCGGTCGAGCTTACCGATGTGCAACCTTCGAGAAACGGATTGCAGGAGGGCACGTCCGCGGTATTGATCGCGATCGAGTAACTGGTAAATACCGCAATGAGCGGAATCAGGCCGGTCAACAGCGGCAAGATGCGGAGGATCATGGGAGTTCAGGATACCGGAAACAGACCAGCTCCCGGTGTTTCGCCAGTGCGCGCCTGTACCGTGGCAATCGTCATGCGCCGATCGCGCGTTCGAAACGGCGATTCGGCGTATGTCACCTGAGCGAAGGAACGAGACTCATTCAGGCGGTCTCGGTGGATCGCTCGAATCGGAGTCCAGTTTTCCCTCCCATTCAGTCAGCATCGCTGCCTGCTCGGCCGTGAGTTCGATACCTCTGCTCGCAAGGCATCGGTACAACAGCGCCTCCTCGGGCCAGGTCGCAAGTCCGGCGCCGCCGGCCACTTCTTTGGCAGTTCTGGCATCCTCGATGGGATCCGGTATGGACTCGGCGGCGGGTCCGCTCAACGGGTCGTCCTGCGGCGGCAGGGCGTCCCTGTCCGTCAGGATAGCGACTTCGCGTCGACAATCTTCGACGGTGGCCGGCGGGGCGTTTGAAAACTGCGGTGTCCCGCAGGATGGCAACAGCGCACTGCATACGACGGTCAAGCATGCGATTGAGCGCCTCATTTCCAAACCCTCCTGTCACCGGTAGCAGTTCGGCACCGCAGCAATCGTTACAATACGGCTGCAAAATTTACGCACCCAGCGAACACGACGCGAGAGTACGGTTGCCGCCGCCAAAAGCATTGAGCGCCCGAATCAGAATCGGTAACGCAGACCGAGATGTATACTTTCTTCGAGTTCCGTCTTGCCCTCCAGCAGATCTATCTCGAACAGCCGGTAGCCGCCGAAGCCGGTGACGCGATCGGTCAGTGGTATTTCGACCCGCCCGATAACATCCCACAGGTTGTCGGCCGACCCGAATGTCAGAATGTCGGGTGCGTACGTAGCCTGGCCGACGACGGTGAGCTGCGGGTTGCGGCGCAGCAGGTACCGTGCTTCGGCCCCGAGCGCCAGGGCAAACACATCGGTGTTTTGCGTGCTCAGAAGGGCGGCGTACGCAACGGGGCCGGCCTTGATTGTCAATCGGTTAATCCGTAAGCGGCTCGCCTCCACGAAGTAATTTGAACTGGCGACAAAGTCCCGGTCTTCGTTCAGAAACAGTCCGAAGCCGAGTTCGCCGGCTTCGATATTCTCGTTGGGTTGCGCGCGCGGGCGTATATAACGCAATTGCAGGGAGTCCTCGCTCACGGAGATTTCGCCGGAGGCACTGGACGGACGAACCTCCTGCGCGCTCAGCCGGCCTGATTGCATAGCGGCGAGAATGCAAAACAAGGTCCACGACATTAAAACCGATCGCGATGCAAATTTGGATTCCATGTGTCTTCTCCTGCAGCGTAGTTGCGCCAGCCGCGGTGACCCGGTTGTCTTCACGAGGAGGCACCGAACGGCAGGGCTTGCAGGATGGCTGTTGCAATGAGCGTGCCACCTTACGGAGGCAAATCGGACACTCAGGAAGCGGGGCGGAATATTCGGGACATTCCTGTCTTATTTAACATAATATACATTATACGCATATATAATGAGATGGCCGGACAGCCACGGGACCACATCGCGGGGACGTCAGCGCTGCGCGGCCTGTTTCCGATCGACCTGCCGGGTCACCAGCAAACGATCCACGCGCCGGCCGTCCATGGCCTGGATTTCGAAGTTCCAGCCCTGCCAGTTGAAGCGCGCGCCCACCTGCGGAATGCGGCCGAGCTGGTCGAGTGCCAGTCCTGCAACCGTGTGATATTCGCGCGTCGATGCATCGCGTACGCGCAGCAGCCGTGCAAGGTCGGTCAGCGGCAACGTGCCCGGCAGCATCCAGGTATCCTCGCCGACCGGCCGCGGTCCGCCGTGCTCGTCCGCGGTATCGCTGAAGTCACCGGCTATTGCCGCGAGAATGTCCGCGACCGTCACCAGCCCCTCGATGCTGCCGTATTCGTCCACGACGACCGCAAGCGGCACCGGCTGCGTACGCAATTGTTCGAGCACCTGCATCGCCGACATCCCTTCGTGCACGACCAGCGGTTGCATAGTGATGCCGCTGATATCGGCGATGCGTCCCTCGATGCAAGTGCGCAACAGATCGCGGCTTTGCACCACACCCTCCAGCGCGTCGAGGGCGCCGCGGGCAACCAGCAAACGCGTATGCGGCGCTGTCTTGAGCGCTTCGATGAGCGCCGCTTCGTCGTCGTCCAGATCCAGCCAGACAATGTCAGGTCGCGGCGTCATGAGGGATTCCACCCTGCGCTGCGACAGTTCGAGGACACGCCGGATCATCTGTCGCTCGATCGGCGCAAATACCAGGTCGGCGCCGGTGGTGATGGTGTTGAGCGGCGCACTGCTGTCCATGGACGTGCGGCCGCCGAGCATGCGGAGCACGGCGTCGGCTGTGCGCTCTCGCAGCGGACGCCGCATCGCCAGCTTCGCGCGATTGAAGCGCGCCATCTGGTTGAAGAATTCGACCAATACCGAGAAGCCGATAGCGGCATACAGGTAGCCCTTCGGGATATGCATGCCGAAACCTTCGGCAATGAGGCTGAAACCGATCATCAGCAGGAAGCCGAGACACAGCACCACCACGGTGGGATGCGCATTCACGAAACGCGTCAGCGGCTTGCTGGCCCACATCATCAGCGCGATGGCGATGACGACGGCCGTCATCATCACCCAGAGTTCGTCGACCATTCCGACCGCTGTGATCACCGCATCCAGCGAGAAAACCGCGTCCAGCGCGACGATCTGCGCCACGACGATACCGAACGTGGCATGCGGCTTCGGGCCCCCGCTGCGATGCGCGGCGCCTTCCAGGCGCTCGTGCAGTTCCATGGTCGCCTTGAACAGCAGGAACAGGCCACCAATCAACAGGATCAGGTCGCGACCGGAAAAGCCGAAGCCCATAACCTCGAACAACGGTGCGGTCAGCGTCACCAGCCAGGAAATGCTCGCGAGCAGCGCGAGCCGCATGATCAGCGCGAGACTGAGACCGATGACCCTTGCCCTGTCGCGCTCCTCCTCGGGCAGCTTGTCCGCGAGAATCGCGATGAAGATCAGGTTGTCGATGCCGAGCACGATCTCGAGCACGACCAGCGTCAGCAGGCCGAGCCAGATGGTCGGGTCAGCGAATAATTCGATCATCGGATAGAGGGCTGGTGTTTTTCCGAAGTATGCCACGAGATCTGCGCAGGTACGGCCAATGCAGATCAGGCCCGGATGAAGAATCAATCATAAGATATTAAAATTGCTACTGTTTTTAGAAACGATCGCCCTTCCCCTGCACGCTGCTTTTTCATATATATTGATCCACCCGGCAGACAGCGCCGCCGGCTGCGCAACTTGAAAGCCAGGGCGAACGCCACAAAATCAGCGTCTGCGGTTATCTCGGCTTCTTTTCGCCTCTGCAGCTTTTTATTACTTCCGGAGAAACTGAATGTTCAAGCGTGTCGTATTGTTTATCGCTACGAACCTCGCCGTCGTGCTGGTTTTGAGCGTTGTTTTGCGGCTTCTCGGCGTCGACAGGATTCTTGACGAGTCCGGCGCGGGCATCAACTACGAGGCGCTGCTGATTCTCTCCGTGGTCATCGGCTTCGGCGGCTCGTTCATTTCACTTGCCATTTCCAAATGGATGGCGAAGCGCTCAACCGGCGCGCGGGTCATTAACAACCCTTCCAACGACACCGAAGCCTGGCTCGTGGGTATAGTGCAGCGGCTCGCGCAGCAGGCCGGCATCGACATGCCGGAAGTGGCAATCTACGACGCGCCCGACATGAATGCGTTCGCCACCGGCGCCCGGCGCAACAGCGCGCTCGTCGCCGTCAGCAGCGGTCTGCTTCAGGGCATGAAGCGGGAAGAAGTCGAGGCCGTGCTGGCCCATGAGATCTCTCACGTCGCGAACGGCGACATGGTCACGCTGGCGCTGGTGCAGGGTGTTGTGAACACCTTCGTCATATTTCTGTCCCGTATCGTCGGCCATATCGTCGACCGGGTGATATTGAAGAACGATCGCGGCTACGGCATCGGCTATTTCTTTTCCGTCATCATCGCGCAGCTCGTGCTCGGTGTTCTTGCCAGCATCATCGTCATGTGGGTCTCGCGTTATCGCGAGTTTCGCGCTGATGCCGGTTCGGCCCGGCTAAACGGCAAGAAACCGATGATCGATGCGCTGAGCCGGCTCGACAGCTCCGGGCGCCCGGCCGTGTTGCCGGAAAACCTGGAGGCATTCGGCATTTCCGGCCGGCAGGGAATGGGCATCAAGCGGCTGTTCATGAGTCATCCGCCGATCGCGGCACGGATCGACGCCCTGACGAAGCTGGCCTGACGATCGCCGCCTCCCCCTCCTCCCGTCCGCGCCCGGCGCGCTTTCAGCAGCAGCGCCCGCCGCTGCTGCCGCGATAACGCGCGTTCTGCCGTTCGCGGAAGAAGCTCGCGTAGTCGGGGACCGGGCGGTCGGGGTGCTTCAGCCTCAGGTGCCGGACGTAGTTCTCGTAGTCCGGCACGCCGCAGCAAAGTCGCGCCGTTTGCACCAGGCGCCGCCACACATTGCCCATCATGCGCCTGCTTCCTGCGGTCCGAGAGCGATGTACGCGGACTCCCGGTCGGTGCGTTCGCTCTCGCCGCGAGCTTTGACGATTGCCTTGACCGAATAAAAAAGCACAGCGAACACCACGATCATGAACAATGCGGTAAGGCCCGCGTTGACGTAGTTGCTCACCATGACCTGCTGCATGGCATCCAGGTCGGTCGATGGCGGGATCAGGTCGCCCGCTGCAACGGCCGAGCGGTAGCGGTTCGCCTGGGCCAGGAAGCCGATCGACGGATTCGGATCGAAGAGCTTGATCCAGCCGGCGGCGGTGGTGCAGATCAGGAGCCAGACGGTAGGCAGGATCGAGACCCAGGCATAACGATCGCGCTTCATCTTGAACAGCACCACCGTGCAAAGCATCAACGCAATACCCGCGAGCATCTGGTTCGCGATGCCGAACAGCGGCCACAGCATGTTGATGCCGCCCAGCGGATCGGTCACGCCCTGGTACAGGAAGTAACCCCACAGACCGACGCAGCCGCCGGTGGCGAGCAGGTTCGGTCCCCAGGCTTCCGTGCGCCGCAGTGCCGGCACGAAATTGCCGAGCAGGTCCTGCAACATGAAACGGCCCGCGCGAGTGCCGGCGTCGACCGCGGTCAGGATGAAGAGGGCTTCGAACAGGATCGCAAAGTGGTACCAGAATGCCATCATGCCCTCGCCCGGGAGCATGGCGTCGAAGATTTGCGCAATGCCCACAGCAAGCGTGGGCGCGCCGCCGGCGCGCGACAGAATGGAGTTTTCGCCGATGTCCGCCGCAGTCGCGGTCAGAAGGTCCGGCGTCACCACGAAGCCCCAGCTCGACACGGTCGCGGCGACCGTCTGCGGATCGCTGCCGACAATCGCCGCCGGGCTGTTCATCGCGAAGTACACGCCGGGATCAATGATCGAGGCGGCGACCAACGCCATGATGGCCACGAACGACTCCATCAGCATGCCGCCGTAGCCGATGTAGGGCGCGTGCGTTTCGCTTGCCAGCATCTTGGGCGTGGTGCCTGACGAGATCAGCGCATGGAATCCGGACACCGCGCCGCAAGCGATAGTGATGAACAGGAACGGGAACATGGTGCCGTTCCAGACCGGGCCGCTGCCATCGGCGAACTGGGTCAGGGCCGGCATGCGCAGGTCGGGCAGCACTATGAGGATGCCGATGGCGAGGCCGAAGATCGTGCCGACTTTGAGGAAGGTCGACAGGTAATCGCGCGGCGCCAGCAGCATCCACACCGGCAGTACCGCTGCAACGAAGCCGTAACCCACCAGCATCCAGGTGATCTGGGTGCCGGAGAACGTAAACGCGGGACCCCAGGTCGGGTGTGCCGCAACCTCACCGCCGAACCAGATGGATGCAACCAGCAGTACCAGGCCGATCAGCGAGATCTCGCCGATCTTGCCGGGCCGCAGGTAGCGCATGTACACGCCCATCAGCACCGCGATCGGGATGGTCGCGATGACCGTGAACATGCCCCAGGGGCTCTCCGCCAGCGCTTTCACCACAATCATCGCCAGCACCGCGAGGATGATGATCATGATCAGGAAGGCGCCGAACAACGCGATGGTCCCGGGCGTCTGGCCCATCTCCTCGCGCACCAGGTCGCCCAGCGAGCGGCCGTCGCGGCGGCTCGAGATCACCAGCACCATGAAGTCCTGTACCGCGCCGGCCAGTACTACGCCGACGATGAGCCACAAGGTGCCGGGCAGGTAGCCCATCTGGGCGGCCAGCACCGGACCGACCAGCGGACCGGCCCCCGCGATCGCCGCGAAATGGTGGCCGAACAGCACCTGCTTGTTGGTCGGTACGAAATCCAGCCCGTCGTTGTGCAACACCGCCGGCGTCGCGCGGGTCGGATCCACCTGCATCACCGTGTAGGCGATGAACCTGCCGTAGAAGCGGAATGCGACCAGGTAAATCGATACCGCTGCAGCGACGATCCACAACGCGTTGATCGACTCGCCGCGTCGCAGAGCCAGCGTACCGAGGCATATCGCCCCGAGTAATGCCAGCGCCGCCCAAAGCAGTTTAGCGATGCCGCCCTTCATGCGCCCCTCCCCGAAAAAAAGCTCAGGAAGGGTCGCCTATGCACTGGCCGAGGTCAATGCGCATTTCAGCATTTGCGAAGTGCTTGCGCTGTCACGGGGCTGCCTGCAGTTCTGAAATCGCGCACTTGATCTCGGCCAGGAGGCTTCTTTCACCGCCGTCAAAGCCTTCCCCTTCGGATTCCTGAAGTTGTATGGCTTCGGCCTCCCAGTGCGACAGTACTTCGAGTTTCTGGCTGTCATCGAGTGTCTCGTCCTGCACCACGGCGGCCGGCCGTGCGTAGACGTCAGACGGCATGCGCAGCGCGTGCCGGTACTTGCTGTCCTCGCTCATGGTTGCTCCTCAGTCGGTGGCGGGGACCGTTAAGGCTACCACTGTGAGAGAACGCAAGGAGTCCTGCGGTAGAAATATTACCGCGAACATTTCTACGGCGCAGAGACGAACGCTCTAGCTTCGTTTGCGTTTGACTCGGCGGCGCGGCGCCAGGCGCAGGCGTTTGGACACCCGCGGTTTGCTGCAGTCGGTTGGCTCGCGTGACTCGTAACGCGACGGTGATGGCGCCGAAGACGTAGCGGTTGCGGGCGGATTGCGGTTAGGAGATACGGACGGGAGCCATGCGGTCGGAGAACTGCCCCACCAGGGCGCGCCGGGGTCACCGGACCAGCATCGGGACCAGCGTTCGGCGGTCATTTGCTGCGGTTATACGGATCGCAGCCCTGTTCGGGATTATCCGCATCCGCAAGCTTGAGTTCGGGCGTCGGCTCCGCTTCCTGCATGAGGTCTCTGCAGCGTTCGCGAATCTCGGACAAGCTCATCCTGACCGTTTCTGACTTGGGAGTGTTCATACACTTCTTCTGTTCGGGGCTTTTGCGCAGTGTAGGCAGGAGCCGTCCCCGAAAATGTGAAAATCCTCACATTTCGCAAAAAGTGCCCTCGCGATTTCAATAATTTATGTCACATTGCCAATAAGTCATTGACCAGGCGGAAGGGCTGTCAAAGGTGCGGGCTGTCGAAAATCCGCTCTACCGGTTGCCCGAAAAGAGCGGCGATGCGGTACGCGAGATCGAGCGACGGGCCGTGTTTTTCGGTTTCCAGGGCATTCACTGCCTGGCGCGACACACCCACACGCAAGCCCAGCTCTTCCTGGGTCCAGCCCCGCTCGGCGCGCAGGACCTTGAGCCGGTTCCGCATCAGCGAGTACTCCGGATGAACGGCGTCACCATCGCAAACGCCGCCCGACAATCATGCAGGCGGGTGTCTCGTCTAGAAACGGACCAGGGCCGAACCCCAGGTGAAGCCGGCGCCGAAGGCTTCGAACAGCAGGAGGTCGCCGCGCTTGATGCGTCCGTCGCGGACGGCGACGTCGAGCGCCAGCGGGATGGAAGCGCTCGAGGTATTCGCATGCTCATCCACGGTGACGACCACGCGGTCCATCGGCAGGTCAAACTTCTTCGCGGCCGCGGTGATGATGCGCAGGTTGGCCTGGTGTGGGATGAGCCAGTTAATGTCTTTTTTCGACACCTTGTTGGCTGCCAGTGTTTCTTTCGCGATCAGGCCAAGGGTGCTGACGGCTCTGCGGAATACATCGTGCCCTTTCATCTTTATATATGCATTTTCGGCGCGTACCGACTTGTAGCCCGATGAAATGCCTGCGGGAACATGCAAAAGGTCCTCGTATTTCCCGTCCGAGTGCGAGTGCGCCGACAGTATGCCCGGCTCGTCGGATGCGCGCAGCACCACGGCCCCTGCCCCGTCGCCGAACAGTACGCAGGTCGAGCGGTCGTTCCAGTCGATGATGCGCGAATAGGTTTCGGCTCCAATCACGAGCGCGCATGTGGCGCCGCCCGTGCGCACGAATCGATCCGCGACGTCGAGCGCAAAAATAAAGCCGGAACAGGCCGCGTGCACGTCGAAGGCCGGAATGCCGTGAACATCGAGTCGCCGCTGCACGATGCAGGCAGTACTCGGAAAAACCTTGTCCGGCGTCGTTGTGGCGACGATGATCAGGTCGATCTCGTCGCTGCCGGCATCCGCCTGTTCCATGGCGTTTCTCGCCGCGGCGACGGACATGTCGGAGGTCGTCTCATTCTCCGCGGCGATGTGCCGTCGCTTGATTCCGGTCCGTTCACGAATCCACTCGTCCGAGGTGTCGACAAACGCCTCGAATTCGCGGTTGTGCATGACCTTTTCGGGCAGATAGCCGCCGGTGCCTGCAATTTTTGCGTATGTCATCTGAATCCTGTCTGGAGCTTTAGCCCGCCCGGCGGTCAGCGTCGCAGAAATCCGGCAAGCTGGCGAATCGTCGGATAGTCGAAAAGATCGCTGATATCGACTTTTCCGGGATATTTCTCGTCGATCGCCAGGATTATTTCGGTGAGCGTCAGGGAACTTACCCCGACCTCGAAAAGGTTGTCGTCCGGACCGATATTACGATCCTTCGAAAATTCGCGACAGATCTGCTCGAGTTCCGTTATCAGTGGATCACCGCCACTGTTGCCTTCGGGAAGGTCAACCGGTGCCTCGTCCACGGAAGGCTCGATCGATGCAAGAATCGCAGCGAATTCGCCGTCCAGGTACGCCCTCGCCAGCTGACTGCGTTGGATCTTGCCGCTGGTCGTCTTTGGGATCCGCGCCACCGGGATGACGTGGTCGATTTCCAGTCCCGCCTGCGTTCCGACCGTCGTTCGCACGGTATGCGCCAGCGCCGGGAAGGTCTCGAGTTGCTGACGATACAGCAGAAACACCAATAATTCTTCTGTCGGGCTCGCGCCCGTGCTGACGCCGCAGACGACGACCTTGCCGAGATCGAGTCCTTCGATACCTGCGATGACCTCTTCCAGGTCGTGCGGGTAATAGTTTTGCCCGTTGACGATGATGATGTCTTTGGTGCGGCCGGTAATGACGAGATTGTCGTCAACGAACACGCCGCAATCACCGCTGCGCAGCCAGCCGTCCGGGGTAAAAAAAGCGGCGCGTTCGGCTTCTGCACCGTCGTACAGGCCTCGCGTGACGTTCAGGCCCTTGATCTGGATATTGCCGACCAGCCCTGCGGGCAACGGCTCGTCCGAGTCGTCGGTTATGCGGATCCGGCAATCGCGCACGGCCTTGCCGACCTTGACGAAACTGACTGCATCGGCCTCGCCGGGTTCTGCGGGCCCATAGGGCGCGCCGATACGCAGGCTGTGACGATTCACGACGACCCGGGAATACTCGGTGCCCAGCGGCGTAAAGCTCACGGCGACGGTCGCTTCGGCCAGGCCGTATACCGGAAACATCGCGGTCCTTTTTAGTCCGAACGGCCCCAGGGCATCGAGAAACTCCTCGCACAAATCGTACGAGATGGGTTCCGCACCGTTCATGATCAGGCGCACGGCCGAGAGGTCGAGGCCACCCGGCTCCTTGTCAACTCCCTTGCGCAGGAACATTTTGAGGAAGTGCTTGTAACCGAAGTTGGGCGAACAAAGTTGCGTTGCGGCGAGCTCACTGGCCTTGCTCATCCAGAGCAGTGGGCGGCGGACAAACAAGCCGGTATCCATCACCATGTGGTTCATGTGTGCGGCCAGCACGCTCAGGTGAAATCCGATCAGGCCCATGTCGTGGGTTAACGGCATCCAGCTCAAACTTCGATCCTGGCCGGTCCAACCGGCGCCTTCGACGATTGCGCGGATATTGCTGGTCAGGTTCCGATGCGTCAGGCAGACTCCTTTCGGATCGCTGGTCGACCCGGACGAGTACTGGATGAATGCGACCTCGTCAGGATCCGGTTCGCAGATTTCGCCCGCGGCATTGCCGGTACCGTCGTTTTCGTAAACAAGCTCGAGGATAACCCGTTCCCGAAGCACCGCGAGAACGTCGGACAGGTTCCGGTCGCTGGCAAATTCCGTCAGGCGCTCGAGCAATTCACCTTCCGTGAACAGAGTTGCATGTTGCAATTGCGTCAGGATACGGAACAGCTTGAGCCGGTGTTCGTCACTGATGCCTACCGCAACCGGCACTGGAACGATACCGCCGAGGATCGCGGCCCAGAACGCGACCACGAAGGCCTCATTCGACTTCGTGAAAACAACCAGTTCGTCGCCGGGTTTCATGCCCCGTCGTTGCAGTACGCCGAGCAACGTGGATGCGCGGCTCCACAAATCGGCGAATGCAAGAACCGATTGATCCTTGTCACCATCGATAAAGCAGATCGAACGGTCCTGGCTGGCTGCTTCGCGCAGGATCGCGGTCAGGCTGTCATATAACTTCATTGCAGGTTCGGGCGAAATTCGGGACGAAGAAATATATCGGCTCGGGATCGCAGATTTATTCCGAGATCGAGCAGCGGCGGCTCCGGATCAGTGCGCGTCATGACAAATTTTTGCGCAAGCAGTCCCAGGTGAATCTTCATCTCGAGAAACGAAAAGTATTCGCCAAGACAACGCCTCGGACCCAATGAGAAAGGATACCAGGGTCGCTCGCCTTTCTTGAGTTCACTTTCTGCGATGAAGCGCTGCGGATCGAAGCGATCCGGCTCCGGCCAGAATTCCCCGGTGCGATGCAGTATGTACGGCGAGAGGTAAATATCGGTGCCGGCACCGAGATCGTAGTCTGTGAGCGAGTCGTCTTGTGCGGCCCGCCGCGTAAAAAGCCACACGGGCGGATAAAGTCTCAACGTCTCCTCCAGAAGCGCCTGGGTGTAATGCATCGCGGCGACGCTGTCGGCACCGACTGCGTCCCGTTCCGCCAGTTGCGTTTTCGCTTCGGCTACAAGCCGTTCGTTACACGCGGCATCGCCGGCGAGCAGATACCACGCCCAGTTGAGCGTTCCCGCTGAAGTTTCATAGCCTGCGACGATCAAAGTTACCAGTTCGTCGAGAAGCTCGTTGTCGCTGAAACCGTTGCCGGCTTTGTCGCGCGCACCGAGATAAATCGAAAGGAAATCGAAACATTCCTCGCTGCCGGACGCGCGACGCCCTGCAACAATACGCAGCATAAGCTCGCGCAACTCGCGGACTTTCAGGACAACCCGCAGATCGCGAGTCGAGTCTTCGCTCAAAAATGCAAACGGGTTTGAGCCGCTGGTCAGGATGTGCTTTTCGTAATCCGCGCCGAACATCGATCGCAATATGAGTTCCAGGGCGAAATCGCTGGTTTCCTGGGTGATGTTGAGCGCTTCGCCGGCGCTCGCGACCCTGGACCATTCGCGTTCCCGATGTTTGCAACAGGTCACCATCACTTCGATCAATCGGTGCATGTTGGCGCGGCTGAAGGCCGGTTGAATCATGGTCCGCGAGCGCCGCCAGATTTCTCCGTCGCTCACGATGAGGCCGTTCCCCAGCAGCATCTTGACACGCTCGAAGCCCGGTCCTTTCCGGTATTTGGCGTGCTGCCGCACGAGGATTCTGCGGATCTCGGCCGGATCGTTGATGAACAATGCCTGGCGGCCGTTCGGCCTGCTCACGGCGACAATATTGCCAAAGCGCGCCCGCAACTGCAGCAGAGTGTCGAGCGTTTGCGGGTCGATACCAAGCAGAACCGGCTCATCGGGTCCGGGGGGACGCCGCCTGGCTGAAATAGCTAAAGTCATGTATTACGGGCGTTTGTGCGGCTGGGCCTGGCTGTGCAGGCGCAATAGTACATTGACCGGGTGTTGGCCGATACTGCAAACTCCGACGCCGTTAGCGGGGCGAACGCGCCATTCATCCGCAGTTCATCGGCGTTCGCGCATTTTACAGTCCTGTCCAGGTTCCATTTTTGCGCGCGCGCGGCGTGCGCCTTACAAAAGGCTGTCATGACCGATCAGAGCCTGAAAAGGGACTTTCGCGAAACCGAATCACGGAGAAGCAGCTCGTCCCTGAGGCGCATGACCTCGGCGCGCCGTCTCTACTATGTACTCGGTCTGCCGCTGCTCAGGGGCGCCCTGCGCCTGTTGTGGTGGACCTATCGCGTCGAAAAAGTCATCGGAGCGGACGTCGCCGAGCGCATCGTCGCCGACGGCAAGGTCTATGGGCCCTGTTACTGGCACCAGCAGCACATTCTGTGCACCATCATGATCCGCGAATGGATCCACCGCGGATTCAAGGCGTGCTTTCTGGTTTCGGCGTCCGTTGACGGTGAAGTGCCCGCCGGTATTGCTCGTGCCTGGGGCGCGGAGGTGATTCGCGGTTCTGCAAACCAGACGGGTGCGCTGGTACTGCGCGATATGCAGGAAGTCATGCGGCGCGGCGTGTCCATTGTGACTACGGCGGACGGTCCATCCGGACCAAAATGCGAATTCAAGGCCGGCGCCGTACTGATGGCGCGCATCGCTTCGGTGCCGCTTGTCCCGCTTGCCTGTTCCGCCGATCGGGCCTGGTACCTGGAACGCTGGGATGATTTCATGATCCCGAAACCTTTTGCACGTATCGTCCTGGCCGTGGGGGAGCCTGTCAGCGTGCCTGTCGACACGCCGCTCGGCCGCATCGAAGACTACCGGCTGCAGATGCAGGATGCAGTAAACCGGCTGATGGAACAGTCGAAAAGCACACTCGCAACGGGCACTGACGGGAGCCATTGACGTGCGCGCCGTATTGCTGTCGATGACCCGCGGGATTGGCGTTGCTGCAGCTGCCGCGTCCGCATTGCTGCAATTGTCCACTCCGGCGTGGTCCGAACAGACCCTGACGCCGCACACGGCCCGCTACGACGTCAGGATCTCGGTGCTGGGCGGCACGCTGACCTCGAAAGTGACGGAAGCGGCCCCGGGATACATGGCAAATTCCGTCATCAGGCCGGCAGGCATGTCGCGCATGGTGGCGCGAGGCGTCATCCAGGAAAGCTCTTATTTCCTGCTGGGCCCGGACGGAGTGCAGCCGACGCAGTACCGGTCCGTCGACACGCTGTCGTCGGAAGATCAAACCGTCTCTCTCGATTTCAACTGGCGCGAGCACACGGTCGAGGGCCTCGTCAACGACCAGGAATTCCACACCGGGCTGGACGGTCGGGTGCACGACCGGGTGTCCATCCAGTATGAGCTGATGCTGGATCTGCTGAACGGCCAGGCGGAGAAGCAATACTGGATGCTGGACGGCGACGAGCTGAAACTGCTGAACGTCACCAACATCGGCGCCCGAAAAGTCGAGGTGCCCTACGGAACATTCGAGGCCATCGGCATTCAGCACAGCAAGGAGAACTCGTCCCGGATCACGACCTTGTGGTGCGCGGAAGAACTGGGCTACCTGCCGGTCATCATCGAACAGCATCGTGACGGCAAGCTGCGCGTTCGCGCCGTCCTTAAGAACTATGAGCCGGTCGCGGAATCCGTAGCGTCATTCGATCCATGACGGCGATCGGCAGGCACCTGATCGGCAGCGGATGACGCAAGTCAGCCGATCCGGTCGAAGGTCTGGACGATCGTCTCTTCTTCCTGGCTCTTGCTGCGAAAAACAATTGTGCGCCGCAGGGTGTGGTGATTGAGGAGAGTGAATCGCTCCGTCAGCTTCATGTTGTTCGGGTCCAGGGTTTCGGCAACGTAGTCCCGCCCTTCCCAACCGGATACGCGATCCGCGAGAACCGGTCCGACTTGTACCTCGCGATTCTCCCCGAAGCGAAATTCTGCGACCACGGAGCGGTCGAAACTCAGGTAAAGGGCACCGCCCGTCTGTGTGATTTTGAGAGTTTCGCCGGTCTCCAGGAAGAGATGAACCAGTCCGCCGGTGTTGCGCCGGGGTCTCGCGACCCTGTTGCGGTCGTCCTCTAAAACAGGCGGACGAAAAATGTCCTTATCGCTCACGCCGTCGGTCCTGCGGATAGCTTCGTTGATTCTTCTCTGCTCTCCGCCTGCATCGTTACGGATACGCCATGTACCCGAGAAGTCGACACCGGCGGGGACGGCACCGCTCTTCGGAATCAGGACTTCCCGCGAGGCACATGCGCCGAGCAGGCAGAGAAGTAAGCAGAGTGCGACTTTGCCGGATCGCATCAACTGTCCGGCAGCGGCTGGTACGGCGCCGGACGGGTTCTCATGCCAAGGCTCAGGCCGTTGTCATTCTTCGAGAGGCTTGACGAACTTGAGCGTCAAACGATCCGATTCGCCGATGGCCTGGTACTTGTCCCGATCCTGCTCACCAAGCGCGAGCGACGGCGGCAGCGTCCAGACCCCCTCCGGATGGTCGTGCGTATCCTTGGGATTCCGATTGATGTCCGATCGTCCGGCCAACTCGAACCCTGCCGCTTCCGCGGCCGCGATGACGCGTTCTTCGGAGACGTAGCCGTTACCGGCAAGCGGATCCTCGCTCTCGGGGTCCGGCCAGCGATGATCCGTGACACCGAGGATACCGCCGGGCTTCAGCGCGTCGAACACCGCGATGAAACCGAGCTTTGCGGCATCTTCGCCATAGCCTTCGCCGAGCCAGTTGTGCACGTTGCGGAACGTGACCACCAGATCGGCGGATTCCGGCGGCGCTATTTCGAGTTCGCCGGGAAAGTCGAGTGACGTTACGGTGACCGCCTTGTACGGGTCGGGTACCGTTCCGAGCTTGGTCATGAAAGCGCCGAAGTACTCCCGCTGATAGGCGTGCGGCGGATTGACGCTGTACTGGGCGGCGTACAGTTTTCCCTTGTCCTTGAGCGCAGGCGCGAGAATCTCCGTATACCAGCCACCACCGGGCCAGATCTCGACAACGGTCATATCGGAACGAAAGCCGAAGAACGCAAGCGTTTCTTTCGGGTGACGGTACTTGTCACGTGCCTTGTTCGCGTCGCTGCGATGGTCGCCTGCGATGGCGGCATCAAGTGCTGCCTCGGTCACGGCATCCAGAGCGTCCGCAGCATTCGCCGCAACTGTGACCGTCGCTGCCGCCAGTACGCCGATCAAGAGCAACACGTTGACCGTATGTTTCGCAATGAACACTGCTTGTAGCCTCTGGCCGCCTGCCGCGACACATTAGACCCGGGATACCCTTTCCGGGTCAATTCTCGCGTCAAAAATGGAACAGACTGTATAAACCGGGCAACAACCCGCTCCGGTGAAAAGGCGAAAGATCCGGACTCCGAAAACTTGTCATTGGAACCGCGACTGCCGGAGAATGTAACCGAATGAGCGCCGACATTAAAAAGAACACGGTCTCGCAGACCTGGAATAAAGCGTTTACGCCGCCGAAGAAATGTCCGGAAGCCGCCGACGTCGTCATCATCGGCGGTGGCATCGCAGGCGTGTCGACGGCCTGGTTCCTGGGCAAGCAAGGCATCAATGTTGCACTTTGCGAAAAAGGTCACATTGCGGGCGAACAGTCCGGCCGCAACTGGGGCTGGGTGCGTCAACAAGGCCGCGATCTTCGCGAATTGCCCATGATGATCGAGAGCATGAACATCTGGCGCGACCTGGAAGCGGAAATCGGCGAGGACGTGGGCTTCACGCAGGGCGGCTGCCTGTTCACCGCGCGCGAACCAAAGGAACTCGACGAATACGCCGAATGGGTGAAAGCGGCGGCGCCGTACGGGCTCGACACGCGCATCATCAGCAGGCGCGAACTGGAACAGCAGTTAGGCGCGGCGGCAGCACAATGGGTTGGCGCAATGTACACCGCCAGCGACGGCCGCGCGGAACCGCACAAAGCGGCGCCGGCGATTGCCCGGGCCGCCGCCGCAAAAGGTGCGACCGTACTGACCGCCTGCGCCGTGCGCGGGATCGAGACGCAAGGCGGACGGGTATCGGCCGTCGTTACCGAGCACGGTACGATCAAAACCTCTGTCGTGTTATGCGCGGCCGGTGCCTGGTCGTCCCTGTTTTGCCGTTCGGTCGGCATTTCGGTCCCGCAGCTCAAGGTGCAAGGCAACGTTTTGCGTACCGCCCCGTCGAAGGAGATCCTGAACGGCAACCTGTTCGACTCGAAGATCGGTATTCGTCGCAGACAGGACGGCGGCTACACGGTTGCACACGGCTCCATATTGATGCACCCGATCACACCGTCGACCTTTCGCTATGCGTTCAAGTTTCTTCCGGCGCTGCGGCAGGAACTCAAAGTATTGAAGTTGTCGATTGGCAAGGAATTTTTCCGTGAGTTCAGCACGCCGTCGCACTGGGCGCTGGACGGCGTTTCACCGTTCGAAAGGACTCGCGTGTTGAGTCCCCGGCCCAGCGAAACCGTCATAGCCAAAATCAGGGTGAACCTGGCGGAAACGTTTCCGCAACTTGCGGACGTGGAGATTGCCGAGACCTGGGCGGGCATGGTGGAAACGTCTCCGGACGTCGTGCCGATTATCTGTGCAGTGGATCGCCTGCCGGGGTTCCATCTTGCAACCGGGTTTAGCGGGCACGGCTTCGGCCTTGGCCCCGGCGCGGGCAAGGCGATTGCAGGCATGCTGACCGGCAACGACTCCGGCATCGATCTCAGCCAGTTGCGGCTGGAGCGCTTCTTCGACGGCAGCCCGATACGCCCGCAATCGACCGTCTGATGCCTTTCCGGCACGAAACCGAACTCGGGCTTCTGAAAGAAGCGCTGGACACGCTCGAGGCCGGCTTCGCCCACCTGCCGGATACGGACTCGCATTACGATCTCGAGGGTGTTGGTGCCGTATTGCGGGACGCAGCACGACGCATGCAGGACAACTATCCGTATCCGCACCCTCGCTACGCGGGGCAAATGCTGAAGCCGCCCCACCCCGCCGCGCGCCTGGCTTATGCGCTCGCGCTGTGGCTAAACCCGAACAATCACGCGCTCGACGGCGGCAGAGCCAGCTCCGCCATGGAAATGGAGTGCGTCGAGGCAATTGGCCGCATGTTCGGACTGTCGCAATCTCTGGGGCATCTTTGCGGCGGCGGAACAATGGCGAACCTGGAAGCGCTCTGGGTCGCCGGGCGTTTGCAGCCGCAGCGCAAGGTCGTGGCCTCGGAACAGGCGCATTACACGCATGGCCGCATCAGCGACGTCCTGCAGCTGGATTTCGAATCGATTCCGGCCACGGCCGCGGGACGCATGGACATCGAGTCGTTGCGTGCCCGATTGCGGACGAGCGACGTCGGCACTGTGGTCGCGACGATGGGAACGACCGGTGTCGGCGCCGTGGACTCGCTCGCCGAAATCCTGGAACTACGCGAGAAACATAACTTTCGCGTGCATGTCGATGCCGCCTACGGCGGCTATTTCAAAATTGCGTCGGGCCTCGGTGAGGAGGCGCGGCGGCACTTCGAGCGGATCGCGGAAGCCGATTCCATCGTCATCGATCCGCACAAGCACGGATTGCAGCCTTATGGCTGCGGCTGTGTTCTGTTTCGCGATCCGCAGGTCGGGACGTTGTACAAGCACGATTCCCGCTATACCTACTTTACGTCGGCGGAGCTTCATCTGGGCGAGATAAGCCTCGAATGTTCACGTCCCGGCGCGGCAGCGGTCGCCTTATGGGCGACACAGCAGCTGTTACCGATGGAACGCGGCGGAGCATTCGCCGACGACCTCGACCGTTCATTGCAAGCCGCACGAAAACTCTGGAACTACGTTGCCGAAAGCCGCAGTTACGTGGCGTTGATGGAACCCGAACTCGACGTTGTCGTCTATGCCGTGAACGCCCCTGATGCAGCGACCGCAAGTCAACGGGCGAGAGAAGTTTTCGACCGCGCGGCGGAACGGAACCTGCACCTGGCGCTGATAGACCTGCCTGCCGCCATCGTCAGTCGTTTCTGGCCGGACCTCGAAGCGAATCGCAACACCGTGACGTGCCTGCGCTCCTGCCTCATGAAGCCCGAGCACCTGGACTGGGTCGACGACATCTGCGCGATCCTCGACACCTGCGGGCATTACTGATTATTTCATTCCCGAATTATGGCGTGACGGCTGTCACATTTCGGCGGATTTGTCGCTGCTAGAATCTGTGCCCGCATCGGGTTGAACCTCTGCGCCCGAAATCGCAGGAAGAGGCGCATCAATGGCCAACCATCACACGCACGAGACCGACGTACACGATCTGTCGCTCAGCGTCATTCACGCGCTCGCGATGATGGACGTCAAGGTTCTGTCGTATATGCAGCTTCGACGCCTTTATGCCGCCCTGACTCACGCGCTCGACGACGTTGGACAGGAAACCTTACGCCGCACGGACGGCGGCCTTTCCGGCGATACGGTCGATCTGCCGCGGCCCAACATCAGTAACAAGCTGTAGAAACGGCGCGACTATTGAAGCTGCTGTTCGATGACGATTTCGACCGGAGCGGTGCCGGGACGCGAAATCGTATGTTCGCCGTACCAGTCTCCGGGCTGAGCGATCGGTTCGCCCGACACGGACACGCGCGCAACGATTTCCAGCCGATCGAACGCCGACAACAGGCGGCCGGGTATCATCGCGTCGGCGTCGCTTAACGATACCAGCGCCGGCAACTCGGACACGGTACGCCGTACCGCGGCGATCGGCGGCGAAGGCGCGGCCGGATCCCTCGCAACGATATACACGACGGCGTTCGCCGCCACTGCGGCTGCCGCACGCGGCCCGAGAGAGACATTGACGGCGACGACCTGCCCCGTCTCGGCGGCTTCAGCCTGCGCGGCGGGTTTCGGCTCGCCACGCCACTCCGCGACGCGCGTGCGCAGTATGTCCTCGATCTCCGGCGGAGGTGACGATGCCAGTAGCGCTTCCCAGCGATCAGCGGCCAACGCACGGTTGCCTCGTTCGATCGCAATGATACCTCCGTAAAAAAGCGCTTTCGGATTACCGGGTTCTACGGCGAGTGCCGATTCGAAAAGCTGCCCTGTGCGGATGGAACGGGCGCTTCCTTCATTGATCAGCATTGCTTCGCCGAGTGCCGCGAGTGCCTGCGCGCTCGCCGGCGTTTCCAGCGCGACCGCGCGCTCGAACGCCGCGACCGCTTTCGGATAGTTCTGCAATTGCACGTAGGAACGTCCAAGCATCATCCAGCCGTCGATGTCCTCGGGATTCTCCTGCAGGCGCCGGTCGAGCGCCGCGACCATCTCTTCGACGCTTGCGACCGGTGCCGGCGGCACCGGTGTGCCGATGGCGGAGTAAACGATCGCGGAGACGCCGAGCACGATGACAACGGATGCCGCCACACTGGGAGTCAAGCGTTTCTCCGTGCGATACATCGGCCACATCACGATGAGGGCAGCCGCAAGCAGCATGAGGCCGAGCAGGAACCAGATCATGAGCGATTCGCGGTCCGCACTTTCACGCCATCGTCCGCATCATCGTCCGCGTCGTCGATCGGCTGCGCCATGCGGTCGCGCACGACCTTTACCGCGACCACGGCGCCTGTGCCAAGCAGCAATAACGGCGCCAGCCAAAGCAGCATCGTCGTGCCGCTCATGCGCGGACGATAGAGCGCAAACTCCCCGTAACGCTGCACCAGGAAGTCATAAATCTCGGCGTCGGACTTGCCTTCAGTGAGCATGCGCCGGATCTCGCGGCGCAGATCGACGGCGAGAAAGGCGTTCGAGTCCTTGAGGCTCTCGTTCTGGCACTGCAGGCAGCGCACTTCCGAGATGATTTCCTCGTAACGCGCCTGCAATTGCGGATCGTCGAACGCCCTGCCGGCGTCGATCGCCAAGGCGAACGGCGCGATCAGGAGCAGGAGTACCGATACCAGGGAAGCTCTGCATACGTCCCGACAGGGGCGCTGTAGGAGCCCGCCATTGCGGGCGACCACCGCCGACGCTGATGGCTGCGCGGATCGCCCGCAATGGCGGGCTCCTACAGTGCTTGAGTCAGGGCTTGTGCAGAGGCTCCCTAGTGCACCCCGTCGCAAATAATCGACCATTCTCGCGGCCCCTTTTTCGCGCCGGGCGGCGTTGCGGCTCCTCGCAATAGCGGTGCTATTACTCGTCGCCGCGCCTTGCCAGCCACCCTTGCCAGTCATCAGGGTCGCTCGCGAGAACGGTCGATTATTTACGACGGGGTACACTAGCCTGCGCATTCAGTCACCGCGTGCCGCATTGATCCTGGGCAGAAAATCCTGTTGCCAGATTTCTTCCGTCAGCGGACTGAGATGCTTGTGCAGCACAGTGCCGTCCGGGCCGATCAAAAAAGTCTCAGGTGCACCGTATACGCCCCAGTCGATCCCGACTGTGCCGTCGGCATCGTACGCGGATGCAACATAAGGATTTCCAAGTTGCTCGAGCCATCCGAGCGCCGCTTCGCGGTCATCGCGCCAGTTGAGGCCGTAGATCGGAACTTCGTTTCGCCCGGCCAGCGTCAACAGGAAGTCGTGTTCGTGTCGACAGCCCACGCACCAGGTTGCCCAGACATTGACGAGAGCGAACTGCCCGGCGTAGTCGCTGCTGCTGACGGTGACCTGCGGATCCTGGACGCTCGGCAACTCGAACTCCGGCGCCGGCTTATTGAGCAGGGGCGACGGAAGTTCCGACGGGTCGCGCATGAGCCCGAACAGGAAGATCGGCAGCATGATAACCAGCGCGGCAATCGGCAGCACATAGCGAAGCTTCATGCCCGCTTCTCCGCAGCCGCACGCGTCCGTTCCCTGGCAACCGCATTGACCCGGTAACGCCGGTCGCTCGCCGCGATCAGGCCGCCCATGGCCATGATCAACGCGCCAAACCATATGAAGCCAATCATCGGCCGGTATTGCAGCCGCACGCTCCAGGCACCGTCGCCGAGAGGGTCGCCCAGCGCCACGAACAGGTCGCGGTGCCACGTGGAATCGATGCCGGCCTCGGTCATTGGATTTTGTTGCACGAGGTAGGTCCGCTTCTGTGGCCGCAGCACGGCCGCAAATTCTCCGTTCCTGCGAACCTCGACCTCGCCTTCCAGTGCGCGGTAATTCGGACCCTGAACGTTGCTCAGGTCGCGCAGCTCGAATTCGTAACCGGCAACGTCGACTGTTTCACCGGGCGCCATGCGCAGATCGGCCTCGACGCTGAATGCCGAAACGACGGTGACGCCGAAGACGAACAGTCCGACGCCCATATGCGCGACCGACATGCCCAGCACGCCCCGGGTCATGCCCGGCGATCCGGGCGCACGACGCCAGGCGCGTAGCGGATGAATCAGCGACGTAGCGACGATCCACAGCGCGGCGATCGTACCGACCGTAACCAGAATTCCGGAACGTCCGTAGACAAACGCAGGAATCGCAGCACCACCGACGATTGCAATGACTGCCGGCCATTTCAACAACCTCAGCAGCGCGGACGCGGGCTGAGTCCGCCATGCGCTGTGCATTCCGACGCCGACCAGAAAAATGAGCGGCAGCATCGGAATCGCAAAGGCGATTTCGAACCACGGGGGGCCGACGGAAATTTTGCCGCCGGTCATTACTTCGATGACTAGCGGTGACAGCGTGCCGAGCAGTATCAAGGTCGCCGCGATGACCAGCAATACGTTGTTGAGAAGAAGCAAGGTTTCTCTCGACAACGGCCGGAAGCCGGCGCTCGAATCCAGTGCGGGTGCACGCCAGGCATACAGCGTGAGCGCGCCGCCGATGACGATGCCGAGAAAGATCAGTATGAACAGGCCCCTCGCGGGGTCGGTCGCGAATGCATGCACGGACACCAGGATTCCCGAACGCACCAGGAACGTGCCGAGAAGGGAGAGCGAGAACGCAGAGATCGCCAGCAGCAAGGTCCAGCTCTTGAACAGCCCGCGTTTTTCGGTCACGGCAAGGGAATGAATCAATGCGGTCCCGACCAGCCACGGCATGAACGAGGCGTTTTCCACCGGATCCCAGAACCACCAGCCGCCCCAGCCGAGTTCGTAGTACGCCCACCAGCTTCCCAGCGCGATGCCGACGGTCAGGAAAAGCCACGCCCAGGTGGTCCAGGGGCGCGTCCAGCGCGCCCATTCCCTGTCCAGCCGGCCGCTCAGCATGGCGGCAACGGCGAATGCGAACGCGACCGAGAAACCGACGTAGCCCGTATAAAGTATGGGCGGGTGAATCGCGAGCCCCGGGTCCTGCAGCAGCGGATTGAGATCGGCTCCATCGGGCGGCGCCGGAAAGATGCGTTCGAAAGGATTGGAGGTCAGCAGTGTGAACAACAGGAAACCGCAGCTCAAGATCCCGAGGATGCCAATGACTCGCGCCGCGAACGGCTCGGTCAGATCCTGGCTGAAGCGCCCGACCGCGACGGTCCAGGCAGCCATAAGCAGAATCCACAGCAGCAGCGAACCTTCGTGCGCGCCCCAGATCGCCGAGAACTTGTAAACGTCCGGCAGCGCCAGTTGCGAGTTGTTGGCGACGTAGAGAACCGAGAAATCACTGGTGAGAAACGCATGGGCGAGACATGCGAAGGCGATGAGGACGAATACGAACTGACCGAGCGCGGCAGGACGCGCCACCGCCATTTGGGCCGCATCGTTCCGATAGGCGCCGGCAAGGGGCAAAACCGCCTGACAAATCGCCAGCGACAGCGCGAGGATCAGCGCGAAATGGCCGAGCTCCGGAATCATTTTTCGCC
The DNA here is from genome assembly GCA_040902105.1 of Woeseia sp. Lineage (GTDB taxonomy): Bacteria > Pseudomonadota > Gammaproteobacteria > Steroidobacterales > Woeseiaceae > IDS-8. Next base: position 52,696 of record JBBDXW010000066.1, read on the forward strand.
CCCGGCGGCCGCGGCGGCGGCCTTCGCCGCTGCATGCCTGGCCAGGGAATCTGCGACTTCGGGCGGCATGTAGTTTTCGTCGTGTTTCGCGAGCACCGTATCGGCCACGAAGCGGCCGTTCGCGTCCAGGCGACCGTGCGCGATGATGCCCTGCCCCTCGCGGAAAAGATCCGGCAGTACCCCGCTGTAAACAATGGGCAGCTCGTTCATCATGTCGGTCAACGTGAATTCGATGTCGAGTTCGCCATGCGTGCGCTTGACGCTGTTCTCGACCACCAGCCCGCCAACCCGGAAATTGCGATCAGCAGGGACGTTGCCGGCAACGACCTCGGAAATCTCGACGTAGAACATCAAGTTTTTCTGGAAAGCCCTGAGCGTCAGCCCGGTGGCAATAAGCAGCCCCGCCGCGGCCAGCCCGACCGCGAGCATGCGTTGCTGTCTTGGTTTCATTCGTGTTTCTCCACGGTCGCTTTCTGACGCGTGCGCAGTTCGCCGAGAACCCTGCGTTGGCGACGCCTGCCCTGCGCGACACAAAGGATCAGAACGCCGAAGGTAAGGGCGTAGGCCGTCCACACGTAAGCACCGTACCCACCCATAGACAAGAGCTCCATCAGGCGGTTTCCTCGAAATTGACCAGTTTCTGCACCCACCTCGAACGCCGTTCGCGGATCAGCACTTCCGTGCGCACGCGAGCGAGCAGCAGCGCGCCGAACAGCAGCGAAAAACCGAGGATCATCGCCAGCAGCGGCCACAGCATCGCGGCTTCGATGGCAGGCCCTCCTTCCCGCACAAGTGTCGGCCCCTGATGCAGCGAACTCCACCATTCGACCGAGAAATGGATGATCGGCAGGTTGACGGCGCCGACCAGTGCGAGCACGGCGCCTGCGCGGTCCGCCTTTGCGGTGTCGTCAATTGCCGCCCTCAGGGCCATATAGCCGAAATAAAGGAACAGCAGGACCAGCTCGGAGGTCAGGCGTGGATCGCCCCACTCCCACCACGTGCCCCACATGGGCCGCCCCCAGATCGATCCCGTAAGCAGGGCGAGGAAGGTGAACCAGGCGCCGAGAGGCGCCGCCCCGGCGGCCACGGCGTGAGCGAGCTTCATGCGCCAGATCAGGCCGATGGCGGCCGAAACCGCCATGACCGCGTACGCCGACATCGACAGGTAGGCGGACGGCACGTGTACGTAGATGATGCGGAATGCGTCGCCCTGCTGGTAGTCCGGCGGCGCAAAGAACAGTCCGGCGATCGTGCCGTAGGCAATCAACAACATCCCCGATGTTGCGAGCCACGGGATCATTTTTGCCGCGAGCTGGTAAAAGTAAGGCGGCGACGAGAGTTTATGCAGGAAGGTCCACATTCCGAAGGCCATCATTCGTTGCTGATTCTCAGGGCAGCGGCGGTGGCGAAAGGTGCCAGCGTCAATGCCAACGTGCAATACGCGCCCAGAAAGTACACCCCCGACGACACCGCGTCGCCGGCCGCGGCCAGCGATACGGTGCGGGCGCCGAAGATCAGGATCGGCATCGCCAGCGGCAGCACCAGCAGACTCAGCAGGGCGTTGCCGCGATTGAGGCCCACCGTCAGACCTGCGCCGATGGATCCGAGCAGGCTCAGGCTGACGGTGCCCAGCGTCAACGTGAGCATCATAACCGTTGTCGTTCTCGCAGGCATTTGAAAGGACGTTGCTACGAGCGGCGAGACGAGCACGAGCGGTAAGCCACTCACCAGCCAGTGGGCGATCGATTTCGCCAGCGCCAGCAGCGGCAGCGGCTGCGGAGAGAGCAGCAATTGCTCGAGAGTACCGTCCTCGTAGTCATTCAGGAACAGGCTGTTCAGCGACAACAGCGCGGCGAGCAGTGCCGCAACCCACAGCACGCCGGGACCGTTCAGCGCGAGCTGTGCCGCATCGGGACCAATGGCGAGCGGGAACAGCGTGCTCACGATGGCGAAGAAGAAAAGCGGGTTCAGCACGTCGCCCGGGCGCCGCCAGGCGAGTTGGAGGTCGCGGCGAATGACGGCGATCAACCCGTCGGATAATGCCGGCAATTTCAGTGTGCGGTCGGTCATTGCAGTCCGATCCGGTGCACGCGCGCTCCGAGTTCAAAACGCTGATGCGTCGCCATGACACACAGGCCGCCTCCCTCAAGATGTTCCTGCAGCACCTCGATGACCAGGCTCTGGCCGGCGGCGTCGAGATTCGTGAAGGGTTCGTCCATCAGCCACAACGGCGCGTCCGTCATGATCATGCGAGCCAGCCCGACGCGTCGTTGCTGGCCGGCGGACAGTGCGCGAAACGGTATGTCTGTGAGCGTTGACAGGCCGAGTCGACCGAAGTGACGTTCGGCGGCGTACAGCGTCATCGCCCGCAGTCCCGATTCGAACCGCAGGTTCTCGACCAGCGTCAGATCGCCTTTGAATCCCGGCCCGTGCCCCATCCACACCAGGTTCGCACGAAAGGCCTGACGATCGTGTTTGACATTTGTATTGTTCCACTGGACGAGTCCTTCCTCGGGATCGACAAGCCCGGCGATCGCACGCAGCAAGGTGGTTTTGCCGCTGCCGTTCGGGCCTTCAATCATGAGGAGTTCGCCGCTTGCAAGCGCGAACTCGACGCCCTGCATGAGACAGCGTTCGCCACGGATGAGCGTGAGCCGCTCGCCCGACAGTGAATCAGCCACGTTTGCGAGTCTCGCCGCCGCCAGCACGGTAAAAAAGTCGCCCATATCGGAGTGCACTATTTTTAATCATTTCAAATAGTTAAAGGCTATAGTGAATATCATTTATTCAAAATGCTGTGTTATCGATTGAATTTTCGAAAGCGAGCCAAACGAGTTTACAAAATGCAGGCAACCCCCTTAAACTTACCCCGGCGGGTGCCTTTGAACTTTAAGAAGAACGGGAAAGTAACTGTATCAGAATGACAATTTCCCTTTAGATAAAGACAAAACCGGGTTCAAAAATATGCAACTGAGCGACGCCGGCCTCCGGCAACAAACCTTTTGCGCGCATGGTAAACCGTCGACCGTAGTCACTTATGCGGCGCAAGTCGCAGCGCTCGACTTTCTTGCGGCGACCTATGCCGACGATCACGGACTCGGTCTTTTCCAGGGCCCTCCGCTTTCCGGCAAGTCGACCATCATCCAGCAGTTCACGGAATCGCTGCCCGAAGACACGGCGTTTGCGATCGTCGACGGCGCCGGCGCCGAGACGGTCGCGCTTCTTAAAAGCATTCTGGTTCAGTTCGGCTACGACCTGCCGTTCGACACGGTCAACGAATTGATCAATATGTTGAAGGTCTTTGTCGTGCAACAGACGGTATCCAATCACGCGCCGTTATTGATTGTTGAGAATACGCACGCAATGAACCCGGCCGCGCTCAGCACCCTTTGCGAGCTGGTGACGCTGAAGGTACACGAAAAAAGCGCGTTGCGACTGATTCTGGCAAGCGACCGCTCGATGGCGGCAATGGTCAAGGCGCCTGCCATGTCCTGCATTTCGCAACGGCTCACCGGCAGCTTTTTTGTCGAACCGTTGTCAGACTTCGAAACGAAAAACTATGTCTACGAGAAACTGCGGGCCGGCGGCTGTCCGGCGCCGCATACGATTTTTCCCGGCGACGTGTGCATCGAACTGCACGCCTCCTCCGGCGGATGGCCGGGCGCAATCGACCACCTGGCGCTGGCGACCGTCGAGAAGGCCGAGAAATTTCCGGTCACCGCCGATCTGATCGAGCGGAAGTCGACCCCGAGCAATGTCGCGGCGCGGCTCGATGCCGACGATGGCCCGGAGCCGCCGCAACTTTTCGTGTCCTACAACGGCAAAACGATCTGTGAGCTGGCGCTCGACAAACAACGGCTCCTGGTGGGACGCTCCGAGCACAACGAGCTGCGCATCAGCAGCCGCTTTATCAGCCGCCACCACGCGCTGTTTGTCAGGCACGGAAAGTCGACCTTCCTGATGGACCTGAACAGCACCAATGGGACCTTTGTGAATTCGCGTCGGATCTCCAACCTGATGCTGACGAATGACGACGTCGTGCAGGTCGGCAATCACCGCATCAAGTTTGTCGACCCGACCGCGACGGAACGCACCCCGCTGGACGACGCGGGATTCAGCGAGACGATGGTGATGAAGAACCTGGAAGATATCCGCCAGCTTCTGGCGCGCGAACAGATCCGCAGCAACACCGAACAGGTCGTCGGGTCAGACTCAAAGCGCCGCGCTGCGGACGGCTTGTAGGAGCCCGCCATTTCGGGCG
>JBBDXW010000066.1:56966-77937 GCA_040902105.1 Woeseia sp.
GGGTCGCCCGCAATGGCGGGCTCCTACAGGGGCAGACGAACCACCGTAAACACTACGCCGGCGCGCCGACCACCCTCGCGATCCGCGCCTTTTGCGTCTCGTCGGCCATTTCACGGTAGAAATTCTTCCTGAAGTGCTTCCGGCACATCGACACGTAACGATCGTTGCCGCCGATTTCCACCTGCGACCCTTCCGTAACGGCGTTGCCGTTTTCGTCGAGCCGGATGACCATCGTCGCCTTCCTGCCGCAATGACAGATCGCCTTCAGTTCATTCAGGTTGTCGGCCCAGGCGAGCAGGTACCTGCTGCCTTCAAAGGGCTCGCCCTGGAAGTCGGTGCGGATGCCATAGGCCAGGACGGGAATTTCGAGATCGTCCGTTACCTGGCCGAGCTGGAATACCTGCTTCTTGGTCAGGAATTGCGCCTCATCGACGAGGACGCAGTGCAACAGATCTTCCTGACAACACGCAGAAACAATATCGAACAGGTTGTCGGCCTTGCCGAACGTGGTCGCCCGGGCCTCCAGGCCGATGCGTGACGTCACCCGACCGACGCCGTAACGATCATCGAAATCGGGCGCAAGTATGAGCGTGTTCATGCCACGCTCCTTGTAGTTGTAACTCGATTGCAACAGCGACGTTGACTTCCCCGCGTTCATCGAGGAGTAATAAAAATAGAGTTTGGCCATGATCGTTACTTCCGCAGGTTTTCATTGGTGCCCGGAGCCGGATTTGAACCGGCACGGCCTTTCGGCCAACGGATTTTAAGTCGGCCCACCGCACCAATTCGCGCAGCTTACCACCAATTAACTCAATGGCTTACCGGTGCGGTTGGGTGTGTATAAGTGCAGTTTTGAGGCAGCAAGTGTGCCAAAACTGTGCCAAGACATACCCCTTTAACGGCCGTCTCGTGCTGGTCACTCAGCCCGGGACGGCCTCGCCATTAACGCACTTCACGGAGTATGACAATGACTGACCAGAATGGTAACACGTCCGAAATCCGCTCGTTCATGATCGAAGACCACCCCGGGGACACAGCGGAGAATGCACGGAACATCCTTTCGCTACTTCGCTACGTTGACACCGAGATATGCGACGAAGCGGAAGCGGGCCGCGACCTTCTGCTGCGTGAAGTGATCGCGGTCATCGGCCACTTAGGGGGACTGAAGCTCGACAAATTTGGCCTGCTACAGGTGGACGACACCGATGAAGGGAGCAACCTGCGCGAAGAAATCGCCGACAGTATTCTTGCCCGCGCCCGCCGCCACGGCTTCACGGTGCAGACAAGCGACGGTCCCTACCCGTTCCAGCTTGTCGGCCCGCGAGTGACCGTCGAAGGATTGGCGGAACAGGTCGCGGGACTCGACGGTGCGGACCGGCCGCAGACGACGCACGAAATGATTCGCAGTCTGTGCCGCGGCATTCGCCGGTCTGCGAAACAAGCTGACAAGGCAATCGCCGATGACGACTTGAGCGTGCGCATGGTCAGCGTCGGAAAGGCAGCCGACGTTATCGAGCACTTAATCTGCAATCTCGTGGAGGAAACTGGCAGCGATCCGGAAGGCGGTGCAGCATGACGACGCTCATTCTGCTGGCGCTGAACAGCATGATCTTCTCGGCGCTGGTGTTGCGCTTCGCCTGGGTCACGAACGGCCATAGCTGGCGGCATTGCCGCGCAGCCCTGCGCCGTGACTGGCCAACCGCGCTCGTGATGGCGGTGTTCGGCTTCGCTTGCCTCCTGCTGATTCCGGCGGTCCTCGGGTTTTTCTGGATCAAGGATTCGGCCTTCGATCTGAAAGAGAAAGGCGTCGCGGCATGACCCGGCCAGTCACTCAAAACGCTGCGGGTCAGCGCGGGCGATGGGGCCGGCTGTTCAAGCCTGGCGGGCTGGAAGCCCTCAACGACATCACGCCCGAAGTGATCGCGGAGATTTGCCGCGTTCATATCACGACCGCGAGACGTTGGAAGCGTGGCGAGGAACCGCCATTCACGGCCTTGCAGTTGCTCAAGCTGTTCAATGACCGCGAGCTTGGCGTGGTCGATTTGAAGTGGGCGCATTGGCGGATGAAGGAAGGGCTGCTTGTCTCGCCAGATGGTCAGACATTCACGCCGGGCGATGTCATGTCGATTGCTTGGCTGCGCATGCAGATTCAAAGCTATCAACGTGATCAGAGATTCATTCTGCAATCGGATTGGATCGACCAAAAATGGAGACCGGCGACGGAGCAGGAGGAAATCCGCGCGAGCGCCTGAACCCCGCCCGCAATCCCGACTCACCCCGCTTCGGCGGGGTTTTTTTATCTGGTAATGTTTCCAGGTGCAGGAAATCGCGTTCGGATATCGACCACGCGGGCCATTCGGCCGCTGGCGCGCGTCCGGACCAGCTCTGCCGCCGCTTCCGACCGGGCAATCGGCAATGGCCAGCCCTGTTCCTCGGCGATCTTCTCAGCGCGGAGGGCCAACCAGGCGGATTCTGACTCCGAGTAGAGCACCTTCCCGAGCATACCCAGGGTTTTCCTATTCGCAGAGCGGTGGCACACTCTCTTGGATAACCAAAAGAACAAGGAGAATGCATCATGTATGAGGACCGACTTAAGCTAATCGGTGAGATCGAAGATCTTCGTCAATCTACGGTCATATGCTACTTGACAAGCTTACGACCTAACCTAAATGCACAGATGGCGGATGACCAAGTGCGGGTCCTGTTCGACCATCTAAATCTCCTGCCATCGCGTCCGCTAAAGCAACTCGATATTTTCCTGTGCAGTAATGGTGGTAGCGGAGTAGTGCCATGGCGACTTACCTCACTATTTCGAGAGTTTTCGAAGGGCGTCGGCGTAATCCTGCCCTATCGAGCATATAGCGCGGCCACTATGCTTGCTTTGGGCGCTGACGAAATCGTCATGCATCCTTTCGCAGAAATGGGTCCTATCGATCCGACAGTGAGTAATGATTTCAATCCTGTCGATGCGACGACGAAGCAAAGAATCGGCATCAGTGTCGAGGACGTGAAAGCCTATGTTGCGTTTATAAAAGAAACCGTTGGGATTCGACATGAAGATGAGCTAGTAAAGGCAATCGAGATCCTAGCTCAAAAGGTCCACCCACTCGCGATTGGTAATGTAGATCGCTTCATTTCACAGAGCAGACTGATTGCGCGAAAGATTCTGCTAACGCACATGAGCGATGAGACTGATAAGCACAAAATTGATGAGACGATCGAGACACTCGCATCGAAGCTGTATTTTCACGGCCATCCGATCAACCGGCGGGAAGCAAGGATCGAATTAGGCCTCAAAGTTGCCGAAACAGTGACACCCGCCCTAGAGACTGCGATATGGAAACTCTATCTTGACTTTGAGCAAGAGCTACAAAACACGAAATCGTTTGATCCCATGATTGATGTCTTTAATGCGGCCGGGCCGCCTCAGACACCGGCTGCAGGGCAGGCCTGCATTGTGCCCCCAGGAACGATGTATTCGGATGATTGCAAGTTCGCAATCATCGAGAGTAAAAGACTGTCGAGTGCGTTCGACGTGAAGCGTCGATTCGTCGTCGCTGCTTCAGGGGCGCAAGCCGAGCCTTTAATACGGGTTGAGACCCTCAGTCAGGGCTGGTCGCATCGACAGGCTCCTCAGCCGGCACCAGCGAAGCAACAGAAGTAGAAATCCCTGTCGGGTGCTCGCGTTGAAAGGGGGGGCGCATCTTGCCAGATGGTCGGCTGATCCCGACGTCTGCGGGCAGTGATCGGGTGCCCCCGAGTGGCGTGACAGCGTTTGGCACAACCTGATATAACATCGGCCGAACAGGCGTGAATATGCGCGTATAAGTGGGGTATTTAACGTCCATGGGGCTTCGGCTAGAGTTGGCCTATCAGAATAGAGTATTCTGCAAGATATAAGAACGCAAGTTAAGGGGCTGTGATGTAGGTCCCAAGGCTCATCTGATCCGCCATTTCAGGACGGGCAGGGGTCACTCCGCGATCTCGCCGCCTGCGTGAACTGGCGCGGTCGATTTCCACGAACCAGCGCGAGAATTGCCCGTTCATCGACCGCGAACACTTCGGCGATGTCGCGCGTCGTCAATCCGGCGGCGAGCATTTCAGCGATGCGTTGCAGCATATTGTTTCTCCGGAAAAAACGGGCGGGCCACGCTATTCAAACCGGCGGGTTAAAGAAAGCGCGGCCAGCCCGCTGCCGAACTCTTTAAAAAATGGCGGGCCAAGCGGGAGAAAGCAGTTCTTCGCCCGGCCCGCCACAAATCGGTTTTGGCTCAGGTACCGGAAACCTGCTCGCGCGAGTGTTGCTCTGACGGCTCACGTATGCGGGGACCGTCAGCACCAGGCGAGCATCTACCCCGCTAATCAGTCGTCAACACCGGTCAGCACACAGAACGATGTCGGCCGCGTTACCAGGAAATCGACTCTGGCATAGCCGATGAATTCCAGCAGCAGGTTCGACGCGTAGGTCGTCGCTTTCAGCACCTCGATAGATGCTTCGCGCCGGACGCCCATCAGCAGGTCGCGGAAGTCTCCAAGAAAAATGGCGGAATCATCCAGCGGTGAATCACTGCCGAGTGCATTGCTAACGCCGGTGGTCACGAGGAAGCGCATGTTCTCCAAGGCTCGCGGCCTTGGCAACTGCGTTAAATCGCTGGAGATGCCCGTCACTAACCCTTCGTAGGTCGCCCAGGTGCGCGGGCTCATGATGGCGTTCGCCGTCGCTACCTCTAACGGCATGTTTTCTTCCAGCAACTTCCGCACACCGGACAGAAGTTCGGCGAAATTTGTTGGCGTGCCGACGCCTGTTTCCGTCAAGATGTTCGACGTGCCGAAAATTCCCTGCGGCTCTGGCGGTGTGCCGGATCCATGCAGGCCAACGCGGTCGATTTCCTGACCCATTGCTTTTGTCATGACACGCGCGAGCTGCTCGCCGAAGTCCGGGCTATCCTGCACAAGTTCGACAGAGCCCTGGCAACGGACAACAATCGTTTCGGCGCTCAAGGTGCGAGCGGCGAAGGTGGGATTGTCGGCAGAGATCGAACCGGCTTCCGAGTGCCAGGTGGCCAGCGGATCAACGGTGACGGCGCTATGAACCTGAGTTTTTCCGGCCATGGTTACCGTTCTCATGCCGGCGGTGTTGAGAACGCTCTGCGCACGAATCAGGTCGATCCACTGGCTGATGTACTGCGCCGGAATCAAAACGCCGGTCGACGTTGTGACCATTTGTTTTGATTCGCGAACGTACTTCAACGCCTCGGCATCGCCGCATCGGTCACCAGCGACGGTTGCGCCCAGCCAGCGGCCCAAGCTGATTTCTGGTTTCTTTTCGGCCTGAAGCTCTGACACATCCGCCATTTTGACGTGTGACGGCAGCTCGAAAACCGGGCCGTTACTCGTCTCGAACTTCTTGTATTCCGTCGCTTGCCGGTTGCCGGACAGCTTGGGCCGGTCGTGCAGGGCTTCGATGCCCTCAACTCGCGTCAACAGGTCCTCGATTGCCTCTTTGTGACTGGTAATTACTTGTCCAGTCGCATTAGTGAGCTTCTCAAGCTCCGCTAAAACTAGTTCGTTCATGATTTTGTTCCGTGCGCAGTCATACGTTGCGAGGCTTGACGCCTCGAAAAAGATTGACTCAACGGAACGTCAACATCACGTTGACTCTCGGTGAGGGCACGTCCGACGGGGACCAACATCACGCTGGCGCCTTCCGGCCGTTCGAGTCCGTCATGTTCCCGGTGTCGACCGATAGACCAACATCGCGCTGGCCCGGTGACAGCAGACAGGAACGTCGCTGCTCGTGTATTCATGATACCGCGAAAGTGCATCAATGTCGCGACTCCTCCGGGTTGATTTGCTCGAACGCATCGGCAGCCTGGCGCAGTCGAGCGGCGGCAATTTTTGCGCCGTAGCATTCGCGGAGAATTTCAGCCGCGGCAGAGTGCATGGCATCTGCCAGCGCCGGCATTGGCACGAACCGCCGGAAGGCGTTTACGGTTTCGGTCATGACGTGGACGAATCCATGCAAGCCCGCGCGCTCGGCGTCGCTCGGTTCGGTTGGCTCAGTCATTTTTTGCCCTCAGATAATCAGCGTGTAGGTTCTGCAACAGTTCCCAAGCCTCCGCCCATGATTGCCGCTGATGCTGAGGCGCGTTCCCCGGGTCGCCCTGCTCAGCCCAGACTTCGGACAAAGGAGGCCACCACAGTTTCGCTCCAAGCTCGGAATCGCCGGTGTAGCAAGGAAATCGCTCATACCAGTCCCGCGCATTGCGGTCCGCTTCGAACATCTCCACGAGTTTGTCAGTCGTTGTCATGGCGCCGTTTCTCCAATGCCGCTTTGAAGTCGATATTCGGCGCCGGCCTGGCTGCGTCTCTCGTCTTTGCGGTGTCTGTCCGTGTTCTGGCAGAGACGTTCAAACGCAACTTGCTCGCCAGCATGGCGACGGTCTTTACGTGCATCACGCGGATTGAATGCTCGTGCATTCCTCCCGACTCGGCAGCAGAGTTTGCCGCCGGCAGCAGCGTCTCCGACGTAAAGCAAAACTCACGTAGCAGCACCAGGTCGCCGGCAGTGAAGTGATCGCTCGGGTAGGTCTCCACAATGGCTCGCCACAAGCTCGCCGCGGCTTCGTCCAACGATGCCGGCGGAGACAGTCTCGGACCGGAACCCTTGAGCGGCGGCACGATGGCAAGGCTCGCCGCGCTTTTTCTACCTCGTTTCTTCATTTCGTAACCCCTTGCGTAAACACATGATTAACAAGCAAATTCTTCCGCAGCGGTTTCCACGTTGCACACTGTACCGTCGCATAGGCCCCTGTATTCATTGAAGTTTCTTCTCTCGCTTCCAGATGTCGTCACGAATTTTTGATTGACAGCGTAAGAAAATGTCTAGCACGCCGGTTGCCATCATCGTGCCGGCCAACGCGATGCCCTACCCCGGTCATGTCGGCCGCGTCCACTTGCGCGGTCCGGTCCACGTTGCCATAGCCGCTGCATGCTCTGGGCTGTGCCATGCCTGGATGCGGCTCAGTCCGTCGCGGGTCGTGGAAACGTTTCCGGATGTCGGGATGTGCTCGGTCAGTGTGGTCAGTGAGGTCAGTGATCCAGCATCTTGTTTCCCCATTCCCTCGCGTGCGCGCCCTTCGCCAACCATTACGGGAAGGTCTGGGTGGTCTGGGAGAGAAGATGTCAGATCACTGACTACACTGATTTCCCTGACTACCACGGCGCATCGTCCTTGCCGATCTTGCCCGCCGCGGTGAGCCGGTCACGGACAGAAAGGTCGCGCCTGGCGTAGATCGCCTGCCGTTTGCCGCTGACCTTCCACAGTCCATCCTTGGCGTACTGATTGCGGACCGGGACATAGCCAGCGGCCTCAAGCCGGTGCGGTATCTGGCGGCGGTTCCTGCGGTCCTGCAGCCAGTCACGGAAGCTATCGCTGGCGTATGCCTGCAGGTTCGACATTGCAAGCGCATCCGGCGCGTTCATCGTGTCCAGGGTATCGGCCAGCTCGGCATCCTCGGGTGCCCGGTTCGAATCGACAATGTCCCAAAAGGCCGCCGTCTTCGGCGGCGGTGCCTTCGGGTCGAAGTTGCTCAGGTCGAGTTCGGCCAGGTAGGCGGCGATATCTGCATTGCCGGTGTCGGCGAACCAGCCGTACAGATCGTTCCAGTAGTCGGCGGTGAAGTCGGCAGCCGTGAGTTCGGACCATGCGACGAAATGGCGTCGATCATCGGGCGGCAGATAGATCCCGTCCGCCTTGTGGTTCGTGGTAATGACCACCCCGCAGACGTTCATCACGGCATACTCGCGAATGTTTTTTTCGTCGCAGCGCAGCACGTCCGGCGGTGCCGCGGTGTACGTCTTCATGTGATCATAGAAGCCGTATCTATCAACATCGCCCAGGTCGCGCGCCTCGCTTACCCGGAGGATTACCGACTTCACAAAGCCGTTGAAGCGCCCCAAGAGGTGAGCCGGTGAGACTTCCTGAAAATTCCACGGCCCGATGGCGTACTTGACCGGCTCAAGGATCGTGTCTTTCCCGATGCCCTGTTGTCCGCCGAGAACTATCGCGTGGTTTATCTTCTCTCCGGGCCGTTGCACGCGATGCGCCAGCCACTCGACGATGTGGCAGGCGTCTTCGTCGTAGAGTTTGCGAACGTGCTCTATCCACCGGAACGCCTTGTCAGGGTTTCCCCTGATGCCCTTCGCCTCTTGCGGCGGCAGGTACAGGTTGAAACAGCGGCAGCCGGTGCGGTCGATCCAGCCACCATGCGCAATCAAACGATCCTCAATCAACATTGGCTCGCCGGGTGCCCAGGTCATTTGATCGACGGGCCGGTTTTCGTCCAGCCAGGCGCTCGCCTTCATGTCTCCGGCCGGCGGCCGCAATCTCGCATCAACGCTTGCGCCCGGCCACAGCTCCCGCGATGGCACGAAGATGTAGCGGTGTTCCGGCATGTAGGCGTGGAAGTCGCTGATCGTGATCGTCGGAAATGAGCACACCCCGCTTTCCTTCAAGGCGAGTTCCAGTTCCTTAGCCGTCGCAAACTCCGCGTCCTCTATCCCGGCGCGGATCGCTCGCTTTCGCAGCGCTTCGACGTTCACGCTGCCGCCCCGTCAAAAACCGGCGTTAACGTCGGTTTTTGTTTTTCAATATTCAGCAACTTACGAATCACGTCCGGGCCTCCCTGCGCGCCGCCATCGTCTGCCTGATGTATTCGATGCTTAAGCCAGTGGCGTGCGAAACAGTCGCCTCAGAGAAGCCCATCGACAGCATATTGGCGACAGCGTCGGCGACTTCCTCGCGGCTCAGCCGCTCAAACTCAGCGCGTGCCCGTTTGTGATCGGGTAGAATTTCCATTGTCCATCCTCCTGAATTGCATGGACGTTTGGCCCTCGACGTTTTGCGGACGTTGGGGGCCTTGTTTTTTGGGGTTGGGAATCACGCGGCCTGCCGGCTCCGAACCAGTTCGTGGAACTTGTCGGGATCGACATACACGCGACGGCCGCAGCGAACGAAGGCGGCGGCGGTCCCGTTGTCCGCGGCTTTGCGAAACGCCCATCGGGCAGAGTCAGTCGTCTCGAACGGCAGTCCGGCGGCCTGGAGCTTGTCTGGCCGGGTCAAGGGGATAAGTTGCTGCATGGCGCGATCTCCGATACACACGTGAATGAATGTGTGTATCGTCGCGTCGGGTCGCGCTATGTTTCTAGTGTCAGTTTTGGGTCGCGCGCAACATGATTAGGTTTGCGGGTGTCGCGATGCCGGCTTGGCAGATTCCGTCCGCAAGCGCCGGTAGGCCCGCAAGCGCCTTCATTGACCAAGCCGGTTGCGTGAGCAGATCGTCGAACGTCGGCCGCGTCGCGATCACGTAAGACCGCAGCGCAATTGCCATATGCAGGACGGGCTTCGAGGGGATCCAGACGTCGCGATAGATGTTTATCTCGCTCACCAGGCCCGCTTCCGGTCTGCCAGCTCTGGCGGACCTTTGCGTTATCGCTACCCCGTCCGTGACACTCTCCGACAGTATTGCAAGCGGCATGTAAAGCGTTATGGGCTCATCCTCGGTGAGAATGGCTTCGTTGATTGAGCGTGCGGACTCGCAGCGCATACCCTCGCCGGATGCTCGCTCTAGCATCACCCGCCCGGCGATACCGGCCGCGCGCAACCGGTTTCCCACGAGCCTGTTGCCGCGGTTCACCGCGCGGAGGATGTCTCGTCTCCGCATTCCTGGCGAAAGCCTGACTAAAGTCTTGGCGTAACCGCTAATCGCTCTCAACAATCGGTCCCGCTTCCCGCCTTCTGTAAGGTCGTCCGGAAATGCCAGCACAGCCAGATATGCGGCGGCAGCCAAATACGGCGGATCATCGAACGGAACATAGCTCACCTCTCGCCACGTCTGCGCCGCGAACCACGATCGGAGGCGGTCGCTCATGTGTTGTCGATTTTCTTCGCGAGCAGTGCTAGTGCTTCCTTCGAGTCCGCGGCGGCGAGATGTACGTACTTGGAAACGATTCCAGATTTCCAGCCGCCGATTGCGCGCAGTTGTTGCTCGGTCGCGCCGGCTTGCGCTAAGTAGGTTGCTGCGCTGTGCCTCAGGTCGTGGAACCGGAAACTCTCGATACCGGCGGCGCCGACGGCGGCGTTGAACGGCTTCCCGTAAGCGTAGGGCTTGTCCTTGCGCGACAACGGGAATACCGGCCCGCCCTTCAACTGGCGGACCTTCGCGTGTTCCTTCAGAAGTCGCAGCGCTTCGCCATGCAGCCATGCCGTCCGGCCCTGCGCATTCTTGGTCGTCGTTGCTTGGAAAACCACGCGCCCGGCTTTCAGATCCACGTTCGCCCAGGTGAGCTTTTTCAGTTCACCCGCCCGACACGCGGTAGACAAGGCAATCATCACGAACAAGTGTAGGGTCGCGTCTTTCGCCGTCTCTGCCAGAAGCGCTTGCCGCTCATCGTCAGAGAGGCATCGAATGATGCCCTCGCCCTCCGGCAGCATGGAAACGCCATCCATCGGGCTATGCGACATCCAGTGCCATTCCTTGCGGCAGACGGTAAACAGGTGCGACAGGCAGCGCAGATAGCGATTGACCGTGCCGGGCTTGCGCTGGATTTGTCGCGGCTTCTCGCCGGCCTTGTACTTCGATCGTCGGCCCGGTTTCCCGCGTGTGTAGGTGCCGGCCGCCAGCTTGCCGCGTTGCTCCACGATCAGCGCCGGCGTCATGTCAGCGAGCTTCAGATGCCCGATTCTCGACTTCCACCACGTAAGCGTTCGCGTGTGCATCGCGCCGTCGCTGCGCTTCTTCGGGACTTCCTCTCTGATGTAGCGATCGACAGCATCGCCCAACGAACGGCGTCGGGCTTCCACGGAACGATAGTGCTTGCCCTCGATCATTTCGGCCTCGACGGTCTTTGCCCATCGTTCGGCCTTGCGTCGGGTCGTGAAGGATTCAGTTCTCGCAGGGAAGCCCGACATGCGAACCTGCACGTGAAACACGCGCGTCCCGTCTTTTTTCTTTCGCTCCCGTATTGCCGCCAAGACACCAACTCACGCTAACGCGAACCACATAGCGCGACAATACACTATTTTCCTGTATACTGTGCCAGGACTGTGCCAAAGGGCTATTGAGCAAAAGGGTGGAATTGGATAAGCGGTTGTTTTTATTGGTGCCCGGAGCCGGATTTGAACCGGCACGGCCTTTCGGCCAACGGATTTTAAGTCCGTAGCGTCTACCTATTCCGCCACCCGGGCCGGTTGCCATGACAGTTGTGGAGGACTGTGTGATCGTATTGTACAGGAGTACGACAACAGTCAGACACAGTTCGTCGAACCGGGCGTTCAACGCAGTTCGCCCGCGAGCGACCGCACAATACGTGTACGGACTTGTATCCGAAGATCTGGAGTTCACGTGAGAACTTGCTCACAGCCGTCGCATTCTGCGCCACGTCTGCACGTCGCAGACGTATGAGGTCATATACTTGAAGCGCAACAATCGGGTTCTGCAATACGCATCCGACCGCATTGCGCGAAGATCCAACGTGTGGTCGTCAACCGCACCCCGGATCACAAGGCGGCAAGGCCGACAAGGTCGATTTCTCGATGCGGGACTTCTCGCTACGTTGCCCGGCCGGACCACTACGACAGAGTTGTGAGGTCCGCACTCGGCGACAAGCCCTTCCTGGAAATCGTTTAATGATCGCGGAGGCGACATTCACGTGTCCGTCACCGTGGCCTACCCGCTCCCGCCTATCCGGGACGCGATTGCCCACGTCAGACGAGGAGGCAAAGTGCTGCTGGATCTCGCGCACGTCCCGAAGACCGCTTATGGAACTCAATCCGGCGTGGCTCCCGCCAGCCAAATCGCGACATTTCGCGCGTACCGGCGGACCGACGCACGGGCCTCGGGAGAACGCAGCATGGCGTCGCCCGGTGGCTCTTTGACGAAGCTCGGGGCACCTCGGCGGGGATCCCAGTTGTAATCGGCAAAATGATGAAACGTGCTCTGCGCAATCGCGCGTCCCATCTGGCCATCGGCCTCGAATGCCACGGCGATGTTGAACTGAACGCCGGTCACCTTGCTTGTGCCCTGCGCAATCACACGGGCGTTCTCACCGCGCGGGGCACTCACGGCGCCCTCGTGGGGGTGGCTCGGCAGAAAGCGGATCGCATTGTTTCGCGTGGACGCACCTCCGAGGACCGCGTGCTGCGGCGCGACAATCTCTATCGCCTGATAGTCGCCGTTCGCACCCGAGTGGAAGTTCGGCCAGGAAATCTGCGTCGTGTAGCAGTCGTCTCTCTCACGTGGCGCATTCGGATCCACGTTGTGGGTGTGGAAGTGGTGCGCCGCACCGATACCGGCTAATCCGCAGACGGAACAGCCGAGGTCCATATGGTCTCGCGTCACGAGTACGCCGCGCCCGCTTCTGCGAAACTCTCCGATGGCTCGGCAGTCTTCCGGCGTCAACCCATCTCCGCTATCGACCGCAAAGAGCCACAGTTCACCGTAGTCGGTACGGTCAATCGTTGAGAGGAGCGTGTCAGCCGCGCGCGGCGGATCGCGATCTCGCGCCGTCACATCAAACAAGGGCTGCCCCGCGTCGTCTCGTTCGCTCCGAAGAGACTCCGCGAGCAACGAAAAACGAGCGATGGACCAATCTTCTTGCGAGGTCTCAATCGTAGTTTGCAGAAGCACTTTCGTCGTCATAGAGCACTGACCACAAGACCGACCGAGTCACAACAAAGATGATGAGCCTTGCCAGGAGATTTTTTACGATATCATCAATGACATCGTCAAGGCATATTCCGGGCTCGTCATCCGCTTTCGACGTCGGCGCGGTGGCCGACCCGTTGACAGGGCCATTGTCCGCGGCGTAGCGTTCTGGATCGGTAGCGCGTGAGGTGGATGAGAGGCCGGGAGCGTCCGATGGCCCTCGATTCGTTAATAGGGAGGAACGGATGGACAAGCCTCGCATCTTCCTCGGCTCCTCAGGAATGCAAGCGAAGCTCGTGCAGGCGCTGACACGCGGTCTCGAAGACGTCGCGCATATAGATCCGTGGACTACATCCTTCAATCCGGGGACCACCACACTGGGCCGCCTCCTCGAGCTTACGCATGAAGTCGACTTCGCCGCGTTCGCGTTCGCTCGGGACGACTGGACGACAACCAGCCTGCCCGCATCCCCTCCCACGGGATCCGGTCAGGCTTCTCCGCGAGACAATGTCGTCTTCGAAGCCGGCCTTTTCGGTGGAGTCCTCGGAATGCGCCGAACCTTCATCCTCCATGCGAGCGGCTCGAAGCTTCCGAGCGATCTCCTCGGGTTTACGTGCGTACGGTACGGCGAAGCGACGACCCCTTCCGAGATGAGAGTCGTCAACCAGAAGCTTCGGAAGGCGATCGAGAACGAGGGCCGCGTCGCCCGCATCGAGGGCCTGTGGTGGCAGTTCTCTCTGACGGAGCGCAGCCTGCGAGAGCCTTCCGCCGTGAGCCTCTTGCGGATCTCGCGAGACCGCGACGGCGCAATGGAGCTGAGCGGCCGCTCATGGCAAGGGGATGGCACCCTGTCAGCGAGATACTGGAGCGAAGCGGCGAAGGAGAGAAAGGAGCCTTCGGGCGTCTTCTACTATTGGAAGGGCGAACGGCCCCGGGACCCGAAAGCGCCGCAGCTGGAAGGCACGGGAGAGATCCGGTTGGAGTCCATTGATCGCGCGGCCGGGTACTTTACGACCCGTGCGGACACGCACCCGAAAATAAACGCGCGGACGGCCGGTGTTTACTGGCGCGCCGATCCGCAGGATTTGGGCATCCTGGACGGAAGCGACGATCGGCAACGCGCGGAGTTGATCGCCGAGCAGCTGAGGCGTTGGACGTCGATCACGAAGACCTGAGATCAAGCGAGCCCGTTAAGGTGTACAAGGCGGCGGTAGCCAGCGCCGATCTTCCTTGGACTTACTGGATGTCTTTGGATGGGCTAGTGGAGGCCAGGGACGACTCTCCAATCCTTAGCAACCGCCCCGCCCTCAGGCCAAATAGCAGAAATTTACCCCAGCATTTACCCCACCTGCCCCCACGCAATCAACGGCCGCCGTGTACTGCGTGCGCATAGCGGTGATTCGTCGCTGCGGCGATGTCTAAATGGCTGCCAGAATTTGTTCTCGCCTCCGATACCTGAACCACGAGACCTGCGAACCGCGGGTCCCAAGTGTGTCGAAATTCAGGCATCGGTAATGCCCGGTCTATTGCTCGGATGTCTTGTCGTCATCTTCCTTCAGTAACTGTCGCCTCGAACAGGCTCAGCCCGAAATCCGGTCCAGGAAGAGGCGAGGCGCCACAATGATGATGCCATTGTATTCGCGGAGTGTGAGCAGATCGTCGTCCCCCGTCACGATCACGCTTGCACGGCCTTCGACGGCCGCAGCGAGCACGACATCGTCGCCAGGATCCCGGCAAACTCCGGTCACGTTGCCCGTGTCCAGGACCAGATCCGCGATGGCGACTATGTCGGCAAGCCAGCGGAGCGCCTCGTCCGCTTCCCGGAGGTACTTGCGTATCTTCGGCAACGCAAGCGCCGTCTCGACCTCCTCAATAATTCCTGGCGAGAGCACGAGTTCAAACGTCTGTGCCAGAAGTGCAGTGACGATCTGTCCAGGTGGACCACCCGGACGGATAGCCGCGCTGATGAGCACGTTGGCATCGAGCAGAGCGCGGACCAAGGGTTACTTATTCCGCGACGGCTTCGGCTTCGATTTCACCTTGCGGATTCGCCGGCGGGCGGTCCGCTGCGCTCCCAGAGCAACATCCATCGCTTCTTCATCGGAGAGCCAATTGCCAGCCCCTTCCTTCTGCCGCTCGAGGAACGCCGTAGCGTGCTCCCGTGCGAAACGGCGCATCTGCTCGAGCCGTTCCACCGGCACCAGAGCCGCAACCGGCTTGCCTTTTCTCTCGATGATGAACTCGTCATGTCGCAGTGAGACACGGTTCAGCATGTCGCCGATACGTGCCCGGACATCCATGGTCGACACCTTTTCGGTCATATCTCACCTCTAGCAAATATTGTACTTGCTAAAGATCGTACAGGAAAGGCGCCTGGCTCGCTCATTCCAGAATAATGGTTGAAAAGTCATATGCAGCGACATAGCCTTTCTGAGGCTGCATTAAAAGGGATTTAATAACCAGTTTTGGCATGGTCCAGAGATGGGACTAAACACTGTAAACTTTTTATCGTTCTCGCTAACCCTTTTTATTACCGTCCTTTCGCTCACCCCCTCGTACGCTTTCGGAGAACTCCCTGAGTTCTTAGTGCCTGTAACAGGCGCAGACGAGGCAATGGCAAAAGCGAAGAACGATTACTTACTGAAGAAAAATACGTACTTCGCGAAACGCTACCAAATCGTAGAGGTGAATGCGGACCTACTTAAGTCGGCGGAGAAAATCAAGATCTCGCTGATTGGCGATTCGTATGTCGTCGCCGAAGTTACATCTCTTAAAGTCGGACATGGCGGTCAAGCATTCGATGGTATGGAAGAATAGCAGAGCCGACACTTTCAGTAGACGAACCGGTTACCGAAGGTCATACACTTGAGGAGGCAAAGATCCCGACGATCCAGAACAAGCCGCCAAGTGGCAACAGTATCGCGAATTCATTAGTGCTGGAATTGGATGGGCAGCATCGATTAGCCACCCTTTGGGGATACAACTTTGACTGAACAGGTGGCCTGTCTTGCTCAGTCCATCAGCTCGCGTTGCAATTCCTTCAAGCGGGTGAGGAGTGGCTGGATCTTCGTTCGTGCCTCCCTGCGATGCAGCCACATTGTTCCGCCGAACACAACGGCACAGATTGTGGAATAGATCCAAAAATTGAGTCCGGGGATGTAATTGCCAGTGCGCTCGTGAAAGCCGGCGAGCGCTGTCGATATCACGGCGAAGAACATAGGCAACAGATACCAGGAGCCAAACCCCTTCACGACCTTTGCTTGTTTCTCCAACCTCTCGATCTCGCTCGCGAGTCTCGATGACAGAGTCCAGTCATCTGTGCTCGCGACCGCCCTTGCGCCAATCAGCACATAGATAAGAAACCCAGTCGTACCCAGCACCAACGCTAGACTGAGGGTAGACAGCCATCCGGACAGTTCAGTGGAAAGCACGCTCGTGACTGCCCAGAAGAGCAGCACCAGCACGACCCAGAGGTCCCGCAGCCGCACGCTGCGGCGAACCTCAGACACGTTTTGCTTGATCGCATCCCACGACAATTCTGCGGATGAAACTGACATCTCCATTTCTCTCCTCCAAACAATCTTCAAGTCATCCAGTTCCATTCTTCGTACCCTTATTCCACAAACATTTGATGGAATTTTTGCTTTAGACGACTGATCCGCACGTGAACTGCGTTGGCTTGTATGCCGAGCACAGCAGCGATTTGCTTACCCGACAGTCCATCCAGATACATCATGAGAACTGATGCGTCGATATCGCCCAGCGAGCCCAGAAAGCCGTTCAATATTTCAGCCTCGGACGTGCTGTTTGTAGTCAAAGCCTGTGACTGAACCGCCGCGTGCAGTTTGACCCGTCCATCACGATCTCTCGCAGCTTGTCCGAGGTGGGTCATGGCCGTATTGAGGGCGACGCGATAAACCCACGTTTCCACTCTTGCATCGCCGCGAAAGCTGCCATAGCTTCGCCATAGCTGCAGGAGAATAGTCTGCACAAGATCGTCGACGGCGTCATGGGCTGCATATCTGCGCGCAATGAGGCGAATACGACCCATGTTCTGTCCTATAAGCTCTTCAAAATCTACAGGCATGGCCGGTCCATGATCTTGTTATTGGTATTAGTCGCTCCGGTATGTGGAATCTTACAGCGCGTCCGTTGTGCCAGTACGTGAATGGTCTATGAGGAGCCGGGGCAGGACCACAATTGTCCGAATCGAGTCGACAGCTGTCCTATGGCTCGTCGTCACCACGAATCGAGTCCAATTGTCGGATCTCGACCCATGCCGGTCATTCCCTTAGTTTTGACGCCAGATTGGCTTTTGCCGGAGGTGGTCGTTGGTTTGCCCGCCTGCCTGACAGTGGTGCGAACGGTCGCTATTTCGCCGGCGCCATTGTAGCGACTGCGCGCATCGCCTCGCCTTCATCCACGACGTCCTGATAACCAATCAGGGATCGGATCTTGCTCGTCTGAAAATTAAGGTCCTGCGCAAAGTCATAGTCCATCGCTGGGGGAGGAGTTGAGGGTCTCTCCGGAAGGCGCGTAAGACGTTCGCCCATGGTTGGAGTATCGACCTCACCAACATTGAAGATTTCACCCGCCGACCTTGGGTGAAGAGCGGCGGTCGCAATTGCGGCGGCGACGTTTTCGACGTGGCCGTGTGTCCACCGCCAGTGGGGTTGGTCGGCAAAGCCGTAAACCGTGCCGAGGTCATCGTTTCCGCGTCGACCATAGACTTTCGGCAATCGAAGGATCACAAATTCAGAGGTCTTCGCTTGCGCGACGTGACGCTCAGCTTCGAGTTTTTCGTACCAGTAGTGAAGGTGCGTTGGATCAGGGGCGCTGGCGCGATAGGGGTAGTGGTGCCTGCGCAACGGGCCCGTTTCGGCGATCGGCGTCGAATCCGGCGGGCCAGGCTCCAGGCGGGTGAATCGACCATAGGCACGATAGACGTCGCAGGAAGAGATCAGCATCAGCCGATTTGCCTTGCCGTCAAACGCGCTCACGAATGCAGCGGCGTCCTCTCCGCCCATGCAAAAAAAGTGGATGACTGTGTCGACCCAGATATTTGCCGCAGCCGCGGGAAACTCAACGATCGGTGGGTCCGTTCTCGGGACGACAAGCTCCTTGATTGCGTCGCCTGACGGTGCCGGGCAACGACCGCAATGGTGGACAGTTACGTCAACGCCCTGGTCTGCGAGGCGAACCGCCGTGCGCGAGCCGATAAACCCGTTCCCCGCCAGAAGAAGAGCCCGCATAGCTCAAACCATGCTCGACCGATTAGAAAGGCACCCTATCACAGAGGACAGGTCGGCTGGTTCGCGCCGTTGGCTGTCGGGCGCACGCCGCAATCTGAACATCAGCTCTTGGGCTGCGGATTGAAAGGGTCGTTGGAGTTTGACTCGTCGGATAGGATAGCCATCCCCGCTTGAGTATTCGTCAATTGTCGGGCAACCCGCAGCAGCAAGTACCACCGAAATTAGGCGATGCCTCCCGAAGACATTCGGGCGTTCATAAGTAGTAGCTATTAATAGGCGAGTTGGAGATGCGTGTGGACACAAGGTCCTTACAAGCTAAGCGAATCCGGCCTAACCCCGGCAATGGCCCGGCAATACACGGGCCGTCAATGCCCTCGGAGACAATCGAATTTCATGGTATGCCGTCCAATGATGAATCATGGCGGGTAAAACACGCAAAAAAGTACGCTATCATCTTATAGCTGTCCGCAACTTGAAGATCAGGATTGCCCGATGAGACAAGGCGCTCTTTTAAGTTGCATTGTCGCTGCTGAGCTGTTGTCCCTATCGACAACGACCGCCCTCTCCCAAGTGGCAGATTCGGGCGGGCATCATATTCAATTCGGCACGCGCTCAAATGTCGAATCGGGAATAGGGAATGGCGACGGCGGATTGCTTCTGGCGGAAAGTCCAACGGGTACTATTATCGTAGCCGGATACGCGGCGGGCGCGCGCAGCGATACTGGCGGTCTACCGCCAAAGCCGATGCTGGCTGCGTTTTCCCGGAGTGGCCACCTGGTTTGGCAGCAGGTTTACGATCGGATCGGTTGGGAGATTATCGCGGTAAACGCGAGACGGTCGACGCCACGCATTGTTCTCTGGAATAGAGCGCGTTACCCAAACGAAAGCAGCAGAGACATCTCCGGCATCCATGACAAGGGGGGACGCATCGAACTGTGGACTATTGACACGGATGGTGACTTGCATCAGCTTATCCTGGGCGTCGATCACGATATGCATCAGCAAGCGATTCATGCAACGGATGACGCGTTCAGCGTGTGGATAGGTTCGAGCTTCTATTCGACCGAAGCCGGTATCGGCTCGTACATCGGCGTACGGACCTACGACTGGACGGGTAAAGCGGTCGGCGATTCGAGCGAGTTCTCCACACCCAACTTGCCAGATCTTTATACCGATGCTCACGGCGCGCTGTACAATCGGACGGAGGGAGACTGGCGTTCGATGCGCGAGTATCTGGTTTACGTCGATCGTCAGGGGAACGCTATCGAATCTGGCGCCGTTCCCGGCTGCGGACGCTGCCGATTCCTCGATGCCCGGCGAGCAGACGACAAGTTCGAAATTCTTGCGGCTAGCGATGCCACCGGCGGCAGCTGGCGAGGCTTGCGCTTGCTCAATTTCGATGTGACGAAGGGGACGGTCGAGGTCGCTGAGGAGTACGCGGCATTGGACGGCGCCAGGGTAACGTTCAATGACCTGCCCGGCGGCGGAGTCCTGTTGACGGGCAGCGATGATTTGAAGCCGCTGATTGCGAAGTTGTCCAGGGAGCGAGAGCTCCTTTGGGTAAAGCGATTCGAATCCGAAATGCTCCTCGCTCACCCGAGCGATCGAACTCGAGGACGGCAGTCTCGCCATGACCGGAATTACCGCCCCTTGGGGATTGCTCGACAGCGAATCGGACGGGGATGCGATCCTGCTCATTAGTGATGCCGACGGCACGTATCTGGACCGGTTCGGAAGCTGTATTGTTGCTGACGGTTCTCTCGCGTCGGCCCTTTACTTATTGGCACGCCAGTATGGTGCCACTATCGACACTAACGATCTGGACAGATCGGCAGCGCGCGGCAGAAAACGCCGCTCGAGCGGGCTGCCGAGGAATGTGTCGCCACCCGAACAGTGCGAGGAAACTTCCGAGATCGGCTTGCTTGAGTTCCTTGAGGCCCTATTGAAGCAGCGGGCAATTGAAGACAATCTTGGGCTTCCCGATTTCGCCTATCTGAGGCTCAGGCCTCAGCATCCTTTCTTAACAGGTGGCAGAGCGTTCCGATACCTGCCCAGCGATTCGAATTCCAGAATGGTGCCGGAAATGGCGGCTGATCTTGACCAGGCCAAGGATGTGGCAAAAGAGCTGACAGCGAATGCTGTGCCGTATCTGACTGAGATCGCTGCTGCGCACCAATGGTTGGAAGAGGAGACCGGTTTCTTTTTCAGTAACGGTGATGCGGATGCTATGTCTCGGTACCCGTTTGAATGGAGCAAGGCATATCCCCTGTCTCCCGTGGACATTGCTCGCGCCGCAGGGATTTTAGAAAGGTCGTTTTATGTACTGGAAGAATCTGAAAAGCGCGAACTTCGTCGTTATGCGGGTTGGTTTACGCAAGTAATAGTCCTTGATACTCCCGGAAGTATTCGGAAAGAAGGAGAAACACGAATGTATCTGCCGGCTGCCGACGCCGGGCGATTCTGGCGGTGGATCCTCAACGATATAAGGCCCGATGAGGAGATGATCTCGGCGCTCGAGAGCGCACTCGAAAGCAGACTTGGAATAACGGTGAGTGGACGCCCGCCGGTAAAACCGGCTGAGTATCGCGGTTTACTGGAGCAACTGGCTCGCGAGCTCAAATCCGTGCCGGATGGAAACATGATGATCACGATGGAATTTACGACCGACCAGCACAATATGCATCTTCTGAGTCTGTGGCGAGGCAATTCGAGGCTTGGTACTGCCCCAGCAGACATTTCGGGGAAGAATATTGCCGATTGGATTCAGCAAATTCCCCCGCCTGAATAGCGAGAAGGACTGACTCCCGCGTTCACAGCACGGATCCTCGGCGAACCCCTTGGGTAGTTGCCAGATTTTCCTCCTTCAATGCGCATCACTAGTTCATCAACCAAGAGGCGCTTCGTCTAAGAGCGGACGGTTGGTTATCGCGATTAATTGTTCCGCGACCGACGGCAACCGGCCGAGGCTGTGTGAAAACGCATTATTCACTATAATGTTTGGGTCGCAGTGGC
>JBBDXW010000067.1:0-14814 GCA_040902105.1 Woeseia sp.
ACCGCCTCCGTCGTTGGGGCGTTACTCAAAGGCTGAGGTCGGTCCGCGCGCTTCCTTTGATCGAGACCCGTGAGGGTCCTGGATCAAGCTTGAGGCTGCATTTTACCGGGCCGAGGAACGCGACACAAAACAAGTTCACGGGTTTGGAATCTTGCGTAACGCATTGCAGCAAAAGAAATTGCTATTTTCCTATAATGCATTGACAACATTATCTAATTGCCAATACCATGCGGCGCATTGCATCGCAGCATTAGTACCGGTGCGTGGAGGTGGACGATGCCTGCATTCGACAATCTGAACCGCCTGTTCTGCGTGGCGCGCGGCACCCTGGCCCTGGTCGGTCTGGCTGTGGTTTTAGCGGTGTCGCTGCCGCTGCCGCGCGAGGCGCTGATGCGACAGGCCGGCGCGATGTCGAGCGCCGTACCCATCCTTGCCGTGGCCGCCGAGTCGGCGCAGGAGCGCGAGCAGCGTGCCGTGGCCGAACTCATCGCCCGGCGCTACCGCGTGGCCGATGCGGCGAGCACGGCTTTCGTGTCGAGCGCGTATCGCGTGGGACGCGAGTTCGCCCTCGACCCGCTGCTGATCCTCGCGGTGATGGCGATCGAATCGCGCTACAACCCGGTGGCCGAAAGTTCCATGGGTGCGCAGGGATTGATGCAGGTCATTCCCAGGTTCCACCAGGACAAGCTGCTGGAGCACGGCGGCGAGTACGCGCTGCTCGACCCCGAGGTGAACATCCAGGTCGGCGCGCAGATCCTGCGCGAGTACATGCGGCGCTCCGGTGCCACTGAAACGGCGCTGCAGATGTACAACGGCGCCCTGGATGAACCCACCGCCCGGTACGCGGGCAAGGTGATGGCGGAAAAGGCGCTCCTGATCCGGGAGGTTTCTCCAATGTCGTCGCCCGGTGACAGTGTTCAATGAGCGGGGTCGATCCTGCCATGGCCCTATTGCAGCGCTTGCCGATTGTTCACTAGCGCACAGACCTCACGCGGGCAAGCGCCGAAGCTGTGGCGTGAAAACCGCTCCCACTATCGTCAACGACCGGACTCCGGCCGATCAAACAAGCAAGTTCGAGCGCCATGGCAGATGTCTGGCGTGGTCCTTGGCATCGCTGCTGGGCGCCTTTGCGGCTGGATGCGGAGTCGGCGGCACATCGGCTGTGTCGTGTCCGGCGCCAACTCAGTTCGAAGCGCAGATGGATAGCGTGCTGTCCCAGGCCGAGTCGGAGGTGGACTTTTCCTTCGCGGTGGAAAGACAGGATGGGCGCAGGTACATCTTCAACCGGGGAGGCTCCACCCTCCAGACTACCTATGAATCCAAGTCTGCCTCGAAGCTGGTCTCGGCAGTGATCGTCCTGCGGCTGGTGGAGCAGGGCCACTTGGCCCTGTCAGACCGGCCGCAGGCCTACATTGGTTCCTGGCCGATTGGCCCAAGCGATCCATTGTTCGGCATGACCCTGGCGCAACTGCTGAGTTTGACCTCCGGTTTGACGATCGACCCGCCTTGTCTTGACGCCGGAAATTCCGGTTTCGAGGCCTGTGTCATCCGCATCGCGGAGGACAACGACGCCAACAACGGCAAGGCGCCGGGACAGGAGTTTTTTTACGCCAGCTCACACCTGCAGGTAGCGGGTCTCATGGCCGTCGGGGCGCGCAATGTCGAGGGCTGGCAAGACATTTTCTCGGAATTCAAGTCACAAACCGGGCTCTTTCCGGCATCGAGCTATGACTCCCCGTCTTCATCCAATCCCGCCCTTGCCGGCGGCATGCATTTCACTGGTCAGGATTACATGGACTTTCTCAAGGCGCTCAAGGGTGGTTCGCTGTTGAATATCGCCTCCAGCCAGCTCTTGACGGACCATACGGCATCCGTCCCCATTGCTTTCTCGCCGATGTTTTCCGGTATCGGGGGCGGGCCGGGCCTTCGAGAAGACTGGCACTACGGATTCGGTCTTTGGCACGAATGCCGGAGCCCGACGTTCAACTGCGTGGCTGGAACCAGAGTATCCAGCCCGGGCGCGCGCGGGACCTACCCGTTCTGGGATCGAAGCAAGGGTTATACGGGAATCGTCGTCCTGGACGGAGTGTTCGGTACTGACCTGCTCACCGGCATCAATATCGAGCGATCGGTTCGATCCACCGTCGAACAGTGGGCAGCGTGCTAAATCTGCTGCCACGCCAGACTGCTCGAACCTGAAGGACCCGGTCAAGCAGGCGGGGTTTCTGCAGCTCCGGTTACAGCAGGGCCCGCCGCGACGACCTGATTGCGCCCGGCGTGTTTCGCACGATACAGGGCTTGATCGGCGCGTCGCAGCAAGGAGTCGCGTTCCTCGCCATTCTGCAGTTCAGCAACGCCGATACTGACGGTGATGGGCTCCTTCAATGTGCCGAAGGTGTGCTCCACCACGGCAGCCCTGAGGCGTTCTGCAGTGGCCTGCGCCGCGCGGATTTCCGTGTGCGGCATCAGCACCACGAATTCCTCTCCGCCGATCCTGGCTGCGCTATCGGTCGGACGTATTTGCAGGTGAAGCAATTCGCCGAACTTTGCGAGCACCTCATCGCCGAAGGCATGGCCGCAACTATCGTTGATCTTCTTGAAATGATCGATGTCGGCCATCAGGAGGCACAAGCCGCCGCCATGGCGTCGCAGGCGATTGATCTCCACGGAGAAGACTTCGTCCAGCTTGCGCCGGTTGCCAAGTCCGGTGAGGACATCGTGCTTGGCCAGGTGTTCGGCGCGCCGCTTGTCCATCCGTGTTCGCTGCAGAAGCGTGTCGTCCATTTTCAACGCGCAGCGCATCTCCAGGCGCAACTCGATCTGTTGCATGACCAGCGCGGCCAGGTCCTGGAGAACGGCGAGGTGCGATGCGCTGATCTGGCGAGGTTGCCGGTCGATGACCGCCAGCGCGCCCAGGTTATAGCCGTCGTTCGTCATCAACGGCGCGGCGGCATAGAAACGCAGGTTGAACCCGCCGGTGACCAGGGGATTGGAACGGGTGCGCGCATCGAGCCTCGCGTCGTTTACGCTCCAGGGCGTTGAGTGAAGGAAGACCGAGGAACCCGCCCCCGCTTCGCGAGGAACCTCGTGTATTTCGAGGCCATGGCGAGACATGAACCAGACCCGGTCGGATTCGACGATGCTGATGAGCACGACCGGTACCTGCAAAAGTCGCGCCACCAGGGCGGTAATGCGATCGAAGGTTTCATCCGCTGGTGCGTCGAGGAGTTCATAGCGCCGGACCGCTCGCAGACGATCGAATTCCTCGCGCTGGATGATGTTGCCGGGGCGCTGGCCGCCCGTAGCGTACTCAGTGTCGACCAAAGATACTGGCATGTAGGTAAACCCCGGAGTTGCCGGCTTGCGCAGGGCGGCCGCCGGTACACGATATACGGGAATCAATTCCGCAAGTCGGGGGGGTGGAGGTCCGATCGGCTCATGCCGATTGCGCTGTTCGACGGCTTGCCGGGTCGCGTGCCGTGGGCACTATGGACGCAGACAGGGCGCGGAAAGCTTTGGGAGCGACCAAACCGAAAGCGGGATCTCGAATGGACGATTGGAAGGCGGACGTACTCCTCGTCGATGACGATCCCAAGAATCTGCTGGCTCTGCAAGCGCTGCTCGAACCGCTGGGACAGAACCTGCTCAGCGTGCAATCCGGGGAAGACGCATTGCGTCTGGTGCTCGATCACAATCCCGCGGTGATCGTTCTCGACGTGCGCATGCCGGGAATGGACGGCTTTGAAACCGCGCGGCTGATCCGGGGCCGCGAGCGGTCTAAACACATCCCGATCATCTTTCTCACCGGCGTGTCCAGGGAAATGGAATCGGCATTTCGCGGCTACGAAGCCGGGGCGGTTGACTATCTGATCAAGCCCGTAGTGCCGGAGGTGCTGCGCTCGAAGGTGTCCGTGTTTGTCGAGCTTCACAGAAAGAATACGGCGCTCGCCAATGAGATCACCGAGAGGAAAAGCGCGGAACAGCGGTTGCGGGAGTCGGAGGTGCAATTGCGCGCGCTTGCGGCGCGCCTGATTTCCATCCGCGAGGAGGAGCGAACCCGGATCGCGCGCGAAATACACGATGAACTGGGGCAGGTCCTGACCGGCCTGAAGATGGACGTAATGTGGCTGATCAAGCACTTTTCCAAAGACCAGAAACCGCTCCTGGAGAAGGCCGAGATCATGCGCCAACTGATCGACTCCACGATGCAGGTCGTTCGCAGGATTGCAACCGGCATGAGGCCGCAGATTCTCGACGACATGGGCCTGGTGGCGGCGATAGGATGGCAGGCGAGGGAATTCCAGAAGCGGTTGGGAATACGTTGCCGGATCGAGCTGCCGGCACAGGGCCCCGATCTTGGAAGCGCGCTTTCGACGGCGGTGTTCCGGATCTTCCAGGAGATTCTGACAAACATTGCGCGCCACGCCAAGGCCAGCAGCGTCAGCGTGCAACTGGATATCTCCAAAGTACGCCTCACCCTCGCGGTTGCGGATGACGGTGCCGGAATAGCCGACAGCGCAGTGCGCGCCCGGGAGTCGCTCGGGCTGGCTGGAATGCAGGAGCGGGCACACCTCTTCGGTGGCGCGGTAAGCATCCGCGGAATTCCGGGCCGAGGCACGACGGTGTCCGTTTCCATACCGGTGTCGCAACCGCGGGATCGTGCAGGGCTTGCCTTGTAATGCATGGGTAAAGCTGTGTGCGACAGCGAACAGATGAGATGCGGGCAAACACGCAATCTGCCGGCATGCGCACTGCATTACCTGAAATGCAGTACGTCCCCAACAACGGGTGAGGCACATGGAAGGCGCGGTCCTGGTAGTCGACGACGAAGAACCGGCCCGGCAGTTACTTGCCGGCAATCTCGAACATGCCGGATACACGGTTCATTGCGCAGGCGACGTCGCTCAGGCCGAGGCACTGATGCGCCGGATCCGGCCCGATCTGGTCGTGCTCAACTGGATTCTGCCGGGAATTCCCGGGCTTCCGTTCGCACGGCGGCTGCGCAGCGACCGGCGCACCAAAGACATCTCGATCGTGCTGATCAGCGACCGGGCGGAAGAACAGGACAAGGTCGCCGCGCTGGAGGGAGGGGCGGATGACTACCTCACCAAGCCGTATTCCGGCCGCGAGCTGCTCGCGCGCATCAAGGCGGTCATGCGCCGGCGCACGCCACAACTTTCCGATGACGTGATCGAGATCGCGGGACTGCAACTGGACCCCGCAGCACGCCGCATCAGTTCCGGGGATTGTGAAATCGAGTTATGGACCACCGAATTCCGCTTGCTGCATTTCTTCATGACACATCCCGGTCGGATTTTCAGCCGTGCCAGGCTTCTCGACGAAGTCTGGGGCCACGATTCATATGTCGAAGAGCGCACCGTGGATGTCCACATTCGAAGGCTCCGCCAGGGACTGGCGCCGTCCGGCCAGGACGCCCAGATCGAGACAGTGCGCGGACTCGGCTACCGGATCCGGGCCGAGCGGGTCTTAGGGGCCGGTTCCTGAGTCATCGCTGTGCACGACGCCGTGCGGGCTGTTCAATAGGCATTGTGTTTTTTCAGCACGACGACGATGGTCATGAGCACGATCTTCAAATCGAGCAGCAGCGACCAGTTGCGCAGATAGGCGAGGTCGCACTCGATCCGGGCGCTCATTTTTTCCAGCGTATCGGTCTCCCCGCGCAGGCCGTTGACCTGCGCCAGACCCGTGATGCCGGGGCGGACCTTGTGCCGGATCATGTAGCTGCGGATGAGCTTGCGGTACATCTCGTTGTGGACGATGGCGTGGGGCCGTGGTCCGACCACGCTCATGCGGCCCTGCAGAACATTGATGAATTGCGGCAACTCGTCGAGCGAATACTCTCGCAGGAAGGCGCCCAGCGGGGTGACCCGCAGATCGCCCCGTTGGGCCTGGGTGACTACGTTTCCGTCCTCGAGGGTGGTCATGGACCGGAATTTGTAGACAACGATTTCCCTGCCGTCCAGTCCGTAGCGGTGCTGTTTGAACAGCACTGCTCCCGGCGAGCTCAGCTTCACCGCGATCGAGATTGCCAGCATCAGCGGCGAAATCAGAACCAGTATCATCGACGCAAGAACAATATCGCTGGCGCGCTTGATCAGTCCGTCGACTCCGTAGAACGGCGATTCGCACACGGCAAGAACCGGGAGCCCTCCTATCGTCTCCACGCGTGCCTGGATCAGGTCGTACAGGGAGATGTCCGGTGCGAAATAGACGGATGCCGTGGTGTCGTGCAGGCCGTCCAGCAGCGCGCGCACGCGCGGCTGCGATGTCATGGGCAGCGTGATGTAGATCATGTCGATGTGATGCTTCTTGACGTACTCCGCCAGACGGCTCAGGTCTCCGAGATATTCCCCCTGCTCGAGATCCCCGTCCCGGGGCCTGCCGCGGTCGTCAAAGTAGCCCGCAAAGCGGATGCCGAGGAATGGACGGGCGCGAAGACGCGCGCCGAGGTCGCGGCCGAGCCCATTCGCGCCGGCGATTACGGCAGTCCTTTGCAGACCTTCCGCAGCCAGCAACCACGGCAGGAACAGTGGAACCAGGCGGTGCGCCGCGAACAGGGCCAGCGGTGTCACGATGACCCATGCAAGAATTGCGCGCGGATCGAAATTCCTGAGCGTTCCCGACGCCCAGCCAAGCAACAGCAAAAGCGCGAGAATCGCCAGCCATTCAGTGACGATGCCCCGGATCAGATCACCTGCGCTCGCAGTGGCCCGCGCGAGATTGCCCGGAAAGGTCATCGAGAACACGAGCAGGGCGAGTATCAGATAGGCCCCGCCGAAACGTCCGTCGAACCATAGGGCGCAGGCCATGAGGGAGCCGACAGCCACCGCCGGATCGACTGCGGCGCGCAGCAGGACCGCAGTGCTGGGCTGGCTGGGGAGCAGACGTGGCTGGCTGTTCAGGAACTGGAGCACGATCGAGAAAGTAGTTCAGGCGCGATGCAGCGATGACGTGGCCGCAGGCCCGTTGCGATAGCCCCATCGGACTACCGTGAACCCTCGATTCAGCTGCGTGCGATAGCGTACATACCGCGCCCCCCCCGTCAAGCTACTCTGGGTTCCGGCCGGGCCCCACAGGTGGAAATGGCGGGTTCGGTTAATGACTTGAACTGGAAAGAATTGCCGTGCAATCCAGCTTAGCAGAAGTTCCTGCCCGCGCGAGGGTTCGACCGGTTGAGTTTCCACAGGTCGCGGCGGGTAATTCAGGTCTTGCGGAGGAGACGATCGCTGCAAACGGCACTCCGGAGCCCCTGAATGATCTTGACGTCGAAACCCTGATGCTCAATCTGGACGCATCCCTCAGGGTGTACCAGCGTGCGCATTTCTTCGCCTGGACACAGGGATTGCTGCAAAGCCTTATCAAGCATGAAGTGCTGATCTGCGCATTGCGCAGCGGCGATCCGCTGACCATGCGCGCCGACAGCTTCTCGATGATTGCCCCGGAACAGGCGATCTTTGGCGAGATGTTCCTGCGGGATACCTCCGTGGCGCTGAACCTGATCAAGGTCTGGGAAGAGCGGGAATTCCGGCCGCTGATATGCAATGCGGGAGACAGCACGTTTTCCAGGGGCCTGTTCGCGCAGGAACTCGAGCGCGTCAGTGCCACGCAGATCCTGGCGCACGGAACCCACGACGCGCTGGGGCAGGCAAGCGGCTTTTATGCGTTTGTCTGTGTTCCGGGAACGCTCGCCCCGAGACACGCGTACCTTGCGCGACTGGTGACGCCGTTCGTGCATGCCGCCTGGGTGCGTACCGAAGTCAATGGGCGCACGAAATGCAATAACGGCGTGAAATCCGAAGAAACAGGAAAGATAACGACGCGGGAGCAGGAAATTCTGAGATGGGTCTCGCTTGGAAAGAGCAACTTCGAGATCGGGGCCATCCTCGACATAAGCCCGCTGACCGTGAAGAACCACGTGCAGAAGATCCTGCGCAAGCTGGACGTGGTCAATCGCGCACAGGCCGTCGGCAAGGCCCTGGAACTGCGCATCCTCAAACCCTGATGCGGGATAAGTGACTAAATTGAAAGGCGTTGAGCCGTGCACAGGATTGCTGGTTTACATCTCACGTTGATCGTGGCTGCGTCGATCTGGTCCGTGCCGGCCTTGGCCCTGGATTACCGCAATGCCATTGCAGGAAGCTTTTGCGACGCCGACGGTTACGTGGATTACCGCATGCCGAGCGTGCGCCGCGATCACAGTTCGTCCCTGCAAGCGGGTTGCAACGACCTGATCGGTGCGGACGGGATCATCGGCTTGAATCCCATGCGGGTTGGCGCAATGGGCGCCTCGGCGCATGAGCAGGCCTTGTCCGCTGCCGGCGTTGCGGCCCTGAAGATCGATGGCGTGCGCTACCAGCCGGGTCGTCTGGGCACGGACCAGACAGACATGGAAATGCGGCGCTCCCTGGACCGAATGAAGTTGCTGGTCGCAGATTCCGGCACGCCTCGCTTTCAATCAGTCGGGTCGACAGCGGGCAAAGGTGAAGGTATGCCGATTGTTCTCGACAATGCGGGCAGGACAACGCACGGCTCAACGGGTCGCCGCCCGTCGGGCGGCGTCGGGGACGCCCGGCAGGGCATTGAGCTTTCACTGCTGCAAAGCAGCCCTATTCGGCTTGCGGGCGCAGCGCAGGCCGGCGACGACAGGCAAGCGGAGCAATGGGTGTGGACCTCCGACGGCTCAACTGCGGAGCCGGGCATCTGGATCGTGCTGATCGCGGGGTTCCTCGGCATGTGCGCCGTGGCAAGGCGACGTATCTTGATATCCTGAGAACTGCACGGCCCGCAGGGCGGGCACGGCGGCGTGGCGGAGCCAGGTGGCAAACCTGGTTTTCGGTACTGGAATCGCGACACCTCAAGCAACGACACCGCGACCAGGCGCCTGGCCGGCGCGCCGCCGGACAATTGTCGTTATCATTGATCAGAGCATCGGGGACTGAAACTTGTTTGCGCCCACAGGCATCGGCGACAAATGCGCCAGCCCGGCCACCGGCGGTCGATCGGGGCGCCGCGGCGGCTTGTGCCTGCGCGGGCTGACAATGATGGCACTCGCGGCCGGGCCGATGGCCTGGGTGAACGATTCCCACGCATTGGCCGACGGCCAGGTCGAGCCGTTCGTTGCACAAACCCTTGTTGATGACGATAACGTGTTCCGCCGTTCCGGGCAGCTTGATCCGACAGGGGATACTTATCTCACTACAACCGTCGGACTGAACCTTGACGTGCCGGTGGGCCGGCAGCGCATTCTGGGCGGCCTGTCATTCAACGACAACCGCTACCGCCGGTTCACCGTGCTCGATTACACCGAGCGCCACGGGCGGGCGATCTGGCAGTGGGCGGCGGGCAGCGACTTCGGCGGTGAACTGGGATACACCACCGACCGCGCTTTGGCATCGCTGGCCAACGTTGAGGGTGGATCCCCGCTCGGCACGCCCAACGCCCTGGAGACGCGCAAAACATACTTGAATGCCGCGTACCTGCTGACGCCGCGCTGGCGCTTGCGCGGCGAAGCGAGCAGGCTGGAGCAGTCGAACGAGCTCGCGGAGCGAATGGTGAACGACATCAGGAGTGAGGGCGCCGGTCTTACCTTGAGCTACGTCACGCCAGGCAAGAACCAGATCGGCCTCGGCCTGCATACGCAGGACGCCACGCTTCCCAATCAGCAATCGGTCAGCGGCATGCTGGTCGACAACTCCTACCGGCAGAACCGGGTCAACCTGGTCGCCGACTGGACCTTTTCCGCACGCTCACGGTTGCGCGCGAACACCGGCCGGGTCGAGCGCAGCTTCGCGCAGTTGCCGGAGCGTGACTTTACGCTGACCGGGATTTTCAATGCCACCTACGAGTGGCAGCCTACCGGCAGGCTCACGTTCGTCGCCACCGCGCAAAAAGACATCGCTGCGCCCGACGAAATCAACGCAGGCGTCAACATCGGCTTCGTGCTCGTGACGGGCATCGCCCTGCGCCCGGCGTACCGGATGACCGACAAGGTCAGCGTGTCGGGCCTGTTTGACTACAGCGATTGGGAATACCTCGGCGATCCCGGCTTGGTCCTGGGCACGGTGCCGCCTCGCAGCGACCGGGTGCGCACGGCGGGCCTGGCGATTGCCTATCAGCCCATTCGGACCGTGCGGCTGTTGCTGGGGCTGCGGCACGAATCCCGCTCCTCGACGGCAGCCTTCGGCGACTACCAGGCCGACATCGCCAGCCTGAACGCGCGCCTGGCATTCTAGGAGGCGCAATGCCTTGTCGCGCCGGGGCAATCCGGTCGCGGCGGGACAGTCTTTATTTCCGGATAGTCCGTCCGGATCAAGCCTGCAACTTCCAGTTCAATGTTCCGGGGCTAACCTGTCGTCCAGATCGCACGTACATTGCGCGACCCGATTCGCCGCATCGACGGGGACCCTAGATATGAGATCTGCCATGACATACTTGCCGAAAAACCGCTTCACGACGAGCCATGCACTGCGCAGCCTGGCGTGGTTCCTGTTGGCAGCCGCAATGCTCGCGGTGCCAGTGCCTTCACATTCCCAGGCCCGTGGTGCGTCCCAGGCGCGTGAAGCCCTCGGGGCGGGCGACAGCATACGCATAACGGTGTTCCAGAGCCCGGACCTGACCACTGAGACCCGCATTTCCCAGGATGGCAGCATCGTGTTTCCGCTGATCGGCGAAGTCGAGCTGGGCGGGTTGACGCCGGCCGAGGCAGGATCCCGGATCGCCGATCGCCTGCGTCGCGGCAACTTCATCGTCAGGCCGCAGGTTGTGGTTGCGCTGGTCCAGCTGCGCAGCAGGCAGGTGCACGTGCTCGGGCAACTATTGCGGCCAGGCAACTATGTGCTAGAGGATGCCAGCACGCGCCTGACCGACATCCTGACGCTGGCGGGCGGCATCAGCCCCATCGGAGCCGACAAGGTGACGCTATTGACGAACCGCGGCGGCAAGCCGGAAACACGGGAAATCGACGTGCCGGCGATTTTCCGCAACGGCGATACGTCGGCCAACATCCAGATCGAGAGCGGGGACACAATTTTCGTGGAACGTGCCCCGGTGTTCTACATCTACGGGGAGGTGCAGCGCGCAGGCGCCTATCGACTGGAGCCGAACATGATCGTGATGCAGGCCCTGGCGCTTGGCGGGGGACTGACATTGCGCGCCACCGAGCGTGGCATCGGCGTCCATCGGCGCCTGCCAAACGGCAAATTCAAGAAACTCGAGGCCAAGCTCACGGATCCGATCCAGACGGACGACATTGTTTTCGTGCGCGAGAGCATGTTCTAGCGGGGCGATGCCAGACTGTATGAGCAACCCTTCCAACCGGCAACCAGCGTGAGCCTGCAGCAGCTTCTGCACGCATTGCGCGCACGCTTCGGGGTGTTCGTCCTGGTTGTGGCTGCCACCGTGCTGGCCGCCGCGGCCGTGAGCCTGATTCTGCCCAAAACCTACAAGTCGACGGTTTCGCTGCTGATGGACACCAGAAACGAGCAGTCCATCAGCAATTCCCAGCGCCCGCCCCTACAACCACACGAGAGGGCGAGCTTTCTGGAGACGCAGAAGGACATCATCACCAGCAAGAAAGTGGCGCGCAAAGTGGTGCAGGATCTGAAGCTCGCGGAAGAGTCTACGGCGCGCGCGATCCTGAAGGACGACGATGGGAGCGGCGCTTCGATTGAGGATCGCCTGGTTGACATCCTGCTGAAGGAGCTCAAGGTGGAGACCTCGCAGAGCAACGTCGTCCAGGCGACCTTCTCGTCGCCTGACCCCGGTTTCGCCGCGCTGGTCGCCAATGCCTTCGCCAGGGCCCATATCGACACGATGCTCGAGCTGAGCGTGGAACCTGCCCGGGAGGCGGCGACCTGGTTCGACGACCAGTTGAAGAGCCTGCGCGCCAATCTCGAACAGGCCCAGACCAAACTCACCGATAACTATCAACTGCGCCAGATTGTCTCGCCAGACGAGCGCCTCGATGTCGAGCATACCCGGCTGGGCGCCTTGTCGGACGAAGCAGTAAAGGCGCAGGAGCAGGCGTTTCAATGGAGCAGCCGCGAGCAGCAGGCCCGCGAGGCCACAAAACGCGGCGCATCGCCGGACAGACTGCCGGACGTACTCGACAATCCGTTCATTCAGAAACTGAAGGGAGAACTCCAGCAGGCGGAATCCAGGCTTCAGCAGCTGGCAACGCAGTACGGACGAAATCATCCGCAGTTCCAGCGGCAGGTTTCCGAGAACGCGAGCCTGCGCGAGAAACTCGCCGCCGAAATGACGAAAGTAGTGGCCGGAATTGGAACCTCGGCGCTCCTGAGCCGTCAGCGGGAGGCGGCGCTGGCGCAGGCGATGGCGGCGCAGCGCACGCGCCTGCTCGGCCTCAAGCAGACCCGTAATGAGCTCACGGTGCTCAGGCGCAATGTGGAATCGGCGGAACGGGCCTACGACATCGCCATGCAGCGCTCGGTGACGAGCCAGGTGGAAAGCCGTGCAAACCAGACCACCGTCGCCGTGCTCAGCCCGGCAATTGTGCCGAGCAAGCCCTCCAGCCCGAAAGTCGCTCTCAACATCGCTTTGTCGCTGGTGGTTGGAGCCATGCTCGGTCTGGGCATTGTGATGCTTCTGGAGATCACCGACCGCCGGGTGCGCTCTCTCGACGACCTGGAGAATGCATGGAATGTGCCGTTGCTCGGCGAGTTGAAGCCATGGAGGCCCGCAACTCGCCTGCTCGCCTGGTCAGGAAGGAACCATCGTGCATTGCCGGGCTCCGCTTGAGGAGTGTCGATGAGCACCACCGACAATGTGCTTCCAATTGAAGGTTTCGGGCGCCTGGTTGCACGTGAGGATGGCAGGCTGGGCAACATCCTCGTCCAGGATGGAAAGATCAGTTCACGCGACGTAGAGCCGATACTCGAGATCCAGCGCGCCCGGGGAATCAGATTCGGCGAAGCGGCAATCCGCCTGCGCCTTATCACGGCTGACGACCTGCGTGGCGCGATCGCCAAGCAATACGGGCTGCTTCATCTGCTTCCCGGCAACGAAAGCATCAGCAGGGAACTCGTCGCGGCGTATGAACCGTTTCACCCCCGCGCCGAGGAACTGAGGGCGTTGCGCACGCAACTGCTGATTCGATGGGCCAATGCCAGGGTCAGGCACCGGATGCTGGCTGTCGTCAGCCCGGGCTCCGGCGAAGGGCGCAGCTACGTGGCGGCCAACCTTGCCGTGGTATTTTCCCAACTCGGCCAGCGTACGCTTCTGATCGACGCCGATCTGCGCAGGCCGCGGCAGCATCGGATCTTCGATGTTCCCGACCGGGTCGGCCTTTCCGCGGTCCTCTCGGGCCGCGCCGATCGGGGCGCAGTGGTGCCGCTTCCGCGGTTCGGCACCCTTTCGCTGCTGCCGGCGGGCGCGTGTCCGCCCAATCCGCAGGAATTGCTGTTGCGCCCGGTGCTGACCACCCTGCTGGAAGAATTGCGCAACGAATTCGACGTCATCCTTTTCGATACGCCACCGGCAATCCCCTACGCGGATGCACAGAGCCTCGCCTTCCGGGCCGGCAGTGCCATCGTCCTGGCGCGCAAGGACCACACCGGCATCGCCGCTACCGCCAGCACGATCCGGGTATTGAGCGATACGGGCACCCGCGTCGTCGGCACCGTGTTCAATTCGATTTGAACTAGCCGGGCCGAGCAGAATGTCCGCGGCTCAGGCCCGACACATCGTTCCCGGGCTGGCGGCTCTTTGGCGGCGCAGCACGGCGGCCTTGCGCGGCGAAAGCGCCGCCGAGGCATCCCAGCCCGGGCAACAAAGCCCGAACAGGACCGCCATTGTGGCGTGCATTGCGCTGTTCGGGGTGTTCTGGGGCGCCGTCGTCGCGGTCGCGGGGCTCAACGCCCTGTATTTGTGCGTTTCGCTCATCGGTTGCGCATTCATCCTGTTCGATTTCCGCATCGGGGTCGTGCTGCTGATCCTGTTGATGCCGATGTCGACCAGCCACCTGTTCCCGCATGCGATGTTCGGGATTTCGGGTCTCAATCCGCTGAACCTGTTGCTGATCGGCACGCTCTGCTCCTGCCTGCTGCGCGGGCTGTCCGACGGGAGTCTGCGTCAATTCGTGCCGCGCCCGCTCCTCTGGCTGTACCTGGTGCCCATGCTGGTCGCCGGCGGCATCGGCTCGCAGCATGTCGGCGAAATCGCACTGGTGATGTTCGACGGTTTTCCCGACGTGCTCACCTTCAAGGACACAACCGGATATCTGCTCGCGATGGTGGCCAAGCCGCTGTCCATGGTGGTGTTCGCGCTGCTGGTCGGTGCGGCGGTGTCGAGGTCCGAGCAGCCGGAAAAATTTCTCATCCCGGCGGTGATCTCGATCTGGGCGATAGGCTTGATCGTAGTAGCGTTCGTCGCCCAGTCCGGGGTCGCGCTCGGCCAGCTCGCGAGCAGCGATTCGCGCGCGTTCCTGTCGACACTCGGCCTGCACGCCAACGATCAGGGCCGGCTGTATACGGTCGCCTACGCGCTGCTGCTTTTTACCTGGGCCGAATCCAAGCAACCCGGACCCAGGCTCGCGCTACTGGCATCCATGGGGCTGGTGGTCACGGTGCTGGTGCTGACATTCTCGCGCGGCGCCTTCGTCGGGTTCATCCTGGTCAACGTGCTGTTCCTGCTCTGGCGCCGAAGCGTGAAGGCCCTGGTCTTCTTCGGGTTCGTGGCCTCGATCGCGCTGTTCGCGCTCCCGACCGCGGTCTACGAGCGCGTGGCCACCGGGGGGGGGGAAGGGCTTAACGCCATCAGCGCCGGTCGCATCGACAG
>JBBDXW010000068.1:0-72704 GCA_040902105.1 Woeseia sp.
ATTAACTCCTTCCAGTGTGACAGTGATCTGTCCACTGAAGTGGGTCAAGCCCAGATGATCGCCCACGCCCACAGCGGTGGTGAAAATGGCGGGAGGACGAGCTCGGAGAATCGGACACCAACTTCACTTCCGGCAAGCAGCCCCTCGGCGGCAGCGGCGACAGCACAAACAACCAGAGCCCATAGCCAGGAGCGCCTCAGCGGCAGATGTCTGGTTATCGCTGTGTCGGACACTGAAGCCTTCACGACTGGCTAACGTTCTGCTCACCTGGTTGCGAGAGCTCCCATTCGACCGTCCGTTTCAGCGCCTCCTCTCGTCCTACCGGTTCGCTGTAGGATAGCTCCTCCCGAATGCGAGCCGTGTCTGTTGCCAACTCGTAGCGAAAATCGAATGGCTGGCGGAGGTGCTCAGGCAGGTGTTCTGCTGAAACCTGCACGACCTCACCCGTCCAACCGACCGCCATGCCAATCTCCCTTACCCATTCCCGCTCTTTCGGGGCCGGGTCCTCTCCAACGTTGTAGACGCGTGCCGCAGCGCGATCATTGACGGCGGCAATGGCGATGGCGGCAGCAACGTTCTCGACATAGCCGCGCGTCCAACGCCACTCGGACTGTTCCTTCGCCAACAACACGGCGGGACGGCCGGCGTTCATGCGACGGAGGTAAGGACGGATCCGGTGCTGCTTGTCGCCAGGTCCGTATACGGCGGGGAGCCGAATGACGGTGCCCGGCAATTCTGGCTCACTCAGAACCATGCGCTCGACGAGAATTTTGTCGTAGTCGTCGGCCCAGTCGAACGGAAGGCCATCGCCCCGGTACGGGTACCGGGACTCTCGGAGCGGGGCATCTTCCGAGAGCGGAATCGGATCGGGGGGAGCGGTGGCCTTCCCGCGGAAGCCGTCGTAGTTCCGGTAGACGTCGGCGCTGCTGAGGGCGACGATGCGTCGTGCCAGGCCGCGGAACAGCTCGACCACCTCTCGTGCCTGCCTCTCGGTGTACGGGATGATGTCAAGGACGACGTCTGGTCTGAGGCGTTCCACCTCCGGCTGAACATCTGCGAGGGCGTCTCGGCTGCCATGGATGTGTTGCACTTCCGCCGGGAGGTCAGCACTTGTCCTTCCGCGGTGGAGGACCGCTACATCGTGTCCCTGCTCGGTCAGGAGGCGCACAACATGCGAGCCAATGAATCCGGTTGCACCAATGGCAAGCACTTTCATCCGTCATCTCGTCTGGCTGGACGCTGATGCGGTATAACGACCAAGCTCACTGGCGCCAGTATCTGGCGCGCGGGTCACATTTCGCCGGGCCATATCTATGCTCTCAATTTAGTCAGTCGACGCTTTCGGCTTGAACGGCTTGTCAGGCGTCAGCAAGTCGTCCGAAACCTGGATTTCCTGAACGTCGCCCGTTGACTCGACGCGATGCGATTTGAGTAGACCACGCAGCCCCTTCTCGAATGTGCTGCGTCCTTTTGGCCAGTGCAGTGCCTTGTTAGACATCCTTGTCCACCAAGCGGCCGGCAGCATATTTGTGAAGAATGCTCGCTATTAGTGTTTGGTACGGAATTCCCTCGACCGTAGCGCGTTTCTGAATCGCCTCGAGATCTCGGCCAGCAAGCCGAATATTCACGCGTCGATCCTTACGAAACGTATCTCGAGCATACAGCTGATATCGCTCCGACTCCCTTTCTTTGTCTCTGATGGATCGCCAGTCGCCGGACTCCACCGATTTGCGAACGTCTTTTTCCTCTGCACTTAACTTGCTCATGTCACTTACCCTTTGGTCTTTTCCCACAGCCTCAACGACAAACCTCAGCAGCAAAGGCAAGCTGGCGTGGCTTTTGAAGGAAAACATGACAGATTGCCTTCGTCCGTCTGCAGCGCTTTGTTCGGCGCCCTAGCCAGAAAGCGCCTTATTGATCGCTTCAACAAGGGCCCCCTCCGGTTTAATGACCTTAGAGTACCCATGTGTTGTGTACACAACAAAACGTAGCGATCTGGCATCGGATCGCGAGAGCACGAAATCGGTAACAAGGTCCCGTATCCACTTCCTATTGTCCTCTAAAGGAATCCCCTACTTAGCGACTTGACCATCAGCGAGCGAGATGGGAATACCATCGGAGTACGCGTCCCTCACCGCGTAACCACGCCGATTGATTCCAGCGCGGCCAGATAGTCTCTGACGTATTCCAGCGGCACCGGTCCGAGTTCCGCCGTCAGCCAGTCGCGAATGTCGCTC
Source organism: Woeseia sp. (assembly GCA_040902105.1). GTDB lineage: Bacteria > Pseudomonadota > Gammaproteobacteria > Steroidobacterales > Woeseiaceae > IDS-8. Next base: position 2,238 of record JBBDXW010000068.1, read on the forward strand.
ACTGTGCGTTGCCCGTCCACCAGGTTGAGCGCCTCGTAGGCATACTCGGCGCCGCTGCCGTGCGTTCCGCTGAAGCCGGGCAGTGCCAGCGCTGCGTACTTTTCGTCGCCGTACTTGTCGCGGATGTAGGAGTAACCGAACGCGGTCATGGGACCCTCCACCGCGGGACTGCGTTCGTAAACCCGGTCATCAGACGAGGAGTCGCCCGCTGTAACCGGCGCATCCGTCGTGCCGACCAGGCTTTCGAGTTCTTCGATAAACGCGGCAGCCGCATCGTGCTGCTGTTCCGGCAACGGAGCAAAATCCTCGATACTGTGGATCTTCCGCCGTTCGACGTTGAAGTGGACCCGAGTCACGGCGGCGGCATCGCCGGGATCGAGCGGCTTGAGCCGTTCGAGCAAATCACCGCTTCGGCGCAGGGCGTTGCGGCGCAACAGGGAAAGTATCCGCGGAACGTCCTGTTCCGACAGGTTGGCCAGAAACCAGGCGTTGACCGTACCGATGAACGCGGCGCGCTTCAGCTTCGTCGGATCGATCATCGCAGCGGTATCGAAATTGGTGTGTATGTACCGGTCCGGCCAGTCGTGCAGATAAAGGCCCGGTATCTGCCACGTTCCTTCGCGAAACACGTCGTGATCGCTGCCCATGTCGATGCTTTCCATCAGCGCGAGCAGCGGTTCCTTGCCGCCTTCGGGTGCATTCAGTGGAAAAGCTGTGGTAGCGCCGCTAGCGAAAGCTTCAGTCTCAGCGTTGACGAACTGGCCAACCTCGAACCCGAGATCGCTGATAAACGAAGGCAGGCTCACCGGCCCGCCTGAAATGCGGAACACCGCTTTCGTTTCAGGACCGCCGCCGACCATATCCATATGAATATTGGCCTTGATGCGCGACGGGTCGGCGTGCTCCGCGAGGTAAATGATGCTGCCTTCGATTTCGGCGGGCCACAGGAAGCGTATTGTGCGCGCCGGTCGCGGCAGGACCCCGGCATCGATCAGCGCATTGAGGGACCTCGCAACTTCCAGGATTGCCACGCACCCCGACGCATTGTCGTTCGCGCCAGGGCGTGGATGATCGAGATGGCAAGTGAACAGGATCTCCTGTTCCGCGACGCGCGAATCAGTACCGGAAATGGCCGCTTCGGCAAACGCGTACTCTCCGGATTCGTGACGTGCCTCGACCTTCGCATGCAAAAGTATGTCCTCGCCGCCGGCCATCCTCTGTTGAAGGCTGCGCGCTTCGCCGAGCGAGATCATGAATGCAAAAGACCGGGTCTTCGGAAAACTGCCGATATGCCCCCACCGCACCAGCCGGTCGTCCTGCTTCCACCAGGCGGATCGCTGATTCGGCGCGTATGAAATAATGCCCGCGGCACCGTGCTGCCCGACCGCAAGATCGACCACATCCTCCGGCTGGCTCGACGTCAGCACGAGTTTGTCTCTCACGTCGCGATTGCGGTAGTCGTCCTCCGCTGTGCCGGCGCCGATATCGACGAGCGTTGCGGTTGCCTCGCCGCTCAGGCTGTCCTGCGCCAGGCTCAACGGCATGGCATTCCAATCGGCGAGGCGCCGCACGCGCACTCGCTCACCGTCCACGACTTTCAGCTCCCAAAGTTCCGCGAACTCGACGTTCCACGCCGGGCGGGACTTCTGCGTGCCGAACATCGTTTTACCATCGGCCGGGTAACGGAGGACTCGTGCATCCTCCAGCCCGTATTGCTGCAATTTGCTCATGACTTGGCCGGTTGCGGCGTCGAACTGCCGGCTTGCACGCGTGCGGTGCTGCAGCGTCAAGGTATCGAGATTGCGTTTGGCCTCCTCGCCGGAGACTTCCGCCGCAATCTGCAACAACACGCTTTCGGGAACGAGCTCCCGGAGATCCGCGCTGGCATCAAACGCCGGCACAATCAGCAGTGACAATGCAAACCCCAAGGTGACGCGTTCGCGCACGCATGTCGAAAGGGTGCGCGTACGGTGACGATTCCCCATGTCAAGTCCCCGGCTTTGTGATGGTTTCCTTGCGGCGGCAGCGTATCGCATTACGCCGCCCCTCGCATCGACTGCCGACGATGGTCGTGCAATACGTCCGGGGCTTGCGGCCTCGCGGTTCTTCGAGCTGCGGTATCATGTACCTTCACCAGAACAAGAAGATATCCGTTGGGGAAAATCATGTTACGAATTCTCGTTTTAGTTGCCGGCACGGCGCTGGCTGCCGGTGTTGTGAATGCCGCCGAACAGGATGCAGATCCGGGAGAAGTTCCACCCGTATTGACGGGCTACAAGGCCGAGGCCGCCGGAAAAATCGACGGAATGACCAAGCTGACGCAGGAAATCGTCGACAGCCTTTTCTCCTTTGCCGAACTCGGCTTTCAGGAATTCGAAACGCAGCGGTATCTCACCGAAGTCCTCGAGAAAAACGGCTTCGAGGTCGAACAGGGCGTGTCCGCGATACCGACGGCGTGGTGGGCGACCTGGGGAGAAGGCAAACCGGTCATCGCACTCGGTTCCGATGTCGACGGCATTCCGAAGGCCTCGCAGATGCCGGGCATCGCCTGGCGGCAGCCGATCATCGAGGGCGCACCGGGTCATGGCGAGGGCCATAATTCCGGTCAGGCAGTGAACATCACGGCCGCGCTAGCGGTGAAGGACATTATGGAGCGGCAGGGCCTGCCGGGTACGATCGTACTTTGGCCGGGTATCGCTGAAGAACTGGTAGCAACCAAGGCCTGGTTTGCGCGAGACGGTCGTTTTGATGGCATCGATGCGGTCCTTTTTACGCACGTCTCGCACAACATGACCGTGGGTTGGGGCAGACCGCGGGGTACAGGTCTCGTATCCGTTGAATACACATTCGACGGCATTGCCGCACACGGCGCAGGCGACCCGTGGAAGGGCCGCAGCGCGCTCGATGCGGTCGAGCTCATGAACGTCGCGTGGAACTTCCGTCGCGAACATCTGCATCCGCTGCAACGCTCACACTATGTGATCGTCGACGGCGGCGATCAGCCAAACGTCGTGCCTTCGAGGGCGACCGTCTGGTATTTCATTCGCGAAATAGAGGCAGACGGCATTCGCACCAACTTCGAAACCTTGCAGCGGACCGCCGAGGGTGCGGCATTGATGACGGATACCAAAGTGAGCCGGCGCATTGTCGGGGCGGCGTATCCCAGGCATTTCAACAAGCCGATCGCGCTCGCGATGGACGAGAATATCAGGGCCGTCGGCCTGCCGGAGTGGACCGAGGACGACCAGAAGTTCGCCAAAGCGTTGCAGGAGCTGATGGGGGCCGACGAAATCACCGGACTTGCCGTCGAACTCGAAGGCGTCGAGGAGCCGGAGGAGGACCCCGTGTCCGGAGGTTCCGACGACATCGGCGACGTATCGTGGAGCGCACCGACCGTGACTTTGCGATTTCCATCCAATGTCGACGGCCTGCAGTTTCACCACTGGTCGAGCGCGATGGCAATGGCAACACCGATCGCCCACAAGGGCGCTACCGCGGGCGCCAAGGTCATCGCCGCAACGATGCTCGACCTGTTGCAGGATGAGGAATTGCGCGAACAGGCGTGGCACTACTTTCGCGAAGAGCAACTGGCGGGCGACGAGTACCTCCCGTTCATCTCGAAGGACGATCCGCCGGCGATCGAGAAAAACGCCGAGACCATGGAGAGTTACCGCGACCGCATGCGCGAGCTTTACTACGACGCATCACGATATGAAACCTACCTGGAGCAACTCGGCATCGATTATCCGCAACTCGAAAAACCGAAGGGCACCGAACCCTGATCGGAACGGCTCACACCCCAATAATACGAGCCCCGCCAAAAGACTCGCGCTACTCCCGGGGACGCGCCGTCCGGCAAAAGAACGGGCCGGGGTGATCCGGGGGTCTCCTTTCACCAGGCGCATTTCGTGGAGCGACTGAAAAGGGACCCCCGGAGCGCCCCGGCCATCCGCTCAAACCTCCTCCACCCCTTCTGACTGCGCGAACACGCGACTACTTCAAGTATCATGTACGTTCTGCATCGCTCAAACAGTCCTCCGGGGGAATCAGTGCGCTATTTCATTTCTCTTGTAACAGGCACCTTGCTCGCCGCCCTGCCCGCCCTCGCCCTGTCCGCGGGCACGGTGAAAGTCGACGTCATCAAGCAGCCCTACGGCGGTGCACGTAACGTCGCCGAAATATCGATGAACCCCGACTACATTCACGCCTCGGGTCTGGAGCGCTTGATCGAGGAATGGGGTGGCGAATTGATACGCCCGGTCCAGGACGTACGCCTGAACGCAGAACAGGAACGGCAATACGGCGAATGGAATCGCATGGCGTTGGCGAATTCCAACATGGCGAAGCTGGTGCGTGAAGGCCGCAGCGACGGCGTGTTGACGATCGGTCTCGAATCCAACTGCAACGTACTCCTCGGCATGCTGGCGGGGCTGAAGTACGACGGTGCCGGCGATGTGCAAAGGGTCGGGCTGGTCTTCATCGATGCGCACGGCGACTTCAACGTGCCCGAAACGACGTTGTCCGGAATGCTGGGCGGCATGCCGGTTGCCGTTGCGGCCGGCCATGCGCTGCACAACATTCGCAAGACTTCGGGCCTGACCGAGCCGCTGCCAATGGAACACATCGTGTGGGGCGGTGTGCGCGATCTCGACCCGCTCGAGGCGGAGCGTTTCCGGGAATACGAAGTTCAGCAATTTTCCGTAGAGGACGTCCGGTCGTTGTCGGATGGGCTGCACCGGCAAATGGACGAACTGGCGCAACGCGTCGATGCCATTTATGTTCACATCGATATGGACGTACTCGATCCCGAGGAAGTGCCGGGGCACGATCTCGCAGTCAAAAACGGGCCGAGCAGCAAGGATCTCGCGGCGGCGATGACGCTGATGTTCAGGAACCCGAAAACGGTTGCGCTCGGCATCGCATCGACACCGGCGGGACCGCTCGATCCGGGCGGCGTCAGCCGGCAGGCGGCCTTGAACCTGATCGAAGGTGCGATCCGGGGCGTGCAGTCGCGGTAGTCGCATTGGTTGACGGTTGGTCGCCCGCGGGGCGGGCTCCTACAAGGCTCGATTCGATCCGATCGGCAAGACGAACGAAAAAGACCCTGTAGGAGCCCGCCCCGCGGGCGACCGTTCGCTAATCCGGTACCCCCAATCGCTTGTGCATGATCGGACTGGTGGTCGTGTACTGTACGTGAACCTTCTTGTCCGGCTCCAGCCGCTGCTTGATCGCAAACGCGGCCAGCGCCGCTTCGTGAAAACCGCACAGGATCAGTTTCTTCTTTCCGGGGTAATAGTTGATGTCGCCGACCGCGTAAATGCCGGGCGCCGACGTCTCGAATCGCTCTGTGTCCACGTTGACCGTTTTCCGGTTGATGTCGAGACCCCAAGCTGCGATCGGCCCGAGCTTCGGCGACAGCCCGAAAAAGACCAGCGCGTGGTCGGCGGGCACTTCGACCGTGTCTTCGTCCCTGATCTGCACGGTAACGGAACGCATGCGTCCGTCCGCTCCCTCGATCGCGGTCACCCTGCCGTGTTCGATCACGTCCATTTCCCCCCCTGCGGCCAGTGACTGCATCCTGGCAACCGACGCCGGCGCCGCCCGGTATTCCTCGCGGCGGTGCACAAGGGTGACATGACCTGCTTTTCCGACAAGTTCCAGCACCCAATCCAGCGCCGAATCGCCGCCGCCCAGAATCACTACCTTCTTGTCGTGAAATTGCCGCGCGTCGCGCACGCGGTAGTGCAGCGTTTTGTCTTCGTACAGTTCGGCATCGGGAACGCGCAACGGCCGCGGCTGGAACGATCCCACGCCTCCCGCTATGACAACGGCTTTTGCGGTGAATTGTTTGCCGGCGCTCGTCTCGACGCGAAACGTACCGTCATCCTGTCGTCGAACTGTGGTGACTTCTTCACCGAGATGCATGCCGCAATGAAACGGTTCGATTTGCTTGAGAAGGCTGTTGGTCAGTTCCTCACCCGTGCACACCGGAATGGCCGGAATGTCGTAGATCGGTTTATCCGGGTAAAGCTCGGCGCATTGCCCGCCGGGCTTTGGGATAGAATCGATAACTTCCGCCTTCAGCCCGAGCAGTCCCAACTCGAAAACCTGGAACAATCCGCACGGCCCTGCTCCGACGACAACGACATCTGTATGGATCACCCATCGACTCCATCTGAACGGAAGCGGCTATTGTCCGTATATGCACTTCTGCCGTCCATGCCGGCCGGCAATCAGGCGAAGCCAGAATGTGATGAGCACCACCCGTTATCCCGACTATGAGCGTCCGTGCGGCTGGAATGCACTGCTCCCGGCACGTGCCTGCAATGACGCTCTGAAGGCCGATGTTGCCTGCGACGTGGCGGTGATCGGCGGCGGGTATACTGGTCTTGCTGCCGCACGCCGTTGCGCCGAGCTGCGGCCTGAGGCTCGCATCGCGGTCCTCGACGCCAGCGAGGCCGGAGAAGGCAACCCGGGCAGGAATTCAGGCTTCATGCTCGATATCTCCCTGGCCAATGACGCCGAGCCGGGGCAGATCGAGCGAATGACGGTCTGCAATCGACTCATCGCCGGCGCGATGCTCGATATAGGGAACCTGGTAAAGAAACACGACATCCCCTGCGCCCTCACCCGCACCGGAACCTACCGCGCCGCGGCCGGCGAATCGGGTATCGCTGCGTTGCGCGAATACCGCGCCTTCCTGGAAGCAGCGAGTCTCCCGCATGAGCTACTCGAAGGACGGCAAATCAGCGAGCGCCTCGGTACGGATTTCTATCGCGAAGGCCTTTACTCCCCGCAGTGCTGGCTGGTCCAACCTGCGGCCCTCATTCGCGGCCTGGCCGACAACCTGCCGCCGGCGGTCTCCCTTTATGAAAACTCGCCGGCCGTCTCAATTGAACGAAGCCGCGGTAACTGGGCAGTCCGGACACCGATTGCAACGATACACGCGCCGCGACTGATCATCGCGAACAATGCTTTTTGCAAACAGCTCGGCATCGGTCAGTCGCGCATGGTTGCGATGTATACCTACGCCGCGTTGACGGAACCGTTTTCTGCGCAGATTCTCGACACACTGGGCAACCAGTCCACCTGGGGCCTGCTGCCGGCACATCGCCTGGGCAGCACGCTGCGGCGCACGCCGGATGGAAGACTGCTGATTCGTTCCCTGTACGGCTATGAAAAAGAAGCGAACAACGATGGCATCGCGGGCAAGCTTAAGCGCTCGCTGCAACGACGCTATCCGCAACTGACCGCTCTCAGGTTCGCGAGCGTCTGGTCCGGCGCGACCGGCTTCACCATGAATGGCGCCCCCCTGTGGGGCGAGTACGCGCCCGGCTTGTACGTATCCGCCGGCTGCAACGGCGGCGGCGTCGTAAAAGGAACGCTTTTCGGCCGCCTCCTCGCAGAACTGGCCTTCGGTCGTGAGACAGCGGACATCCCCGCCCTGTTCGGCAAGGCGAGCTGGATGCCCCCGGAACCCCTGAGACACATCGGCTTTCGCATACTGTCCGCTCTCGAACGCTACAAGGGCCGCGCAGAAGTATGACGCCCCGCCCGTGAAGGTACGGGCCGGGGTGATTCGGGGGTCCTTTTTCACCAAGCGAATTTCGTGGAGCGACTGAAAAAGGACCCCCGGAGCACCCCGGCCAGCGGGAGGAAGAACTTCCAATCGTCCTTTTGGCACCCCATCTGATACCGTCACAAACAAGTACGAAAACATTCGAACATTTGGGGGAATTCGTGGATCAACCGGAGTCTTTAGGAGCACTGTCGCTGCTGCCCGCCACTATTGCGATCGTACTGGCATTCGTAACGCGCAATACGGTCTTCTCGCTCGCCGTCGCCTGTTTCGTCGGCGTGATCGTGTCCGGGCAAGGACTGATGGGCTTTCCGAACCTGCTGAAAAATGCGCTGGGCACCACGGCGTTTTCATGGATATTCCTGCTCGAGCTGTTCATAGGGATGCTGATCGCGTTTTTTCAGCGCACCGGTGCGATCCGAAATTTCAGCGCATGGGTTGCAGGTTTCAACATGACCCGTGTGCGAGTCCAGCTTGTTGCGTGGCTGCTGGGAATGTTCGTATTCTTCAGCGACTATTTCAGCCCGCTTTTTGTCGGTTCGACGATGCGCGAATTGACCGATCGATTTCGCATCTCACGGGAAAAGCTGGCGTACATAGCGGATTCGACATCGGCGCCGGTCAGTGTGCTGGTGCCCGTAACTGGCTGGGCGGTTTTTATCGCCGGACTGCTGATCGGCATGGGACCGATTGCGGACCCGGCCGACGCCATCAAGGTCTTTGTTTCTTCAATACCGTTCAACTTCTATTCGATACTTGCCGTCGTCATGGTCGGGCTCATAGCAACCGGCATTGTGCCGGAGTTCGGGCCGATGAAAGTCGCCGAGCAGCGCGCGATCGAAACAGGCAAAGTGCTTCGCGACGGCGCCGACCCGCTCATGGGCGAAGAACTGACCGATATCCAGCCATATGAAGGCGTGCGCACGAGTCTCTTCTGGAACTTTTTCCTGCCGGTACTGATCGTCATCTGTGTTGCCGTCGGGTCTTTTATTCTGACGTCTTCGGCATTGACGATGGAAGCGTTTCTCCTGTCGGCCGTTGTCGCAGGCATCATCATGAGGATTCAGGGCATACCGTTTGCCGACATCATGAAGACGGGCATGGCGGGCATCAAAGGGGTCATGCCAGCGGTCATAATCCTGGCTTTTGCATATGCGCTGAACGACCTGTCAACATCGATGCAGACGGCGGGTTACATCGTGTCGAAGACGGAAGCCTGGCTCACGCCCGGTCTGCTGCCGCTCCTGACGTTTCTGATTGCCGGCGTTATTTCTTTCTCGACCGGCACGTCATGGGGCACGTTTGCCATCATGATGCCGATAGCGGTGCCGCTTGCCTTCAGCTTCACCGGGGATACGCTCGGCGTAGTCGTTTATGCCACCGTCGGCGCGGTCGCGGGTGGAGGCGTGTTCGGCGACCACTGCTCGCCGCTTTCCGATACGTCGATACTGGCATCCACCGGCGCTGCGTCGGACCACATCGACCATATCAAGACCCAAATGCCATACGCGCTGGTTGTCGCGGCAATCAGTTTGCTCGCCTATCTGGTGATCGGCTCGCTGGTTTGATCCTCAGCCTCCGCCGGAACCAGCACGCGGCCATTGAAGGTTTCGCCGAGGCGGTCATTCTGCCGGGCGATCCGGCCATTGACGATTACGGCATCGAATCCTTCCGAGAGCTGCAGCGGTTCCGGATAGGTCGCAAGGGCCCGAACGTTTGCGGGATCGAAGACAATGATATCCGCCTTCTTGCCCGCTCCCAGGATTCCGCGATCGTCGATCCGGAGCAGTTTTGCCGGAAACGAGGTCATCTTCCGCACGGCCTCCTGCAGCGACAGAGCACCTTGTTCGACGACATACTCTTCAATGATCCTGGCAAACGTTCCGTGTCCCCGGGGATGGAATCCGGTCGGACTGCCGTCTGAACAGACGCCGACGTAAGGTCTCTGCAACAAGCGCGTTTGCAATTCATCGTTCATGACGAAATAGGCGCCGGACGCGCCTTGCGGTCCGATGACGTCGATCAACACGTCTTCGAACGGCATCTCCTGCTCGAACGAAAGGTCGGCCAGAGTCTTGCCCGTATAGGGCGCGGTACCGAGCAATGTAGCCTCGGGACCGTTGCGTTTCTCGACCCGTTCCCTCAGGTATGCGGCGAGTTCGTCGCGGCGGTCTCGCCGGGCAACCGCAAACTGCTCGGCCGTCTTCGACCATACCGGAAAGACTATGCCGATGCCTGTGTAACTGGCCGTGTAGGGATAGACGTCCGCGGTAATGTCGATGCCCGAATCGCGTGCGCTGTCGAGGATTGCCAGTATTTCGTCCGCGCGTTCCGCGCCTTTGCCGTAGACCGACTTGAGATGGGAGATGTGAACCCTTGCGTGCTCGCCTTGCTCAAGCAGTTCGGCGATGGATTTTTCAAGCTGGTCATCGTCTTCGTTTCGCAAGTGACTCATTACGATCCGGCCGTGTTGCCCAACGACTTCGGCCAGCGCCCGCAGTTCGGAAGTCTTCGCGTTCAGGCCCGGGTTATATTCGAGCCCGGTGCTCAATCCGAAGCTGTAGTCGAGAGTCTCATCGAGCATCGCCAGCATTCGGTCAAGGTCTTCGGGCGCCGGCTCTGTTTCGAGTCCGATTCCCGACAGGTTGCGCAACGTGCCGTGCCCGACGAACATTGCCAGGTTGACACCGATGCCCTGCTCCGACACCTTGTCCAACCATTCGGAAAGCGTCGCCACTTCCGGGCTGGATCCGTCCTGCCCCAAAGCGATGGTTGTAACGCCCATCGCCAGAAAATTCTCGAACGCAGGGGTCTCGAACGGGTCGCCGTGGGAGTGCAAATCGATAAATCCCGGCGCTACGGTTTTTCCGGCGGCGTCGATACGGGTCGTTACGCGTTGTTGCAGGTCTTCTTCGGTAAACTTCGCGTCACCGACAAAAACGATCGTGTCATCAACGATGACGACGTCGGCGGGAATCGGCTCGTTACCCAGGCCGTCCAGCATCGCACCGTTTTCGATCAGGATATCGACCGTCTCATATTCGGCCAGGAAAACTTCGGCAGCCCGGTTGCAGGACGACGGCGCGGGCAGCACAAGAATCGATATCCAGAACGCGGCGCGGACGTTCGGCTTGGCCAACTCTGTTCTCCCTTTTAGCGATGCAGGAACCTGTCACGGACGGCAGCCGACGTGCCATCGTTTGTCGCCCGCAATGGCGGGCTCCTGCAAGGTTCTTGTCAACGGAATTGGCTGTAGGAGCCCGCCATGCGGGCGACCGCAACAGCACCCGACATCCTACAGGAGACAGCGGCCTCAGCGCGAGACTTCGACAAACGTCGAAAGAAATTCCAGTCCCTTTCTCAATTGCTGACGGTCGAGATTGCCGCGCGTCGCATCCTTGAGATCCGCGGCGACCCAGCGCACCGCGTGCACGTCACAGTATGCCCAGGCCAGGCGGCCGATGCGCCAGACGCTGGTGCGCTTGCCGCAATGCGGGCATCCCTGGATGCCCTGACCACGATTGAGCGGAAACGGAACGACGTTGCTGCAGCCTGCGGACATGTTGAGTGATCTCGTGTGATCGCGATTACGGCATGAAACCAGCATGGGCGATCATGTGGCTGTGATCGGGCTCTCAGCCGCGCCGTTGCCCGTGCCTTTCTTGCACAAACTGAGACCTCGATTCACTTCACGCCGTGCATTGCCCACAATACGGCTCCAACGACCCGCACGGACCGACCCGGGACTTCCAGGATGCCGCAGTTTTTAGATTCGCCGGACGAGCTTGCAGATGCGGTAATCGCTTCCGTCGGAAGAAAAATCGTGCTCGGCCTTCCGGTCGGGCTGGGCAAGGCAGCGCATGTCGCGAACGCCATCTACGCGCGGGCTGCAGACGACGCGTCGATTGAACTGACCGTATTCACGGCTCTGACCCTGGAGGCGCCCGTCGGCCGCAGCGACCTCGAAGCGCGATTCCTGAAACCTCTGACGGAACGGCTGTACAAGGACTGGCCGCGCCTCGCCTACGCGGAAGCGTTACAGCGTGAAGACCTCCCGCCCAACATCAGGGTGCGCGAATTCTATTTCCGGCCGGCCGCATATCTTGGCAACAGGACTGCGCAACGCTCCTACACGAGCCTGAACTACACGCAGGTCGCCCACGAGTTGCTGCACCTCGGCGTCAACGTCATCGCGCAGCTGATCGCGCCGCACGCGTCGAACGGAAACGTGTTCAGCCTCGGATCGAATCCCGAGGTCACGCTGGACCTGCTGCCGGCCCTGGACGTGCGACGCAGCGAAGGCAGGCCGGTCGCCGTCGTCGGCCAGGTCAACGACGCCATGCCGTACATGTACGGCGACGCCGAGCTGTCCGCGGACCGCTTCGACTTCGTACTCGACTCGCCCGACTGCCGTTATCCGATGTTCGGCATGCCGAACCGTGCCGTGTCTTACCGTGACTACGCGACCGGTCTGCACGTCGCGAGCCTGATTCCCGACGGAGGAACACTGCAACTCGGTATCGGCTCATTGAGCGATGCGGTTGCGCATTGCCTGCTGTTGCGGCAGCGGCAGCCTGAGGTTTTCCGAAGGATTCTCGACCGCCTTCCCGGTGGACCCGCATCGGGGCGGCGGCCCGAGTTACCGCTTGAAACAGGGCCCTTCCGCGATGGACTTTACGTCGCAAGCGAGCTGTTGAGCGACGCAATATTCGCTTTGTTCGATTCCGGCATCGTCCGCCGCGGCGCGGATGCGAACAAGGACGTCCTGATGCACGCCGGGTTCTTTATCGGTTCGAATGCCTTGTACGACTCATTGCGCGCGCTGTCGGAACAACGGCGGCACCAGATTGCGATGACGAGCATTTCTTTCGTGAACAGCCTTTACGGCAATGAGCGGGAAAAACGCCATCAGCGTCGCAAGGCAAGGTTCATCAATGAGGCAATGATGGTAACGCTCATGGGAGCGACGGTTTCGGACGGACTCGAGGACGGGCGGGTGGTCAGCGGGGTCGGCGGGCAGTTCGACTTCGTCAGAATGGCGCATGCGCTCGACGACGCCCATTCGATCCTGATGTTCGGCAGCCATCGGCTGAACGATGGCGTTGCCGAATCGAACATCGTCTGGAACTACGGTCACACCACAGTGCCGCGGCACTATCGCGACATCTTTGCCAACGAATACGGGCTCGCCGCTACCCGCGGACAGACGGACGAGTTGATTATTGCGTCGTTACTGAACATCGCCGATGCCGCGTTTCAGGATTCACTGCTGCAAAAGGCCCGTACAAACGCAAAAATCGCCCGCAACTACAAAATCCCGGGACACGCGCGGGACAACACTGCGTCAAGGCTGACTGAGCTCTTTCAGGACCCGGAATTCCTGCCGTATTTTCCGGCCTACCCGCTCGGGACGGACTTGACACCGGTCGAACAGGAGCTGGCGACGGCGCTTGCCTGGCTCAAGGAACGGACGGCGCGGCGCTGGCCGCAAGTTGTCACTCTGACTTCCGCGCTATTGGAGCGTCCGGACGCAGACCGGCTGGCCGCGCTCCGGCGCCTGTCGCTCGACGCTCCACAATCGCTTCGCGAACGTGTCCTCCGGCGGCTCGTAAACCACGCGTTAAAGCGGAGTGCGAACGGCTAGAACGCCTATGCGCAAGGTTTGTAGGAGCCCGCCATTGCGGGCGACCTGCGCGGCATTCGGCGACAGCGCAGGTCGCCCGCAATGGCGGGCTCCTACATTGAACGAGCAGGTCTGCAATTTGATATTCTTGACAGCAGCCGTCCGACCACCTTCCGGAGAAGAAAAATGAACAACAAATTATCGGTCGTCGTCCTTGGATGTCTGATCGTACCCGTTGCTTCCGCACACGCCCAGGAAACGAACATCTCGTTCAAATCGACCGAACTGGAACCCGGGCTCTATATGCTGCAAGGCGAAGGCGGGTTCGCGGGCGGCAATCTTGGCCTGTCGACCGGGGACGACGGCGTGGTGCTGATCGACGACGGCCTCGCGCCGCTGGCGCCGAAGATGCTGGCGGCAATCACCGACATCACCGGGCAACCGGTAGACTTTGTCATCAACACTCACCTGCATGGCGACCATACCGGCGGCAACGTAGCGCTGCATGAAACCGGCGCGACGATCATCGGTCACGAGAACGTGCGGCGCCGCATGCTAGCGAGTGACGCCGCTGGCGCGGACGGCAGTGGGCCGGCTCCGGAGGAGTCGCTGCCGGAAATCACTTTCTCACGTTCGCTGACATTTCATCTCAACGGCCGCGAAGCTTTCGTATTTCACGTTGCCCGGGCGCACACCGACGGCGATGCCGTGATTTTTTTCCGTGACGCGGATGTCATCCACGCGGGAGACATCTTCTTCAACGGCCTTTTCCCGTTCATCGACCTGGACTCGGGCGGCAGCGTCTCCGGCTATATCGAAGCACAGGACGACATCCTTTCGCTGGCCGGCTCCGAGACACGAATCGTTCCCGGACACGGTCCGCTCGCCGCGAAGTCGGACCTGCAGGCAGCGAGAGATATGCTCGCCGACGCGCGCAGCCGGGTGAAGGCGCTGCTGGACGCGGGCAAGTCGGAGCAGGATATCGTGGATGAAAATCCGCTCGCGACATACCAGGACTGGCACTGGGACTTCATCACGACTGAACGGATGACCCGCACGCTCATACGTGATCTCGAGGAAAACTAGGGAGCCAGTGTAGGAGCCCGCCTCGCGGGCGACCCATCCGCTTCGCCAATCTCCGCGCAGGTCGCCCGCAATGGCGGGCTCCTACACTGACTTGTGCAGAGGCTCAGCCGCAACCCGACGGCATGGAACTTGCAGCCCGTCAACCTCAAGATTACGTTTCTTCTGGACGACTGAGCGGTCGACCGCATCGCATCGCCGGGGGGGCTTTTCGTTCGCAAAGGCCGCGACGCCAGGCGAATTGTAAATATTTCAGCGCGACGGACGTGGGCTGCAAGAATTACCCGACGCTGCCTCTCTGTTTCGCATCGTAGACAATCATCGAGAGGTTTAATCCAATGTCCCAATGTGAAACCTGTGGAAACGACTACGACAAGACCTTCGTTGTGAAGGCCTTCGGCGAGGAGCATACCTTCGATTCCTTCGAGTGCGCGATTCAGGCGCTGGCGCCCGTGTGCGATCACTGCGGCACGCGAATCATCGGCCACGGCATAGAGTCCGGGCCGCGTATGTTCTGCTGCGCGCATTGCGCCGATAAAGAAGGTGTCGAGGAGGCAGTCGACCGGGTCCGTGTTTCGTAGCCGAGGCAACACCCGGCCCGAGCCAATATCTGCCGGTTCCGTTGAACGCCGACCCTTGCGCTGTCTGCTCCGGCGGCCTGCATGAACATCCTGCCCTGGCGAATTGCCTTCCGGCGGCAATTGATTCAGTCTTCGCGCATATCCCGCTTGCATGCGAAAACTGACTACGGCAAAGATGATGAACAACGAGAAGACGACGGAATTCGTCGGCAGGCAATGGGACGAATCGATTGTTCCCACGCTGTCCGAATACATCAGGGTTCCGAATAAATCGCCGATTTTCGACCCGGACTGGGAACAGCACGGCCACATGGAACGTGCAATTACGCTGCTCGAAGGTTGGTGCCGGAAGCAGCCGGTTCGCGGCATGAAAACCGAGATCGTCCGGCTGCCCGGACGTACCCCGTTGCTGTTCATCGATATTCCGGGCGCCAGCGACGACGTGGTGCTGCTGTACGGCCACTACGACAAGCAACCGGAGTTCAGCGGCTGGGCCGACGGCCTCGGACCCTGGCAGCCCGTCATCAGGGACGGCAAGTTGTACGGTCGCGGCGGCGCCGATGACGGCTATGCCACATTCGGTTCGCTCACCGCGATTCGCGCGTTGCAGGAACAGGGCATCGAGCATGCGCGGTGCGTCATCATTATCGAAGGTTGCGAGGAAAGCGGCAGCTTCGACCTGCCTCATTACATAGAACGACTCGGCGACCGGATCGGCTCGCCCGATCTCGTCGTCTGCCTGGATGCCGAATGCGGCAACTACGATCAGTTCTGGTGCACGACCTCATTGCGCGGCAATCTCGTCGGAACACTGCAGGTCGACGTCCTGAGCGAAGGCGTGCACTCCGGCAGCGCCAGCGGCATCGTGCCGTCGAGCTTCCGCGTCCTGCGCCAGCTTCTCAGTCGTATCGAGGATCCTGCGAACGGCCGGATACTGCTGCGCGAAATGCACTCCGACATTCCGGCGGCACGCAGGCGGCAGGCTGAACTCGCGGCGGAGGTACTCCAGGAATCGGTGTGGCGGAGATTCCCGTGGCTGGATGCGCAATCGTCTCCCGATGCAGCACCCCTGGAATTGATGCTCGACAATACCTGGCGCCCGACGTTGAGCGTCACCGGCGCGGATGGCCTGCCCGCCCTCGTCAATGCCGGCAACGTGCTGCTGCCGCGAACCACGTTGAAGTTGTCGTTTCGCCTGCCGCCGACCTGCGAGCCTCAGGCGGCAGCGCGGGCGTTGAAAGACGCGCTGGAAGCCGACCCGCCCCCGTTTGCCAAAGTTCGCTTCAACGTCGAATCCACTATGGGCGGCTGGGACGCCCCTCCCGTCGCCGCCTGGCTGGAATCGTCCATCCAGCAGGCGTCGCAAAGCTGGTTCGGCCGGCCGTCGATGTACATGGGCACCGGCGGCAGCATCCCGTTCATGGGCATGCTCGGCGAGAAATTTCCCGAGGCACAGTTTCTGGTGACCGGCTTGCTCGGGCCAAAGGCGAACGCGCATGGGCCGAATGAATTCCTGCACATCGAAACCGGCAAGCGTCTGACTTGCTGCGTCTCGCAGGTGCTCGAGCATCACTTTACCCGGTCGTGAACGTGCAATGTCCTCCGCTGCAGGAGCGCGCCCCCGCGGGACCTGCGGAAAGGTCGCGACGCATAAGGTCGCCCGCATGGCGGGCTCCTACAGCGCCTCGTTTGCGACCTGGGCTCCGTCCGCAAGCTCGCAGGTAATCCATCCGCGCACGGAATTGACGAGGTAAATCGCCTCGGCGCCGGCGAGTTCGGCAAGTGCAATCGTCCTCTGCTCGACAACGCCGTCCCGCAGCAGCTTTCGCCGAAAAGTCCCGGCCAACAGGCCGCATTCCACCGGCGGCGTGAACAGCCGCCCTTCCAGTCGCACGACCACGTTGCCGATCGTCGCCTCCGTAATGTTGCCGTCCGTGTTCCACAGGAGAACGTCGTCGCATTCGCCTGCGGCGGCCAATGCCTTTTCATAGACATCTCGCTGCGTTGTCTTGTGATAGAGAAACGGATCCCCCGCATCCACCGGCGAAGTTGCCAGTGCCAGGCGAAACGCGCGTTTTTCGTCGCCCGATGCGATCGGTTTCACCGCCGCATGCACCTCGCCGTTGCGCTGCAACAGCAGACGAATGCGATGTTTGTGAGTAGCGGCCAGACTGGCCGTCGTTGCGCCGAGGCGCGCCTCTATCCTGCGCCGGTCGAACGCAAAGTCGAAGTACTCGGCCGAATCTGCCAGCCGCTCCAGATGCTCCCGCAACAGAAAAAAACCTTCCTCCCGCGTCCACGACATCGTTTCGAGCAAGCGGAAATCCGCGGACGGCTGAGGAATCCCCAGCACCCTCGCCTTGTTCAGGCATTCCTGATATTCATCGTCCGGGTCGGAGTCCCATACGATGCCCCCACCGACACCGTAAGTCCCCGTACCGGTCCTCGTGTCGATCACCGCGGTTCGGATCGCAACATTGAACAGTGCTTTCCTGTCCGGCGCGATGTAGCCGATGGCCCCTGTATAAACCTCGCGAGGTGAATCCTCGAGACCCGCGATCAGCTTCATGCTGGATACTTTCGGTGCACCGGTGACCGAAGCAGACGGGAACAGCGCGCCGAAAAGTTCGCTCATCGAGGACGTCGTGGATGCGGCAACCGTCGACGTCATCTGCCAGACGGTGCGGTATTTCTCGACCTCGTACAATGCCGACGCATGCACCGAACCGGGTAACGCGACGCGTCCGAGATCGTTTCGCACCATGTCCGCAATCATTACGTTCTCTGCCCGGTCCTTGACGGATGCATGCAGCTTGCTGCGATTCGCGCGATCCTCGATTGTCGTCATGCCTCTCGGGGCCGTGCCCTTCATCGGCTTGCATACGATCCGGTCCCCGCTCAGCTCAAAAAACAATTCCGGCGACGCAGATACGATGGCGTGATCGGTACAGTCGAGATAGGCCGCGTACGGCGCGTCCGTCGCCGTCGCCAGGAACAGGCCCCAGGCATCCTGTACGCCCTCTGCCTGCTGCCGAACGGTATAGTTGACCTGGTAGGTATTGCCGGCCTCGATCTGGCGCTTGATTTTCTCGATGTTCTCCAGATAGCGTTCGCGCGGCGAATCGAATCTCCATGCCTGGGAATGCCGTGCTGCATTACCGGACGGTTGCAGCCGCGCAATTCGCTCGGGTTCGCGAAACAGGCCAAGGCAGGCGAGCGGCAGAACGCCGGCGGGCTGCGTGACGTAGGCGCCATCAAAGGCCGGGGCGGCTTCGTAACTTATGAACCCTGCCGCGAAGAGCTGCTCCGCCTGGACACGCCGCTCGACTTCCGCAAGGATTCCCGGAACATCACATGGCGTCCACGCAATCAGGACATCGGTCGGCCTGGCGAACTCGAGCCAGCCGTCCGCCGTGCGGTCCCGAAGTACGATCCGTCGAAGCATTCCCGGAATTCTGCCGGAGGTGAGCGTCCGGATACAGGCGCAACAGACCGATCGTTACGCCGTTAGTCCAGCCAAAGCCGTCCTGCAGGGGATATTCCCCGCCGCCGCCGGGTGTCAGCGTGACCACATCGTATTTTTCCAGCAGCTTGCCGGTGTGCTGGTACACCGCCGAGACCATCGCCAGCCAGCGGCGTGCAATCGTCTCGGCGAGGTCCGGCCGCCCGTAGCGGCGCAGCCCCGTCACCGCGATCCACTGCAGCGGCGCCCAGCCGTTGGGCGCATCCCATTGTTCGCCCGTGGCCTGGTCGGTCGCGACCAGCCCGCCATCCCTGACGAGTTGTTCGCTCACCACGACGGCCGTGCGAGCGGCCTGGGCGTCCGTCGCAAGTCCTGCGAACAGCGGATACAGCGCGGCTGCGGTGACGTGTCCGAGGTTCCGCTGCTCGCGCCAGTGATAGTCGTCGAAGAGGCCGGTGGCCTCGTTCCAGAGGTACTTGTGCATGGCAGCGCGCCGCGCCGCCGCCTTCTCCTCGTAGGATTGAACGCAGGCAAGGTCCCCGGCCGTTCGGCACCCTTCCGCGATCGCCTGCTCGAGACCGTACAGCAGGCTGTTGAGATCCGGCGGCACGATCGCCGTAGTCTGCATCGTCGAAAGCGATCGTCCGTCCGCCAGCCACCGGGAACTGAAATCCCAGCCGCTTTCGGCCGCGGCGCGGATGTCCCTGTAGAGGCGGAAGTCCTCGCGGTCGCTCAATGCCGCGATCGCCTCGTCTTCACGATACGACTCATCGCGGGGCGTATCCCGCGCATCCCAGTACCGGTTCAACAACGAACCGTCCGGCATGTACACGACGCGCCGTGCCGGCTCTCCTGGTTTCGCCGCGGCGCTGTCCTGCATCCAGAAAGCATGTTCCGCCTGCAGCTCGGGCAGGTACTCCGCAAACGCCTTCGACGGCCGATCAGGAGAGAGTAGCTCCACCATCCTGAAGAAGAACGGCGGCTGCGACCGGCTCAGGTAGTAGGTGCGGTTGCCGTTCGGGATATGGCCGTAGGTGCGGATGAGATGAGCGAAGTTCGCCACCATGTCGTGTTTCAGGGCAGCCTGCCCGGGGCCGAAGCCCAGCATCGTGAACCAGGAATCCCAGTAGTAGACCTCCCGGAATCTCCCGCCCGGCACGACATACGGATGAGGCAGCGGCAGGCGTGACGAATACGGCTCGGCTTCGATCGTCTGTCGCGTCAGAAGCGGCCACAGCTCGGCAATATGCTCGCGCAGCGGCAAGCCGGCGGTCGGCAGCCTGACGGACGGGCTGGCCGGGTCGAGAACGAAGTGATCGTCGAGGAATCCCCGCAGCGCCTCGGGGGAATCGGTATCGAGACCGCCCGCACGCTCGAGAATCTCGGCCGGCGACCGCCTGGGCGTCGCGTCGGCCCATTGTTTGGAATCTTCGAAGACGTCGGCGTCGCTCAAAGCCACGCGTGCGTAGAAATCGCCGAAGACCACCGAGGGCGGCTGAGGGATCGCCTGTTCCGCCGTTGCATCGCCCGTCCGCACATCGGGCGGCGCCGAGCAGGAAAGTATCGAGAGCAACAGGAGCAGGGAAAGGGACGAACATACTCGCTTCATGATCTCCCACCACAGGAACCAATAACTGAATTCATCGCGTCACCCCGACTGGAAGTTGTAACGCACGGAGAATGCCAAAGAGCGCCCGAAGAGCGCCCGGGCGTTGTATAACTGACCGACGCCGCTCGCACCGACGTCGGTCCTGGGATTCCCTTCTGTCAGCCCGACTTCATTCGACAGATTGTCGACGTTGAGTTGCGCGGTCCAGCGTTCGTTGAACGCGTATTGCACGCCGGCATCCATCTTGAGGTAGGACGGCAGTTCTATCGTGTTCTCGTCATTCGCAAACCGCTCTCCGGAATGTGACAGGGAAAGAAACGCACGACCACGGCCGCCCGCGAACTGGATCGATGGCACGGCGCGAATCATCAGTCTGGGAATCCGCCGCACCTGGTTGCCGCTGTTGTCGAGGGACGCTCCGAAAAAGTTGCGATATTCCGGGTCCTGCAGGGTCACCGAAAACTGCACTGCAACCGTTTCAACCGGTTCGTATACCCCTTCCAGTTCCAGGCCATAGGCCTGGGTCCTTGCACGGCGAACGACAATTGAGCCGTCCGACTGGATGTCGTTGAACGGCACGTTATCGAACTCGGTACGGTAGGCCGTGAGGAACATCGCCAGATTGTCGTACGACGTCTTGTAACCGAGCTCGACGTTCGTCACGCGATCCTTGCTGGTGATGCCGTTCCTGATGTCATCGAAGTGCGGCAGTTTCGCCGAGCGGGTCAGGTGTCCGAAAATTGCATGGCGGTCGGTCAGTTCATAGTTGAAGCCGGCGGAGTAGCCGTAATGACTGAAATCCTCGCTGCGGTCCGTGCGTTCGGTTCCCGCAAGGGAAGCTATGTCGTAAGTCGTTGCCGCATCACCGTCGAGATCGACGTCCTCGATACCATTACTGATCGAGGAATCGATTGTTTCCGCATCGACCCGGAGGCCGAGATCGAGTCGAAGCCGGTCGCTTACTTCCCATTCATCCGCAACGTACAGGGATGCTATTGCGCCATCGTAGTCGGCGAGCAGATTGAGGAACGAATAGCGCGTAAAGCCGAGCGGATCGGTAACGCCGGGCAGGAACAGCCGTTGTGGCCGATCGCGCACGTCCGTCAGCAGCAGGTTGCCGAGACTCCAGCGATCGCTCATCGAGAAGTCCGCGAAGTAGGCGCCGACGGTCAGGTCGTGCTCCGACACGACGAAGTTCAGCCGCGTATCGTTCTGTAACGCCTTGTACTCCTTGCCTATTGCCCAATGGCCGTGGTTCTGTAACAGGAATGCGGGGTCGAAGGGTTCGCCCGAGGCGATCATCGAGTAATCTGCGGCCACGTTGCGCTCCGCCGCAAATTCCAGCCCCGTCTTCGGGATGTCGCCGGTGAAAATGGCGTTGAATGATACGTCGCCGCTGGTCAGGCGGCTGTGGCTGGTGAGCGAGATTCCGGAGTCCCACAGCAGGTCCACGCGGATGCCGGCGGTCAGCAGCCGCGGATGAATCCCGTCGGCAAGATCGGAATTCCGCAGGCCGACTTCGTCCGCGCTTGGCGGAAGCCCGGCGTCGCGCACGTCGTTGCTGTGCAGGGAGTATTCCCCGGCTGCCGATCCGTCGACCGCCGACGGGTTCGATGGACTGCCGCGCAACGGAATCGGCACGACAAACAGCGACCGGTCATCGATGTACTTGGCATACAGACCGAGCTCGGAGTTCGGCGTCGTGCGCTGCAGCTCCACCCGGACCTGGCCTCCTTCATCGGCAACATAACCCGGATTGCGTACCCCGTCCGATGCGCGCAGATATCCGCCTGCCGACGCTTGCCAGGTTTCGGACAGCGACGTGCTCCAGTGCGCATCCAGCGCGCGCGTGTCGAAATCCGAATAGCTCGCCTTCAAGCGCAGGCCGGACGGCGCGGAGGCTTTTTCGTTGACGAAATTGATGGCGCCTCCCACGGCGCCGGCAGTAAAAATCGGCGCCGTGCCGCCGCGGACGACTTCCACCCGGGTGATGGATTCACTGACGCGAATGAACTGGTCCGGGTTGTAGAACGAAAGTTCGAATACCGGATATACGGGAAGGCCGTCTTCTATCAGGCCGACGTAACGATAGCCCCCGTCCTGCACGATGCCGCGTGCGAAGACGTTCCCCTGCGTGGTCCCCGCGGTGGACTCCACCCAGAATCCCGGCACGGCCGAGATCAGTTCGGCCGTGCTTGCCGGCAGGTAACGCTCGATATCGGTGCGATCGAAGGTCGTTATCCCGACGCTCGATTCATACTTCGTGCGTACTTTCGACGCAGTGCCAGTCACGACGATCTCCTCCATCGCAAACGTGCGCGTCGGAGTTTCACGAGGCACAAAATTGTCTGTTTCGGCCGCCGCCGCGCGAGAAGCGTCGCCGGCGGACTGCGATGTCACCGCCTTCTCGGTCTCCGGGACAGGCTGAACGGCTACCGAATCGTCGTTCAGAAAAATGTATCGGAGCCCGGTTCCGGTCAGCAGGGCATTGAGTGCCTGCTGTCTGGTGAAAGAACCGGACAGTCGTCGCGCCGTCTGACCCTCCGTCGCGCCAGAGAAGAACACGATCTGCACATCGATCTGCTCCGCGAGCGTCTGCAGGGCGCCGGCAAGCGGTTGCTCCGGAATCTCGATTTCGAACGATTCATCCTCTTGCGCGAGGCCGCCGGAGGAAAGGAACAGCAACAAAAGCAGGATGCAGGGTTTTCCCAGCGAAGCTCTGCAGAAGCGCTGTAGGAGCCCGCCATTGCGGGCGACCACCGCCTTCGATAAACACCTGCGCAGGTCGCCCGCGAGGCGGGCTCCTACGGTGATTGAATCAGGAATTGTGCAGGGTTCCCCCGGCGAAGCGTGGTAGCCTTCAACGTTTGACACGGATCCGGATCGCGTCTTCGCCGTGCTGGACTTCGACGTCCGGCTGGAGTTCGAGAAAACCGACCAGCGCACTGACATCGTGCGCGTTGAACACCGTCGTGATTGCGCGATTCGCAAGCGCGCGATCTTCCACGATCAGCGGCGTGCGGTTGTAACGATTGAACTCGGCCACGACCTCGGCGAGAGGCGCAGCATCGAAGACCAGTCGTCTTTCCGTCCAGGCGATGGCCTTTTGCAAATCGAACAGAGGGTCCGTCAAGGTAACACCTTCTTCTGTGATGACTGCACCCTCCCCTGCCCGGACGAGAAGCGGTGCGTCCGGTGAACGTCTGGAAACGGCGCGCACCACTCCATCGACGACAGCCACGCGAGTGGAATTCTGCTTGCGATATACCGAGAATTTCGTGCCGAGCACGTTGAGGGACAGTGTACCGGTCTCGACGACAAAGGGACGCTGCGGATCGGCGACGACATCGAACATTACCTCGCCGGCAACCAGCGTAACCTGACGTATCGAGTCATCGAAGTGAACGGTCAACTCGGACAATGTGTTAAGCATCACGATCGAACCGTCATTCAATGCAATCGATCGCTGTTCGCCGAGTGCGGTGCTGTGGCTGATGACAGGCCCCTCCACGCCGGGATACCGCACCAGGAACAATGCCGCGATTACCAGGCCGGCCGCGCTTGCCCAGAGCAGGTAATGCCGGCGACGCCGCACGAATCCCGGCGATGCGGCGGCCGTCCCAGGTCCGTCGAACAGTGGCACGGCACTTCGATCATTCGCGGTTCGCAGATCCGCGATGATGTCCGCTATGGCACTCGATTGCTCCGCAACCTCCTGTTGGAGAACCGCGATCGCAAGGAACTCCTCGATGTGTTGTGGCGATTTCTTCAACCAGTTCATGAACTGGCGGCGGCAGTTCTCGCCAAGGCCCGGCTCGGCCAGCTCGACCAGCCATTCTGCCGCTTGCTGCGGAACTGAAGCGATGGCGTCGCGACGGTATCTGTTCATTATCTGTTTACTGAATTTGTTTACTGACGGTTATTTTTTGTTGTATTCAAGCGCGGACAGATCTTCCCGAAGCCGGGCATATGCCTTGACGATGTACCGCTTGACCATGCGTTCGGAGACATTCAGGTAAGTCGCGATCTCCGGGTAAGTCATGCCATGCTGCGCACTCAGCAGCAGCGCCGCCCGACAATGCACCGGCAGCAACCTGATGGCCTCGTTTATCTGGTTCTTTCGCCTTTCGTGATCGTAATCTTCATCGCAGTCGCCGGGACCCGGTACCTGGTCCAGATCCTCGGGTGCCCGGGTTTCGAACATCTTCTGTCCCGCCCGCCAGTCGTTGACGACATTGGCCGCAACGCGGAACAGGTATGCGCGCGGATGCCCGATCACCCGGTCTTCGGGCATCCGCAGCAGACGCAGGAAAACCTCCTGTGAAACATCCTGCGCATCGGATTCAGTTCGCAGGCTCCCCCGCAGATACTTCAGCAGCCGCCCGTGGTACTGGTCGTACCAGCCGGCAACATCAGGCCGACCTTCTCCTGACGTTTTGTCGTTCGGGCCGGTACGCTCGAGCACGGCACAATCCCCATTACTGTTGTGTGAATTGATACCAGATAACGCCGCGCGATGCATCTGCTAGTGGCCTGCGGCCAAACGGTGAGCAGCCGCCGCGAAACATTCCTTCGCGGCGGCTGCGATCCTGTCGGGCGACTATTAGAACTCGTAGCCGACACTGAACTCGAGGGTCCTTGGCATGATAAAGCGGCCGTTTGGCGCCAATATGGTGCGCGGATCGCTCTCGGTCAGGGCATCCTCGTCGGTGACGTTGTCGGCAGAGAGCTGCACGATGAACGCCTCGTTGATACGCAGGATGACGCCGAGATCCACCTTCTCGTAGCCGTCGAGCACGTTGACGTTCTGCGCCTCGCCGAATCGGTCGTCGACCGCGCTGAACGTACCGTAGATGGTCCCCTGAACGTTGTCGAGACCGGCTACGCTGCCGAGATCGAAGTCGTACGCCGGCGTCAGACGCAATTGCCAGCCGGGCTGCCGCTCCGTCTCTTTGCCGTCGACTCCCGGATCCGGATCGTCCCCGCTTACGACAGTGATCTCCGAATCCAGCAGAGTCGCATTGAGCGACACCGAGAACCCGGTCTCCGTCTGCCAGACGGCGTCGACCTCGACGCCCCGGGATTCCTGGGTGGTGAGAAGGGCGTCCCCGCCGAACACGAACGTGACGATTCTCGGATCGACCTCCGTGTAGAAGCCCGTCGCATACAGGCTCACGTAATCCGTCACCCATTTGAAGCCGAGCTCGAACTGGTCGATCGCCTGGATCAGGTCGTTGCCGCTCGCCAACGCAGCGCGACCGTCACGATAGGTGTCGAACTGCGGCATCAAGGTGCCCTGGTTGATACGGCCGAAGACACCCATCGAATCGTTCAGCAGAAAGTTGAGGGCCGCCGTCCATGAGAGCTCCGACTCATCGGTCGACGTGCCGAAATCGACGTCGCCATCCCTGCCGTCGTCGATCGTGTAGTCGATCTGGTAATTCTCATAGCGAAGCCCGATATCCGCCGTCAAGGCGTCGGTAATATCGAACGTCGTAGCCGCGTACAGCGCGTTCGACGTGGCATCGCCGCTCCCGTCGATGTCGAAGTTTCCGCCGCAGCTATCGACGGCGGCGTCATTGCACGCGATGCCGGTGACGACTTCGCCGCCCTGCTGCACGACCTCATACTTCTCGTTGTCGAGCGACCAGAGGTCGTCGCTCGATGCGTTGGACGTATAGAAGCCGAAGGTCGCCGTCCCCCGGTCCCAGTTTTTGGCTAGGCTGATATCGTTGGTGAAGGCTTCGAGTTCTTTCCGTACTTCCCAGGCGCCGAACTGCTGGATGAATTCCTCGGGGCCGATCGCTCGCCCGCTGACGGAACCGGCAATCGGACCGGTGACCACGGCGCGCGTATCCACAGATGGATCGGCAAGCAGCGCCCCAACCTGCACGGCGCCGCCGTCTGGCACGAGCCCGACGGTGTCGGCATCTCCGCCCGTGAAGCTGAAACGGTCGGTGAGCTCCCAGTCGTCCGCGATGTCGAGCACGACCGAGCCGCCCGTCATTCCGCCTTTCCAGCCGCGGCCCTCGGCAAGATCGAGCGTCTTGATCGTCGGGCTGGGATGGTTCGGATCGCCACCATTCCCGAAGCCCGGCGCATCGCTCGCGTTGTCCAGCATGATCTGGCGCTGCCGGTTCATGGCGCCGAGCTGGTTGTACCCGGCATCCACGCCCGGCACGTTGAGCGCTACCGGGAGGTACCACTGGCCATAATCGTCCGTCTGCCGGTGGAAGACGTTGATCGTGCCGTTGTCCAGCTCCTTGGTGAGATTGATCGTGAACTGGTTGCCTTCGTCCGAGTTGTAGCCGGCATCCCTCAAGCCCGGGGAGCTCGTGATGTAGCCACCGATCATGTAATAGAAGTCGTCGGCAATCGGGCCGCTCAAGTAGCCGTCGAAACGCCTGAGCTCGTAGTCCGAGGTCGTGTACTTGACCAGGCCCTCCGTTTCCTCGCTGCCCTCGCGCAGGATGAAATTCGTCGTCAGGCCCGGCTGGCCGCTCGAGAAAACCGGGTTCGGTCCGCCGCGCAACGCTTCGACCCGGAGCACGGTCTCGTCGATGCGGAACATCGTCGTATTCTCGAGGAAGGCCAGGGTCGAGATCGGATAGAGCGGCGCTCCGTTCACCTGGACCGTGAGATACGGCGCGTCGCCGCCGCCCGGGAACCCGCGCACCATCACGTTCGCACCGGCGACGCCGCCGGAGCTTTCAGACCAGACGCCCGGGACGAGTTTCAGCAGGTCGGCCGTGCTTTGCGGCGAATACTGGGTGATAGCCTCGTTGTCCATCGTCGTGATTGCGAAGCTCGCATCGAACTTGCGAATCTCCGCGCCGCCGGCGGTACCCGTCACGACGACTTCGTCGAGGACGTCGTCCGGTTCGCTTTCAGCCGGCTGCGCGTTCGCTGTTTGCGCCAGTGGAGCCATGGCGCAGCAAGTCGCGGCTAGCCACACGCGCCTTGGCAGGCCGAAATAACGTCCGTGCCCGAATGAACCGTTCATTGGAATTCCCCCTGGTGTTGGTTACGACGGGCGCCGTCGCGTCGCGGACGAAAAGACGCCGTTCTCATTGACATAAGACGGCGCCGCGGGGGAAGTGGACCCCTCCGCGGGGGTCAGGAAAACTGTAGGAGCCCGCCATTGCGGGCGACCTGCGAACTATGAGACTGAGAATCCCATTATGAATCAACCGCTTGTGTGTTCAGAAGTGTTCAGATGGCAACCACCCCACAAGCACATGCGCGACCGTCGGAGTGACCCACGTGAGTGCCCGGACATCGAGAGACTGCAACGCCTTGTCGTCGACCATCGAGCGGTCGGCCACGCTACAGCGGAGCCGCCCGGCGAGCGCCTCGATGGCCAGGACGTTCTGCGCGCCGCCGAATGCCGCGGTCAGTTCGCGCAGGCGGCCGGGAGGTATTCGCTTCTCTCCGGCATCCGGCACGGCGTCTCTCTTCTCTGCGGACTTTCCCGAAACGATGTAAGTCCTCATCTCGGTTGCAACCTGGT
Source organism: Woeseia sp. (assembly GCA_040902105.1). Taxonomy (GTDB): domain Bacteria; phylum Pseudomonadota; class Gammaproteobacteria; order Steroidobacterales; family Woeseiaceae; genus IDS-8. The sequence continues at coordinate 29,686 of JBBDXW010000068.1, forward strand.
CGGCCACGGGACCGAGCACGACCTGCACGGCGTTTTCAGTCGGCTGGATCACGCCGTGGGCGCCCAGTTGTTTCAATACCCCGGGTTGCACCAGCGCCTGGTCGGCAACCACCAGGCGCAAGCGGGTGGTACAGGCATCGACGGCACGGAGGTTGGCTGCGCCGCCGAGCGCGTCCACCAGCAAAGCAACATTGCGATCGGCCGACTGCGAAACGGCGCCTGCCTCTGCCGTCGTCGATTCACGCCCCGGAGTCGGCAGATTGAAGCGCACGATGAAGTAACGAAACATCGCGTAGTAAACGATGAAATACGCGGCGCCGATCGGCAACAACCAGAGCGGCCGTGTGGCGATATTGAAATTGAGCAAGTAGTCGAACAGGCCTGCGGAAAATCCGAAGCCCAGCCGGACTCCGACAAGATCCATAAGGACCATTGACGCACCGGTCAGCAGCGCATGGATTGCGTAAAGCACCGGTGCGAGAAACATGAACGTATATTCGATCGGTTCGGTCACGCCGGTCAGGAACGACGTCAGCGCCATCGAAACGAGCAAGCCGCCGATCGCCCGCCGGTGCTTCGGCGCGGCGCTGCGGTACATCGCAAGGCACGCAGCGGGCAAGCCGAACATCATCACCGGGAAAAAGCCCGACATGAAAACGCCCGCGGTCGGGTCGCCTTCGAAAAAACGCCGCAGGTCGCCGGTCACGCCGTCGAAATCGCCCAGCAAGAACCAGGCGATGTTGTTCAGTATGTGATGCAGTCCGGTGACGATCAGCACGCGGTTCAGCACGCCATACAGGAACAGCCCCACCTCACCGGCATCGAGGACCGCCCGGCTCAGATGGTTCATGCCGCTCTCGAGCACGGGCCAGCCGAGACCGAAGGCCGCCGCGGCGACCAGCCCACATACGCCGCTCGCGATCGGCACAAAACGCCGGCCGCCGAAGAACGCGAGATAGTCGGGCAGCCTGATATTGCTGTAGCGGTTGTACAGCCAGCCGGCCAGCAGGCCCGACAGAATGCCTGCGGGCACGGACAGCTTGGCGAGTTGGCGTTCCTTGAACGCGGTGACGGCGATGTCGACAGCCGGGTCGGACAAGCCATCCAGCGACTGACTCAACAGTGACTCCAGGGCGCCTGGTGGCACGACCAGCAGTGTGGCCGCCCCCTCCGTCGTTACGAAATAGCCGACGACGGCCGCCACTCCGGCAGCGCCGTTGTTCTCGCGCGCGAGCCCGACGCCGATGCCTATCGCGAACAGCAGGCCGAGGTTCGAGAATATTGCCGCACCGGCCGCCGCAACCATCGGCACGTCGAGCAAGTCCGGTTGGCCGAAACGCAGCAACAGGCCCGCCACCGGCAGCACGGCGATCGGTAACATCAGCGCCCGGCCGAGCTTTTGCAGGTTTTCGAAAATGCCTTTCGTCATTTTTCGCGGCCTGCGGATGCGAATTCGTCGGCAAGGCGACGCAGTCCCGGAGCGCTGTCCTGCGCGAGCGCCGCACGAGCCAGGTCCCTGCACGACGCCAGCGAGAGTTTCCGAATCAGCGCCTTAAGCTCCGGAATCACGTTCGGTACGGCAGACAGTGTCCGCACTCCAAGCCCGAGCAGCACAGGCGCAGCTTGCAGATCGCTCGCGAGTGCTCCACATACGGACACGGATCGCCCGGGCGATTCCGCCGCATTGCAGACCGCGGCAATCTGACGCAGCACGGCGGGATGGAAAAAGTCGAACGTACGCGCAAGTTCCGGATGCGTCCTGTCCATCGCCAGCGTGTATTGCGCCAGATCGTTGGTGCCGATGGAAAGAAAGTCAGCCTCGCGTGCGATCGCGTCGACCAGCACGACCGACGCAGGCGTTTCGATCATGGCGCCGAGCGCCACGCGCGCCTGTAATTGGCGTTCGCTGGCGAGCGCATCGACAATCTTGCGCACTGTGCGGATTTCCCGGGGCTCCGTGATCATCGGCAACAGAATGCGGCATTGCGAGGCGGGATGTACCCGCAAGATGGCCGCCAGTTGCTCGCGCAGCAGGTCCGGAAAACGCAGAGTTGCGCGCAGGCCTCGCAGGCCGAGCAGCGGGTTCTCTTCCGGCGGCAGCGGAAGATACGCGATCGGCTTGTCGCCGCCCGCATCCAGCGTGCGGATCACCAGTGAACGGCCGCCCAACGCGTCCGCAATGGCCTGATACTCCGCCGCCTGTTCGTCTTCGGATGGCGCGGCGGTACGATTCTGAAATAGAAACTCGGTTCGCAGCAAGCCACAGCCTTCGGCGCCGGATTCGACGGCCATTTCCGCCTCGGCCGATGATGCGAGATTGGCGAATACCTCGATGCGGCAGCCGTCCGCCGTGTAGCAGTCCGCGCCGGCATCCTCGAGATGGCGCGCATGCCTGGCGCGCCGGTCGGCAATCGCATCGCGCACCTTTGCAATCTTGTCCTCGTCCGGTTCGACCTCGAGCCTGCCTTGCTCCGCGTCGAGCAATACCGGTGTGCCGTTGGCGATCTTCAGGATCGAAGGACCGGCACCCACGACAGCTGGAATTCCCATCGACGCCGCGAGCAAGGCGACGTGCGAGGTCGGCCCGCCCGCCGCGCTGCAGAATCCCGCAACCCTGGACAAATCCAGCCGGCTCAACTGTGACGGGAATAATTCGGTCGCCAGGATGACCGTGGCGTCGGGAATCTCCGCTTGCGCAATTTCGGTCTCATTGGTCAACGACTGGAGTACCTGAGTTTCGACGTCGCTCAGATCGGCGATGCGTTCCGCAAGACGGGTATCACCTGTGTCCCGCAGCAGGTCCTGTGCTGCGCGAATGGCACTGCGCCACGCATACGCGGCACTTTTTCCGCCACGGATGGCGGCCTCTGCGTCGTCAAGCAGACCGGGGTCGCCGAGAAACTCCATCTGGGCGCCGAGGATATCGTTGTCACGGCCGCCGGCGATCTCCCGCAGTCTGTTTTTGACGGTGTCGCGCGCCCTCTCGAGTTCCGCCATCTCGACGTCGACGCCCCCACCGTGCTCCGTCACCGGAATGTCGGGCTGTTCGAACTGGAGTGCGACGCCAACAGCGAGTCCCCTGCTCGCGACAGTACCGCGGATATCACCGGCGTCCGCGTGACATGCCGTTTCAACAACCCTTGCCGGCGCGCGCGTGCTGCGCGCCGGCTGCCGCATTCGCACAGGCGATTCGCCGAGACCCGAAGAGATTTCCTCCGTCAGTGCGCGAACCGCCTGAGCGGCGTCGGCACCGAAGGCGCGCAGCGCGACGCGGTCACCAAAACGTACCCCGAGCGCCATCAGCGACACGGTGCTGCCGGCATCTGCATCCCGTCCGTGCGCCGATACGACGATACGGGAACGATGCTGCCGGCTGCAGCGCGCGATCCGCGCGGCCGGCCGGGCGTGAAATCCGTGTTCGAGGTAGACGGTAACGTCTCCGGTGGCATCGGGTTGCGACAACAGGGAGCGCACGTCGTCGCCAGCCTGTTCCTTGCTGCCGATCTCCAGGAACGGTTCGCCCGCCCCGATCAGTCGGTTGCCCGCCTTTACCGCGACGGAAAATTTCCGGGCATCGGTCACCAGAACGGGCGTGACCAGGCTCTTCGCATGCTGCGCGAGCCGATCGAGATCGATGTCGAGCAGCGGATCGCCGCGACGCACGTCCTGGCCCTGCTCTACCTTTGCGATGAGCCCATCGCCGCGCAAACCAACCGTATCGATGCCGACGTGCAACAGGATTTCTGCGCCGTTCCCGGCACGCAGCGTCAGGGCGTGCCTGGCATCGGCGATCATTGTGATCCGGCCGTCGCAGGGCGCGCGCAGGATAGAATCCGTCGGATCGATCGCGGCGCCGTCGCCAACCATGCGTTCGGCAAACGCCGCATCCGGCACCTCCTCCAGCGGCATAGCCCATCCGGAGAGAGGCGCCGTCAGAATCAGACTGGACATTAACGCGTCCGGGACACGGCAGGGTCCCTCCCAGGAACCAGCTCGACCCAGTCGATGCCCCACATCGGATCGAGGTCGTCGGCGGTGAAGCGAAAACAAAGGTCCGTCGGTCCATCGCCGTGCGCCGCCAGGTCCCTTGTCAAAACGGTCACGCCGTCATTTCCTGACGCTTCCCGCAACGGCAGTACTGCGATCGGACTGCCGTCGCAGCCGTTCGCTCGCACCTCGAGTTCGCCCGCCGCGGTCGCAGGCGCGGGCAATTCGATCTTTTCGCGATCCGCGCCGATCTGAAAGTTGAACGGCACCTGGCCGACGGCCGCTTTTATTTGCGTAACTCCTGAAAGGTCGGCGCCTTCCCAGATCCAGCACGGGTTCATGACGTCGATCAGAAAAACGCTGCGATCGCCTTCGATGGGCGCATCGTCTTCGAGAGACAACACCAGTCTTTCCGTACAAAGCTCCAGTTCATGACTGGCGCGGCGGCGCGCAAACTGGCCGACGATGCCCCGGATCGATCGCGATACTGTCCGGCCGTCCGCAAAGGTTGCGACGGACAGCTCGGTGTCGGCCGGCAATTGCAGCGCATTCGTGTAGCGAGCCGACTCCGCTGTCACCTCCGACCCATCCGTGGTGAATCGGATTTCTCCCAGTCCGGATTGACTCGACAGTTCGACCTCGACGTCGTTGCCCGGCTCGCCCGCTGTCGCCGCCACCTCCACATCGAATGCGCTGGTGGCGAACGGGATGCCCAGCGCCCGGTAGCGATCGAACTGCGTTACCAGGCGACGGAGGAAATGCGTCCAGTCCAGCCGCTCCGGTCGCGACCAGGCGACTTCCGCCAGAGCGGCGGCGCGCGGAAACGCCATGTACCCGAGCCGGCCTTCCGTGCGGATGTGCTCCGACCACAGGTTGGCCTGGACGCCGAGGACGTGCTCCTCCCCGGCTTCCGCGAGGGCCGGCGGCAGCGGATCGAAACGATAGACATCTTCGAGCGAGACCACGGTTCCGCGGCCGGGCGGCTCGCTCGCGAGCGCGCTTTGCCGATGATCGAAATAGAGCGTCGGCCCGGGCGAGAGCACTGCGTCGTGCCCGAGGCTCGCCGCCTCGATGGCGCCGTCGATGCCGCGCCAGGACATCACCGTCGCCTCCGGCGCGATTCCGCCCTCCAGGATTTCATCCCAGCCGATCAGCCTCCGCCCCTGTGCCTGCAGGTATCGCTCGATTCGCTTTATGAAATAGCTCTGCAGTTCCATCTCGCTCCCGACGCCGAATTCATGCATGCGCTGCTGCACTTTCTCCGACGCAGCCCAACGCTCCTTCACGGCCTCGTCGCCGCCGACGTGAATGTAACGCCCCGGGAACAGCTCCAGCACTTCGGCCAGAATCTTTTCCAGTGCCTCGAAGGTGCTTTCCTCGACATTGAACAGGTAGTTGTGGATGCCCCAGTCCGACGACACGTCCGGATGCACGTCGCCGACACCCAGTTCCGGATAGGCGGCAATGGCTGCCTGCGCGTGCCCGGGCATCTCGATCTCGGGCACGATGGTCACATGGCGCTTCGCGGCATAGGCGACGAGCCCGCGGACTTCCTCCTGCGTGTAAAAGCCCCCGTAGCGGCGCGGCTCTCCGGTTGCCGGATCGATCTCCTGGCGTGCGGCCGCGCCCGCCGGTATGCGCCAGGCACCGACTTCCGTCAGGCGCGGAAATGCTTTTATCTGCAGTCTCCAGCCCTGGTCGTCGGTCAGGTGCCAGTGCAGGACGTTCAGTTTGTGCAGCGCCATCCAGTCGATGAGTTGCTCGATGTACTGCGGCGCCACATAGTGGCGCGCAACGTCCAGCATGAGGCCCCGCCAGGCAAAGCGCGGCGCGTCGTCGATCACCAGGGCGGGAATCGAGATCGGCGCGGCGTCGTTCGCCTTTGCCGATGCAAGCTGCCACACGCTGACGGCGCCATAGAACAGGCCGGCCGCATCGTTCGCGGAAACGACAATGCGTCCGGGCGACACGTTCAGCCGATAGCCTTCGGGCACCGGGCCGTCCTGCAACGCTCTGAGTTCTAACAGGATGACGTTTTCCGATGGCAGCGATTGCGCATCGCCGACACGCAGGTCCAGGTCACGCGTACGCTGCAACAGGTCCGCCAGCCATTTTGCAGTCCATCGGGCCTCCGCCCCGCCCGCTGCGCCGATCTGCGTCGATGGCCGCAACTTGAAGGGGCCCTCGGAGGATGCGACGCGATTCGGCAGCGGAATCATTTCGGGCGTCGCGGCCTGCAGCGCAGGCACCGGGTGCGTTTCCGGACTGCATCCCGAGATGCAGGCCAGCATGACGCCGAGGGCGAGCGGCAGGCGAGCCATCACTTTCCACCGATCAAAATGGCCGTCCCCCATGCCAGAATTATACGCGTCGTGAGGCACGGGCCCGCAGGCCCGGGACGACCGGGCCCGCGTTGCTACCGCATTCTACCCACCCGATCCGAATGCCACCTGCAGCGAAACCTGATAACGGCGTCCGGTCTGGTAGCGGTTGGCCGGCTGGAACTTCTCCCCGAAGTACTGGAAGTATTCCTCGTCGAGCAGGTTCTGCGCATCGAAGTTCAACTGCACGGTGTCGTTGAACCTCCAGCTCAGGCTCGCGCCGAAGTCGGCGTACGAGTCCACACTGACCGGCGGCGCGCCGGCCACGAAGCCGCCGGCCAGGTATTCGCTGCGCCAGCCGTAGGTCAGGCGGGCGCTCAACGCGTCCTTTTCGTAGTACGGGCTCAAGTTGTACTGGTCCCGCGACTGAAAAGGCAGGTCGTTGCCGGCCGCCGTTTCGCCGTCGGCGAAGGTGTAGTTGGCGACGATGCCGAAACCGCTCTCGCCGAAGGGCTGCTGGTAGCTCAGGTTGAAGCCCTTGATCTCGCCCGTTCCGGCGTTCCGCGGGCGCAATATGCTGTAGTCGCAGAAGCCGTCGATCGTGCAGGCACCGGTGGCGACGAGGTTCAGGAAGGCCGTCGGATCGGCGTCGTCGCTGATCGAATTGAACTGGCGTTCGGTGGCCGCGTTGCTTTCGATGAAGTTCTCGACGTCCTTGTAGAACACCGATGCCGCCACCACCGACTCGGCCGCGAAGTACCACTCGGCCGAGACGTTGTAGTTGGTCGACTCGTACGGCCCGAGGTCCGCGTTGCCGCCGCTTCCGGTGAGCGTGGTGTCGTTGAGGAAGGTGTTCGGCGCCATCTGGTTGTAGGGCGCCCAGGCCACGACACTTGCGGCGGCGAAGCGCAGCACGACGTCGTCGGTGGCGTCGAACGCCAGGTTGAGCGACGGCAGCAGGTAATCGTCGTCCTTCTTCTGCGTCACCTGCCATTCCGGGAGTGCCGGCAGCACCGGGACGTCGCTGCCCAGGTTGAACGCCGTGCTTTCGATCTCGGCCTTCACGTAGCGCACGCCGAAGTTGCCGCGCAGGCGCTCGCCGCTTTCGAAGTTCAACTGCGCATAGGCCGAGGAGTTGGTCTGCTCGATCACGTAGGTGTTGTTGAGGAAGCTGGCCGCATCCGGGTTGGCGAAGTTGGGCGGGGCACCGATGACCCAATCGAGCACGTTCTGGCGGCCCACGTACACATGCTGGCCATGATCCGGAGCGAAGCCGCCGATGTCAGTGAGGCCGATCGTGCCGGTCTGCGCCAGGTCGCCCACCCCGGGAATACCCCAGACGTTGAGCGAGAAGTCCTCCTGGTGCTCGTGGCGGCGCACGCCCACCAGCAGCTCGTTGAACACGTTGTCGAACTCCATGCTGAAATCGATCTGCGCGTACGTGTCCTCGGCTTCGGTCGCGAAGATTCCGTGGTTGCCGAAGAATCCTTCCGCGCGCCAGTTCGCCGGATCACGCGCGGCGGCCGGATCGTCGAAGGTCATGCCCCGGTCGATGTCCCAACTGAAGCCGCCGGTAAAGGCCGGCTCGATGAACCACTGCTTGAGCTCGTTGTCGGCCTTGCTCTGGCCGACCTGGGCGGAGACATTCCAGCCGTCGCCGGAGTAGGCGCCCCTCAGGTCCAGGCCCTGGGTGGTCGGCTCGGAACCGCGCACGTTGTTGTCGTAGAACACGAGGCTCGTGGGCCCGGCATGGCCGCCGGTGACGATGCCGTCGGCGCCGACGGTCAGCTCGTCAACGTCGTCGGGGCGCAGCGAGAGGAAGTTGTACATCGACTGGTTGTAGTTGGCGAAATCTTCGTTGATGTACAACGCGCTCAAGTTGAGTTCCAGGGCGTCGCCCGGCCTGAATTGCAGGTTGGCGGTGATGCTGTCGCGCTCGCGGGTCTGCTGGAACCAGGCAGCGTTGATGAAATTGGGCACCTGTGCGTCGGGATCCACACCGACCGCGTTCGGGAAGGTAGACGCCGGCACATAGCCGAAGATCTCCGAACCCTGGCGATCGACCTGTTCCTCGTAGTGCTGCGCGGCGACCGCGATGCCCCACGTTTCGGCGGCGCTCTTCCAGCTGTACAGCGCGGAGATGCTCGGCTTCCCCTCGCTGGCCTGCTCGTTGTAGTTGTAGCCGAAGGTGCCGGTGAGGCTGTTGGCTTCCAGATCCAGCGGCTTGCGCGTGTGCATGAGCACGGTGCCGCCCAGGCTGCCTTCGGGCAGGCGCGCTTCGGGCGATTTGTAGACCTCGAGCCGGCCGATGATCTCCGAGGCGATCTGGGTCTGGTCGAAGCCGCGGTTGGGTTGCTCGCCGAACAGCCAGATCGACTGCGCCACCGGATGACCGTCGAGGAAGGTCAGGTTGAGGCTGGGATCGGTGCCGTCGATGCTGACGCGCTCGCCCTGGCCGAAGCGGCGGTCGATCGTGACGCCCGGGATCTGCGTCATCGCCTCGGCCACGTTGGTGTTGGGGAACTCGCCCAGATCCTCGGCGCTGAGCGCTTCGACCACGGCATCGGCGTTGCGCTTGGTCTGCAGCGACTGCTGCAGGCTGGCGCGAATGCCTTGTACGACGATCTCCTCTATGGCGCCGTCTTCCTGCGGGCCGGCCTGGGCGTGCGCGGCTTCGTTCTGCCCGTACAAGGCGATGGCGACTGCAGTTGCGACCAGCGTCGATCTTTTGATGTTCATGAGCGGACGTCCCCCGTTCCGTAACCAATAAGTAACCAATCAGAGACCACTATAGTACCATCGAAATGCAATTTCCAGCCCTGTTAGATACCAATAGCAAATAACAGCATTAAATCAACAGGCCATTGCATAAAGTGGTATGGCATTGGTAATATACCGGCACACCACGCCCGGAGACCGCCGTGACCTCCCTATCGACCATCCTGCGGCCGCTGGACCAAAGCAGCGCCCTTCCGCTCTACCAGCAGTTGCAGCGGGTGCTGCGCGACGCGATCGAAAAGCGCGTGCTGGATGCGGACGACGCCTTGCCGGCGGAGCGCGAGCTGGCCACGGACTTTGCGGTCTCGCGCATCACGGTGCGCAAAGCCATCGACGGGCTCGTCGGCGAAGGCCTGCTGGTGCGTCAGCACGGCTCCGGCACGTTCGTGCGGCCGAGAGTCGAGAAGAACTTCTCGAAGCTGACTTCGTTTTCCGAAGATATGCGAGCGCGCGGACGCAAGCCGCGCAGTGTCTGGCTGCACCGCGCCGCCGGCGCCGTAACGCCCGAGGAAGCGCTCGCCTTACGGCTCAGTCCGGGTACGCCGGTCTTCCGTTTCCATCGCATACGCTTTGCCGACGATGCGCCGATGGCGATCGAATATGCCACCGTGGTCGCGTCCTGCCTGGGCTCGGTCGATGCCGTGAAGTCATCGCTTTACGAGGCGCTCGAACAAACCGGCCACCGGCCGGTGAGAGCGCTGCAACGATTGCGCGCCGTGCTCCTGAACGCGGAACAGGCGGAAAGGCTCGGCGCACAGGAACGCGACGCGGGACTGCTCGTCGAACGCCTGGGTTTTCTCGCCGATCGCAGTGCTGTCGAGTTCTCGCAATCGTATTACCGCGGCGATACCTACGACTTCGTCGCTGAACTGAGCGATGCGTCCTGACCGGGGCATCATGTTATCCACGCAATCCGAAACGAACAGAACCTTGCCTGAGCCTTCCACAGCCGAATCGACCGGCATGTTCCGGGAAGCTGCCGAGGCGGCGACGGTGGTTGAAGCGCAACTGGAGCGAAATGCCGACGTCGTGGCTCGCCTTGCGAAAGATCTGAAATCCCGCTCTAAATGCGCGGTGGTCACACTGGCGCGCGGCAGTTCCGATCATGCGGCGACTTATGCAAGGTATCTGATCGAGACGCGGCTCGGCATTCTGACGTCCTCCGCAGCGCCCTCCGTGAGCTCCTTGTACGCAAGGGGTTCGCATCTGCGCGATACGATCGTACTGGCGATTTCGCAATCGGGCCGAAGTCCGGATCTGCTGGCATCGGCCGAAGCCGCGCGCGCCGCGGGTGCGTATGTCGTCGCTCTGGTCAACGCGGAACAGTCGTACCTCGGTCAGATAGCGGATTGCGCAATCCCGCTGTGTGCAGGAGAGGAACGGAGCGTTGCCGCAACCAAATCCTTTATCGCATCGATGGCCGCGATCGCGCACCTGGTCGCGTCGTGGTCGGACGATCACAAGCTGCACGCGGCGCTCGAGATCCTGCCGGCGCAGCTGAGGCGCGCCTGGGAACTCGACTGGAGCGACGGGGTTACGCGTTTCCGCGATGCGCAAAGTCTGTACGTGGTGGGCCGCGGGCTCGGACTCGGCATCGCCGGAGAGGCGGCGCTGAAATTCAAGGAAACCTGCGCGCTTCATGCGGAAGCCTTCAGTTCGGCCGAACTGAGGCATGGGCCACTGGCGATCGTGCGGGAGGGATTTCCGGTTCTGCTGTTCGCGCAAGATGACGAAACCCGTGACGGCATGGCCAGGCTGGCGCGCGAACTGGCGGCTCATGGCGCGGAAGTGACAGCGGCCGGATTGCCTGAAGCCCGCGCAGGCGCCTTACCGGTCATCGAAACCGAGCCGGCGATAGCGCCGTTGCTGCAGATCCAGAGTTTCTACCGCATGGTCAACGCGCTCTCCGTCGCACGCGGTTACGACCCCGACCGGCCGCGCCATTTGTCCAAGATTACGGAAACCCTGTGATGTCCGTCGCCTTCATCAACGGCCGCGTGCTGACCGACAGCGGATTCGAAGAGGGGCTGACGGTGACGACCGGCAGCGAGCACATTGCTTCGGTAGGCCGGCACGATGCCACAGGCGCGAGCGCCGCGGAACAGATTGATCTTGACGGCAGGCTTCTGCTGCCGGGCTTTGTCGATACGCAAGTGAACGGCGGCGGCGGCGTGTTGTTCAACGACAAGCCGACCGTCGAGACCATCGACGAAATCGGCAGTGTTCACCGTCAGTTCGGCACCACTGCATTTCTGCCCACGCTCGTCAGCGACGATCTGGAAGTGGTCGCCGATGCGATTTCTGCAGCGCGGGACGCCATCGCGGCGGGCGTGCCCGGGGTACTCGGAATTCACATAGAAGGGCCGTTCCTCAACGAAGAACGCAAAGGCGTGCATGACGCAAGCAAGATCCGGTATCTCGACGAGGAGGCGTTTCGCCTGCTGACGAGGCCGACCGGCGGCAAGACGCTTCTCACGCTGGCGCCGGAGAAGACGACACCGCAAATGATTCGCAAGCTGACCGAGGCGGGTGTCGTGGTCTCCGCCGGCCACAGCAACGCGACCTATGCAGAGATTCGTGTGGCGCTGGAGAACGGCCTGACGGGATTCACGCATCTCTTCAATGCCATGTCGCCGATTAGCGTAAGAGAGCCCGGAGTCGTCGGGGCCGCGCTCGACGATCCGGATAGCTGGTGCAGCATTATTGTCGATGGGCACCACGTCGATCCGGTCGTCTTGCGCCTCGCCTTGCGCTGCAAAAGGCTGGACCGTTTCGTCCTCGTTACCGACGCGATGCCGAGTGTCGGCGCCGGCCAGAAGTCGTTCAGCCTGCTGGGGCGAAAGATTACGGTGAGGAACGGCGTGTGCTTTGACGAGGACGGCACGCTGGCGGGATCGAATATCGACATGGCGACGGCCGTCAGGAACGCGGTGCGTCTTTTGCACGTCGGGATTGCGGATGCGGTACGCATGGCGAGCGTTTACCCCGCCGAATTCCTCGGGCTGTCCCGCGAATTCGGCAAGATCGCGCCGGGCTATCGCGCGAATCTCGTCGTCGCCGACGACGAACTCAATGTGCTCGAGACATGGATTGACGGTTCCCGATCGCCGGCACACTGAAATCCGGCTCGTTGCGCAAGTACTCGCTCTTGCGATTTCGCTTTGCGCGTGCAACACGCTGCGTACGAACGTCTCGTCCATCAATGCTCGGCAAATCTACGTGCTCAGCCCCGATAATCAGATCAAGTCTCTAATATCGCTTGGGCGGCATCCTTTAACGAGATAATACCCTTTCTCGTAGCCTTCACTCCGCGCGCGCTTGAGCTGTGTCCGTTAGAGTGGTACATTGCCTCTGATTGGAGATGTTAAATGATCGTGAGCTTCCGGGAAGGCTGGCTACGCGCGTTCTTCATCAACGACGTGCGATTCGGAAAAATGCCGCCCGATCTCGAAAGCCGCCTGTTCCGCAAACTTCAGATGATCGACGATGCGACAACGAATCAGGACTTACGCGTCCCGTCGAGTAACCACTTCGAGAAGTTGCGCGGCAATCTAGCCGGCTTCCACTCGATCCGCGTCAATAGGCAGTGGCGTCTGATCTTCCGCTGGGACGGCGGTCGTGGGGAAGCGGACGACATCTATCTCGACGACCACAGCTACGAATGAGGTGAGACATGTTAATGACCAAGCGCAAACCGGCGACAGTAGGCGAGATACTGGTCGAGGAGTTCATGACGCCGATGGACCTGACTCAGGCGGCGCTCGCCGAGGCAATGGGCGTTCAACGAAAGCACGTCAACGAGCTGTGCAACGACCGCCGCAACGTCACTGCCGCAACTGCTTTGATTCTCTCGCGTGTGTTCCGCAACAGCCCGGAGTTCTGGCTCAACGTCCAGCGACGCAGCGAGTTATGGGAGGCCATGCACAGTCCGAGTCAGCGCAAGCGGATCGACAGGGCAAAGCCTCTGAAAAAAACGGCGTGATCTGCCAAATGCTTCGCATCTGGATTTTCCGACCAAAATTGCGCGCCGGAATCGCCTTGCAATTCAAATCGGCTATGCTGCCACAGGCGGTGCACAAGTATTCCAGGCTCTGATTTGCCATTGCGGTGCGACCTTTGCATAGTGTCCCGCATCCATAAGGATAACGGCCACCGCGCTGTCCGGTGCCACGCATGGCATATGCCTCTGCACTGAATGACGCGGGTTACCTGTCGATTCTGCAGCCCGCACCTGGCTCATGGGACCGGGGCCACCGGCGGCTGGCCTGTTGCATCGCGATTTCGACAGTCGCAATTTGCACCTGTCTCGAAATCCTGCGTCTGCCTGCGCGATTCGAGGATGCACGTGTCCCAGTAGTAATGGACGTGAGCCTGCGTGAGTCGGCGAAGCAGTCAGCGGAACAGCCTGAAGAGCAACCGGCGACTGCATTAACGATCCCGTCTACGGCCGCCGATCGGCGCGAGACTGCGGCACCGTCGGCACCGCAACAAACTGACAGCGTCCAGGCACCCATTCGCAACCCACCCATCGACTGGCAGGGCTCTCTCGAGCGTGCTTCCGCCGAAGTGGTCGAGCGGAGTGCTGAAACCGTGTCATTGCACCCTGAATTCGACGAACTTCGGCGCATCGCGGCCGTGAGATACGCAGAGCCGCGTACCGGCAAACCGCCGCCAATCTGGGAGAACGTCGAAAAGGACATATACGGTCGCACGGTGGTTCGGATTGGCAACTGTTACCGCGTGCTCGATGATCCCAATGTCGGCAACCGCTACGCGTTCGAGACCTTTGAACGGACCATGACGTTCTGCGGTGGTCCGGGAGGGAAACGCCAGGAATTTCCGTGGGTCGAAGAAATAAAGGCGCGCTATGCCTATCTGCGCGATCCCGACGGTTACCTGCCGGAGTCGGTCGAGTCGCAGCCGACGCCTTAGCGCGTCGGACTATCGACTGGCCGCTGCCTCGTCGCAACCTCTGACTACCCGGCTGCAGCGCTTGTTGATCATTGAGTCATCCTTGCGCAACACGACATTGCGGAATCGGGGCAGCCATTGACAACCCCCCGATGTTAACGCATGGTAACGCTACCATTCGAGTGTCCGCCGGCCTCAATACCTAAAACCAGTCGACGGCGCGACACGCCCGCACAAGGGAAAATCAATGCGCTCGATTGCAGTTCAGGGGGTGTCGAATACGCTTGCGGCCGCGCTGGTTTTCGCCATTGCCGGCACCGGTATTGCCGGGGCACAGGATGCCGGCCGGGGTACCGATCAGGCCGTCTACCGGGACGCTGACGCGGCCGTCGAGCGGCGCGTCGACGACCTGCTCGCGCGCATGACTCTTGCCGAAAAGATCGTCCAGATTACGACCGTCTGGGACAGCAAGACGAACCTGCTCGACGACGACCTGCAATTCGACCTCGAGAAAATCCGGCAGAACTATCCCGACGGGATCGGCCAGCTGGCGCGGCCGTCGGACGCAAGCGGTCCGGCATCGCCGCGCGTCGTCCCTCGCCGCGATCCACGTGCCACCGTCGAGCTGGTCAATTCGATTCAGAAGTACGCAACGGCCGAAACGCGTCTCGGCATACCGGTGCTCTTTCACGAGGAAGGCCTGCACGGCTACGCAGCGCTCGGCGCGACGAGTTTCCCCCAGGCGATCGGCCTGGCGTCGTCCTGGGACCGGGACCTGGTGCGCGAAGTCAACAGCGTCATTGCGCGCGAGATTCGCGCACGCGGAGCGCACCTCGTGCTCTCGCCCGTTGTCGACGTCGCACGCGACGCGCGTTGGGGCCGCTTCGAAGAAACGTTCGGCGAAGACCCGTTCCTGGTGGCCGAAATGGGCGTCGCCGCTGTGGAGGGTCTGCAGGGCAATACCGGGAATTCCGGGCTCGGACTCGACAGGGTTTTCGCAACGCTCAAGCACATGACCGGCCACGGCCAACCGGAAAGCGGCACCAATATCGGGCCCGCACCGTTGTCGGAGAGGGAACTGCGCGAGAACTTCTTTCCGCCTTTTGAAGCTGTCGTCCGCCGGACGGATATCCGGTCGGTGATGCCGTCGTACAACGAAATCGATGGCGTCCCGAGTCACGCCAACGGCTGGCTCCTGACCGATGTGCTGCGTGACGAGTGGGGCTTCGACGGTGTGGTCGTAAGCGACTATTACGCTATCGAGCAGCTCGCCGACCTGCACCACATCGCGTCGAATCACAAGGAAGCGGCAGTGCTCGCGCTCGCGGCCGGAGTCGATGTCGACTTGCCCGATGGCCGGTCCTATTCGCACCTGGATGCGGCACTCGACGAAGGCCTCGTTTCGTCGGCTGCAATCGATGCGGCGGTGCGCCGGTTTCTCGACCTGAAGTTTCGCTCGGGGCTGTTCGAGCAACCGTTCGCCGACGCGGACCATGCCGAGGCAAACACGAACAGCGACGAGGCCCGCGAACTGGCGCGGAAAGCGGCGCAACGGTCGATCATCCTGCTGGAGAACAGGGGTGTACTTCCATTGTCCCTGTCCGCAACGGACGGCAGCAAATCGACCATCGCGGTCATCGGTCCCAGCGCCGCGGTGGCGCGACTGGGCGGCTACTACGGCGAGCCCCCGCTGACCGTGTCCATCCTCGACGGCATCCGCGCAAAAGCGGGCAAGAGAGCCGGCATCACGTTCGCAGAAGGCGTGAGGATCACCGAGAACGACGACTGGTGGGCCGATGACGTCACCCTCGCCGACCCGGAAGAGAACCGGCGCCTGATCGCCGAAGCGGTCGACGTCGCTGAAGATGCCGACGTTCTTGTACTGGCGATCGGCGATACCGAACAGACCAGCCGCGAAGCCTGGGCCGACGCTCATCTGGGCGACCGCAGCAGTCTCGATCTCGTCGGCGAACAGCAGGAACTGTTCGACGCGCTGAAGGCGACCGGCAAACCGATTGTCGTCATTCTCATCAACGGGCGGCCGGCGTCCACCGTCGCGATCTCGGAGCAGGCGGATGCCCTCATCGAAGGCTGGTATCTCGGCGAACAGGGCGGACATGCGATGGCCGATGTGCTTTTCGGCGACGTCAATCCCGGCGGCAAGCTGCCGGTGACGATACCGCGCAATGTCGGCCAGCTGCCTGCGTTCTACAATCACAAGCCTTCGGCGCGGCGAGGATACCTGTTCGACACGGTTGAGCCGCTGTACCCGTTCGGCTGGGGCTTGAGTTACACCACCTTCGAAATCGGCGAGCCGGAGCTTTCCGCAGACACGATCGCTGCCGGCGGGACCGTCGACGTTCGGGTAAGCATCCGCAACACCGGCGAGTCCAGCGGTGATGAGACGCTGCAATTGTACGTTCGCGACAAGGTCAGTTCGGTGACCCGTCCCGTAAAAGAGTTGCGCGCGTTCGAACGAGTAACGCTCTCGCCGGGTGAACGACGTACGGTGACCTTCAGGCTGGATCCGGGCAGTTTCCATTTCTGGAACGAGAGGATGGAGCGCGTCGTCGAACCCGGCGAATTCGAGATCATGGTGGGACCGAACTCGGTCGAGCTCAAGAGCACGACACTCACGATCGGGAAAAGCTCTTGAACATCGGCAGCATTGGACGCCGCACGGCCCTCAAATGGATGGCCAGCGTACCCGTTGCGGCAGCGACAGCATCCGCGGTGACGCCGACGATTGCCTGGGGCGCTTTGGGTAAGGAGCAAGGGCTCTATCGGGATGCCAACGCGCCTGTGAAACTTCGCGTCAGGGATTTGCTCGACCGGATGACGCTCGAGGAAAAGGTCGCACAGATGATCGCGCTTTGGCAAAGCAAAGCAGACATCATGGACGGGCTGGCGTTTTCACAAGCGAAAGCATCCGAAAAATACGCGGACGGTTTCGGCCAGCTCACGCGTGTCTCGGACAAGCGGGGAGCACCCGGCGCCGGCGAGGCATCCGGCGGCTCTGCCGACCGCTGGCGCACGCCGCAGCAGACCGTGGAATTCGTCAATGCCGTGCAACGCTGGGCGATGGAGAGCACGCGGCTCGGCATTCCCGTCTTGTTTCACGAAGAATCGCTGCACGGTTACATGGCCACCGAAGCCACGATGTTTCCCCAGGCGATCGCGCTTGCCGGCACGTTTGACACGGACCTGATGCGTGAGGTCAGCAGCATTATCGCACGCGAAGTTCGCGCACGCGGCGTTTCCCTTGTGCTGTCGCCCGTGGTGGATATCGTTCGCGACCCCCGCTGGGGCCGCATCGAGGAAACGTTCGGGGAAGATCCGTATCTCGTCGGCGAAATGGGTGTCGCTGCGGTAGAAGGCCTGCAAGGCCGCGGCAAGTTCGACACGCTCGGGCGAGACAAGGTCTTTGCGACCCTCAAACACATGACGGGCCATGGCCAGCCGGCCAGCGGCAATAATGTCGCACCGGCACAGATTTCCGAGCGGGAGCTGCGTGAGAACTTCTTCCCGCCGTTCCGTAAAGTCGTGGAGCGCACGGCGATCGGCGCAGTCATGCCTTCGTACAACGAGATTGACGGCATGCCGAGTCACGCGAACGTCTGGCTGCTGCAGGACGTCCTGAGAGGCGAATGGGGTTTCGACGGCATCGTTGTCAGCGACTACAACGGAGTGGAGCAGCTCGAAACCTTGCATCATGTCGCGACCGACGTCGAGCATGCAGCGCGCCGCGCTCTTCAAGCGGGCATCGACTGCGAACTGCCCGATGGCGACGCCTATCGGACGCTGGTGCAACAGGTCAACGACGGCAGGGTCGACATGGCATCGATCGATCGCGCCGTCGCCAACATCCTGGAGTTCAAGTTCCGAACGGGGCTGTTCGAGAATCCCTACGGTGACGGGAAGCTCACGGAACGCATTACCGGCAACGCAGAAGCGCGCGAGCTGGCGCTCGAGGCTGCACGCAAGTCGTTATGCCTCCTGAGCAATGACGGCACCCTGCCGCTCGAACCGGGCGCCGACAAGACCGTGGCCGTCATCGGTCCCAACGCCGCAATCGCGCGGCTCGGCGGATATTCCAGCGTCCCGAAACAGACCGTTACATTGCTTGACGGCGTGCGGAAGATGCTCGATGGCGTTGCCGATGTCGTTCATGCCCAGGGGGTGTTCATCACCCGGAGCGAAGACCGGTCGGTCGACGAAGTGCTGCTGGCCGACCCCGAAAAGAACCGGCAACTGATCGACGAGGCGGTCGACATCGCCCGCAATGCCGACGTCATCCTGCTGGCAATCGGCGACACCGAGCAGACAAGTCGCGAAGGCTTTGCGGAGGACCATCTGGGCGACAGGACCCGGCTCGATCTCGTTGGAGAACAGAATCAGCTTTTCGACGCGCTGCATGCACTCGGCAAGCCACTGGTCGTGTGCGCCATCAATGGCCGTCCGGCGAGCTGGCCCGATGTGGCGAGCCGCGCGAACGCCATACTCGAATGCTGGTATCCCGGCCAGGAAGGCGGCACCGCAATGGCGGAAGCGATCTTCGGCGTAGTCAACCCGGGTGCGAAACTGCCGGTAACCGTGATTCGCGACGTCGGACAAATTCCGTATTTCTACAATCATAAGCCGACGGCGCGTCGCGGCTACCTTTTTGCCGACAAGTCTCCGTTGTTTCCGTTCGGCCACGGCCTGAGCTACACCCGGTTCGAGATCGGAGAGCCGCGCCTGTCGTCGCAAAAGCTTCGCTCGGGCGAGACGGTCGAGGTCATTGTCGACGTCAGGAACGTGGGCGAACGCAGTGGAGATGAGGTCGTCCAGGTTTACGTTCGTGACCAGCTTGCGACGGTGACTCGACCCGTCGAGTCGTTGCAGGGATTCAGGCGGGTAACGCTCGAGCCCGGCGAACGTCGCACTCTGCGTATTGAACTGGGCCCGCATGCGTTTGCACTCTGGGATTCCCGAATGGAGGAAGTCGTCGAACCGGGTCTGTTCGACATCATGGTCGGACCGAATTCGACAGACCTCAGGTCGACCGTTCTCGAGATCGTCTGACGTACCAGCGGGTCCGGTACGATGTATCTGGTGAATAACGCATGAATACCGTTTTGGGACTGGATCTCGGCACACAGAGCCTGAAGGCCGTGTTTTACGACTACCAGACCAGGAAGGTCGTGGCCGCTGCGTCCTCCGCCCTCGCAGTATTTCGCGACGACAATGGCGCTGCCGAACAACTGGCGGACGGGTGGACTGCCGCCCTGGTCGATTGTCTCAATCAGATACCCGTTCCGGTTCGGGACTCGGTTCAGGCCATCGGCGTATCCGGGCAGCAACACGGATTCGTTGCCGTTGACGGCAAAGGCCAGGTGCTCGCGCCGGTCAAGCTGTGGTGCGACACCTCTACGCAAGCGGAAACGGATGCGATAAGCCTTGCGTGCGGCGGACGGGATCGGTGCATTGAACTCGCCGGCAATCCCGTACTGACCGGATACACCGCACCGAAAGTTCTTTGGCTTAAAGTACATCGTCCCGAACTGTATCGGCAGTTGACGCATATCCTGCTGCCGCACGACTACCTGAATTTTGCATTGACCGGTGTGCCGAGTATGGAATTCGGCGATGCCTCCGGAACCGGTTTCCTCAACGTTCGCACCAGGCACTGGAGCGAGGAGCTGTTGCAGGCGATCGACCCCGATCGAGACCTCGAGGCTTGTCTCCCGCCACTTGCAGATGCCGGGCAATTTATCGGCGAAACCACTGCCAGGGCTGCATCACGGTACGGATTGCCTGCAGGCGTCCCGGTATCGACCGGTGGCGGCGACAACATGATGGGCGCGATCGGCACCGGCAACGTCGCGCCCGGCAAACTCACGATGAGCCTTGGCAGCTCCGGGACACTTTACGCATATTCCGATTCTCCGGTCGTCGACCCGAAGGGCAATGTCGCGGCGTTCTGCAGCTCGACCGGCGGCTGGTTGCCGCTGATCTGCACCATGAACTGTACTTTGGGAACCGAGTTGGTATGCGAGGCACTGGATATCAGTGTCGAGAATTTCGATGACGTTATCGGCGGCGTCGATCCCGGCTCGGACGGTCTTGTTACGTTGCCGTTTTTCAATGGGGAACGAACCCCCGATCTCCCCAACGCAAGGGGATGCCTGCTCGGCCTCCACTCGCGGAATTTCACCAGGCCGCACGTTCTTCGCTCCACGGTCGAGGGAGCAACCTATGCGCTGCGCTTCGGCCTTGATGAGCTGGCGAAACTCGGCATGCAGTCCAGGGAGATCGTATTGACCGGCGGCGGTGCGAACAGCGCCGTCTGGCGCCAGGTCGTAGCGGACATCTGCCGACTTCCCGTCACCGTCCTGCAGCAGGACGAGGGTGCGTCCTTCGGCGCCGCGCTTCAGGCCCTTTGGGCGCTGCAGCGGCGATCCGATTCGTCATCGACCATCGACGATATAGTCGCGAAACATCTGAGCCGCGACGAGTCACGCTGCACCAGCCCGAATTCCGAACACCTGGATGTCTACTCGCAAGGCTATGCAGCCTATCAACGTGCGGTAGAGCAAATTGCACCTCTATATACAACCAGCACAGGCCAGCCATGAGCAAGAATCACTTCGTCGGTAATCGTGAGTACTTTCCTGGAATATCCAGGATCGGGTACGAAGGTCCGGATTCAGACAACCCGTTAGCCTTCAAGACTTACGATGAGGATCGCCTGGTAGCCGGAAAAACGATGCGCGAGCACCTGCGTTTTTCGGTGTGTTACTGGCACACATTCTGCGCCGAAGGCGCCGACCCGTTCGGTCCGGGCACCCGTACCCTTGCCTGGAAAGAGAAACCTGACCGGTTGGCCGCTGCGGAAGACAAACTGGATGCGGCCTTCGAATTCTTTTCGAAACTGGGAGTTCCGTTTTATTGCTTCCACGATCGCGATATGGCGCCTGAAGCTGCATCGGTGGCCGAGAGCGAAAAGAATCTCCGGCACATGGTCGCCCTGGCCAGGGAACGTCAAAAAGCCACCGGGATAAATCTGCTTTGGGGAACGGCGAACGTTTTTTCGCACCCCCGTTACATGAACGGCGCGTCGACGAACCCGGATTTTGCGGTAGTCGCGCACGCTGCCGCTCAGGTAAAAGCCGCGCTCGATGCGACCGTGGAGCTGGACGGGCAAAACTATGTGTTCTGGGGCGGTCGAGAGGGTTACTCCTGCCTGTTCAATACAGACACGAGGCGCGAACTCGATCACATGGCGCAATTCCTTTCAATGGCGCGCGACTACGGCCGTTCGATCGGCTTCAAGGGAACGTTCCTGATCGAACCCAAGCCAATGGAGCCGATGTATCACCAGTACGATGCGGATGCGCAAACGGTCATCGGATTCCTGCGCCACAACGGCCTGGACAAGGACTTCAAGGTCAACGTCGAAGCAAATCATGCAACTCTTGCTGGCCATTCCTTTGCCCACGAAATTCAGATGCTCGCCGACGCCGATATGCTCGGTTCCATCGATGCCAACCGCGGCAATCCGCAAAACGGCTGGGACACCGATCAGTTCCCGACCGACCTTTACGATACCGTGCAGGCAATGATGATTGTGCTCGCCAATGGCGGACTAAAGACCGGCGGACTGAACTTCGACGCCAAGGTGCGCCGCGAATCCACGGACCTGGAGGACATGTTTATTGCACATATCGGCGGCATGGACACGTTCGCTCGCGGCCTGCTGATCGCGCATAATATTCTCGAGAAGTCGCCGCTCGCCGGTTTCCGGCAGAAGCGCTATGCCAGTTTCGACGCCGGACCGGGTAAGTCGTTCGAAGACGGGAAATTGTCGCTCGAAGAATTGCGCGATCATGCTGAGAAAAACGGCGAGCCTGAACAGCGAAGCGGCAGGCAGGAGTGGGTAGAGAACCTGATGAACGACCATATGCTTCGCTCATTGAACCGGTAGCGTACGGTAAATGAAACGCGAAACCGAAACGGGCGGCTCAGCGCTCAACCGGCGTTCGTTCCTCGCTGCGTCGGCAATGGTCAGTGGCGCGTTGCTGGCCCGAAATTCCCGGGCAGTTGAACGCGACTGGGACGGCAATACACCGGTCCGTTATCCCGATCCCGATATCGTCGAACTCGATCCGCGATTCGCCCGCTACAAGCTCGGTAACGCCGCCATCCAGCGTTTGCACACCGGCAGTCTGTGGACCGAGGGCCCGGCGTGGAACGGTGTGGGAAGGTACCTCGTCTGGAGCGATATCCCGAACGACACGCAATTGCGATGGGCGGAGGAAGACGGCCACGTAAGTTCTTTCCGCAACCCGTCCGGCAACAGCAACGGCAATACGTTCGACCACCAGGGACGCCAGATTTCTTTCGAGCACGGTAACCGCAGAGTCGTACGGTACGAATACGACGGGACCGTCAGCGTGCTCGCCAGCCACTGGCAGGGCAAACCGCTCAACGCACCCAATGACGGAGTGGTTCACCCGGACGGGTCGTTATGGTTCACCGATCCCGGCTACGGAAGCATGTCGAATTACGAGGGAACGCGCCGCCCGCTCGAGATCAAGGAGGCAGTCTACCGGGTCGACCTCGACAGCGGGAACATGAGTGTGGTGACGGACGAACTGCAAAAGCCCAACGGTCTGTGTTTCTCACCGGATTACAAAAAACTGTATGTCACGGACACCGGCGGGAACGCACCGCTGCCGATCTACAGCTGGGATGTCGTCGAAGGCGGAACCCTGCGCAACAGGCGCACGTTCTGCGAGATGGAGTACAACGACCGAACCGGCGGTGCCGACGGCATTCGCGCCGACGTCGACGGCAATATCTGGGCAGGCGCGGGATGGGGCGGCGAAGGCTTTGACGGCGTCCATGTCTTCGCGCCGGACGGCGACCGGATCGGCGCGATTCTGCTTCCCGAGATCTGCTCGAACCTGTGCTTCGGCGGCGCCAAACGCAACCGGCTGTTCATTACGGCGAGTCAGTCCCTGTACGCGGTATACGTGAACACGAGCGGCGCGCACATCTGCTAGCGAGCGATTCCCGCGTCGGTTATTCGCCCGTTTGCACGGGCTCCAACAGCGTTTCGATCACCGTGTTGGAACAGGTTCGAGTCCGGAGACTTCGGACAGCAAGCCAACCGTTCCGCCGCGCGCGTAGCTCAGTCCGTAGCCGTAGGCGAACAGGGGATCGTACTGCGCGTCGCCGACGTTGACCTCAGCCTGACCGGCCGTCCTGGGCCACGAGTACGAAAGCCTTCCGGTGAAGTCGAAGCGACCCGAGCCATCCCGGTTGCCGACCACAAGATCGGCAATGCCGCCGGCTTCCGTGCCCGGCAGCCATGCCGCAAGAAACGCATCGGATGCATTCAACTCCGGATTGACCCACAGCGGCCTGCCGGACAGGAACACGCTCACCGTCGGAATACCGTCCGCGCGGAAACGTTGCAGAAGCTCGAGACCGTCGTTGGCGTCATAGTCCACATTCGGGCGGTCGCCCTCGAATTCCGCGTAAGGATCTTCGCCAAAGACAACGACAGCGACATCGGGCTGTTTCGTGTAACTGCCGTCCTCGCTCAACGCGACGCTGCCGCTTCCTGTCTGCATGGCTTCGTTGAATCCCTCCAGGATCGACATGCCATTCGGAAAGTGCTCATTCAAGTTGTCGGTCCCCTGCCAGTTGAGCGTCCAGCCGCCGCTCTGTTTACCGATGTTGTGCGCGCCGTCACCGGCCAGCAGGACATGCGAGTCGGGAGAAAGCGGCAGCAACGCGTTTTCGTTCTTCAGCAGGACGAGCGATTTCCGCACGGCTTGCCGCGCGAGCGCGCGGTGTTCCGGCGATGCCAGCAATGAAAAATCGCCGGCATGCGGCCTGGACGACGGACGGCCAGCATCAAACACGCCGGCACGAAACTTGACGCGCAACACGCGGCCCACTGCCTCATCGAGGCGTCGCGTCGTGATGTCGCCGGACCGAACCTGCGACAGCGTGACCTCGTACAGTGCCTCCCAGCTGTCCGGCGCCATGAACATATCGAGGCCGGCGTTGAACGAGGCGGCGCACGATGCGCTGGTACACGCCTCCACCTGGCCGTGACCGTTCCAGTCACCCACCACGAACCCGTCGAAGCCCATGCGCCCGACGAGCACGTCGGTCAGCATTTCCTTGTAGCCGTGCATCTTGCGGCCGTGATAGCTGTTATAGGACGCCATGACTGTCTGCACGCCGGCTGCCACGGCAGGCGGGTAGCCCGCCGCATGGATATCGCGAAAATCGGCTTCGGACGCGATCGTGTCGCCCTGATCCTGACCGCCGCGGGTGCCGCCGTCACCCACAAAGTGCTTGGCGGTCGCTATCATCCGGCCTTCGCCGAGGAACTCCGCGGTGCCGGGTTTGCCCTGGATTCCCTCGATGATCCGCGGCGCATAGGCAGCGACGATGCGAGGATCCTCGGAATAGCCCTCGTAGGTTCGTCCCCAACGATCGTTGCGCACGACTGCAATGGTCGGTGCGAAGGTCCAGTCGAGTCCGGTCGCCAGCATCTCCAGCGCGGTCGCCCTGCCAATCTCGTACATCAGGTCGGGATCGTTGGCCATGCCGAGGCCGATATTGTGCGGAAACAGGGTGGCGCCAACGATATTGCTGTGGCCGTGTACTGCGTCCGTTCCCCAGATTGCCGGAATGCCGACTCCGCCGTCACGGGTGTCGGTGGAGGCGTCCCAGAATTCGTCGGCCAGCGCCAGCCATTTCTCCGGACTGGCCCGATTGTCTGCACCGGGGGCGGAGTTGCCGCCGTTAAGGACGGAGCCCAGGTTGTAGTCCCGCACCTGGTCGGGGGTGACCGAATTGATGTCGGCCTGGATGATCTGCCCTACTTTCTCTTCGAGGGTCATGCGCTCGAGTAAAGCGGCGATACGCCGTTCCAGGTCCGGATCGCGAAGCATGACCGGTTCCTGCGCGGGCCACAGTTGCGGATGGATGCGCGCATCCGTATCGGCCGGAGCCGCAGGGGCTAGACGGGTTTGCTGATCCCGCCCGCCACCGTAGCAGCCCGGCAGGGCAGCGAGTACCAGCAGGCAGGCCGCCAGGTGGCAGGCCTCCAGGTGGCAGGCACGTTCAAGCACAGATTTCATCGTGAAAGTCCAGGCCTCGTCGACACGGGGATCGGCCGACCTCATCAATTCATTGCAGGCGCCGCGTGCTCTGCCGCACCAGCAGTTCGTGTTGCAGAACGTGGTGCAGCATCTCCGGCGGCTTGCCATCGATAAGATCCAGCAGGATCGTGGCGCAGGTCGTACCGATATCGGCCGTGGGTTGACCCACTGTCGTGAGCGACGGCGCGAGGTACCTGGCAAACGGAATATTGTCAACGCCGATCACCGAAATATCGTTGGGGATTTCGAAATTATGTTGCCGCAAGGCGTACATGCAGCCCATGGCGATTTCGTCGCTGAAACAGAATATGGCGGTCGGACGTTCTTTCTGCATCAGCAGTGTCCCGGTCGCTGTTTCCCCGCAGCGCGCCGAGTACTTTCCGCGCACGATAAGGCGCTCGTTATACTGCAGCCCGGCGTCCGCCATGGCTGTCTTGAAACCCTGCAGCCGCTTCTGGCTGCTCGTCGTTTCCATGTCCCCGGTGATGACTGCGATCTCGCTGTGGCCGAGCTCCACGAGATGCCTGGTGGCATCTATGCCGGCTTGCAGGTCGTCTATGGCAACCGTGGGAAAAATGTCGTAGCCCGTAAACTCACACACATTGACGAGGGGCGGCAGTTTGTCCGGCGAGAGGTCGTTCTTCGTGACATCGAACGGCAAGCGATGTGACATCAGGATGATTCCATCCGCCTGCCGCGACCGGGTCATGGCTGCGAACTCGCGCTCACGCTCCGCGGATCCCTGGGTATCGCCCAGCAGCACCGAATAGCCGCGACGATGGGCAACTTTTTCGATGGCCTTGATAATTCCGTACACATGGTTGTCAGCGACGTCGGGGATAATGACGACGATGTTGCCCGATCTGGACGTGCGCAGGCTCGCGGCGAGGTTGTTGCGCATGTACCCGATCTCGTCGGCGGCGGCCAGAACCTTCTTGCGAGTGGCCTCGGACACCCTGCCGGGCTTGCGCAAGGCGTGGGAAACCGTGGCTATGGAAACGCCTGCCCTGGCAGCAATGTCCTTGATACCGACTTTCGACATAGCATCGATCTTAGGTCCAAGCCGGATCGATGTAAAACGTTTTACAAGCTTCGATCCGGCTCGATGGCCGCCTTTAGTGGCCGGGAGCCCCGAATTCACCACCTGCACACGCTCGGGCGCCGGTACTTTTGACGGCGCAGGAGTACCGTCCGGGGGTATTCAAGTCGCTCAGACACGGGAAACTCGCTTTGTGGAACACCCCCGGACGGTACTCCTGCTGGTGCCAGAGACGAGCGAATTCGGCCGCCGGGTCGCTTCCTAGTTGTCGCTCAGGAGAGCATTTACTGCATTGGCCAGGAAGAGATAGCTGGCCGCTACGGAAATCACGTATTCATTCTGTCCCCAGAGGAATGGCCAGTCTTCCTTGTTCTCGGGAAAGTCCGGTTTCACGATGAGGACTCCGGGCACTATGCCACCGGCTATGAAAGAGAAGTCCGCGCGGTTCATGCCGTAGGCTACTTTTTTTGAGCGGGACCCCACGGCGGATACGAACGAAATATTCGAGCCCGGGTGAGTGCCGTAAATGTAATTCAATCCCCGGAATACATCTTCCCGGGTAATAACGTCGGGAAATGCCGTGTGCAAATAATAGTTGGTCGTGGCCATTTGAATAATTGCGCCATTGCCGGCCCAGCCGGTTTCGGTTATCAGCACGCCAAAGGGATTCTCGTGCCTGAGGGCGTCGAGCCGCTCGCGGTGCCCGAGTGCAAGCTGCCGCATTTTTGCCCTGAACTCCTCATCCATGTAAGGCATCGCTCTTACCGCCAGAATTGCGTGAGACGAAAACTCCTTTTCGATCTCAGGTAGATAATGCAAGAATCTGTCTGCGTATTCTGGTTCGCCCGTCGTTACCAATAATTCCAGGGCCGCTTTCATTTCTTCGGCGCCGAGCGGCCCCCCGGTCGTATTCCCGTGCCGGAAAATATGCGGCTCGTGAGATTGTTCTTCATCCCAGGCTTCGACGGCGACTTGCAGGCATTCTTCGGCCAGCTCGTCATCGAACCCTTTCAGGGCACGATGTGCAGCGGCAAGCGTCGCGATTGAACCAAAATTAAGTGGCGACGAGCGGCTGGTAAACGCCCAGCGATCGTCAAACAAGCCGCTTTGATCGGCGTTGCTTGCAAACTCGTCCAGTTCGGCGTTGAAAATTTTGTTGTCGGTCATCGTCAGGCCGTCGCCCAGGTGCGTGTATTGCGACAGGTCGGGAACGATTATGCCGGGAATCGCATGCCCCACTGCCCGGTGTTGGGCGATCAACGCCAGCGTGCCATGTTCAATTTGCTGCAACAGATCGGCTTTCCCGTCCGCAACATGGAGGTCAACGAATTTTCGCTTGTAGTCGACACTCGTGTTGTCCCGGGTGAGCTGAAAGTTCTCCCACACATCGACGAGATTATTCACAACAAAGTAATGCGTTTGCGTGCGTATGTCGTAGTCGCCCGCGTCGTACCAGCCGCCGACATTCAGGCCCGGGATATGTTCGCCGGGTTCATAGCGCGTATCGGTTGTGGGGCCCTGGGCATATAAGTCGAAATGTTCATGATTTACAGGCGCTTGCAGCGCATCGTCCAGGTGAGAAGCGCCGTGCCACACCCGGTAGGCCTCATTCACGGTGACATGATCCATCTGCACCGGCAGGTATATATCCAGAGTCGGATGCCAGACGTCCTGATAAACGTTTGCAGCGATGCGGAATGGCGCTGTTCTCTGCGACGCGTATTCGATGAAGTAAATACCTTCTTGCGTGATCTCCGAAAAATCGAATTCCTGGTAGTGATAACGGAGGTAGTCACCCCAATCGGCCGGCCTGCCTTCCAGTTTCAGTTCCGGTTCGCCTTGGCCGCTGACCCTGAACAGCCTCGCATCCCCGGAAGTGCCGGCGTTCCCGTCCAGTTCGATGACCGCAACTTTCTTCTGCGCCGGGTGGTAGCCGACCTGCGAATGCAGAATGACCGGGCTCCTCAGCCAGTTTGCCCTGGTGGCGGCGGTAAGAGACCATTCCAGAACCCGGCCGGCTTTGTTGGCCGGCAGCGCACTGCGTACGACAAACCAGCCATTCTGGGCCTTGCTTCTGCCGTCATGGAGTTCGAGTTCAGCCTCGCGAGACAAGATCGTAATCTTTCTTTCGGGGTCCTCCGGAGCCAGGATGAGACTGTTTCCCACGGCCAGCGGCTGCGGCGCAACGATACCGTTTTGTTCCTTCGGACCGGCGGGGTACAGCGGAAAAATGCCGTAGCCGTCATCCATGATGAACGACTTTTCGAAATAGGCCGCAGGCAGAATCTCAAAGTTGAATCCCGCCCGGCCCTGAAGCGCTTCAGGCAACGCCTTGGGCAAATGTACAGAGATTACAACCGTGTTATCCCGGGCTTGTGCCCTGATCGAAAAGTCAAAGTCGTATTCCGGGTACCTCAGGTTCGCCTGGATGGAGTTGTTGCTTGTATCAACCTCTCTGTCGACGAACACGGGGATAGCGTCCCATTGCTCCGGAGTCACGTGCAAGCGAACGTCGCCGTTGGTCGCGGTTCTTACCCCGTGATGTATCAGCTCGATACCGCTTATTTTGGAATCGCTGAACAGGCCGTCGTACCAGTTGCTGAACACGAACACGTTCAGGCCCCTGGTTTCGAAATATCCCTTGTCGTTCAGCCGCAATTGTCCCGATTCCGCCGGGAATACAGGAATGCCGCATAAGACAAGTGCTGCGATTACGCACATACGCAGCAGTAACATTACGGTTCCACATCAATAAAGCTGTTTATCGACAGGCGCCCGGTCAGAGGATCCGGGTCGGGAACGAAATCCTTGTCGATGCAACCTGAATGCAGGGAATTTCGCCGATAAATCAATATGCGATTAAACACGCCGTCCTGTTTTGCTATTTGCTCAAACAAGGATGTATCGCCGTTTATATATTCCGGGCCTGGCATGCACGGACCGTTGATTTCTTCGTCCAGCGACTGGAAGTAGACGTTCTTCCGCGCTTCGTCGACATACTCGAATCCGGTCTTGCGGTGTCTGTAAAATGCCGTACCCCCGTAGTTACTTTTGAATAAGTAATGCACTGCAGCCAATCCCTTTCGGCTTACAGAGTCGATATGCGGAATGCGCTGTGCCATTACCAGTTCTTCGCGGGGTGTCGTCAAAAGGGAATAGTGACACATGGTAAATTTTATCGATCGACCGTCCAGCTGAAAGAATTGCAATAACGAATCCTGCAATTGACGTATTGCGAACTGCCGGTACGACAGTGGTGCTTTTGCTCGAATGCCCGGGAAGAAGCGATCGGATTCCACAAAGAGCTTTAGGGCGGCCAGTTTAACCAGTTCGTCAGGTTGCCTGACGAAGTTGTCTATCACGAGCAATGGCGCTTTCTCAGCACCGATTGCGAGCTTCTGGATGCTTGCGTCGGGGCACAATTCCAATGTCATTTATCTGACCCGTACGTCGGCCGGCGACTAGTGGCCTGTAACAGCGAAATCGGGAGTGGCATCGCGAAGGGATGGTGGTGGCTGGCGCGCTGCCAGACCGAGCGAGACACTTCCGATTTCGCTGTTACAGGCCACTAGTCACCGGTCGACCGGCTTGCAATACGTGGCGAGAAACTCCTGATGGCCCGGCATTTTCGCCACGGCTCGTCGTATGGACTCTTTGAGGCCGCTCAGGAATTGCCCGAGGTCCCTGTCGGTCATCATTCGCGCAAAGTGGTGATAATGTTCAGGGACTATGCCCTGGCCAAGCATTACCTGGGTCCATGAATCCACCCGAAACAGCTCGCCATCCGCCTGGTAGGCATGAGCACTTTCCCGGAACAATGCGATGCGGTGGGCAAGCGATTGCGGAATCTTCATGTCCCTGCAGTAACGCCAGAACGGGCTGTCGTCCCTTTGCGTCGCGTGGTAATGAAGCACGATGAAATCGCGAATACTTTCCAGCTCGGCCTGCGTCAGTGCGTTGTACCGGTCGACGAGAGACTGACTTATCCCACTGAAGGGAAACAGCTGCATGAGCCGGGTGATGCCCGTCATTATCAGGTGAATGCTGGTCGATTCCAGTGGTTCGACAAATCCGCCGGCAAGCCCCAATGCCAGACAGTTCTTATTCCAGCCCTTGAGACGTCGCCCTGTGCGAAACCTTATGACTCTCGGCTCAGTAATCGTTTTACCTTGCACTTCGCTCAACAGCCTGGCTGTGGCTTCATCGTCAGACAGGTACCGGCTGCAGTAGACCAGCCCGTTGCCCACGCGATGCTGGAGGGGAATTCGCCATTGCCAGCCTGCATCATGCGCTATGGAGCAGGTATAGGGCACGGCGGGACCGATTTTCTCCGTTTGCACGGGTACTGCGCTGTCACACGGCAGCCAGTGCGTCCAGTCCTCATACCCCGTACGCAACGTTTGTTCTATCAACAGTCCTCTGAAACCGGTGCAATCGATGAACATGTCACCTTCGATTACCTCGCCGGATTCGAGCGTCAACGACTCGATAAAGCCGGAATTCCCGTTCTGATTTACGACCCTTATTTTGCCCTCGATGCGCTTTGTGCCGTAACCTTCGCTGTACTTGCGCAAAAATTTCGCATAACGCCCTGCATCGAGGTGATACGCGAAGTTGATCTCGGAGCCTGGTGAGGTGGCAAACTTGCCGGCTTTTGCGGCCTGCAACTCCAGGCTGTACTCGCCAAGTTCCGAATCGAAGCCCCGCTCGAGACCGCGCAGCCAGAAATGATGAAAATCGCAGAGCCACGTCTCCTTGCCGTTCTTGCCGAAGGAGTGAATGTAGTTATGGTTGCGCCGGCCCCAGTGTTCGAAGTAGATACCCAGCTTGAACGTGGCCTCGGTTGCGCGCATGAACTCCTGTTCGTCGATTCGAAGTAACTTGTGAAACACCCGCATCGGGGGAATGGTCGCTTCGCCGACACCCACAGTCCCGATTTCATCGGATTCGATCAGTGTGATATCGAGTATTTCCCCCAGCTGGCGCGACAATGCCGCAGCCGCAAGCCAGCCCGCGGTGCCGCCGCCGGCTATAACGACGTTCTGTACCTTATCCGGAACGGTTTTCATTTCTCGCGGCCGTCGATTCATCGGTTGAGCTTGTTGAGCAATTCCGCGCGCAATCGGCGAGCTTTCAGGTCGTCGATCGGGCCGAGGTCGCCTTGCGCCTGCTCCGGAAGGTGCTCACGAGCGCGCTCCGGCGAACCGAACACGTAGTAATCGAATACGTGCTTCCAGGCAGACTTTTCATGCTCCGGACGGTCTCTCAGACTGAGCAGAGCATGCTTCAGTACGTTCATCGGAGTGCCCATGAACTTCGGCGACGTACTCCACCAGTAGTTGATCAAGACGTTGAACGGATCGAATGCCTCGACCTGATGCCACCACATGCTCGGATAGAACAGTGCGTCGCCCGGCTCCAGGTCCGCGACCCGGGCAGCCGCAACAGCCTCGCGAAAGCGCGGGTACCTTGCAAAATCGGGATTGGCGAAATCGACCATGCTGATCGCCTGCCCGCCTGGCGTGGGGTCGAGCGGCCCAGGGTAAAGATTCCAGATCTGTTCCGGCGGAAATAGCGTGTACCGGCGATGCCCGACGGCACAACAGGCGATGTTGTTCGGCGCGTCGTAATGAGCCGACGCCAGGCTGCGATTGCCGAGCCAGATACTGGCCAGCGGAGCGTTGTCCGCGAACATTTCATCATCGAAAACGAGATCGTTGTCGCGTCTGAGCCCGGGAAGGCATGCGTCGATAGTCGTCGATCCGACGTACACCGACGGCGGCCTCTCATCGCGGAGGTGCTTTTGTATCGTCGCAAGCACTTCATCCAGCGGCGAGCGGCGACTTTCGAAATTGAGGCCCGTGATGTCGTCGTTGTAGAAGAAGCGACCTTTGATCTCCGGTTCGCCGTAAAGTGTGCCGACCGTTTTGCCGTTATAGAAAGAGTGGAGATAAGCGATAGCGTCCTGGCTGGATTGCCGGCCGGTCTTCACCAGCGGCCATTTGCTGACCAGCCCCTTCAGAACAACCGGTTCCAGGGTGGCCATCAATTCCTGCCAGGGAACCTCACTCTCGTCGCAGCCGTCGAGCACCCTGGTTTTTTTTTCGGTAATCGCCATTCTGTCTTTGAGCCTCTGCACAAGTCTTAGTAGAAGCGCTGTAGGAGCCCGCCCCGCGGGCGACCCTCCGACCGTGGCAGGTCGCCCGCAATGGCGGGCTCCTACAGCGTCTCTATTGTGACTTGTGCATAACTTCCTTAGTGGCTCGCCGCCACCCGCTGTTGCTTCATATCGATCAGTTTCCTGACATTGTTCAGCGATGCCACCGCCAGAAATGCTCCTTGCAGGAAGCCGGCCTTGTTGAGTTTTTCAAGAGCCTCGCCGCCGAGTTGAGCGAGTTTGTCCTGATTGATTGTATAAAAGCCCTTCAGAACGTACTTCACATCAGTGAGCACATCGGCTTCGATGTTGAGAGGCTCAAGCAGGTCATGAGACTCGAAGGCTGCAAACATGGCCTTGCTCATTGCCACCCCCTCCTGTATGCCCCTCAGAATGGACGCGATGCGCTTCAGGTACGGCGTATTTCCGCCGTGCTCCAGGAAGACGGCCTCGCCCTCGGATTCGTTGACCCTGGGATTGTCCAGATCAACATGAATGACCGGCTCCTTGCGCATCCCGCCGTCAACCTCCTGCTCCTGAAACCCTATCAGAAAAGGGCCGCGCGCAACGATTCCCGGGACATAACTGGCGCTCCACTGCCCGTGGTCGAGGAAAAGGTTCTCTCCCCTGGCAAGCCCCAGTAACGCGATGGACTGAAACTGGCCGCTGTCGGCGTCCTTGCGAAAGAGAATCGGGTACTCGCGCTGAATGTCGCCGTACTCGGTAGGAAACGTAAGGACTGCATGCACGTTATCGCCGAACTCCGCCGCGTAGCGGGTAATAATCCGCATATCCCTGTGGGCCACATTGTTCAGCAGAACGTGATGGGTCATCTGGAGATTGCCGGGGAAGTCGTCGATAAATTCTACCGCAGCTTCCGGACAAGTGGGCCTGCACCCCGTAAAGAGAGAAGGCCGCTGAAATGAGCGGCCTTCCCTTACAACAGCGAGCGATCGTTCACAATATGTAACAGTGCCAGCCCCGCAAGTCCGCCTGCCTAGTCGAACGCGTAGCGCGCACCGATCTGGTAACGCGCGCCCAGGTCCTGAAGGAACCAGAGCTGACTTCCGGTTCGACCGAAGTGACGAATGTTCTCTTCAGTCAGGTTCAAACCCTCGAAGGATACGGAGAGCTGATCGTTGACAAGATACGTCATGCTGAGATCAAGCTGCGAATACGCCTCTACGAAGACCGGGTTCTGCGAGTTGCCCTTGTTCACCTCATTGAGATAGTCGTCGCGCCAGTTGTAGGCAAGACGCGCCTGGAACTTGTCATTCTCGTAAATGGCAACCAGGTTCGCTGTATCGCTCAATCCCGTCAGCGCGAACTGCGCCTCGCTCGGGTCGGCCAGGACGTCGTAGTCCACATCGCCCTCGACGATCGTGTAGTTGGCTTGCAGACCGAAGCCGGTATCGCCGAAGAAGTGCTGCACGGCAAACTCGGCGCCATAGATCTGCGCCTCCTTGTTGTTAACCGGCGTCGCCGTCCGGAATGTCATCACCGGGTCGTCAGCGTTCGGCGTCAGGTCGTAGTCCGTAGCGACATCGACCGCAAAGTCCGCATCAACCACGCCACCGTTGGTTACAACGTCGGCAGCCCCGCCCGGAAAATCCGCCGGGTTGTCGAGCACCGCCATCATGACGAACAGGGAGGTATCGTCGACAGCGAGACCCAGTGCCTCCAGCTCGGCCCTGGCATTCTCGGCACGAGGACCGTTGGTCTGGTCCCGCACGTCGAACCAGCTCTGGTCTATCTGTTCGGTGCCGATGAAGTTGTTCACGCGCTTCTCGTAGAAGCCGATCGAGGCGTAGCTGGATTCGTCGTAGTACCACTCCAGCGACAGATCGAGATTGTCCGACTCGAGCGGCACCAGGGCCGGATTCGACGCGTCGGCCGCAGGCTGCGACCCGAGCAGAGACGATCCGACGGTGCCGAAGCCGCCGACCGAGGCTGCCAGACTGCCGTATCCCGCGCGCGCAATCGTCTTGCTGTAGGAGAAACGCGCTTTGAGGTCGTCGCGTAAATCCAGATCGAAATCGAAGCTCGGCAATACGTGGTCGTAATCTGCTGCCTGTGTGACGGGCGTTATCTCGCTGCTCCTGACGACCTGGAAGTCATTGTTGTCCTGCCACAATAAATGCAGCGGAACCAGCATGTCCGAGGTTGACGTAACGTCCGTCTGTTCATAGCGTAAACCCGCCCTGAGATGGGTCGACATGCCGCCCAGTTCGCCGCCCACGGAAACCTGAAAATACGCGGCGGTAGTGTCTTCCTCGATCAGGTTGCTGGTCGAGAAATCAGGGTTATAGGCCACGGCATACCCGTTCTCGGGCGTTCCATAGGTGTCGACGGCCCACTGCAGGAGCGCTACCGGGTCGGTCGCCCGGATGCCGAATTGCTGCATGCCGGAGGTGTCGTAGTCGTCGAACTGCGAAGCAAGGCTGAACTCTTCCAGCAGGCCGGCGGGAATCGCGCCCGGATCCGACACGCCCCAGTCGCCGAAGGTCATGAACCGGTCGGAATTCTGCTGGGTCGTCTCCATGGCGCGCGTTTCCACGCCGAAATCGACCCGGCCGTCTTCAAACTCGAGGGAGCCGTCAAGCCTGATCTGCGTGATGTCGGTCTCTTGCGCCGCATACCACACTCTTCCCACCTGCGTACCGAAATCACTGAGATCCCATTGACCGTTACTGTTCGTATTCGCGTCATTGATGGTCGACGATACAACCGGAAGGTCGCCGCTAAAATCTGCGCTTTGACTCGCATGAATGGGAGCGGCAACACTGAGCGCGAGTTCACCGCTGTTACCGGGACCGTCAGGAAGGCTTTCCAGGGACGAGTCATGCGCATCCAGGCTGAACGACAGGCTCTCGGTCGCATCCCAGGCCAGGTTGACTCCGACCGAGTCGAGCGTATTGACCTGTTCACGCCACTGCTGCTCGAAACCATGATCCTTGTTGCTGAGAGTCTCACTGTAGATGATGGGACTGGCCACACCGGAACTGTCGAATTGAACATTCGTGGCAGAGGTACCATTGGCGAACCAGAAGGTCTGTTCACCTCGGTGCTCCTGCAGATAATTCTCCGCGTAGGTGTAATCCGCGGTTGCAGTCAGGTTTTCCGTCGGCTTGTACTGCAACGTCAACTGCGCATTGGAGCGCTCGCGGTGGCGATCCGAGAAGCTGTACCGCACGTCGTTCGGTCGCGCAAATAACTGGCCGTCGGCGGGCGCGTTGTCAATTTCGGCGCCCGGGGCGAACGAATAGAGGTTATCTTCGCCCCAGGTACCGATATTCCAGTCGTTCAGCGCTGCGCCGGCCGCGCCGGAATCACGCTCCTGATAGCTGGCAGATAGTCCCACACCAAACTTTTCCTCGTCATCAGACCAGCTGAAAATGCCGGAAAGCTCGGGCGTGACGTCGTCGCCCGAAACATTGGTGGAATCGTTCACTGCTTTCGCGGCAAAACTTCCATGCAGACCCGGTCTCTGCAGCGGTTTCGCGGTAACGATGTTTATCGTCGCGCCGATACCGCCGGTGGCAATGTCCGCCCTGCCCGTTTTGTATACTTCGACGCCCGCGACGCTTTCCGATGCGAGATTGGCGAAATCGAATGCCCGTGTTGCGCCTCCGCTGGTACCGCCGGCGCCGCTGCCACCGCCGAACACGCCGCCCGCAGGCATCGTTCGACCGTTGAGGGTCACCATGTTGTTCGCGGCGCCGAAGCCGCGGACGGTAACCTCTGAACCCTCGCCGTTGACCCGGCTGATCGAAACGCCGGTGATTCGCTGCAGCGATTCCGCGAGGTTCGTGTCCGGGAACTTGCCGAT
Source organism: Woeseia sp. (assembly GCA_040902105.1). Taxonomy (GTDB): domain Bacteria; phylum Pseudomonadota; class Gammaproteobacteria; order Steroidobacterales; family Woeseiaceae; genus IDS-8. The sequence goes on from JBBDXW010000068.1 coordinate 65,876, forward strand.
GTCTTCGGCCGTAATCGCATCTACGACACCGGTCGAGTTGCGCTTGATCTGCATGGAGTTCTGCAAACTTCCGCGAATCGTTCCGGTGACCACGATCTCTTCGATCGTGTCATCGACATCCTGCTGGGCCACAGCCGATTGTGCTCCACCTACCAGTAACGCCGCACTGACTGCGGCGGCGATCGGATTGAGTTTGAACTTAGGATTCCGAACCATGGATCTTCTCCCCTTGCTTTTGTGAGCCTGTCGAACGCTTTCACGCATTGCTTGACAGGCGCCGCCTTTCCCGATCAGGTCGTACGCCCAGAACTGGACGCATCCGGACTCGTAAAACGTTTAACATGTTCAACTCACGGAGGGAATTTGTCAAATAGCTAAATTGGTAGCGTTAGCATTTTGCTTGCGATTGACGGTAAGTTATTGTCAATCAACAGTTAAAGGGGGAAACTTTGCAGCCGCACCGCGTCGCGGGGCGGATGGCCGCTCGGGCTGCGTCCGGACGGTGCGACGCGATTTCTCCGCCAGGGGCGGGTGCTGCAGGAGCTTGGGACAACAGCGGTTGACGGATTTGTTGTAAAACGTTTAGCATCCGCCGCGCACGTACGCTGCGCATTCCGGGGCCCGAAATTGGAACAGGCAACGCGACTACAAGCGATCGACCTCTCGATCATCGGACTTTATCTGGTGTCGATGGTCGCTATAGGCCTGTATCTCCGGCAGCGCGCCGCTAAAAACCTCGAGTCCTATTATCAGGGCGGAAAAAAACTTCCGTGGCCCATGCTGAGTCTCTCCAATGCCTCGGGCATGTTCGACATCTCCGGCACGATGTGGCTGGTGACTCTGTGCTTTGTATACGGCTTGAAGAGCATCTGGATCCCCTGGTTGTGGCCGGTATTCAACCAGATTTTTCTCGCCGCATTTCTTTCGACGTGGTTGCGCCGCTCGAATGTATTGACCGGCGCCGAATGGATCCAGACGCGTTTCGGCACTGACCGGGGCGGTCGCCTTGCGCATATGGTTGTAGTGGTATTCGCCGTGGTCAGCGTGATCGGCTTCCTCGCCTACGGCTTTGTCGGCATCGGCAAGTTCATGGAGATATTCATCCCCTGGGAAGTGATCTCGCCGTTTATTCCGTTCGGTGTGCCGCCGCAATACGTACCGCATCTCTACGGTGTGTTCTTCACCGGCATCGCTACGTTCTACGTGATGATGGGAGGGATGCTGAGCATTGTCTGGGCCGATGTACTTCAGTTCACGATCATGGCGGCGGCATCCGTAGTCATTGCCGCTCTGGCGATAGCCAACGTATCCCCGGAAACCCTGCAGGCCGCGACTCCCGCCGGCTGGGCCAATCCATTCTTCGGCTGGACCCTGGATATCGACTGGGGCGGTCTCATCCATGAAGTCAACGACAAGATCGTCTCCGACGGCTACTCCTTGTTCAGTATTTTCTTCATGATGATGCTGTTCAAAGGTGTGCTGGCCAGTCTCGCGGGCCCTGCGCCAAATTACGACATGCAGAAAATTCTCTCCACGCGTTCTCCGCGTGAAGCTGCATTGATGAGCGGTTTCGTTTCGGTCGTGCTCAATCCTGTCCGCTACCTGATGATCGCCGGTTTCGCGGTGCTGGCGATCGTCTACTACCAGGAACTGGACCTGATGACCGGCGACACGCTCGACTTCGAAAAAATTCTGCCATCGGCGATGTTGCAATTCGCGCCTGTCGGGCTGCTCGGCCTGCTGCTCGCCGGCCTGCTCGCAGCATTCATGTCGACCTTTGCCGCCACCCTGAATGCAGGGTGCGCATACCTGGTGAACGACATCTACAAGCTTTATGTCAGGCCGGAAGCCAGTAACAGGCGGCTGGTGCTGGCAAGTTACCTGGTCTCCGTGTTGCTGGTTGCATTCAGCACGACCATCGGCTGGTTTGTTGAAAGCATCAACAGCGTATTGCAGTGGCTCGTTTCCGGCCTGTGGGGGGGTTACGTCGCATCAAACGTGCTCAAGTGGTACTGGTGGCGGCTGAATGGCATGGGTTATTTCTGGGGGATGCTCGCGGGTATCGTGGGAGCCCTGGCGTACCCGCCTTTGTTTGCCGGGGTGTTCGAGGGTGTCGCGGGCGATGTTCTGCCGTTGTACCTGTTTCCATTGTTGTTGCTGACCTCGGCCATTGCCTGCGTCGCCGCCAGTTTTCTCACTGAGCCTGAGAGCCCTGAAACCCTCAAGAGTTTCTATCGCACCGTTCGTCCCTGGGGTCTGTGGGGACCTGTATACCGGCGAGTGATTGCCGACGATCCGGAGTTTCGTCGTAATGAGGATTTCGGGCGGGACATGTTCAATGTCGCCGTCGGCATCGTCGCCCAGACCTGCCTCGTCGCGGCGCCCATTTTTTTCGTAGTCAGGGAGAACGCATCGCTCGCAATAACCATTGCGGTATTCGGCGTGTCGGCGCTCGTGCTGAAGAGGACCTGGTACGACAGACTCGAGAATACGCCTGCCCCTTCAGGCATCGCAGCTCGCCCGGAACCGGCTTGACGCAGCCGTGGTGATTCATCGTAACGAGGACCGCCGGTTCGGCTATTTCGACGACGCCAATCGCGAGTACGTCATCGGCGATCCGTGTACACCCTGGCCCTGGATCAATTACCTGGGTTGCGAGAATTTTTTCTCCCTGATTTCCAACACTGCCGGAGGCTACTGCTTCTATCGGGACGCCAAATTCCGCCGGCTCACGCGATACCGCTACAACAATGTCCCGATGGATGACGGCGGCCGCTACTTTTATATCAAGGACGAAGACACTGTCTGGTCTCCCGGCTGGAAACCGTGCCGCACCGAACTCGACGACTATGAGTGCCGGCACGGCCTCGGCTACAGTCGAATAACCGGGCAAAAGAACGGACTGCGCGCCGCCGCGCTCTTTCTTGTGCCACTGAACGACAACGTCGAACTGCATTGCGTTGGGATACAGAACCTGTCCGGCCGGCCGCGTACATTCAAGGTCTTCTCCTTGCTGGAGTGGTGCCTGTGGAATGCTGAAGACGACATGACCAATTTTCAGCGCAATTTTTCGACCGGTGAAGTGGAGGTCGAAAACTCGGTGATCTACCACAAGACCGGATACAGGGAGCGCCGCAACCACTATGCGTTTTACGGGGTCAATAGCGACATCGTCGGATTCGACACGGATCGCGACGCTTTCCTCGGCGCATATAACGGATTCGATCGGCCCAGATCCGTTTTCACGGAAAAGTCGCAAAACTCGATCGCCCATGGCTGGTCACCGATAGCCTCTCATTGCATTGAACTGAGTCTGCAGCCCGGTGAGAGCCAGGAGGTCGTGTTCCAACTCGGCTACGTCGAGACTCCGGACGACGAAAAGTGGTCGGCGCCCGGTGTCATCAACAAACGTCCCGCACAGGAGTTGATGGCGCGTTACGACAGCGGTGCGAAGGTGCAAGCCGCGCTGCGCGAGTTGCAGAACCACTGGGACGACCTTCTGTCACGTTTTCAGCTTCAGTCGGGCGAGGTCCGCCTGGACCGGCTCGTGAACATATGGAATCAGTACCAGTGCATGGTGACCTTCAACCTGTCGCGCAGCGCCTCCTTTTTCGAAGCAGGCGTCGACCGCGGCATGGGGTTTCGGGATTCCAACCAGGACCTGCTCGGTTCGGTACACCTGGCGCCGGAACGGGCACGCGAACGCATCCTCGACATCGCGGCAACACAGTTCGAGGATGGCTCGGTCTATCACCAGTACCAACCGCTGACGAAACGCGGCAACGGGAAGATCGGTGGCAACTTCAACGACGATCCGCTATGGCTGATTCAGTCGACCACGGCCTATATTCGGGAGACCGGCGATTTCCCGATTCTGCAGGAGCAGGTGCCCTTTGAAAATGACGGGCTCAAGTCCGGTAGCCTGCTCGATCACCTGAAGCGGTCCTTCAACCACGTTGTCGACAACCTCGGGCCCCACGGATTGCCGCTGATTGGCCGGGCCGACTGGAACGACTGCCTGAATCTGAATTCGTTCTCGAGCAACGCCGACGAGTCGTTCCAGACAGCCGGCAACGGTGACGGCAAGATTGCGGAGTCGGTCCTGATCGCGGCCATGTTCGTGTTCTACGGCCGGGAATACGCGAGACTGTGCCGCCGCATAAACCGGCTCAAAGAGGCGGAGCGAGCCGACGCCGACGTCGATGCGATGGCCGCGGCAGTGGAACGACACGGCTGGGATGGCGACTGGTTCCTGCGTGCTTACGACGCCGCCGGCCGAAAAGTCGGCAGCGCCAACGACGACGAGGGAAGGATCTTCATCGAACCACAGGGCTTTGCTGCAATGGCGGGTATAGGCCTTGCCAATGGCCGGGCGGCGAAGGCTCTCGACTCGGTCGAGCGATTGCTGTCGTGCGAATACGGCATCGTACTCAACTACCCTGCCTTCACGCGCTACCGCCTGGAATACGGCGAAATTTCCAGCTACCCGCCCGGTGTGAAGGAGAACGGCGGGATCTTCTGCCATAACAACCCATGGGTGATGATTGGCGAAACGGTGCTCGGCCGCGGCGACCGCGCTTTCGAGTACTACCGAAAGCTGGCCCCATCCTGGCAGAAGAACCAGGCACTGCATAAGCTGGAACCGTACGTGTATGCGCAGATGGTCGCGGGGAAAGAGGCGCATCGGCCCGGCGAGGCCAAGAACTCCTGGCTGACCGGCACCGCAGCGTGGAATTTCCATGCCATTACCGAGCATATCCTGGGAATCAGGCCGGAATACGACGGCTTGCGCATCGATCCCTGCATACCGGCAAACTGGCCGGGCTACAGCGTGACACGACGGTTCCGCGGGTCAACGTACCTGATTCGAGTCAGCAATCCCGACGGCGTCAACAAGGGCGTGAATTCCATTCTTGTCGATGGCGTTGCGATTACGGGCGATCTCATCGCCCAGGCGCCGCCCGGCACGGTATGTGTGGTCGATGTCGCGATGGGTGAAATGACATGCCTTCGCACTGCAGAGGTTCCCTGAGCAACACGGGCCGCAACACTATTGAAAACGTATCACGGGTCCTCTGTACTTCGACATTCGTAGACGATTCTCGTTATTTCCTGCGCGAGATTGCCGAACGACAAGGGCTTGCTGAAATAGTGGAGTTTTGATGGCGGCGGTACCCGGCGCTGCAACTCTTCTTTGGATATGTCCGAATAGCCACTGACGAATACGATCGGGACATCCGGGGCCAGTCGACGAATGTGCTTGCCCGCCTCAACCCCGCTGATGCCGGGCGGCATCCGGATGTCGAGAATTACAATATCGAATTGCCTTTGCCGTTCAGTTGCCTCTATCGCCCGGGTAACCGCGTCCTCACCCTGACTGCATGCAACAAGTTCGAACGTCGGCTGCGGGAGGTGCCCGGTGTCTGGCCCGAACAACTCAGCAGAAAGGGAGTCGAGCATTCCGTTGCCACTTGATGTCGATGAACGTGAAAATGTGCGCTGATAACAGCGCAAGATGTATTCATCGTCCTCAGCAACGAGTACACGGATGCACATTTTATTCCGGGAATTCGGAGATTCTTTCCTCATGAATTCGTCGTACCTTTCTATCAATATCACGGTATGTCGGGTCAGGCGGAGCGATCAAGTACCTCTCGCACTTTCTTGGCCAGATCTTTCGGCGCGAATGGTTTTTGCACAAGCACGATAGTTTCGTCCATTTCAATAGCGCCGCGCGTATACCCAGACATGTAGATGGTTTTTATTTGTGGATAAAATTCAGATAGTTTCTTCACAAGCTCCGGTCCCTGGGTTTCCGGCATAACAACGTCGGTAAGGATGGCATCGATCGGCGTCGTACAGGATTCTGCCACTCGCAGCGCATCCGCAGCGTCTACCGCCTCAAGCACGGTGTAGCCGAGCATCGACAACAGGCGGACGACCAATTTGCGTACCGACTGGTCATCTTCAACTACCAGCAACGTTTCATTTCCTCGCAATTTCTCGGAGTGTGTCGCTTCAACGCTGACGTCCTCCTGACCAAGTTCTCTGGGAAGCAGCAGCCTGAACGATGTGCCATGACCCGGTTCGCTGTACATCCAGATATATCCGCCCGCCTGTTTTATGATTCCGTAACAGGTAGCGAGCCCCAGACCGGTTCCCTTGCCGGGCTCCTTTGTCGTAAAGAAGGGCTCAAACAGCCGCGACTGCGTTTCGGCATTCATGCCGATGCCATTGTCAGTGACCGAAATACTTACGTACTGGCCGGCCGGTATGTCTGCACCTTTAGAAGCCAGATATTCGTCGCCAACGTCAGCGTTGGCTGTCTCGATGCACAGTCGCCCGCCATTCGGCATGGCATCGCGAGCGTTAACCGCAAGATTCACTATGACTTGCTCCAGACCGCCGGAATCAATGCGAACTCGCCAGAGGTCCTCTGCCAATTCCGTCTTGAATTCAATGGCCTGACCCACCAGACGTCGCAGCATCTTGTCGACGTCGCTGACCAGATTGTTCACATTCAGCACCGTCGGGACCACCGGTCTGTGCCGGGAATATGCGAGCAGTTGGCCTGTAAGCGTCTCGGCACGACGCGCTGCTTTCATGACCTCCTGCATATCTTCGTGGGCCTCTGTACCCGGTGCCAGTTCTTGCAGGACAAAATCGCCGAAGTTTGAAATGACGGTCAAAAGATTGTTGAAGTCATGTGCAATGCCGCCCGCGAGACGGCCGATTGCCTCCATCTTCTGCGCCTGGCGAAACTGCACCTCCATGCGTTTTTCCTCGGTACGATCGAGCATCACACCCACCATATCGGTGACCATGCCGT
>JBBDXW010000069.1:0-69827 GCA_040902105.1 Woeseia sp.
GGATCGTCACAAACAGGGATGTTTGTGCGAAGCCCCCATGGATGGGTTCACGGCGGTCCTGAAAAGCCCTCCCCCCAGGCGAGCCTCCGCTAACCACCGACCCTAACCGTTCATGAATAATGTGCACGTAGTCCTCTCACGTACTTTCCATTCGCATGAAATTGGCCATCAGTTTATTGCCTTCCGGCGTGAGGACACTTTCGGGATGAAACTGGACACCCTCGAGCGGCAGGGTCCTGTGCCGCACGGCCATGATCTCCCCCTGGTCGGTCTCGGCGCTCAATTGCAACACCTCGGGCAGCGATTGCCGCTCGGCACACAGTGAATGATACCGCCCGGCTTCGAACGGCTGCGACATCCCGCCGAAGATCGTACGTTCATCGTGCGTGACCAGCGACGTTTTGCCGTGCATCAGCCTGTCCGCACGTACAATCTCGCCGCCGAAATAACTGACGAGGCATTGATGCCCGAGACACACGCCGAGAACGGGAAGGCGTTCGGCAAATGCGTCGATCATCGTGAGGGAGATGCCGGCATTTTCGGGCCGGCCCGGTCCGGGTGAAATGACCAGGTGGCTTGGCGCCAGTGCGAGGGCTTCGTCGACGCCGATCGCGTCGTTACGATATACCAGCACTTCTGCACCCATCGCCGCAAACCCCTGCACGAGGTTGTAGGTGAACGAATCGTAGTTGTCGATCAGCAGTATGCGCACGGCCGCCTGCGTCACAGTCCTTCTCCCGCAATCTCCAGCGCGCTTTTCAGGATCGCGCTCTTCGCCAGCACTTCCCTGAATTCCTTTTCCGGCACGCTGTCAGCCACGATGCCCGCACCTGCCTGGAACGTGTACTGATCGCCGTTGAAGACCAGCGTGCGAATGGTGATGGCCTGGTCCATGTCGCCGCCGATACCGTAGTAGCCGGCCGTGCCGGCGTAGAGGCCGCGGCCGGTGTCTTCCAGCTCGTCGATGATCTCCATTGCGCGCACTTTCGGCGCGCCCACCAGCGTGCCTGCCGGGAAACTCGCGGCGAACAGGTCGAACGCGTCGAACTGCGGCGCAAGTTCGCCCTGGACTCCGCTGACGATATGCATCACGTGGCTGTAGCGCTCGATGGCGCGATACGGATCGACGCGCACCGTGCCGGGCCGGGCAACACGACCGAGATCGTTGCGCGCAAGGTCGACCAGCATGACGTGTTCCGCCGATTCCTTGGGATCGGCGAGCAGCGCTTTCTCGTTCGCGACATCTTCGGCAGGCGTATCGCCGCGCGGCAGCGTGCCCGCAATCGGCCGCAACGATGCCGTCCTGCCGTGCAGCCTGACCAGCGCTTCCGGCGACGACCCGACCACCTTCAGGTCGCCGAACTCGAAATAGAACATGTACGGCGATGGATTCAGCAAGCGCAACGCGCGATACACCTCGAAAGGCGGAACGTTGGCCTGGCCGCGAAACAGCACCGACAGTACGATCTGGTAGATGTCGCCCGCGGCGATGTATTCCTTGCAGGCCGCGACGCGCTCCGCGTATTGCCGTTCGTTCATGCACGGCGCCGGCTTTGTCATCGAAATCGAATTGCCGTTCCCGGGTATCGGACCACGTAGCAGCTCGACCACCTCACGCCGCAGGCTCTGTCGTTCGCTTTCCGTGCCGTCGTGCAACAGGGCAACCCGGCGCGTCAGGTGATCGAAAACGAGCGTCGAAGCGGTGGCGGTGAACGCGGCGTCCGGGATATCGTCATCATGCGTCGTCGAGCGGGGGAGCTTCTCGAACAGACGCACGATATCGTAACCGGATACGCCGACCAGTCCCCCGGCAAACGGCAGCCCGGGAACCTCGGGCTTCGGACGCGGCGCTTGCTGCAGGGCGGCGCGCAAGTGGTCCAGGTATTCGTGCTTGCCTTCAGGATAGCTGCAGATGCCGCCGTTCACGCTGAGACCGTCGCGGTCCAGGCGGACTTCGGACGCATCGCCGAAGCCGAGAAACGAATAGCGGGCAAGCCGCTCGCCGCCCTCGACGCTCTCGAGCAAGAAACGCGGCTTCAGCTCTTCAAGCTTCAGGTACGCCGACACGGGCGTATCCAGATCGGCAGCTATGTCGAACGGCGGTTGCATCGGTCCCCAGGATCAGGCATCAGTCATTTTTCATCAGGCAATCGTCGGGGCATAAAAAAACCCATCTTCGTTTTCGGCGGAGATGGGCTGCATGAATTTCTGTCGCTTAGGCTATACGTCAGGCAGTGACCCTCTCCTTTTCGGGAAGCCACAGCCAGCTCATGTCGTTCCGGTGCATTGCGATCATGGCACGGAGTATCCCTGCAGACCCTGTCCGGGTCAAGCGACCCAACCGCCCGGGGTTCACACTCCGGCCGCAACGAGTGACGCCGCATTTCTGCGTTGCATCACGGCCCACGCGCGGCGATGAAAGTTCACGAATTCGTCCGGGCTGCGAAAACCCTCGATTCGCGGGCGCGAGAAACTGAACGCATCGGCGTGATGCAGCACCGGCAGCAGGTCGGCGAAATCCGCAACTGAACCGGCACCCGACGGCAACACGGCATAAGGGGACATGACCAGAAGGTTGCGATGCCGGACAGCCGAATTCGCGACCGCGCGACGCCAGCGCAAGTCCCAGTCGCTTTTCTTTATGTCGCAGTTCCAGCGCACGGCAGGGCAGTTGGACAGCAGCGCCGGCAAGGCCTCCGTTCTCTGCGCGCGGCTCCGCGATCGATTCCACAGCAAGGCATGCACCCGCGCGATGGTTTTGTCGATCCATTGCAGGCAGCGAAGGTCGGCCGGGTCGGCGCCGCGTTCCACGACCAGATCGGCGATGCCGCCGATAGAGACGGCCAGCCGGCGGTTCTGCCATGCGTCGCTGCGCTGTTGCGGCAGCGGCCAGTGCAGATGATCGAGCAGCCGGTCTCCCGCTTCGACCGCGACTTCCAGCGCGCGCTGCAAGGAAGCCCATCGCAGTCGACCGTGGCCGTCACTGAAATCGCGAAGATCGAGTTCCATCGGCAACCAGGCGGATTCGACCGGCGCCTGCAGTCCCAGTTCGGGCAGTACTGAAGTTGCCGCTTCGTCCCCCAGCAGCGGACAACGCGTTGTTACGCTGGCTGCGTACGCCGGCAGGACAGTCGGAGACGCATTGCGCCTGTGCCACAGGAATGACCAGTTGTTATCCGCCTCGGCCTGCACCCGCTGGTTGTCGTGATGCCGCATCTGCAGGCTGTCGAGAATGACATAGCGGGGACCGCGCCCCAGCACCGCCGCGCCGATCAGCAGGTACGCCTGCAAAGGGACGAGGTGCGATTGCATCGAAAGGCCGACGCGGTCGGCTGCGAGACCTTCCACGGCCAGCGCCCTGCCGACCACGCCACAGAAATCCTCGAGCGCCCTGATGGCGTTGTCCTCCGCGCCGAGTTCGGTAAGCGACAGGGTTACCGGGACATTCTCGTGCGCGAGCATGGTCACGCGACGCGCCAGATGCTCGCTGGCCAGCGTGGATTGCAGCGCCTGCTGAACCGGTACGCGCAATGCAACGCCGCCGGCCGTCATGCCATTGCCGCTCTGCAGTAAACAGGGCCTGACGCGCTGTTCGAGAAGCTCAGCAGTCAGTTCCTCGATGCCGGGCAGTTCGCCATTGGTAACCGGAGTGACCGGCGCGACCGGCGGCGGCGCAGACGCCGCTTCCCGCTTCCTGTTATCAAGCATGATTGCCGTTCCCTGGCCGTTCCCTGGCCCTTCCCTGGACTTTGCCCGATTCTGTCTCGCGACGGTGCACGATGCTGTCGGCGTATCTCGACGGCATGCGCAGATTTGCAATGTTGCTATTATTGCGGGCCCGGAAGCGAAATCAGTCGCATCGGAAACCATTATCGCCGCCCCGGCCGGTCACCGGGGACGAATCCGCAGAGGTGCGCGCATGCCATCATTTGACGTTGTGAGCGAGTTTGACTCGCATGAGGCCAGCAATGCAGTCGACCAGGCAAACCGCGAGGTGGACACGCGTTTCGATTTCAAGGGCACCGGATCGAAATACGTGCTCGAGAGCAACATCATAAACATGACCAGCCAGACCGACTTTCAACTGCAGCAGATGCGCGACATCTTGCGCCAGAAAATCGCCAAACGAGGCATCGACATCGCCTGCATGAAGGAAGAGGAAGCCGAGATTTCGGGCAACGAGGCGCGGCAGAAAATCATTCTGCGTCAGGGCATCGAATCCGAGCTTGCAAGGGACCTGGTCAGGAAAATCAAGGCCAGCAAGCTCAAGGTTCAGGCGGCAATACAGGGCGAGAAATTGCGCGTCAGCGGAAAAAAACGCGACGACCTGCAGGCCGTGATAAGCCTGCTCAAGGACGCGGACGTCGACCTGCCATTGCAGTACGAAAATTTTCGCGACTGATCGAAATGCCGAAAGCTTTGCGCAGACAGGACATCACGTTCGAAGACAAGGACCAGGCGCTGCGGGACGATGTGCGCACGCTCGGCGGACTGGTCGGGGAACTGTTGAAGGAACAGGGAGGCGACAATCTCTACAACTTTGTCGAGAACGCGCGGCTGCAATCGATACGCCGGCGCGAAGGAAACGAGAAGCCCGGCGAGGAACTCGCAAGCCTGTTCCGGAATCTGGACCTGGCTTTTACGCTCGAGGTCATACGTTCCTTCTCGACCTATTTCCAGATGGTCAATACCGCCGAGAAGGTGCACCGCATCCGCCGCCGCCGCGAGTATCTGCAGGAAGAGGGGCAGTACCAGCCCGGCGGCCTCGAAGAGACACTGGTCAAGGTGAAGGCTGCGGGATTCGATCTGCCGGCATTGCAGAAACTGCTCGATTCAATGCGCATCGAGCCCGTGTTCACGGCACATCCGACCGAGCCGACACGGCGCACGATCCTGCGCAAGGAACAGAACATCGTGCGCCACCTGGTCGACATGCTGAACCCGACGATGACGGCGCAGGAAAAGCACGTCAGCATCCAGAACATCAAGCAGGAAGCAACCACCGGCTGGCAGACCGACGAGCATCCATCGCAGCAGATGACGGTTGCCGATGAACTCGAGCACGTCCTGTTCTTCGTTACCGACGTCCTGTACCGGACAATGCCGCCGTTCTATGAAGACCTCGAGAACGCCGCGTTACGCATCTATGGCAAGGATGCCCGCAGCCTCAAGGTGCCGGTCATGATCGGCTTTGCGTCCTGGGTCGGCGGCGACATGGACGGAAATCCGAACGTCAATGCGAAGACCATACGCGAGACCATGGCGCGGCAGCGCTCGCTCATTCTCAATCTTTATTATCGTGAATGCGCCAGCCTTTCGGCCAGGCTGAGCCAGTCGAGTACGCGTATCGGGGTCGATGACGCGATTCTCCGGAAGATCGGGGAATACACGCCCCTATTCCAGCAGGCGTACCACGCCGTGCCGGCGCGGCACCGCGACATGCCGTACCGGGTGTTTCTCCGGTTGGTGCAGCAACGGCTGCAGGCGACCTACGACGACGATGCGTATCCCTACGAGTCGGCCGCCGAATTCCAGGCCGACATCGAACTGATCGCGACAAGCCTGGAGGCGAACAAGGGACAGCATGCGGGCCTGTTTACGATCCGCCGGCTGCTGCGGCGCATCGCCACCTTCGGCTTTCATCTCGTCACCCTCGATGTGCGCCAGGACGCGCTCGTACACCGCGAAGTGGTGGGTGAGTGTCTCGGCGACGACAAGTGGCTCGAACGCAGCAGCGGATACCGGGTGGAGAAAATCTCGGAGGCGATACGGCAGAAGGATCCGCCGGTATTCGAACAGAGCACGAAAGCGAGGAAGACGCTCGCCGTTTTCCAGGCGATCGCTTTCTGCCGCCGGAAGTACGGCCCGGCCGCGATAGGGCCGTTCATCGTCAGCATGACGCAGGGTGTCGACGACATCCTGTCGGTCCTGTTGCTCGCGGAGTGGAGCGAACTGCACAACCGGCGTGCCGAAGTGCCGCTCGATGTCGTGCCGTTGCTGGAAACGGTTGGCGATCTCAAGCGCGGTCCGGAGATTCTGAAAACGCTCCTGTCGCACGACATCTACCGCGAGCACGTGACGCAGCGCGGCGGCAGGCAAATGGTGATGATCGGTTATTCGGACAGCAACAAGGACTCCGGGATTGCGTCCGCGCGCTGGGCGTTGCAGGAGGCGCAGATCGAACTGGTCCGCGCGGTGTCCGCCGAAGGCATCGAATTACAACTGTTCCACGGGCGTGGCGGCACGATCAGCCGCGGCGGCGGCAAGACACACGCCGCTGTGCTCGGCGCGCCCCCCGGTACCGTGAACGGCTACCTGCGCGTTACGGAACAGGGCGAGATCATCAACGAGAAGTACGGGCTGCGCGGCATCGCCCTGCGCACCCTGGAGCAGGCTGCGGGTTCCGTGGCGCTGGCGACCGCAATGCCGCAGCATCGCGGCACCGACATGCCGGAATGGCACGCGATGATGCAGGTCGTGGCGGACGTCAGCCGCGAGCGTTATCGCAAGCTGGTATTCGAGACGCCCCGCTTCTACGACTATTTCCGGAAAGCGACGCCGATCGACCTGATCGAACGCATGCAGATCGGCTCGCGCCCGGCGTCGCGTCGTGGCGGCAAGGGAGTGGACAATCTGCGCGCCATTCCCTGGGTGTTCGCGTGGACGCAAAGCCGCCATATTCTGCCGGGCTGGTACGGCGTCGGCAGCGGACTGGCGGCGGCGATCGAACAATTCGACGACGCGGCGTTTCGCGAGATGTTCCGGGAATGGTATTTCATGCGTGCGTTGACCGCCGATGTCGAGATGGTGCTCGCGAAGGCCGACCTCGGCATCGCACACGCGTATTCCGAGCTGGCGGGGGACCTGCACGATGAGTTTTTCCCGCTCATCGAGAAGGAATTCAACCTGACGCAAGAACTGATCCTGCGCTATACCGGCCAGGAGGCGTTGCTGGAAAGCGACGTGACTTTGCAGCGAGCGATCATGCTGCGAAACCCGTACGTCGACCCGATGAGTCTGATGCAGGTGGCGCTGCTCGGCCGCTGGCGCGAATCGAATTACGCAGACGAGGCTTTGTTCGAAGCGCTCTTGGCAAGCGTCAACGGGATTGCGCAGGGCCTGCAGAACACGGGTTAGTGTACTGAGTCACCAGCAATGAAAGCCGTATTCCTGGATTTCGCGACCCTGGGCCCGGACAAGCTGGACACGAGCACTTTGCTGCAGCTCCTTCCCGAGCTCCGGTTCTTCGATTCGACCGACCGAACTCAAACCGCCGCAAGGATCAAAGACGCCGCGTTCGTCCTCGCAAACAAAACCCGCCTCGATGAGCCCGCGCTCTCCGGCGCGACGAGGCTTCGTTACATCGGCCTGACGGCGACCGGCACCGACAACGTAAACCTCAAGGCTGCGCAAGAAAGGAACATCGCGGTGACCAATATCCGCGCTTATTGCACACGCTCGGTCGTGGAGCATGTATTCGGCGTCCTTCTCGGCCTGTCGCACAATCTGGGCCGCTATCGCCGGGCCGTGAAAGAGGGCGACTGGCGGAAGTCGACGGACTTCTGCCTGCTCGAGTACCCGATTCGGGAACTCTCGGCCATGACGCTCGGCATCGTAGGGCACGGAAACCTGGGACGCGGCGTGGCGGAGATGGCGAGAGCATTCGGCATGTCCACGCTCATTGCCAGACGCCGCGGAGCGCCCGCCGCGAACGACGGACGCATCGATTTCGCGGAGCTGCTGCAGCGCTCCGACGTCGTTTCGCTGCATTGTCCGCTGACCGGGGAAACGCAGAACCTGTTCGGAGCTGCGGAGTTTCGCCTGATGAAGCGAAATGCATTTCTGATCAACACGGCGCGCGGAGGACTGGTCGATTCTCCGGCGCTTGTCGACGCGCTGCGAACGGGCGAGCTTGCCGGCGCAGCAATTGACGTGCTGCGGGAAGAACCGCCGGTGAACGGCGATCCGCTGCTCGATTACGACGGCGACAATCTGATACTCACGCCGCACATCGCCTGGGCAACGGTTGAAGCCAGGCAGAACGCGATCGATGAACTTGCCAGGAACGTCGCCGCTTTCCTCGAAGGTCAGGAAAGAAACCGCGTCGCCTGATTGACTTCTTGTCCTACGCGCCGACGATCTGTCTCGCCCACTGCACCACCGCGCGCACGCGCGGCGCCGCGAGATCGTGCGCCTGGTCGAAATCCAGCCATAGACTCTGGTGATGTTCCGCACGGCCGAGTTCGGGGACGATGCCCATGACGACTTCTTGTTCGTCCGTTCTGGCGAGATAGTAACGCGCGACCTTGCCGCGGTTGTACGGGCCGGTTTCCATGAACTTGTCGCCCCAGTCGAAGGACAAATCGTGAATACCGGTTTCTTCGTCAACTTCCCTGACCGCCGCCTCGAGTGCCGTTTCGCCTTCTTCCCGCAAGCCCTTGGGAAAATCCCAGTTGCGGTAGGCGCGCAGCATTAAGGTCAACCAGCCGTCATCGGTGCGGCGGACCAGAACGGCCCCGCAGGAGAGTATGTCCGGCGTTTCATTCACGTTCAGGCAATCGCCAGACGGCCGCGCCGGCTCACGCGGCTCTCAGCACGTCGGCGGGCGGCGCGTTGATCGCGCCGCGCGCGGCAATGTAGCCACTCGCGCACACCAGCAATATGCCGCCGCCAAGGCCCGCAATCCACAGCATCGGATTGAAGCTGTAGTCGAGATCGAACAGCTGATCGGCAATGACGGCCGCCAGAATGGATGCGCCCACCGACGCGAGCAGGCCGGCGGCGAATCCGAGCGCGGCGAACTCCGTCAGCACGCCCGACAGCACCGTCCGGCGCCGTACCCCGAGCGCCCGCAGCATTGCGCTCTCGAAGCGACGTTCGTCGATCGTCGACTGCACCGCTGCGAACAGCACCGCGATCCCCGCGGCCAGCGTGAAGACGAACACCGCCTGCACCGCAAGGCTCGCTTTGGAGATGATGCTCTGCACCTGTTCCAGAATCGCGCCGAGATCGATGACGGAAACGCTCGGGTGTGCCCGCACCAGGCTCAACAGCACGTCCTGCTGTTCGTCGTCGATCTGCAGGCTCGAAACATAGGTCGTCGGGAATTCCTCGAGCGCACCGGGCGACAACACGAGAAAGAAATTGGGCTGAAACGAGTCCCAGTTGACCTTGCGGAACGTTGTGACCGTCGCTTCGACCTCCTGTCCGGCGACGAGGAAACGCAGGCGGTCGCCGAGTACAAGTCCCATTTCCATCGCCGCTTCTTCCTCGACGGACACCAGCGGCTCGCCATCGTAGCCGGGTTCCCACCAGTCGCCGTCGAGAATTTCGTTGCTCGTGCTCAACTCGTCGGCCCAGGTCAGGTTGGCCTCGCGATTCGCCATCCACTCGCCTTCGTCCATCGGGTACTCGCGCGTTTTCACGGACTCGTCGTTGATCTCGGTCATGCGCGCCCGCACCAGCGGCACGAATTGCGGCGCGGCAATTCCCGCGCTCTGGAAGATTTCGGCGATCGAGCCGCGTTCCTGCGGCTGGATGTTGATCAGGAAATGATTCGGCGCATCCTCGCCGAGACTTCGCTTCCATCCGTCGAGCAAATCCGTCCTCACGAAGGACAGCAGCAGCAGCACGGTCAGCCCGAGACCGAATGCCACGACCTGTACCGCACTGTCGCGTCCGCGGCGCGCAACGTTGGCCAGGCCGTAGCGCCAGGCAATGCCGACCGCGCCGCGCGAGCGGCCCATCAGCGCCACCAGCAAACGGCCCGCAAGGTAAAGCGCTGCGGCGGTGACCAGCATGCCGCCAAGCACGATCGCCAGCATGCGGCCGTCCGGGATTGCCTGGTATAACAGCACGGCAACTGCCGCAAGCGACGTACCCGCCACCAACAGGCGGGACGGAGGAGGCGGCATCGCATCGTGACGCAGTACGCGCAACGGCGGCGTATTCCGCAACTGGATCAGGGACGGCAGCGCGAACCCGACCAGCAGGATCAGGGCGGCGCCGCTTGCAAGCCCGACCGGGCCCCAGCCGGCATCCGGCAGATCGCCCTGTATCATTCCGGCGAGCATGCGAGTCAGCATTTCTTCGACCGCGAATCCGACCACACTGCCGACAATGACGCCGGCGATCCCCAGCATGACCAGCTGCACCGACGCAGCAGAGATGACGAAGCGCTGGCTCGCGCCCAGGCTTTTCATCAACGCCACCGTGTCCATGCGACGGTGCGCGAAACGCCGCGCAGACATCGCAATCGCAACCGCCGAGAGGAGCAGACTGATTACGGCAGTCAGCGACAGGAATCGTTGCGCGCGATCGGCCGCGTTGCTCGCGCGTTCGCTGCTGTCTTCCCGGTTGCGCATCCGCACTTCTTCCGGCAGACGTTCTTCGACGTCTGCATAAAACTCATCGACTGCAGATTCTTCGCCGGCCACGAGCAGCGCGTAGCGAACTCTGCTGCCTTCGTTGATGAGTCCGCTCGCCGGAACGTCCTCGATGTTGACGAGCAACGTCGGCGCCAACGATGCGAAGCCGATGGACTGGTCCGGACGATAGGTCAGCACGGCTTCGATGGTGACAGCGGATTCCCCCAGCGTGATCGTGTCACCGACGTCCACGCCCAGGCGCGCCATCAGGGCGCCGTCCGCCCAGACCTTACCGCGCGCCGGAATGCCGTCGACAACCCGCTGCTCGCCGAACAGCCGGTCGGCTATCCGCAGGGTGCCGCGTAACGGATAGCCGCTGCTCACCGCATTGACGGTGGCCAGCGCGTTTGCGTCGCCGGCAAACACCACGCTGGGAAAGGATTGGGTTTCGGCCCATTGCAGGCCGAATCGTTCCGCGGCGTCGCGCCATTCCTGCGGAATCTGCTCGGGCGAAAGCAGGCGCAGATCGGCGGCCAGTACTTCGTTCGCCTGGCGCGCCACGGCTCGACCGATCTTGTCGGTCAGAAAACCGACCGCGGTCAGTGCGGCGACGGCAAGTGCTACCGCCGCGAGCAGAACCACGACTTCGCCGGAACGAAGTTCGCGCCCGAAGCTGCGAATTGCGTAAACGAATGCTTTCACGCCGCCGCCCTGCTGTCGGCGACCAGGCGGCCGGAGTCGAGAGCGATTTCCCGTTCGCAACGTGCGGCGAGCGACCGGTCGTGCGTCACCAGTATCAGCGTCGTCGATGAGTTCCGGTTGAGATCGAACATGAGCTGCATTACCAGATCGCCGGTGCGGCTGTCGAGGTTTCCGGTCGGCTCGTCGGCAAACAATACCGCCGGTTCGGTGGCGAAGGCGCGCGCAATGGCGACGCGCTGCTTTTCGCCGCCGGAAAGCTGCGACGGATAATGCCGAGCGCGTTCCGCAAGCCCGACTTCGCGCAGGATGTTGACGGCGGTTTTGCGCGGATCGTCGACGCCCGCGAGTTCGAGCGGCAGCATGACGTTTTCCAGCGCATTGAGCGACGGCACCAGGTGAAACGACTGGAAAACGAAGCCGACGCTGGCCGCGCGTACCGCCGCCCGGCCGTCTTCATCGAGTTCCGTAAGGCTCGCGCCGTTGAGCCAGATGCGGCCTTCGGTCGGCAAGTCGAGGCCCGCCAGCAAAGCCAGCAGCGTGGACTTCCCGGCGCCTGAGGCACCGACGACCGCCACGGATTCGCCCGCTCCGATGCTGAAACTGACGTCGGAAAGAATGGTCAGACTCCCTTCCGGGCTGCTAACCTGTTTGCTTACATTCTCCGCGGCGAGCACCGCATTATTTTTGCCTGACCGGTTCGACATGCGAAAGTTACTGACCTTGATGTTGCTATTGAGCGCGCTGACCGCGCACGGCGTGGAAGCGCCGACTGTGCTGGTATTCGGCGACAGCCTCAGTGCGGGTTACGGCATTGACGTTGACCGGTCCTGGACCGCTTTGTTGCAGTCACGACTGGAGCAGCAAGGGTACGAACATCGCGTCGTGAACGCCAGCATCAGCGGCGAGACAACGGAAGGCGGCGCAACCCGCATAGAAGCGGCGCTGCGGAACTTCGCCCCCGAAGTGGTCATCCTCGCGCTCGGGGGCAACGACGGTTTGCGCGGCTTCCCGCCGGAGCGCATGAAAAAGAACCTGCTCGCCATCATCGACGCGGTCGAGGACGAGGGGGCCGCCGCGGTACTGCTGGGCATCCGTATCCCGCCCAACTACGGCGCACGCTATACTCTGGCGTTCGAAGGCGTGTACCGGGATGTCGCCGAGGAGCGCGGATTGCCCTGGATCGAGTTTTTCATGGAAGGCGTGGCGCTGAATGGGGAGCTGATGCAGGACGACGGTATCCATCCGAACGAGAAGGCCCAGCCCGTGCTGCTGGAAAATGCGTGGCCCGCCATCCAGCAGGCGCTCGAGGCAAGCGTGGCGACGGTGAAATCTCAATAAGCAGATCGGTCAACGGCATACGCAGTCAAACCATAAATGAAAATCACCCGCCCCGCTCGCTCCAGCAGGAGTTAATCGAAACCTTGTCGGAGCCCACGAAGCGGGCGATCCCTTGCGGGGCATCACCGGCTGCGCGGGTTCTGCAAGGGCAATCGAAATCGCCGAGGATGGTGCCCCTTTGAAAAAGCCCTGGCTTGCCGCGTATGCGGAAGGAATCCCGGAGACGCTGCCGATCCCGGAACACAGGTCCGTTCGCGACATGATCGATGCCGCGCTGCGCGAGTTTGCATCCGGGCCGGCGTACAGCAACATGGGCACGACGATCACGTTCCGCGAGCTCGATGAGTTGTCGATGCAGTTCGCCTGTTACCTGCAGAAGGATCTCGGCCTCGTCAAGGGAGAGCGGGTCGCGATCATGTTGCCGAACGTCCTGCAGTATCCGGTTGCGCTTTGCGGCATCTTTCGTGCCGGCCTCGTGGTCGTGAACGTCAATCCGCTTTACACCGCGCGCGAGCTCAAACATCAGCTGACGGATTCGGGAGCGCGCTGCATCATCGTTCTCGAGAACTTCGCGCATACGCTGGCCGCGATTGTCACTGAAACGTCCGTGAAGCATGTGATCACGACGGGGGTTGGCGACCTGTTAAGCAAGCCGAAAGGATGGCTGGTCAACGTCGTCCTGAAGCACATCCGGAAAAAAGTGCCGCCGTTTTCCCTGCCGGGCAGCGTGAAATTTCCGGCTGCCCTGAAGGCGGGCAAGGGTAAAACGCTCGTGCCCGTCGAACTCGGCTTTGCGGATATCGCATTTCTGCAGTACACCGGTGGCACTACCGGGCTCGCCAGGGGCGCCATGCTGAGCCACCGCAACATGGTGTACAACATTGCACAGAGCCACGCATGGCAGCTCGACGCGTTCGCTGGGCTTGAGCGCATCGTCGCCATCACGGCGCTGCCGCTGTACCACATTTTTTCCCTGCAAAGTAACGGTCTGGGGATGATGGTGCAGGGCGGCGAGAACGTGTTGATCACCAATCCGCGCGACTTTCCGGCATTCGTGAAGGAACTGGGGCGGCATCGCTTTTCCTATTTCACGGGCGTCAACACCCTGTTCGCTGCGCTGCTGAATACGCCGGGATTCGCGGAGGTCGACTTCAGTTCGCTTCGCCTGACCATTGGCGGCGGCATGGCGGTCCAGGAAGCGGTCGCGAAGAAGTGGCAGAAGGTGACCGGCAAGCCGATCACGCAGGCGTACGGGCTGACGGAAACCTCACCCGCGGCAGTCGTCAACCCGCTTGGAGTCACCGAGTTCACGGGCTCCATCGGCGTGCCGATTTCTTCGACCGACGCTCGCATTTGCGATGACGACGGCAACGACGTAGAGCCCGGAACCGCGGGCGAAATTTGCATCCGCGGCCCGCAGGTAATGGAAGGCTATTGGCACCAGCCCGAGGAAACGGACAAAGTCATGCTGCCCGGCGGCTGGCTCCGGACCGGCGACATCGGCCGCATGGACGGGCGGGGCTTCATATATATCGAGGACAGGAAGAAGGACATGATCCTCGTGTCCGGTTTCAATGTTTATCCGAACGAGATAGAAGCTGTGGTCGTCGAGATGGACGGCGTGCTTGAAGCTGCGGCAGTCGGCATACCCGACGAGAAATCGGGCGAGGTGGTCAAGCTGTTTGTGGTAAAGCGCGACCAATCGATCACCGAGGAGGACATCATCGAGTACTGCAGGAAAAACCTGACCGGTTACAAAGTGCCGCACGCGGTCGAGTTCCGCGACGAGCTGCCGAAAACCAACGTCGGCAAAGTGCTGCGACGGGCCTTACGCGACGGGAACAAAGAGTGCCAGAAAAGGGGACAGTGACCTTTTTTAGGAGATACGGTCACTGTCCCCTTTTGTCGGTCCCCTTTTGTCGGAAAAAGGTCACTGTCCCCTTTTCTGGCCCTCTTTGTCCGCGTGAAACGGCGGGCTGAGCCGGTGCACGGCGTCGACCAGCACCTTGACGTGATCGGGGTCGATGTCCGGTGTAATGCCGTGGCCGAGGTTGAACACGTGGCCCGGCCCTTTGCCGTAGCTCGTGAGAACCTTGAGCACGCCGTGTTCGATTTCCGTCGGCAGCTGTCGCAGCGTGGCCGGGTCGAGATTGCCCTGTAACGCGACCCTGTCTCCGGTCAGCCTGCGGGCTTCATCCAGGTCCGTGGTCCAGTCCACGCCGAGCGCATCGCAGCCGGTGTGCGACATATCTTCGAGTAAGGCTCCCGCGCCTTTGGTAAAGAGGATTACCGGAATCGTCTCGCCATCCCGGCTCCGCATCAGCCCAGCGAGGATCTGTTGCATGGCCGCGAGCGAGAAGCGGCGATAGTCGTCGCGCCCCAGCACGCCGCCCCAGGTATCGAAGATCATCACTGCCTGCGCGCCGGCTTCGATCTGAGCGTTCAGGTACTCCGTCGTGGTTGTCGCAACGACTTGCAACAGCCGCTCCATGGACGCCGGGTCTTCGGTTACCAGGCCTCTCGCCTTCCTGAACTCGCGCGACGACCCGCCCTCGATCATGTACGTTGCCACCGTCCACGGACTGCCGGCAAAACCGATGAGCGGCGCTCTTCCATCGAGCTCGCGGCGCACCAGCGCGACTGTTTCGAAAACATAACGAAGCTTGCCACTGACATCGGGGGAGACGAGCCTGCGAACGTCCGATGCCGTGGTAACGGGCCGCTCGAATCTGGGTCCTTCGCCCTCCACGAAGTAAAGGCCGAGACCCATCGCATCCGGAATCGTCAGTATGTCCGAGAACAGGATTGCGGCATCGAGTTCGAAGCGACGCAGGGGCTGCAGGGTGACTTCGCAGGCCAGTTCGGAATTGCGGCAAAGGCTCATAAAATCGCCTGCCTGTTCACGAACCTTGCGATATTCGGGAAGGTAACGCCCTGCCTGGCGCATTATCCATACCGGCGTGTACGGTACCGGCTGTCGCAGAAGCGCTCGGATCAGAATGTCATTCTTCAGTCGAGCAGGCATAACTTCCCGTTCTAAAACAACGATTTAATGGTCTTCTGGATCGACTCGGCCGCCTCACGCGGTAGCGCTGCATCGCGAATCGGGCGGCCGACGACGATGTAGTCCGCGCCGTTTGCGAACGCATCGGCAACGCTCACCACCCGTTTCTGGTCGCCGCTCGGCTTGTTCTCGACCGGACGGATTCCGGGCGTCACGACCACAAGCCGCCTGTCGAGATGCTCGCGCAGTTTCGCCACTTCGAGTCCCGAGGAAATGACGCCGTCGCAGCCGGCCTTGAACGCACGGCGCGCACGCGACAGCACCAGCGCTTCGACGTCGCACTTGAAACCCAGGTCATCCAGGTCGCCGCGGTCGAGACTCGTCAGCACCGTTACCGCCAGCACTTTCAGGTCGTCACCTTTGTGCTCCGCCGCCGCCTCCATGATCGACTGATTGCCGTGCACGGTCACGAAGCTCACGCCGCGATGCTTCAGTTGTCGCACCGCCGAACCCACGGTTGCCGGAATATCGAAAAACTTGAGGTCCGCGAACACTTTCTTGTCACGGGCCAGCAGCCATTCGATCAATTCGAAATATCCGCCGCTCATCATGAGTTCGAGCCCGAGCTTGTAAAACGTCACCGAGTCGCCAAGCTCTTCCGCGAGCTGGCGGGCGCGGCCGCAATCGGGCACGTCCATGGCGAAGATCAGTCGCTCGTGGGCAGCAGGAGATTTGTAATTCACGCGCAGACGGCTCCAGCATAGTAAGTTTGCGGCGGAACGACCCGCAACGCCGCGGCGCATTCTAACAGCTTGCCACTGAGGGGCGTGAAACAGGCCTGCCGAGGGTTGTTCGAAACAATCTGAATAACGCTACGTCGCAGTGCCAGCCAGCCTGTCGTGCTCCGCGATCGCAAACCGGTCGGTCATGCCGGCAATGTAGTCGGCGACGATGCGTGCCTTGCGGGATTCGTCGCAACCAACCGCCGTCGCGGGCTCCGAAAAGTCAGGGGCCATCTGTGCCGGTTCCTGCATATAACGCTCGAATAGATCCCTTACTATGTCCTTCGACCGGTCGGTCATCACCCGCACTTTGTCGTGCCGATACAGGTTGCGATTCAGGAATTGCTTGAGCTGACTGTGTTCTTCGAAAACCCTCTCACTGAAACGCACGATCGGATGGCTCAGGTCGCGCACATCTTCGATCGACGATGGCCGCAACTCGTCCAGGGCGTGCCTCGTATTCTCGATGAGGTCCGTCACCACGCGGCCGATCATGCGGCGGATAATTTCGTAGATGAGACGACGATCGTCCAGGTCGGGATAACGGGCAACGACCACCTCATACTGCTCGCCGAACAGCGCCGGCCCGCGCAACTGGTCGAGCGTGAGGAGGCCGGCGCGAAAGCCGTCGTCCACGTCGTGGTTGTTGTAGGCAATTGCATCGGCGAGGTTTGCAATCTGCGCCTCCAGTCCGGGCTGATGCCGTTCGAGAAAGCGCCGGCCGAGCTCACCAAGGTCCCGCGCGTTGCGTGCCGAGCAATGCTTGAGGATCCCCTCACGCGTCTCGAAAGTCAGGTTGAGGCCCGGGAAATCGGCGTATTTCTGCTCGAGCCTGTCAACCACACGTAACGACTGCAGGTTGTGCTCGAAGCCTCCAAAGTCCTGCATGCAGGCGTTCAGCATGTCCTGGCCGGCATGGCCGAACGGTGTATGTCCGAGGTCGTGCGCGAGGCTGATCGCCTCGACCAGAACCTCGTTCAGCTGTAAGGCGGCTGCGACGGTTCTTGCGATCTGTGCAACTTCGAGCGAGTGCGTGAGTCGCGTCCGGTAGAGGTCGCCCTCGTGATTGACGAAGACCTGGGTCTTGTACATCAGTCGCCGAAACGCGGTCGAGTGGATGATCCTGTCACGGTCTCTTTGATACTCGCCGCGGTATTGCGCGCGAGGCTCCGGATGTTCGCGGCCTTTGCCGGCAAATTCGTCGGCGGCATAAGGCGCGAGAATCGCCTTGCTCGCTGTGGTCCTGTCGTTCATCCGCGATTATCGATATCAGGTCCGCGAAGTTCGGCTGAGTATCCGGTCGAGGCGCTTCTCGGAATAGTCGCTGGACACCCGGGCGCTGCCGATTCGGTCGAGCAGCACGAAGCGCGTTTTCCCGGCTTGCGCTTTCTTGTCGAGTTCCATCGCGGCGCGCAGCCTGCCCCGGCCGACACCCGGCGGTACCAGCGGCAACCCGGCCGCATCAATGAGGCGTCGCAGCCTCGCGGATTGTCCCGGATCGATGTCGCTCAGGTCTGCCGCCATGACCATGCCGGCCGCTACCGCCTCGCCGTGAAGCCATTCACCGTAGCCCAGTGAGTTCTCGATTGCATGTGCAAATGTGTGGCCGAAGTTCAACAATGCCCTAATGCCTTGCTCGGTTTCGTCCTCCGCAACGACTGCCGCCTTGATCTCGCAGGATCGCCGAATCGCGTGCGCCAGCGCCTCAACGTCCTTATCCAGCAGCTTCGACATGTTGCTCTCGAGCCAACCGAAGAATTCGGCATCGGCAATGGCGCCATGCTTGATGACCTCTGCGAGGCCCGCGCGCAACTCCCGGTCGGGCAAGGTGCCGAGTGTATCGATATCAATGAGGACCAGCCGCGGTTGATGAAAAGCACCGATAAGGTTCTTTCCCTCGGCGTGATTCACCCCGGTTTTGCCGCCCACCGACGAATCCACCTGCGCAAGAAGAGTCGTCGGCACCTGCACGAACGCTACCCCGCGCATGTAGCAGGCCGCTGCAAATCCCGCGACGTCACCGACCACGCCGCCGCCGAGCGCTAAAACCGTTGTGTCCCGTGCCGCACGCATCTCGACCAGCCGATCGAGGATCGACGCGGCAGTGGCCAGCGTCTTCCATGCCTCGCCATCCCTGATGAGCAGCGCGTCGGCGTTCCGGCCGTCCAGATTCGCCATCAGGCGTTCGAGATAGAGCGGCCCGACCGTGTCGTTGCTGACGATCAGGCAACCTGCGCCGGGCAGATGTGCGGCTAAATCGAAGCCACCGCCGAGAAGGCCCGTGCCAATGACGATCGGATAGCTGCGGTCGCCAAGATCGACCGTTACGGTTATCGGTGACAAGAATCAGGCCCCGAATTGACTGAGCGGGATAGGTTACCTGATCGGCTACGTCGTTGGGTGCCCGTCGTTGGGTGCCGGACTTGGATCTTTGGACATTTCGCAGTTCATCGATTCAGATGGCGTGGCCAAAAATGAAATGTCCAAAGATCCAAGTCCGGCACCCAACGAACTACGGAGTGGCAGCAAGCGCCTGCTGAATCTCCCGGGCAACCGTCTGCACGCGTCGCCCGTCGGTATTGATCACCATGTCCGCAATTTCACGGTAAAGCGGATCGCGCTCCGTCATCAGTTTTTCGAGAACTTCGGCCCTGTTGCCGTTCTCGAGAAGCGGCCTTTCGCGTCCCCTGTTGGTCCGTTCGAGCTGTTGCCGGACGCTGGTATACAGGTAGATCACGAAGCCGCGCGCGCCGAGGTGGTTGCGATTGTCCGCGTTGGCCACGGCGCCGCCGCCGGTGGCAAGCACGATGCCCTCCAGCTGCGACAGATCGTCTATGACCCTGGCTTCGCGCTTGCGAAAGCCCTCCTCGCCTTCCTTCTCGAAGATGAAGGGAATATCGACGCCGGTACGCGTTTCGATTTCTTCGTCGCTGTCGACGAAGTCGAGATGCAGCATTCTCGCCAGCTGCCGGCCAACAGCCGATTTCCCGGCGCCCATCGGACCAATAAGAAACAGGTTGTTTGGATTCTTCATTTACCGCTTTGTAATTGGCCCGGCGCGCTTGCGGCTACGTGCCGGGGAGGCTCGGCACAAGCCAGAAGAAGCGCTGGTAGGAGCCCGCCACGCGGGCGAGCGCGATGGACCTTGCGAACTCGCCCGCACGGCGGGCTCCTACGGCGCTTCTATCGGGACTTGTGCAGACTTTCCCTAATAGATGCTGGAACCTTCGGTGAGAATCTTCGGTGTGACGAAGATCAGCAGTTCGGCCTTGTTCGACACGTTCTGTCGCGATTTGAACAAGTTGCCAACGCCGGGAATGTCCCCAAGCACCGGTACTTTGGTGATCGTTTCACGACGCTCCGTTTCGTAGATTCCGCCGAGAACCACGGTCTGTCCGTCGCTCACCAGAACCTGCGTTTCGACCGCCCGCGTATCGATGCTCGGTACGAAACCGCCGGTCGCGCTCGCGACCAGGTCGCCCACGGTGTCGTTGCTCACCAGCAGATCCATGATGATGTTGTTATCCGGCGTAATCTGCGGCGTGACCGTGAGGCTCAATACCGCCTTCTTGAACTGCGTCGTGGTCGCTCCGGAAGATGCCGATTCCTGGTACGGGATCTCGACACCCTGCTCGATTCGGGCTTCCTTCTGGTTCGCGGTGATGACGCGCGGCGTCGAGACGATCTCACCGCGTCCCTCGGCTTCCAGAGCCGTCAATTCCAGGTCGATCAGGTAGTCGTTGTCGAGCACGGCCAGCGCGAACCGTCCCGCTGCGTTCTGAATCGGCACGTTCACGTTGTACCGGTTTGCGAGGTCCGGCAACTGGACCGGGCCGACCGTGCCGTTGTTCGGGTCGCCTAGGTTATCCAACGCCGAGTTGACCATCGTGTCGGTGCCGGTGCCGGTGCCGGTGATGGCGGTAAGACCGTCGTTGCCGTTTGTGTTGTAACCGGTCAGGCCCAGCCGGATACCGAGGTCGCGACTCAGGTCGTCGTTGACGATGACGATGCGCGACTCGATCAGCACCTGGCGAATCGGAATATCCAGGGTACGCACGAGGCGGCGGATATCCTGCAGCTTTTCAGCCGTATCCTGGACCAGAAGGGTATTGGTGCGGTCGTCGATCGACACCGTGCCGCGCTCGGACAACAGTGAATTCTGACCTTCGGTCGAGCTGATCAGTGCCGCAAGACTGGCAGCCTTCGCATAGTTCACCTGCAGGAACTCTGAATAAAGCGGCTCCAGTTCGGTGATGGCTTTCTTCGCCTCGAGGTCCGCCGTTTCGCGCGCGGCAATTTCCTCGGCGGGCGCAACGATGATCACGTTGCCGTTTTGCCGCATGTCGAGGCCCTTGGTCGTCATGACGATGTCGAGGGCCTGATCCCACGGAACGTTCCGCAGGCGCAGCGTGACGTTGCCCTGCACCGTGTCCGAAACCACGATGTTGCGGCCGGAGGTTTCAGCAAGCAGTTGCAGGACCGCCCGGGTTTCGATGTCCTGGAAGTTGAGCGTCAGGCGTTGACCCTCGTATTCCTTGGTTTCCGAGAACAGACTGGCTTGCTCGGTGTCTTCCACCGTCGGGTTGATTTCGATGGTGAAGTCGTTGTCCGACTGGTAGGCAAGCTGTTCGTAGTTGCCCTGGGCCGAAATCACAATACGGGTGTCCGAATTGGTGCGCAACGCGTCGACCGTGGTCACCGGAGTTGCGAAGTCCATGACGTCCAGGCGGCGCATCAGCTCGGACGGCAGACTGGTGTCCTTGAACACCGCGACCACGCGGCCGCCTTCCTGGCGAATGTCAACGGGCGTAGACGGGTCCGTCAGCGTGACCATAACCCTGCCGCCGCCGTCGCCGGTGCGACGAAAATCGAGATTGCTGATGGAGCGTCCGCCAGCCGACGCATACGAGCGCGAATCTGTCGACGCCGCACCTTCAAATTGTGTGGTGCCCGACGCTGCCGCGCCCGCCGCGCCCAGCGTTACGTAAATCGTGTTGCCGCTGCGACGGGTCTCATAGGGGACCATCGAATCGAGATTCAACACCACGCGGGTGCGGCCGCTTGCTTCCGCGGTCAGTATCGTGTCGAGCGGGCCCAGGTTGATATCGCGGCGACGCGACGACAGACCGAGCGAGGTCTCCGGGAGATCGAGCGCAATGCGCGCCGGGTCTTCAATCGTGAAAGCGAGCGGCTCAGGCGCAGTTCCGCTGGTGATGAGCCTGAGCTCCACGCGTTGGCCCGGGAGGCTCTGCACTTGAATATCCTGCAGCCGGTTGCCTTCCTGAGCGCTTGCGCCCAGGCCGAACAACATGAGGATCACGGCCTGCGCCGTCAGAACCAGCTGCTTCCCCAAATGCCGGTTCCGTTCGCCTTTTACGGCAATAGTCGGCTTTATTTTGAGCGTCATTCCTGTTACTCCCAGTTCCATTCAGGCTTCAGTCCGAAAGACCGATAGCGGCATCCCGTTCCAGGTAGCCGCCGATTCCGTCCGATATAATTTCGACAACTTGAATTTCCGATTCCGTCACGGCAACGATCCGGCCGTCATTCTGGCCGACATAGTTACCCGGCGACACGCGATGGATGAGACCGTCCCGGGTCTGCACGAGACCGTAAGTAGCATCGCCCAATGCGAGCGTGCCAACCATCTGCAGCGTATCGAGCGGAAACTGCTCGAGGAATTCACGGCTTCGTTCTGCGTCCGGACGCGTTCCACCTCCGGGACCGGCGGCCGCCTGAGGTGAATCGGGGACGAACGGCGAGCGCAGGCCTTCCGTGTCAGCAACGTAGGTGAACACCTCGTAGGGCGTTATCTCGGGCAGCGGCTCGATGATGCCGCCCGGACGCGCCTTGACTTCGTTGATATATCGATCGAGGTCGTCCATATCCCCGGAGCAACCCGTCAACCCCAAGCCGCCGGCAAGCACGACCGGCAAAAGTATTTTGCTGATGGAAGCTTTCATTGTTGTTGTGCCTCCTCAAGATAGCGATACGTTTTCGCCGTAACCTCGATGGACAACCGATCGAAACTCTCAGCATTCTCCGTCGTTACATTGATATTGTGCAGGGTAACGATTCGCGGCAACGCTGCTACCCCGCTGACGAAATTTGCGATGTCGTGATAGCTGCCGGCGAGCTGAATGAGTATCGGTTTCTCCGCGTAGAAATCCCTCGGGATTTCCGGCTGCGGCTGAAACAACTTTTCCTGAAGCCCTGCGGCGAGTCCGGTTTGCGAAATGTCGACGATCAGGCTCGGTATCTCGGTTTCGCCCGGAAGCTGGCGCAGCATGGTGCCGAAGGACTGCTCCATTTGCGCGAGCTGTTCCTTGTACTGGTCGTAATTCGCCGCCTTCTTCTGCTTGCTCTCGAAGGCAACGCGCAAGGTCTGCTCTTCATCCTGGGCGCGCTTCAGTTGCGGCGCGCGGTCTTCGACAATAAACCAGTAAATACCAAAGCCCAGGACAACGGCGAACACGAGGCCGATTACGACAGCGCGAAATACCAGCGGCCAGCGCCCTATGTCGTTGACGTCAAGACTTCTGAGTTCATCAACGAGGCTCATCCCGCATCCTCCAGTTCTTCGGCTTCCTCGCCATGGCGGATCTGCTTCAAAGTCACGATGAAACGGGCTTGCCGGGCGGGACCCTCCTCCGTCGTCTCGACCTTGACCACATCCGGATCGGTTAGCCACTCGGACCGGTCGATCTGCCGCATCAGCGCGGAAACCCGGGTACTGGACTGGGCAACGCCCGTCACCTCGACCGCCGATCCCGATTGCTTCATGCCGGTCAGGTAGACGCCGTCAGGCAGTTGCCGGGTGACCTCGTCGAAAAGGTGCACGATTTCCGGCCGGCTGCGCTGCAACTGCTCGATAATTTCCATGCGCGCGAGCAGACGCTCCTTCTGCGCCTCCAGGCCGTCGATTTCCTTGATGCTCTTGTCCAGTTCGGCGATCTCTGCCTGTAACCTGGCGTTGCGCGACTCCTGACCGTCGATCATCTGTCCATAGAAAAACATTGTCAGACCGACGACGACGATTGCTGCAACAAAAGCGCCTCCCATCGAGACAAGGAAATCGCGCTGGCGTTTCTTGCGTTCCTCTTCACGCCATGGGAGGAGGTTAATGCGTGGCATATTAGTCGAAGCTCCTCAATGCAAGTCCGCAGGCTGTCAGTAGCGCAGTCGAGTCCTTGTGCACGCCCTGAGATTTCGCCTTCGAAGATATTTTCATCTGTCCCAGCGGATCGCCGACTTCGGTCGGAATGCCGACCCGGCTCGAAATAACGTCCGCAATTCCGGGAATGTTCGCGCATCCGCCGCAAACGAGGATCATGTCCGGCTGTTCGCGTCCGCCGCCGGACGCAAGATAAAACTGCAACGAACGGCTGACCTGCTGGGTCATGTCGTCGACAAAAGGCTCGAGGACCTCGGGTTGATAGTTGCTCGGCAGCCCGCCTTGTTTTTTCGCGCGGCCTGCGTCCTCCATGCTGAGCCCGTAGGTGCGCATGATTTCCTCGGTGAGCTGCTGGCCGCCGAAGGCGAAGTCGCGCGTATAAATGACCTTGAGATCCTTCAACACGCTGAACGTGGTGCTGCTCGCACCGATATCCACGATTGCGACGGACTGACCGATGCCGCTGTCGGGGATCTGGTGGCTCAGGAGCTGGCAGGCGTTCTCCAGCGCGAACGCTTCGACGTCGACAATATGCGCATGCAGGCCGGCCGCCTGCACCGCCGCCTGGCGTTGCTCGACGTTGTCGGTGCGCGTGGCGACAAGCAGCACGTCCATCAATTCGGGATCGTTTGCGTTCGGGCCGACAATTTCATAGTCGAAACTGACTTCTTCCATCGGAAACGGAATGTACTGGTCGGCCTGGATCTCAACCTGACCTTCGAGATCGCGTTGCGACAGGCTCTTCGGCATCTGAATGACTTTGGTAATGGCTGCGTCGCCGCTGATGGCGACCGCCACATCCGTCGCCTTGGCACCCGAGCGCTTGACCGCCCGCCGGATGGCCTCACCGACCGCCTTGGCGTCCACGATCGCCTTCTCGTTGACCGAGCTGGGCGGCGTGGGCTCTGCTGCATATGACTCGACCCGATAGCGCTTGCCGCTTTGCGAAAGCTCTATCAGCTTGACCGACGAGGTGGTGATGTCGAGGCCCAACAATGGCTGAGTTCTTCTGCGGAAAAGCACGTGTTTTTCCTTTTAGCTCGGTAGGTTGCGGGTCTATTTTAGTTTGGACCTGAGCAAAGCGATTTAACTATATATCAACAAAAAGTTAAATAAAACGTGACTTTGTTCACGATCCGGCTTGCCTATGGTACTGCCGGGAGACTTCCCGATTCCGTGAACTGGTTGGCGCTGGCAACAGACGACCCCCATTCCGGCCGGAAACCGCCTGAACCCCCCTTTCCCGGACCTCTGAGGGCCCCTGAATTCGTATCGTTCCGGGTTGCGGTCAGCGGCGCTGCCCGGCGACCGCGACATCCTGAAAGCCGTGCCCGGAAGACCCCCCTGTACATCGCGCGAAACATGACACGGGACCTGACAGAAGCCCCTGGGCTGGCTATCATCAGGCCACGTGGGCACGCGTTATCAGCACGCAATGAACGCTTTTTCGCGCAGAAGGTCAATCCCCGCGCCGTATCGTCCGATCGCGGATTCCACTTGAAACACTGGCGACCATGTTGAAAAACGACCGACAAATGACGGGGTCCGCCCGCATCTCCCGGCGGCGCTATGCGCCGTGGCTGGTGCTGGTTGCCGGCGTCGGGC
This sequence comes from Woeseia sp., assembly GCA_040902105.1. Classification (GTDB taxonomy): domain Bacteria; phylum Pseudomonadota; class Gammaproteobacteria; order Steroidobacterales; family Woeseiaceae; genus IDS-8. The sequence continues at coordinate 24,973 of JBBDXW010000069.1, forward strand.
TCACCGTCATGCTGGCCGTGACCGCCGCGGTCATCGGCGCCTGGTATTACGTGGCGCCCGGCCTGCCGCAGGCGGAAACGATCCGCGAGATCCCGTTGCAGATTCCGCTCAGGATATACAGCCGCGACGGCCGCCTGATCGACGAAATCGGCGAGCGCCGCCGCATCCTGGTGAGCTTCGACGATCTGCCGAAGTATGTCGTCGACGCATTCGTCGCCGCCGAGGATCGCCGCTTTTTCGAGCATCCGGGCGTCGACTACCGGGGCATCCTGCGCGCCGCAGTCAGTTTTCTGCGCTCCGGAGACGTCAGTCAGGGCGGGGGCGGCAGCACCATCACGCAGCAGCTCGCGCGCGACTATTTCCTCACGCGCGACGTACTGCTCACGCGAAAACTGCGGGAAGCGTTTCTTGCCTACAAGATCGAACAGGAATTCAGCAAACAGGAGATCATGGCGCTGTTCGTCAACAAGATGTTTTTCGGCCAGCGCGCCTACGGTGCGGCGGCGGCGGCCCAGGTCTACTACGGCAAGGGCCTGCAGAACATGAACGTTGCCGAGGCTGCGACGATCGCCGGCGTGCTGCCTTCGCCATCGTATTACAACCCGGTCACCAGTCCTTCGAATGCGCTGATGCGCCGCAATTACGTGTTGCGCAGCATGCGCGACCTCGACTTCCTCAGCGATGCGGAATTCGAGGAGGCCATGGCTTATCCGCTGGAGTCGCGGCTGTACGGCACCGCGAACGAGCTGTCCGCGCCCTGGGTCGCAGAAATGGCGCGTCGCGAAATGCTGGATCGCTACGGGGAGGATGCGTACTCCGCGGGCTACAAGGTCGTCACGACGCTCGATTCGAAATTGCAGATGGCGGCCAACTACGCATTGCGTAACGGCCTGCTCGAATTCAGCCGGCGCCGCGGCTATCGCGGGCCCATAACGAACATCGTCACGAACACGGAAGGTACCGTACAGGCCGCGCCCGACGTATTGCTGAAGCCTTACACGGAATGGCCCGACGAACTCAAACTGATGCTCGCCGAGTACGGCAATCCGGGTGGCCTCCCGGTGGCGCTGGTCACGGCGCTCAACGAAGACAACAGCGCCACGGTCGTGCTGCAGGACGGACGCAGCGATAGCGTGCCGTGGCGCGGCATCTCCTGGGCAAAGCCGTTCGTCGATCGCGAGGCCACCGGGCCCGCGCCTGATACGGTTGCGGACGTGCTCGCCCCGGGAGATATCGTCTATCTGATGCCGACCACCAGCGGGTCCTTCGCGCTGGCCCAGGTCCCGGAGGCGCAGGCTGCAGTCGTATCGGTCGATCCGATGGACGGCGCCATAACGAGTCTCTCCGGCGGCTTCGATTTTTCAATCAGCAAGTTCAACCGCGTGACCCAGGCGGCCCGCCAGCCGGGCTCGTCTTTCAAACCTTTCATTTATTCCGCGGCGCTGGAACAGGGCAACACGCCGGCGACCATCATCCTGGACGCGCCCGTCGTCATCGACTCGTCCGAGCTCGAGGCGGTGTGGCGTCCGCACAATTACACCGGGCGCTTTTACGGCGAGCAGCGCATGCGCGAAGCGCTGGTGCGCTCGATGAATCTGGCTTCCGTGCGCCTGCTGCTGAACAACACCGGCATCGGCAACGCCGTGCGGCACGTTGCGAAATTCGGCTTCGGCGATGCCGCTCTGCCGCGAAACGGCTCGCTGGCGCTCGGCGGCGGCAGCGCGACGCCGCTCGACATGGCGCAGGGTTTCGCGGTGTTCGCGAATGGCGGCCACGGCATAAAACCGTACCTCATCGACTCGATCAGCGGGCCGGACGATGAAATCCTGTACCGCGCCGAGCCGCCTGTTGTCTGCCTTGAATGCGAAGGCGATCTCGACAACATCGACGGCATGCAAGCGGCATTGACGGCCGATGAGGTCGGGAGAACGGCGGGCGCCGCACCGAGAACTGCGAATTACGAGGACGACGGCGAGCCGCAAATGACGCTCGAACAAATGGCTGCCGTCGGGGAGACCTACCGGCCGGACGCGAGCACCGCCCCGGAACTGTTTCGCGGCATCAAACTTGCGCCCCGGGTCATCTCGGAGCAGAACGCCTACCTGGTTTCCGACATGATGCGCGACGTCATTCGGCGCGGTACCGGACGGCGTGCGCTAGCGCTGGGACGCAGCGATCTATCCGGCAAGACAGGCACTTCGAACGACCGTCGCGATGCCTGGTTCGGCGGATTCAACGCAGACCTCGCGGCGGTAGTCTGGGTCGGCTACGATGATGACTTGCCCCTGGGTCCCGGCGAGGAAGGATCGAGAACGGCGCTGCCGGTGTGGATCGAATTCATGCGGATCGCATTGAAAGGTGCGCCACAGAACGCTTCGCCCATGCCGGAAGGCATCGTCAACGTGAGGATTTCCAGAACGACGGGCTGTCCCGCCAGCGCAGCCGATTCGTTCGAGGATGTCATGTTCGAAATTTTCCGCTCGGATCACGTTCCGGAGTGCGAAAATTCGGATAATCAGCCCGACATATTCAATACCACCGATGACGACGAAAAAACCGAACCGATTTTTTGAGCGGACTGCGGCCACTGACCAGGGGCAGAAAAACCATGGGCAGAAAAACGACGGGCGGATTCGATCGCGCCAGACACGTTCTGGCGCAGGAGGCCGCGCGAATCATTGTCGAACAGGGCATCCAGGACTATCGGGCGGCCAAGATCAAAGCGGCGGAACGGCTGGGCATGTCGGCTCGCGGCGTGCTGCCCGGCAACAGCGAAATAGAGCGCGCAGTGGGCGAACACCTGCAACTGTTCGGACGCGAATCGCACAGCGACATGCTGCGGGTGTTGAGACGCGCCGCGCTCTCTGCAATGGAACTGCTCGCGCAGTTCGGGCCGCGCCTGGTAGGCCCTGTATTACACGGCACAGCTGCCTCGAACTCGGCGATCAATCTGCATGTATTTTCCGACTACTTCGAGCAGGTCGCGCTGCAGTTACAGGAAATGCGCGTGCCTTACCGCCTGTACGAACGACGCCTGAAGAGCCGCCGCGACCAGGCGGAAACCTTTGCGGGGGTTCGTTTCATACACAACGAAAGCGCAGTCGAGGCGACGGTGTTTCCGGTGGATGGCGTGCGTCAGGCGCCGATCAGCCCGATCGACGGCAAACCCATGCGCCGCGCGGACGCCCAGGCGGTCCGCCAGTTGCTGACCGGGGAACGAGGGTGATCGCTCCCTTCGCGGACTCCTACCTCTTCTCGACCGCGACGTAGTCTCTCTGCACCGGCCCGGTATAAAGCTGGCGCGGCCTGCTGATGCGCCCGTTCGGGTCCGTGATCATCTCGCGCCAGTGAGCGACCCAGCCCACCGTCCTCGCGATTGCGAACATGACGGTAAACATCGACGTCGGAATACCGAGCGCCCGATAAATAATCCCTGAGTAGAAGTCGACGTTCGGATACAGGTTCTTTTCGACGAAATACTCGTCGGAGAGCGCCACTCGCTCCAGTTCGAGCGCAAGGTCGAAGAGCGGCGTGTCGTTCCGTCCCATTTGCTTCAGCACCTTGTGGCACATCTCGCGGATGATGGTCGCGCGTGGATCGAAACTCTTGTAGACGCGGTGTCCGAATCCCATCAACCTGAACGGATCGTCCCTGGCCCTGGCCCTGGCGATGAACTTCGGGATGTTTTTCGCCTCGCCGATCTGCGTCAGCATTTTCAGCACGGCTTCATTCGCGCCGCCGTGCGCGGGGCCCCATAGCGCTGCGATTCCGGCCGCGATCGCGGAATAGGGATTCGCTCCCGAGCTACCCGCCATCCGCACGGTCGAAGTCGAGCAATTCTGCTCGTGATCCGCATGCAGGACGAACAGCAGGTCGATTGCCTGGGCCGCAACTTCGTCGATCTTGTAGGGCTCCGCCGGCACCGCGAAAAACATGTGCAGCAGATTCTCGCAGTAACCAAGGTCATTGCGGGGGTAAATGAACGGTTGTCCTGCAGTCAGCTTGTAGGCCGCCGCGGCAATGGTCGGCAGCTTCGCGATGATGCGGTGCGTGAACACTTCGCGTGCGTCGGCATTGTTCACGTCCATCGTGTCGTGATAGTAAGCCGACATCGAGCCGACCACGGCGGACAGCATCGCCATCGGATGCGCGTCATAACGGAAGCCGTTGAAAAACCGCAGCATGCCCTCGTTCAGCATCGTATGCGTGCGTATCAACGTATCGAATCGCGCCAATTCCGCCGCCAATGGCAGTTCGCCGTATAAAAGGAGATAGGCGACCTCGATGAAGCTCGACTTTTCGGCAAGCTGCACGACGGGATACCCGCGATACAACAGCACGCCTTCGTCGCCGTCGATGTAGGTGATCGCGCTCTCGCAGCTTCCGGTCGAAACGAAACCCGGATCGTAGGTAAATACACCCTGCTCCCGATACAAGCGGCTGATGTCAATGACATCCGGACCGAGCGTTCCCTTGCGCGCCGGCAGATCCATCGACGTCGCGCCGTCGGGACTGGTCAGCGTGTACGAATCTTTGGTCATAACTCTCCTCAGGTTGATGCGGCCGGCGCACCGCAGGTGACCGTGCCGTCCGCCCGCACGGCATCGCGCTCTATATCGGCGACTGTACTGGCGATGACATAGGAGGTTTTCGTATGCTATCGAAGCCGTGCCGGGATCCGGGGCGCCGTCAATGCGCCATGTTGCCGTAAGCCGGAAAGGCGAGCAAATGGAACGGCAGAACGAAACCGCGGGATGGGCTGCTGGAGTCCGCGAGAGCGGGCGAGTCCAGAGTCGCCTGTTCGCCCGTTGTCACGGGCTCCGGCAGGACCTTATTCGCTGATGCCGTACTTGCGGCGGAACTTGTCGACGCGGCCGCCGGAATCGACGATCTTCTGCTTGCCGGTGTAGAAAGGGTGGCATGCCGAGCAGACCTCGACGTGCAGGTCGTGGCCCAACGTGGAACGGGTCGTGAATTCGTTACCGCAGCCGCAGGTAACTTTCATTTCCTTGTAGTCGGGATGTATGTCGGCCTTCATTGCATCGTCTCCGGCAATCCTGTTCGCGAGCAGCGTATGGAGTGTCCCCGTCCGCGTCAGGTCCCGACGGGAAAAGGCCGCGTAGGATATAGCGAACCCGCGGCACCCGCAAGGGCTCGCGGGGCCGCCGTAATTATCCACAAAAGCTGTGGATAACTATGTGGAAGAAAATTGAGTGAATGAGCTAAGTCGGGATTTTTAAAGCCTGCTTGTTAGAATGTCTATTTTATGTGCAATTTGTTAAAGTCTTAATTTTCAATAGTTTGCACGCCTTTCTCCACAGCCGGGCTGAATTACCGGAGTTACTGCACGGAAAACACAGACTAAGCCCCTCGTTGTGAATAAAGCGCCGGCTCGGGCAGGAACAACGCCTGCAAATCGTTCAGAAAGCGGCGACCGCGCGCCGTCGGCGCCCAGGCGGCCTGGCCGCTCGATTCGATCAGGCCGAGCGCCGCGGCGCGGTCCATGCCCGGCGCGACCGCGCCCCAGGGCAGCCCGGTGCGGGCGCGAAAGCTCGCTTCGGCAAAACCGTCCCTCAGGCGCAGCGCGTTCAGCATGTATTCGAAGGCAATGTCCGCGGGCTCGAGCTTTTGCAGCACGCAATCGAGTGCCCCGGCTTCGCTTCCTTTCATGTAGGCCGCAGGATGGGCCGGCTTCCGGTAACGCCATATATTGCCGTCGCCGTCGGTCATTTTTCCGTGTGCGCCGGCGCCTGTCGCCAGGTAATCGCCGAATTGCCAGTAATTGAGATTGTGGCGGCAGCGAAAACCGTGCCTGGCGTACGCCGATGTCTCGTAGTGCTCGTATCCGGCAGCGCGGAGCAAATCCTCGCCGTGCTCCCCGATCGCCCAACTCAATTCCTCGTCGGGCAAATCGGCCGGCGGTTTCGCATGGAAAACGGTGTTCGGCTCCAGCGTCAGCTGGTACCAGGAAATGTGCGGCGGCGACAACGCGATGGCCTGCTGAACGTCGCGCGCAGCCAGGTCGAGAGTTTGCCCGGGCAGGGCGTACATCAGGTCCAGGTTAATGCTGTCAAAACCCGCTTTTTCGGCATCGCGCCAGGCACTCAGAATGTCACTGACGCCATGAATGCGGCCGAGGCGCTGCAGCGATTGGTCGCTGAAGCTCTGCGCACCGAGCGACAGCCGGTTGATGCCGGCGCGCCGGTAAGCTGCAAGCTGGTCGCGCTCGACCACGCCGGGATTCGCTTCCAGGGTGATCTCGGCATTTTCCGCCAGCAGGAACGCGGCATCGATTTCGGCGAGCAGTTCACCGATCTCGGCGGCGCTGAAAAAGCTCGGCGTCCCACCGCCGAGGAACACGGTTTCCACGACCCGGCCGCCGGCGCGCCCCGCCTCCGACCTGAGGTCGGCGATCAGCGCTTTGAGATAACGGCGTTTGTCGGTCGCCTCGCCCACCGTATGCGAGTTGAAATCGCAGTAGGGACACTTGCGGACGCACCAGGGAAGATGCACGTACAGGGACAGAGGCGGCAGCGTCATGCCGTACCCGCCCGCGCCTTGATGAGGGCCGCGAGTTCGCGAAATGCCTGCCCGCGGTGACTTGCGAGGTTTTTCTCCGCGGCGCTCATCTCCGCGGCCGCCTTCTGCCTTAGCGGATCGAAGAACACCGGGTCGTAGCCGAATCCGCCGCGGCCGCGGCGCTCCTTCAGGATCCGGCCCGTCCACACGCCCTCGGCCACGAGCGGCGCGGCATCCTCGGCCTCGACGTATACCGCCACGCAATGAAAACTGGCGCCGCGATGCGGATCGTTTATCGCAACAAGATCGGCCAGCAGTTTGTCCACGTTCTGCGCGTCGGTCGCCTGCTGCCCGGCATAACGCGCGGAGTAAACGCCAGGCCGCCCGTCCAATGCGGCAACCGCAAGTCCGGAGTCGTCGGCGATCGCTGCCAGACCGGTGCGCTCCGCTGCGTGCCGTGCTTTCAGCAACGCATTTTCGCGGAACGTCACGCCCGTTTCCGCCGCCGCCGTGACGCCGCATTCCGACTGGGACACCGCTTCGATGGGGAGCCTCGCGAGCAGTTGCCGGATCTCAAGCAATTTGCCGCGATTGTCGCTGGCAACAACAACTTTTCTGGTGCCGCGGCTGATGCTCGAATTCATGCTGAAATTCATGGCCAACGGCCGGGCGCTTCAGGCTGTCGGCCGGCGCCGATCTGCGCCTCATTCTGCGCCTCGATGATCCTGCAGACGCCGGCATTGGCCAGTTCGAGCAGCGCGCTCAACTCCTCAAGGCTGAAGGCGTGCCCTTCCGCGGTTCCCTGTACCTCAATGAACCGGCCCGCTTCGTTCATGACCACGTTCATGTCCGTTTCGGCTTCCGCGTCCTCGTCGTAGTCGAGATCCAGCACCGGCGTGCCCCGATAGATGCCGACGGAAACCGCGGCGATCTGGCCATGCACCGGATTCGTCTTCAGCAGCCTCGCCGCGGTGAGTTTTTGCACGGCCAGCTGCAATGCAACGTAGGCGCCGCTGATGGCCGCCGTGCGGGTACCGCCGTCCGCTTGCAACACGTCGCAGTCAAGCGTAATCGTGCGCTCGCCAAGCGCTTCCAGGTCCGTCGCCGCTCTGAGGGACCTGCCGATGAGTCGCTGAATTTCCATGGTGCGGCCACCCTGCCTGCCGCGCGCTGCTTCGCGCATCGTCCGTGAATGGGTCGCACGCGGCAGCATGCCGTATTCTCCGGTAACCCAGCCCCGTCCAGCGCCGCGCATCCAGGGCGGCACCCGATTCTCGACGCTGGCCGTGCACAGCACCCTGGTGTCGCCGAACTCGGCAAGCACGCTGCCCTCGGCATGCCTGGTGAAATTGGTGGTGAAGCGCACTGGCCTCATCTGATCGGGCGCGCGGCCGCTCGGTCGCATACTGAAGTCTCCTCGGAACGTCGGGCAATGACGTTCCGCCATGATAGCGGACCAGGGCCAAAGTCAGGAGTCGCCGAGCCAGCGCAGTACGGTTCCGGTTGTATTGTCGCTGTACGGGGCGTTGGTTGTGAGCGCCCTGACGCTCAGGGCTTTCAGGTTGTCGGCAAGGGTTTCGTTGGGGCGGGTTGCAAGGCGCGCGATTTCTTCGTCATTCATACCGGACCATAAGCCATCGCTGCAAGCGAGCAGGACGTCTCCCGGACTGAGACGTTTTTTCCGCGTGATACTCATATCCGGCACCGGAGCATCGCCGCCGATACAGCATTCGACGAAGTTGCGCATCGGATGGTCCAGCGCTTCCTCTTCCGTGATGGCTCCTTCCTGGATCAGCACCTCGACGTGGCTGTGATCCCTGGACCTCGAAAGCACTCTGCCCTCGCGCATATGATAAATGCGGCTGTCGCCGACGTGCCCCCAGTATGAGCCGCTTTCCTGTATCAGACAGACCGCGCAAGTCGCCCGTGGCCGAAAATCGACCGGCAGGTCGGCGCCGATCCGCACGACCTCGTCGTGTGCCCGCGCGAGCGCCGTATAAAGGAACCCCTGCGGGTCGAAAATCGGCAACCGCGCCGCAGTGAACATGTCCTGCACCGTCTTCAGGCCCGTTTCGGCCGCGCGCGCGCCGTCCGAGTGCCCCCCCATGCCGTCGAATACCAGCATCAGCGCTGCCGTCTCTGCCACGACCACGGCGGCACGGTCCTGGTTGTCCTGACGGTCTCCGACCGCGGAGACTTTGGCGTATTCGATCTGCATGCTGATTAGGATCTTCCGTTACTTTGGTTCGGCCGCCTGAGTTCGCGCGGGGCAACGGCGCCGCAAACCGGCCGAAGCCGATCGCCACGGCTGTAACGCTTCGGGTTAGAATTATTGCAGCCTTGAACCGAACATCGTGTCGCGTTCACTGACGGGCGGCAGTATGAATGCCCGTAATCGATCTGTCAGTGACCGCGTCAATAAAAAAGTCGATTGAGCGGCGCAGGGGTCTTCCGGGTCTTCGGGGAATTTCATGTTACATAGTATGACAGGCTTCGCGCGACATACCGCAGAGTCGGCGACCGGCGTCCTGACCTGCGAACTCAAAGCCGTCAACCACCGTTACTTCGACATCCAGTTTCGCCTGCCGGAAGAACTACGCCCGAGAGAGTCGGACCTTCGGCAGCTGATTGGTGCAACCGTGAGACGCGGCAAGGTCGACTGTACCCTGCATTATCGACGCGCGCCCGGGAAGCAGGCTGACCTCTCGCTCAACCAGGCGCTGGTGGCGCAAATAGGCCGCCGCGCCGGCGAACTGACCGCCATGCTGCCGGACCTGCGCGGTCTCAACGCGATCGACGTACTGCGCTGGCCCGGTGTCCTTGAAGAGCCGGAAGTCGACGCCGAGCCGCTATTTGGCGAAGCAGCCGATGCCATCCGCGCGGCGCTCGACGATCTGTCCGCAATGCGGCTGAGCGAAGGTCAGCGTATCGCCGAGATGCTTGACTCACGCTGCCGCGAGGTACTTGAAATCGCCGCATCGGTGCGTTCCCGGATGCCGGAGGTGTTAGCGGCCGCGCGCACAAAACAGAAGGAACGCCTGGACAAGCTCGACATCGATGCAGACCCGGCACGGCTCGAAATGGAACTCGCGCTCCTTGCGCAAAAGCTCGACGTCGACGAAGAAATCGACCGGCTCGAAAGCCATATCAGCGAAATCCGCCTGGCAATCGACAGCGAGGAAGCGGTCGGACGCCGGCTCGACTTTCTGATGCAGGAGCTGAACCGCGAAGCCAATACGCTGGGCTCGAAATCCGCCGATACCGGAACCACGCGCGCCGCCGTTGAACTCAAAGTACTGATCGAACAGATGCGCGAACAGATCCAGAACGTCGAGTAGGCCGTGCATACCGCGAAATTGTTCGTCATCGCTGCGCCATCGGGTGCGGGCAAGACAACCCTGGTCAAGGCTCTGCTCCGCGGAAACCCGCGTTTGAGTTTCTCGATTTCGTACACGACCCGGAAAATGCGCAGCAACGAGGTCGATGGCCGCGATTACTTTTTCGTCAGTAAGGAAGAATTTGCCCGTCTCGACAGCGCCGGCGAACTGCTGGAGTCTGCGTGGGTCTTCGACAATCGCTATGGCACCGGGCGCGCCCAGGTCGAGGCCCGTCTCGCAGAGGGCCGTGACGTGATCCTGGAAATCGACTGGCAGGGCGCCCGGCAGGTCCGGCAGTCAAAGCCGGACTGCGTGACGATCTTCATACTGCCGCCGTCTCTTGCCGAACTGGAGCGGCGTTTGCGCGATCGCCGCACTGACAGCGAGGCCGTCATCGCCAGGCGCCTCGAGGATGCGATCGGGGACATGTCGCACTGGCACGAGTTCGACTACGCGATCGTCAACGACGACCTCAAGAATTCGGCGCGGGAGCTCGAAGCCATTGTCTCGACCGGCGGCTGCACCGAAGCCAACCGCACCGACCGCGCAGAAACGCGGGGCCGCTTCCATCCTTCGCTGAACTTGCAGTAAACTGGCCGGTCTGTATTCATAACTACCTTGATTGGCGCTGCCTGGTGATTCGGGCCGATGCCGGAGTAACTATTGAATGGCCAGGATTACGGTCGAAGACTGCCTTGATAACGTCGACAACATTTTCGAGATGGTGCTGGTCGCGTCGAAGCGCGCGCGTCGCATCGCTCATGGCGCCGACACGCTCGTCGATGCCGAAAATGACAAGCCCACGGTTATAGCGTTGCGTGAAATTGCGGCGGGACACATAACGCCGTCAATTCTGGACGAGGTCGAACAACCGGCCACGGACGAATTCCTGCAGCCGGAAGCCGCCGAGGAGATCATCCCGATGCGCGGAATTTCCATCGGCGACTAGGAAAACTCTGGCCAAGGCCTGATCAAGGGACGTAGGAGCCCGCCATTGCGGGCGACCACCGCCCTCGGCGAATGCCGCGCAGGTCGCCCGCAATGGCGGGCTCCTACAGCACCTCTTCTGACCTGTGCAGAGTCCCCTCGGTGGCGGCGGCTCACCGCGCAACCGGGTATGATCGGTCATGGACTACGCTGCGACAATTCTCGCTAAACTGCCCGGTACCTCGGTAAGGCGCGACCATGGGCTGCGTCGCCTGATCGAGACGCTCGAATCCTACCTGCCGCGCGAGCACATCGAGCAGGTGCTGCAGGCCTACGAGTTCGGCGCCAGTGCGCACCGCGGGCAGAAGCGCCTGAGCGGCGAAGCGTTCATATCCCACCCGGTCGCGGTTGCGCAGACGCTCGCCGACATGCGCATGGATGCCAAGGCGATCACCGCGGCCATTCTGCATGACGTGATCGAAGATACCGCAACGCCGGTCGCCGAACTCGAAGAACAATTCGGCAGCGAAGTGGCTGCGCTCGTCGACGGCGTCAGCAAACTCGACCAGATGCACTTTCACAGCCGCGCGGAAGCGCAGGCCGAAACGTTTCGCAAGATGATCCTGGCGATGATCGAGGATATCCGCGTAATCCTCGTCAAGCTGGCCGACCGCTTGCACAACATGCGCACTTTCGACGCGATGCCGCGCGAAAAACAGGTCCGGATTGCAAAGGAGACGCTGGAAATTTATGCGCCCATAGCAAACCGCCTCGGCATCAATCACATGAAGATCGATCTCGAAGATCTTGGTTTTCGTTACCTGTATCCGTTTCGTTACCGCGTGCTCGAGAAAGCAGTGCGCAGGAGCAAAGGCAGCCAGCGGCAGATTGTCAAGAAGATCTCCGAGCGCATGCGCGACGGTTTGAAAGATGCGGGTATCGAGGGTGAGGTGTTAGGCCGCGAGAAGCATCTCTACAGCATCTACAAGAAGATGTCGGAAAAGAAGCGCCTGCTCTCGGATGTCGTCGACGTGTACGGCTTCCGCATCATTGTCGGCGACGTGAATACCTGTTATCAGACGCTTGGGCTCGTGCACGGTTTGTACAAGCCGATGCCCGGGCGATTCAAGGATTACATCGCGATCCCGCGCATCAACGGCTACCAGTCGCTGCATACGACGCTGTTCGGCCCGAAGGGCCTGCCGCTGGAAGTGCAGATCCGCACCGCGGACATGGATCGTGTGGCTGAGTCCGGCGTCGCCGCGCACTGGCAATACAAAGCTGTCGACAAAACCACCGCGACGCCGCAGCGCCGTGCCCGCGAATGGCTCGCTCACCTGGTGGAGATACAGGAGTCCGGCAGCCCCGAGGAGTTTCTCGAGAGCGTCAGGGTCGATCTGTTTCCGGACAAGATCTACGTGTTCACGCCGCAGGGTGAAATCAAACCCTTGCCGAAGGGCGCGACCACGGTCGACTTTGCCTACGCGGTGCATACGGACGTCGGCAACCGTTGCGTTGCTGCCAAGATCGATCGCAACCTGGTGCCGTTGCGCACCCGGCTGCAGAACGGCCAGACCGTCGAGATCATCACCGCGCGCGGCGCGCGGCCCAATCCGAACTGGCTCACTTTCGTTGCGACGGCGAAAGCGCGTTCCGCGATACGCCACCACATGAAGAACATGCGCAGCAGCGAATCCGTCGATCTCGGCAAGCGCCTTCTCGACCGGTCGCTCAAGGACCTGGGGTCGTCACTGCGCAAGATCGGCAGGGTCAGGCTGCGCGAGGCGCTCAAGGAACTGGGACTGACGGAGCCTGGTGAATTGTTCGAACAGATCGGACTGGGAGAAAGGCTTGCCCCGCTGACCGCAAGGCTGCTCCTCGGCGTCAGCAATGCCAAGGGTGCAATCGATGGCGCGGGCGCATCAAGGGAAGCCAGCCTGGTAATCGCAGGCACGGAAGGGGTGGTCGTCAGCTATGCGAAATGCTGTCATCCGGTTCCGGGCGACGAGGTAATGGGGTACCTGAGCTCCGGTCGCGGCGTTGTAATACACAGAAATGTGTGTGGCAACCTCTCGAACTTTCGCAAACAATCGGAAAAGTGGATCGCCGTGAGCTGGGAAAAGGACATCGACCGTGAGTTCTCGAGCCAGATTCATGTGGATACGGTGAACAAGACCGGCACACTCGCCGAGGTGGCTGCGACGATCGCGGATTCGCAATCCAACATCGAGCAGGTGTCGGTACTCGATCGTCACGACGACTGTTCGGTGCTCACCTTCCTGCTGCAGGTCAAGGACCGGAATCATCTGGCGAAAATAATGGGCAATGTCCGCAAGATGCCGAACGTCATACGCGTAGCCCGGGCATGCGCATAGGTTCGTGTCATAAAAACGTCGCCGCGCGTGTGCATTGACATCAGGGGAGAAGAGAATTGAGCAAGAAAGCCGTTCACACTGATCGCGCGCCGTCGGCAATCGGCACCTATTCCCAGGCCATAAAGAGCGGCGACCTGGTGTTCCTGTCGGGACAGATTCCGCTCGACCCTGCCACCATGACGCTGGTGGAAGGCAATTTCGAGGAGCGCGCCAGGCGGGTCTTCGACAACCTGAAAGCGGTCGCAACCGCCGCCGGCGGCGACCTGGACCGGATCGTCAAACTGACGCTTTACCTGACCGACCTCGGCAATTTCACGACCGTGAACGCGGTCATGGCCGATTATTTCAGCGAACCGTATCCGGCCCGGGCCGCCGTAGGCGTCGCCTCGCTACCCAAAGGCGCGGACGTGGAAGCAGAGGCAATCCTGGTTCTGTAGTCCTGCCGACGGTGCAAGACCTGCAATCGAATCTGACCCGGCTTACAGGAGTCGGCCCCGCGCTCGCCGAAAAACTCGAACGGCTGGGCCTCCACCGGATCGAGGATATCCTGTTCCTCCTGCCCTTGCGCTACGAGGATCGCACGGAACTCAATCGACTCGGTGGGTTGAAGCCGGGGATGCGATGTCTCGTCAGCGGCGAGGTGCTGTTGGCCGAAACCGTTTATCGCGGACGCCGCAGCCTGCTCGTACGCCTGGGCGACGGAACGGGTCAGATCACGCTGCGGTTTTTCCATTTCTCAAAACAGCAGCAGGCGCAGTTCCAGAGCGGCGCCGCGGTCAGTTGTTACGGCGACGTCCGGCCCGGGCCGGTCGGCCTCGAGATGGTGCACCCCGAATACCGAATCCTGCGGGATGGCGAAAACCCCGTATTGAGCGACTCGCTGACGCCGGTTTATCCGACCACCGAAGGCGTGCAGCAGGGCCGCCTGCGCAATCTGGCCGGCCAGGCGTTGAAGCTCATGCAATCCGCACCGCCGGCGGAATTACTGCCGCAGGAAATCTGCAGCGAATTGGGCATGCCGTCCCTCGCCGAAGCGCTGACGTTTCTGCACCGACCCCCGCCGGATGCCGATCTCGCGAGTATTGAAAGCGGCCGGCACCCCTGCCGGATCAGGCTTGCATTCGAGGAACTGCTCGCGCACTACCTGAGCCTGCAAAATCTGCGGAGGCTCGCGAAAAAGGAAGCGGCGATCCCGTTGCGAGGCGGCGACGACGCTCAGCAGCAATTTATCGCCAGGCTGCCGTTTCGCCTTACGGCCGCGCAGGCCCGGGTCATTGAGGAAATAACGGAGGACCTGAGGCAACCGCATCCGATGATGCGGCTGGTGCAGGGCGATGTCGGATCCGGCAAGACGGTCGTAGCCGCAGTCGCATGTCTCAAAGCGATTGCGTGCGGCGTCCAGGCCGCGGTGATGGCGCCAACCGAGCTGCTCGCCGAGCAGCATTTGCATAATTTTTCTTCGTGGTTTCGCGACTCCGGCATTCAACTTGCCTGGCTCAGCGGCACTCTTCGTTCCGCAAAAAGGCGCGCATCGCTGGACGCGATCTCGAGCGGCGCGGCTCCGCTCGTCGTCGGCACGCACGCACTGTTCCAGGAAGGAGTGTCGTTCGACAAACTGGCGCTCGTCGTGATCGACGAGCAGCATCGCTTCGGCGTGCACCAGCGCATGGCTTTAAGAGACAAAGGCATCGGGCAGAACGGCTTTCCGCATCAGCTCGTGATGACGGCGACCCCCATCCCGCGGACACTGGCGATGGCGGCATACGCGGATCTCGACTCCTCGGTGATCGACGAGCTGCCGCCCGGCCGCCAGCCGGTCCACACGGTTGCGCTGCCGGACACGCGGCGCAATGAAATCGTGGATCGCGTCCGGTCGGCCTGTGCGACGGGACAGCAAGCGTACTGGGTTTGCCCGCTGATCGGGGAATCGGAGGTTCTCGACGTTCAGGCCGCGGAGGCCAGTTACGAAATGTTGCGCACGGCGCTGCCGACATTGCGCGTCGGCATCGTTCACGGCCGCATGAAACCTGCCGGGAAAGATCGTGTCATGCGATCGTTCAAGGACGCCGAAATCGACGTTCTCGTTGCGACGACAGTCATCGAGGTGGGCGTCGATGTGCCGAATGCGAGCCTCATGATTATCGAAAACGCGGAACGCATGGGGCTAGCGCAGCTGCATCAATTGCGTGGTCGTGTCGGCCGCGGCGCCGCACAAAGTCATTGCGTGATGTTGTATCGGGCGCCGCTCGGCCAGCTTGCGCGGAGTCGCCTGGCCGTGCTGCGGGAAACCAACGACGGCTTTGTCGTCGCGCAACGGGATCTCGAATTGCGCGGACCGGGCGAGTTGCTCGGCACGCGCCAGACGGGTCTGCCCCAATACCGGGTTGCGGATTTGTTGCGCGATGCGGAACTCATGCCCCGTGTGCGGGTTGCCGCGGAAACCCTGCGGCGAAAGTCCCCGCAAATGGGTGACGCGATCGTGCGTCGATGGATCGGCGAGTCGGCACGCTACGGAAAAATCTGATGCTGCAATCTGTTACTTTGGCCGCAGGCCATTGGTACTCTGGCCGGCAGGCCTGAGCGGGTAACCGACCTATGAACAAAAACCTTGCGCAAGCGCGTCCGGCAGCGAGCTTCGCGAATCAGCTCAGGAACTACGTCCAGCTGATGCGGCTCGACAAGCCCGTCGGCGTGTGGCTTCTCCTGTGGCCTACGCTCTGGGCCCTTTGGCTGGCCGGCGAGGGGCACCCTGACGGCGGCGTCTTTATCGTATTTTTCGTGGGCGTTGTCGTGATGCGGTCGGCCGGCTGCGTGCTCAACGACTTTGCGGATCGCAAGATCGATCCCCATGTGACGCGCACCCGGGCCCGCCCGCTCGCAACGGGCGCTGTTGCGCCTGTAGAAGCACTTACCTTGTTCGTCGCGTTGTCGCTCATTGCGGTCGGTCTCGCGGCGATGCTGAACCGGCCGGCGCAGGTACTGGCCATAATCGCAGCGGGACTCACAATCATTTACCCGTTCATAAAGCGCTTCGTGTCCATTCCGCAATTCGTACTGGGTGCGGCATTCGGTTGGGCCGTGCCAATGGCGTTCGCCGCGCAAACCGGGCAAACAGCTCAGCTTGCATGGCTCGTGTTCGGAACCGCGCTGATATGGGCGGTGATTTACGACACCTTTTACGCAATGGTAGATCGCGATGACGACCTGAAACTGGGCGTGAAGTCGACGGCCATTCTGTTTGGCGACGCCGATCTTTTCGTGATCGGGGGCCTGCAGATCCTGATGCTGCTGGCGCTGGCGCTGATCGGCAACATGGCCGAGCTCGGCCGCTGGTACTTCGCGTCGGTTGCCGTTACGGCATTACTGATGGTGTATCACCAATGGCTCGCCAGAGATCGCCATCCGGAGGGCTGTTTCAAGGCATTCCTGCACAATCACTACATCGGCATGGCGATTTTCATCGGCATCCTGCTCGATTACACGTTCACCCCGGCAAGCTGAGGGAGACGGGTCGCAGGCGACCGGAACTGCGCCTGCCAGGCAGCATGGCACTGAGCAGGGGCGCTGCCCGAGGGTGTTCCACGAGCGAGTTTCCCGTGTCTGAGCACGTGGAACACCCTCGGGCAGCGCTCCTGCGGTGGCGATAGAAACGCAAGTTCAGCGAACGGGCGAAGCGCGAGCCACAGTCAGAACACCGACCGTGACCGCGCCGGCATCCAGAAGCGCGTGGGCAAGCTGGCGGCAGGTTTCTCCCGTGGTCATCACGTCATCGACGATCAGCGGGTGGCGGCAATTCAGTTTACCGGTGACCGCGAAGGCATCTTTGACATTCCGCCGGCGCGCGGCCGCGTCGAGGCCCGTCTGTGGCCTCGTTCGGCGGATGCGTTTCGCGCTACGGAGCAGCGGCAGGCCGGTCTCGCGGCTCAACGGCTTGCACAGTTCGACCGCCTGGTTGAAGCCCCGCAGGGAATGACGCCAGTGGTGCAGCGGCACTGGCAGCAACGCATCGGCATCCTGAAAGTGCTGCAAAAATTCCGCAAACAGCAGTTCCGCGAATGCGGGCGCATAATAAAGCGCATGACCGAACTTGAGCGACTTCAGTCCGGTATCGACGGGAAATGCGTATAGGACGGCGGAGCGTGCGCGGTAATACGGCGGCGGACGTCGCTGGCAGTCCGCGCATTCGATGCCACGCGGCAGGCGAACGCGGACCGGCTGCCCGCAGCGGCCGCAGGCCGTGGAAATGCGGGGCAGGTCGTAGCGGCAATTGATACAGAAGTAGCCAACCGCGCCACCGCCACAGAAAACACAATAATCGGGGAAAGCGCGACGAACAATTGCGGCTCCGCAACGCCTTAGTCTTTGTCCACGACCGAGCATTGTGACATCGTGAACGACTCGCACGACGATTGCGCGACGCCAATACGATGGTTTTGTTGAATAATCGCAAGGTCGCATTTTTCGTGAACTTCACTCGCATTATTCATGAACGGTTGAGGTTGGACGTTGTGCCGTTCATGAATAATGCGGCCAGGCGAAAGCGAGACTGACACGGATCGCGATGAATATGGACATCGAAAAACCAGGCGCCCTGAGACATCGAGACGTTTGCCGGCGCTTCGACCGTGCGGCGGCGACCTTTGACCAGGTCGATTTCGTGCACCGGCACGCGGCCAAGGGCCTGTTCGAGCGGATGTCGCCCATGCTGCTTAACGTAGAACGAATTCTCGATGCCGGTGCTGCAACGGGTACCGCGAGCCGCGCGCTGGCGCGCCATTACAGGCGGAGCCATGTGCTCAGTCTCGATTCGTCGATGTGCATGCTCAAGCGGGCGAAGAGGGCGCGCTCGAGGTTTGCCGCGATCGCGGAGCTGCAGGCCGATGCCGCAGGGCTGCCGTTGCAGGCCGGCAGCGTCGACCTCGTTTTCGCCAACATGCTGTTGCCCTGGATCGACGATCTGCCGGCGTTTTTTGCCGGGATTGGCCGCGTGCTGCGAAAGGACGGCCTGTTGGTATTCTCGACACTCGGGCCCGACAGTCTCGACCAGCTGAGGCAAGCGTGGAGTGCCGTTGACCGGGAAGAACATGTGAATGCGTTCATCGACATGCACGACGTGGGCGATGCGCTTGTCAAGGCGGGGCTGCGCGAACCGGTACTCGACGTCGACTACCTGACGGTCACCTACCGCAGCCCGGAGGCCCTTTTCAACGACCTCGCACTGGCTGGTGCACGCAACAGCCTCGAGCGGCGGCGACAAACACTGACGGGCAAGGGCCGCTTCAGAGAGATGCAACGGGCGCTCGCGGAAGCTTTCGGGGAAGGACCACTGTCGCTGCGCCTCGAGCTGGTTTTCGGGCATGCATGGGGCCGGGGACAGGCTTCAGGGCAAACTTCGCCAGGGGAAATCCGCTTCGACGTCAGCCAGATCGGTCGCCGTTCGCGCTGACGATCTCGAATGTGTTGCGGCACCCGTTCCGCTCGCCGCCAGCTCTGCAACTGCGCCCGTTACGGCCTTGTGGAGCTAAAGTAACTCTTTGTTGTCATTGACGATTATGCGTTGCAGACTCTGCCGGGTGGTTTGCATGGTCCGGGGCGTTTGAGTACACTTCACAGGCCTTTGACCGGCGTGCCTCGCCGGACTTCTGAGAAACAGCAGTCCAGGAAACATAAACGGGGCTTCTTGTTCGCAACGGTTACGGCACCCTGGATTTGACACCCTGAAGAATGCATCGATTTGGCCGGGAGGCTCCCGCTTCCGACAGTTTTCTCGCGTCTCGATGTGGCACCGTTATCAGGGGCGATCGCGGTACTATCTGCCCTTGTCGTTGGCAGCAGGAAAAACGGAAATGCGGGCCATTTTTTGGCCTACAGGGTGAGATTTTAATGATACGAAGACTGTCTCTGTGCGTAACCGGCCTGCTGGTCGCGACCGGCGCCGGCGCGGACTGGGCAATCAACATGCCGAGAGGGGTCACGGAACTCAGCGCCGAGACCTACGATCTGCACATGATGGTGTTTTACTGGTGCGTGGGCATCGCGATAGTCGTTTTCGGTGCGATGATCTTCACGCTGGTGCGGCATCGAAAATCGCGGGGCGTCACGCCCGCAAAGTTTTCGCACAGCATGGCCGCCGAAGTCACCTGGACGATCATACCCATCATTATCCTGTTGCTGATGGTCGTGCCCGCCGCCGAAACGATGATCAAAATCGAAGACAGCCGCGAGCCGGGCCTGACGGTCGTCGTCACCGGCTATCAATGGAAGTGGCATTACGCCTACCAGGGCGAGAACGTAAGCTATTACAGCACTCTCGCGCGAGCGAGTAACGAAGCGCGCCACAAAGGCTCCGGGATCGATCCCGGCAGTGTCGAGAATTACCTCCTTGACGTCGACAATCCCCTCGTCGTCCCGCGAGGCACCAAGGTCCGGCTGCTTCTTACGTCCAACGACGTCGTGCATTCCTGGTGGCTGCCGGATCTCTCGATCAAAAAGGATGCCATACCAGGGTTCATGAACGAGACATGGTTTCAGGCCGAGGAAACAGGCGTTTTCCGCGGCCAGTGCGCCGAGCTGTGCGGGATGGACCACGGTTATATGCCGATCGTTGTCGAGGTTGTCGAGCCGGACGCCTTCAAGGCATGGATGGACTCCGAACGGGAGCCGCCGCCGGCCGACTTGACGACGAGCAACGCAAGGTAGGTAAACGAATTCACTGAGTTCGCGGATGCGCGCATCGCACACAGGCGCATACGCGGATTCGCCCGGAGACGAGACACATGAGTACTGCAGTGGCAGACGCACACATCGACGAGCATCACGGCCCTGATAAAGGCATCAGGCGCTGGTTGTTCGCGACCAATCACAAGGACATCGGGACGATGTACCTGGTGTTCAGCCTGACCATGTTTTTCGTCGGCGGCACGATGGCCATGGTGATCCGCTCGGAGTTGCTGACGCCTGGCCTGCAGTTCGTGAACCCGGAATTCTTCAACCAGATGACCACGATGCACGCGCTGGTGATGATCTTCGGCGCCATCATGCCGGCCTTCGTAGGGCTCGCAAACTGGATGGTTCCCCTCATGATCGGCGCACCCGACATGGCGCTGCCGCGCATGAACAACTGGTCGTTCTGGATTCTGCCTGCCGCGTTCACCATTCTATTGTCCACGCTCTTCATGCCCGGCGGCGCTCCGGCCGGCGGCTGGACCATGTATCCGCCGCTCATTCTGCAAACCGGCGATGCATTTCCGTTTCTCATTTTCTCCATTCACCTGATGGGCCTGTCGTCCATCATGGGTGCGATCAACATCATCGTTACCATTATCAACATGCGCGCGCCGGATATGTCGCTGCTCAAAATGCCGATGTTCGTCTGGTCGTGGTTGATAACGGCGTACCTGCTGATTGCCGTGATGCCGGTGCTGGCGGGCGCGGTAACCATGCTTTTGACCGACCAGTTCTTCGGCACCAGCTTCTTCCTGGCGGCCGGCGGCGGCGATCCGGTGATGTACCAGCATATTTTCTGGTTCTTCGGTCATCCGGAGGTTTACATCATGATCCTGCCGGCGTTCGGCATCGTGTCCGAAGTGATCCCGACCTTCGCTCGCAAGCCGCTGTTCGGCCACGACTCGATGGTCTACGCGCTCTCCGCCATCGCGTTTCTGTCCTTCATCGTCTGGGCGCATCATATGTTCACGGTCGGCATGCCGCTGACCGGACAGTTGTTTTTCATGTTTGCAACCATGCTCATCGCAGTGCCTACCGGAGTGAAAATTTTCAACTGGACGGCAACGATGTGGCGGGGGGCGATGACCTTCGAGACGCCAATGCTGTTTGCGCTGGCCTTCCTGTTCCTGTTTTCGATCGGCGGCTTTTCCGGAGTCATGACGGCGGTAGTGCCGGCGGATATCCAGTACCAGGATTCCTACTTCGTCGTCGCGCACTTTCACTACGTACTGGTTCCCGGTGCGTTATTCGGCATTCTTGCGGCTGTCTATTACTGGCTGCCCAAGTGGACCGGACGCATGTACAACGAGAAGCTCGGAAAGCTTCATTTCTGGCTCACGACGATCTTCGTCAACGTTACGTTCTTCCCAATGCACTTCCTCGGACTGGCCGGCATGCCTCGACGGATACCCGACTACGCGACCCAGTTTGCCGACTTCAACTTCGTCGCAAGCATAGGTGCGTTCGGCTTCGGACTTGCGCAGCTGCTGTTCGTGTACGTCGTCGTCACCTGTATACGCGGACGCGGCGAACCGGCGACAAGCACTGTCTGGGACAATCCGAAAGGACTCGAATGGACCGTGCCGTCACCGGCGCCTTATCACACGTTCGAGACACCGCCGAAGATTCCATCGGCACAGGCATTCTCGTGAACCAGGACCGTCGCTCCGCTCGAAGCGTGCGCAACACCGCGCTCTGGCTCGCGGCGATCGCTGTGACCTTTTACCTCGGTTTTATTCTCATGGGAATAATGAGGGGATAAGGGGACACAAGAGCTATGACCGACAGAAAGTCAGACGGCCGTATCGGTTCCGGAGCTCTCGCGATCCGGTTGCTGCTGTGCGCGGTCGGCATGTTTGCTTTCGGCTATGCGCTCGTTCCGATTTATGACGTCCTTTGCGAGATCACCGGCTTCGGCGGCAGAACCAATGAAACCCCTGTCGTGTTGGCGGTAGCTACCGATACCAGTCGCACCATAGATCTCGAATTCGTCACTACGGTCAATGAATATGCCCCGTGGGAGTTCCGCGCCAGCGTAGACAATATGAGAATAAATCCTGGCGGTTTGTACGAAGCGACCTTTGTCGCCACCAATCTGGCGAATCGGCACATGACGGCTCAGGCAGTGCCGAGCGTCGCACCCCAGCAGGCAGCGAAGTACTTCAGGAAACTGGACTGTTTCTGTTTTACGACGCAGGAGTTTGCGGCGCACGAAACGCGCGAACTGCCGGTGCGGTTCATCGTCGACCCGGCGCTACCGGAGTACGTCGACACGATAACCCTGTCGTATACCTTTTTTGATACGGCGCGCCTGTCACAGAATTCCGCCGACGCGCATTCGCCGGCCACGGCAAAGTAATACCGAACGATTCCGGAATCCGTCATGACCAACACTGAAGATCGCTATTACGTTCCCCACAGCAGCCACTGGCCCATTGTCGGCTCGGTAGGTCTTTTCACGCTGATGATCGGTGTTTCCACCTGGCTCAACGGTAACCGGGTCGGTTTCTGGATCATGATGGCCGGCGTCGCGGTGATGATCGTCATGCTGACGGGCTGGTTCGGCCGGGTGATTGCCGAGAACCAGGCCGGCAAGTTCAACCGGCAGGTCGATACCTCGTTCCGCATGGGCATGTTCTGGTTCATCTTTTCCGAGGTGATGTTTTTCTCAGCCTTCTTCGGCGCATTGTTTTACGCGCGCAACATGGCTATTCCCTGGCTCGGCGGATCCAGCAACAATTTTTTCACCAATTTGTTCCTGTGGAACGAATTTGAAAGCACCTGGCCGACCGCCGGGCCGGGCCAGCTTGGCGGTGAATTCGAAGCGATGGAGCCGTTCGGGCTGCCGCTTATCAATACGGCGATTCTGCTTACGAGCAGTATCACGGTAACGATTGCGCACCACGCATTGCAGCTCAATCGACGCATGTTTCTGAACGTCTTTCTCGCGTTGACGTTCCTGCTCGGATTTACGTTTGTCTACCTGCAGGGCGCCGAGTATGTGCACGCCTATCAGGAATTGAATCTGAAGCTGACGACAGGAATCTACGGATCGACATTTTTCATGTTGACGGGATTTCACGGCATGCACGTTACGATCGGGGCGATCATGCTGACGATCATCTGGTTCCGCTCGATGAAGGGTCACTTCACGCCGGATAGTCATTTCGCCTTCGAGGCGGTCGCGTGGTACTGGCATTTCGTCGACGTCGTGTGGCTCGCTCTCTATATATTCGTCTACTGGATGTAAGGCGTTTCGGCGAATCGCCGGACGCGCACGCTGGTGTTTCAGGGAGCCTTTGCAGACGTCCGGGCGCAGCTTACTTTTGACTACAGAGACAAACGAATTCGACTCTACCCACGTGACAGTCAGAACGAAAACCGCAAGCGATTTCGTGCCGCCCCTGGCCGGCTGCGTGCTTGTTGTGCTGTTCACGAGCCTCGGCTTCTGGCAACTCGACCGAGCGGAACAGAAACGGGCTGTCGAAGCGGCATTCGACAAGCCCGGTGAATACCTGCCCGTCGCGCCCGGCAACGAATATGGGCTCTACCAGCCGTTAACCGCTTCCGGCCGTTATCTGAGCGAACGCCAGTTTCTCCTCGACAATATGATTCTGGATGGACGGGTCGGCTATTTTGTCGTGACGCCCTTCGAGTACGAAAGCGGCAAGCCGCTGCTGCTGGTCAATCGCGGCTGGGTTGCGAAGACGACGCCGGCGGAGATTGCAGCGACGATCGCGAGCGAAACTCCGGACAGTGAAACCGCTCCCCCCACTGCCGTCAAGGGACGCGCCGGACAGCTGCCCCGGGTCGGCATACGAGCGGGCGAAGCATTCGCCGGCGACATGGATTGGCCGCGAACGGCGAATTGGCCGACGCTGGACGAACTGGCCCGGGCGCTGGATCGCGACGTGCTGCCGTTCGTCCTCCTGGCAGACCCCGAGCCCGGCAACGCGCTGGTACGCCGCTGGCAGCCTCGGCATGTCGGTCCGATGCGGCATATCGGGTACGCAGTACAGTGGTTCGCGCTTGCCGCCGGGGTCGTCGTACTGGCCCTTTTCCTGTACAGACAGAGGCGGGCGAAACAATGACCGGCAGGTCTGGTTCCGGCTGGTTGCCGATTATTCTCATAGCGCTGCTGTTCTGCGTGCCGTTCGCCCTGGCGGCCTGGCTTTACTACGACAGCTCCCTGCAGCCGTCCGGGCGAACGAATCATGGCGCGATCCTGGAACCGATCCTGAACCTGCACGACGCCGTCCCGAACTCGCCGGCTGTCGAATTGTCTGATGAGCACTGGTTGCTCGTCTACGCGAATGACGGCGAATGCGACACGGAATGCCGCAACGCGCTATACACGCTTCGGCAATCGCGCCTGATGCTGGGCAATGACATGCGCCGCCTGAGGCGCGTATTCTTGCACGGCGAATTGACGCCGGATAAAATTTTTCTGGAAGAGCAGCATCCGGGCCTCAGAATTATCCAGGACCGCGGACTCAGTTCCCTGCTGGCGTCCAGCCGGCCGCCGCGATCGCAGGCAGGAGGTTTTTTTCTCGTGGACACGCTCGGCAACCTGGTGATGTATTTCCCTCCCGGCACGGTGCCCGGCGATATGGTCGACGACATTAAACACCTGCTGGATCTGTCCCGGATTGGATAGTCGGCCGCACAGTTCGCCGGCACGGCTGGCGCGGGTCGTTCAGCCGCACCATGGACATTTCCCTGGAGCATGCGCGTGAGCGTGAGTCGCCTTCAAAGTACCGGTGACTGGCGCGACTACTATGCCCTGACGAAACCCCGGGTCGTCATGCTGATCGTATTCACAGCCATTGTCGGCATGTTTCTCGCGGTCCCCGGCTGGCCTGGCATCAAGGCGCTGGTGTTCGGCACACTCGGCATTGGCCTTGCGGCATCGTCTGCCGCGGCGATCAATCACCTTCTTGACGCGCGCATCGATATCCAGATGTCCCGTACTCGCGGACGGCCGCTGCCGCAGGGCCGGTTGTCCGAGGCGCATGCACTCGCGTTTGCGTCGATCCTGTGTGCGGTTGCGATGCTTATTCTGTGGTTCCTCGTGAACCCGCTGACGGCCGTGCTGACCTTTGCATCCCTGATCGGCTACGCAGTCGTCTATACGGTTTATCTCAAACGCGCGACGCCGCAGAACATCGTCATCGGCGGCGCCGCGGGCGCCGCCCCGCCGGTTCTCGGATGGGCGGCCGTTACCGGCGAGGTACACGCGAACGCCCTGCTGCTTTTTCTGATCGTGTTCGTCTGGACTCCGCCGCATTTCTGGGCATTGGCAATCGCCAGAAAAGCCGACTATGAGAAAGTCGGCATTCCGATGCTGCCCGTGACACATGGCAACGAGTTTACGCGTCAGTTCATCCTGCTCTATACAATCCTGCTGATGCTGGTCACGATACTGCCGTATCTGTCCGGTATGAGCGGACTGATCTATCTCGCGGCCGCCGTGGCGCTCGGCGGCGTATTCCTCTATTACGCGATTCGCCTGAAAGTCGATGAAAGTCCGCGCCTTCCGATGCGTGTTTTCAAGTACTCTATCAACTATCTGATGTTTTTATTTACCGCCCTGCTGGTTGACCATTACTTCATCGTCACGTTCGGGCTCTAGCGGTTGCAATGCACAAAACGAACAAAAGCGTGCCGGCCTCCACGGATATCGTTGGGGACGTCACGCCCATACTTGCGTCGCTGAACGACGCGCAGCGGCAGGCGGTGACGGCGCCGCTCGCGCCGCTGCTGGTCATTGCGGGCGCGGGTAGCGGCAAAACCCGTGTTCTGACCCACCGTGCCGCCTGGCTCATCGAAGTCTGTGGCGCATCGCCGCAAAGTCTGATAGCGGTCACGTTTACTAACAAGGCCGCGGCCGAGATGCGCGGCCGCATCGAATCGCTTTTGCGCATGCCGGTCAACCATCTGTGGATCGGAACATTTCACGGCCTCGCCCACCGGCTGTTGCGACGGCACTGGGCCGAAGCCGGTTTACCGCAGAATTTTCAGATCATCGATTCCGACGACCAGCTGCGCCTGATCAAGAGACTGCTCAGGAACCTCGAACTCGATGACACACGCTGGGTGCCGAGGGAAATACAGTACTTCATCAACGGACAAAAAGACGAAGGCCTGCGAGCCGCGCATCTGGACGACGAGAGGGACCCGAATCGCAGGCAATTTATCGCTCTGTACCGTAATTACCAGGAACTCTGCGACCGCGGCGGCCTGGTCGACTTTGCCGAACTTTTGCTGCGCGCTCACGAGTTGTGGCGCGACAACGCCGAACTGCTCGCGCACTATCAGAGACGCTTTCAGCACTTGCTCGTCGATGAGTTTCAGGACACAAACGCGATTCAATATGCCTGGCTTCGGCTGCTTGCGGGGAAAACCGGCATTCCGTTCGCCGTCGGCGATGACGACCAGTCGATATACCGCTGGCGCGGCGCCCGCGTCGAGCACATCTTCCGTTTCCAGAAAGACTTCCCGAACGCATCGGTTATCAAGCTCGAGCAGAACTACCGTTCGACATCGACCATATTGAATGCCGCAAATGCCGTGATCGCGAACAACCGCTCGCGCGTGGGCAAGAATCTCTGGACCGAAGGCAAGGAAGGGCAGCCCATCCGCGTCTATGCCGCCTACAACGAACGCGACGAGGCGCAATTTGTG
The DNA here is from genome assembly GCA_040902105.1 of Woeseia sp. Taxonomy (GTDB): domain Bacteria; phylum Pseudomonadota; class Gammaproteobacteria; order Steroidobacterales; family Woeseiaceae; genus IDS-8. The sequence goes on from JBBDXW010000069.1 coordinate 51,581, forward strand.
CTCGGACGCCTCAGGGACTGGAGCGAACAAGGCAACCCGCGTGCCGACGCGGCTGTGCTTTACCGGTCGAATGCGCAATCCCGGGTGCTGGAAGAAGCTCTCTTCAATGCCGGCCTGCCGTACCGGGTGTATGGCGGCTTGCGCTTCTTCGAGCGCGCCGAGATCAAGGATGCGCTGGCATACCTGCGGCTGATTTCGAATCGCGACGATGACAACTCGTTCGAGCGCGTCGTCAACAGGCCGACGCGCGGCATCGGCGCACGCACCGTCGAGGCGATGCGAGCCTGTTCGCGCGCGATGAGCTGTTCCTTGTGGCGCGCCGCCGGTTCCGTTGCCAGCAGCGAACTCGGCGGACGTGCCGGCGTTGCGGTCGTGACATTTCTGAATCTCATCGAACGCATGGCGAAAGAGACCGCCGGTATTGCATTGCACGAGCAGGTCGATCATGTCATTCACAGAAGCGGCCTCGTCGATTTCTTCCAGAAAGAAAAGGGCGAACGCGGCGAGACGCGTGTCGAGAACCTGGAGGAACTGGTGAGCGCGGCGAGGAGTTTCGAGCCCGACCCGGCCAATGAAATGTCCGTGCTCGACGAGTTTCTGGCGCATGCCGCGCTCGAGGCAGGCGAGGGACAGGCAGGCGCCTGGGAAGACTGCGTGCAATTGATGACCATGCACTCGGCAAAGGGACTCGAGTTCCCGCTGGTGTTCATATGCGGGATGGAAGACGGGCTCTTTCCTCATCAGCGGTCCGTCGCGGACACGAACGGACTGGAGGAAGAGCGCAGGCTCTGCTACGTCGGTATAACTCGCGCGAAAGAGACTTTGTATATAACGTACGCGGAGCAACGCCGCCTGCATGGCATGGACAGTTTCTCGCAGCCCTCGCGGTTCATCGCCGAAATTCCCGACGAGCTTATCGAAGAAATCCGGCCCCGTGTGCAGGTGCTCCGGCCACAATACACCGGCGCGCGCACAAGGGCCAGGACCGGCGGCAGCATGGCGCCGGGCGCCGAACTGGGGCTGCGCCTCGGGCAAAGAGTCCATCACGGCAAATTCGGCGACGGCGTGATCCTGAATTGTGAGGGTCAGGGCGCGCACGCGCGCGTACAGGTCAACTTCGAAAATTCCGGCGCCAAGTGGCTCGTGCTCAGTTATGCCAATCTCGATCTCATGTAAGATTGCGGCCTGTACCTGGTACCGCACCAATACCGCGATACGTCGCCGTTGAGGCCGTAGAAGAACAATGAAGATCCTGATTCTCGGCGCCGGCCAGGTCGGCTCCTCCGCTGCTTATCATCTGTCGCACGAGGAAGCGAACGAAGTTACCGTGGTCGACATGCGCCCGGATGTGTTGCGCGAGCTGCAGGATCGGCTCGACATTCGGACGGTGGTAGGCCATGCGGCTTATCCGGACGTTCTCGAGCGCGCCGGGGCCAATGACGCCGATATCATCATCGCCCTGACCGACAGTGACGAAACCAACCTCGTCGCCTGCCAGGTTGCCTATACGCTGTACCACACGCCGACGAAAATCGCGCGTATTCGCGCCGCCGAATACATGAATGCGAAAGCGCTTTTCACCCAGGATGCGTTTCCAGTGGACCTGCGCATCAGCCCCGAACAGCTCGTGTGCGAGTACGTAGAGCAGTTGATTCTCTATCCCGGTGCGCTGCAAGTGCTCGAATTCGCGGGAGGCCGCGTGCGCCTGGTTGGTGCAATGGCGGATCGCAACGGCCCGATGGTAGGACAAAAACTATCGGTGCTCAAACAGCACCTGCCCAACGCGGAAGGCCGCATCGCGGCCATTTATCGCGACGGTACCGCTCGGGAGCTTCAGGGCGATACCGTGATCGAGGAGGGCGACGAAGTCTTTTTCGTCGCCGCGCGGCAGGATGTACGCGTGTTCATGAGCGAGATGCGCAAGCTCGAGGAACCGGTGCGTCGCGTCGTGATCGCCGGGGGCGGCAACATAGGCTTACGGCTCGCTTTGGCGCTCGAGCAGACCAACCAGGTCAAGATCATCGAGCGGGATCCGCGACGTGCAAAAATCATATCGGAACAACTGAACAAATCGATCGTGCTGGTGGGAGATGCCGCAGACGAGGAATTGCTGCTCGAGGAAAACATCGACAACGTCGATGTCTTTTGTGGCCTGACGAACGCCGAGGAAGCCAACATCCTGTCGGCCATGCTGGCTAAACGGCTGGGCGCCCACAAGGTCATGGCGCTCATCAACCGCGCGTCGTATGTCGAACTGGTGGAGTCGGGAACGATCGATATCGCCATCTCTCCGCAGCAGGTGACAATCGGCTCGCTTCTGGCGCACGTCCGGCGCGGGGATGTCGTCAAGGTGCATTCACTGCGACGCGGCGAAGCGGAAGCGATCGAAGCGATTGCTCACGGTACGAAAGAAAGTTCCCGAGTGGTTGGCCGGAGAATCGACGAGATCGACCTGCCGCGCGGCACCAGCATCGTCGCCGTCGTGCGTGGCGACGAGGTGAGTGTTGCACACCACGATACGGTCATCGAAACGGACGATCACGTGATAATGTTCATGACCGACCGGCGCAAAATCGAGCGTCTGGAAGAATTGTTCCAGGTGGACGTGGCGTTCGTCTGAGAACGGCAAACACCATTGTTGTTATCGATGTAAACCGGACGCACAAAACTCCCCGATGAACTGGACAGTGGCGCAACGCATTCTCGGGCTGCTGTTGATGTTTTTCAGCCTGACGATGCTCACGCCGCTCATTTTCAGCCTCGTCTTTCGCGGTGAAGCATGGCTCTCATTTGTCGAAAGCTTCGTACTGACGTTATCGGCCGGGTTCATTATCTGGCTGCCGGTGCGAAACGCCCGCAAGGAATTGCGCTTGAGGGACGGATTCCTCGTCGTCGCATCCTTCTGGATCGTCCTCGGCTTGTTCGGCGCGTTGCCGTTCTATCTGACCCACAACCCGGCGATGTCGTTTACCGACGCAGTGTTCGAGTCAATGTCCGGGCTGACGACCACGGGCGCCACCGTTCTTACCGGCCTCGACACGCTGCCGAAGTCCATTCTCTATTACCGGCAACAGCTTCAATGGCTCGGCGGCATGGGCATCATCGTACTGGCGGTTGCCGTGTTGCCGATGCTCGGCGTCGGCGGCATGCAACTGTATCGCGCCGAGACGCCCGGGCCGGTGAAGGACACCAAGCTCACGCCGCGCGTCACCGAGACCGCGAAGGCCCTGTGGTACGTCTATCTCGCGTTTACGATTCTTTGCGTGCTTGGCTACCTGTTCGCCGGCATGAACTGGTTCGATGCACTGTGCCATGCCTTTGCGACGGTTGCGATAGGCGGTTTCTCGACACACGATCTCAGTCTCGCCTACTACAACAGCACCGCGGTGAATCTGGTCGCCGTCGTGTTCATGTTTGTGGCAGGCATAAATTTCTCTTTGCATTTCTTTACCTGGCGTTACCTGAACGTCCGGCACTACTTCGACAATCCGGAGTTTCGCGCCTACGTCTTTGTTCTTGTGTCGGTCTCGGTCGTTGTGATCGTGGGATTGTTGTGGACCGGCACTTACGCGGATCCCGAAGACGGCATTATCAACGGCCTGTTCCAGGCAGTGTCGATTGCCACCACGACCGGATTCACGACCGCCGATTTCCCTTCCTGGCCCGGCGCCTTGCCTGTGATCCTGATTTTCGCGAGTTTTATCGGCGGCTGCGCCGGCTCGACGGCCGGCGGAATCAAGGTCGTTCGCTGCCTCTTGATCTACAAGCAGGGGGTCCGGGAAATCGTGCGGCTGGTGCACCCGAGCGCCGAGATTCCCGTGAAACTCGGCAGGCAGGCGGTGCCGGTCCGCGTAATTGACGCGGTATGGGGCTTCTTTTCGGTATACCTGATCGTATTCGGGGTCATGATGATGGCGATGATGGCGACCGGTCTTGACCAGGTGACGGCGTTCTCGGCCGTAACGTTGACATTGAACAACCTTGGAGCCGGGTTAGGCGACGTTGCGGCCGGTTTCGTGGCCGTCAACGACAGCGCGAAGTGGATTGCGATTACCGCAATGCTCCTCGGACGACTGGAGATTTTCACGTTGCTCGTCCTTGTCACTCCGACGTTCTGGCGGCGTTGACGACGGAACGAATCAACGCGCTGCTTGCGATGCTCGACAGGGGGCAGGATTCGGCGTTGCTGCGCTTTTCGCTGGGTAGTGAGTACGCCAGCGCCGGGGAGTACGGCGAGGCAGCCGAGCATCTGCGGCGTGCGGTCGACCTGGATCGACACTACTCGGCAGCGTGGAAGATGCTCGGGCGGTCGCTGGCAAACACCGGCCGTGAAAACGAGGCGATCGCGGCGTTCAGGGAGGGCATCGCGTCCGCAGAGAAGAAGGGGGATCGGCAGGCAGCAAAAGAGATGACTGTGTTTCTCAGGCGGCTGCTGAAAGAGCAGGCGGAGTCCGGAGAAGACCGTGGGGAAGGTTTGTGAGCGGGAATAGCCGGACTGTCTCCGGCATCGACGCGCTGAATCGCCGCGTCGGTCAAAGCGTCGCGTGGCTGACTCTGGCAATGGTTCTTTTCACATTCTCGATCGTGATCTTGCGCTATGTTTTCAATATCGGGTCGATCTGGCTGCAGGAGACCGTGACGTGGATGCACGCAGCGGTATTCATGCTCGGCGGGGCCTGGACTCTGCAACGCGACGAGCACGTGCGCGTCGATATTTTCTATCGCGGTATGAGCCAGGTGCGCCGCGCCTGGGTCGACATCGCCGGCGTCGTCATTTTTCTGTTCCCGCTGTGCGGTTATATTTTCTATGAGTCCTTCGACTATGTAACGGCCTCCTGGTCGATTCGCGAGAGTTCGCGCGACGCCGGCGGTTTGCCGTACCCGTTCGTCTCGCTGCTGAAATCCATTCTCGTCGTCATGCCGGTACTGGTTTCACTGCAGGGGCTTTCGCTGCTGATCGCCTCCGCGCGGAGCATTCGTGGCCGATGACTGCGGCTGATTGACAATGGAATGGATCGCTCTGTTGCTGTTTGCCGCCGTCGTTGTGCTATTGATGGCGGGCTTCCCGGTCGCGTTCTCGCTCGCCGGCACGGCGCTTGTCTTCGCCTTCGCCGGTGTTTTCGGCGGCGGATTCGAAGCCGCGTTCCTGAGCGGAATACCAAGCCGCATATTCGGCATCATGAACAACGAGATACTCGTCGCAGTGCCGCTGTTCGTGTTTATGGGCGTTACTCTGGAACGTGCGCACATTGCCGAGGATCTGCTGGAGACGCTCAGTTCGCTGTTCGGCAAACTGCGCGGCGGTCTCGGAATTTCCGTGACGCTGGTCGGCATGCTGCTGGCGGCCAGCACCGGCATCGTCGGCGCCACCGTCGTGACGATGGGCCTCCTGTCGCTGCCAACGATGCTGAAACGCGGCTACTCTGCGGAAATTGCAAGCGGCACGATCTGCGCGTCCGGAACTCTCGGCCAGATCATCCCGCCGTCGATCATCCTGGTGATGCTCGGCGATGTCATGTCATCCGCCTACCAGCAGGCTCAGCTTGCACAGGGTAACTTTGCACCGAAGACTGTTTCAGTCGGCGATCTTTTTGCCGGCGCGCTTCTTCCGGGCCTGCTGCTGGTGGCGCTTTACATCGTCTATCTCATCGTCATCGCGGTGTTCAGGCCGCGGTCGATGCCGTCGCATGTCCCGGCGGAGGGAAGCGCGATCTCCGCCATGCGGCTGATGAACGCGCTCATGCCGCCGCTCATTCTCATCTTTGGCGTGCTCGGCTCGATTCTCTCCGGCTTTGCCACCCCGACGGAGGCGGCTGGTGTCGGTGCGATGGGCGCTCTCGCCATTGCTGTCCAGCGCCGTGCCATGACGCTCGAACGGCTTCGCAGCATCATGCGCAGCACCTTGAGCATCAGCAGCATGGTCTTCTTCATACTGATCGGGGCGTCGGTGTTTTCACTGGTGTTTCGCGGTTACGGCGGAGACGACGCTGTCAGAAGCGTGCTCGATACTTTGCCCGGTGGCGTCATCACCGCACTGCTACTGGTCATGCTGGTGATGTTCCTGCTCGGCTTCGTGCTGGACTTCATCGAAATCATCTTCGTCGTCGTACCGATCGTCGGCCCGGTTCTGCTCGCGATGGGGCTGGATCCGGTCTGGCTCGGCGTCATGATTGCGATGAATCTGCAGACGTCGTTTCTCACCCCGCCGTTCGGCTTCGCCCTCTTCTATCTGCGCGGCGTGGCGCCGCCGGAAGTCACGACCGCCCAGATCTATCGGGGCGCCATGCCCTTTGTCGCGCTCCAGATCGTTGCATTGTTCATACTTGCGGCGATACCGGAGCTGGCAACGTGGCTGCCGGAGAAGCTTTACGGACGTTAGCGCGGATTTCCGCCCAACCGTCAGCGACCTCTACAGATCGCGCGTGTTGAGGTATGCCTGCTCGCTGATGCGCTGGTTTGCGGCGGATTTTTCGAGGAAGCCGTAAAACGATTCCTGGATGCGTTTCGCCCAGGGATCGCGTGCCGAAAGTTCGGCGACGACTTCGAGGCTTAGTTTGTGCAGCAGGGACAGCACGTCGTCGGGGAGCGGGCGAATCTCGACGTTCGGGTCGTCCGCGAGTTGGGCGAGCGCCATGGCATTGCCGAAGTTGAACTCGGCTTGCATGTCCATGTTGACGGCCTGACATGCAATCGAGACGATTTCCTGAAGGTCTTCCGGAAGCGAGTTCCACGCCTCCTTGTTGATGATGCACTCGATCATCGGACCTGGCTCCTGCCAGCCCGGGTAGTAGTAATAGCGCGCGGCCTTGTGCAAGCCGAGCGCTACGTCGTTGTAAGGCCCGACCCATTCGGCGGCGTCTATCGCGCCCGTCTGCAGTGAGGTAAAAACTTCCGAGGCCGGGACTGTAACCTGGGTCGCACCCGCCCGTTGCATCACCTCGCCGCCAATCCCCGGGATGCGCATTTTCAGGCCGCGGAGGTCCGCGACCGAATTTATTTCCTTGTTGAACCAGCCTGCCATCTGCACGCCGGTCTGGCCAGCCGGAAACGGCACGAGGTTGAACGGCTCGTACAGCTCCTGCCACAGTTGCAGCCCCCCGCCGTAGTAAAGCCAGGCATTCGTTTCGTTGGCATTCTGGCCAAAAGGCACCGCCGTGAAGTACTGCGCCGCCGGCAACTTGCCGCGATGATAGTAGGACGCATCGTGGCCCATCTGCGCCGTGCCGCGGCTGACGGCATCGAACACCTCGAGTGCCGGCACCAGTTCGCCGGCTGCGTACACCTTGATTTTCAGTCGACCTGCGGAGGCGCGGCCGATACGCCTGGCGAGATTCTGCGCGCCGATCCCGAGGCCCGGCAGTCCCGGCGGCCAGGAGGTCACGAGGTTCCAACTGAAGGTCTCGCCGGAGCGGCCTGCGCCCTCCGCGGGGGCGGCCGCCTGCTCCCCGCAGGCGCTTGCGCCGGCGGCAAGCGCAAGCCCGCCCACAAACTCGCGTCTCTTCATGGAAACATGCCCCCGGGTTCTGGTGGACGTTAGCGAAAGTACGGCTAGTGTAGAATGGCGAGCGTCCGCTGCAAAGCGCTCCCGACCACCGCGAATATCCCACGTATAACGTCTTTTTTGGCATACCTGTTGGTTTGTTCCCACATTGTCTTTAAGCTCGAACAGGTGGGAAAATAGAATGAAAAAGACCCGATTAACCCGGGCTCGGTGGATCGGGGCCTTGCAAATTACCCGATGATGGCCCCGGTCTTGCGACCGGGGCCGTACCTTCCGTGGTCCGGGCAGCAGGCCGAAGCCGGCGGGCCTTCCCTGGCCCTTGCCCGCCCTGGCGTTCGGCGTCTCACCGCCTGCGCCCGGGCGTGACGCCCGGCACCGTCAGAGTGCCACGGGCGACCAACCGCTGTGGCGCCTGTTACTGGATGTTGGGCGCACAAATATATGGGACAGTTGGCAATGGACGCCTTCAGCCAGACCGGCCTCGAGGCACAAACGAATCGCGCCTGCCGCGGTCTTAACGTTTAGAGGTGAGCAATGATCGGCTTGCTGCAGCGGGTCGCGGAGGCCAGCGTTTCGGTCAGCGGCGACGTCGTTTCAGCCATTGGCCCCGGCCTTCTGGTTCTCGTGGCCGTGAAGCGCGACGACTCGACGGCTGACGTCGAGAGACTGGCGGAACGAATCCTGACGTACCGGGTCTTTGCCGACGACCAGGGGCGAATGAACCGGAGCCTGACGGATCTGTCCCTTGACCTGCTGCTGGTGCCCCAGTTCACGCTGGCCGCCGACACGCGCAAGGGCAGGCGGGCAAGTTTTACCGGTGCGGCCAGTCCTGACGCCGGACGCAGATATTTCGACCTGATGCTCGAGTTATGCCGCGATCGCGTGCCCGGCGTTGCAAGTGGAATATTCGGTGCCGATATGCAAGTCGCGCTGGTAAACGATGGTCCGGTTACGTTCTGGCTCGAGTCCTGAGTGCGCTGTGACGAGAGTTCGGTTTTGTTGCGCCTGCAGGCGTATCATGAACATAATTCGACTGCTCGAAAAGCTCGTGTTTTTAGCAGATTAGAGGGGTTACGCCCCGGGAGTACAAAGGATGTTATCCAACATCAGTCCAATTCAACTGCTGATCGTACTCGCGATTGTGCTGGCTATTTTCGGCACCAAGCGCTTGCGAACGCTCGGCTCGGACCTCGGCAGTGCGGTCAAGGGATTTCGCACGGCAGTCAGCGACGCCGACAAAGACTCCGCCGAGCAAATCGACGACAAATCCAAAGATGCGGATTTTGAGAACACACCTGTCGATGAGCCCAGAAAGCAAAACCGGGGCTAGGAGTCTGCGCAGGAAAAGATCGCCCGATGTGCCGATCCACCGCGATCCGGCCCGTAACTTTCTGACGCCCGCGGAAGACTAGTGTCCGGAGTCGGCTTTTGGGAGCTGGTGCTTCTTTTTGCTATCGGGCTCATTGTTCTCGGCCCGGAGCGCCTGCCCAAGGTAGCGAGTCAACTCGGCAACTGGGTGGGTCAGGCACGCCGCATGACCCGCGTATTGAGGCGTCAGCTCGAAGACGAACTCAATCTGGAAAAGGAACTGAATATCCGGCCACGGCCGCCGGTAAAATCATTGCCACAGAAACCGGCGAAGGAACTCGACGACACCTATTCGCCGGCACATGACGCCGGCAGCCCCGGCAGCGGCGTGGGAGCCGCGGACCCAGGCAGCAACAACGACTTTGCCGATACGGATGTCCTCGATGAGCCGGTCAAAGGCGGGGCGAAAACAACCGTGGACGTTGTGACCCCCGACAGGAATAGCGCTGCCAAAAGCAACACGTGAGCGATAGCAGAAAAAAAAAGGCGGAAGCTGGCAACGAAGAGCTCGCCGAAGGGTCACTGCTGTCGCATCTGATCGAACTCCGCGGACGCCTGCTGAAAATTGGCGCAGCGGTGGTGCTGGTGTTCATTGCGCTGCTGCCGTTTTCGCGAAGGATCTTTACGCTGGTCTCCGATCCTTTGCGGGAAGTGCTACCCGGCAACGCCCTGATTGCGACGGCGGTAGCCTCGCCTCTTCTTACGCCTTTTAAATTGACGTTTTTCGTGGCGCTCTTTATTGCAATGCCGATCGTGCTTTACCAGGTCTGGGCATTTGTCGCGCCAGGACTCTATAAAAAAGAAAAGCGTTTCGCCATACCGCTGCTCGCGTCCAGTATTGTCCTTTTCTATCTCGGAATCACATTCGCCTACTTCCTGGTGTTTCCGCTGATGTTCGGCTTTTTCACGGCAATCGCGCCGGAGGGCGTCGAGGTTCAGACGGACATCGCGCAATTCCTCGATTTTGTCACGATGGTCGCCCTTGCCTTCGGCCTGGCGTTCGAAGTGCCGATAGCGGTTGTGCTGATCGTCTGGACCGGACTGGTCACCATCGAGAAACTCAGGCAGGCCAGACCGTACGTATTTCTCGGGGCATTCGTTGTGGGTATGTTTCTCACGCCGCCCGACGTCTTCAGCCAGACCCTGCTGGCGGTGCCTGTCTACCTTCTTTACGAGCTCGGCATCGTGATGGCGAGAGTCTTCTCCGTCAGGAACGAACCGGAGCCGGGAGCCGAGCCCAGCGAATAGTTCGCCCCTGGTGATCATAGTGAGCCGGGTGAGCGGAGTCCTCTCCGGCGCCCGAGCTTGTGCAGAGGTTCCCCAGGTTGCGCCCAAAATTCAATCGTGTTTAATGCCTTTGGATATCCGGGAGCACAACGGGCGGTACCGGGCTGATACTTTTGCTGTTCACGAAGCCGATCAAGAAACTGATGGGCGGCATCGATTAGCGGAGACCGGGGCTTCGCAGATTCTGCACAGGCCGGCCCAAAAACAGAAAAACAATTCGACAGTTTGAACAAATGACAATACCCGGTTAAGGAGGTCGTGCATGAGAATAGTTGCATTTTGCGGCGTCGTTGCGTTGGCCATCGTCGGCTGCGACGCGGGTGTGGATGGCAATGGCGGCAAGGCCGCGGGAGCGTCCCGGGATGAAACCGCAGACCAGTTCGTCGGGCGAATCAACGCCGAACTCAAAGAGTTGAGTACGGAACTCGGCGCGGCAGGCTGGGTCCGTGCAACCTATATCACCCATGACACCGCGACACTGGATTCCCTGGCGAATCAGAAATATTCGGCCTGGCACAGCCGTTCGGTCGCCGAATCGCTCAAGTACGCCGACCAGGACCTCGCGCCTGAAACGGCCAGAGCGCTGAACCTGCTCAAACTCGGAACGTCGGAGCCCGCGCCCGACGACCCCGCGAAGCGCAGGGAACTTTCAGAGATTACGACGGAACTGGCGGGCATGTACGGTGAGGGAAAATACTGTCCCGGGGACGGCCGTGAATGTCTCGCGCTGGGCGAACTCGAGGAAATCATGGCCCAAAGCCGCGATTACGACGAAAACCTCGAGGCCTGGGTCGGATGGCGCACCGTGTCGCCGCCGATGCGCGACAAGTACCGGCGATTTGCGGAACTGGCGAACGAAGGAGCGACCGAGCTCGGGTTTGCCGATCTCGGCGAAATGTGGCGCTCCGGTTACGACATGAGCCCGGCGGAATTCGAACAGGAATCGTTGCGCCTGTGGAACCAGGTCAAGCCGCTTTACGACGCGCTGCACTGTCACGTTCGCGCGCAGCTTGCGGAACATTACGGCGAGGACAAGGTGCCGCTGGATGAGCCGATTCCGGCACACCTGCTCGGCAACATGTGGGCGCAGGACTGGTCCAATATTTACGACCTGCTCGAACCTTACCACGGTGTCGCGGATCTCGACGTCGACAAGGCGCTGACGGAACAGGAGTACACGCCGCAGCAGATGGTCCGCTCGGCAGAGCAGTTTTACGTCTCGCTCGGGCTCCCGGAATTGCCGGCAACCTTCTGGGAACGGTCGCTCTTCACCAAGCCGGAGGATCGCGAGGTTATCTGCCACGCCAGCGCGTGGGGACTCGACGGCGGCAAGGACCTGCGCATCAAGATGTGCATCAAGGGGACGTTTGAAGATCTGCGCACGATCTATCACGAGCTTGGACACAATTTCTACCAACGTGCCTACAGCGGCCAGCCGCCGGTCTTTCAGGGGGGCGCGCATTCCGGATTTCACGAAGCCATCGGCGACACGGTCACTCTTTCGATGACCCCTGCATACCTGGAGCAGGTCGGCCTCATATCGGCGGCAACGGACAGCAAGGAAGCTGTAATAAACCGCCAGATGGTGCAGGCACTCGACAGCATCGCGTTTCTGCCATTCGGCAAGCTGGTCGACGAATGGCGCTGGGGCGTTTTTTCGGGGCAGATAAAACCGGAGGATTACAACAAGGCATGGTGGGAATTGCATACGCGTTATCAGGGGATCGTGCCGCCGGTCGAGCGCACCGAGGAACAGTTCGATCCCGGCGCCAAATACCACATTCCCGGCAACACGTCTTACACGCGGTACTTCCTGGCCCGCATCCTGCAATTCCAGTTTCAGCGTGCGCTGTGCGAAACCGCAGGGTATGAAGGCCCGCTGCACGAGTGCTCGATTTATGGCAGCAAAGCGGCCGGCGAAAAACTGCAGGCGATGCTTGACGCCGGCGCCAGCGAACCCTGGCAGGATACGCTGGCGAAGCTGACCGGTACGCGGCAGATGGATGCGTCGGCAATCATCGACTATTTTCAGCCGTTGATGACCTGGCTCGAGGAACAGAATAAGGGTCGTAGCTGCGGCTGGTGAGGCGTCCATGTACGACTTCGAAAAACTCGGCGCGTTCTATCTGGGCAAGCGCGTCGACACCGACGCGAACTCGTTAACCGACGACCTGGTGCTGTACGACTCGCGGGATCTGACGACGCACGCGGTCATCATCGGCATGACCGGGTCCGGGAAGACAGGCCTTGGCATCGGGATGCTGGAAGAGGCGGCGCTGGATCATATCCCGGTCATCGCCATCGACCCCAAGGGCGACCTCGGTAACCTGCTGCTGACTTTTCCCGAGCTCAGGCCTGAGGATTTCCGGCCGTGGATCAACAGCCGCCAGGCCGCTGACCAGGGCATCACAGCGGATGAGCATGCGAAAGCAGAGGCCGCGCTGTGGAAGAAAGGGCTGGCGGACTGGGGCCAGGATGGCGGCCGCATCGCGAAACTGCGGGAAAGCACCGAGATGGCCATCTACACGCCCGGCAGCACCGCGGGCCTGCCAGTGTCGGTGCTGCAATCCTTCGCGGCGCCCGCGAATGAGCTTGTCGCGGACGTCGATCTCTATCGCGAGCGGATTCAGGCGACCGCCACGGGCCTGCTGTCCCTGGTGGGCATCGACACAGACCCTGTGACCAGTCGTGAGCACATTCTGTTGTCGAAAATACTCGATCACAACTGGGAACAGGCACGCGACCTCGACGTCGCAAATACGATTGCCGCGATCCAGAAGCCGCCGTTCGATCGCGTCGGCGTAATGGCGCTCGATTCGTTCTATCCGTCCGGCGATCGCTTTACGCTGGCAATGAGGCTCAACAATCTCCTTGCGGCGCCGGGATTCGAGGCATGGATGCAAGGCGATGCCTTGAGCGCCGCGAAGCTGCTCTATACCGACAGCGGCAAGCCGCGCATCTCGATCATGTCGATTGCGCACCTGGCCGAAGCCGAACGCATGTTCTTTGTGTCGATGCTCCTGAACGAGCTGATTGCGTGGATGCGCTCCCAGCAGGGCACAACGAGCCTCAGGGCCATCCTCTATATGGATGAGATTTTCGGCTACATGCCGCCGGTCGCCAATCCGCCGAGCAAGCAGCTGTTTCTGACGCTCCTGAAGCAGGCGCGAGCGTATGGCCTGGGGCTGGTGCTGGCCACCCAGAACCCGGTCGACCTCGACTACAAAGGCCTGTCGAACACGGGAACCTGGCTCATCGGTCGCCTGCAGACGGAACGCGACAAGGCGCGCGTGATGGAGGGACTGGAAGGCACAACTCACGGAGGACGCTTCGATCGCCAGAAGATGGAACGGACGCTTGCCGGGCTCGGCAAACGCCAGTTCCTCCTGCACAACGTGCACGAAGACGAAGCGGTCGTCTTCGGCACCCGCTGGGCGATGTCGTACCTGGCCGGGCCCATGACCCGCGAGCAGATCAAGGCGCTCATGGCCGGAGCGGAACGGCCGGGTGCAGCGGAAAGCAAGGAAGAGAGCAGTAACAGGGAAGCCACGTTGCCGCCGGCCGCGACTGCGGGGGGCGACGCGCCGCTCTTGCCGCCCTCGATCCGGCAGTTCTATCTGTCGGCCGAAGGCACTGCCGAGGGTAAAGGGCTTGTCTATCACCCGCGCCTCCTCGCGGCGGCCGATATCGCATTTTCATCGAGCCGCTATGGCATCGAGGAGCGGCGCGAACGCCTCTATACGCTCGAAATCGAAGACAACCCGGTCTCGGTCGACTGGGACAACGCCGACCCGCTGCGGCTGGCCGCCGACAAAGTCACCGACAAGGCGGCGCCCGCGGCTACGTTCGCGGAATGTCCATCGGCGGCCGCAAACGCCGCAAACTACACGCAATGGGAAAAACGCTTCGGAAAATGGCTGCGCCAGAACGAATGCATTCGGCTGTTCAAAAGTGAAAGGTTTCGCTTGACGTCGAACCCCGAAGAAACCGAGGGCGAGTTCCGCGGGCGCTTGCAGCAGGCTGCCGCCGAAGAGCGCGATCAGTCAATCGGGAAAGTTCGCAAACGATATGCGACCAAAACGACGACGCTGGAGAATCGTCTACTGCGCGCACGCCAGGCGATCGAGCGCGAAGCCGGGCAATCGAACGAAAAGAGGCTCGATACCGCCGTGTCTTTCGGCACTGCAATTCTTGGCGCGGTCCTCGGGCGCAAGCGACTGTCTGCATCAACAGCAAGCCGCGTGGGCAGTGCTATCAGGAGCGCGAGCGGCGCCAGGAAACAGGCGTCGGACGTCACCCGCGCCAGGGAAACGGAACAGAAGGTGCTGGCCGACCTCCGGCAACTGAATTCGGATCTCGAAGCAGAAGTGGCAGCACTCGACACTGCTTACGAAGCCCAGGCAGAGGCGTTGACCGAGATCCTCATAAAGCCGAGGACAACTGACATACACCTGCCCTTGTTCGGTCTATTGTGGATGCCCTACCGCGACGCCGGCGACGGCAAACCCGAAGCAGCCTGGAAGGCATAGTCCGCATTATTCATGAATAAGGCGACCGGAGGTTTGCGCGGAGAAGTCAGTAATCCTTTTTATTGCCCCAGACAGATGCCGGCATAGGCCAGCGTTTCCCCGGCGTTCTCGAGCTGGCATTGATTCTCGTAGGTGTTGCCGTCCAGCCCGCACACCGGCTGGTACTCCCGCGGACAGTTCTTTCCCTGTGATTCACACAGTCCCGCATGCAGTATGCGCGCGCCGCTCCGTTCAGCCTGGCAGGCATTGCCGTAGGTCGTGTCGTCGTCGCCGCACACCGGAACGTACATGCCAGGACAGGGCCTGACGTTGCAGGCGCCTTCGGTAAAAGTCGTAACACCGGCGGCCTCCGCCTGACAGGCGTTGTCGTAGGTCTGGCCGTCGGGACTGCAGACCGGCACGTATATCCCGGGACAGTTGGCGACGTTGCAGGCGCCCTGGCGCTGCACCGGAATACGCTCGAGTTCCGCTTCGCAGCGGTTTCGATAGGTCCGCGCGTTCATGCCGCAAACCGGCTCGAAAATGTCCGGGCAGCCATGGTCCGCGCATGTACCCGGGCTCGCGACTTCGACACCGGCACGTTCGGCCCGGCAGGCATTGCTGTAGGTGTTGTCATCAACCCCGCAGACCGGCGCGAAATCCTCGGGACACGGTTCGTCTGCACCTCCGCACATGCCCTCGGAAGCGATCTCTACACCGGACGCTTCAGCAAAGCAGGCGTTGCTGTAGGTATTTCCGTCGGCACCGCAAACCGGCTCGAACTCGCCGCCGCAGGCCGCCGCCTCCGGACACAATCCCCTGGATTGCACTTCGACCCGGGCTTCTTCCGCAACGCAGGCGTTGCCGTAGGTCTTACCGTCGACACCGCAGACGGGGTCGATTTCATCGGTGCAGGCCGTCTGCGCCACATCCGGGTCTTCTGCGCCGGGACATTCGCCCCGGGACGCAACCTCTACACCGTCCCGACGCGCGACACAGTCGTTGCTGTAGGTCTCACCATCAACGCCGCACACGGGATCGTACTGCATGGTGCAGGCCACCTCGTCGGAAGCCTGCGCAAAGACGGCACCCAGGTCGACCTGCGCTGCGTTGTCTGCCGCAGAGCCATCCGGGGGCATTGCGAACAAAACAGCCAGCATGTAGATAGTCTTTTTCATGTCGTTTACAGTTACAGACTTCGCTGTCATTAGATCAACACGGTCGCTGCAGGTTCGGGCGGATCATCAAATTCACTCGCTGACGGCATGCACCGATTCGCCGCCACCGGCCGCGCGAACGTCAACTGCCACAGCGTTCCGCGCGATTATGTAGTCGCCTACGCCGATCAACTCGATCCCGTCTTCCGCGAGTTTTGGCAACTCGCTCTCCAGGAACGCAAGTGTCGCCGGGTACGGATGACCGATACCAACAGCCATGCCTTGCGAACGTGCAAGTTCTTTAAGTCGTTCGAACTCCCGTTCCAGCGTTTGCGGCGACCTGTCGGGGTCGAGGAAGACATCGCGCCTGACGGCGGGGACACCGCTCTCGCGAGCAAGGTCGAGAGCAACACTACGGTGCGTCGTATAACTGTCAACGAAGAACAGATTGCCTTGTGCCTCGATCTCCTCCATGAGCCAGCCCATATGGCCCGGGTGCTGAGTGAGAAGGCTGCCCTGGTGGTTGCTCACACCGACCGCGTGCGGGACGGAAGCCATGCTCTTTGCGAAGGAGCGTGCGAGTTCGCGACGAGTCGTGTCCAGGACAATCCCGCCGGGCTCCGCGATGCCCGACTGGGCCATCGACTGCAGAGGCAGGTGCAGCAGCACCTCCTTGCCTGCTGCGAATGCAGCTTCGGCAAGCAGCGTGGCCCGCGGCGTTCGTGGCAGCACCGCGCAGGCGACCGGCCCCGGCAAGTTAACCGCCCGCCGGCCCGCTGCCAGCTGGTGGCCGAGATCGTCGATGATGATCGCGATACGCGGCGGCGGCGCGGCCATCGACGGCGACAACGGCAGGAATGGTAAAAAAAGAAACGCCGCTCTCAGCAACGCAGCAACGCCGGGATTGCGCGCCAAGGATTTCCTCACATGACCTTGCTGTGCATTACCCCGAGGCTTCGCAAACGTTCGAGTGCCTCGATGAGCTGCAGGTCGCCCTCACGATCGACACCGGCACCCGTAGCCGGGAGGTTTCCGGGCCCATCGACAAACACATCCGGCGAGATGCCTTTTTCATGGATCGAATCTCCGGAAGGGGTGTAATACCGGGACGTTGTCAGTTTGATCGCGCGCCCCTTGGACAGCGGCATGACAGTCTGCACCAGACCCTTACCGAACGTTTCAGTGCCGACAATCAGGGCACGATGGTGGTCCTGCAGCGCGCCCGCCACAATTTCGGACGCCGATGCCGAGCCCCGGTTTACCAGCACAACAAGCGAAGCACCGTCGAGGATGTCGCCTCGCCGCGCTCTTTTCGTGAATCGCGCCTCGGGCGTCCGCCCGTTTGCGGTCACGATCACGCCGGAATCCAGAAAAAGGTCAGACACGTCGACGGCTGCATCGAGAATGCCGCCGGGATTGTTGCGAAGATCCAGTACGAGTCCCGTCAGCATGGTGCCGTCGCGGTGCCTGACCGCCTCCATCATTTCGTCGATGGCGCGGCTCAGTTCGTCGGGCGTCGTATCGTTGAACTGGCTGACGCGGACGTAACCAAAAGAAGGACCGAGAATTTCATGCCGGACGCTCGCGACGTGAATGCTTTCGCGCTGGATGTCGAACTCGAGGGGCTCCGTTTCCGTCTCTCGTTGTACCGCGATCCTGACGTTCGATCCGGGCCTGCCGCGCATGCGGTCGATAGTCTTGTGCAATCGATCCGGGTCCACCGGTACGCCGTCGATCGCAACGATCGTGTCGCCACTCTGGATTCCCGCGCGCTCCGCGGGCGTATCGTCGATTGGCGCCACCACGCGAATCTCGCCATCGAGCGTGCTCACCTCGATGCCGACGCCGGAGTAGTTACCGGTCGTGCTGATGCGAATATCCTGGTACTCCGACTCGTCGAGGTACTGCGAATGTGCGTCGAGATCCGCCACCATGCCGCGAATCGCGCTTTCCAGCAGCACGCTGTCGTCCACCGGTTCGACGTAATCGCGCTTCACGCGCTCCATTACTTCCGCGAACAGGCGCGCCTGTTCCCACGACAAATCCTTCTCCGGGGCCGAACCCCGTCCGCCCAGCAGAGAGCCGCCTACGGACAAGCAGACTCCCAGCATGGCGCCGACAACAAGCACCAGAATACCTCTGGTTTTCAAGGACATTTGCATCTCCTGACACCGTCCGGACGAACGCTCGAGGATATCGACTCACAATATCATAGCGTTGTAGCCATTACTGCCTGCGGGCGCCTGCATTATGGTGAACAGACCGTGTGCGGGACTGAAGGTTGCCGTTGGCGGCAGTGCCCCGAGCCTCTGCATAAGTCGAATTCGTTGGTCTCTGGCACCAGCAAACTCTGCACAAGTCAGAACAGGCACTGTAGGAGCCCGCCATTGCGGGCGACCTGCGCAGGTGTTGAACGAAGGCGGTGG
>JBBDXW010000070.1:0-12696 GCA_040902105.1 Woeseia sp.
TCCACGAGCGAGTTTCCCGTGTCTGAGCACGTGGAATACCCCCGGACGGCACTCCCGCGTCGTCAAAAGCAACCTGCGCTTCAGACTTGTGCGGGGTGCACTAGCGAATCGCAAACGTCACGTGAACCTGGACACTCACGCTTTGCTGTCCCGGTGAGATACCCGGCACCGGCGCCGTGTCTGCCATTTCGAAACTGCGCGCCATCATCGGCTGCGGCGGGCCTCCGCCGTAGGAAGTCGAGATTGTCAGTACCTCGCCGAGCTGCACGCCGGCGAGCTTCGCCAGCTCTTCGGCCCGCTCCCGCGCATCGGTCATTGCAACTTCTCGCGCTTTTTGTTCGAGGGCAGCGGTATCCTTCACACCGAATTGAATGCCGTGAATCGAGTTCGCACCCGCGTTCGTAACCGCTGCCAGAACGTCACCCACTTTTGCGATGTCGTCGATCGTGACGTTGACTACGTTCGACACCCGATAACCGCTTATCTGAATCTGCCGCGGCTCCTGGTAATTCTGTTCGGCCCAGATGCTGTAGTTGGACGTTTGTATTTTTTCTTCGGGTATGCCCTGTTCCTCCAGCGCGCTCATGATCTTTTCGATCGCCGTTTGATTTTCCCGGGTCGCGTGAATGACGGTACCTGCGAGTGTCTGCACGCCGGCACTGACCTCTGCCCGATCCGGCACTCCCGAAGCTTCACCCTGTCCGGTTACCGCAACGCTGCGGGTTTCGCCCGCGGCACCTGGCTGGTCCGTGCACGCGAGCAAGGAGAGCGCCATTGCAGAGAGCGCTGCAAGCTGCCTTGCTGATCTGACTGAATACACGGTTGAACTCCTTATATTGTCCAGGCGCCGGGCCGGTACGACCTGAGAGTGGCGTTCCGGGCAGCGCGCATTTTAGTCGATGTTGGCGAATGGTATTGAGAAATGCCCTTTGCAGACGAATTGGCGGGGAATCAGGCTCTGGGGCGCCTGGGCTCCCGCGGCAATTTGACAATTTCTGCATAAATCGGTTTCCAGTTAATTGACAGGCCGATCGGCCCTGTGCAACGATTCTGACTCGTTTTGAAAAAGGCACACCTTTCGAAAGGAAGGGCCGCAAAGCCACCGGTCTACGGGGAAATCCTATGACAGCGGGGTTGCCGATACGACAGAACGTATGCGACGAACAGTTGACGTCGCAGGCGACCCTCCAGGAGGTGAGCACGGGCCGTAGCCGGCCTGCGTTCCAGGATCCGTAAATCCCGGCAGCTCTGCGCTTGTGCCGAATTCGATCAGTCAGTCGATTCGGAAACGGAGCCCGCCATGTCAGTCAGAGCTATCAAACTTCGCGACACCGGAAAGATCCGCCGCCGTACGCAGGCGCTGCCGGCTGTCATTCGTCCCGGCAACGTCAAGGAACTGAGACAATGCCTCGCGCACGATTCGCCCTACCTGCCTCCGTTCAGGCCGATGGGTGCGAACAGCTCGTCGACCGACTGCACCTCGGCGACGGCCGGGACAGTCATCGACATGACGGCGTTCGACGAGATCGTGAACATCGATGCGTACAGCGACATCGCCGTGGTGCAGGCCGGCGTTCGCCTGGCCAGGCTGGCAAGCGCGCTGGCCGAGCATGGGCTGGAACTTGCCGGCAGCCATGACCTGATGAGCCGCACCGTCGGCGGCGCGGTTGCGGGCGGCTGCATCGGCCCGTCAATCTCGGGCGACGGCGCCTTTTTTGCCTCGCAGGTCCTCAGCATGAAAGTGATTACGCCGTCCGGGCGGCTGCTCGAGTTGTCCCGCGACAAGCACAACCTGCTGAATGCCTTCCGACTGAGTTACGGCATGCTTGGCGTCATATTCGAGGTGACGCTGAAAGTGCGGCCGATCAGCCCGTTTGCCGTAGCGTACCGTCGCTGTTCGATAGCGCAGTTCTCGGCGGCCACCGAGAAACTGTCCAGAACCGACATCGGAATAAAGTTTTACCTGTTGCCGTTTCGTGACCGCGTCTATCTGGATCTGCGCCGCTACAGTCCGGAGGCGACTTCGACGCACAAGATTCCCTGGAAGCTCAAGGACTGGGGCGAAAGCACCGTCCTGCCGCAAGTCTTCAAATCGCTCAACCGCATTGTTCCGGTGGCGGGCGTCCGCTACCGCATCATCGACGAGATCAGCAAGGTGACGCAGGGCATCGTCAACAACAGGCTGGTCACGTCCGGCAGCAATTCAACTGCATTGGCCAACGCCGACAACGCAGGACTCCACGGCGAACCGCTGCAATACTCGACCTGGACGTTCCCAGCCACCGACTTTTCCATCGTGGTGCAGGCCTACCAGGATTTTTGCAACCGCATGAGAAAGCAGACGGGGTTTCGCTGCGACATGCCGACGGTGGGGTTCAGGCTTTGTCGCGACCAGTCTGCCTTGTTGTCGCCGTCGTTTGACGAGCCGATGTTCGTGCTGCGCGCGGTGTCGACGCAGACCAAAGGCTGGGAAGATTTCGCAATCGACTTCGGGGAATTTGCCCAGCACTGGGGCGGCATGCCGTTCTTCAATCAGACTCGCGGCCTGGTTCCCGACTACGCGAACCAGATATTCGGCAGTCGTCTCGATTTCTTCCGCCGCATGCGCCGGCGCATCGATCCGGACAATCGCATGATGAACCCGTTCCTGTTGCAGTATTTTCTGTAGGCGGGGAGTCTGCTTTCCCCCGTGACCCTTTCCGGCCGGTGGCTGCCACACGGGTGATGCCGCCGGGAACCGTCGTCTTCCCGGTTGCCCGGCGGAGGTCCCCGCAGTTTCTGTGCGGTCGTCAATCCAATCGGGCCGCTCGCGCATCTAGCTTACTGAACGATTCCGGCATCTCGAGCGGCTTGAGGGAAATAATCCCGGACGGCTGAGAAACTTCGGATCGCGGGCAAGGTCTTTTGTCTGCGCTCGGGGAAGCAGCGCGGGGTGCCGATCGGCACTTTTAAGCTAACAGACTGAAAAGTAAAATTAAATAATCGAAGAGCTTGGCTGCACTCGGGCCTCTTGTGTTATGGTTATCTAGTGTTATACTTCACTATAACACTATGGTCCTGACGCAACCCCGGGATGTCCCATCCCGCTTCCGGAACCCAACAAATGACAAAGACAATAAGCGCCGCCCTGCTGTCGATCATTTTCGCGACCGTCCTCCCCGCCTGCGGCACCGGTGAAGCCAGCGTCGCGGAGTCGGTCGAGCCGGAAGCCCTGATGCCGCTGCCGGTCGAGGTCGCGTTGCCGCGCACCGAAGACATCTACGAAATCTATGAGACCACGACGACGATCGGATCGGACGCGGAAGCCGCGGCTCTTGCGCGCGTTCCGGGTGAAGTCGTCGAGATCCTGGTTGAGGAAGGAGACCGGGTCGAGGAAGGTCAGATCCTGGCTCGCCTGGATGGCGAGCGACTCCGGCTGCAGATGCTGCAGGCAAAATCAAGCCTCGACATGACATCCCGGGAGTACGAGCGGTTTGTGAGCCTGCGCGAGCGCGGGCTGGTCAGCGCATCCGCTCTTGAAAGCCTGAAGTTCGATGTCGATGCACTCACGGCGTCCCACGAACTGATGCGCCTCAACTACAATTACACGAAAATCCGCGCGCCCATATCCGGCGTGATATCGAGCCGCGACGTCAAACCGGGTACGCACGTCGAGATCGGCGCTCCGGTCTTCAGAATTGCGGAGACCTCGAAGCTGGTCGCATACCTGCATATCCCCCAGGTCGAGCTGGCGCGGATCGAGACGGGTGATGAGGCGGTCGTGCACGTCGATGCGATGCCCGGGCACGAGTTTCGTGCCATCCTGGCCCGCATCAGCCCGACGATCGACACTCGCAACGGAACGTTCCGCGCGACGGTCTATATTGATAACGAGGAAGGACTGCTCGCGCCCGGCATGTTCAGCCGTTTCAGCATCGCTTGCGAAAAACATGCCGATGCACTGGTCGTGTCGAGCCACGCGGTTGTCCAGGAAGACAATGACCATGTCGTTTACATCGTAACGGACGGCGCCGCCTCGCGGCGCAGGGTCACGGTCGGCATCGAATCCGGCGGTATGACGGAAATTCTGACTGGCCTCGATGCGGGCGACCGGGTCGTTGTAACGGGTCAGGCGAGCTTGCGCGACGGCAGCAAGGTGCTTGCCAGGACCGGCGCCGGTGACAACGTAACGGGCTGATCGTTAAAACGGTATCCTCAGCGTCATGAATTTCGGGGAGCGCATGGAGACAACGACAATGAGGGCGTGGCGCATCCGGCCAGCCGCGCTGTTGCTGGTGGCGGCACTGACAGCGTGTCAGCAGGACGCGAGCGACGGAGACGAGGACAAGGAAGAAGACGCGCCATCGATCCCGGTGGAGATCGCGACCGCGACTCGCGGCGACATTTTTGCCGTGTACTCCGGCACCGCGCCGATCGAAGCCTTCGCAGACGCACAGGTAATCGCAAAAGTCAGCGGTGAGATCGAGGAAATCTTCGTCGAGGAGGGCGATGACGTTCGCGCGGGTCAGATACTTTTGCGCCTCGACGGGGACCGTTTGCGCTTCGAGGCGCAACAGGCACAGGCAAATCTGCTCAAACTGCAGCGTGATTTCCAGCGCAATGTGGACCTCAAGGACAGAAGCCTGATCAGCGCCGGTGATTTCGAAAAAATTCAATACGAGATGGAGGCACTCGAGGCTACGTACAATCTCGCGAGTCTGGAGCTCAGCTACACCGAGATCCGTGCGCCAATCGACGGAGTCGTCTCGCAGCGCTTCATAAAGCTGGGGAACACGATCGAAGTCAATACTCCGACCTTTCAGATCACCAGCCTCGAACCCCTCGTGTCGTACCTGCATGTGCCCGAAAGAGAGTATCGACGCATCGATGCCGGGCAGACGGCAACGATCGCGGTCGATGCCTTGCAGGGTACGCGCTTCGAAGGCACGGTCGCTCGTATCAGCCCGGTCGTCGATCCGTTGACCGGCACCTTCAAGATCACGATCGAATTGTCCGATCCAAGCCGTCGCCTGAAGCCTGGCATGTTCGGCCGTATCAACATTGTTTACGACAAGCACGAAAACGCGTTGCAGATTCCGCGAAACGCGATAGTCCAGGAAGGTGGCGAGCCCTCCGTCTTCATCGTCGAGAACGACACCGCGCGACGCCGCATCGTGAAAACCGGTTACGTCGAGGGTGGCAAGATCGAAATCGTCGACGGCCTGGCGGACAGTGAGCAGTTCGTGCTGGTGGGACAGACCGGGCTGAAGGAAGGCTCGAAAGTGTCCGTCATAAACCTCGGCGGCGCCGCATCGAGCACGGTCAGCAGCAATCTCCCGCCGCCCGAATAGACGACAGAACAACAGGACCACCGCAACATGCGTCGCTTGATCGAGATCGCAACCGAACGCCGCATCACGATTGTGATGTTTACGGTAGCGATCGCCCTGTTCGGGCTGGTATCGCTGTCGCGCCTGAACGTCACGTTGTTGCCGGATATTTCCTACCCCACGATCACAATCCGCACCGAACTCACCGGCGCCGCGCCGGTCGAGGTCGAAAACCTGCTGACCAAACCGATCGAGGAAGCAGTCGGCGTGATCAGGAACGTGCGGCTGGTGCGATCGGTGTCGCGCGCCGGGCAGTCGGACGTGACGCTCGAGTTCGTCTGGGGCACCGACATGGATATCGCCGGTGTCGACGTTCGGGAGAAAGTCGACATCATCGAGCTGCCGCTCGAAGCCGACCGGCCGCTGCTGTTGCGCTTCGATCCCTCGTCGGAGCCGATCATCAGGCTTGGCCTGCTGCAGAAGGTACCCGAAACGGATGCTGCCGCCGCTATCGCGACCGAAGGATCCCTCAAAGCCCTCCGCAGGCTCGCCGAAGACCGGATCAAGAACGACCTGGAGGCCGAAGAAGGTACGGCCGCGGTAAAGGTCAGCGGCGGGCTCGAAGACGAGATCCAGATCCAGGTGGATCAGCAAAAACTCTCACAGCTCGGCATAAGCATCGAACTGATTGCGGAAAGAATCCGCGCGGAAAACGTCAACCTTTCCGGCGGTCGGCTCGAGGAAGGCACCCAGCGCTTCCTGGTGCGCACAATCAACGAGTTCCAGACCGTCGACGAATTCGCCAACGCAATCGTTGCCAATGTAGCGGATCGGCCGGTGTATCTCCGCGATGTGGCGACGGTGACGCGCGGCTACAAGGAACGCGAAGCCGTCACGCGCGTCAACGGCCGGGAGTCGGTGGAACTTGCGGTATACAAGGAAGGGGATGCCAATACGGTACAGGTCGCAAACCGCATCGGTCGCCGCCTGGAACAAATCAAGGAAACTTTGCCGGACGATCTCGAGCTGGTAAGCATCTACGACCAGTCGCAGTTTATTTCGGCGGCGATACAAGAGGTGACGTCGGCTGCGATTTCGGGCGGGTTTCTTGCCATCCTGGTCCTGTACGGATTTCTTCGCGACGCTCGTGCGACCACGATTATCGCGCTCGCCATCCCGGTGTCCGTGATCGGCACGTTCCTGCTGATGTATTCGAACTCTGTGTCGCTCAATATCATGTCGCTCGGCGGTATCGCACTCGCCGTCGGGATGCTGGTCGACAACTCGATCGTGGTGCTCGAGAACATCGTGCGTAAGAAGGAACAGGGCCAGAATGTCCTCGAAGCGGCGAGGAACGGTACCGGTGAAGTGGCCGGCGCCGTGATCGCGTCGACGCTGACGACGATCGCGGTCTTCGTTCCGATGGTGTTCATCAGCGGAGTTGCAGGCCAGCTGTTTCGCGATCAGGCCCTTACCGTTTCATTCGCATTGTCGTTTTCCCTGGTCGTCGCGCTGACTTTGATTCCGATGCTCGCGGCCCTGGGAAGCGGATCGCGATACGTCGAAGCAGGCGAGGAATCCGCGCCGAACCGATTTACTCGCGGACTGGCCTTCATCGTACGCATGTTCGGCCTGGTCTTTGCCGGCGTCCGTTGGGTTTTCTGGATCCTGTTGTGGATACCGACACGAATCTTCCAGCGACTGGATAAGGCGACCGCAAAGCGTTATGCGCCCATTCTGCAATGGTCGTTGGATCATCGCCTGACCGTGGTGACGGGTGCTGCCGCAATCTTCATCGCAACGATGCTGCTGATCCCGCGCCTGGGAACAGAGCTGATTCCGCAGTTGTCGCAGGGAGAATTCAATGTCGACCTGCGGCTGGCGCCGGGTGCGCCGCTCGCGGAAACCGATCGGGCCATCCAGGCCGCGCAACGGGTAACGCAGGACATCGATACGGTCGATTTGAGCTATTCCGTCGCCGGAACCGGCAATCGCCTCGACGCCAACCCGGTGGACGCGGGCGAAAACACGGGGACGCTCAGCATTACGCTAAAGGGCGGCGCCGGGCGCGAGCAGGAAGACGCGGCAATGAATGTCATGCGCGAGGAACTATCCCGACTGCCGGGGGTTCAGTACGAATTCAGCCGTCCTTCGCTGATGAGCTTCTCGAGCCCGCTGCAGATCGAGATTTCCGGCTACGACCTCATCGCGCTCGAGGCCGTCAATCAATCCGTTCTGAGCGCGATGTCCGCTTCCGACCGCTTCACCGATATCAAGACGACCATCGAATCGGGCAATCCGGAAATACAGATTGTGTTCGACCAGGAACGCGCGGCCGCGCTTGGGCTATCGGTACGGGCCATTGCCGATCGCGTCGTTGCCAACGTGCGCGGAGAACTTGCCACCCGCTACACGTGGCGCGACAAGAAGATAGACGTGCTCGTGCGCAGCGTCGACACCCGGGACGCGAGCATCGAGGAAGTTCGCAAGCTGATCGTCAACCCGGCCGCCGAACGGCCTGTGACCCTCGAAGCCGTCGCCGCGGTCGGCGTCGCCCGCGGACCGGCCGAGATACGCCGCGTTGCCCAGGAGCGAGTTGCGATCATCACGGCTAATCTGGCGCATGGCGATCTTGGCGCCGCCGCGGCAGAAGCGAGGGAAATCATCGACCGTACGCCGATGCCGGCCGGCATCACAGCAATGGTCTCGGGGCAGAACGAGGAAATGCAGGAGTCTTTCCGCTCGATGCAGTTCGCTCTGGTGCTGGCGGTGTTCCTCGTCTATCTCGTCATGGCGTCGCAGTTCGAGTCGCTGATCCATCCGTTCGTCATCCTGTTCACCATCCCGCTCGCCCTGGTCGGCGCGGTACTCGGGCTTTACCTGACCGGCACGACCGTAAACGTCGTCGCCTTTATCGGCGTCATCATGCTCGCCGGCATCGTCGTCAATAACGCAATCATCCTGGTGGACCTGATCAACCAGCTGCGCGGCCGCGGCATGGACAAGACGGAGGCCATTCTGGAAGCCGGCCGCTCGCGACTTCGTCCGATTCTCATGACAACTCTTACGACGATTCTGGGGTTGTTGCCAATGGCGATCGGCATCGGCGAAGGCGCAGAGGTCAGGACGCCGATGGCGATCACCGTGATCGGAGGGCTGTTCGTATCGACCTTGCTGACGCTGGTCGTCATTCCGGTGGTTTACTCCCTGCTCGATCGCAAAAAGTATGCGGCAACCCTGACGGCATCCGACGAAGTCGCGGTCCCGGCGCGAAGCTGACGAGCGAATGCAATGAAGCACACTGAAGTAGCGATGCGCCGGCCGGTCACTACGGTCGTTTTTTTCGTAGCCTGTACGCTCGTTGGATTGATCGCATCCCGGCTGCTGCCGCTCGAGAAATTCCCCGACATCGAGTTTCCGGGAATCTTCATCCAGGTGCCGTACGAGGGTTCGACCCCGGAAGAAATCGAACGGCTCATTACCCGGCCCATCGAAGAGGCGCTCGCAACCTTGAGCGGCGTCGAGAGCATGGTTTCAACGTCGAGCGAAAATCAGGCGGAGGTGTTCCTCGAATTCGGCTGGGATGAGAGCATGGGCGCGAAAGGAATCGAGGCACGCGCCAAGGTTGACGGCATACGCCACGAACTTCCGGACGACGTTCGCCGCGTTTTCATTTTCACCGGTTCGCTGGGGGATCAGCCGGTCCTGCAGCTGCGCATCTCCAGTGAGCGTGACCTCTCCGACAGTTACGAACTTCTCGATCGGCTGCTGAAACGCCGTATCGAGCGCGTCGAGGGCGTGTCACGCGCCGAATTGCAGGGGGTGGATCCCAAGGAGATTCGCATCCTGATCGACTCGGACCGCATGTCGGCGCACGGCGTCGACATTGATCGCCTTAAGCAGCTTCTGGAAGGCAGCAATTTTGCAGTCAGCGCGGGCCGGATCACAGACAACGGGCAACGCTTCAGCGTGCGGCCGCGCGGCGAGTTCGGGTCTGTTGAGGAGATTCGGAACCTCGTTATCAACGGCAACAACCTGCGGCTGCGCGACGTTGCCGCAGTCGAAATGCGCAGCCCGGACAGGGACTACGGCCGCCATCTGAACCGCAGTTACGCCATAGGCCTTGCAGTCAGCAAAACGACCGGTTCGAACATGGTCGACGTTTCCGACCGTGTCATGCAGGAAATCGCCGAAATCAGCAAGTTGCCGCAGATGCAGGGCATCAATATCTTCGATCTCGACAACCAGGCCGACAGCGTGCGGGAATCGCTCGGGGACCTGCTGCATGCGGGCCTGGTCGGCGGGCTTCTCGCGGTTGTAGTGCTGTACCTGTTTTTGCGTCAGGCAACGACCACCCTGATCGTCATCGCCGCAGTGCCGTTTTCACTGACCATTACGCTCGGCGTGATGTATTTTGCCGGGCTCAGTCTCAACATACTCAGCATGATGGGCCTGCTGCTGGCCGTGGGGATGCTCGTCGACAACGCGGTCGTCGTCACGGAGAGCATCTTCCGTCACCGTGCAACCAATCCGGACGAACCGTTCGAGGCGACTCTCGCCGGCACCAACGAAGTGGCGCTTGCCGTCATTGCCGGCACGGCTACCACGATCATTGTCTTTGTGCCGATGATGTTCGGCACAAAGACGGACATTTCGATTTTCATGACGCACGTTGCCGTCACGATTATCGTTTCACTGGTCGCGTCACTGATCATCGCGCAAACGCTCGTGCCGATGCTCGCGGCCAGAGTTCCGCCGCCGCCGGCGCCGAAAGAGGGTGCCTGGATGGTGCGGCTCACGAACCGCTATGTTCGGGGCCTGCAGTGGGTTCTCGGCCATCCCTGGTGGACCGGTCTCGGCGTTGCGATCGTTTGCGTCATCGGCGTGCTGCCGTTGGTGCTGAATCTCGTCAAGTTCGACGCGTTTCCGCAGGACTCCGGACGCAGGCTTTACATGTCTTATCACATCGAAGGCCAGCATCCGCTGGAAAGCGTCGAGGATGCGGTGAACCGGGTCGAGGAGTTCCTTTTCGCCAACCAGGAAGAATTGGATATCCGCACCGTGTACAGCTACTACGACAAGGGCTCGGCGCAGTCGGTGATTCTCCTCACCGAGGAGGAGGATGCAACCCTGTCGACGAGAGACATTGTCGAGCGTATCAACGAAGGCTTGCCGGTAATCGCAATCGGCAAACCGAATTTCGAGTTCGAACAGCAGGGCGGCGGCAGTGGATTCAGCATGCAGATTTCAGGCGATTCGACGCAGCGGCTCAACGAACTCGGAGCCGACGTCGCTCGCATGCTGGCAAGCGTCGAGGGCCTCGAGGACATTCGCTCTGACGCCGAGTCCGGCGAACGCGAAGTACAGGTCACGATCGATCGCATCCGCTCCGCGCAGGCCGGACTGACGACCAGGCAGATCGCGGACGCAATAGCGATTGCGATGCGCGGCGAGAACCTGCGCGAGTTCCGCGGAGAGCGCGGCGAAGTCGAAGTGCGGCTTGCGTTTCGAGAGAGCGACAAGCAAAGCGTCGATCAGCTTGCGGCACTGCCCCTTTACACACCCGATGGCCGGCGAATCACGCTGGGCAGTGTCGCCGAATTCCAGCTGGGTAATTCACCCGACGCCATCAAGCGCACCGACCGGCAGACGGGCGTGGTGCTTAGCGCCAACCTCGATGACGACACGAGCCTCGAGGATCTAAAGCCGAAAGTCGAGGCATTGATGGAGCAGTTTGAATTTCCGGCAGGGTACAGCTGGAAATTCGGGCGTGGTTTCGAACAGGAAGACGAGACGCAGGCAATGATGTTGCAGAACATAGTCCTCGGTGTTGCCTGCATCTTCCTGGTGATGGCGGCACTGTTCGAGTCGTTGCTGTTCCCTTTTTCCATCATCCTGGGATCGATAGTGTTTTCGATTTTCGGCGTATTCCTGCTGTTTGCCGCAACCAGTACGACCTTCTCGTTCATGGCCTCGATCGGCATCATGATTCTCATCGGCGTGGTCGTAAACAACGGGATCGTGCTTATCGATCGAGTCAACAACCTGCGGCAGCAGGGGGTGCCCCGTAATATCGCGATTGTCGAAGGCGGCCGTGACCGCTTGCGCCCGATTCTGATGACGGTCGCAACGACCGTCGTAGGCCTCGCGCCGCTGGCCATCAGCACTACCCAGGTCGGCGGCGACGGCCCCCCTTATTTCCCCATGGCGCGCGCCATCATCGGCGGCCTCGCCTTTTCGACTATCGTGTCGCTGCTGGTGGTGCCCGCGTTCTACGCCTATTTCGATACCCTGTCCGCCTGGGGCCGCAAGCTCATGCGCACCGCGCGAAGCAAGCCTGCCCCGCGGGCTGCGGGCCGCGAACCTGCCTGAGGCGGCGCCTCGCATACGCAATCACGGCACTGACGATCAGCATCAGCACGGTCGGCCAGTCCAGCGCACCGCCGCCGTGTCCGTGCGACCCGCCGATGCGCGGATCGTCGCGGTTAAAATCCTCCAGCGGCAGGAACGCGAGTTCGGAGTTGCTTTCGGGACCCATATCGGCGACGAACGCGCCGTCGTAGGCGTCGTACAGCTCGATCAGCAGGTCGTAACTTCCGCTCGGATAGCCGGACTCGAGTTCCGTTACGACCACATATTCGTCGTCGCTCGTCGCGCCGAAAATACTGAACGTTTCGGTCACCGCGTATTCGTTCCACGGGCCTCCTTCGTAGCTGAGGTACAGGGCAGCATAGACGTCGGCGGCTTCAAAGTAAGTGTCCGCATCGAAAAGTACGTCGATGCCGTAAAAGTAGCCGTCATCGTCGTCATCGAAGAACAACTCGACGTCAGCATAGTAGATCCAGAAGTCGTTCGAGCCTTTTGCCGCCGCGGCGGACGACGACGGTTTGCCGCCGATGTCTGTTTTTCCGGGCTCCTGGCGCTTACCGTCAGTCTGCAGCGCAGCGTAGCGATCCTCCGTTCGTGCCTTCAGCGAGACCCGCGCGCGGCCGCCCTTGTCGTAGTAACGAGTTGTCGATTCGCGCGCTTCGCCCGCTGCCTGGGGCTCCTGTCCTTCGGCTGTGGCAAAGGGCAGGACGCAGAATGCGAGAACCAGCACAGCCGCGGCCATCGAAACAAAATGACCGATTGGTAATTTCGTGGACATGTCGACAACCCCTCACGCACACCAGGTGCCTGTGCGTAATTAAAGGGCAACGACGATGAATCGAGGCTGAATTTCCGGCGCAAATTCTGAACGCGGCGTGAACGCGGCACGCCGACGCCGGCTGACGCAGAGGCATTACGCTGGCGCGCATTGTTCATGAACGGTGCAACGTCTCGGCGGAGTCCCGCTTGGGGGGAGGGCTTTCCAGGATCGTCACAAACAGGGATGTTTGTGCGAAGC
>JBBDXW010000071.1:0-220293 GCA_040902105.1 Woeseia sp.
AGCAGCGGACTGAAAATCCGCGTGTCGGTGGTTCGATTCCGCCCCTGGCCACCAATCCTTTCAACAACTTACGAGTCTCCAGGATTTCGTCTATCTGCCTTTGCGTGCATTTTGCGTGACCCTCATTTCTAACTTACGGAAAGTCTTCGCAAAACCACCAACTCAGGTTTGTTACCGTTTCTTTCGCACACACTGTTGGCGGCCTCGATCAGCTTCGATAACTCCGCCGCCGAATAGTGTGTCGTCATTCGCCCGGAACGATGACCGAGCAGGTCCTGCCGATCCTCAAAGCTCACACCGGCGGCCCGTAACCTGCGACCGGACGTGTGCTTCAAATCATGAACACGAACCTGCGGCAGACCGACTTCCTTCCGGACCCGGCACCAGGAGCTGTTCAACATCCTCGTGACCGGTTTGCCTTTGTACGCGAACACATGCGTCGGGTGTTTCCCTCTGCGTGAGTTCACGATCGACCTGGCAATGTCGTTCAGGACGATCAGCCGTTCGTCGCCGTTCTTGACGAATGACCCCGGAACAATGAACACGAATGTCTCCAATGGCCGAACCTGGACTTCCCAGTCCCACTGCAACCTGCAGATCTCGGCATCGCGGCAGCCGGTGTTGACTGCGAACAATGCCATTTCCGCAAGATGCGGCGGCAGCGCCGAGAACAGTTTCTGCTGCTCGTCCCAGTTCAACGGGTAAGGTGCCCGCTTCCTGGTATCCGGCAGCATCTTGATCCGCGGTGCCCGTTTCAGCCACGTCAGCCCATGCTCGTCCATCCACTCGTGCTCGGCGAGGTTCAGGATGCGGCGCACGGCCTTGAGACCGTGATTGATCGTGCCGGGTGTTCTTCCCTCCTTTCGTTTGTGCTCGACCCACGGCTCTAACGTGCCCCGGTGGATGCGCTGCAGTGGCAGCGCCCCGATCCACGGCATCAGTTGCTTGAGCAGGCAGATGTCCCGGTTCAGCGATCGTTTGTGCTGGTTCTCACGAACGAACCTGATCGCCGCTTTCTCGAAACTCCGCTCCGGTCTGACGCCGTAGACTTTCGCTTGCCGCAACGTCTCGGAGATCCTTGCGAGGAAGCGCTGGGCTTCCCCAAGTTCAGCCGATCCAGTGCTTTGGCAAACTCGTTGCCCTTCGATCCGTTTGTCGATATGCCATACGCCCTGCCTCCCGACGAGGCCGGGCACTCTTCTGCGTCCCATGGTCGTTCTCCTTGCGATCGACCGGGACGCCCGTTGCGCGACTTATACTGAATCGCCCAGGCGTCCAGTTCAAGTCGGTCGAAGGCGATGCCCTGGCGGCCGATGGGAATGGTGGTGACGTACGGCCGGACCTCCGCGTTGAAGCGGTTGCGGTCCATGCCAAGGTAGTGGGGTGCGTCGCGGAAGCGCAGGAACCGGGGCAGCGGTGCTGTTGTGGGAGTTGCCGGCGTCATTGGGCCATCCCCGAGACGATTGTTTGCCTTAGCGGACCGGTGGGGCTGGTTCAAGGACTGGACGGCCCGCTTTGAGTGGACCGGGTACACCGGTCGGCCGGACCCACGGGCCGTTCAGCCGTTCGATCCAGCCCTCCCGCTCAAGGCTGAAAATCAGCAGGCGCACCGTCAGCCAGTGCCGGTAGCGCGTGCCGCTGGCGTACCTGCCGGTGCATTCCTGCAGGTACCAGCGCAGGTGCTTCAGCTGCCATTGGTAGGGACCCACGTGCCAGCGCCGCCAGACCGTCTCGGCAATGTGCGCCGCACGGACCCGATGATGGCGGACCGTGCCGCGCCGTGAGCCCGGCAATCGATCGGTCAGCAGTGCACGGGCCACGCGGGCGGCAACAAACGGATTGCCCGCCCGACTCATCGGGTACCACCGAGGTAGGCCGCTGTGACATCGCAACGAGCATGCCCCAGTTCCTGTGCAATGACCTGCCGTGCTGCCCGGTCCGTGCTTCGATCGGCTTGCCGTCGGCCGGCGAGCACCGGCGCAACCGAGCCGGTCAGATCGCGATAGCGCTCGCACGCGTAAGCGGCCCGAAGGTCGTGCAGTTTCGTCAGGCCGTAGCGGTCTCTGACGTCTGCCCAAACGTGATGGACGCGCGTATTCCACTGCCGCCATGACAGGTCGGGCGGGATCAGATTCCGGTGACTTTGCTGCGCCGTGGCGGCGCGCACCAGGCAATCGATGGCGGTTGCCGAGACCGGTACCCAGCGATCGACACGGTGGCCCCGGCCACCCTTGGTGCCGGCCGTGATATTCACAGCACCTTGTTTCGTCGCCTGACGCAATGCCGCCCTGGCGTCGAGCATGGACGCTTCCCGCAGTCGCAGACCGAACTCCCGGGCGAGTTCAACGACCGCAGCGACCCGCTCGCATCCGGCCGAACGCAAATGATCGGCACACTGGCGCACGGTATCCCGATCCAGTCCCGCCGGTGCTTCGGCTCGCACCAGTCGTCGTTGCCCGACAACGGTGGCTGGCGCAATGCGCACCTGTCGATCGCCGCGCATCGATTCCAGCACGACGTTTACTGTCGATAACAGGTTCTGCGCGTAAGCCACCGAGACCTGATCGACGGCGACCTTGTCGGCCAGCATCCGTCCGTAGTCTTGAACGACATCACTGTCGACCGCTCGCGCATCACGAACCTCGTGTGCGTCTCGGCACCACGCGGCGAACTGTCGCCAACGGTCAGCGTGGGCTGCCACGGTTGCATAGCGCCCCGCGCCATAATGGTTTCTGAGAGCCTGCTTGCCGGCCCATTCCATCTGTTTGCCGTATCCGAAATTACGGCGTCCTCCGACCTTGTTCATCATGGTGTTCTTCCACGGTTTCCTGACGTTGGTGAGTGATGAACCGCGAGAATGCTGGCGGTCGCAGCGTGGTGGCCTCAGTGGCGAGGCCGGGGGGTAGCGAGGAACGCTACTGAGATGAATCGCCTACCCGTCGCACCTTCTTGCGACCGGGGAACGGCCGAGGAATACGGTGTGGCTGCGCCAGTCAATCCGTCGACTGGCCGCCGGGCAGGCGATTTGATGGCTTTTGCAATGCGTAGAGCACGCCAAAAGCCTTGCGGGGTGCTGACTTGCGCCAGCTTATAGACGCCCGTCTCTGTGCGGCGCGGACGCGCTCACAAAGACGGGCCAGGGGATTGCCGCAACTATTTGGCGATAGGCATTGCTGCGTCACGCATCCGGCGTGATGGTCGCAATGGCTGGCTCACCAATGTAGCGGCTACAAAGGATTGCGTCATCGAGCTGGCGCAACGGGTGGGAATGGTCTGCGGCAGGCATGCAGACAGGTTGGACTAAAAGTGCTGACGATCGTAGAGCGACAGACAGCTTCGGTTTCAAACGGAGATCGACGGTAATCACCGTTGCGCCTGTTGCACGATCCCTTGAAGCGCTCGGTGCTCCAATGAGTCATTGGAGCCAGGGTATCGCTGATATACCGCAGCGATTACGGATCAACGCAGATACTGTAGACCTTAGCTTTACTGGGCGGCCAGCCAAAATGGGGGCAAAATCCCGCCCCCTTTTCTGTCGTATGTGCGCGTGGCAATTTTGGTGGCCTCGATGGCTGCCGGGTGACGTCGATCGAGCCGTGACATGTTTGCTGTTTTCAGAGCAGCTCTAACTGAGGGCGATGCAAGCTGTGTGGCGAGCCTGTCGCAAACTGAATCGGCGATACTAAAACGCGTATTGGTCGTGCGAACGGTCAGTGCGTACCAAGCGTGGTGTCGAGTAGACTTGCGGCGTAATTCAGAAGCGAAGCTTCGATTTTTTCATGGGCAGCTTTCGCCTAGGAGCGGACGGTCATTGACTGCGAAAGATACCTAATGAGCAGACGGGTCCCGGCCACAAGCGGACGTTTCCATTGCGTCAACGATAACGAAGTCGACGAACGCACGGTCAACTCATCACGTAGCGATTGGAAACTTGGTTGTTGTCACTGCGAAGACACCCTCTACCGTCAGCTGCACGAACCCACCGGGCTGCACATCAACCCAATCCGGTATCGCTGTAGCGTGCCACCTCACGCTTGACCAGGCCTTGCATCCTCCGAGGCCTTGGCCTCGCCCAGCGCGATGAACCCCAACCGAACTTGGCGTTTCCGCCGTTGGCGAGCCGTACGCCGACTCCCGCCGAAAAAGAGAGACAACGCTGACGGAAATTTGACCTGGGGGCCAATTTGTCTTGTCCGCGAAAAACGGCAGGCGCAGAATGACCAAAAATTGACCTGTGGGTCTATATACGTCAACGAAAAGGCCTGCGTACGCGTCCTGGAGCCTCGGATTCAGCCGCGTAGGCTCTGAGAAAACTATCCGCCGCGGCATCCGCTGTCGCGGCGATCTCCTCGTCTGATGCGCTCTCCATAACGCCCTCGAGCACGTCCTGTTCAGGCGTGCGGTCGGCTCTTCCGGTCACGGCAGGTTTGCGTGATCGTGTCTGAAGATCGACGGCCAGCCTTATCGCTGAAAGTTACCTGATGCAGCGGCAGTTACCGTAGGTCTTCCCGACTATACCTCCGCCCTCAATCTCGCAGGCGACAACGGAACCGGCGGGGCAATTGAGGTACGGATTGGAGTTCCGCATTTGATCCTGCACGCTGTAAGTATGATTGGGATCGTATCGTGCAGCACAGCCGGCGAATAGAAGGGTAACGATAACCACTATGTTCATTTTGGCCATTCCAGTACCTCCGGTTCAAGACCTGGTCTTGCGAGCGTTCACGTGGAACGGGTGCCCACGCGCACAGATATACGACTGTGTGTTCGGGCCGGTCGAGCGCGGCACCAGCGAAGTCCTCCTCACCGTCGCCTCCCGGCGCCGTTCGGCGATCACAATCGCGATCACCGTTCCTCATTGATTTTTTCGGTCTCCACTGCCTGCACGGTAGGGCCGATGGCCAGTGGCTGCTTGAAATTTGCCGTAAAAAAGCTCAAAGATTGTCCGTAGATTTGCTCGGGGAGGCCCCTGGCATGACGAAGCGACCTGCCAGAACCAGAAGACAGGCGAGCACTCGCCTGCACGGCCCGCACTGACTAGACATTCGGTCAATGGCTGCCATCTACCAAATTGGAGACCTGACTCTGGATGTCGGTCGGCAGCAGGTCTGCCGCGGCGCGGAGCCGATCCACCTGGGGCCCCTCACCTACCGGCTCCTGGTGGTCCTGATCGAGGCGGCACCCAACCTCGTCACTCACGATCAGTTGGCCGAGGCCGTCTGGAGAGGTCGGGCCGTCAGCCAGGAAACGATCGGCCAGCGGGTGAAGCTGCTGCGCGACGCCATCGGCGATGACGTCCACGAGCCTCGCTACGTCGAGTTGCTGCGGGGCCGGGGGTATCGCTTGATGCCGCCAGTGGTGCCGGCCGCGACCGAAAAGGCGACAGGGCGTGCCCTCAGGGGGTCGACGAGAGAGGCGAAGTTGCCGGAGGCGGCGGCCGACAGGCATTTGTGGGCCGAGCGCTATGACCGGCGTGTCGAGGACACCTTCCAGTTGCAGGACGAGATCTGCGACCAGGTCGTCGCCGCCATCCAGTCGCGGATCGCCAGGGAATCAACCGGTGCCGGGGTGACGACCGGCACCGCGGCAGCGCCCGTTGCCCGGCCACGCTGGATGCTGGTGGGTCGATGGACGATTCTCTGCTCCCTCCTGGCCACGGTTGCTCTGGCGGCGCTGCTGACGTGGACTTGGCAAAAGCGGGCCGAGGAGCGCCTGGCGCGGGAGGTCGCATTGCCGCGTCTGCAATCGCTGATCGCGCAGGACAACTACGCGGCGGCGTTCGATCTGGCACTCGAAATCGAACGCGTCACCCCGGACGATCCGCTGCTGAGCGCGCTCAAGTCCTCTCTGTCCGCGGCAGTGAACCTGAACACAGCACCCGAGGGCGCGAAGGTGTACTTCCGGCCCTACAGGAGCACCGAGCAGGACTGGCGCTTCTTCGGCGAAACACCGCTGGTCGACGTTCCGGTGCCTCTCGGTGTTGGCCTTTGGCGCATCGACAAGGAAGGCAAGGACACTGCGCTGCTGGTGATGCGCAACCCCGGTTCGCAACTCGGAAATGAGCCTTTTAACGATAGCCGGGAAATGACCAAGGACTTCGACTTCACAATCCCGCTGGCCGATGCGGCGTCCTCACCGGAAGGCATGGTGTTCGTACCTGAGCTTCCGGCCCTCCTGCCATTCGGCCCTGGCGGGTTCGTAAGCGTGCCGGCGTTCTTCCTGGATCGTTTCGAGGTTACGAACCGCGCGTACAGAGAGTTCGTGGATGCCGGGGGTTACGCCGAGGCTGCCTATTGGAAGGACCTGCCCTACGAGCCCGCCGGCGCCGACTGGGTGTCGACGGTAGAGCAGTTCGTCGACCTGACCGGGCGAGCCGGACCCGCATCCTGGGAGGCGGGCACACATCCCGACGGCAGCGCAGACCTGCCCGTTACGGGCATCAGCTGGTACGAGGCCGCCGCTTATTGTCGATTCCGCGGCAAGGAGCTTCCGACGAGCTATCACTGGTTCCGGGCGGCCGGCTCGATCTTGGAATACTGGGAATCGCTGGCTTCAGTGATTGTACACGCGAGCAATTTTGCGGGCCGCGGCCTTGAGCCGGTTGGGCGACTCGGCGGCATCGGGCCTTATGGCACCTACGACATGGCAGGCAATGCCCGCGAATGGTGTTGGAACCTGGGAACCGTGGGTCGTTGTATCGCGGGCGGCGCGTTCAATGAGCCACCGTACATGTACCTTGGAGCACAAGAAGTGCCGCCTCTCGATCGCTCCGTGGGTAACGGAGTCCGCTGCATGCGCACGCAGCAGGGCGGACCTGCCAGTGACGAACTGCGCACGTCGATCGCTGAGTCGACCGTTGATTACGCGACTGAGCAGCCGATCGGCGATGCGGCTTATGCCATACTGGCGCAGCAACTGGCCTACCGACCGGTGCCGCCCACGCCAATCGTCGAAGAGGTCCGCTCGTCCAATCCCGCGTGGACCACGGAGCAAATCACACTGCCAACAGGCTATGACGACACCCGCTTTACGCTGCAGCTCTTCCTCCCGGCCGACCGCGATCCGCCATTCGAAGTCGTGTTCTACGGGCCTCACGGCGGTGATTTCCTGGTGCCGGTACCGACCGGCGAATTTGACCCCGCCGCCATGGGCGTGCCCCTCGACTTTCTGCTCAAGTCGGGCCGGGCGCTGGCAGTCGTCGCCTTCGATGGCGCCTTCGAGCGCGTTTGGCCCGTCGAGCGCGAGCAGTCCACGGAATTCGACGAGAGCTACCGAATTCACCTTCGTCACTGGCGCCAGGAGCTGGGTCGGGCCATCGACTACCTTGGAACTCGCTCGGACATCGACGCCAGCGGGCTGGGATGGTTCGGCATCAGCTCCGGCGCGGTTGACATGTTGCCGCTCCTCGCCGTGGAGCCGCGCATCAGCGCTGCCGTGCTGTATAGCGGTGGGGGTGGCATCGATTTCGGAACGCTACCGGTTGAAGAGCGGATGTTCAATTACCTCCCAAGGATCACGCAGCCGGTGCTGATGCTGAACGGCCGCTGGGACATAACTTTCCCTCTCGCCTCGCAGCAGCGGGTGTTCGAACTGCTGGGCACACCGCAGGATCGCAAGTCGCACCGGTTGTTCGAGGCGGGTCACGGCAACCTGCCGAGATTCAAGGTCCAGCAGGCGACGCTCGAGTGGTTCGACCGGCACCTTGGGGCGGCGGAGGTCGGGTCGCCCGCTGTCGGTCAGCGACAGCCGCTCGGTCGCGACCGAGGGTCTTGAGACGTATCGCGCCACAGCTTCCTCGACTACGATTTAGACTTTCGCCATTTTGATGACATTGCGAACGTCCGCATTGGGTCAGAAGCCGAAATAATAGTAGACGTTCGACAAGGCGCCCCTCAAGAGTGAATGCGGACACTGCCGACTATCCACGGCTCGTATTAACCCTGCATGCTATAGCCGCAAGATTCCGAGCAATATCTCTTAGGGTTCCACGCAAATTGGCCTACGGTATAAGAACTGTCGACGAAATGCTGAACATGAATTAAAGCGGTGGATACATGATTGATCGCCCGGAATTCGACAACTTGGTGTACCTTCAGGAGATAAAGACGCAGTGCAATTCTGTGCTCTTTGCGCTTGAACAGTTCAACATGCGCATCGGGGAGATCAATCAGCCTCACAAGCCAGATGGCCGAAATACTCCGAATTCAGAGGTCTTTCGGGCTCTACACAGCCTTTTGACACACACGGCAATCATCTCACGGCTGTTGTTTCCGAGCCGAAAAAGAGACGGGTACGCCCAACAGCGCGGAAGAAAGCTTAGGGGCGTGTTAAAAGTTGACAAGAGCTCGCCTATCGCTGATCGCAGTCTTCGGGATCACCTTGAACACTACGACGAGCGGTTGGATCAGTGGGTGCAGAGCGCGTCTAGAGCTATCGCTACCGATAATATACATCCGAAAGACATGGGACCCAATGTGGCACCAGAATCCACCCTCCGGACGTATCTCACCGATAGCCGCGAGTTCTTCTTTATGGGCCACACCTATGAAATCGTGCCGCTGGTGTGCGAGGTTCGGAGAATCCTGGACGAAGTGCAGAAGGTTCCCGGCGTCCGCTAAGGGCCAAAATCAGTCGTTTGGCGGATTTTAATTGATGGCTTTTGCCTATCAGCGGACCGCCGCCTGAACTACGTTGGCAAGTAGGCCTTCGGGATCGCCCGAATCTCGGCTCCGTGTTTGCGGCTCTTCTCCTTGCGTTCCCGGTGTAGCTCCTGCGTTCGCTGACATTCGATGGGCAACGACTGGCAAATGGTCATGCGGTGGAATCCGGGAAACGCCTCAAGATGCCTTCCAGATTGTTGTGCAGTTGAATGAGCAGGTACTCGAACTCGGGCACCAGTTCGTCGGTCATTGGGCGGAGCACTTCGGTGAGCCAGGGACGAATCTGGCGCAATTGGTTAAGCCCCCGCCGGGTGATCCTCGCATGCAACGTGCGGCGATCTTGAGGTGGGCGTTGTCGCGTTACACAGCCCTCACGCGCCAGCTGTTTCAGCCAGCGTGACACCGCCGCGGCTGAGGAGAGAGTGCCGCCGCAAAGCTGATTCTGCCGCACTGGTCCGTGCTCCAAGGCTGCCATGATCCGGTATTCGCCGAGCGAGAAGCCAAATTGCCGCTGCATGTCCCTGTCGATCCTGATGGTCATGTTGGCCAGTTCGATCAGCATGACCAAACAATCGGCCGAACACCACGCAAGGGATGGCGGTTCCTGCGGATCACCGGTCCAAGCTTGATTGCTCGGTCGTGGAGACGGGCACGACGACACTACATCACAATCCTCAAGGCGGAGCTTCTGTACATTCCCGCTCCCATGGGAATTGTGGAAGTTGACCATTCCCGATGCCGGTGGCTTGGAGAAGCGAGCGTGGATAGGACGTGTACGGGAAGGCGAAGCGAGGCGAAACTACCAAATCTTGTAGTTTTGCCCGGATATTCGCTTGGCCTCGGCTAGTAAGAAGGCTGGGCGTGGCCGCAGCGGCCGGCCCAAAGCTTGGAAATCCCTCTCTCGAAGATGGTGTAGACGTCGGCGCCCGTTAGACGTGACCAGAAAGTCGTCGATGTCCGTGTGCTCGACGTGGATGGCGCCTCCCAGCCCACGATGTGCGGCGTGGTTCGGGCTTTGACAGCATCGGTCGGCGCGCCGAGGCGGCCTCTTGCATTTCGTGAGCTGACGCAGACAAATCGATCTTGCGTAGCATACTCGAGTGGCGTATCTCTTACGTGGCGAGCCATGCTTTTCCATGGCGCCAGGAGAGCACAATGAGCGCGGGCCAGTCCCAGATCTCGGCAACCGTCTCGGCCGCGACCAAGGAAAAGCTGGACCGGTTTACCGAGCGGCACGGCCTCAAGAAGAACTTCGTCGTCGAACAGGCGCTTCTGTTCTTCATTGAAGCACGCCGCGAGCTACCGGACGAGGCGCTCGTGCCGGCGAGAATTACCCTGGAGAACGAGGACTTCGACCGCGTGGTCGCAATGATCCACGAACCGCCGGCCCCCACTGAGGAACTGCGGAAGCTGATGGGTGGCCGCGACACTTGAGATCAGGCCCCTGCGCACGGACGACGACCGAAGCGCGTTCTCGTGGGCGCAAGCGGACCTCGATCGCTTCTTCCAGCATTGCGCGG
This sequence comes from Woeseia sp., assembly GCA_040902105.1. Taxonomy (GTDB): domain Bacteria; phylum Pseudomonadota; class Gammaproteobacteria; order Steroidobacterales; family Woeseiaceae; genus IDS-8. Next base: position 10,181 of record JBBDXW010000071.1, read on the forward strand.
GACAGAATCAGTCAAGGTGCATCTGGCCGTCAGCTATGTCGCGACGGCAAACGCTCACATTCTCGGCTTTGCGACCGTGGCCGCGTCGAGCCTAGAGCGCGCCCGTCTGCCTTCGTCTCGTCTGCGGCGTCGTCAGCTTGACCTAAATGAGAACGTCTTCCACCGCTTGCGCGGGTAAGCACCGGCCGTCAGGTGACGGCCGTACCACAGAAATCGCCGCAAGGGCCCGTGCGAACGACCGGCACATCACCTGGCTGATGCTGGCTGACAGACGTGGCGCGATGGCTCATCAAGGTATCGCAACACCGGGCACTACCGGCCCGAGGCTCGGTAATCAGCGCCATGAATGATTATCATCCATGCGGTGAATACTTCACAAAAACACAATACCTCACGTTCACGCTGAGGTATTTCCCGATCGACCGTCCCGCTGCCTATACCGGGCCTCCAGTGCGTTGGAGGCAGCAGTTGTCACTTGACAAAATAGACGAAATAGACGACTATCGATCGCCGAATGTAGTCAGGAGAAACACCTTGGCCCAAACGAAAGCCAGAGACGTGGAGGCGCTGACCGCTGTGGTTCACCGAGCGGCCCGAGGCCTCAGTTCGCGTGCAGTGGCTACGCTGGTCGCGCATCCCGACGCCGTGCGGTCCGCGCTCGCTGTCGCGGCGGATGCGTTGTATGCAAGAGACCTTCCTGGCGATATCGAGATTGTCGCAGGTGCCGAACCGCGTTTGGTCGATGCGAAGGAGGCGGATCGGCGGATCACGGCGCGGACCCGATCGGGAAGAACGACCGATCTTCTGAGTTCGGATGACCTCGCACGCCGCGCCGGGGTGAAAACCCGCCAGTCCGTGCACGACTGGCTGAGCAAGGGACGAATAATCGGGTGGCAAGCCGCCAAGCGCGGCTATGTCTTTCCGGCCGGCCAGCTCGACGATCGCGGCCGGCCGCTCAAAGGGCTTGATCGCGTTGTCCCGCTTTTCGAGGACGCCTATACAGCGTGGGTCTGGCTCACCACGCCGCGCCCCGCCCTCGACGGAGCGACGCCTCTTGCTTTGCTCCGTAAGGGGGAAGTCGAGCGTGTAGCGACGGCCGCCGCAGGGGACGCCCAAGGCGACTTTGCGTGACCACCAGTTACGACCCGGAACGCATTCGCAGTCAGCTTCGCACTATCCGGATCGAGCGGATGTTCCGCTTGATCCAAACAAAGCATCGTCGTCGTCCGCTTGGCGCCGTCCCTGCACCGAGCCGATTCAGCGACCCGGCCGGAAAATACGCGGTTCTCTACGCGGCCGAAGCAGTGCGGTGCATCTTTTGGGAGGCGTTGGCACGCAACCGATTCACTCGGCGCAGGCGTCGCGTGCTGCCGCGAGCTGACGTCGAGGCCAGACTCGTGGTCTCGCTTCGCTCCACGAGGACTTTGCAGTTCGTGGACTTGCGCGGAGATAGTCCGATCAGAATATCCGCACCGCCCGCCGTTGCCCACGACGCCAATCACGCGGCAGCCCGTGCGCTATCGTCGGCTGCCTACGCCGGCGTCGCGGAAGCGGACGGCTTTCTGTTCCAGTCGAGGTTTACCGGACATGTCTGCGCAGCCGTATTCGATCGGGCAATCAAACAGCTGGAAACGATCGAGGTTACGCGGCTGATTGAGCATGCAGACTTTCTGGAGGCGATCGAGGACTACGACATCACACTATCGTGTCCGTGATCAGAAGGCAGGCTCTCCACGCCGGCCGTCACGTGACGGCCGTACCGAAGCTGGGTGCAGCGGTGACGACGTCTTCAACTTTGCCGGCTTTCAGTCTGTCGATCGGACGTGCCGCCCTGTCCGCAAACGGCCACTCCTGGGAAAGGAACGCCCAGGCAAGTTCGGGATCGTCGATGATCTCAACCACCCGCGCTATGCCGGGGACGACCTTGCCGGGCCTGAGGATTTGCTCCGCCGGAATGGTCAGGCCGCGCTTCGTAGACTTCCACCCGAGAAGGATCCCTTTCTCGACCCAGTCGTAGACTGTCGTCCGGGAGACATTGAGGAGTTCAGCGACCTCCGAGACGCCAAGCATGCCTGACCGAGAGGCGCGACCCACCACGAACGGCCTGAGCGCTTCCGGCACCTCGGCCGCATCATCACCCTGAGTCTCGAACTGCACGGCCGCGGCCTCCAATGCTGCCGCGACGGCTATGCGTGCTTCCTTGGGGTGTTGCCGAAGAAACCTCGTTGCCGTGCCGGAAAGGCCCCGGATTCCCTCAAGTCGGAACTTCGCGGGCTCCTTCGTCAGCTTGCTCGCTTCGCTCATCAGCGCCTCCCAATCGATAATCATCGAACCCAATTTATATCGGCAGACTGTTCAGTTTGTACAGAATGTAGGGTTGGCATGCTCACGACGCCCGGTACCGACCTCCCTGCGAGACGGCATCCAGCCGTTCGACGAGCCGCGGCAGCACGTATCGGCCCGCCGGCGCCGGTACCCGGATCGCCCCCCCCGGCCCTTGTCAGTCCGCCGCTTTGCCCAAGCGCGCCTTCAGCTCGAAGTACGCCAGGAAGAGGTTTCGGTGGTCGCCCTCCTGTCGATCGATGCGGACGTGCGCTTTCTTGAGCTTCTTCTTCACGATCTTCAGCACGGCCTCGGCCTGCATCGCCCGACTGTCGGTCTCGTATTCGATCGAGGCGAGCAGCACCCCCAGCAGATTCTCGGTGTCGTCAAGTAGCGCCATCGCTTCGCGCTGAGCTTCGGTGTGCGCGTCGGCGGCATCCGAGAGCGCGGGGTCGGGTTCGTAGTCTTCGTCCGTCAACAGGTCGGGGATGTAGTACTCGCATTCTTCCCGGACCTGCCAGTCGGCTGCCGATCTTGGGCACGCCGAGGGGCGGCAGTTCCCGGGTGGGGAGTAATCGCCGAGTCCCGGCTGCTTAGTCAGACCGGCGACCGGCTTCCTTCTTGTCGTCGCCTTTCAGGTCGTCTTCCAGCCGCTCGCCGGGCTTCTCGCGGTAGCAGTGATGTGCCTCGTCATTAAGCACTAGGATGTTCTTCATGCCCATCAACTCGGGCATGACCCGTTGCAGCATCTGGCCTTCGGTTTCGAGGGTATTCAGTGCTTCGCCGTGTCCTTGAAGCAGAGCGCGGCCGCCTTTAGAAAGCTGTATGCGCTCGCGCAGCTTGAAGGCGTGGTAGTTAGTGATGACGATCCCGGCCCGACCCAGATCGCCGACCATATCGCTTGGGATCAGTTCTCGGCTTTGATAGTAACTGTCCGGATCGTTGGGCTTGAGCACGCGAAGGCGGTCCCGAATGGTCAAACCCGGTGTGACGATAAGAAACCCTCGTGTGAATCGCTTGCTCTGCGGCCGGCGCACCGCATTGACCGTCTGCCAGGCGATCAGCATCGCCATGACCGTCGTTTTGCCGGCGCCCGTGGCGAGCTTCAAGGCGAGCCGCAAGAGCTCGGGGTTGGCGTCGTTGTTCGCATCGGCGAGATGCTCGATGAATCGTTTCCCCGCGTTGCCCGTATGCGGCGCTACCTCGGTCAACCAGATGGCTGTTTCAACGGCTTCGATCTGGCAGAAGAAGGGGCGAATACCGCTGAACGGGTGGTGACGCCAGTGCTGCAGCAGCCTCGCGGTCTCAGGCGTAACGTTCCACTGGCTGGCCGGGAGCGTGCGCCATTGATCTACCTGTTGGCGAACGCCGTTGATTATAGCCGTGTGGTCATATTGCTGGGCCTGTGTCGAAAGGCCTCGTCCCTCGTCGAACAGCAGCGCTGCCTGTTCCGTCGATCCGCTCCGCTTTTTCGGTTTCGGGATCGGCGTGATGAATTCCGCCCGGCGGCGGGTTTCGATGATTTTCTGAGTTGGTTGGCCGCTCGCATCCAACTCCCAATGCCGCTGCGGATACTCGTAGGGTGAGTTGAGAATTGGGTGCTCGAAGAAGGCGCTGCCGTCGTTCACTGCTTCCTCTTCCGGTTTGCTTTCGCCGGCGCCGCCGCGAGTTTTTGCCGCTCGATCCAATCGTCGATGTCGCGCTTCTTGAAGCGCCAGGTTCCTGCGACTTTGAAGCCGGGGAGTTCGGCTCGCTGGACGAGTCGGTAGACGGTCTTCTCGTCCACGTTCAAGTAGCCTGCTACCTCCCGCACGGTCATTGCAGGCGAGCCGTCCACCGTAAGAGCCTCACGACAAGAGAAACTGGGGCACCCTAGTCCAGTCTGGCCCAACGTGCAATGAATCTCTCTGCAAATCCTGAATTTTCTTGAGCGACAGTGACGAATACCCGGTCGGGCTTCGTGAAGCGAGCGGAGCATGGATCGTGAGCTAACTCGAGCACCTTCGGCGGTCCGGTCGATCGCCGTGCATTACCTGCGTGCATCGACGTCAATCGCTGCGCGGTATGCGGCCGATCCGCTGAACCGGCATTCGCGACCTGGCGGGAAAGCCTGATCGAAAAATGTCTTGTCCGTCGTTCCAGAAACTGGCATGTTCCGCGCAATGTGGAACACAACAAATTCTGGATTGAAACGCATCCTGGCAGCCGTAGAAGCTGTTCGGCAGCGGCTCCCGCCCGACTGGTCCGCACGGCTCGGCACTGGCTCTCGCAACAGTGACGGAACGGTGACCCTTCGCGGTGCCGATGGCCGCCGTGCAAGGCTCACCGTGCTCGCCCGCAAGCGCGTCAGCCCTAGGGACGTGGCGCACCTCGTGAGCGAGGCCCGCGATGCGCGCCGACTGCTGGTCATCTCGCCGTTCCTGAGCGCGCGCACGCGTGAGCTTCTGGTCGGCGCCAACGCCAACTACGTCGACGCCACAGGCAACCTGCGAATCGTCGTCAGCGATCCGGCCATCTTCCTCGAAACCCGCGGCGCTGACCGGGATCCAGATCGTGAACCGCGTGCGCTGCGAAGCCTCAAAGGCGCGGCGGCCGGCCGAGTCGTTCGCGCGCTCTGCGACTTCACGCCACCCTACGGCGTGCGAGCGCTGGCCGAAATTTCATCCACGCCCCTCGGGTCAGTGTCTCGTGTGGTCAGCTTCCTCGAGGAGGAAGCCCTCCTTACCCGCGACGCCAAGAAGGTGATCACGGTCGTCGACTGGCAGGCGCTCATCGCCCGCTGGGTGCGCGACTACCGTGTTACGGAGTCCAACGCCGTTCGCTCTTATCTTGAGCCGAGGGGCCTGCCGGCCCTGGGTTCCAAGATAAGGAGACTCGATCGGTACGCCATCACCGGAAGCCTTGCTGGGTCGGGCATCGCGCCGGCCCGCCTCGCGATGATCTACGTGGACGACGCGGAGCACGCAGCCGAAGCGCTCGAAGTCGTGCCGGCGGAGGCCGGGGCAAACCTGTGGCTCCTCGAGCCTTACGACGACGTCGTGTTCGAGAGGACTCAGTCCTTGCCTTTTGCGCCGGCACCGGAGAAGTTCACGGTCACGGCGGCTGCACCGAGTCAGGTTGTCGCCGATTTGATGACGAGCCCGGGACGCGGGCCGCAGGAAGCAGAAGCGCTGGTGCAGAAGATGACAGGAACCGAGAATGTCTGGCGAAAGACCGCCGGACGTTGAGTACGTTGCCCTACGCGTGCTGCTAGAAGCGCTCGGGACTCATCGGAAGGCGGTCGTTCTCACCGGTGCGCAGGCAATCTACCTGCACATCGGCGAGGGAGGTCTGACCGTCTCGTCGTATACAACCGATGGCGACCTTGCGATCGATCCGCGTCAGCTCGACGACGAACCAGCATTGACCGGCGCCCTCGAAGCTACCAGTGAGCAAGGATGACGTGTAGGGCCAATTCGCATAGCTAATGTGAACAACTCCTGCGCAATTGGGGACCTCATGGACGCGGCGTCGTGGGTTCGATCCGACGGGTCGGGAGACGGGCATTCATTGCCATCGTCAGCTCTTCGACGAGTTCTTGGAATGCCGCCATCGTTCTCATGGCCACGGCGTACTGTGCGCGGTTTGCGGAATAGGCATCCTTGTACGAGAGCGGTCTCAACTCGCCAAAACCGTAGGACACGGCTTTCGTGCCTCGAACTTCGATCTGAGCGTAACTGCCGTCTTCCTGCTGTTCGAGTTTCGTCCAGGGGCCAATTCGTCGGTTCATGGTGATGACGGGTCCCATCTCAAAGCGAGGCGCGAATCCGTGGGCTGCCAGATTGCGAAAATTCCGGCTGGTTTTCTCGTAACCCTTCGAGTCGAGCTGCCCGAGCAGTTCTCGGAATGCCCGATACCTCAGCCAGGATCTAGCTGTTCCCAGACGCTCGACCTGTCCAATGATTCTATCGAGTCGTCGCCACGCACCTGGAGCATGGCCATCCTGTTCAAGCTCGTCCCGATATCCTGGAACGACGGCTCTGTTAGCGACATGCAGCGCATGCTCGGCCACGGCCGCAAGCCTCCACTTGAGGCCACTCGGTTGAAGCATGCAGAAGTAGGCGAGTGGATCAATCGCCCAATCCCTCAGTTCCCACAGCGGTTTCCAGTCCGCATCGGTATCCGGCCCGAGCGTGCGCTCGAACTCCTCGTATACCTTGATCCAGACGCATAGCCGAAACAGGTCGTGGCTCCACTGGTTGACCAAATTGAAGGTCTGTTGAATCTCGCCGGCCACGCCCCCGTGATTCCAGATGAACGAATCGAACTCGTTTGGTTCGACTTGTCTTACCCGGTCAATGGTCTTCAAGAGCTTGTCCGAAACCAGACCCGGAGCCTCGTCGCGCGAGATAAGCAGAACCTCGTGAAAGCGTCTCTCCGCCCTCAGCAGGAACTCTTGCCAGTCTTCTAGCTGTGAATCGATAGTCACGTTCTAGATTGAGGCGATGCGTGGTCCTTGTGAAACGTCGGCGTTCCGAGGTCGCGGAGTCATGCCAGGCGCAAGGCGCCGGCGTCCCATTGCGACTCGGCGAAGTGGTAGTCAGCCGCAAGGCCAGAGTGGAGGTCTGCGCCTGCCTCCGCCTTTTCCGCGAGCCGATAGAGTATCGCGGCATTGACGGCCGCTTCGCGGCGCTCGGGATTGATATGTTCGAAGTCGGGCAGGATGCTCTGACCGAGCGCGTGCTCGAACAACGACTGCCGGAATCCATCCAATTCGGAGCCGCCGTGCAAGTTCGGGCGAAAGACGTATGCGGTGATACCGGCGACCACATCGGCCACCTGCAGCGCCGCGTGCTGCTTCGAATCGCCGAAGGTTGGCTGACGGGAATATCGCCATCCAAGCGACTCCGTGTGCCCTCGTTGCCTCGCAACGGCAATACCGGGATCGTCGCCGTCGCCAGACATATGCTTCATATTGGATGCGAGAGGCTTGCTTTCGTCACAGGTTAGTGCGATGGGCAGTCCCTTGCTACCCCAATGGTTGAGATGGCTCCAAAGTGATGTTGTCGCTAAGTCTCCCAGCCAAACTCCCTTGTCAGGCAGCGTCCCGGGAATCGAGGCGTTGTCTGCGAGGATTGGACCGCGAGATGCGCGGGCGAAGCGAAGCAGGGAATCGAAAGGGTCCCGGTCGGTGGCGTTGTCGGCTAGGGAGAACAGCAGCGGGGCCCGATCTGCGTCCAATGTGCGCAGGTAGGCCTGTAGCTCATCGAGGGCGCGCTGCGCGTCGGCTTCGCGCCCGTGGAACCAAACGTAGAGGACCATCGCCACGAACCGATGCAGGTTCTTTGTGTATAGCAACTGTGGATCGTTTTTGAACACGGGCTCAAGCACATATTCGAAGAAATGGGCGCACAGCGCTAGCATTTTGTCGTGAACGGTTACGGCATAGCGGCCTTTGACGCTGGTCAGGATATGACCGGCGAGCCGAAGTCCTTGAGGGGAACGCAACAACTTGGCCGCCTTCAGCTCTGGCATCTGCACCGGAAACCGCGCACGTGCCTCGCGGATGATCTCCGCAGCCTCGGTGTCCGAGATGGCTACCGAGCTGAATGCGAAGTAGCGCTGGTCCTGGTCGAGCAGTGCGGGTCCGGTGTTGCCGGATTCGTCGCAGAACAGCTCGATTTCGTTGGGTCCCCGGGGCATCATCGGTGGGTGATATAGAGTGCAACAGGGACTCGACGAGCCGACATCTCCGCCGAGTCTAACGGACATCCGGCGTAAAGACGAAGTCGGCGGCCGACGGTCCGAAAGGGCGCTCAACGACTAGCTTCCAAGAGCTCCAAAGATCTTCCAATATTTCCCCTTGGTACGTCGGAAAACAATGCCTTACGCGCAAGTCGACCGAAGTTTGTTGGAAGAACGGGCTATTTGTTTCCGCAATAGCTTGCCTTCGTCGTGCGATTCCGTCGCTCTCCGCTAGTCGAATTCCCCACGTTATTGATCGTCGGGCTTGCGATATGGCCCAGAGAGTCACCCGTCAAGGAGCTTTATGAACTCGTGTGGTCGCGAAACGCTTTGACATCTCCGACGTAGGCTTCGCAAAGGCATGCCGTCGAGAGAACGTTCCGTTAGTACGCGCGTCGGCAGAAAATGGCGGACCCGGACTGCGGGTTTCGCTCGCGGCTGTGAGCGGCAATGGCCGCAGTAGAAGTGCTTGTTCTCATACTTGGCGGGAATGTGGTTCATGAGCATGCGTAGCCGATTCAGAGCCGGCATCAATTGATAGTTCTGTTTCAGGGTAAGGTACAGGTTGGATCGGAAGGTGATTACGGTCCCGGCCTTTAGGCCGGCTGGTTACCATGGATCTTCCCTGCTCAACTTGGCTGAGTATCGCTGGCAGGTAGCCGGCTATGCCAAGGCACCTGATGCCGGGGCCCAAATCTGGATCAACGTCACCGTCAATGTTTCCGCTATATGTGGCGAAGAATTCCTAGAGGAAGCGTATCATCGGATTCTCAGCATCCAGTATCCGGCTTAGGGATTTCGTGCAGGCATTCATCTCCTACTCGCATCGTGATGAGGAGGCGCTCGATCGTCTTCATACCCACCTTTCGGTGCTCCAGCGTGAAGGCGCTATTACGACATGGATAGACCGAGAAATCCTAGCTGGTGCCGAGTTGGATGCAAGCATCTCGGCCGCGCTTGAATCGAGTCAACTGTTTCTCATTCTCGTAAGCCCCGACTTTTTAGCCTCTGACTATTGCTATGAAAGGGAGATGACTCGCGCACTTGAGCGACATGATGAGGGCGAGGCACGGGTAGTACCAATAATCGTTGAACCGTGCGACTGGAAAAATTCACCGCTAAAAAAGCTAAAGGCAATTCCCAAAGACGGGAAGCCGATCAGTGAATGGACCAATGAAAACGCCGCGTACTTGAACATCGTGACCGAGCTTCGGCGACTTCTGACCAGCCCATCGGTACCTCGCGCTAGCAATGCTTCCGTAGAAGCTGAACCAGCACGGCGGTACCGTGCGAAGCAAGATTTCGACGAAATCGATCGAGCAGACTTCAGAGATAGGTCATTCGCAATAATCCGAAGTCACTTCGAGAACTCCATTGCTGAGATCAATACGGTAGATAATTTCCGCGGACGGTTTCGCGATCTTGGCCCTACGAGTTTCACCTGCACCGTGATCAACCGCCTCAAGGACAGAGGAATAGCGTACATAACGGTTCACTGCGTTTCGAGTAACCATGGATTCGGCGATATCAGCTACTCCTACGCGGAAAATGCGTCTGCAAGTACTGCCAATGGCTGGCTGCAGGTCGATTGCGACGAGTATGACCTCTATCTCCGAACGAATAGTTTTCACGGTCTTGGCCAGGACGAAGCGCGTGTATCTCAGCAATCAGCAGCGGAGCTTCTTTGGAAGGACTTCATTGAGCGTGCAGGTATCACCTATGAGTAAGTGGTCCGATATCGCTGCCTTAACTGTGGCGAACGCTTCGAAACAGAAGCGTTGACTGAGGGTGAAGTCGAAGCTGCAAAGCGGGACAACAAGCCACTGGGCCCGATACGCTGCCCGAAATGCGGCCGCTCCGATTACCGTGAAGGATGGGAATAGCATGAGTCTGAAGAACTATGAAGTTGCGGTGCGCAAGGAAGACGAACCGATCGATCTGCAGAATGCCGATTGGCATGTAAAGGTGAGGGCGGAATCGCCAAGTGATGCACTTGAGCTAGGAAACCAGATCTTTCGTCTTGCAATGTCCGACTTCGATCCTGACGATTACTACTTTCACGCATTTGGGCCACAGTAGAAACGAAACGCAATTCGCGCATGAGAGAACCCGGCTCATGGGACGAAATTACGCAGCCGATGGGTCCGATACCACGAAGGATCGATTCAAGGAACAATTTCCCGCCGATCGCCCGCGCGGCAATCGCGGAATCGGCCGAACCTGCACAGCTCAGTGGTGTCCCCATCCGCGTCACGTCTGTCGCAATGCTTATTCGCTTGAAGGACTGCGAAATCGCGGCCAACAGCGAGAGCCGCGACGAACACGTCGCCGACATCGAGCTGCTGCGCCACCGAGAGACGCAATGATCGCAACGATGCCCGCGGCGAGATACTGATGGACAACATCGCCGAGTGGTGGGCGAACTTCTTTGAGCACGCGACGTTTTGGAGCGCGTTCTGGCCGGCTGTTTGGGGTGCCGTCGTCGGCGCCGCAGCGGCGTTCCTGCTCGAGCGTCGATACCGAGAGCGCGAGCGCATCGCGCGCGAAGTGGGCGAATGCAACAGGCTGATCTTCACGCTCGGTCAGATGCTTAGCACCCTCGAGGATTTCCAGGAGGTGCTGTTCGAGCATCCACGGAAGGCGCACGGCCGCGAGCCAAAGTGGAACGAGATCGGAGCGCTACCGGGCGCACCGACAAGCGGGCCGGCATTTGTCATCGGCGAGTATACGTTTCTGCTCGAGGATCGCGACACAACGAGCGACACGCCGAAGGTTCTCGGTCGCGCTTACTTCGCGGCGAGCCGCTTCAACTCCGCACTCGCGCTCGTTCACGAACGCACGGCGCTTTACGATCGCCACCAGCTGCAACGCGTGGCGACGCAATTCTCAGTTGGATCGGAGGCCGCGCCCGGCATCATTGAGACGGAGGCGCTCGGCAAGCGCATCGAGCAGCTCACGATGATGCTAGCCGAGGACCTCCCGGAAGCCATCGATATCTTCCGGACAGTCCTCGGCCAGTTGCACGAGACTCTGTCCGCTCGGTACCCCGGCCGGCAGTTCATCAACCTATCGCCGATGGACGGGACCGAGCCGCGCACGTGAGCGGGGGACGCTTCGAGGCCAAGAGCGCACGGCCCGCAGAAAGGAGGACATTAAATTCGCGCGTCGCATGCGAGAATGGTCCCCTTGGTCCGCGTGTCGGTCGGAAAATTTGCGTGAGTCAGTGATGCACGGTCCTGCATGGTGATGAAAAATTAAGCAACGGGCGCCCCGGCAACTGGTTGAAATAAAAAGCAAAATCAACCACTTAAGCGGTCTGAAAAGACTGCACTCAGCTATCACAGATCTGGGGAACTGACGCTCAATCAACGAGTTGTCGAGTTCAAGCAGTGACTCCGCCGAGCTGTGCGTGAGTTTTGCGTGAGTTGCAGGATCGACGATCTTGCCGAGGCCTGCAGGGCGATAAGCTCGCATTCCATGGTGAGAAATCCAACCCGTAGCAGAGATTCGGATGGCGATCTCCGGCACCTCCTGAAGCGCTACGGCTGTCCGATGCCATTTCACGCTGCGCGGACGTTCTTCCTTGGGAGCTTTGCTTTGATCAATGGCCTATGACGCCAGGAACGAAACGCCTTCCGGACGAGCTTCAACAGACGCAGCGGGATCTCGCCACTGAGATGGGCGAGGGGCCTGGGGATGAGGTGTCCTGGCTGGGATCCCAAGCACGGTCACTCGATCCGCGTAAGACTACTTCCCACCGTACCGCTCCAGGATTTCGACAATCGCAACGTTGCCCGTCTCTTTGGCGGCGGCCAACAACGTCGCGCCGTCATTCCTGATCCGCTCGACGAGCCGAGGTTCCTCCTCCAGAACGGACACCAACCTTTCCGTCCAGCCGAATGCCACGAGATCGAACACGTCCCGCGAGCGTTTCAGGAGAAAGTCGCGCAGTTCCGACCGTCCCGCATGGTGCGCGTATCCGACAGGCGTACCGCCGTGCATCCTGCTTCGCACGTCCAGGCGCGCGCCCCGATCCATCAAGAGTTCGAGCATCTCGCGATGACCCGCCCAGGCGGCCTCGTGGAGCGCGCCGCGACCGTTCATCGCCATAGCGTTCGGATCGGTGCCGAGATCGAGCAACAGGCGAGCGGCATCCAGCCGGTTCGTCTGCGCAAGCTGGACCAGCAAGCCCGGTTGGCAGTTCAGGCCCGCGTGGCTGGATAAGAGACGTTTGGCTTCGCCCGCGTCGCGCCCGACAACGGCCATTCGAAAACGATCCTCCGTGGAAAGATCCGGACGGGGCGCGCCGTGGGCCACCAACAGATCGAGAACGTCGCCGTGACCGCTCAGCACGGCGTTCGAGACATAGGTCCGATGGGTATAGCGATTATCACGCCCGGAAGCGTCGGCACCGTGCTCGAGGAGCAGCCGCGCGCGATCGACGAGCCCGGCTTGCACGGCCTGCGCCAACAGGAAGTTGAGCGTTGATTCTTCCGCGGGATGATCGGGGTTTACCGGCGCGTCGGCCGTCAAACCGCGCGACAGCAGGAACTCCAGCCATTCGTTGCTCGGCGAGAAATGGCAGTTGTAGAGGCCCTGACTGTCATTGGGGTTGGCGCCCGCGTCGAGCAGGATCTCCGCTAGCTCGCGCGCGCGCGGATGCGGCGGCTGGTTGACGCGGCCCGATTCACCCTCGCCGATCACCCCCGTTAGCGTCGTCCATCGCCAGCCGCCCCATCCATGGCTGCCGTCGACGTAGAACCGCGCATCGGCTTCGTGGCGCAGCAACAGACGCGCCGCATCGACCGCGTCACGCGCGGGCGGCGCTTCCGGGACGCGACTGTAGCCCAGGTACATCAACGGCGGCCACGCGCGTGGTCCCCCAACCTGTTTGGCGCACGCGGGATGCTTCTCGAGATGCGCGCCCAAAGCCGCGGTGTCGAATGCCGCCGCCGCGGCGAATACGCTCGCGGCAGTCAACTCGGGCATTTCGGCGAGCAGTCCGGCGGCGCGTTGGTGACGATTGACGTGCTCTTCCTCCGAATAGCAAAGACACGCCAGATCGGTAAACTGCTCGGCCAGCTGATCGGTCGAGCGTGCGGCATCGAGCGCGGTCGCGACTGCTTCGCGCAACTCGACCCATCCGGGGTGACCGTATTGCCGCGCCACGACGAGCTGGGCATCCCGCAATGTCGAGAATCGATCAGGCTTCGGATGATGTTCCCGAATCGTCGTAAGCGTTTCGGGATGCTTCTCGAGAAAACCCTTAAGAAGGGATTTCGCCTGTTTTCGCAGACTCGCGAGACTGGGACGTGCTGGTAGTTTGGAAATGGAGTCCTCCTTTCGATTAATCACCCCGTGTCCGCGATAACCGGGTCGAAAGAAGGATCGATATGTGGTCTACACCGGCACAGCGTACGTACCGGGTAACCAGGCAGGAGTTGATTCCCTTGCCGCGGACGGGGGGCATCCTGGCGATGCGCTGGCTCGAGTATAACGATCCGTCCATTCCGAGCACAAGGCTCCCGCCGGGCTCGCGAACCATGATGGCGCGGGGGACTTCCCGGCCTGGTTCGCCGAGAATCGCGCAGCTCCCCGGCCTACGGTGTTCACCAAGGGCAATCACGAAGACTTCGATCACGAAACGGATCGCCCAATCGGGCACTCCCAGGGCAGGAAAGACCGTTTCGGCGACCTGCAAGACGAGCCAGGCACCGATTGCATAAATTGCAACGGTGTGAAAAACCCTGCGTAGGCGCAGGTGTTTAAAAAATGAGTTGAGCATCTGCTTGAGAGTACCAAGTTCTCTCCAGCTTACGTTCGCCCACGACGGCGGTAGCGATCTTCGGGCCAGCGCTCGGTGAGCTGGTCGAGCGCATCCAATTGCTCTTGAGAATAGCTCTCCTTGGCTTGAAGACTGGTGCGCCACGTTCCCGGGTTATCACCTCTACTATCCTAGCCGGCGGCAGTCCTCACCCGCCTTTTCTCTGGTCGTAGACGCGTTGCGATACAAGTGTCGACGTGGTACCAAACGCGATTGATATCGGGCATTCGTGAGTTTTGAGTAAATGAGTTGTGCAAAGTCCTGGCCTGCAAGCAGAAGACGCTCCGCGCCGACGCGGGTTACGGCAAGGTTCGCTGGGACACCGAGGTCATCAACCGGACGGCGACATGTCGCCGCTTCCGAAGTCCTCACCATGGTCGCCACCCGCGCGGAGCCGGCGCGCATTGGATACAATAGTACCGACAATACTCATTTACGCACCGACACCGACGGAGCAGACGATGCCGACATATTCATACCGTTGCGAACAGTGTGGGAAAACCTTCGAGCGTAACGAGGCGATGAGCGCTCATGAAGCTGCCCGACCGAAATGCCCCAAATGCGACAGCGCGAGCGTCCACCAGGTTATGACGCCCTTCTTCGCCAAGACCTCGAAGAAGAGCTGACGAAAGACCGTCACTCAGTACGGATTTCCAGAGTGGACAAGAAAACTTCCGCGGAAGCATTTCCTGGAAGTTACTTAAAGAAGTTGACGTAACTGAACGACAGGCTCCTCCGTTCTCATTCGCAGTCGCACCCGGCATTTAGCCGGACGGAACGTCGATCCCGCTCGATGGCGTGCGTGAGTTTTGCGTGAATGAACTCTGCTTAGTCCTGCATTGTGATGCAACGGCCGTCCCAGTACGTAATTGAAAAATGTAGCCATGAGGCTCTCACTCGCAAGCTGAAAATCTCCGCATTTGAATTGCTCGTAGTTCCGTATTTCTCCCAAATCTCAATCGGTTACGCTTCCGGCAGGCAACCGATAAAATTGCCTTGCGTGATTCTTGCGTGACCGGCGCCTGCGACTTGCCGGGGTCAGTACAGATGTCTACCGCAGCATGTCTTGTACTTCCTGCCGCTGCCGCACGGACACGGCGTATTGCGTCCGACCTTGGTGCTCCGGGCGGGCTCTTGTCGTCGCGTGCCTCGTTCCGCCACGGCCTCGAAGATTGATCGCCCCAGGTTGGCGTAGGACGCCAGCGAATCCGGAAACAGGTCGCGTACCGCGCCGGCGAATTCCTCGAACGTCGTTTCTCTATCCACCTTTTTGCGGGGAGCAGACTCCTCGAAGTAGGCTTGCGCGAGTTGGTGTGAGCTGAAGAATGACAGAACCATCAAAGTTGCGGAGCATTCGTCGGCCAGCTCGCCGAACAGGTATTCTTCCCAGGTCTCGGACAACCAGTCATGTCCGGCCGAAAAACCGCGTGACCACTGCGAAATCGAAGCGTCGTCGTCAAAGTTGGCCCATAGGTCATCGTGGAATGCGCAATCGCGTGGCAGCGCATTTCGCCGCGCCAGTACGGCTAGGTTGGTTTCGTTATAGAGGCTCATGACGAGGCCGAGTATCCTTTCGGCCTCAGCTTCATCTGCAAAATTCAGGCTTTCATCGTTGCCGATCATCGGCAACCATTCCGAAGGAGGGACCGTCTCCGGCGAGCTTGCGATCGCGAACAAGAATCCCTGGAGCTCGTGAAACGAGAGGGTCTCCGTAGGTCGGGAGGCGTCGCCAAGAAATCGCTCGAGAGCAGAGTAATCGTCCTGCATTGATCGGGATCTCTTCTACTTCTTCATGGTCAAGTCAGTGACCCGATGAGGCCCTGCAGCCGGTCCCGTACGATGGCGCCACGTCCTACGCCACCGGTGGAATCCATAAGTCCGGGCAGTATACCCGCGAGCACTTGTGACTCCGCCATTTCGATGCAACGGACGTGACATTCGACGGTTTGACCGTGCGCTGGCGGCAAGCTTTTCTCGACTGACGCTTGCAATGCGACGTTTGTCGGATGTTACGCTTCGGCGACGACACGGCGCGCACTACCATGAAACTCCACATCCTGAGCGACCTGCACACCGAGTTCGCGGACTTCGTGCCGCCCGAAACGGATGCCGAAGCGGTGATTCTTGCCGGCGACATTGGTGTGGGCGTGGAGGGCGTGCGCTGGGCGGCGTGTCATTATCCCGTTCGGCCTGTGATCTATGTACCGGGCAATCACGAGTTCTACGGCCACGACATCGACTTGACCGCGGAGCTCGAAGCGGCAGCGCCGGACAACATCACGGTGTTGAGTGACGACGTGCTCGTTCTGGACGGCGTCCGTTTCCTTGGCAGCACGCTTTGGACCGACTTCAAGCTGCACGGGGAAGGCGAGGCCTGGTTTGCCCGCGAACGCGCCAGGCGATGCATGAACGACTTCGTCCGCATCAGACAGGGCGGCCACAAGTTTCGGCCGGAGGATTCGGTCGTGCTTCACGAGGCGAGCCGGGCATGGCTCGTGCGTCGACTCGAGCAGGCTTTCGATGGCCCGACAGTCGTCATTACGCATCATCTGCCTGCGTTGAAATCCATCGCGCCGCGCTACGCGAACGATCCCCTGAACCCGGCATTCGCGAGCCGGCTGGAGGGTGTGATTGAAAGATATCAGCCGACACTGTGGATTCACGGTCATACACACGATCCGTGTGACTACGAGCTGTTCCGGACCCGGGTTGTCTGCAACCCGAGAGGTTATCCGGGAGAGTACGGTCGCGCCGGTTTTAAACCTGATTTCACCGTCGTCGTGTGACGCACACATGTTCATCTGCGCCGCCGGCGACATCCATGGGGCCATGAATCGGCTCTACGACGACGTCCTCGCCTTCGAGGAGGCTTTGGGCGTGCGTTTTGACTACGTGCTTCACGTCGGCGACTTCGGCATCTGGCCCGATCCCAACTGGGTAGACAAGGCCACGCGCAAGCACGACGGCGCGGGGGACTTCCCGGTCTGGTTCGCCGAGAATCGTGCAACTCCTCGCCCCACAGTTTTCATCAAGGGCAATCACGAAGACTTTGTCTGGCTCGACGAGCAGCTCCAGGCTGGTCGGCACGAGGTTTTGCCGGGTCTGACATATCTGCCAAGTGGCGACGTCGTCGATATCGGCGAAAACCGTAACCGGATCCGTATCGGCGGCATCGGTGGCTGTCACGGTCCGTCCAACTACGAGCGTCGGTCTCGTGATCTACAGGGATTGGCCAAGCGTCATTTCACCCGCGACGAGTGCGAACGCCTGAGCAGCCACGGCGGTGTCGACGTGCTCCTCCTTCACGATGCTCCCGCCAGCGTCGAGTTTACCTGGAGACGCAAGGACGGTTCCGTCCGCCGCCGGTACCAGAGCGCAGCTGAAGGTCTTGCCCAAGCGGTCGCCCGAGCGCGCCCGCGGGTCTGCTTTTTCGGCCATCACCATACCAGGCTCGACGCCGAGATCGCCGGCGTTCCTTGCATCGGTCTCAACAAGGTGACGATGCCGGGCAACCTCCTGGCGCTCGACATACCTGCGCGAGGCCGCGGTTACGAGATCCTGGGCGAATGGCCGCGTCGCGAGCAGGTCGCTTCCTAAGCTCCTGGGGTCGCGAGGAGATTGAGCCGAGCGCTCCCCGGAACTCTTCCTGAAAGGCATAGATTCGCGAATACCCCGAACCTTGAGGTTGTCTGGGTTTCGCTCTAGAGTCCGAAGTCATGAAACACGACTGGCACGACCACATCGAAAGTGATCCCCGGATTCTGCATGGCAAGCCCTGCATCAAGGGAACACGCATTCCGGCGGCATTAGTCCTCGGCTACGTTGCCGCGGGCCGATCCACGGATGACATTTTGCGCGAGTTCCCGGATATTTCGGCTGACGACGTCATTGCATGCTTGAAGTACGCACGGGACTTGGCTGATTTCGACGCCGTCGCCAGCGCGTGAGCCTGCGTTTCTTTTGCGACCATTGCGTTCCCCGGGAGATCGCTGACGCTTTGCGGCAGTTTGGATGCGACGTCGAGCTGTTACGAGATCATCTTCCAACCCACGCACCGGACACCGATGTTATCGCGAAGGCGCAGGAACTCGACAGCATCCTGGTTTCCTTGAATGGTGATTTCGCAGATATCGTGGCATATCAGCCGGAAGCCTATGGAGGGATCGTGGCCATTCAGCTTCATGATCATCCGGAGGTGATTTCCACGTTGATGGCAGGGTTAGGCCGATTCATTTCCGAGCACGCCGATCCGAACGACTACCGCGGAAAGCTCTTTATCGTCGAACCCCATCGGATTCGCATTCGTTCCTGATCGACGTACCGAGCAAACGACCGACGGCCGAGGCACCTTGTCCTGCGGACATCCGATGTTTGCCATCAAGACGACTGAAGAAACCGTCCCGACTTGGAAGTCGGTGAGCGAAATCCGCGCGTGAGATTTGCGTGATTGAGCTATGCGCCGTGATGCATCGTGCTGCAAATTGAGCAACGGACGTCCCGGTAACTGGTTGAAAAACATCGCCAGGAGCTTTCATCCGAAAGCTGAAAATCCGCGTGTCGTGGTTCGATTCCGCCCTGGCCACCAATCCTGTCAACGATTTACGCGACTTCCGGAATCTGCCCAAACCCTTGCGTGAATTTCGCGCGAACCCAGCTCACGGGCTTGTTACCGTTTCTTTCGCGTCACCCCCTGGACCGGGTTCAAGCGGCCAACGCCTTCAGCACCGATTTCGGATCGTGCTTGATCGCTCGCAGCAGGGCCCTCGCCGGGCCTGTCGGTTGGCGCCGACCCTGTTCCCAATTGCGTAGCGTTCCGACGTCCACGTCGAGAAGCCGCGCGAACTTCGGCTGGCTGAGCCCTGTCATGGCGCGGATCTCCTTGACCTTCTCGGCGTCCACGAAGAATTCGCGCGAGGGCGCCCGTTCGCCACGCCGGATTTCCTCATGCTGCTGCATGCTTTCCACGAGTCGCTCAAAAAGCCTCTTGTCCATCGTTACCACTCCGCGTTCATCTTACGTAGAACCGCCTTCTCCCTCGGCGTCAGATCGTCCTTCGTGCCCTTGCGGTAGATCAGGATCATCCGAATCTGCGCCTGTGCGACGACGTGGTAGTAGATCACGCGCACGCCGCCGCGTTTGCCGCCGCCTTCTACCCGCCAGCGCACCTTGCGCAACCCGCCAGTCCGGGTGATCAGATCACCGGCATCTGGACGGTGCGCCAGATGCTCTTGCAAGTCTGCGTACTCTTCATCGCTGAGCAACTCCATTACGTCCGCAGTGAAGATCGGCGACTCGATGAAGACCATGCGGAGAGGGTACACCAATGACGTACTGTGCGTCAATGGTGTATAGGGGCCGCGCGGCGCGTGTCCAGTTCGGTTGTGCAAATCGGCGCGGTCGGAGCCCGAAAGGCGTTCCCATTATCGGTGGTTCGGCTGGAAAAAAGGCCAGAAAAAGGCGGGGTAACTTCCGGGGTAACTCGACTTTTCGGAACAGGACTTTATTCCTCCCATCAATCGGTTACGAGCGTAGTGCGATTCCGCCCCTGGCCCACCAATTAAAACAAGCAGTTAGCGTTGACACGCAACTCCCACTGACCTACGGTTACAGCATTTTTTGAGCCTGGGACACCCTCGATAGGAGCGTCATGGCTCTGCAAGGCGAAATGCGGTTGGTCATTTGGGATGTGGAGCACGGAGCGTGCGCGATGCTCCAGCATGTCAACGGCACGTACGGCGGCAAACTCGCAATGATCGACTCGGGATGCACGAATCAATGGCATCCCAGCACGTACATCAAGCATGATTTGCAACGCATCGCTCAAGGCATGAATGGTGTTAGCAGTGTCGCGTTTTCAAATTGAAATCAGGGAAATCGGAATGCGAAGTTTGTGTACGCATTTACTTTTTGTGCTTATTTTCTCCGCCTCTAGTTGCAACACTGCGCCTAGCGATTCGGGATCTGAACCGATAGTGTCAAGGGAGGCGAGGGAAACTGGACCAGTAGATTCGGGAATTACGCCAGAACTTAGAGAGGTTGGTTCACGAGGCTTTTTTGCACTGGGGGGTCCGTTTGCAAAGTTCGATCCAAACCACTCATCTGTTGAGATATGGACCCCTAACGGACATAGCAAGGCTCCCGTCATAGTATACGCGCATGGCGGTGCCGGGTATCGCGAGGATGATCGCGCCCGAGTTGAGATGTTTCGCCGAAACGGGTTCGCCACGATATCTTTTGATTCCTACGAGATGAATGGGTTTAACGATTGGAATTTTGTCACCCGAAAAGTCACCAATGGTGGCAAACAGGATATGATTTGGGGAGTTTTCAAAGGCGCAGTTGAGTATGCTTCAAAAAATGATGGTTGGGATAATCGAAACATTTTTCTGTATGGAGGTTCAAATGGCGGCCGGATCGTTTTGTATGCCGGTTCCGAAATAGAAAATGATCACATCAGAGGCATTATCTCTGAAGCGCCAGCCGCCACTGGATTCACCCTTGGCGACTACAATATTCCCACGATCATTCCCTTCGGCAAGCTGGATAATTGGGCGGGTCGATCCGAAACGGATTATGTCTGGCAGAGAACCTACCCAAACTCGCCGATATCGATAGAAGATTGGGTGAAATCGCTTCAGGAAAAAGGGCGCCCAATCAAATTTATATTCTATGAAAACGCTGGGCACTTGTTGTTTGAAGGTCCGCTTGAGAAAGTTATCGTGCGCAGAGGCGACGCCATAGCATTTACAGCGTATCAAGGGGCGGGTGAAGGCGTGCTCGAACAATACGAGCATGATGTCATTACATTTGTGAAGAATAGTTTGGCGCATTGAAAAAGAACCTATACCATTAGCTTTCCAAGCAGTTATCCGGAAGCTGCCTTTCGGAGCTGCTCTCACAGGACCTTTGAAAGTACTATCCTCCGAAGGCGCCTCTCGGGCGCCGCAGTATTCGCGCTCACGGTCGGCGAAGCCACCGGGGCAGAGACCGACCCGGTATTCGACGATGAGAGACGGCGCAACTATAGCTGGTAGGGCGTGCTGTGGCGGGACGATTCGACAACCTCCGCGAAATCGAAAGCCTGGATCCAGAGCGCGACTGCCAGCGCATCATGCATCTCTCCTTCGGCTACGAGTTTTGCTGGGATTCGACCAGGGCGCTTGAACTCGCGCTCTACCGTACCTACTGCGTGCCCAGCGTCTCAAGGCTGCTCGATCGTACCGGTGAGTTCTATCGGAATACGCAACGCCGGTACGACGACACGGCCATTCTCATCGCCGAGATGTGCGAGTGGGGCTATGAGCGCGGAAGAGGCCGGGAGGCGCTGGAGCGGATCAACTGGGCCCATAGCCATTTTACGATCTCCAACGATGACTTCCTTTACGTGCTCTCGACATTCATTTACGAGCCAATCCGCTGGGTCGACCGCTACGGCTGGCGACCGACCTGCCGTACCGAGAAACTCGGCTACTACTATTTTTGGCGTGAAGTCGGGACGCGAATGGGAATCGATAACATCCCGCTGACGTACGAGGCCTTCGAAAACTGGGCTCGCGCCTACGAACACCGGACGTTCCGCTTCACCGAGACTAACCAGAAGATCGGGGCTGCGACCCGCGACCTTTTCGCCTCGTGGTATCCGCGTCCGCTGGCGCCGGTCGTACGCTGGGCGATTCATGCCTTACTCGATGACGCTATGCTGCAGGCATTCGGGTTCCCACGCCCGTTGCCGGGTGCGCGAGGGCTGATCGGCGGCATTCTCAGGCTACGAGGGCGAATTGTTCGCTGGCTCCCGCCCCGGCGCAGGTCCAACTTCTTCACTGACCGCCGCAACCGGACGCACCTGCGGGGCTACGAGATTGCCTCGCTCGGACCCCCGCGGCTGGTCGCGGCGGAGAGAGAAAAGGAGGCTGAAACCCCGTCGCGGGAGGGCGAGGGAGTTGACCCGTAGTTCGACATGAGCACAGGCAACAATAAAGGCCTGGATGCCGCCCGCCGGTGGTTGCGCGTTCGTGCCCATGGTCGTGGCTGATTCGAACCCGACAGCGTCAGGCGCAGCAGAATCTCCTGATGCGGCGAGTTGCCGTGCGGATCCGCGTGCGAGCCCGTCTCACGGGCGATTTGCCTTAACTGAGTGCCCTTCTCCCTGGGGCACTAGCCCCGCGTGCCGGAGCTGCGATAGCAGGGGTTGCAGCGATTGTTCGTAGTGCTTCCAGCGGTTGACTGAATCCTTGCTGATAGCTTCTCTGACTTGCGTCGCGCTCGCCGTCGCCACGAGCCTCTCCTGGGCGGCGTAATCCAGGTACTTGCGATCCCATGGCACACCGCAGTACTCGAAGATCCTTTCTGCATTGACGTCGGGCCTGTCCACGAATTCCTCATACTCGACCGTCAGAATTCGCGTGCCAAAGAGCCTCAGCCAGTGCTGCATCAAGCGATGCCAGGCAATCAAATACGCCCCCATTTCGTCCAGTCTGTAACTGAACTGATAGAAGGGGTCGTTGTATAGCTGCTTGAGATTACTCAGGCAGGTGTCCATTGCGTTTCTCTGCGTGACTATGACCTTCGCACTTGGCAAGGCGAGAAGGATGAAACCGACATAAAGGAAATTCCGGGGCATCTTGTCGATGAACGTATCGGACGAGTCGAAAGCGGCCTTGTGTCTCGCGCTCTGAATGAAGGCCATACTCTTTTCGACATACCTCCGGCCGAGTTCACGATAGTCGACGTCTTTCGCCTCGACTCCGGAAAAATCCACGGTATGCCCGGTGTGGTCATGAAACATACGGGCCACTTCGTTGCCGAAAAACGGCAGCTCACCGGCAGCGAGCAGCTTCCCATTCGCCCCCAGTATCTGCTCGATGAGCGTGGACCCTGTCCTCGGCAGTCCCACGATGAATATTGGTGCGCAGTTCGTGTATCCGGAACCGGCCATTCTGTCGACATACTCGGAGTCGAACAGGTTCTCCAACTGCCGGAATGGCAGTGTGTCCCTTTCTACATCATAGCGAATGGACTCGCGCTTGAGACGGCATGCCTGCAACAGGCAATCAAACGACTTTCCGTACTCTCCGGTATCCTCGTACTCTTTCGACAAAGCGAAGTTGATCAGCATTTTACCTTTCTTGTTTACGTTCCGGCTGACGCCAACTTGCCGGAGTCTTCGAATGTGGTTGTCGGACTTCGTTTGTCGCTTCAATGAAGACAGCATCCAATGCGCCTTGCAATAAGCCGCGTCCAGGTCGATGCACCTTTCCAGCGCCTTTACGGCTTCCTCTATGCGACCTTCAATTCGAAGTATGCTGGCATGGTTGCACCAGTGAGCTGCGTTGCGCGGATTGAGCTGGATTGCTCTTTCATACGCCGCTTTGGCGCTGTAGTGGTCCTCCGATTTGCCGAACAGGTCTGCCAGCAGCGCGAGCACCCGGTCATCCGTCACATCGAGGTCGAGCACCTTTCGGGCGTACAGAACGGACTGCCTATGATCCCCAAGGCGCAAGTGGACCTTGCTGAGCAGCAGCAGGCCATTGACGTGATCGGGGTAATGCGTGACCAGTTTCGACAATGAGGTCACGGCCTCATCGTAGTGATCGCCGTGCACCGCACACAGCGCTGACAGATAGAGCGCAACTCTATGCGTCGGCTTTCGATTCAGTATTTCGTCGCAGATGCTCCGGGCCGGAGCATACTCCTTTCGTGAGTAGTGCTCCCGGGCCCTGGTTAGCAGCGTGCCCACATGATTCAATCGCCGAAAGACCAGGCGAAGTTCATTCCGATGGTTCTTGGCTGGACCCTCGTGATGTTGTTGCCTCGCGTAAGCGGTATGACGTCCACGTAGGTGCGACTGTCATCGTCGGTGACGTTCTTGACGAACGCGGACAGCTCCCACCTGTCTCCCTCCACGCCGAGGCGCAGATCCACGAGGCCATAGTCGCCGGATCGCTCCTCCGGCCGTTGCGTGTACTCGGTGAACGAATCTCCCTGGTAATCATAGGAGAAATGCAGGAATCCCTCATACGCGCTGTTTCCAATGAAGGGAACGGGGAACGTATAGGTTCCGCTCAGACTCACCGTGAGCTCCGGAACCGCGGGCGACCTGTTGCCGCTGCGCCCCAGCGGTTCTTCAAACACACCAGTCAATGTAAAAGGATTCCCCGGCGGGAACAGATTGGCGTCCTCCTGCAATCTCGAATGGGTATATCCAGCAGACAGGTTCAGATAGAGACGGTCCGTCGCCCGCAAGCTCCAGTCGATCTCCACGCCGCGTATACGTGCGTCACCCTGGTTGCCGTTTGCCGTGTCAAAGAAGCCGGCCCCCGATCCACAGTCGATGACCTGGAGCACCTGCAAGTTCTCCCAATCTACCTGGTAGACGGTCGTGTTGAGTTGCAATCGGCCATCCAGCAGCGTCGTCCTGGCGCCCATCTCATAATTCTTCAGGCTGTCCGACTCGATGGTCTGCCTGCCGAAATTCGGGTATGCAGCGCCACACAGATTGTCATCCTCCAGCAGGACCTCGTCGATGATCGGCTGATCCGCAGTTGTGTACTCGCCCGGCAATCTCCCACCCAATCGTGCTGCAAGCTCCTGCTCCTGATCTGCCCGAATCAGGGAGCCTGGATAATTGCCCCTGCGAAATCCCTCGGAATACAGGGCATAAAACATGTTGCTCTCGTTGAGGTCGTACTGAATGCCAAGCTTCGGGCTGACTCCATCCTCATCATAGTCCTCCAGCACGGGGTCCTCGCTCTCCATGTGCAGATCGAACGCGCGGAGCCCGGCAGTCACTGTCCACTGGGAATTCAGCGCGTAATCGATTTCCCCATAGATTGAAATATTACGCAGTGTATCGTCGAAGTCACCGAAGTCGGCGTCGTCAAACAGGACGGTGTTCATATCGTACGGCGGTTCACAGGGGTCGTCACCGAGGAAAGTGCAAGCCGCCTCATCCAGTACGCTCAGATGAACCTCGCCGGCCGGATCCGTATAGTCCAGGACGCCGTGGTTGGTCGTCGTTTCACTATAGAAGGCGCCAACCGAGTAGCTCAGCGGTCCCGCGATGGTCGACACGAGGCGCAATTCTCCGGACCAGGCGTAGTGATCATCGGTGACGAGCGAGCTCACCGGCAGGAATATGTCCTCGTTGGGCCCAAATCCCGGATTGATGTAGTCCTGGGTCTCGCTGTCGTATCCATAGTAGTAGGTATAGCGATTCACGTTCTCTATGAAGATTCGATCGCGATCCAGATAGGACGTGGCAGCTATCAAGGTTCCGAAATCCATGTCGAGCTCGGCGTCGAGGCTGTAAACCTTGACGTCGTCATCCAGTTTGCCGCCGCTACCGAAGTCGTGCTGGAACTTGTCGAGATGAGCTAATGGAAGTGCATCCTGCTCAGCAGGATAGCCATCAGCCTCCTGGCTCTGAACGATAGCTCTCGCGTCGATCGTCAGATTCTCCGTTGGCAGCCAGCGAACAGCCAGCCGGCCTCCATTCAGTTTTTCAGTGGCGGCGTCGTCATCGGGTCTAAACCCGTTTACGTTCTCGTAGAAGCCCGGAATGTCATGGCTGTACCCCACCACCCGGGCGGCCAGAACATCCTCGATCAGGGGAGTATTGAGCATCAGGTTCAATCGGGTCCCGACATCATGTCCGCTGATGCCTTCGACGGTCGTATCCAGCTTGGCGGCCAAACGACCAGGATCGGGCTTCTCCGTGATGATTCGGACGGCGCCGCCGAGTGAACCCGCCCCGTACAATGTGCCCTGCGGGCCGCGCAGCACTTCTATTCGCTGCACGTCGAAGGTGTGCAGATCCGGATAGGTTCCCTCCGATACGGGAACCTCATCGAAATACAAGGCCGACGTCTGGGGATCACCATAGAACAGTGATGAGTCATTGGTGACGCCGCGGATGATGATGTTGTTGCGGCCTGGCCCTCTGTCCACCAGGCTCAGGCTGGGTATCGCGGTGAAATAGTCCTCGAGGCCGTTGGCGCCCATGCGCTCGAGCTGTTGCCCGGAGAGCGCCGTGATGCTTGCGGGAATTTCATTGATTCGCTGCTCACGCCTACTGGCAGTGACGATGATCTCTTCCAGGACGGACGGATCCGCCTCTTGGGCGACTACGGTCGAGGGGCAGATTACTGCCAAAGTGCCAACAGACAGAATCGCACCGACCGCACTCGACAGCTCGGTCTTCCTGAACGTCGGCCGGATCGCTGCACTCTCTTTCACGTTCGCACGCATCTCGTCCCCCTGGCTGCGCTCGATCGCTGTTGATAGGCTAGCAGACAGCTCATAGTGACTATGAGCCGATTTCTGATCAAAAATAGAGAGAAAACCAAGGAATTGGGGCTGCGATCAGAGGATCTGCTTTTTCCAGGTACCGAGGTGCATTTTGACCAGATCAATAAAAATCGATTCGCTGGACCTGCGAATTCTGACCTCACTACTGAAGAATGCTCGGATAACCAAAGTCGACCTGGGGGAAGAAGTCGGTTTGTCCCCTACACCTTGCTACGAGCGCATGAAGCGTCTGGAGAAGAGCAAGGTCATCCGTGGCTATCATGCGGACGTGAACTTTCGTCTGCTGGGCGACTATTCGTACTTCTGGGTCAAGATTCGGCTGAGCGAGTTCACAAAGGACAAGACGGCGAAGTTCGAGCGGATGATCCTCGATCGAGCGGACATCCTGGAATGTCACGCCATCCTCGGACACGCGGATTATCTTGTAAAAGTGGCCGCCAAAAGCGTCGAGGACTATCATGATACCTTGCAAAACCTGGCTAACAAGGAAGAGTTCTTCTATGACTCCTTTCCCATCAGCAAGGCCGTAAAGGAACCCCATCAAGCCTCGCTGATCCGTTTGATCCAGCGCGATTATGAGAGTAAATAGCGGACCTATTCACAATCCCTCTGTACGAACCGCAAGCCCCGGACGGATCCCGATTGCAGTGAGAACCCGTCAATCCCTCCGCCAGGACCTCTCGTGAAAAGGAAGTTCGCCTCTCCGGCGCTCCACCACAGGTGATCCTCGGCGCGCACCCGCACGCTTCCGGACAGTGCGTTGATCGATAAGGTCAACTCTCCATCGGCATCCCTGAGGCGATAGATCGTATCCAGCTCCTCGCTGTAATAATCCCCGGCATACGCCGCGATCTCGGAAGCGCTGAGAGCGCGTGTCGGCTTGGCTCCATCCCCTGCAGGCTCATCGGGCGCCGATACCTGTGCTTCGGTGAAGTGATCCGCCAGACACAGATCGGCAATCCTTCTCGTCATCGCCTCCGGCGGAAAGGAGCTCAGGTTCGACAGAACGACGATCGAAAACTGTTGCTCGGGAAAGTGCAGGTAGTCTGAAACATAGCCCACTGCTGAGCCGTCGTGACCGACTGTCCTCAGCCCCCTGTAGCGATCAATGAAGAGTCCGTGAGCATAGTCCAGTCTCTCACCGTTACTCAGCGTTCCAGGTGTCAGGACGGTATCCATCAGGCCGCGGGATGCGTTACCGAGCCTGTTATCGTAGAAGTTCTGATCCCACTTGAAGAAATCCTCGATCGATGTGATGACTCCCAGATCGCCGACGACTTTGAGGCGCAATATGTCGATCCGGTATCCGCCCTCGTGCGTTGGTGAATATCCGATCCCTCTGTTTGGAATGATGGCATCGGGATCGTCGTGGAGGCGGGTCGACGCCATTCCAAGGGGCTCGAAGATGTGCTTCTCGAGGAATCTGCTTGCGCTCGTGCCGCTGACTCGACTGATGATTTCCGCGAGAAGAAAGTAGCCGGAGTTCGAATACGAGAACCTGTCACCCGGTTCGAACTCCAGCGCCTTCTGCCGAGCGAGCATGGAAAGCACGTCCTGCGGTGTGTAGACGTAGCCGCTTCCTTCCGGTTTTCCGATCAGCGACACCAACGTCAGGTATTCCCGAATGCCGCTGGTGTGATGGAG
Organism: Woeseia sp.; assembly: GCA_040902105.1. Lineage (GTDB taxonomy): Bacteria > Pseudomonadota > Gammaproteobacteria > Steroidobacterales > Woeseiaceae > IDS-8. Next base: position 38,001 of record JBBDXW010000071.1, read on the forward strand.
TAAGTGCCCGAGTGTGATTGGTGTGCCGTAGTCCGGCATTTCCGGGAGATAGTCGCGGATGTCATCGCTGATGCTCAGCTTGCCTTGCCCGGCCAGCAACGCGACGCCCATGGCGACGAACTGCTTCGAAATGGATCCGGTTCGCAGAACCGTTTGCGGTGACAGAGGAATGCCGTAGTCGAGATTCGCTATCCCGTAGCCCTTGGCGTACAGGATTCTGCCTTTCTCGAAAATACCCACGGCTGCCCCGGGGGAATCTCCCTTGTCCCAGGGAGCGAACAGAGCATCCACCTGCTCGATGCAGGTTGGCCTCGCCGCCACACTGGATGTGAAGCCCAGGAAGATTACCGAGAGCACGCACCGCCAGGAGCCAAAGCGGAATTCTTCGTTCTCGGTCATTTCAGGCTATTTCAGGGCTTGTATGAGCCTGTCCATGTCGTTCTCATCGTTGTATGGCGCAATGGATACACGAATTCTCCCGCCTCGCGCACTGCAAACTATCTTGCGATCGGCGAGACGCTTCCTGGTCTTCTCTGCCGACCTCTTCGGATGAGACAGAGCAACTATGTGTGAACATGCCGCCGGGTCACCCGGCGACCTGAACGCGAGCCATCCATGCCTGCCGGCCTCTTCCACCAGGATGTTCGCCAGCCCGTCCGCATGAGTTTCGATATTGCGCTCACCGAGCGTCAGCAGTTGCCCTATCGCGGTAGTCAGGCAGGCCACGGATGCATAGGACATCGTCGACTGGGTATAGCGCCGTGCGTCACTCGCCATCTCCAGCGATCCGGCGTCAAAATCGAAAGGATCGGGCGCACTCATCCATCCGGTCATGGGTGGCACGTGTTCGAGCAGTCCCGGGGCGATCGCTGCCAATGCGACGCCACCGTGCCCGCCCAGCCATTTGTAGCCGCTGCACACGACGGCATCTGCATTCCAGCCTGTCATATCAATTCGCCTGGCGCCCAGTTCCTGGGTCACATCCACGATCAGATGCCCGCCTGCCCCGGAAACGGCTTCGCTGATGCGGTTTATGTCCACCGCTGTCCCGGTTGCAAATTGCACACTGCTGACAGCCACGACGGACATGTTTTCGTGAATCGAATCGATCAATGCGTCAGTCAGGCTCTCTGACTGACGGTCTTCGACGAAGCGAATCTGGCCACGATTCAGGCTCTGCTGACGCAGCCACGGTCTTGTGACCGCGGGGAAGTCCGACGCCACGGCAAGAACCATGCCGTCACGCGGACGTTGGATCATCAGCGGAATTTGCGCCAGTATTTCACTGGCGCAGGCCACGACAGCAACCTGCGATGAAGGGCATCCAAAAAGCTTCGCGCCGACTGCGCGCAATGTGTCGAGGTAAGCGGCCTCGTCCTCGTCGGACATGTAGCAGTTGCCATGCCGCGCGTAATCGTCGATGAACTGATGCATCGCCTGTACCGCCGGCCGGCCAATGAGTCCGAGCGCCGCCTGGTTCAGGTAGCAGTGTCGTTCCAAAGTGGGGAAATCCCGACGATCGAGCAGAGACGCAATCATCTTGGCACGGTCGGCATCGCCGGCGGGTGGGCGGGTTGCCTTTGGCGGAATGGCTCCCTTCGGTCCGCTTTATTTCCGCCAAAGGCAACCCGCCCACCCGCCGGCGATGCCTGGAATCCTCGTTGCTCCATCCGTTTGCCCAGAGTAAGTGCCATTCAGCCTAGCACGCGATGCTTGGTGTTTATCAAGGATTGGTTCGGATAATTCTGGATTTCTTCACGTACAGGCCGGTGTTTTCAGGCATTTTGCCTGCGCAGTCTTGTTTATCATTGATTGCTGCTTCCCGGGCACGCCTTTCCGGACAGAACAGCAGTGGAGATCGAATGCAGCCGCCTTACCTTATCTTTCTTGGCAATGCGGACAATATGGGAGACGCCAAAACCGGGGCAGGCATCGCTCATTGGCGGCGAGACATCTGTCTTGGCCAGAATCGGATGCCGAACTGCACCGTCGATCTTGGATTGAAGGATATGTCCGTTGACGAGGCGGTCATCGCGGGCGCAAGGACCCTGGTGGTTGGTGTAGCACCCGATGGCGGAAGGCTGTCTCGCACCTGGGTTCCGACCATACTCGAAGCTCTCGACAGGGGACTGGACGTTGCTGCCGGCCTGCATGAACGGCTCCGTGACATTCCGGACGTCGATCGCATGGCCACAGCGCGAGGACGCGCACTGTACGACGTCCGCCGGCCGAACCGGGACTTTCCAGTCGGCAGCGGCCTCGAGCGATCGGGAATGCGCCTCCTGACGGTGGGCACTGACTGCGCTGTCGGCAAAATGTATGCATCACTTGCGCTGGAAAGGGAGATGCGCCGGCGCGGCATGAAGGTCGACTTTCGTGCGACCGGCCAGACGGGCATATTCATCGCCGGCCAGGGCGTGTCCGTAGACGCTGTGGTTGCTGATTTCGTTTCCGGGGCAAGTGAGTTTCTTTCTCCAGCCAACGACCCCGATCATTGGGACGTCATTGAAGGCCAGGGTTCCCTGTTTCACCCGTCTTATGCCGCCGTGACCCTGGGGTTGATTCACGGGAGTCAGCCGGACGTGATGGTGCTTTGCCACGAGGCCGGACGCTCTCATATTCTGAACCTTGAGGGTTACCCGATTCCCGATCTGCGTACGTGTATGGACCACTACACGACGGTGGCACGCTTGACCAATGCAGCCGCCACGGTCATCGGTGTATGTGTCAATACTGCCGGTCTGGATGAAGAGCAGGCGCTACGATACTTGCGGGAAACCGAAGCGGCGCTCGGCATCCCCTGCTGCGACCCTGTGAGGGACGGGGTTGGTCGCATCGTCGACGCGTTGCAGTCCTGACGATGCAAATGAAGCTGTGCCTGGAGAGTTGGAACCTGAAGGCCCCGTTCTGCACTTCCCGGTTCTGCATCTCGAAAAGCAACGTATTGACTGTCGAGCTACAGGACGGCGAGTTCACGGGCCGCGGCGAATGCGAGCCACATGAGTATGATGCTGCCATCACACAGGCAGTGGTGGACAGCATCGAGCGACTTCGCCCAGCCGTTGAAGCGGGCATGGACAGGCACGCTCTCCACCATCTGTTACCTGCAGGGCCCGCGCGCAACGCCATTGACGGTGCACTGTGGGATCTCGACGCGAAGCGTGCCGGGCGACGGGCGTGGGAACTGGCGGGTGTGGCGCTCGATTCTCCACTGACGACCGCCTATACCATCAGCCTGGGCAGTCCCGGCGAAATGGCCGGACAAGCCGGCGAAAACCGGGGGCGGCCTTTGCTCAAGTTGAAGCTGGGCAAGGAGAAAGGCCTGGCAATCGTCGAGGCCGTTCGACGCGCCGCGCCTGATGCGCGTCTGATCGTCGATGTCAACGGCGCATGGAACATCGACGACTTGAATGGCATTGCCGATTCACTGGCCGGACTGGGTGTCGAGCTGATCGAGCAACCGCTGGCGGCGGGCGACGACGAAGAGCTTTGCGATTACTCCGGCACAGTCCCTCTTTGTGCCGATGAATCGTGTCTGGACACGAGCTCCCTGTCCACACTCAGCGAAAAATACTCTTACATCAACATCAAACTCGACAAGACCGGCGGTCTGACCGAAGCACTTCGGCTGGTCGAAGCAGCAAAGCGCAGATCTCTCGGCATCATGGTCGGCTGCATGACCGGCACGTCACTTGCCATTGCACCCGCCATGGTCATTGGCGCCATGGCTGAATTCTGTGACCTTGATGGTCCCTTGCTGCTGGAGAAGGATCGTACACCCGGGCTTACCTATGAAAATGGGCTCATCCGTGTTCCGACGCCTGATATATGGGGGTAGCCATGAAAGCACTTCATCTCCCGCTGCTGGGCCTGCTCGTTCTGGCGCTGACTGAACACAGCGCCGGCGGGGTCTCGAGAGGGGCTGAGCAACGGTCATTGTTGATCGTCAATGCCAGATTGATCGATGGCACCGGAGCGCCGGCCCGAATTGCGTCTGTCCGTATAACGGGCAAGCGAATCGCCGATATCGCCGATATGGAAGATCTTTCTCCACTGCCGGGTGAAGAGCGGATGGACGCGAACGGCCTGGTGCTGTCTCCGGGATTCATTGATACCCACAGCCACCACGATGGCAACATCTTCGAAATGCCCGATGCCCTGTCCGTCGTAAGCCAGGGGATCACAACGATCATTGTTGGCGTGGACGGTGACTCGGCCCTGCCCCTGTCGGATTTCTTCAACGAGCTTCGGGCTTCTCCAGTCGCGATCAACGTAGCCTCCTATTCCGGCCACAACACGCTGCGCTCCAGGGTCATGGGCGACGACTACAAGCGCCACGCGACAGCGGCCGAGCTGGAAGAAATGGTCACGTTGTTGCGAAGGAATATGCAAGCCGGCGCACTGGGCCTGTCAACCGGACTCGAATACGATCCCGGCCTCTACTCTCACCAAGACGAGGTTGTCGTGCTTGCTCGCGTAGCGGCCGAGTACGGAGGCCGTTATGTCAGCCACGTGCGCAGCGAAGACATCCACCTGGAATCGGCTATCGATGAGTTCATAGCCATCGCGCGCAGGGCCGAGCTTCCCGCGCATGTCTCACATATCAAGCTGGCGAGAAGAAGCCTGTGGGGGGAAGCCCCGGCGCTGCTCGAGAAGCTGAACAACGCCCGTGCGCAAGGCCTGAATATCACGGCGGACATCTACCCCTATACGTTCTATGAATCCACTATGAGAATCCTGTTTCCAAAGCGGGATTTCGACAATCGCGAGAGCGCCGAATTCGCATTGAGGGAGCTGGTCCGGCCGGAAGGCCTGACATTGTCCCATTACGGCCCCGATCCGGATCTGGTCGGCAGGACAATTGCCGAGATCGCGTCCAGTCGAGATCAGGACCCGGCAGTCGTGCTGATGGATCTCATTCAACGAGACCTGGAATACGAGAGAAGCCTGGAAGGCGACCGCGGATCCAGCGAAAGTGCCATCGGTGTCGCCATGTCACAGGCGGACGTGGACACATTGATGCGCTGGCAACATGCAAATATCTGCTCCGACGGCGACCTGAAGGACGGTCACCCCAGGGGACGTGGCGCCTTTCCCCGAGTACTCGCCAATTATGCGCGCGAGCGACATGTACTGGCGCTGGAAGAGGCTGTTCACAAGATGACCCGCCTGTCCGCGACACACGCGGGGTTAGACGATCGGGGAACGATCGAGGTCGGCAACTATGCAGACCTCGTGCTGTTCGACCCGGCCACCGTCAGGGATCACGCAACCATGGAGAACACTAATGCGATATCGACAGGGATCGCAAGGACATGGGTCAATGGGGAGCTGGTCTTTTCCGAGGGAAAGACGACGGGATCTCGTCCCGGCACAGTTCTTCGCAGGGCGACTGTGCGGGATTCGGGCGGGCAGTCCCCCGATGAGTCAACGTCCTGACATTCGATCCTTCCGCGGGAGTTCCGTCTGATGTTCGAGTACTACGACGTCGCCGGCACGACGGGAGTCATCCTGATCGTCGTGAGCTACTTCCTTCTCCAGACCGGAAGGATGCGAAGCAATTCGCTGACCTTCAGCGTGAACAACGCCGTCGGAGCGGCTCTCATTCTCTTTTCACTCTATTTCGAGTTCAACCTATCGGCATTCCTGATCGAGTTCTTCTGGCTCTTTATAAGTATCGTCGGAATAGTTCGTTATTTCGGCCGTGTCAAATCAGCCTCTGCATGACTGTGAATACACGATCACGTAGTTTGCTCACCAGGGCTCCAGCGCCGGCATGACCGCTCCGATCGAGCCGGGTTGGCTCAGCCTGCTGCCGCCGCTGGTGACAATCGTGCTCGCGCTCGTCTTTCGTGAGGTCGTCAGCTCGCTCTTCGCGGGCATCTGGCTGGGTGCGCTCTTCATGGAGGGCGGGGACCCTCTCACGGCCACGCTGCGCAGCGTGGATCAGTACGTGTTCGGTGCGCTCGTGGACGAGCCCAGCCACATCAATATCATCGTCTTCAGTCTGCTGCTGGGTGGAATGGTCGGCGTGATGACCCGGTGCGGCGGGACGCACGGCATCGTGGAAGTCCTGCGGCCGCTCGCGACATCGCGCCGGCGCGGTCAGCTAGCGGCCTGGCTCGGCGGCGTTCTGATCTTCTTCGACGATTACACCAATACGCTCATCGTCGGCAACACGATGCGGCCGATCACGGATCGGCTGAACATCTCGCGCGAGAAGCTTTCCTATATCGTGGATTCGACGGCCGCGCCGGTCTCAGCCATCGCCGTCATCTCCACCTGGATCGGATTCGAGATCTCACTTATCCAGGAGTCGCTGGCGCAGGCAGCCGGGAGCATGACGGACCCCGCACTGCGCGCGAATCTGCTTGTGGCCAGCGAGGGCGCATTCGTCGTGTTCCTGCATTCGATCCCCTATCTCTTCTATCCGATCCTGACGCTTGTCTTCGTGCTGCTGATTGCGACGACAGGGCGGGACTTCGGAGCGATGCGGAGAGCGGAAGCTCGCGCGGCCGGTGGCGGCGGCGTGCACCGCCGGGACGCGGTGCTCGCCGGCGAGAACGCGGAAGAGACCACAACACCTCTGAAGGGCGTACCGCGGCGCTGGCACAATGCGGCGCTGCCCGTGCTTACCGTCGTCGTCACCGTGCTGCTCGGACTCTACTTCAGCGGACGCGCCGCGGCCGGTGCAGCGGACCCGTCGCTCCTCGAGATCATGGGCGCCGCGGACCCGTTCAAGTCCCTCCTCTGGGGTTCCTTCCTGGGCTGCGCCGTGTCGATCGGACTTGCTACCACGCAGCGGCTCCTCACGGTTCAGCAGGCGATTGATGCCTGGCTCGGGGGCCTGCGCTCCATGATGCTCGCGATGGTCATTCTGAGCCTTGCCTGGGGACTGAGTGCCATCACGGTCGCTCTCGGCACGGCACCCTACCTCTCGACCATCCTCCAGGACACGCTGCCGATACAGGCGCTACCCGTGCTTGCGTTCGTGGTCGCAGCGGCGATCTCATTCGCCACCGGGACGTCATGGGGCACGATGTCGATCCTGTTTCCGGTCGTTGTACCGCTCGCGGTCGCGATGGGCGTCGGGACGGACTTTGTCGGCGGCGACCAGTACTCGATCTTCCTCGGCGTGATCAGCTCGGTCATTGCAGGCTCGGTCTTCGGTGATCACTGCTCGCCGATATCCGACACGACCGTCATGAGCTCAATGGCTTCGGCATGCGACCATATCGACCATGTGCGCACGCAGCTTCCCTATGCGCTCACGGTGGCCGGTGTCGCCGTGCTCGCGGGGAACATCCCCACGGCGCTCGGGCTGAGCCCGTGGATATCGCTCGGCATCGGCGCGGTGCTGCTCGCCGGCATTCTGCGATATTTCGGCCGGACGACGGAGCGCTTTCCCGTGCTACCTGCGTAGGAGCGCCCAGGTGTCTTCGGGCGGGCCGGTGAGGCGTGCGCGGCAGCGCAGGAGCTCGTCGTTGCGGAAGACCGTGAGCGTCACGCGATCGCCGGCGTGGTATTCGCGCAGGCGCTCGTCCAGGTTCGAGGGCAGGACGGGCACGTCGTTCAGCGCGAGCTCGCAATGGCGTCTCCGCCGATCGCGCCGTCGCGGCGCTTCTCGAGATGGGCGCCCGCCGCCGTCGCAGCGGTCCTCGGGGTAGCCGGCGCAAGCGCCGTGCTCCTCGATCGCCTCGACTACTTCTGGCGGAATCCTCTCGACGCTGCGGTCTTCAGTCGTTTGACGGACTTCGAAGGCGCCGAGCGGGCCGCGGCCATCTCACGCAACGGCCGGTTCGTCGCCTTCTTGTGGGACCGCGGCGGCGTCCTGGACGCCTGGCTCAAGGATCTCGAGACCGGCGAGTTTCGCAATCTCACCGCCGGACACGGCGGCGAGCTATGGAATGCGGACGTCAGAACCACGGGGTTCTCACCCGACGACTCCCATGCGACGCTGTGGCGTCGCACCACGGACGAGTCCGGGTCCTCCAGCATCGACATCTGGACCGTATCCGTCGACGGCGGCCCGCTGCGCCGCTATCTGTACGATGCCGCCGAGATCGGATGGTCGACCGATGGTACGCGGCGCGTCTATCACCCGGCTGCGCCGGGCGACCCGCTGTTCGTGACCGAGGCCGGTGAAACGGTCGGCAAGCAAATCTTCATCGCGCCGCCTGGCATGCACTGTCATTTTCCGGTCTGGTCGCCCGACGACGCTTTCGTATATTTCGTCTATGGTCTGGTTCCGGACGAGCTGGACGTGTGGCGAATCGCGGCGGCCGGCGGTGAGCCCGAGCGCATCACTTTCCATCGGTCCCGCGTGTCCCATCCGGTGTTCTTGGACGGGCGCACCTTGGCGTATCTCGCCACCGGGGAAGACGGGTCGGGACCATGGCTGCACGTTGTGGACGTGGAGCGGGGCAAGCCCCGTCGAGTTACCTACGGCGTTGAACACTACACATCCCTTTCCGCCACCGCCGACGGCCGGAGACTGGTGGTCAGCGTCAGGACGCCGCGCACGAGCCTTTGGCGCGTGTCGCTCTCGGACCGAGTGGCGCGATCGGCCGATGCGACCCCGATCGAGCTCCCGACGCTTGGCGGCTCCTCACCCCGATTCGGCCGTGACTATCTGCTCTACCTCTCGCCCGACGACTCCACGCGGGGACTCTGGAGATTGGACGGCGGCGCAGCCGTCGAGCTGTGGGACGGCCGGCAAGGTCGAGTCGTGTCGCAGCCGGCCGTGCAGCCGAACGGCAACCGCATCGCGTTTGCCGTGGCTCGCGGAGGCCGGACGCAGCTGTACGTGACCGATGACGACGGCACCACGGCTCGCCCGCTCGCCACGAAGCTCGACGTCAGAGGCAATCCGACATGGTTTCCGGATGGCCGTTCGATCACGATGAGTGCCGATCGTGGAGGCGGCGTACAGCTCTTCAAGATTCCGGTGGACGGAGGCCGGCCGGTGCCGCTGATCGACGAGTATTCGATCGACCCCGTCTGGTCGCCCGACTCGTCTTTCCTCGTCTACCGTGGAGCGGAGTCGGGCCCGAGCTTTCCGGTGCTCGCCGCGACCGCTGACGGCGCGCCCCGTGACATTGCCGAAATCGTCTTGCCGCGCGGCGCTCGCAGTTTCGCCTTTCTGCCGGGCGGCAAAACGCTGTTGATCTTGAAGGGTGAGCTGCGCAGCAAGAATTTCTGGCTCGTCGACCTCGAAACCGGAGCAGAGCGCCAACTGACCGAGCTCGGACCGGAGTTCGTGATCGGCGACTTCGATCTCTCCGCGGACGGGCAAGAGATCGTATTTGACCGTATCCGCGAGGACTCCGATGTGGTCATGATCGAGCTTGCGGACAGCTGAGGTCGGCTCGAGCGATCATTGCTCGCAGCCGTGGGTCTCCGCACCGAAGTATCGGCGATTCAGTGCGACCGGGAGAGGCGGGTAGCGGGGAGAAGTGCGGCATGCGATGACTTCTCGAAACATCGTGCCCATAGATCGCTTGCAGCATCATCCGGCATTGAAGTGGAAGATCGAAGACGTCCGATGGCACCTGCATCCCTGAGTTATTGGCCAAGGTTGCGTGAATTTCGCGTGATTCAGCTCTGCAAAGTCGTGCATCGTACTGCAGATTCGACAACGGGCGCCCCGGTAACTCATTGAAAGAAAAAGCCTGAAGCGTTTCTCTGCGCGACTGAAAATCCGCCAATCAGCGGTCTTTTTTCCAAGAGTCTTCACACAGCTCCTCCGCCTCCTGCCGGCGTTTGACTGTATCCGACAGCCGTGGGTAGCATATCGCCAGAGCACGTAGCGCGGCTGTTGGCGTAGGATGTGCTTTCGGGGGATGTAAAATGACCATTGCACGTCAGACTGTCGCCTACACGGCAGACTCCCTTCTCAACAATTTTTCGCATCTCGAGTCAGGCGACCTCGACGAGGTCTGCGGTTCGATCTCCAAAACATACTGTGAGCACGCATTGCGGCGGCGCTCACGCAGTGGCTCGATCAACGCTCGCTACTGCCGTGCGTCCTTCGGTACGTTGAGTTTTAATTACCTACGCTATGGAGCTGACGTCGCAATAGACCCAAACCGCTTTGAGCACTTCTACATGCTTGAGATTCCGCTTAGCGGGTTGGCACGATTGCAGTATAACGGCACCACCGTCGATTCGACCGATGAGGTGGGCTCCATCGTATCGTCGCAGGGTGTACTCAAGTCCCAATGGAATCATGACACGGCGCGACTTATGGTCCAGATAGACAGGAATTTTCTAGAACGATTTGCAACCAGCATGCTGGGACGCGCCATGACGCAGCCTATTGAATTTCAGTTGTCGATCGACATGACCCGCGGCATTGGTGCCGGGATACGCGAGTACATTCTGCATATTGCACAACAACTTACGACAAACCCTTTCCTGCGCGATCATTTACTCGTTGAACGCCAGATCGAGCGAACCATTGCTGCAATGCTGCTTTCCGGACAACCGCACACCTACAGCACTGAGTTCAATGCAGTCGCCCAACCTGGTGCTCCCAAGTACGTCGCTCGCGCATACCAGTTCATCGTGGAGAACTACAGGCAAGACATAACAATAGAAGATTTAGTCGCAGTGTCCGGCGTTTCTCTGCGAACCCTGTACGCGGGCTTTAAACGCTACAAAGGAGTTTCGCCGATGTTGGCACTAAAGACGAAGCGCCTTGAAGCGGTGCGTGAGGATCTGCTAGACCCATCTGTTGTGGCCTCTGTCACTGATATTGTATTTCGATGGGGCTTTACCCACCTCGGCAATTTTTCCCGTGATTACCGAAAGCTGTTCGGCGAACTTCCCTCCGATACCCTCAGGAGGCGGTACGCCGGCTAAGAAATCGGTTAGTTCGTCAATCGACGATCCCATCCATTCTCACGTACAACCTCCGCTTGATGCCTCGTGCATTCGGCCGACGCCTTCGTCGGCTTCCCTGCTTTCGACGCATACGCACTCGCATCATAAACGCGGCGCTGCAGTAAAGCACAGCGTCCATAACTTGCAGCCGCCATCCAGATAGTGCAGCAAATCTCCAAATCGCCATGACGATCCTGATGGCGCGGGATAACCTGACACTCCAAACGGTGAACAGGCTACCCCGACGGTTGCGTCGCTCGGCAAAGCAAGTGGTCCGATGCATTTCAGAAAAGAGTTACGTTCTTGTTCAAGGAAGATTCTCGCCTGTTACCTGCCACTGGGCGACCCGTTGATGCCTTCGGACATGGCAGACATATATGTCGCGTGTGGCGTCGATATCCTTGAAGTCGGGTTTCCGGATGGAAATCCGGTGCTTGATGGTTCGCTAGTGCGGAATTCGATGAAAAGGTCCCTCGCGAGTGGTATGACCGCTTCACAATGGCGGGCGCAACTATCAGAAGTCCGCCACAAGCTTCCTTATACGTACATGGTGGCGATGGGATACGTAGACCTTTCGCCTCTCGTTGCTTCAGGGGATGGAGAGTTGCTCGCGGACGCTGTTCTTCAGGTGGGCCATGCGTCTCAGCCAACAAGTGATACGCTTCAGCAGGTCGCGTTTGTCTCCACGAGATTTGAAGAGCAGGAAATTTTGGCGGCACGTTCGGCTACCGCCTATGTCATGGTTCAAGCCAACGAAGGCAGGACCGGGCTACGGCGAAGCCTGCCCGATGAAAACAGGGTGCGAATCGCACGTCTGCGGAAAGAGAGAGTAGAGGTCCCGATATTGCTGGGTATTGGTATTTCTACCGCAGCGCAAACTGCCAAAGCCTTGGGATTTGGTGCCGATGGGGTAATCGTCGGCTCAGCGTGCATCAACGCCGCGATTAAGGGCAGATACGCTCTGTCGAAATTCGTGCGCTCTGTTCGAGATGTGCTGGATGCCTGAATTACCAGTTCTGGTTGGCATTGATATTGGCACCACGGCAGTCAAGGCGTCTGCCTATACGGTAGAAGGTCAGAGCCTTTTCTCGACGGCGCGTTCCTACGATCCTTTGCCCAGCGAGGAACCGGGGTGGGTCGAGCAAGACCCCCGGTCGTGGATGCTGGCTATCGAGTCAGTGGCCGAGGAAGTTCGCTGTCGTCTTCCTCGGTCTCGATATGTGGGCGTTGGACTTACTAGCCAGGTCAATACGCACATCTTTGTCGATTCGGCGGGAGTTGCGCTCCTGCCCGCCATCACCTGGCAGGATCAGCGGTGCGCTGTGTCGTCAGAAATCGTGAACGGCATGATCGACAGCCATATTCGGTCGTCGCTGCGAGGTTCGTACTGGCAGGTAGACGCATCTAGTCTGATTAGTCGCGCGCACTGGATCAAAACATTTCAACCGAATATTTGGGAGAAGACAGAATATGTCTTTTCACCAAAGGATTATTGTCTTTTCCAGCTGACGGGCGTCCCGGCGGCCGATGCGATCAGCTCGATCGGGTTGGTGGACGGTAAGGGCGAGTATCTACATCCTCTTGTCGCGTTGATCGACGGTCTGCAAGAACGCTTGCCGCCGATACGGGCGGTCACCGACATAATCGGTGAAACAACTGACGACTTCCCGTTTGGGAGTTGCCCACTTAACGTCGGCATCATGGATGCATGGGCTTGCCTCTATGGCTCCGGGGCAGTACATCATGGAGACACGTATCAGGTTGCGGGAACCTCTGAAGTGATCGGTGTTCATTCCGATCGGGCGTTTCCGTCGGCCGGCGTCGTTACATTCCCCCCCATTCCCGGCTGGTACCTTCATGCCGGACCAACACAGCTGGGTGGAGACGCTGCGATGTGGATGGCAGGTTTGCTCGGCGTCGATACCGGCCGGATTTTTGAGCTGGCGGCCGACGCGAAAAATCTGCGGGAACCACTCGTGTTTCTCCCTCACTTAATGGGCGAACGGGCGCCGTTCTGGGATGCAAAATCGAAAGGTGTTTTCGCCGGACTAACTCGCAAGCACACGCAAAACGATCTCGCGCACGCGGTGCTGGAAGGAGTCGCCTATGCAGCACGAGCCCTCATCGATTGTCTCGAAATTGCTGCGGGCTTGTCCATCGATTCAATCCGCATCAGCGGTGGCGGATCCCGTTCCGATCTTTGGTGCCAGATCAAGGCCGATGTAATGAATCGGCGGTTCCTTCGGCTCAGAAACATCGATACCGGTACATTCGGCGCCGCTATCCTGGCAGGTGTTAGTCAGAACATCTATACGGACGTTGTTGAAGCAACCGCAACGGCGGTGCAGGTTGAAAGGGAGTTTACGCCGCGTCCGGCGCACCGCATACGCTGTGACTTCGCGTTCGAGCGATACCTTGAGACGTATCATGCATTAAAGGCAACGTCTCACAAACTGCACGACTTTGCGGCGGCTCAGTGCGCCGGTACGGCGATATGAGCCTATCGTCTGCAAGATTTGGATAACGGCAGCCAATACAGGATAGGCGTCCTCTTGCACGGGGCATAGGCTCTATTTTACTTGTCTTTCGATAGCCGCATTGCCAGAACGGTCGCACCATAGACGATGTCCGCGTTGACTGATTTCCGCCGAATCATAGCCACAATAGTGTTGTATGCCGGAGCGGTTCTTATCGGCTTTGCCCTGGTAAGTGTACCTTCAAGCATCGTTCACCTGCAAAGTACGCACGGTCTTACGGACGAGCAGTACGGCAAAGTCTTCATTCCACAGCTTTTGCTCGCGATCGGTGGGGCGCTGCTGGCCGGCCCGGTGATCAGAAAAATCTCCCTGAAATCGATGTATGCAGTGGCGCTAATCTGCTTTGGTGCAAGTCAGGCCGCGTTGGCGAGCACTGCGGACGCTCAACCGGCGGAGGCATGGCTCATGATCATGGTCTCTACGGCGCTGTTCGGTTTTGGTTTTGGCTTCGGTGGGGGCCCGTTGAATGGGTTGATTGGAAACATGTATCCGCAACGGTCTGCCTCCGCAATCACTGGCTTACACCTAATGGCGGGTATCGGCCTCATGCTCGGACCTTTGTACTTCCGGCTGTTTGAGCGCATTGGTAGCTGGCAATCGGGACCGGTGTATCTGGCTGCCTTCGCAGGATTGCTGCTGGCAACTTCGCTGGTCGCCTTACAGACAAATCCACTGATATTTGAAGGCCATCGAAGTCGCTCCCCCGCACGCTCGAGATTCTTCTGGCTGATGATTGTCCTGGCGTTCCTTTACGCATTGGTCGAAGGGGCCTTTTCAAACTGGGCCGTAATATTTGTCAGCATTGAGAAAGCGGCGTCTCGCGATGGTGGTGCCGTCGCCTTGGCGACATTCTGGGCCGGTTTGACCTTCGGCCGCCTGCTGGCAACTTTGGCTGTTACCCGCATTGGGGCAATGCGACTGTGGATGGTTTTACCGATCTTGATGTTGACGGCGTTTCTTGTCTTACCATTGTTGCAAACGGAACGGGCATTGATACTCGGCTATGGCTTGGCGGGCTTCGCGTGTTCGGCTTTCTTTCCCCTGATGGTGACTGTAGCCGCCAAGCCTTTCCCGGAGCATCTCTCGTGGATAGCCTCAATGTTAACCGCGTCGCTAATGCTTGGTGTGGGCGTAGGCTCTTATGTCATCGGAGTGGCATCGAGAAGCGTCCCGATCGCACACATGTATCTCTACTTCTCTACGATTCCCATTGTCGCGTTTTCGATGATGTGGCTATACCTCCGACATGAAGTCGGGCCAGAGTGAACACCGCCAACCGAAGCGCCCGCTTCAAGCTCTCTCCCGGTTCAACAATCGGAGTCATAGGCGCGGGGATTGCTGGCTTATGTACGGCAAAGGTCCTACAGCAATTCGGCTTTGAGGTTACCGTTATTGAGAAAGAAGCAGAACTCGGCGGTGTTTGGGCAGCGTCGCGGCGATACCCCGGCCTGACGACGCAGAATCCACGGTCAACGTATGAATTTTCAGACTTTCCGATGCCGCGCCATTATCCGGAATGGCCGCGCGGAGAGCAGGTGCAAGCCTACCTGGAAGCGTATGCAAAGCATTTCGGCATATTTGAAAAAATCATCCTGAATGCCGAGGTCCGCCAAGCAGCGATCGATACGGCGGAACAGCACTGGACAGTCAAGGTTCAGTCTTCCCGGGCAAATCCCCAAGAGGACTTTAGGGAGCTCGTCTTCGATTATCTGGTCGTCTGCAATGGCATATTTTCCGAACCCTTCATACCGGACTTCGCTGGGAGCGAACGCTTTCGCGGCGCCGGCGGTCGCATCTGTCACTCCAGTCAGTTCACCAGAGTGGACGAGGCACGAGGAAAGAACGTCGTGGTCGTCGGGTACGGTAAATCCTCCTGCGATGTGGCCAATGCAACTGTCGACCTTAGTCGTCACACCTACCTCGTAGCGCGTCACCTGATCTGGAAAATTCCGAAAAAGCTGAAGAACGTACTCAATTTCAAATATCTGTTCCTGACCCGCATGGGTGAAGCGCTGTTTCGATACATTCGGGTGAAAGGATTCGAGAAGTTTCTTCACGGATCAGGACTGCCGATCCGCAATTTTATGCTTGGTCAAGTCGAACGCATGGTGGCCAAGCAACTCACGCTTCACAAGCTGGGGCTACATCCAGGCATGCCCTTGGAAACAATTGCGAGGAGCACCGTCAGCTTGGTCACCGACGGATTTTACGACAACATTCGCGCGGGCCGTCTGACAGTCAAGAGGGCGGAAATTGTAGAACTGCATGCGGGATGCGCCACTTTATCGAAC
The DNA here is from genome assembly GCA_040902105.1 of Woeseia sp. Classification (GTDB taxonomy): domain Bacteria; phylum Pseudomonadota; class Gammaproteobacteria; order Steroidobacterales; family Woeseiaceae; genus IDS-8. Next base: position 53,713 of record JBBDXW010000071.1, read on the forward strand.
GGAGACACCATCCCTACCGACATAGTCATTTGCGGTACCGGCTGGAGACAGGAAACACCGTTCTTTGATAATTCTGTGATGGCCAATGTAACCGATGAGCGTGGCAACTTTCGCCTTTACCGGTCGATGATTCCGGTTGGCGCACCGCGACTTGCTTTCAACGGTTATAACTCTTCGTTCTTTAGTCAATTGAATGCGGAGATCGGGGCGCTGTGGATTGCTGGCCATCTATTGAATGCCTTCAAGCTGCCGAGTAAAGAGGTTATGAACAAGGCCGTCGATGAGCGACTGATTTGGATGGAGCAGCGTACCGAGGGTAAGCATTCGAAGGGCACCAATATTATCCCGTTCTCCATCCATCACATGGACGAACTGCTGAGCGACCTGAGATTGACCTTGAATGCATTCAGGCGGTTTCGGCAGTGGCTAATTCCGGTAACCGGTGCCGACTATCGGCCGATAACGGCTCGACTACTCAGGCGCCAAGGATTTGATTCGAGGTGCTCGCGCGCCGAGGCGCAAGGAGGCCATAGTCTTAAGGGGAGCGAATCGTGATGAATCTGGAGAACAAGGTTGCAATCATTACCGGCGGTGCAGCGTCGATTGGTGAAGCCATTACCCGGTATTTTCATGCATGTGGCGCCTCGGTCGTTATCGCGGCGCGCAGCCTGGACAATGGACGCAAAGTAGAGAAGGATCTGCAAAGCAATGCGCTGTTTGTCGCTACGGATATTACGGACGACGTAGCACTGGACGACTTGATCAGCGCTACGGTCGAGCACTTTGGTGGACTAGATATACTGGTCAATAATGCCTGCTCATACGGGGATGATGGTGCAGTCACAGATAGGAAGACCTGGCTTGACACGCTGAACACAAATTTGGTTTCTGCCGCGATTCTAGGCGAGAAGGCGCGTTCGCATCTCAGGTCCCGAGGCGGCAATATTGTGAACATCGGATCGATTTCGGGAGTCGCACCGCACATCGGGCGTTGGGCGTATCCGGTATCGAAGGCCGCGATGATCCACCTCACCAAGACGCAGGCAGTGGAGTATGCGCAGGATGGTATCCGCGTCAACCTGCTGCGTCTCGGGCACATATGGTCTGACCCTTTCGGCGGCCTCACGGGAGGCAATCGGCTGCACGCAGATAAAGTGACGTCGCCGTATAACCTGATGGGACGTGTCGCCGAAGCCGAAGAGGTGGCGAAGATGGCGGCGTTCATCGCCTCGGGAGGCGCCTCTTACACGACCGGCGCTGAAATTCCGGTCGATGGCGGTTACAGTGCGATGGGACCCGAGCAACATTTTCCGCTGATGCCCTTGCTCATGGAGGGGCGGTCGCCATAGAGTCCTGCGATCTTGTCGTTAGTGATCCTCGCCCTGTGCCGTGACGCCGCCTGATTTCATCGTTGTCGGAAGCGGTGTCAACGGGCTCGTATGCGCGGCCATGCTGACCCGGCGCGGCAAAAAGGTTGCCTTGGTGGAGCGAAACGACCGCATTGGCGGTTGCCTGCGCAGCGACGAGCTGACCGAACCAGGGTTCAAACATGACGTCCTGGCTACTTGGTTTCCGTTATTCCTGACCTCTCCTGCGTACGCCGAGTTGCAGGGGGAACTGGCGGAATACGGCGTGGCATTCGATACGACCGACAGACCGACGGCAGCCGTGCTCCCGGACAATTCGGCATTCGTTCTGATGCGCCCGATCGTCGGCACAACATCGCGGCAATGAATGCAAGGCACCCTGGCGACGGTGACGCCTACGCTGCAGCGCTGGCATTCGTCGAAGCGACTGCGGATTTGTCGTTCGGGCTGCTCAGCCAACAGCTGCGCCGTCCGGCGGTCGCACGGCTTTTACTCAGAAATCTGTGGAAGCAAAAAGTCGACGGTCTGATCGATTATTTCGGCGCTGCATTGTGCAGCTGTCGCAGCTGGCTGGATTCTTCCATACAGGATCCCGCGGCTCGTGCCTGTCTGGCGGCCTGGGTGCTGAATGTGGGGCTCACGCCCGAAAGCAGCTTGTCGGGCCATTTCGCCAAGATCGTCGCCTTCACTCTGGAGCAAACGGGAATGCCCGTCGTTCGTGGCGGCAATCAGGTGTTGTTGGACGCATTTGCGAAGATCATCGAAGCTCATGACGGGACTATTATGACTTCGGCCGATGTGGACGGCATATTGGCTTCTCGGAACCGGGCAACCGGCGTCACGTTTACCGATGGGTCCTTATTGAAGGCTCGCAACGGCGTTATCTGCAGCGTGACACCAACACAGCTTTACGGCCGCTTGCTCCGGGAAGTCGAAGTCCCCGCCGCGGTGCGGACTCAGCAAAGCGATTCCGGTATGGATTGGGAAACATGCAAATCCATTTGGCCTTGAAGGAACCGCCAGCCTGGAAAAACCAAGAGTTGTCGGGAGTCGCTCTGGTGCATGTAACAGATGGACTCGAGGGGATCTCGCGGGCGACCAATGAAGGCACGCGAGGGCAGCTGCCGGTTACTTCGACCATTGCCGTGGGTCAGCCTCACACATCGATCCGACTCGGGTTCCGCCGGGGCAGGGCATTTTGTGGATCCAGATTCTGGACGTGCCGCGGAACGTTGAGGGCGACGCCGCGGCGGAGATTGCAGTTCGCAGCGACGGGCAATGGACAACGGGCATGCGCGAAGAATTTGCGGATCGAATAATCGAGCGACTTCGACGACATATCACGAATCTCGACTCGGCTACGATCGGCCGTGAAGTATTGTCGCCTGCCGATCTCGAATCGCTGAACATCAATCTGGTCGGCGGGGATCCCTATGGGGGATTCTGCGGTCTCGAGCAATCCTTCCTGTGGCGCCCGGCATGGGATCAAAGAATCACGATACACCGGTGAGGTTTCTCTATCACATCGGCGCTTCCACCCACCCTGGCCCGGGATTGGGTGGCGTCTCTGGCTATCTGACGGCTCTTCATCTCAGCTAGGGAACGTCTGCACTGAATGGACAGTCGACCTGCGACATGCGGGGCAGGATGCACAATTTGGATGGTCCGTTCTGAAATTGGATTTCCGATGCGATGGGACGTCGGTACCCTCTATTTGGGTCACTTTGCGCGTCGGCAATGCCTGACGCGGAGTGCTTCGATGACTACGGGGTAACCGTCGATGATCGAGACCAGAAAGGATTTAATTGTATTCCTCGGCTCACAGGGTACGGCGGGGCTGACTTCGCTGTTGGTCTTGTTTGCATTCGGCGCAACTGCCGTCGGAACCAGTGGAGCAGCCTTGGCTCAGGGGGCAAGTGAAGGTCGATCTCAACAGCTGGAGGAGATCGTCGTGACTGCTCGTAAACGCGAGGAAAATGTCCAGGATGTACCAATCTCGATATCGGCTTTCAGTGGAGACCAGCTGGGATTCCTCGGAATTGAGGACTTGTCCGAAATAGACCGCGTTACGCCTAATCTGCAGTTTGACAGTACGGCCGCGGTATCCGGCTCGACCATCGCGTCGACTGTCTTCATTCGAGGTATCGGTCAGACTGACTTCACGCTGAACTCGGACCCGGGTGTCGGCATCTACCTCGATGGCGTATATATCGCCCGTTCAGTGGGCGGACTGTTGGATCTGGTGGACATAGAAAGTGTCGAAGTTCTGCGTGGTCCACAGGGAACGCTGTTCGGCAAGAACACGATTGGAGGCGCTATTAATATACGGTCAAGGCGGCCGGCGGCAGACCAGGCCGGATATGTCGATTTCGAGTTTGGCAACTTTGACCGTCGGAACATCAAAGCCGGCGTGGACGCAGCGATCTCAGACACGATAGTCGCCGGATTATCCGTGGGATTCATGGAGCAGGACGGGTATCAGCACCGCCTCCTTCAGCCAGGTACCGAGGATCTGGGCAATGTCAACCGCTCTGTGACCAAAGCTCGTTCAATCTGGACTCCGAGCGACCAATTCGAAATTGATCTTGCCTTCGACCACAGCAGAGGACGGGAACAATCAGTTCCTCAATCGGTCCTGGTGATCGAGCCCGGCACGGGCGCCCCGTTTTTGCCGGCAGCCGCGGGACTCATACCCGGCACCACGCCACAGATCAGACCAGGATTTGAAGGTCAGTTTGTCGGCGACGATCTTTTTAGCGGACTGTTCGTGACGAATGATCCTGAGATTACTTACTATGCGGGACCATCGCGATCAGATTTTGATATTTATGGAACCTCGGCAACGGTAACTTTCGACATTGGCGAATTGACGGTGAAGTCAATTAGTGCTTACCGTGATGTCGACAGTCACTTTGCACGCGATTCCCTGTCGTCGCCGTTTCTCGTCGCCGACACAGAGGATGACTATGAACAAGAGCAATTTTCTCAGGAGTTGCAGGTCTCCGGAGATTTGCCAAGCGGAAACTTCGTTGCCGGTGCCTTTTATCTGGCAGAGGAAGGCACCAACAGCAATCTGGTCGCCACATCCATCGGCGATCTTGGCAGCGGCGGAGCCGTAGACAACGAAAGCGTTGCAGTATTCGCGCAAGCCAATTTCAATTTCACGGATCGCTTGGGCACCACGCTCGGCGTCCGTTACACCGATGAAACCAAGCGATTTTCTCCTGGTTTCAAAGGAGGTCCACAGCAATTCGTGACCAACGCCAATGGACTTGCGCTGGGATTGCCGCCGACCGTGCCCTTGATCCTCGATGGAATCTACGAGTCATCAAGTGACAAGACCGATGTGACCCTCGCCCTGGACTACAATTTTGCAGAAGAGTTGATGGTCTATGGTTCCTATACAACCGGATTCAAAGCAGGAGGATTCAGTCAGCGAATCGGACCAGGTCCCGGCATTCCGGCCCCGGATTTTCGTCCGGAAGAAGTTTCGGTATACGAACTGGGATTCAAATGGCTGGGACTGAACCAGCGGCTCAGGCTCAACGTAGCAGCATTCACCACCGACTACGAGGATGTGCAAATCACGCCAATCTTCGAAGGCATTGGTCCCGTGACGCGCAATGCCGGGGAGGCTGAGATCAACGGGCTGGAAGTGGAATGGGCGCTCGTGCCGAACGAAAACTGGGAATTCAGGGGAGGAATCGGGCTTCTCGAGACCGAATATACATCCCTGACGCCGGAATCACAGGTCAATTTGAATGTAGACGGATCGCCGATTTTGACGCTTAGCAGCGAACTCGCCAAATCGCCTGACGTCTCCGCACATGCCATTCTTGCACGACACTGGATTACCGAAGGCGGCGGAACGATCTCCGCGCAGGCTGACTGGAGCTATACCTCAGAAATGTACAACGACGTTCTGAACGCAGCAGAGCTCCAACGCGATGATCTGCACCTTATTGGTGGAACACTCAGCTATGCGTCACCCGGTGAGAACTGGCTCGTTATGCTTCGCGGCGTTAACCTGTCAAACGAGGAATACATTATCGCAGGGAATGCTGAGCGATTCGCGGGCAATATCGGCTATACCCAAGGTACTTACGCGCGCCCACGCGAATACTGGATAAGTATCCGAAGAAGCTTTTAGGTCAAATAATCACGGGTCGACTCACTGTCTTTATAAAGGCGAGGTCACCGGCCGCGAGCAAAGTAGCAACGCGGATGATGTTGCCGCTGCAGCGTTGCCGCCGTAAGGAGGCTCAGGCGTACCAGCGATGGCGACCGCCGTTCGCAGGGAATCTTGTCAGCCGGTCCTTATTCGACCAACCACTAACGCATAGTGTGCGCCGCGTGAATTTTGCGTGAATGAGCTATGCATTGTCCTGCATCGTGATGCAAATCGAGCAACAGACGCCCCGGTAACTGATTGAAATATAAAGCCAGAAGCGATTCTTAGCGCGACTGAAAAGACTCTACTCAGCTACCGGTGATCCTTGGGGAACTTGCTCTGCATCAAAGAGTTCCCAGTCTTTCGGAAATCGCTCCGCCGGGGCGTGCGTGAGTTTTGCGTGAGTTGCGGGACCGATGAGCTTGCCGAAATCCTGCAGCGAGATGAGCTCACGTGCCATGCGGTGATACCAAAGCTGTCTTGTGAAACGCTGGAGAAAACAGGCGTCGCTCGAGTGGGTACATCAGGACGACGTTGATGCGTTGCAGTAAGCTTGCTTGACAATTTGCGTAGATTCGGAGCGGCTGAGCCGCACTACGCCTATTGCGGCAATTGCGAGGCCACCCATGCCGAACACCACACACCGGTTCCATATCAAACTCGAAGGGATCGTCCCGTCGGTCTGGCGGTGCATTCGGGTTCCCAGCAACTACACGTTCTGGGATCTTCACGTCGCGATCCAAGACGCGATGGGCTGGCTTGACTATCATCTGCACCTGTTCCATGTCCGGAATCCGGAGGCCGGCGAGCTCGAGGCAATCGGCATACCGGACGACGACCCGTACCTCGACGAGCTGCCGTGCCTGGCCGGCTGGGAAGTGCCGATCGCCCGGTACTTCGTCAAAGAAGGCGACGCCGCTTCTTATGAATACGACTTCGGCGACGACCGGCGACACACCGTTACTCTTGAAGGCATCGACACGATCCGCAAAGGCGAGCGACGGCTTGCCTGTCTCGATGGAAAACGGCGAGGTCCGCCGGAAGACTGCGGGGGTATTCACGGATATGCGGAGTTGCTGGAGGTCATAGCCTACGTAACTCACCCCGAGCATGAAGCGATGCTCCAGTGGCTAGGCGGCGCGTACGATCCGGAAGGGTTTTCGGCATCGGATGTGAAATTCGACGACCCGAAGGTGCGCTGGCGGAGCGCAAGCGGCCGGTAGATCTGGTTGTGGAATCTGCCATCAGGAACCCCTACTTCCGCGAAGCGGTAGACCGGAACAAGGCGCTGCTGTATGCGGCTTGAGGCCCGGAAGTACCTGCCGGGGAGTTTACCGCCGGGAAGGAGCGTTCCGACTATGATGAGAACTCAATGCAACCCAGCCTACGGCTGTAAAGGGTCAGGTCGCCCTCCCTCATCGTCCCGGCGAGAGTACCGACAGCCGACCGAAGCCTGAACCTTGAGGTTGGCTCGGGTTGGCTCTAAAGTCCTATGTTATGAAACACGACTGGCACGACCACATTGAGAGTGATCCCCGGATTCTGCATGGCAAGCCCTGCATCAAGGGAACACGCATTCCTGCGGCGTTGATCCTCGGCTACGTTGCCGCGGGCCGATCCACGGATGACATCTTGCGCGAGTTTTCGGATATTTCGGCCGACGACGTCATTGCATGCTTGAAGTACGCGCGGGACCTGGCTGATTTCGACGCCGTTGCCAGCGCGTGAGCTTGCGTTTCTTTTGCGACCACTGCGTGCCCCGGGAGATCGCTGACGCTTTGCGGCAGTTCCGATGCGACGTCGAGCTGCTACCAGACCATCTTCCAACTCGCGCACCGGACGCCGATGTTATTGCGACGGCGCAGGAACTCGAGAGCATCTTACTGTCCTTGAATGGCGATTTTGCAGATATCGTGGCATATCGGCCGGAAGCCTATGGAGGGGATCGTGGCCATTCAGCTTCACGATCATCCGGAGGCGATTCCCACCTTGATGGCGGGGTTAGGCCGATTTATTTCCGAGCACACCGACCCGAACGACTACCGCGGAGCTTTTTATCGTCGAACCCCATCGGATCTCACCATTGTCCAAGCGGTTGTAATATATGACTCGAGCACCACGGCTCTTCGTATCAGGTCGATGCTGTGGCGACAGTCCGTGGCGCGAACGAGCACTGGTACGAAAGGAAACTCCGCTCAGCCGTGCCATATTGCTCGACGCTGCAGGCCTGCGCGCCCGCTATCGGCTGAGAACGCCCGATGCCATCTTGCTCGCTACCGGACTGCGGACTGGGGCTACCTTGGCGGTGACAAACGACGAAGCATGGCGCGCCGTTCCGATCGTTGAGACGGCGCTATTGTCCGACTGGGTCGATTGACGCCATTGCCGACACGGCCGGCGACGTCAAACCCCGTATAATCCCCGCCTCGGTCATTCTTCGGCGAGCGTATGAACATCGGCATTCCGCTCCGGGAACTCGGCGCCGTGGACTGCACGGCGCTATGCGAAGCCGTGCTCGCCCAGGAAGATCCGGTCTGGCAGGAGGACAGGTACCGGCAGGAAGCCTTCGAGGTCCACCACGCGACTCAGTCAATCGTCCTGTTGTTCGTCGACATCGACCGCTGGCCCGACATCATCGTCAAAAAGGAACCGGGCTGGCCGCGTCTTGCGGACGTGGCCCTGCCGCTGATGAACGACATCATCAGCAGACACTACGAGCCCGGCGGCACCGTCATTCGCGCGATGGCCGCGAAGCTCGTCGCCGGCGGTAAGATCACGCCGCACGTCGACCGGCACCCGTCGTTTCATTCCGGCCATCGCATCCACGTGCCGATTTCGACCAATCCCCGCGTCCGCTTCATGATCGACGGTCAGCCCTTCCAGCTCAAGGTTGGCGAGGCTTACGAGATCAATAACCAGATGACGCATTCCGTCATGAACAAGGGCGGCGAGGACCGCATCACGTTCATCTTCGATTACGTGCCTCGCGAGCGGGTCGCCGGTATCACGAGCTCGACCAACGGATACCGCGTCATAGATTCGTAGTTTTCAACGAAAGTGAACTTGCGATCCGACACCGGAAGAAAGGGCGGGTGCAAGGATTTCCTTCAGCGGGCCCAACTTCGGTTCGTAGTGCTTCCAATAGCCGACCGCGTCTTCGTAGATCGGCTCGCGCACCTGCTCCGAGCTGGCCGTGTTGACCTGCCGCTGGCTCTCGTGAAAGCGCAGGCAGCGCTCGTCGAACTTAAGCCCGCAGTGCGCTAGCAGTCGGCGAACCTGCCCCTCCAGATCGCGGACGATGTCCTCGTAGTGCACGGTCAGGATCCGGCCGGGCATGACCCGCTCCCAGTGCCGCATGACGCGCAGGTACTCCTGGTAATACTCGCCGAGCTCCGAGAGGTCGTAGCTCTGGTTCTTGCCTTGTGCGAAGAGCTGGCGGTAGTTGGCCACACAGGTATCGAGCGCGTTGCGACGCGCGTCGATGAAAACGGCCTCCGGCAACATCAGCCGGATGAATCCGAGATGCCCGAAGTTGGCCGGCATCTTGTCGGTGAAGCAAAAGGTCTTCGCGCTGCGGTGTGCGAGCGTGTGCCGGAGGTATTCGTCGCCGAACGCAAGCCAGTCGTCCGTCGACAGCTCAGCGACGATCTCGGGGTACTGCGCGCCACCTTCCCGATTCTTGCCGAGTTCCGCAGTCAGCATGATGACGTAAGGGAGTTCGCCGCAGCCTTCGACGTCGCCGTGGCACGCGAGAATCTGCTCTATCAGCGTCGACCCTGAACGCGGTACGCCCGTGATGAAAATCGGTCTGACCGCCCGTCCGCCGCCGGCCGATCCGACCCTCGCCAGGAGGCCCTCGCCGAACACGCGAAGCCGCACGTCATGCTGCGCTTCGAGCTCGACGGGGTCGTAGGCGACCGCGCGGCGCTTGGCCTCGTTCGCCGTCTCGTAGTACGCCCACGCCTGCTCGTAGTCGCCCTCTTTCTCGCAGGCGCGGGCCATCGCGAACCTGAGCGCAATGGCCGAATCCGAGCCGGGCTCCGCCTCGGCGAGCCGACGGCGCATTGTTTCCCGTTCGGATTCCGTGAACGCAAGCCCCCGGAACGTTGCCAGCGACCACCATGCGTCACCGAGATCCGGCCGGACTGCCGTGCACCGCCGGTAGGCCGCAATCGACTCCTCCCGCCGGCCGTGGATGCGAAGCATATGACCGCGGCCGAGCAACGCGCGCGGATCGTCAGGATGCGGCTTAAGGACGCTGTCGTACGCGGCCAGCGCTTCCGTCGACCGTCCGACGATGGACAGGGTATCGGCCAGGGCCTGATGGAGATCCGCGGCGCCCGGCTGGATCGTTACGGCCGTCTTCAGCGTCGCGACGGCTTCGCGAAACCTGCTGCGCTCCAGGAGAAACCATGCCAAGTCCCTGTGCGCGGGGAGAAAGTCCGGCGCGATGCGCATCACGCGCCGCAGCAGGCCTTCGGCAGCGGCGTCGCGGCGGCCGTCAACGCAGATACGTGCCAGCAGCCGCATCGCGTGAATATTGCGCGGCTCCTTCGCCAGAATCTCGCCGCAGATGGTCTCGGCGCGATCGGTCTTTCCGGCAAGAACAAGCTGCGCCGCCTCCGATAGCGCCTTTCCGTCGGGCGAGAGCGCCAGGAACCGTCCCCTGGCGATCTCCGCTTCTTCGCGGCGGCCGCTCCGCTCGAGAGCCGTCGCCAGTCCGTAGAACGCAGATGCCTGCCGGGGATCGAGGCCGATTGCGCTTTCGTACGCAGCGATCGCGTTCGCGGGCCGCTCCGTCGCGAGGTACAGCGCGCCGAGGTCCTCGTACGGCTTCGCGAACCGTGGCTCCAGTTGGATCGCCCGCTCGAGGCACTTCTGTGCCTCGTCGTATCCGCCCTTTCTGATCAGCAATGCGCCGAGCGATGCCACGAGGTTGACGTCGTCCGGTAGCGCGGCAAGATGATCGCGGCAAAGCGCCTCGGCGTCGTCGAGCCGGTCAGCCTGCGCCAAGGCGAGCACGGTGTGGACGGCGTCCTTGACGGAACCTGGCCGGCTCGCCGCCGTCATACGGCTTGCCTCGGAGCCTGTCCGGCGTCGGCGAGAACGGCTGGAATTGCGGCGAGGTTGCGGGTCGCCATCAGGTGCACGCCGGAAACACCGGGGATCGCCGCGACTTCCGCGAGCATTTCCGCCGCGATGGCGACGCCTTCCTGTTCTGCATCCCGCGCTTGCTCGAGACGCCGGATCAGCGCATCGGGAATCTGGAAATTCGGGCGGTTCCGGCACAGCCAGTACGCATCGTCTGCCGATTCCGTGATCGCAATCGACACGATCATGTCGACGCGCCGCAGGATTTTTGCCGCGACCAGGTGCCGGAACCAGCTCCTCAATATCGCCAGGTCCATGCAGACGTTCGTCATCATGAACTGCGCTCCCGCCTCGATCTTGCGGAGGAGCGTGCGGGGTGTCCAGTCCGGCTCCGGACGATGCGCCGTCACGATGCCGCCGACGTAGAAGTCGGACAGCGCGCGCAGGCGTTCGTCCGAGCGGATTCGCGTCGCCGTGGCAATCAGCTCCGTCGCATCGATATCGAGTACCGCCTTGGGACGCGGTTCGAAACCGTCCGGCACGTGATTGCCCTTTACCAGTATCAGGCTGGTCACACCCAGCGCGCCGGCGCCCAGCAAATCGCTCAGCAGCGCGATCCGGTTCCGGTTCCGGCAGCTCAATTGCATGATCGGGTCCACGCCGTTCGCGATCAACAGCGCGGCCGCGGCGAGCGTGGACATGTGCAGCTGCCCGAACTGGTTGTCGGTAAGCAGTACGCCGTCGACGTGATCTTTCAACAGCTTCGCCTGCTCGGCGATTGTTGTGGCGCTCGATTCCGGTGAGAGAAAGAGCTCGGCCGAAACGCAGAAATCGCGGGTGCGCGCCGCTTGTCGGAAAGTATTCACGGTCGCAGTCTGCTGAACTCGCCGGGTCACGGCAGGGTGCCGGATGCCGAAACAGGTTAGTGCGTTTCGGTTTCCGCCACAAGCCGGCGCCGGCTGGCGGCCGTACCGGCGATATGATCCAATCGCCCTAAGTGGTCCGTTCCATAATTACGGTGACAGCCGGGATGCATCGGCGGCCGACTGTTTCCGTAATTGTGGAATGGACCACTAAGCTACGATTTGCAGAACATGACAACGGACATCACCCGTCAACGGCAGTCGTTCGAAAACGTACTGGCAGAGCTTCGTGCCGGCGAACACGCCAGGGCGGCGAGCCTTTGCGAGGACGCGTTGCTTTCCTTTCCCGACGACGCCAACACGATGTGCCTGGCGGCGAAGGCCTATCTAGCCCTGCGGCGGTTCGAGCAATCCGAGCGCCATGTGAGCGAAGCCATGCGTCGATTTCCGGGTTTTGCCGGGGCGCATGACGTGTACGGCGACCTGATGCTGGCGACGGGCCGTGCCAACCGGGCGATTGCAGCATATGAAAAGGCTGTGAAGCTCGACCCCGCCAGACCCGCGACGCTGGCCAAGATCGACAGAGCAAGGCAGGTCGCCGTCGCGGCGGGCGGTGGCGAGCGCAGCGACAGGAAGACTCCGAGAACACGCATGGCGTTCGCGGAGGAGATTCGCGAGGCCGAATCCCTGCAGCAAGCCGGCAGCGTCAACAAGGCCGAAGACATCTATCGCAGCATCCTTAAAAGGGATCCGGACCACGTCGAGGCGGCGCGCCTGCTGGCCGGCATCGCCTCGCTGAACAAGCGGTTCCGCGAAGCGGAGGTTTTTCTGCTTCGCGCCACGTCACTCGCACCGAATTATGCGCGTGCCTGGGTAGACCTGGTCGACGCGCAGCGCGAACAGGAGAAATACGACGAGGCGATAAAGAGCGCGGAACGGCTGCTGGCGCTCGAGCCGGACAAGCCGGAGTCGTACATGGTGTATGCCGGCGTACTCGGAGTCGCCGGCCGTCACCAGGACGCCATCGCCTCCTATCGCAGAACGCTGGAACTCGCGCCGCAAAAAGCAGCAGCAATGTGCGGCATGGCGCACCATCTCAAGACCATCGGTGAACAGGAAGAAGCGATCAGGCAGTACCGAGCCTGCGTCGTCGCCAAGCCGGGCCATGCGGAAGCTTACTGGAGCCTCGCCAACCTCAAGACGTTCCGTTTCGAAGCAGCGGAAGTGGCGGCGATGGAGACGCTGATCCGGGAGGGAGGATTGTCGGATGAAGCGCTGTGCATGCTCCACAACGCGCTGGGGCTGGAGTACGAGGCCGGTGGTGACTTCGACGCGGCGTTCGCGAATTTCGAGCGCTGCAACAGGCTTCGCAGAAAGCAGGAATCCTACGATCCGGTCGACACCGAAGCCACCCATGACCGCGTGGTCCGCTTCTTCGACGAGACACGCCTGCGGCAGGCAGCGGCCGCGGAGCTCTACCCGGTACCGATATTCATCGTCGGTCTGCCGCGCTCCGGGTCGACCCTGATCGAGCAGATTCTCGCATCCCACAGCGAGGTCGAAGGCACGCATGAGTTGAGCGACCTGTCGAAGGTCGTGCGAAGGTACCGCGGCCGGAGGAATGAGCTGTTTCCGCAAACATTGAGCGGCCTCAAACCCGCCGGCTGGGCGCGGCTCGGCCGGGAGTACCTGGAGAGCACACGGAAACACCGCAGTGGTGCCCCGTTCTTCATCGACAAGAATCCGAACAACTTCGTTTTCGCCGGCCTGTTGAAGCTCGCCATCCCGAACGCGAGGATCATCAACGCCAGGCGGCATCCGGTGGACAGCTGTCTCGGAAGCTACAAGCAGCTCTTTGCGAGCGGCCAGCCGTTCACTTACGACCTCACGGAGCTCGGCGAATACTTTCTGCAGTACCAGCGGCTGATGGAGCACTGGCACCGGACGCTCCCCGGGTTCGTGCTCGACGTGCACTACGAGCGAGTCGTCGCCGACCTCGAGCACGAGGTCCGCCGGATGCTCGATTTCTGCGGGCTGCCGTTCGAGGAAGGCTGTCTGGATTTTCACGAGACCCGGCGGGCGGTGAAGACCGCGAGCTCGGAACAGGTCCGCCGGCCCATCTATTCCAGTTCCGTCAACGTCTGGCGCAACTACGAGAAACACCTCGGGGAGCTGTTGCACATACTGAAACCCCTGCTAGATGACCTGCCGGACGCCGGTTAAGCCGGACGGGGCGAACAGTCCCGTTCTTGCCAACGAGGCGCGCCTGGAATAGATTGAATCAAAATAGGAAGGCGCCTTCGGTGACAGTCGCGCCATCGATCGTCGGGGGAGGGTAAGCACATGTTCCGCGGGTCGGGTCGTACAATTTCGCCTGTTGCTGCCGCAGTAGCGGCAGCACTGTATCCGGGGCATTACGCCGTTGCGCAGGACGCCGAAAGGGAGGCAGACGACTCCAGGGCGCTCGACGAGATCATCGTCACCGCGCGCAAACGCAGCGAATCGGCGCAAACCATTCCGTCCGCCATTCAGGCTATCAGCCAGGAGTCTCTCGCCGCGATGGGCGCGAAGGGCCTGGAGGATTACGCCCGGTTCGTGCCGTCGATCAACGTTGTCAACTACGGTCCCAGCTCCAGTACCGTCGTATTCCGCGGCGCCATTACCGGGGCCGGCTATCTCGGCCAGTCGACCTCGTCGGTGTATCTCGACGAGATTTCGGTCACCCAGACCGGCACCCAGCCGAACATAAGGCCCGTCGACATCGCGCGGGTCGAGGCGCTTTCAGGGCCGCAAGGGACGCTTTACGGGTCCGACGCGCAGGCCGGTACCCTGCGCATCATTACCAACCAGCCGCTGCTAAACGAGTTCGAGGCCGTGTTCGACGGCGAGGTGCGCACCGGCAGCGACAGCGACGCAAGCTATCGCGGCTCGCTCGTCTTCAATCTCCCGCTGGTCGAGGACCGGCTTGCGCTCCGCATCGCCGGCTACAACGACCACGACGGCGGATTCATCGACAATGTTTTCGGCCATACCGCCGACTCGTACGGCCTCGACGGCGACAACAGGGCGCCCGCGCAGTGGGGCACGCTCGACAACTCGCTTTCCGTGGAAGAGCGCTGGAACGACGCCGACGTTTACGGCGGCCGACTGCACCTGCTCTGGCAAGTGAACGACAGCTGGTCGACGACCCTGTCCTATCACCACCAGACCACGGACGCCGGCGCGGACAACTACTACGATCCGTTCGTCGGTGATCTGCAGGTCGTTCGCTTCCACGATGAGTGGCGGGAAGAAAAGTTCGACATGGCATCGCTTAAGGTCGACGGCGATCTCGGTTTCGCGCAACTGGTTGCCGCCGTGTCCTATTACGAACGTGATATCAAGTATCTGACGGACACTACGACCTACGCGCATTACTGGTCGGCGCAGTACTGTCATGACGCTGACCCGACCTATTACAGTCCAGCGGACTTTCCGTATTACTGGACGAACCCGGATACGGGTAACATCGTGTGGTGGCCCGTCTACTGCCACGGCCCGCAGGTAGATTCGGACTTCTTCAACAGCGCCCGCGGGTCATCGAAGGACGACAAGCTCACCGCCGAAATCCGTTTGTCGAGTCAGGGCGATACACTCGACTGGATCGTCGGGCTTTACCACGAGGAAAGCACCGACTCCTGGATATCGCCGTTCGGCACGCCGACTCTCGGCGGCGATGCATCGACCCTGAGGTATCAGGATTCGATCTCGCTCAATTACTGGGAATGGTACTGGTCGAATTACTACGGCACGCCGACGACTTATCCGAACGCGGAAGCACACTGGTATTCCCAGAGCCATACCGACTGGGAGCAGGATGCCGTATTCGGTGAAGCGACCTGGCACGTCACGGATGCCCTGGATCTGACCGTAGGCGGCCGGTATTTCGAGCGTTCCAACACGAACTACTACTTTGTGAATCATCCCGGCGGACCAAATTACGCCGGGGAGCCGGATGTCACCGCGGGAGACCGCGAATACCGTCTCGCAAATGGCGGCCGGCCGCCGGGCCGCACGGGAGAGGAAGATCAGTTCGTGCCGAAGGTAAGCCTGAGCTACAACCTCGACGACAACAAGATGGTGTACACGCTGTTCACCCGGGGTGCGCGGCAGGGCGGCGTGAACCGCAGTCGTGGCGAACCGTTTTTCCCGAACACGTACGATTCGGACATCATGGACGACTTCGAGATCGGCTATAAGTCGACGTTCGCCGGCGGCAGTGGCCGACTCAACCTCACGGCCTACAGGATGGACTGGAGTGACTACCAACTCCAGCTCGTCGACCCGACGGACAAGCCATGCGAGGATGAAAACGGCATTCCGCTGCCGGAAAGCGAATTCTCGATTCCCGGGGTATGCGGCCAGCCGTGGCAGGTGCTGATTGCCAATGCCGGCGATGCGCATATCAACGGTGTGAACGTAGAGCTCGACTACGCTCTCGGCGACAACTGGCTGTTAGGCATGAATTACGAGAGGATGGAAGCGGAGACCGACACCGAAGCGGATCTCGATGGCGACGGGGTCAACGATCTGGTCAAAGGCTTGCGGTTGCCGCTCGTGCCGCAGGACAAAGGCTCGGCATGGATCGAGTACCGGCGACCCATGGAGCTGTTCGGGCAAAACGAGTTCTTCATACGCACGCAGTGGTCGTATACCGGCGACAGCTTGAACATCCTCGAACCGCGGGGCCTGACCGTTCCGAATCCGCAGTTCAAGTCCGACGCCTACACGATCGGCGACCTGCGTGCCGGAATCGTCGGCGATGACTGGCAGGTCGACGTGTTCGTCAACAACCTTGCCGACGAGCGGGCGACGTATACCGTGCAGGCGGACCTGTTCGAGTGGACGGCGGCGCAGACTGCCGAGGGCCGGCCGCATCACCAGACGCTATTTGTGAACCGGCCGCGCGAGGTCGGGGTGCGCTATATGAAACGCTGGGGGAACTGAGCGAAAGCCGCACAATCGGTGAGTTCCCGTCAGTCGTCGTGCGGCCAGATCTCGAGGCCGTGGATGGCGTTGCGGATGTCCATCGTAAGGTTCACGGTGCCAACGGTTATCCCGGTCTCCGTGTCGTAGACGCTGACGGTCGAAGGGGATGAGCCGCCGACGATCAGCCGGTTCCCGGCAGTGCAAAGCCCGCGACCGAAAGCCTGCCGGGCAATCCTGGAATCGTCGATGCCGGCGAACAGGATCTCCGATTCGTCATAGCGCTTGATGGGGAACGCCCGCTGCCGGCCGTCCCGCCCGACGTAACGCACGCAGTCGGCGGCTGTGTCGTTGAACAGCACCCCGCCGTTCCATGGCTGTGCGTTGTGCGCGCCGGCCGGCAGGTTGCAAACCTCCGTCACAAGCATTTCGTGACTCAGGTGCAGCAGCGCGTTCGTGCGCAGGCCGCTCAGGAATATGCCTGATTGATCGATGTGCACCATGTTGATGTGGAGCTCGTTGGCCGCCGCCGGCCCGAGGTCCGACCGCGGATCGAAGGTAAAACCCGACCACGCCCCGTATCGCCGCTGCAGATGAAAGCCCCACTCGAAGCGCCGGCTGTCCAGGTCGAACGCGAGGAGGCTGTCGTATCCGGTCGAGGTGAGGAATATCTTGCGGTCCATCCGGCAGATTTCGTGACAATGCTTCAGGTAAAGGTTCCTGAAAGATCCCTTGATCGAGAACCCGCGGTCGAAGCAGAACAACTCGTCGCTGGCCGCAATGTAGATGTCGTCTCCGTCGAAGGCGATGCCGCGCAGACCCCGATCGGCGCCGCGACCTTCGAAATCGATTTCGCCAGTGTTCCAGTCCACCAGCTGCCGGCCGGTGCGGGTCTCGAAGTCCAGCATATAAACGCCGCCGTGACTTTCGCCCTGCCGGCTTCCGCGAACGACCGAGGTCACTATGAGCCGGGGCAACCTGATTGACATTCGAAGGACTTCCGAGCGGGATGTTCATTCGATTCAAGCAGATCGACCGACGGCGGACAATCACCCAAGCAGGCCATCGGCTTTTAGGAGTGCCCAATGCCTGGCCCGCACGCCGAGTTGGGTGCCCATCCGGGAGGTAAGCGTTTGTAGTGAAGCGATCTGACCCTGTCCGTCAAAGCAGGTACAGCTTTTCACAGATCAGACCCTCAGGTTGTGCCCACTTTGGTGCCTGGCCCACGATCTCTTTCCGCTACTCAGCGTCACTTACTGCGTCGAGTATTTATCGATTAGAGCGGCATTACCGGAGGTATGAACGCCTCTGGCCACCATCTGCCCCTGGTGGATTGGCGTGGTTTACGCGTTACTCCACGATCTCCCAGATACCGGGTTGCGACTGGCACGCGATGCCTTGCCGCGAGGATTTCTCCGCTCCGGAGGTCGCCAGGAGAGCAAACTCCCGACACGCGGCGCCGTTTCGTTCCCTGTCAACACCAGGGACAATCTCGTAGCGTACGCCAGTCGAGTCGTTCGTCCATATGACACGCTGTCCGGATTTGCCGACTTCCAACGCATGACCGACGCAACTACGATCCGCTTCATCGAGCTGGCGACCGATCCATTTGCCGATCAATGCGCCGGCTGCCGCTCCGATGATCGTTGCCACAGTCCGATTCTCGGACGTCGAAGTACGGGAACCGATAACGGCTCCGGTCACACCACCCAACACCGTGGCTATGGCCTCGCGATTGCAGCGACCGGAGAGGATTTCGTAGTCGTGCTCCCACTGTTTTCCCGAATAGCCAACGTAGTAGGGATCGTGCTTGTTGCGCCAACCGTGAGCCGGCGCGTGCGGCGGGGGATCGGCGAGCACGGTTGTGGACCATCCGCCAACCAGCAACAGCAGAACAAATGGCGCGACCTTCGGAGCAATGGTCAAGTCTGTCTCCCTGGTGACCAACGGCCATTGTCGACTCAGTCATCGTTGTAATGTGTGACAGTCCTCACACTGCGCACGAAAAACGGAGGGAACGGTGCGCTGCTTGAATGAAAAGTCGTTTGGACATAACCTCCAGCGAGCCACATCGACCGATCCATGCGAGCCAAAACTCAATTGCGTATCAGGTATCTCGCACTCCTTTTGGTAGCCGTCCTCACCGGTTGTAGTGATGAGGGATCCAACAGCAACGGGGTAGACGCGGCCCCACCGGACGCTGCGGAGGCTCCGCATGTCCCCGACGTGACGCCGGACGCGAACGTCCCGATGTTCGACAAGACCAAGGAAGACCCAAGAGCTTTCCACCGGGATCACCGTGTCTTACGTCGAGGCCGGCAATACCGACGGCGAAGTCGTAATCATGCTCCACGGCTGGACCGACACGAGCCGTTCGTTCTACCCGCTCATCGAGACGCTGGTCGCCGACAATACGCAGTTCCATATTTACGCGCTCGACCAGCGTGGCCACGGCGCCGCATCCATGCCCCGGGCCGGGGCTTGCGCCGCCACACCCGAAGACTGCTTCGAGATGACCGACTTTCGGGACGACGTGCTCGCCTTCATGGATGCCAGGGACATCGAGACGGCGCACCTCGTGGGTCACTCCTTGGGCACCCTGGTGGGCCAGGAACTCGCGCTCTCCGACCCGGATCGCGTCGGGAGTCTGGTGCTAATCGGCACTACGGTCTCCGGTGCCGACAACGCGGTGCTCCTGTTCCTCAGGAATGAGGTGATCGAGGGCCAGGACACGAGCAAAGGCCATTGGC
Source organism: Woeseia sp. (assembly GCA_040902105.1). Taxonomy (GTDB): domain Bacteria; phylum Pseudomonadota; class Gammaproteobacteria; order Steroidobacterales; family Woeseiaceae; genus IDS-8. The sequence goes on from JBBDXW010000071.1 coordinate 72,920, forward strand.
GAGGGCTGCTCGAGGATGCCACGCCGGGCTTCCGGTGGCCGGAGGACGCCTACGAGCTGACGCCGGCGGATGCAGATCCGCATGTGCGGGACTTCATGGAGAACGTCTGGGTCACGGAGCTCACCGCCGATCCCGCCTTCCTCGCCGAGATCGTTCCGGAAACCATGGACATCAGGATCGGGACCTGGGTCGGCGCGCTGCGCAGGCTGATCGCGTTCAGCAGCCAGGACCGGCTGCGGCAGCTCACGGTTCCCACGCTCGTCATCTGGGCGACCCAGGATGTCTTGTTCATCAACGAACCGGACCAGGTCGGCGTGCTTGCCGAGCTAAATGCGGCCATCGCGGGCTGCAACCTGCCCTACTACTTCTACAAAACATACGGCAAGGAGCCGCTGCCGGCTGACGAGTCCCAGACCGACCTCGGCCACAACACGCACTGGGGTGCGTATGAGGTCATCGCGGCTGACGTCACCGCGTGGATCACCGGCGACGCGCCCACGAAGGAACTGACCTACGCGAATCCGGGGACTGCTGGATCGGTCCTGACCGAGACAGGGGGCGCCTTGATCATCGAGAAGCACCAGGCGGATCCCTGCACTCCTCCCTGAGGCACCACGCGCCCCTGGCCGGCTCACCCCGCTCGGCCGGAAAAACGTAGCGAACGCCGTGCTCGATAAATTCGAGCAACGCACTGGCAATGGGTCGTGGTCTGGCGTTTGCATCGGACTTGACGAGCAGGTTGCACTTCAGGCCTCTTTGAATTGCGGTGTTGACCTCCGATGCGGAAATTCCGGTATCGGCGGACACCGATCTGTAGGTCCGGTCGGAGACTGGTTCGAGGTCCATTTCGAGGATCGACTCTTCCTGTTGCGATATCCGGGAATTCCTGCAGCTGGGCAATTCGCTGCTCGACCGCCTTCTGGCGCAGGCTCTCGTCGACCCGCAGGGCCACGAGTTTCAAGGCAATCAGGAGGTCCTGAGGTTTCAGCATGGGATGTGGCGTTCTCTGTTCGCGAATAGCGAACAAATTGCGAGCGGAAGGTCGACCATGTCAAGACCTGTGTACCAAACGTGCCTCCAGATATGGCCGCCTGACGTTCTCGACGCGGCAGACCTTGGCGTACGCGATCAGCTTCTTCCAAGTGGTTCGGCGATGCGTACGACTCGCCGGCGTTTTCGGCATCGGACGTGACATTCGACGACCCGACCGTGTGTTGGCGGCAAGTTTTTCTCGCCTGACGCTTGCAATGCGACGTTTGCCGGATGTTACGCTTCGGCCACGACGCGGCGAGCACCACCATGAAACTCCACATCCTGAGCGATCTGCACACCGAGTTCGCGGACTTCGTGCCGCCCGAAACGGACGCCGAAGCGGTAATCCTTGCCGGCGACATTGGTGTGGGCGTGGAAGGTGTGCGCTGGGCGGCGCGTCATTATCCCGTTCAGCCTGTCATCTATGTACCGGGCAATCACGAGTTCTACGGCCACGACATCGACTTGACCGCGGAGCTCGAAGCGGCAGCGCCGGACAACATCACGGTGTTGAGTGACGACGTGCTCGTTCTGGACGGCGTCCGTTTCCTTGGCAGCACGCTTTGGACCGACTTCAAGCTGCACGGGGAAGGTGAGGCCTCGTTTGCCCGCGAACGCGCCGGGCGATGTATGAACGACTTCGTCCGCATCAGACAGGGCGGGAACAAGTTTCGGCCGGAGGATTCGGTCGTGCTTCACGAGGCAAGCCGCACATGGCTCGTGCGCCAACTCGAGCAGCCTTTCGATGGCCCGACAGTCGTCATTACGCATCACCTGCCGGCGTTGAAATCCATCGCGCCGCGCTACGCGAACGATTCGCTGAACCCGGCATTCGCGAGCCGGCTGGAGGGCGTGATTGAAAGATATCAGCCTGCCCTGTGGATTCATGGTCACACACACGATCCGTGTGACTATGAGCTGTTCCAAACCCGGGTTGTCTGCAACCCGAGAGGTTATCCCGGAGAGTACGGCCGCGCCGGTTTCAAACCTGATTTCACCGTCGTCGTGTAACGTACACGTCGTCGGGTCGAATCGTGGGCTTTACACCCCGACCAGCATTCATGGGAAGCACGACGAGGAAGTCATGTTCATCTGCGCCGCCGGCGACATCCATGGAGCCATGGATCGGCTCTACGGCGACGTCCTCGCCTTCGAGGCATCGCTCGGCGTGCGTTTTGACTACGTGCTTCTCCTTCATGATGCTCCCGCCGGAGTCGAGTTCACCTGGAGACGCAAGGACGGCTCCGTCCGCCGTCGGTACCGGAGCGAAGCTGAAGGTCTCGCCCAGGCGGTTGCCCGCGCCCACCTCCGGGTCTGTTTTTTCGGCCACCACCACACGCGGCTCGATGCGGAGATCGCCGGCGTACGTTGCATCGGCCTCAACAAAGTGGCGATGCCGGGCAACCTCGTGGCGCTCGACGTGCCGGCGCGGGGACGCGGCTACGAGATCTTGGGCGAATGGCCGCGTCGCGAGCAGCTCGCTTGAGCCGAGCGCGCTCGGAACTTCTTATGCAAGGCATAAAATCGCGAGTACCCCTGCGCAGTTTTCCAGCCAGGTGCAGGAAGCGCGCCGGGCTGATTCGAGCTGGTCGTCGCGGGGCCAACAAGCTCCTGCATGCTCGAGTCCCGGTAGGGGGCGGAAGTGCTTCCCCCGCCCCCCTGCCAATTCGCTCGCCTACTCGAAGAGTGTTGCCGTCGATTCGGAACAGCCGAGCACCGGCGGACGCTGCGTTCCGTCAGGATTGAAGAACTCCACGGTGCCCTTGGAGCTGTAGCTCTTGCCGTTCCTGGCCAGCACGACATCGTGGCTGACAATATTGTAGCCGAGGTACATCCCCGCCAGGTCGAAGTGGAACGCCTTGAAGGCGAACCTGTATTTGTTTCCTCTCACGTGCTTCCAGTGGCCGAATGCGTCAGACCTGACCATCAGCGTCGGGCTGTTGGAGTTGGTGTCGTGGAAGGTGCCATCGCCGCCAAACATGGCCATCGCGTCGAACGGGGGAAGTGGGAGCGCAACACCCGAAGCACAATCCGTTATGACCACGCTTACATTCCAGACCCCCTCGATGGGGTCCGTGAATCTCCACGACTTGTCCCAACCCGCTTTTGAATGCCGCAACTGGACGCTTTCCTCCGCCGCACCGTTAGCCGGCGGTATTGCCAGCGTCACAGCCACCAGAATGGCCAGCACCGAGCCTCCCGCCAAAACCTGCATTGCCCTGTTCATACTCGTTATCTCCGGTTGTCGCGCTGCGGCTGCAGCGCCTCACCTGCTAAAATGCCCTCCCCGGACCCGCGAATACTTAGCGGGTTCTGAACGCTCTCTGAATTATTCTGAAAATGGGCGAAGGTTTCGTCATGGACGTGCCAAAAGGCCGTATCTATGAATTCGGCGAGTTCCAGCTCCACGTCGCCAGGCAGTCGCTTTACCACAAGCTCGCAGATCGCTGGACCGCCCTGACGCCCCGCGTCTTCGACACGCTCCTGTTTCTGGTCGAGCACCCGCAGGATCTGCTCGACAAGCCGCGCATGATGACCGCGATCTGGCCGGACGTCATCGTCGAGGAAAACAACCTCGACCAGAACATCTCCACGCTGAGACACCTGCTCGGGGAACGCCGCGGCGACCAGAGGTACATCGTGACGGTGCGTCGGCGGGGCTATCGCTTCGTCGCGCCGGTGAGAAAGCTTGCCGCGTCGAACCTGCCGGTTTGCGATCTGGTGGCCACCGGCGGCGAGAGGGCCGCAGAGGCAGGTGACCTGCCTGAGCGCCCCGGCACGATCGGTCCGCGAATGAAGTTATGGGGAATACCCGGACTGACAGCGCTTGCCATCGTCGCCATGCTCACGCAGTGGCAGGACGACGAGCAACCGGGCGCGGTAATCCCGCCGACGCAGACTCTTGCCGTGCTGCCGTTCCGGCCGCTAACTGCTACCGATCGGAACGAATCCCTGGAACTCGGCATGGCCGAGACGCTGATCGTGCGCCTGAATAATTCCAGGCTGGTGGTCAGCCCGCTGAGCGCGGTGCGCCGCTACGGCGATCCTGGCCAGGACGCTGTCGCCGCCGGGCGTGCGCTGGGCGTCGATGCGGTATTGGAGGGTTATCTGCAGCGGGATCGAGATCGCCTCCGCGTCTCGGCGCGGCTCGTGAAGGTCGGCGACGGTCGCCAGTTGTGGGCCGATCGCTACGACGAGAGCTTCACGAATGTTTTTTCCGTGCAGGACGCGATTGCCACGAAGGTATGGGCCGCATTGACGCCGGAGCTGACGGGCGAGGAGCCGCCATTCCGGCGCTACACCGAAGATGCGGAAGCTTACCAACTATACGTTAGCGGGCGTTTCCATCGGCGGCGCGGGAGTGAAACGGGGCTTCGGAAAGCACTCGAGTTTTTTCACCAGGCGGTCGAACGCGACCCGAACTTCGCCCCGGCCCATGTAGGACTGGCCGAGAGCTACGCGGCCCTTGCTGTGTTCGGGATAGCTGCGCCGCACAGTGCATTTCCGCAGGCGAGGCAAGCGGTGGACAGGGCGCTCGAGCTGGCGCCCGAGCTGGGGGAAGCCTATGCGTCTCTCGGTCACATCAAGGTGCAATACGAGCACGACTGGTCCGGCGCGGAGCTGGCCTATACACGCGCTATCGAGCTCAATCCGAACTACGCACCGGCACGCCAATGGTTCGGCCTCTACCTCTCACTATCCGGTCGCTTTGGCGAAGGCCTCGAACAGATGTACTACGCACAGTCGCTCGAGCCGTCGTCTCCACTGTATCCCGCAATGATCGGCATGCTGCTGACTTACCAGCGACGATACGATGAAGCAATCGAACAGCTCGAGAAGACACTCGAGATGGAACCGGGCCTGGCTACGGCCCGCACGTACCTCGCGATGGCCTATCTCCGTCAGGGAGAGTACGACCTCGCCATGCAGCATCTCGGGGAGTCATCGTCATTGACGCCCGGAAGCGCGGCATACCTCGGCCAAATCTATGCATTGTCAGGACGGCGGAGTGATGCGGAGGCCGAGATCGAGCAGCTAACCGCGGAGTCACAACGCCGCTATGTGTCTGCGTACGATATTTCCACGATCTATGCGGGACTTGGAAAATCGGATGAGACTTTCGCCTGGCTTGAGCGTGCGTTAGATGAACGCTCGCAGCTGATCGGCTGGGTACCGTGGGATCCGGTATTCGACGGGATACGATCCGATCCACGGTATCCGGAGGTCGTTCGACGGCTGAACGTCGAGGTTCGGGACGACTGAAACGGCGTGCTTCGTGCCGCTTCGCCACTCGACCGATACAATAGGTCAATCGACATATGCAGTAGGTCAAACGTGCTGGGGCTACGCGGGGGAGATCGCCCGGTCCTTTGGCGTGCCGCTGGACCCGATACAGAAGGCGCTCGACCGACTCGAGTGGGCCGGTGTCCTGGTGAGCCGAGTGAAGTGACCGTGCCCTCTCTCGGGAAGGGCACAATAACTTGCGTCGACTTTAAGTTTTCTCGAAGATCCCTTGCGGGAGTTTTGCGTGAGCCTAACTGACGCTAAGCCGCCGCAAAACGACCAACTGTTACCGTTTCTCTCGCACACTGAATTGGCAGCCTCGATCAGCCGGTTATTCCTGACACACTCCCAGCGCGACAATGGACGGCTCATTCAACCGGCAATTCGATCAGCACGATATCGGACGCGTCGCTCACGCGGTCGAACACGATCTCGCGTCCGTCGGCCGACACGTCGAAGTCACTGACCATCGGTCCGGGACCGACATTGGTAAGCTGGCGTTCGACGCCGGTTTTGAGGTCGACAACCCAGAATTCCTTGTACGAGAGATTACCTTTCAGAATCACGAGCGCGTCATCCGTGCCGAGGAAATCCATGCGCCTGGACCCGCGACTCAGAACGAGATCCGGAATGACGCGCGGCGTGCCATCGGCGTTCACCGCTTTCACTGAAACGTTGGTGCCGACGTCGGCACCGGAATAGACGAGGAACTGTCCGGTCGGGGACCACGCAGGATCGAGCGCGTAGCCGTCGCCGAGCTGAATCGGCTCGCCGCCGTCGGCCGGTATCTTGAACAGGCGCGGTTCGGCGGCGCGCATAGCGGTGAAGGCAATCCAACGTCCATCCGGGGACCATGCGGGCGCGCCGCGCACGTCGATCTCGTCCGCGAGCACGCGCAGCTCGCTACCGTCAGCATTCATCACGTACAACTGCGTGCCGGTGCGGCGTTGAACCGGAAAGACCACGCGCGTGCCATCCGGAGCGAGCGCCGCGCCGGCAATCACGCGTCCTTCGGCGCCGCTCCAGAGCTCCGTTTCGGCGCCCTCCACGAGCTGCCAAATACCATCGGCGCTGCCGGCCTTCGGCGCCCGATAAACGACGCGCCCGGCGCCGAGCCGCGGCGACAAGCCGCGCGGAGCGCGCGCTGCAAGCGGCGTCGCGGTCACTGCACCGGTCAGCTCATCCCCGATCGATACGCGCCAGAGACTGCCCGTCGTGCGCGCAGCAGTCGCAACGAGGCGCCGGCCGTCCGCGCTCGCCGCAACCGACGTGTACTCGACGCCGCCCGTATTGAGCCGCCGCGACTTGCCGCTGAGCAGATCGAGCGCATGCATCCAGGGTCCTGAGCCGTCTTCGGAAGTCGCGAGATACAGCAACGTTCGTTCATCGAGGAGCGTCGGAAAGCTCACGCGGGAGTTGTGAAACGTCAGACGCTCAAGTGTTCCGCCGCTTGCCGGAATCCGCCAGATGTCCATCTCGTCCCGCGGCACACCCTGAACGAAGTAGATGAACGCGCCGTCGCTCGACCAGATCGGAAAGTGACCGTGGATACCTTCGGGCCCGACGTAGATCTGTTGGCCGGATTTTTCACCCGGGTTCGTGACGAATAACGGATCACCCGCAGCGGAGGTGTGATAGACGATGCGTTGTCCATCCGCGGACCAGTCGAGTTCGGCGATGCCCGGGAGATAGGGTCGCAGGCTTCCGCCGAGCGTTGGGATCGCCCACCCAGCGTCGACCGTGCCGGTTCCCTCGGCATCCGGGGCCCTGGTCCAGAGAATCACGAGCGCACCGTCCGGCGAGAAACCGAGCGTGCGAACCCCCGGGTTGCGCAACTCCGGCAACCTGCGTTGCGTCAAGTTCCGAAAATCGCCGGAGTCGATCTGTCCTACCCAGGCGTCCCAGCCGCCGTCCCGGTCGGAGATAAATGCGACGAAACGACCGTCGCGCGATATGGCGGCATGCTCTTCCGCGCCGTCGAAGTCGGTCAATCGCCTGAAATCGGCGAGTTGCAGCGGATCACGCTCGCGATCGTCCGATGGCCCGGCGATCCACAACGAGAACGTGACGCCGGCCACAAGGCCGCCGACGACCAACCCGGCGATCGCCGCGCGCGAGCGCCGGAACGGCGTGCTCACGGCAACGTGTTCCTCGGCGTGGCCTCCATCCTCGTGACCGGCCGTGATGCGACGGACGTCCGTGACGAATTGATAACCGCGGCCGGTAACGGTCGCGATATGGTCCTCGCCGAGCACGCGACGCAACACGGAAATCGCCTGCGTAAGGTTGTTTTCCTCGACAACCGTCGACGGCCACAGGGCTTTGGCGAGGACCTGCCGCGGAACGAGTTCCCCCGCGTGCTCGACGAGATAAACGAGAGCGTCGAACGCTTTGGCGGTGACCGCGACCGGCGCCCGATCCGAGACGCGCGCGAGCACCCGCCGCTTCGGATCGAGTCGAAAGCCATTGAATTCGTAAACCGGGTACGCTTCCGACTGCATCGCAAGCCTCACGGCTTTTCGACCTAGTGTCGTGAATCAGAGATTCGTCACATAACTCGCGGGCGGGGCATCCCGGCTGGCGGCGTTGCTCGTCGCTCACACAGTCCCGATATGCTCGCTCCTCGCGCCTTGCCAGCCGGGCGCCGCGCTCGCGACTTATGCAACGAATCTCTGATTCACGACACTAGCGGCGCCGCATCGCCGAGCGGCACGGTTTGTTGTCGCCGGCTAAAGATCGCACGTTTGCGAATTGCCAGTCCAGCGCCGCTTCCGGGCGCCGTCCCCGGCCGGCTTTCAGGAGAATTCACCGAATTTCACCTCCGCACGGCGCTTATTCACACGCTCGTCTCTAGCCTGTTCCCGTGAGCTCCTTCGAGCTCTGTCATTAACCATTTACGAGAATCCGGGAGGACTTGCCATGAATAAGAAATGTCGTCTGATTGGCGCGTTGTCCGGCGCCGCGGCGATCGTGCTGCTTGCCGGGCGGGCCGACGCTACGGAAAACGCAGAGGTGATCATCGAATGGAACGAGATCCTGCAAACGACCATTCCCACCGCGGGGGCGCTCGCTCCGCGCTACTACGCAATGCTGCACATCGCTATGTTCGATGCCGTGAACTCGATCGACAGGGCCTACACGCCGTACCGAGCGCGCGTCCGGGCCCATCGGGGCGTGTCAGCAGAAGCCGCCGCGGCACAGGCGGCGCACGATGTTCTCGTATTTTTGATTCCGGAGGCGGAAGCGACGTTCGACAAGGCTCTCAGAGACCAGCTCAAGTCGATCCCGTCCTGGCGCGCTGCTGCGGGCGCGCTGGTCGGCCGTAAGGTCGCAAAGCAGGTCATCGCGTGGCGCCAGAACGACGGAGAGGTGAATCCGACTCCGCCGGCCTATGTATTACCGCCGTTCCCCGGGCTCTGGCAGCCGACGCCGCCCGCGTTCGCGGTAGCCTCGTTTCCGCACTTCCGCGACGTGGAGCCGTTCGCGTTGCTCACCGCGACGCAGTACTTGCCCGACCCACCGCCGACGTTGACGAGCGACGAATACGCCGCCGACTTCGAAGAGGTGAGGCGGATCGGAGCGCTGAATAGCGCGGAGCGAACCGCGGAGCAGACGCAGACCGCGCGCTTGTTTGCGAGCATCGGCAACACCACGGTTCATTTTGCGATGTGGAACGACATCGCGCGCGACTTCGCACACAGCCAGTATTGGTCGTTGGTCGACACCGCGCGCCTGTTTGCGCTGTTGAACGCGTCGATTCATGACGGTGTGCAAACGTCGCACGCGAGCAAGTTCGTGTACGGTCTGTGGCGCCCGGTCACGGCGATACAACGAGCGGACGAGGACCTCAACCCGCAGACGGCTGCGGATACCGCGTGGAGTCCGTTGCTCACGACGCCACCCTATCCCTCGCATGCGAGCAACCAGACTTGCGTCGGCACGAGCGCCGCGCGCGCTCTCGCCCGCGCCTTCGACAGCGACGCGATGCCGTTCACCGTCACCTGGGTCGGAACGCCCGGGAATCCCGACGTCACACGTTCCTACGGAAGCTTCTCGCAGCTCGCCGATGAGCAAGCCCGTAGCCGCGTCTACGCCGGGATTCACTTCACGTTCGAGCTCACCGCGGCCGAAAAAAGTTGCGTGCAGGTGGCCGACTACGTCGCCGACCACTATATGCTGCCGCGGCACGCCTACGACGATCGCCATTGAACGACTACGGCGGCAGCGGCAACTTCGCCGCTGCCGCTATCGGCGATGCAAGGGTAAGCCATTTGTGAACGCCTCGCGGCTGGTGAGGCCGCGGCGGCGTTGCCATGAAAGAATTCTTGGCAACATGGACAGATTGGCCCCCGCTCCATTCCAGCCGATACCAGTCACGCCGCAGACGGCGGAGGATCTCGTCGACCGCATCGCCGTCTGGCCGGGCCAGCTTACGGCCTACGACACGGGCGGCCTCGAAATCTTCGCGCTGCGGAAGCAAGCCGAGGAGCGCCTTGGCGATACCTTCGACATCCGCGAGTTCCACGACCGCATTCTCGAAAACGGCGCGCTGCCACTCGGCGCTTTGCGCGAGCATGTCGAGGCCTGGATCGCCGAGAAGCAGAAGTCAGCTCACGACCGGTATCCGGTTCGAGGAGCCCGATCGAACGTACTGCCCGGATATCCCCGGTAAAATCAATCGCGCAGGCTAAGCCCGCAGTCTGCGCAGACTCCTAATCGTCGTCAGGACATTCCGTCGTGCAGAAGATGCCCTCGGAGAACGTCTGGTTGCCGCTCTCCTCGATCGCTCCAACCTCGAATTTGAACACCGTTACGCCTTGCGCGACATAGGTATCAAGGAATTCCTGCGGAACCGTCACGCTCGTCTGACTGGCCGGAAGCTGGACACTGAACACGCGAAGGGGACTTACTGCTTCTTCGTCCTCCGGCTCCACAACGACCTCCCACCCGATTTCAACGACGGAGCCGGGATCGGGAACTAGACCCGCAAAAGGGCACTCGCCGAGATCGTCGCCCTGCGCCCAGTCGATCACCGCGTCCGCGGTCGGCACGTTTCCGGTGCCGTCGAAGGCATCGATGTCGGGAGCCGCCGGAAGGTTGTGGGTGAGCAGCGCCGTATCCGTCAGCGTTTCGCCCTCGTTCGACTTACCCGTAAAGATGTAGAGCCCCGCCGGGAACCGCTCCTGGAATTCGGCGAGCGTGACGACCAGGTCGTCTTCTTCTTCCACAAGAGACGGGTCACACAACGGCTCGTCGCTCTCGAAGAAATTCTCGGTGAGCCCCTGATCAACCAGAGTACCCTTAGCCTGTTCCTGGAAAAGTCTCTTGCCGGTCGGGTCGTCGATCGTCACCCGACGCCACGCGTCGGCGTCGAGCAACACATGAAATCCAATGTCACCGTCGGTGGCATTTATCTCGACCAGAACTTTGATTTCGTCGAACGGCTCCTGCGCCAGGCCTGGTGCGCTTGCGGCCGCCATGGCCAAACCGAGCACTCCGGCAACGACAGCCGAAGCAGGTATGTTCCTGTTCATAGCGATGTCTCCTTCTTGAAGTGGCACGGCGCAGGCACCGCGAGAGGCAGCCGAGACCGCACGGCGCACGTCAGCGAATCGAGGGATCGGCAGAACCAGTAAGACGTTGGAGACGGAAGAATCCTTCGGAAACTTACTTTGCCATCTGCTCCGCCCAACTCTTCGCCCCGATCTCGCCATTGAGTAACGACAGCACGGCCTCGGCCAGCGCGCCGAAAATCTCGTAGTGGGTCAGATCCGGCAGCATCGCCAGCCGGTTGCGCGGCATGTTTTCCCGCATCCAGCCGGCATCCCTCGGTCCGCCTCCGAGGCGCTGGTAAAAATCGATTACATGCTCCGGCCGGAACATATCGCCGTCGCCGTGAATTTCGGAGTAGTAGTTCACGCCGGCGTCTCGAGATGGCGGCTCTTGGCCGGTGCGATCATCGCTTTGGTGCCCGGGTGAGTATGGAAAAGGCCTCGGAATCTTGTCAGCCATTGAGGATTTGGCCCCGCACTGGACGACAATGCGTTGCGTGAGTTTTGTGTGAATAGGCTGTGCATTGTCCTGCATAGTAGTGCAAATTGGGCAACGGGCGCCCCGGTAACCAATTGAAATACAAGGCCCTGCGCGATGCCGCCAGCGTCTGAAAATCCGCGTGTCGGTGGTTAGATTCCGCCCCTGGCCACCAATCCTGTCAAGGTCCTCACCGGGACATCGGTTACGGGGCAGTTCAGAGTTTGAAAAAGCGATGGCGACCGGCTTGTGTCACCTACCTTGGAACAACATCTGTCACTCGCTAACCAGGATAACATCGATCAATGCGGCGTCATCTTCTGTCGACAACATAAGCTGTTCCGGCAGGTCGATCGTCATCCACTCGCCTTCCAATGGTTCGAACTCCGTTTTCCCGGCACTCAACTCTACCTCGCCCGCACGGTGCTGAAACACAACCATCCCGCTAGACGGCAGGTCCAGAGCAATTCGTGCGTGCCCGTCCAACTGATATTGTTTCAGCTCGATCTTCAGAGTCCGTGGGCCGTCTCGCGTTTCAATGACGATTTCGCCCTCAAAGAAGGGGCTCTCACGCAGTTCGACGGGCGGGGCCTTAACTTGAGCGATCACTCCGACGGCCAGCGCCAACAATGTAGTAATAGCAAGTAACTTTGGCATCATGATCTCTACCTCGGACCTATCTTGTACAGGCGTCCATTCTCCGTTGCCACGTACAGGTGGTTATTAGCTATTACCGGCTCGGTTCGGACCAGGTTGCCGTTCAGGTCCAGGACGTTCAGCACCATCGGATTCGGCACAACAGTGAAACCGGCCGTCGCGCAGTCTGCATTGCTCAAGGACGACCAGGTGCAGGACGAGCCCAGTGCAGGCCACACCGACGGGTCGGCCAGGGCAACCAGCTTGGAAAGATTGGTGCCCACGAATACGATGCCCCGGGTCACTGTTGGCGGTCCGAGACCCCAGCTGTGATGATCATTAATCGGATTGGTGTAGGGGCGAAGATCCGCGATCCAGGCCGCGCGTCGTGTGCACACGTTGATTGCGTGCAATCGCCGGTAGCCGTCAAAATTCGCCTGCGGTGTGCTCGCGACATCGACGACGACCTCGCCGCCGGTCATGGTTATGTACAGGTTCTTCCAGCCGGCACCCGACCGATGGTATCGAATGTCCCCGTGATCCAGGGGATCACCAACGCTGAACGGATAGGCGGTGTTCGGATACTGCCAGTAAAACGTCATAGCCGTCGAGCTCAGCGCGCCGGCATAGGTCCATCCGTCTTTCATGGTCGAGACCGCAAAGTCGCCGCAGGATGCAGACATCAAGGCTGCGCCGGCCGCCCAGTCGGGATCGCCATCCTCGTCGTAGGGCACGGGCTGAACCTTGCCCTCCTCTGCGCCCGTCGTCTGGTTGATGCGGACCATTGCCAACGCGTGGTTGACCGAAGGTTCGCTGGAGTTTCCGCTGCGTACGTTACCGGTTGTCGTCACGATCGCGTTCTGCAGGCCGCCACTGGCGTACGTCCAGATACCGCCGCCTCGCGTATTGGTGGCCTCGAACTTGAATGTCGTGTCGATGGCACCTGTGTTTAGATCCACAGCAAACAATTTGCCTTGCTGAATGGGATTATCCCAGTGATCCGCAATGCCGACATACACCCGATCATTGACGAGCAGTGGCGAGGAGTATCCTGTCTGTTCGTGGAACTCATCTGTTGCCCCCGGGTTGAGCCCCGTCATTCGCGCGATTTCACCACTCTTCCATACCAGTGCACCGCCACCGGCCGATGCCGGCCCCGCTCGCACAGCGAATACGCGACCACTGCCGAGCCCGTCCGCGAACTGCCCGCCGGGATCGTCCGGCCTTCCCCTGTCGGGCGCACTGATTATAACGACGTCCTGCTCGCGATTAACGCGTCCGATTGTGGCACTGGCCGCGATGCCTTCTGCGGACGGATTGTGTTGCGGAACAGTCAATCCCCATTCACTCAGCAGCGCCGGCTCGCTGGAGGGCGGATACTGCCACTCAAGCCCGCCCGTGTTGGCGTCAAACGCGTACAGGTGTCCGTTGGACGACCCGATGTACAGCATACCGTCGTACACGATTGGTGATGCCCTGAACCGCCCGCCGTCCGGCGCACCAACCTCCCATTTGACCTCGAGCGTCTTTACCTTGTAGGGATCCGAGAGATCCGAGGCATTCGGCTGCTGCCCATTGCGCAAGGCGTTGTGCCGAAACGCCGGCCAGTCCGAAGAACAGGCCTCCGGGTTGTCGCCCAGTTCACAGTCAACGGTAATCACATACACCCAGTCACTGATGCAGTCCTTCAGTTTCTGTACGACGGTGATGACATCACCGGCGGCCAAAGTAACCGATAGATTAATCAGTGTGCCGCTGGAGTGACCAATCTCGACACCGCCACGAAAGACCAGGATGTCGGCACCCGGGATACTGTCAACAACATGAATTTGTGTATCACCGGGCAGCGGCGGTTCAATGATGGGCGGCGGCAGATCCTCGCACGGCAATACCGTCGTGGTGGTGCCCGGGCTGCCCTCGGTGCACAGTTCCTGGGTCACTTCGAACTGCTGGCCCGCACTGGCCGGCGCAATATGCACGGTGTGCCCGACACCGCCGGGAGTGGGCGTTTGCGTAACCGGCGTCGTGACGCCAGGCTCGTAAACTCTCAGCATCGCACCGTGTTCGGCGAACTTGTCCGGCGCGGTCTCACCGTAGAGGCCAAGGAGTTCCTGGCCTTCGATGACCGGCTCGTCGACACTTCCAGCCGGTATCGGGCTGGGCCCGGTCCTGGTGAACAGCGGATCGGACGGGCCACCTGTTTCTGTGCACAGTCTGGCGGTGGCAGTCACTCGCGCATCAAGCTCGAAGTTGGGATTCACGCCCGTCCAGTTGTGGCCCCATTCGGTCGACGCATTGAAGGAGCCAACGTCGTGCGGCGCTTCGAAACCGCCGCCCGAAGCAGGGTTCTCGGCCGCGACGACAACAGTGGATCCGGGCACCACGTCTTCAACCAGAATGGCTTTGCCACACTGGTGCAATGATTCCTTCCAGAGTCGGGGCTGGGGCAATCCTGCCGGGTAGTCCTCGGTGTGGTCCGTGACCGTGACCGTATTGGAGGGCCCGCTGGTTGCCCCGTCGCGTGTCTGGGTGACGAATACCGTCTCGCCGGCCACGAAGGTATGGCCGGTCTCGAAGTTCACGCCAAGATCGGGATCGATCCCGGTCACCGACGGATTCGGCGCAGGGCTTCCGTTTATAAAAACATCGAGTTTGGCGTTCTGAAGGAAATCCGTGATCGTAACGTTTGAGGAGCAGGCGTAGATCGGAAAGCCCAGGTTTGGCGGACTGATGAACTCGCGGTCTTCGTCAAACCTGCCCTCATTCGGAACGACGTGGGGGTCCTCGGATGGCTTCTCGCTTGCGCCGTCGCACGCAGCGATAGAAAACAGTGAAAACAGCAGCATGACAAAAAGTGGGACCCTGGAGCTTTTCATTCTGTCGCTACTCCGTGCCGCTGAACATGGTGACGCGAACAGAGAGGGGACGATCCTCCGCGCGATTCGTGATTCGCAAGCTGGAGCGAGGCTGCGCCACCAGCGTTTCACCCATTTCGAGTTCCTCGCGCTTGTCATCGTCAACAGCAAATGTGCCGGTGCCTGCCCTTACCAGCAGGATGGCCGTTCCCGGCAATTCGAATGCCGCGGTTTCTTGTCCGGGGCCGATCAGCAGGTTCCAGACATCCACCTGGTAGGCGCGATCGTCACTGACCGTCCGAAACAGCGGAAGCACGTACAGCCCATCGACGTATTCCTCGTACTTGTCGTCGCGGTCGCTGTTCTCCTGGCGAACGGAGGGAATCTCCAACAGCGGCTTGCCGGCGCCGCCGCGAAGCGATTCTTTGACGGGTTCGTTCGCCGCGGACTGGGGCACGGCCGGGGCTGCCGATAGCATCAGGGCGATGCCGGTTGCCGAAAGCGAGCGGAAGGATCGGAAGCAGGCCATGAGGTTCTCCAGCTGCGAAATCCGGTTTCGTTCTGAGTCTAGTACAGAAACCTTGCCATCGCTGGAAATGCCGCCTTATGAGGTCTTCTGGCCGCATATCCGGCATGCTCAGGTGGCCTGGCATGCTGAGCGAAGGGGCGCAAATCGTGAGATTGGACGCTTTACGCAGGTCTGTGAATTCCCGAACACATGCCCCGGACGCTTTCGGTCGAACACTAGCGGCCTGGATTTTCTCGTAGAGTTTCGGGCGCCGCTGGCCATCGAGGCGACGTTGACCGTCTTCCTGTTCGAAAATGCATGAGGAGATGAAACAGTCATCTCGACGGGCACATTAGCGACGAAACAGGCATTTTATACGACAAAAAAATGGGTTAAACGACATCGGTATTTGTCGTGTAAATACCTTTAGCGACATCAGGCGTTCGAAACCGCCTGCGGCCGGCGGAGTTTCGGGCTTGGCAGCAAGACTGGCGTTGACGGGAATAGAGCATGCCGACACCCGGAGAACGCAAGACGGAGCAGGCGAGGGCACACCGGATCGAATCGAAATCGACCTCATTTTTTTGTTTCGTGTGCCCCTTGGTCAGATGACAACAGACGATACTTTCCGCGGCTGAAAATCTCGACGCCTCGCAGGGAGATGAAATCGTCGCGACGACATCGGATGCGGGGGAAAGGGCAAGACCGCCAACGCCGGCAACCGAATATGAAAGCTGCGCAGAGGAAGGCAATGAAAACGCCATCCGCAGCCCCACCGCCGCCGCCTCCCGCGTCAGTCGGTGGCGGAGGAGGCGGCGGCGGGGGCGGCGGTGAGCTTGCCTCTGCCGTAAGAGTCGCCAGCAGCTCACCGCTGTCTGCATCGCGCTGCTCGGCGAACACGTCGCCGCCGGCATCGGAGCCGAGCACCCCGAGCTGCCCGCCTTCGAAAGCGAACAGCGCGCGGGGCCCGCTGTCGGTTGCGAGCACCGGCGTTGCCTGAAGTTCGCCGCCATCGTCGAGTGCGAAGCGCCGCAGCGACGTATCGCCGCTGCCATCGACCACGAGAAGTGTCGCTTCAGTATCGTTGACGAGTGCCCGAGCCACGGCAGCGTCGCCCGCATCGCCGATCGAGAAAGCCCTGTCGGGTTCAGTTCCTGTCAGCGACAACACATTGAGCGACAGGCCGCCGCCGAGTTCCTTCACGATCAGTACCGCATCTTCTCCGGCTCGCGCCAGGTCGATGCTCAGCCAGTCCGGACCGGCCACGACCGCGCTGTGCCGCAGCACACCGCTCGCCAGCGCTCGCACTTCGAGCTCCAGCTCGCCCGTTGGCGATACGGCAAGTACGGCGGCCAGGTTCCCTGTCACGACCAACCGCAGCGCTTCGTAGTCCGGTTCGAAGAATTCCCAGGTCTCGTCCACGCCGCCGGTATCGGCATCGATCAGATCGACTGCAGCTTGGCCGGCGCCGTCGACGCCGAGCACGACGAACTGCGTATCGTTGCCGCTGCCCAGCACAGCCGCGTCGATGATTCGCCGGTCTGCATCGGGCAATGCGTATTCCGCGATGAGGTTTCCGCTCGTCGCGTCGTAGGCCACTACGCCGCTGCTGCTGCTGTCAGCCTCGCTCCATACGAGAGCTACAGCCGGGCGCGCGCCGCCGTCCATGTCCGGCAGAGCAAACAGGTGTCGCGGTACGCGGCCAGCGCTCAACGCGGCGATGGTCGCAATGGAAAGGGGTCCGTTCCGGGGACCAACGACTACAGGGCTCACCGATATACCGGCGACGTAAGCGAAAGAACGGTCGACTCCACCTGTTCTGCGACGCGGTATCTTTATCTGCCCAGGATAGATGACCACCACACGTACCAGGCCGACGTCTTCGATCGCATTCCGTATCGAGGGCGTCATGCGTGGCGCGTCGGTACGCTTGCATTCGACGCCGTACATCCTGCCGCCAAGGCTCAGTAGCAGATACCAAGAAAAAATGGAATGAGATGCCGGATTTTCATGGTGAACGAACCTCTGGCTACCGAAGACTCCCCTCGCATAAAGGCCGCCTGCCGGTGACATCGATGCGGGCCGGAATCAGAACAAGCACCCGCGGCAGATTCGGCGAAATCTCGGGCAGAAACTTGAGACGTCGCGCAGCGACGGCTGCGCGAAGGTTATTGTAAAGTCGCTTTTTGTCGCTACGTCAATGCCTTAGGTACATCACAACATTCGGAAGCTTTCTCGGGAATAAACCTTCGGCCAGCCTCGTTTACGGGGTGCATAGACACTGGAGGATCTACCCATGATTCACAAACACAAGATGACCACGTCTTTTCTGCTCATGCTCATAGGCAGCCATGCGCTGGCTGGCGGTACCGATGCGTCGATAAGTGTCGACAGCGAAACCGAGGCCAGTGCGAGCGCGGCACAGCATGCCGGTCTGCGTGCCCATGAAAGCACCGTGCAGACAGACAGCACTGCAACCGCAGACGTTCGCAACAGCAGCAGCGCCGGCGCAAGCGTCAATGAGTCCGGCGCGGAGGCCGATGCCGACACGAACGCCGACGCCGATACAGGCGTGACCAGCGACCTGGCTGCCGATATCGGCGACAAGGCAGAAAGCGCCATCGCAAACGGTGAGGCGACGATCGCGACCAGCGCGGATCAGGCAGCTCAGCTCGCCGAGCGTGCCGGCTCCCGGGTTCAGGCGCGTAAGGACGCGGCGGTACGCACCGGACAGCGTGTCCACGCAATGGCGGAGGCGCGCGCCGACAGTACCGTCAAAACCGGGAAACGTCTCGCTGTCAGGGCTGAAAAGCGGGCCGACGCGACGCTGAAGGCCGCGACGGAAACTGCCGAGCGCACGCGTGACCGCGCTGAGACGACCGCCGATGCGACGGCTTCCACGGTTGCTGAACAGCAGGCGAAGGTCGAAGGTATGACCGACGCCACGGTGGAGGGCGCTCTCGAGCAAATTGGCGCTATCGATGCGGGCGGTATGATTTCGGCCGACGCCGAAGTCGCCGGCGAAGTGGCGAATGCCGTTAGCGCGGATGTGACTGATGTCGTCCAGGGCGAGCTTGCAGACTCCGTGCAAACGGAGCTCAGTGAAAGCGTCCAGACAGAGGTCGCCAATGAGATGGCCGGTGAGGTCGCCAATGAGGTGGCCGCCGAAGTCGCTAACGAAGTGGCCGGCGAAATCACCGACGAAGTCGCTGCATCGCTGAACGAAGATATCGAGGGCGCTGTCGAGGAGGAAGTCGACAACGACATCCGCGATGCCGTTGATCTGGATATCTGAGCCAAGGCCGGGGGGGGGGGGGGGGCGGGCTTCGGCCCGCCGTCGGCACATTGTTCAAAGGGAGAAGAACATGATTGACAGCCTCAGGATACTGTTCCTCTGCGCGGCGCTGCCCGCATCGACCTTTGCAGCCGAGACATTCGAATTCGGCGGTACAGCGGGGCTGGGTTACAAATATGACAGCAACGTGGCCGTGTTGGAGCTGGACACAACTTCCGGTGAAAGCGATACGGCCTTGCAGGCAGAGGCCGGCATCTCCGCGAAATGGCGACCCGCCAAGCCGTTCAGCGCTACGCTGGGCTACAACTTCAACGACACCAGCTATTCGGATTTCAGCGCGTTCGATCTCACGATTCACCGCATTTCAGCAGATCTTACGTATGACTTCGACGCGCTGGATATCGGCTTGCTCTATCACGATATTCATGCGCGCCTGGATGACGATGGCTTTCTGGACATTAAGCAGGTCAATCCCTACGTCTCTTACATGATGAACAAAAGGCTGCTGTTGCGCGCAGGGTACGCTCATTCCGAAAAGGATTTCTTGACCAATGCTGAACGGGTGGCCGACAACGACGGCCTTTCCGTTGACGGTTACTGGTTTGTCGACGGTCTAAACCGCTACGTCGTGATGGGGCTGAAGCTCGATCGGGAAGATGCCGTCGACAGCCAGTTCGACTACCGCTCCGATCGAATCAAGTTGCAGTTCAGCCAACGCTTCGAGGCATGGGAGAAGCCCATGACGATGAAGTGGCGCACTCAATATGACGTGCGCGACTATGACAATGTCACCGAAAGCATTGGCGAGCGAAGGGAAGACAAGCGCTTTCTCGCCGGCGTGTCTACGGAGGTGGAGCTTGCGGAATGGCTCGAAGTCGAGGGGGTTGCCGAACTGGCCAACAACCAATCGAACCTGGCTTCGGTCGACTTCTCGGAAAAGGTCTACACGCTCACGCTGAGCGCCAGCTTCTAGTGCGGGCTAGCCGCCCTTACTCCGGACTTGCGTCAACGAGTCCGTATCCGAAGACCGTATCGAACCCCGTCTCGCCAAGATCGGTGGCCTTGCGTTTCAGGCTCTCGACCACGGTCCGGCCGCTTTGTGACCGGGCAGACTCCACGGCGATAAGGGCCGCAACACGGGGCGATGCCATCGACGTGCCGGACGCCGTTCGATAACTGCCGCTGACGTCGGCCACGCGTACGTCGACGCCAGGGGATGCAAAAGTGACGTGCCTGCCGCGGTTGGCATAGAGGAATACGTGATTGTTCCGGTCCACCGCGGTCACGCCTACGACCTCCGGATAAGCAGCAGGAAACAACGGTTGACCGGCCGGTCCATTGTTGCCGACGGCGGCAACGACCGTCACGCCCCGGCCTGAGACGTTCTCGATCGCTTCCTGCAGCAACGCGTTCGGCGGGCCCGACAAGCTCATATTGACGGTGTCCACGCCGCGCCCGATCATCCAGTCGAGTGCGGCGACAAGACTTTCGGTCGTGGCGCCCGGCGCCATGCCCTCGTACCTGAAGAACACGGACGCCGCGAGCACCCCGGTATCTTCCGGCAGGCCGGTCGACAGGATTGACGCTACAGCAGTCCCATGCCCGTCGGGCCGCAGCGCGTCAATCGTGACGAAGTCCCGCTGCTCGATGGCGCGCTCCGTGAGTGCCGGGTGGGCCGTGTCAACCGCGGAGTCGATCATGCCGACGAAGCGCGAGGCGACCCTGCCTCTCTGTTGCCGTTGGGGCCGCTCACCCTGTGCGGTATCGTCGGCAGCCTGAAAATAAAGATGATTGTAGTCGACCCTGGCGTTCGGCAGGTTCCGCCGGAGCCGGACCGCCATTTCCCGCAACGATTTATCGCGGGGGGCATCGAAACGGACGAGGACTTTGCCGAGCGCGGGCAGGTTACGTCGACTGCGAACCTGCAAGCCCGCTGCGTCGATGTCGCCGACATCGCCGGGATCGACGAGTGCTGCGAACACGTCCTTCTCGATCATCCAGCCGTCAACGCCAAGGTCCGCATGAAAAACGGCGCGCGATGGGTCTTGGGCAACTTGCGCATCAGCGGCGGCATTGAAACGGCGCACCAGGAGTTCAAGCTCGGCCGCGGGCAGCACGCCGGGTATGACGGAGTCCTCCCGCCAGTCGACAGGCGGCAATGCGGGATCCAGCACGTCGTCAGTGACATTGACGGCCGCGCCATCGATAGACTCCTCGATACTGCCTGCAATCCCGGATTCCGCCGCGCTGTCGACGACGCCATCCAGATTGCCCTCTAAAGCGCTCTCGACCGTGCCTTCCAGGGTTTCCTCGACACCGGTAGCAATAGCGTCACCGGTTTGCTGTTCGACCGTATCGTTCAACGAGTCCTCGATCTCGGTCCCGACCGTATCCTCCAGCGTTTCCTCGACACCGGCGGTAACGGCGTCATCGGTTTGCTGTTGAACCGCCTCATCCAGGGAATCGTCGACGGCGTCCTCGACGTCGTCTTCTACCTGGTCTTCGACGGTGTCCAGGACGTCCTGCTGGACGTCGCCCTCGACTTGCTCGGTGACCGTGGTGGTGATTTCACTCGAGACTGTGGAATCAAGCTGATCCTGGACCGTGTCCAACACCTGCCCGCCAGCCCCTGTCGCAAACATGAGCAGCGTGACGGCGATCGATCTCGATGAATGTTTTTTCTGCACCGCGGCGGTAAGACCTTCGGTTCAATCGTATGATCAATGATGCGCGACCGGGAATTGGCGCGCCTGGAGCGTGCAATCGTCGAAATATTACGCGCCCTGCGCCGACAGGAAATGAACCTGTGTCGCAATTTGGTGGATGGGCTGGTCTGATGCCTGACCGTGGAGGACGTTCCGGAGCTGCCTGGCGGGAATGAAGAAGCAGAGCGGGGGGTTCGCCGGGCAATCAGTTGCCGATCCGGAGCGTTCGGGCGCTAGGCGTAGCCTGTCACTTCGGCGCGCAGAAAATCGAAGAAGACGCGGAGCTTCAGCGGAATGTAATCGCGGCTCGGATAAACGAGCCACGCGGCTGTGTCGAAGTCGGTGGCCGTGCACTCGTGGTCGGGGAAGAGATTGACCGGCATCCCCCTAACCCGTGCAGGGCTTTCCTTCACTGGCCCGAGACAAGCAACGGTGGCGCGGTAATCAGACCGTGTCCGAAAACCGGATCGAAACCCTCGCGCCCCAGATCCTCGGCACTCGCAGTCAGCGCGGAAATCAGCGCATCGTGCGCCATTCCCTCCAGATGCAGCATGCGGGCAACAACCACCGCGACGTGCGGCGACGCCATGGACGTACCAGACTCGATACGCCAGCCGGCGCCGTTGTCCGCGACCTTGAGGTCGACGCCGAGCGCTGCGAAGTCGACATGATCACCGCGATTCGCATAACGAAAGATGCGTTCCTCGCGGTCGACAGCGGTCACACCGATCACGTCCTGGTAAGCTGCAGGATAAAGCGGTTCGCCCGACGGACCGTTGTTGCCGACGGCGGCGACAATGACCGGGCTTTCCTCGGCTGTCGTCGTTATTGCTGCAACGGCGCGCTCGAGCAGAGCGTTGCCGGGACCGGCGAGACTCATATTGATAACGTCGACTTTTTCAGAGACCAGCCAGTCCAGGGCGGCGACGAGGCTTTCGGTGGTGGCGCCCGGTGCATGGCCCGCCGTTTGGAAAAAGACCGACGCGGAATAAATTTTCGCCTCGTCGTTTGCACTTCTGGCGATCAGCGATGCAACCGCAGTGCCATGCCCGAGCGGCCGCGTGCCTTCGTGAGTGACGAGATCTTCGCTTACGATGGCGCTGTCGCGCAGCGAAAAATGCTCGGCCATGACGGCCGAGTCGATCATGCCGACGCGCATGCCTGCCGCAGCCGTTGGAGAACCGTCATCTCCGGACACGACGTGCCCGTCTGCTGCCTCGGGATCGGTGCCGACGTCCGCGGCATAGCGATAGATGTGATTGAAATCGACTGCGACGTCCGGAAGGGCCGCACGCACGTCAAGAATGGTCTGCGGGAGTGTAACGCCGGCGGCCTTGCGCACGGTAGCCATGGTGAGACCAAGCGACGGCAGCTCGTGACGCGCGACGATCTCGAGTCCTTGCCGGCTCAACGACTCGAGTTGCTGCTCGTCGAGCAGCACGACCAGCATATCCTGCTCGACCGGCCAGCCGGCGGGATCGGCAGCGAGGGCGAAGGGACGCAGTGCCGGACTGACGACACCGGAGGCGTCCTGTACCACCTGACCGGCGGCGCTTCCTGCCGTATCCACGACCGCGTCGATGCTTTCGTCGAGGCTTTGCACGGCATCGGTGGCGTCGTCGTCGAGCGTAGTGCCGGTTTGCTCCGCGGCGTCGTCAACCGGCAACTCCTCGGCCTTCTCTTCCATTTCCCGGGCGCGGCGCTCGATGCGGGATCCCAGACGATCGCCCAGACCATCGTCGACGCGCTCCAGCGCCGGATCGAGCGGCGAATTGAGCGGGTCGTGCAATGGCGGCAGCGCGACCTGCGCCTGCGCCGTCGAGTCCGTGGCCTGCCCCGACAGTACCGCGCCGGTGAGCCCCGCGGCCAAGATTATGTAAACTGCTGTCCGGTGATTCCTGCTCACGTCAGTGTCCCTGGCGGCCAACTACCTGTAATTTCGACGCTTGGGCGACCGCTTTTATTCCCCTGGTTTCTCACATGGAATAAAACCACAGGCCTATCCGTATGAACAAGCGAGTGGATCGAATTCCGGGTGCCCGGCGCCGCGAACTCATGGACGTGCTGCCGAACATCCGGCGTTTCGCGCTGAGCCTCACCGGCAATCTGGCCGATGCCGACGACCTGCTGCAGTCCACCGTCGAACGCCTGCTCGAGCGGGGGTGGCCGGAGGGTGCCGCGGTGCTGCCGTACAGCCTCAAGGTGTGTCGCAATCTGTGGATCGATGAAATTCGCTCGCGCACGGTGCGGCGACCTGCCCAGGACGAATCGGCGCTGGCCGACGAACGACTCGCAGTCGGTGACGAGCAGGCGATCGGCGAACTGTCGCTGCGCGAGGCGCAGGCAGTGCTGGCGAAACTGCCGGAGGAGCAACGCGCCGTACTGGAACTGGTAGCGGTCGAGGGCTGTTCCTACAAGGAAGCAGCCGGAATCCTCGAGATTCCCATCGGCACCGTGATGAGCCGGCTGGCACGGGCGCGCTCGGCACTGTTGGAGCACATGCACGATTGATCAGTCCCGGTCCAATGGCCGGGAGGAGACCGGAAATGAAAGACATCAAGGACAAGCCGGACGACAGCGTGGACGACGTGCGGCTTTGCGCCTATCTCGACGGAGAATTGCCGCCCGCGGAGGCCGACCGGCTGACGGATCGTCTTGCGGCCGACCCGGCGCTCGCCCGCCGGCTCGAGGCATTGCGCGGTACGGACGAGACCATGCGCCGCCTTTACGCAGCGGTCGACGAGCTGCCCTTGCCGCAGCGGGTACTCGACCTGCTGCAGGACGACGCGGCAGGCGCCGCCGGCGCAGAGGTCAAAAGCAACGTCGTCGCCTTCCCGAGGCGCGGCATCCGCTCATTCCTGCAGATGCCGGTCGCGATCGCGGCCAGCGTGGCGCTGGTGGCCGGCTTTCTCGTCAGCGGCCTGATGAGCAGAGACGCCGGCCGGGTCGGCGACCCGGCCACGCTCTATGCGAGAACCATCCCCGGGGACTCGGAACTGCACCGACTGCTGGAGTCCGGCCTGAGTTCTGAAGCGCAGACTCTGGACGGCGGCGCGGACGCCCGCGTCGTGCTCACGTTTCAGGCCGAGGAT
The DNA here is from genome assembly GCA_040902105.1 of Woeseia sp. GTDB lineage: Bacteria > Pseudomonadota > Gammaproteobacteria > Steroidobacterales > Woeseiaceae > IDS-8. The sequence continues at coordinate 97,357 of JBBDXW010000071.1, forward strand.
GGCGACTGGTGCCGGCAATTCGAGCTGGCCGCCGCGGCAGGCTCCACCCAGGCGCTCGCCTGTCGGCGCGGCGACAACTGGCAGATGGAGACCGCCAGCTTCACGGATGCCAGGGACACGGCCGGGCCGTATCAGCAGGCATCCAGCGCTACGACCCCGGCGCTCGATGCCGCCGTGGAGGCGCTGATCGGCGACCGCGAGCCGCTAGCTGCTGAGGCCGAATCCCATTTAATATCAACAGGTTGGGAAAAACCAGAGGAATAGTGGAATAAATCGGGGGCCTTGCCCGTGTTCAGACTGAGAACACGGGAATGAGCGGGCAGGGAAGGCCGGGACCGAGCCGGCACGCAGCCCGGACACATCAAAGGAGGACCTATGTTTTATTCAGGCATTGCTTCAATCGTTTTTGCAGTTGCAGTTGCCGCCGGACTCGGCGCCTGCGCCTCGACGCCGAAGTACGCGCCGGCGGATGACGTCGACGGCTACGGCCACTACAGCACGCAGCTTTCGGAGAATCGCTACCGCGTCGTCTACAACGGCAGTCGCTCGACCAGCCTGAATACGACCCGCGACTATGCAATGCTGCGCGCGGCCGAGCTGACCATGCGGGAAGGTTATGACTGGTTCCGCATCGTCGACCGGGAAACGGTGAGTTTCAGCGAGCCGCAGCCGCAGAGCGGCTTCAGCTACGAACGCACTTATTACGTCGAGCGCAGCTGCGGGCTCCTGAGCTGCTCACAGTCGGTGCGGCCGTGGACGACCACGCAGCTCGACATGCGCAGCGACCGTGCACGGACGAAGCACAGCCACGTGCTGGAGATCGTAATCGGCAAGGGTGAGCTGCCGGAGGACGACAGCGACTATTACCAGGCCGATGCGGTCGCCCGGTCGCTGGTAGAGTCGATGTAGCCGTCGACCTGGGCTGGCTGTCGCAGGTTCTGCGCGCCTCGATGGAGGACGATGGCGACAGTCGCGCCATGCAGGTTGAAACCGTGCTAGAGGAACTGGCAGAAGCAGTTCAGAGGCGCTACCGGTGCAGTGCAGAGGGCAGAAAGATTCGTCGCTTGGCCGAGTCAGAGCATCGACGCTGGCGGAGGATTCGGTCGAGCTTCACGCGGCGAGCCGGACATGGCTCGTGAGCCTGCTTGGGGATGGAAATCGTTTGCGCCGACTACTGCTTGAGTTGCGTAATGAACGCGCGACCCGCGGGTCCCGGCGGTGCGTCCCTGCGAAAGATCGCCTTCATCGGCATGACCATGTCGCGCGGCATGCCTTCCACGCGGATCTTGACCAGCGTTCTACTGTCGAGATCGGCTTGCACGATGTGCAAAGGCATGTGCCCCCAGCCCAAGCCCGCCCTGAGGAATGCGTGCTTGGCTCCCAGATCCGCGAGGCGCCAAGTCAGCGGCGACAGCACACCGAAGTCTCGGCCGCTGGTCAACACGGTTCGGTCGGTGAGAACCAACTGCACCTGCTTGGCCACGGCCGAAGCCGAGACCGTGCCGCGCCTGGCTGCCAAAGGATGAGAGGGACTGACGACCGTTACGAACGGCAGATCCAGCAGCGGTTCTGTTTGGAGCTCGTCCGGCACGGTCGGCAACGAACCGATGATGCCGATGCTGCAGTTGCGATCCAGAACCGGCTTGATGACGGCACCGAGGGCTTCCACGTAGAGACGCAAGGGTGTGTGCGGATACGTCTTGCGGCTGTGCGTCGCCGCTCTCGTCAACGCATCCATCGGGTACATCACTTCCATCGCGACCGCGAGCTCGGGCTCGAGGCCCTCGCGCATTGCGTGCGCCCGGGCTTTGAATCCGTCGATGTTGTCGACGACTGAGCGGGCGTCGGGTAGCAGGCTGCGCCCCTCCTCCGTGAGGCGCGGATAACGCGTTGCACGGTCGAACAGCTTTATCCCCAACTGCGCCTCCAGATTGGCCAGTGTTTGGCTGACCACCGACTGCGCACGCTTAAGCTTGCGCCCCGCGGCCGAAAAGCTTCCTTCGTCCACGGCCGCGATGAAGGTCCGCAATTGATCCAACGTGAGTCCGTCGAGCACATCTATCGTCCTAAACGATACGTTGCATCGAAAGATATAGGCTTCTCAGATAAGATGCCAGCCCTTAGGCTATCTCCATCGAGTTTTTCCAAAGACAGGAGAGACAGCAAATGAGCACGTCAACCGCCGTAGCCGCCCGCCCGCAACTTCGTCTCGACATCGGGGATCCAGTCGATGGAACCGTGAACGTCGACGCTCGCCGAATTGCATTTCGCACGAGCGGCCGCACGCATGGCCCGATCACGCGGCTCGTGAGCCCCTCCGACCCCGACGAGTGGACTCGAATGGATGAAAGCCGGAAACGGCGTGTGGCATGACGGCGGGGCCAGCCCCGGCGAGCCTCTGCGCGCGTTCCAGCTGTGGGTGGCGCTGCCCGCATCGGAGGAGAACGCTCCTCCGGAAAGCCAGTACATCGCGCCCGATGCAGTGCAGCAGGACGGACGTGTCCGCGTGATCCTCGGACACTACGGTCGAGCGAAGAGCCCGATCGATGCGCCCGCGGGGATCAATTATTTCCACATCCGCCTGAAGCACGGCCAACGGTGGCGTTACGACCCGCCCTTCGGCCACACCGTCGCCTGGTTGGCCGTCGACGAGGGCCGCCTGCTATCGACGGAGACGATTCCCGAAGGGCGCCTCGCAGTGTTCGAGGAATCCGGCGGCGCCATCGAAGTGCAAGCCGAGGGCGACACATCGTTCGTCTTCGGATCCGCGATCAAGCATCCGCATTCGCTGGTTCTGGGCTACTACTCCGTCCACACCAGCGCCGAGGCTCTCGCAAAAGGTGAAGCCGAGATCCGCCGGGTTGGGCGGCAGCTTCGCGCCGAAGGACGGTGCTAAGAGACCTGCCTCGAAATTCAACGTTGTGCTGCTGCACCGATCATCAAGCCATCACTAAGGAGACCTCAATGAGCACTTTCTCGCCCGCCACCGTTCGCAACTTAACTGCCGGCATTTCCCTCAACCCACCCACGGAGTCATCCATGGCGACCGTCCATAAACTTTCCGAGCTCGCCGGCCGCATCTTCCTGTCGGTGCTGTTCTTGATCTCCGGACTCGGCAAGATCACCGCATACGCAGGGACCGCGGCCTACATGTCCTCGGTCGGCGTGCCCGGCGCACTGCTTCCCGTCGCTATCGCCACCGAATTCCTCGGCGCGCTTGCCATCATCATCGGATGGCAGACCCGCATCAGCGCCTTCCTACTTGCCGGCTACTCGCTGCTTACGGCGCTAATCTTCCACGCCAACTTCGCCGACCAGATCGAAATGATCATGTTCGTGAAGAACGTCTCGATCGCCGGCGGCTTACTGTTGCTGGTGGCGAACGGCGCTGGCCCGCTGAGCCTCGATCGTCGCATCGCGAAGTAACGCAACCAACCCGATACAGGGAGCCACTCATGGCCAAGACCATTCTCATCACCGGCGCCACCGGCATGGTGTCCACGGCCGTCATCCAGTCGCTCGAGGGCTCGAACAGCAAGCTGCGCGTCCTCGTGCGCGACGAGGCGAAGGGCGCGCCCTTCAAGGCTCAGGGCATCGAGGTGTTCGTCGGCAGTCTCGACCGTCCCCGAACGCTCGCGCCGGCGTTCGCCGGCGTTGGCGACTCACTGGCAGACCTCGCAGAAGACTATGACACCTCGACGCAAAACATCGAGGAGGCGATCCGCTGCGAACTCACTCGCCGCGAAGCGGCTTGATGACGCTGTCTTTTACCTCGATGAGTCGATTCATTCACGCTTGCTGCTCGATCGGATGCGCGAATGTGGTGCGACGGTCGAGCATGCCGGCGATGCGTTTCCCTTTGGCACGCAGGATGCAATCTGGCTGACAGCCTGCGGCGAAAGGGGGTGGATCGTCCTCACTCGGGATAAACGTATCCGGCGGCGTGTTCTGGAGCGCCAAGCCATTCGGCTCTCGGGTGCCGCAGTATTCGCGCTCACGGTCGGCGAAGCCACCGCGGCAGAGACCGCACACGTAATCACAAAACTGCTCTCGAAGATGGTGAATATGTCCGTAAGTGCACCTTCGCTTCCCACTCCCATCGCAAGTTGCAGATCTCGGCATCGCGGCAGCCGGTGTTGACTGCGAACAATGCCATCTCCGCGAGATGCGCCGGCAGGCCTGAGAAAAGCTGTGATTCTCCGTCGCCGAAGCCGATTTCGAGTACGCGCTGTGGGTGACGGCCTGTGCTCCGACACGCGCCAGTCGCGCCGGCACGCTCGCGCGACGCTCTTTGTTGTACGAACGCAACAGTCGTTGGTCTGTATCGCGGAGATGTCCCCAAGGCGTTAGCCGAAAAGGGCTGCCAGCAAATGGGGCTTTCGTTGCTTTCTCGCAAAAACCTATTCCAATTTGTCCTTGATGGTGGTTATAATCCCTTCACTCCCTTGGCGGCGGGCGATGCACTTTGTGACTGCTGCCAAGTCATCAATCACGTAATAGTCACTGTGAAAAGGGCTTCTGCCCCATCCGGACTCACACCGGACCACAGCAAATTCCTTATTTAAGGGGGGGATTTGACATGTCGAGAAACTTCAAACTGAGGCGGGCCGTGAAGCTTGCCTTGCTCTCTGGCGCATCCACGGTAGGTATGGGAACAATGTCCTCGGCCTTCGCACAGGAGGCTCCAACCGGCGATCAGCTCGAAGAAATCACCGTCACGGGATCGCGCATCGAGAAGGCCAACCTGGCGAGCGCCAGCCCCGTCGTACAGTTGGATGCCGACCAGCTCGAATTCACCGGCGCCACCCGGGTCGAAGATGTTCTTGGATCCATGCCCCAGGTGTACCTGGACCAGTCCTCGGGCCAGTCCATTGAATCCGAAGGTACCGCAACCATGCAGTTGCGCAACCTCGGCGTCAGCCGCACCCTGGTGCTGGTGAACGGCAAGCGACTGCCCATCAACTCGCCTTCATCCGATGAGTCCGGCCCGGACCTCAACTTCGTACCCATGCAGTTGGTGGAGCGCGTTGAAATCCTCACCGGCGGCGCATCCTCCACCTACGGCTCCGACGCGGTGGCCGGCGTGGTCAACTTCATCATGATGGATGACTTCGAGGGTGTGAAACTCGATTACCAGCTCGCCGGGTACCGTCACGACAACGACGGCAACCCGCAGGCCACTTCGACTCTGTCACAGGGTTTCGCTGTGCCGACCGGCACGTCCAGCGACGGTGACATCAGCGACGTGACCCTGATCGTGGGTGGCAACATCGGCGATGGTCGCGGCAACATCACCGCCTACGCGGCCAAACGGGATATCGAGCCGGTGATCCAGGGCGACCGGGACTACAGTGTCTGCGCCAACACAGTGACCGCCACCGGTGACCTCAGCTGCGGCGGCTCGGCGACGAATGGTGCCGGCAGCTTCTATTTCTCGAACGACGGTTTCAATAACATCTATTTTGTCGACGGCGACCAGTTCGCGCCGGGCGTCGGGGAGCTGTTCAACTTCGCCGCGCCGAGTTACTACCAGCGTCCCGATGAGCGTTACACCCTCGGCGCTTTCGCGCACTACGAGATGGACGAGCATGCCGAGCTGTACTCGGAGATGATGTTCATGGATAACCGCACGGTGGCCCAGTTCGCTGCGTCCGGTATCTTTTTCAACACCCTGGACTTCAACTGCGGCAACCCGCTGTTGTCGGCCCAGCAAAAGGACACCGTCGGATGTACCGGCGCCCCCGATGACCAGATGGTCACCACGATCTTCGGTCGACGGAACGTCGAAGGCGGCCCGCGTCGGGGCGATCTCCGGCATACCACCTTCAGGATCCTGGCCGGTCTCCGCGGGGACATCAACGATACCTGGCGTTATGACGCGTCGTACCAGTTCGCGGAAGTGGACATGCGCAACATCAATAGCAACTATGTCGACGTTGCGAGGGCTGATCAGGCGCTGGATGTCAACCCGGATGGCACCTGTATCGTAGACCCGGAGAACTGCGTGCCCTGGAACCTGTGGCAGGAGGGCGGCGTAAACGCGGATCAGACCGGCTTTTTCGCCCAGACGTACAACGAGAACGGCCAGACCGACCAGGAGGTGTTCAGCGCCTACGTACAGGGCAGCCTGGGCGACTACGGCATCAAGTTCCCGACCGCCGAGAACGGCATCGAGATGGTGCTCGGTCTTGAACACCGGGAGGAAAACCTGTCCTACCAACCGAGCGACAATGCGCGGGCAGGGGAGGTCGGTGGTCTCGGCGCGGCGCTGGTAGCGGTCGACGGTGGCTACAAGGTCGACGAGGTGTTTGTCGAGGCCAGTATCCCGCTGCTGGAAGGCGCGTCCTTTGCCGAAGAAGTCATCCTGGACCTGGGCTATCGCTACTCCGACTATGATCCCAGCGGCCAGACCACGGATACCTTCAAGTTCGCCGGCTCCTGGGCGTTCAACTCCGATGTGAAGCTGCGCGGCAGCTACCAGCGCGCGGTGCGTGCGGCCAACATCATCGACCAGTTCCAGCCGCAACAGGGCACCCTGTTCGCCATGGAGGAGGACCCCTGTGAGAAGGCAAATCCCGGGGATACGACCAGTCTCGGTGGCTATACCTTCGAGGAGTGCGCCCGCAGCGGTGTTTCCCAGGCAATCTGGGATCAGGGCGGTCCCGCCAGCTCTCCCGCGAGCCAGTACAACGCCCTGATCGGCGGCAGCGTCTTGCTGGCCCCGGAAGAGTCGGATACCTACTCCTTCGGCGTCGTCTTTACGCCCGGCTTCATCGACGGCCTGGCCGTCAGCGTGGACTGGTACGACATCGACGTGCAGGATGCGATTACCGAGATCGAGCCGGAAACCACCCTGCTGCAGTGTATCGAGACCGGCAATTTCTGCGACCTGGTCAGGCGGGGCACGAATGACAGCCTGTGGCTGGGACTGGCCAGTGCTACCAACGGCATCTCAGCCCTGTCCCAGAACATCGGTTTCTTCCGCGTGAAGGGGATCGATGTGGAGGCGACCTACAGCTTCGATGTGGGTGACATGGGCAGCGTGGCCCTGAACAACGTGACGGGCTGGATCGATAGCTGGCAGCAGGAAGAGTTCGTCGGTGCCGGTGTCCAGCAGTGTGAAGGCGTTTACGGTGGCGCGTGCGGGCCGCCGACCGTGGAACTGCGCAACCGCTTTCAGGCCACCTGGGCGACGCCCTGGGACGTCTCGCTCAATCTCGCCTGGCGCCATATCGGGAGCGTTGACCAGATCGGTACCAGCCTGCCCCCGACGACGCTCGATTCGCAAGACTACTTCGATTTCTCGGGAACCTGGGCTGCCACCGATTGGCTCCAGGTCCGGGCCGGTGTGAGCAACCTCTTGGACGAGGAACCGCCTTTCGTACCGCAAGGGGTAACCGCGCGGGAGAATGGCAACACGTATCCCGGCGCGTATGATGCACTGGGTCAGTACTGGTTCTTTGCTGCATCCGTGGAGTTCTGATCCTGCGACGACAGGGCGGCCGCTTGCAGTGGCCTCCCTGTTATCTTCTACTGAAGGCCGGCGCAAGCCGGCCTTTTCCTTGAGGGGCATTGCACTCGGCACCCTTGCGTGTGGTAACCGAGGATGACGCGACGGCATGAACCTGGCTGAAGCGGTACGACAGGCGGTGGCCCTGATGCAAGCCGGGCGCCGGGCGGAGAGTATCGCCTTGTGCCACAAGGTACTCGAGGTTGCACCGGGGCAGCCCGATGCGCTGCACCTGCTGGCGATGGCGGCCCGCGACCAGGGAGATGCGGCCAGCGCCGAGCGACTGTTTCGTGAGGCCCTGTCCGGGGCTCCGCGGCGGGCGGATATCCTGGTGAATTTCGGCAACTTTCTGCTTGCGGAGGGTCGGGAGCGGGAGGCCAGGTCATGCCTGTCAAAGGCGACCCAGTCGGACCCGAACCTGGTGTCTGCCTGGTACCACCTGGGTTTGTTGTCACTGAAGACGGGCGATCTTGGCGAGGCCCAACGGTGCGCGACCAGGGCCACCCGGCTGGCGCCCCGGCACCTGCCTGCGTGGGAACTGTTGGCCGCGGTGCAGCAACAGCGCGGGGAAATCCACGCCGCCATCTCCACATGCCGCCAGGGTATCCGTCACCAGGCCAGTGCCCCCCGGTTGCATTACTCCCTCGGCCAGCTGCTGCGCCAGGAATGCGAATTCGAAGCGGCGGCCAGTGCCTATGAAACGGCCCTGGAGCAAGGGCACAAGACACCCGATACCTACCGCAATCTCGCCGAAGCCTGGCTGGAGGCGGGACACCCGGACAAGGCCCTGGCCGCCGCGGACCGCGGGGTAGAGCGGTTTCCCGATCACGCCCCGCTGCACCGGATACGCGCTCGCATGCACCGGGAACTGGAGGCGCCTGGCGACCCGGTAGAGCTCCTTTGGCAATCGGCACGGGCCAACCCGGGAAATGCCGACCTGTGGCGCACCCTGGCAGAATTGCTCAATCGCCTGGAGCGCAAGGACGAGGCGCGCGATGTACTGGCGGAAGCACGGACCCGGGGCTGTCCCGACACACCGGAGCTGCGTCTGCTTGCGGCCATGAGCCTTGCCTACAGCGGCATGGTCGATGAGGCCGCCCTGGCGCTGGATGCTCTGGACAAGGCCTGCCCCGGCCATCCCGGCATCAAACTGGCCTTCGCCCTGCATTTGCTGTCCAATGGTGACCCCGACCGGGCGGAAAGCCTGTGTGCCGAGGTCTTGCAGGGCACTCCGCTGGACCAGCTCGCGCTGGCCTATCGAGGTACCGCCTGGCAGCTACTGGGCGATCCGCGCGAACACTGGCTGCTCGACTACCAGCGGATGATCAGCCAGGTGGAAGTTCCTCCTCCCTCCGGCTACTCCGACACCGCGGCGTTCTTTGAGGCCCTGGGGGAGGTGCTCACCTCGCTGCACCGCACGCGGGCGCACCCGATCGAGCAGACCCTGCGTGGCGGGACCCAGACCAATGGATATCTGTTTCGGTTGAAGCACCCCCTGCTCCGGGAACTGGAGGCACAGATACGTATTGCCGTGCGTGAAACGCTGTCGGCGTTTCCGAGGTACCCGGAGCACCCGTTCTGGGGCCGCCGGCCGCGATCGGATGGTGTCCGCTTTTCCGGCGCCTGGTCCGTGCGCCTGAACAGCGCGGGCTACCACACGAACCACATGCATCCGGAGGGGTGGATGAGTTCCGCCCTGTACGTGGCACTACCGGACGAAGTGCGCGCGGCACAGGATCAATCGGGTCATATCCAGTTCGGCGTGCCGTTGCTGGACAAGGATCTTGCGCTGCCTCCGCGCCGGGTCCTCCAACCCGAGGTGGGCACCCTGGTACTGTTCCCCTCCTACATGTGGCACGGCACCATTCCCTTCCATTCGCAGCAGTCGAGACTGACAGTGGCATTCGACTTGCTGCCCGACGAATCGCATGTAAGACGCGGATGAAACCGACGCTGCAAAATGCCCTGAGCCACGGTGCCCGCCTGCTGCAAGCCGGCAACGTCGGCGATGCGAAAAAACTGGCGGATGTCCTGATTCAGCAATTCCCGGAGAACACGCCGGTGCGCCTGTTCGCCGCCGATACCGCCAGTCAGATGGGCGACATACCGGCGGCCATTGCCTGTCTGGCCGCCCTGCCGGCGTCGGCGCCACATTACGCGACGGTCATGTTGAGAAAAGCGAGGTTTCTGTTCGCTGACGGGCGGCGTCAAGACGCTTTGCATGTGGCGCGGGAGGCCGCGGATCGGGTCGAGGGCGAAGCCGGGCTCATGCGCTTGCTGGCGGGCATCCTGCGTGACTGCCAGCAAGCGGAGAGCGCCCATGAGTGGCTGGAAAAGGCGCTGGACGTCGCGCCCGGCGATCCCGGCATCCTGTACGACCTGGCCATGGTCGAGTATCACCTGAACCGTCCGGGTGAAGCCGAAGCCCGCATCGCCGGCCTGCTCGAAAAGGAACCTTTCCACGCCGCCGCGCTGCACCTGCGCTCCGCCCTCCGCACCCAGAGCGACGAGCAGAACCACGTGGACGACCTGCGCCGACGACTTGCCGAGGGTCCCGCGCATCCCCGCTTCATCGCCGCGGCCAACTACGCGCTGGCCAAGGAACTGGAAGACCTGGGACGCTACGAGGAAGCCGTGGCGGCACTCGACACGGGGGCCCGCGCCTACCGCAGTACGCTGGACTACGATTCGGACGCCGAGCTGTCGGGCCACGAAGGCATCAGGTCGGTATTTTCCAGAGAAACGCTGGATGCGCTCGCGCCGGGTTACCGCGAGGAACAGCCGGTGTTCATCGTGGGCATGCCGCGGTCCGGCACCACCCTGGTGGAGCGTATCCTTTCAGGACACAGCCAGCTGGTCTCGATCGGGGAATTCACGGAGTTTCCGCGCCTGTACGGGATAAGACTCCGCAAGCAGTTTTCCCGGGATACCACCCGGACCCCATCCGAAGCGTCCATGGACCTGGACTTTGCGGAGCTGGGCAGGGCGTACTGTCAAGCCGCGCGGGAGCTGGCGGGGAAGGCGCCGGGTTTCGTGGACAAGCTGCCCTATAATTTCCTGTACTGCGGATACATCCTGGCGGCGCTGCCCAACGCCAGGCTGATTCATCTTACCCGCCACCCCCTGGATGCCTGCTACGCCGTTTACAAGACCCTGTTCTTCGGCGCCTACAGCTTTTCCTATGACCTGGACGAGCTGGCGAGCTACTACATCAGCTACCACCGCCACATGGTGCATTGGCACGACGTCATGCCGGGCGGGATTCTGGACGTCTCCTACGAAGCGTTGGTCCGTGATCCGGAGACGCAGGTACGCAGAATCATCGATTGGTGCAGGTTACCCTGGGAGGCTTCAGTGCTCGATTTCCACCGGCAGGAAGGGCCATCGATGACGGCCAGCGCCATGCAGGTGCGCCAACCCGTGTACACGGATTCCATCGACTCATGGCGCCGCGCGGAGGCACGGTTTACTCCGCTCAAAGCCCGCTTCGAGGCGGCGGGTATCGTATAGCCCGAGGTCTCAGATGACTTGCTGAATCCACTCCTGCCTGGCGGCCAGCAGCACGCGGATCATTTCCCTCTCGGCGGCGCTCAACAGGGGATTCCAGATGTCGAAGATCAGGATGACCCTCGTCTCGTCCGAGTCGTTCCAGGCCTCGTGCTCGATGGTATCGTCGAAGGCCCAGGCCTCGCCTATCCGCCATTCGCGGCGTTCATTGCCAACCCGGAAACCGGCCGGTCCGGGCAGGATCAGGGGCAGATGTACCACCAGCCTGGCGTTGGTCGAGCCGGTGTGCGGCGGGATGCGGGTGTGCGGGGCCAAAACCGAGAAAAGAGCGGTCGGCGCAAAGCCGGGCTGATCGGCGAGTGGCAGCTGCTCGAGAATCCCCGCGGTGTGCGGGCAGCGGGCAATGGCTGGTTCCTGCCGCTTGCCGTCCCGCCACAGCCACAGTGAACTCCAGCGATCGGAGCGATTGAGCTCCCTGAACTGATTCTCCGGCGTGCCCGGCTCATAGTCCACGTACGGCGCGAATCCGGGGAGACCTTCCGCCAGCAGCACTGACAACTCCTGGCGAATGGCGTCGGTTCCCGCCTCCAACTGCTCCAGCCAGGGGAAGTGCCCACGATCGAAGAAGGGTATGGCCGGCAAGCGCGGGACGTGCATCTGTACCGGCTCGGCGTTGTAGACTCTTTTCGTGCCGGCCATGATGTCGACGCACTCATCGATACGTTCCAGGCGCTCATGCGCAAACCGTGTTCGCAGGTCGCCCAGCCGTTCACGCAGATACCCGGCCTGCTCCCGGGAATCCTCCTCGACGACCCGGCGGGCCCCGCGTATCGGCTCCTCGAAAGCGGCGGGGGTGTATTCGGGGCGCGGCGCGATTCTCAGCGCGTTCCGGTAAACCTGGGCCGCGACACGGCGTTTGCCCATCTGTTCCAGTACCGATCCTTTCGACAGCAGGCCCAGGAAAAAGTAGGGGTCGATCGCGAGAGCGGCGTCCAGTGCGGCAAGCGCGGCAGCAAGGTTGCCCTGCAGTCGCAATGCCAGTGCTTTGTCCAGCTTTATCTGAGGGTCGGCAGGTTCCTGTTGCTCCAGGTCATTCAGCGTGGCCAACGCACTCTGGGTTGCCCCGCGTTTCAGCTCGGCCATTGCGGCATTCCTCCTGTGTCGCAGCGCTGAATCCGCTTTACCTACCATCCCGTCTTGTTCCTCAGTAGCGGATCTGATCGGGGCGTCGACGCCCCGACGACGTTCAGCCACCGCCGCGTTGCTGCCGCAGAGAGCGCTATTGTGCAGGAGAAGGCGTACTGCTTCCAGAGCGAGCGGCCCCCATCCTCAAATGCGTGGGATCCGGAGTCGCGCCGTGACGTTGAAGAAAGCGAGGTTTCTGTTCGTTGACGTGCGGCGTCAAGACGCTTTGCATGTGTCTCCTACGAAGCCCTGGTGCGCGAACCGGAGACGCAGGTACGCAGAATCATCGATTGGTGCAGCTTACCCTGGGAGGCTTCAGTGCTCGATTTCCACCGGCAGGAAGGGCCATCGATGACGGCCAGCGCCATGCAGGTGCGCCAACCCGTGTACACGGATTCCATCGGCTCATGGCGCCGCGCGGAGGAAAGGTTCGCCCCGCTGAAAGCCCGGCTCGAGGCGGCGGGTGTTCTGTAAACCCGGGGCTGTGGAGACTGGCGCGCTCGGTCGAGCCCGCTCAGCGCCGCGTGATGTCCCGCTACACACGGACCGGGCTGGTGTGGGATACTCCCAAGTCCGAGGGAAACCTGGGTCCGGGGGAAATTCGACCTCATGCCTACACGTCTCATCATCCTTTTCTGCGCCGCGCTGCTCGGGACCGCCTGCACCACGCCAGCCGGCCGCACCGCGGTCGCGCCCGACGTCGGCAGCGACATGGTACCAGTCGCCGCAACCGCCGAAGAAAATCCGCTCGTGTGTAAAAATGTCGTCCAGACGGGCACACGGGTTGCTCAGCGCATCTGCATGCGGCGCAGCCAGATGGACGCGCATCAGCGCGGCGCGCACGAGATGCTGGGGGAAGTACAGAGGCGCGGCGTGCAGGTGAACGAGACCAAAGAGTAGAGGGAACGCGAAAAGGACCCCGGCTTGAAGCGACGCAACTGCCTGGAGAGAGCTAAGGCTGCTCGCGGTCAGCCTCGTCGACCGGCCTGCTGTCGTCAATTTCAATCTCGGGTGTGACCGGATCCACCGCGTCGAGGTAAATGGAGCGGGCGATCCTCAGAGTTTGCGCGCCCGGATTCAGGTCCTCGGCGCTGAGCAGGTCCTGGTCCGCTTTTTCGTACTGCCCGGTCTTGATGTATATAAGAGCGCGATTGTTGTAGGCGCGCCAGCTCTTGTCGTTTCGCGCGAGTAGCAGTTCGCAGTATGTAAGGGCTTCATCGAAGCGCTCGAGCACGACGTAGCCGGAGCAGAGATTCGACAAGGCCGCCTCTTCTTCAAGTTTCCCCTCCGCGACCCGGAGACCGCGCAACGTCAGCTCGACGCCTTCCCTGGTGCGGCCCGCCAGCAACAACTCCGCACCCTTCTGAAGATCCGAATTTCTCGGTCCAATGACCATCACTGGATCGCTCTCCAAGCGGTCCAGGTTCTGTGCCCAGCCTGTCGGCGCAAGCAAGACGGCAAGCGCAAGCAAACTGTATCTGACCATGTCCTCATCCTCTTCCGACAGCCGGCACTGTCAACCAACAACCGGGAATCCGACGCAGCCTGAGTCTGATCGGACAAGGTCCCCCCGGAAAAATTCAATGATCCCTTGCCCAGCCATTCCGGGCCATTCAGGAGCATCCTTGCATACGCATCGTCGTGTCGTCGAAAAGCCGTGTCAACGACCGGAGGTTCGACGGTTGCGACGAATTGGCGCTACGACTGGCCCCTGGCAGAGACCACCCAGCCGATCAGGTCCCGCCCTCGGCGCAGCAGTTCCCAGGGCGCCTCGGCTGCGAAACCGGCGCGACCGCGCGCCTGCTGAAGTACTACGACGATCGGCCCGCGTCGGATCCGCGCAGCGAACGACGGTTCAGTGTTTAACTTTCTTTCGTCCGCCGCCTTCGGGCATCATCATCTCTTCGTACCAGGAGCGTATCCGCTGAACGTGCTCTTCCTCCTGGGTAAGCGCCTGCTGGAACTGTTCGACGAGATCGTCGGCCTTAAGCCCCTCGGCAAGCATGATCAGCAGTTCCCACGCCGCGTTGTCCGTCAGCTCTATGCTCAGAAGCACTTCCAGGCATTGCGACATGGTGGTGCGCGGATCGTTGAGGACCTGCTGCATTCCCATGGCGGCCACACCGCTTACGTCTGCGTCGGGCGTCTGAGCGGTAGGATCTGCCCCCAGCGCCACCATTGCTTCCTTCAGCATCAGGAAATGTTCGGCTTCCTCGTCACGGATGTGACGGAGTTCCTCCACCGTGACCGGTCCTGCAGGATGGAGGTCGTCGGCGGCCTCGCATTTCGTGATGACACTTTCATAGAGCCGCACGCCGCTTCTCTCATAGGCGAGGCGCTCACCAAGCTTGTTAAGGAAAACCTCGGCGTTATGTCCGCCCGCCTTTTTCTTGCCGGTCTTTAATACCCCGCGAAGCGTGCCCGGCATCGGCACGGAACCGACAGGGTCCGATTCCTGAATGTACTGCGTATCGATGGCCACCATGTCGGGTGTCTCGATGTCGGCCGCCTCCGCGGTGCGGCTGTAGTCCTGCGATCCGGTAAATTCCTGGCCACCCCTCAACATTTCCTCGCTCTGGGCGGGCGACATGTCGATCCCGGTGCGGTTCTTCCCCATTTCAGCTGCTTTTTCCACGGTATATCTCCTGAATGTCTGCAAAAGGTCAGGCGGCTTTGTCGGCAGCCTTTCTGCTGAGCTCGGTGCCGGGATGCCACAGGTAATTCTCTGCGACGGCTTCCGACGGGGAGCCTTCCGAATTTATGTGTTTTCGATAGGCCCGCGTCGCGTCCGACTCTTCGGATTTGTCGACGAACGTGGGCCCTGCTGCACTGAGATCAACTTCGTCCCGGAGCGTTTCCCGAACGAACTCCCGCTGGCTCTGATACGGGATCGGATCCGGAAGCGTCTCGGGCAGTATCTCGGCCGGATCGCGCTTCTCATGCTTCTTGAACAGCTCCATTACGAGGTTCAGATGGCCGAGCTCGTAGTCCAGGAACCTTTCCCAGATGGCCTTGATCCGCGCATTCGTTTCAGATTCCATGCAGCTGTAGTAGTTGTAGGCTTCGTTCGCTTCGTACAGCAGCCATTTCTCCAGCATCGTTTCGTTGGGATCGATGATCGAGCCGTACTGCGTTACGTGCTGTTCCTCGATGGATGCGATCTCCGCATAGAGCAGGCGTGCGACAGGATCCGCGAACGTAGGACCGATGTTCATGTAGTAGTCCCGGGTCTGGTATTCGCCGGACATGATCGTGAGCGCGTTCATTTTGCTGATCGGCTCGGCGGTCGCGCGATCGTAGTGGTCCCTCAGATCATCCAGCGGGTGCCGGTGCTCAACGATCGTCGGCCGTCCAGGAATGATATCGGTGTAGCTCTGCAGGATGTTGTTTGCATCCTTGCCTTCGACGCGATCCAGCAGCGCAGAGTAGCGGTACATGTGATCGAAATCTTCCAGCAGGCCGAACCGGTAGACCTGGGCCAGGTACTCGTCCGGCTCCTGCTGGGCGACCGCGGCAGTGACTTCGATCGCCACCTGCTCGTAACCAATGGTCGTCTCGATCGGGGAGTGATCGCCTGACAAGAGCCAGTTGATCATGGTTTGCTGGTGGTGCTCCACGCGGCGCACCTGTGCGAGCGGTTTGCGCAATTCCCCATTCATCTGGGAGCAGAGATGCTGAAACCGGTTCGCCTGTTGCTCGATGCCGTTCATCAGGATGACGCGTACGCGCGTGAAGGCGTCGTCATCGAGCTTGCTGATCGGTTTCTGGACCAGGTCCTTCCAGGTGAATTTCTGCTGGTCGAGGCGCGTTCCCTTGTTGTCGAATAACTTGATAGCCATGGCTGCTCCTGCGGAGGCAGTGGAGAAAAAGAAAGCGGCGAGGACATCGATGGCTGCAAAAACTGTGCCGCAACACTGCCGCGGCGACTGTAATCGTCGGCTGCAGCAAACGCCGGACTCCACCGACCTGCGAAGTCCCGAGCGGAACGGGAAGGAGGCGAATTTTTACACGCGGCTTGAATATTCTACCGCTCGGGAGGCTACTGTCCGGGTTGTCCAGTACCTTCATCTCCGGACTCGGTTGGCCTGGTGGCCGGCAATTCGGCCAGCGTCGTGGTGCGTGACATGAACCAACCGATGATGATGAACAGCACGCCTCCGACCGCAAGGAACGTCCAGTCGTACGCAGGCACGTGAGCGGGCATATCGCGAACGTGGTGAAGCCCGAGCAGGTGATGGTCGATGACGCCTTCGACCAGGTTGAAGATGCCCCATCCCAGAATCATCTGACCGGTCAGCACCCTGAGCGAGGATGGAGCGGTTCCCATGCGACCCTCGCGCCACATAAGCACCACGCCCAGAACTGTCAGGACGAGCGTCGCGACATGGAACAATCCGTCCCATCGCATATTCTGCGACATGGCATCCATCGTGGTCGGCGGCAGGATGGCGGAGCCCATGTTGTGCCACTGCACGATCTGGTGGAGGAAGATGCCGTCGATAAAGCCTCCGAGGCCAAGCCCTAGAATCAATCCGCCTGTAACAGCTGCGGATCGTGCGGTGGTTCGCACGCCGTGCGTTTGCTCACCTCGCCGAGCGACAGGTCTGTTAGTAGCCATGGTGTACCTCCTGCGGGTGGAGGCTCATCGTGCATGACCTATGCCATTGCCGCCGTCAGGTAGCTTCTTTGTCAAACTAAGATAGGAAGTTCCATCGCACAGAGAGAGCAATGCACGCTGAAAGGTGCGGGGAATCGTTGCGGCGGAGCTGGTGCAAGCGCGCACTCGCCGGAATCCTCGCCTGCCGGGGCGGTTAATCGGCGGGATTCGGTGTCGGCGTCGCCGGGGCAGCGTGATGCGGGTGTTCAGGCCGTGGAATCTTGTCAGCCGGTCGTGATTCGGCTGACCACTAACGCAGTATGCGCCGCGTGAATTTTGGGTGAATCAGCTCTGCAAAGTTCTGCGTCGTGCTCAATCCAGAGCCGCCGCCGAATACCGACGCTGCACAAACCATGCGACAACTATCTTGACACTCACCGCCGGAATAAAGTGGCACCCCTCTCTCGGTAAGGGCACTTTTCGGTTCAGCGACTTACAACGCGCCCCCTCTTCTGGTGAAAGCCCCTCGCGGAAGTTTTGCGTGACTCGGACTGACGCTCAGGCGTCGCATCGCACTCCCGGATGGCAGAATCAGGGGCTTCTCAGGAATCGAGTCGGGCCAGTACTCGAGGGTGACTTCGCGCGACGCGCAGAAGAGTTCTGGCGGCACCCCGTGGCGTGCGGCGTCCCTGCTCCCAATCCTGTACTGAATCAACAGAAACATCGAGTAGCTGCGCGAACTCTTTTTGCGTCAGATTGACCGACTGTCGTGCCGAAATAGCGAGCAGCTGCTCCTCCGTATAAACCCGGCCCTTTCTTCCCGCTTTCATCTGCTTCACAGCCTTGAGCAGCTCGGCCCCTTCAGCAGTCATCCTCTTCTTGCTAGTCACGGTCAATTACCTCTTTGATCATCTTGAGTTCGTACGGCGGAATGGTTGACCGATCGCTCTTGGCGTACAGCGTTAGTAACCAGATCTCACCATTATCGAGGCGGTTGAAATAAATGATCCGAGCACCGCCGCTCTTCCCACTTCCTTCCCGGGCCCAGCGTACTTTTCGTACGCCTCCCGAACCTCGAACAACCGAACCGGCTCTTGGGTTCTGGGATATGAACACCGCAAAAGCTTCTCGCTCATCCTCGGTCAGAATCCGTGTGACTTTTCCCGAATAGACAGGTGTCTCGATGACGGTGTACACAAACATGAAAGTACGGCAATGCCGCACCTCTGTCAACCTGGTTTCTGGCAATATGGACAGATTCGCCCCTGCTCCATTCCCCCGAAACCCTTAAAAAAAGCTCTTGCAACCGCACTTTCGTGCAATGTTATGTTCTCGCTGTGCGCAACTGAATTGAAGCGAGCTAATAGCCAATGGTCAGTTCTTGCACCCTTAGTGAAGCTAGACGATGCTGAGCGCGAATTTACAAACAGAGTGAACGCCGGCGAACTGTCGCCGGAGTTGCTGTTCCCGAACGATAACGAACTCGCAGACCGCTTGAAGCGTCATCCGGCATTGCAGTGGAAGATCGCGGGAGCGCCGGGTGTTGGGCTGCATAGACGAAATGCGCGGTTCCGTCGCCGGATTCCCCTGGTCACCACGAACCTGGCTCGAGCGCCTGGCGCCCCGGCCCATCACCTATACGGACGCCGTGAGCTTTGCCGTCATGGCGTCAGGGAGGTGCAAGCATGTCCTGGGGTTCGACGAGGATTTCGCTGCGGCCGGCTTCGAGCTTTGGCGCGGACATTGAATTGCGGCAGCACGGTCGACTGGCTGAAGACTGCGCGCAACCTGGTGAAACTCGCCGGCGCGGACAGGAGCTACCGGGAAGTGGAAAATACCTGAAGAAGCCAGGCTCTCCTGACGAACGACGCCCGGGCCGCTAGTCGGCGGGAAAGGCGTCGACCGGTTCCACGAATGCGATGAACAGGACGCAGTCCTCGTCGGACACGCAGGTGGCGTTATGCTCCCGCCGCGGCGGTCCGTACGCGTAGGTGCCCGCCTTCATGACGACCGGATCCTGCCCTTCGTAGACCGCCTCTATCTCGCCGGATACCAGGATCATGCGCTCCTCCGAGCTGTGCCAGTGGAGTGGCACCGTCGTGCCGGCCGGAAGCTTGAAAAAAACGTCGGCCGCGGGTTTGGCCGGATCACCGTGCAGCACGGCAAGCGAGCAGCCTTCCGGCATGAACGGGGGACAAGGACCCCATTCCAGTTGCGATGAATCTGCGGTCCGGATGAATGCGGATTCTTCGGCGGACGCGGGTACGGCAAGGCCGGCGACAATCATCGTCGTGGCCAGCAGGATGCCGAGCCTGGCCTCCGGCGAAGCGGGAAATTCTCGCAACATGGATAACTCCTTCGATGGTTGACCAAACTTACGATTCGACGTCGCGGCAGCCTCAGCCTCGATAGATCAGGCCGCGGCAACCGCAGACTCCTACCGCGCCGGACCTTCGGCTTTCACGGTCGATAGTGAAGACCGGCCGGTTGAGGGAGCGTTGTAGGTGGCGTTGAAAGTGACGTTTCGCGACCCGGCGGAGGGCCCGGAGCGGTCACCGGGACAGTGCGCGTGAAACCGCAGTGCGTGGGTAGTCGCAAGGCAATGTGGCTGGCACGCACTGAATTGATCGTTCCAGTTCGAAACTGACGTCATGAACGGCCGAACTCTATCAACAGCGTGAAGCGTCGTGGCCTTTCTGCGACGCGCAGCGCGGCAACGCAGCACGGCCGGGTCTCGTTCGCGTGTGAAACGTCTTTACGGTGGCACACGATCGCTCGGTTCGACCCCTTTACTCGTTCCTTGATGCCTGTAGCGCCTGCTCCAGTTTGCGCCGGCTCTCGGTAAAGTCCGGCTGCAAGGCAAGACACTGCCGAAAACTCGCGGCAGCCTCCGAATGGCGTTGCATGGTCATCAGGGCGCTGCCGAGATTGAAATGCACCTCGGCAAAGCCCGGTTGGAGGGACAATGCGTGCTGGTAGCACGTAATGGCGTCTTTTACGCGGCGAAACGCGAAATAGATATTGCCGAGGTTGTTGTACACTCGCGCATTATTCGGCGCCAGTCTCAGCGACTTGTGGAAGTGCTCGATCGCGTCCTGCGGTCGGTCGAGTGCGTTCAGCGCAAGGCCAAGGTTAGCTTCTGCCTGCGCGTCATCCGGCGCAACGGACAGGGCTTTTTCGATGAATTGGACCGCCTCGTCGAAGCGTTTTGTCTGCAGGCACAAGAGCCCCATCAGGTTGTTTCCGGCGACGTGGTTCTCGTCGAAATGCAGCACCTGCCGATACAGGGATTCGGCCTGGGCCGCACGGCTGGACAGGTGAAGCTGGTGCGCCCGCCGTATGAGCGAGCCGAGCATCGCCGCGTTCGCGGCTTCGTTGTCGTTCCCTTCCGGTTGATCCGCCGCCAACACTTCTTCTTCGGGTTTGCACGCATAGTTCGGCATCCAGTCGACAATCAGGTGAATGCGATCTTCGGCGCCGCGATTTTCCACCGCGTGCACGGTGCCGTTGTTGATCTCCCAAAGCTCGCCAGCCCGCATGTTGATTTCCTCGCCGCCGACATGAAAGACGACATCTTCATTGGTGACGATCGGCAGGTGAATCCGGTGGCAGTTCAACAGTGAATAGCCTGCATCGGTATGTTTCGGGATTTTGCCGCCGGCGAGCAGTTTCGCCAGGATGAGCCGCACGATGAAGCCGTTGTTCCGGTAGTAGTTTGCGATGTAGTCGATGACCGGCGTGAGTGCATCCTGTAATTCGTAATAGATCTCGCGGTAGTCGGGTTTCCTGTACTTGACGTCCTCGAAATGCACGATCAACAGTGCCTGGGTATCGCGGTGGACATCGAATAGTCGTTCTCGCTCGGATTCCAGCCATTTTTCAGCAGGGAACTGCGCGACCCTTTCCCGGATGGTTCTTACATCGAAGGATTCATTCAGGCGAAGGAAATTGGTTTCTCTGCCAAGCAGCTTGCGGAATCCCTGCTGTTCCTCCGAGCAGGCATCCTCCGGGAACTCATAGCTGGCCCCGGATGCCTTCAGGCTCTCGAATTCGTAATCGAATTTCCGAATGAGCCCGGCCTCCTTATCGGCAACGAGCGTCTTGAGTTCATCATCGTAGAAATGTGAATAATGAGTGTGGCGCGAGACGTTTTTGCGCTCGAGCTGGCCGAGCTCGCGCCTGAATGATTCGATCTCCCTGACGGAAAGCCGCCCCATGATGTCGAGAAAGTCCGGCCCAAGATTTTCGAAGCGGCCGATGAAAGTCCGGTCATCGCCCTCACCGCCAAGCATGCGATCGAAAAGCCATGAATAGTAACCTTTGTCACTGCCGGAGAGATTGCGCATGCTGCCCCGGGTAAGCCCGACTCCCCGGTTGCCGTCCAGGGATTCCGGCAGGAGCCGAATGAGTTCATCGCGCTGCGCCGCACTTTGTGGACGATCAGACCCCAGGTTGACGAGGTTCGTGACTGTTGCCTTGAAGTTTTCGCTGCCGCCGTTCGAGACAACATGAAAAAGCGGGTTGTTTGCACCCGGCTTCTTGTTGAAGGCATACCAGGACACGTACCAGTCCCAGGGGTTTCTAACCATGCCGACGACCGGCAGGTTTTCCGCTCCCGGCGGCACTTCGGCACGGGGAAAGTGATAGCCGATTGTCCGGTGATCCGGAACGCAGCGCTGGATTATTTCATTCAGGAACTGGCCGCCAGCCTTGTGCATGTGAATGAAAACGAAGCGTTCCGTGACGATCATCTGTATCTACGGTGGTTAAAGGTGAGCGCGCGAACCTGTAGCCGGGATGGCTTGATCTGCCACAAATCTACGCGCGTGCATAGTGGACAAGGTCCGATGCTTATTCGTAACCCAGAATTTCTCGCAATCCGGGCGCCGCGTAGTTCACCAGCGCCTTCTGCATGTCGCTCAACTCGTCGGGCACCTCGATGTTGCCACCGCCGACGAGGTTTTCCCGGGCGGTGCCGCTCTGCTGTCGATCCGACCCGATGCGAACGCGGTCCCGCCAATCGCCCGGCATCTCCCCGATGCCGCAATCCTTCAGCAATTGCCTGAAAAATTCCTCGGCTTCATCGGTATCAATATTCCTGACATGGTGCAACAGGTGCTCGAAGCGCAGCACCCTGACCCTGGTGCTCAGCCAGGATACCGCGTTATGCGTAAAGATCTCGTAAAGCGACGGCGCCTTGCCGTGAATACCAAAGATCATCATATTAATGACTTCGTCAATCGAGACATTGCCGCCTTTCAGATGTTCGAGCGACCCCTGGAAAGTGTCCGAGAGGAAGAACCGGGCCCGGGCGAGTACCCAGCCGTACGGGTCCCGTATCTGCACGATATGACGAACATGTCGCAGGACAATCGCCGCGTCGTCCGAGAACAGCAAGTGACCCCAGCTGAGATGGGGCATGGCCTCCGAGAAAGCGACCTGGTGCTGGCGGAGAATCGCATGCTGAATGAATGCCCGGTGATATTGCTGATCCACCGGCACAAACATACGCATGATATTTCGCACCAGGTGCGTACCGCACTTGGGCACACTATTCAGGAAAACAGGCTCGAACAGACGTTCCTGTGCGAAATTTGCGTTCAGCTTGTTGAGGTTGTCCGCCCTCGCGACGATTCTTGGCATTGGCTGTTTCCCGACCACGTGTCCACAGTCTCGCGGTTGTCAGTATAAATCTGATTGCGTCCGGCGCTACCGTCTTTGCGAAACTGCCCGTGTGAATCCTCGTTTCCAACGTCGTCGCTCGGCGGCTTGATCGGTCCTCCTTGTGATACGCTTCTCCACCGCTGCAAACCAGGCGTTGACACCTCAATGTCAAGATAGCAAATCCCGTCTATGGAACTGTCAGAATGCTGCCCCGAAAAATCCTGATCGTTGGCAGTGGCGCGGAGGCCTGGATGACGGCGGCGCATCTTGACGGCGTTTTGAATCGCGAAGGACGGCGGTTCGCCGATGTTGCCGTGCTCGACCTGCCCGGAGCGCCGCAGACCGGCGTCGGTAAATCGACCATGGCCAGCTTCAATCATGCTCTGGCCGTGATGGGCGTCGATCAGTTCGAGTTCATGCGTCGGGTCGACGGGACCTTCAAGCAGTCCAGCAAATTCGTGAACTGGCTGCATGTGGGCGGTGACTCATTCCATCATCCGTTCGGTCTCGAAAGAACGGGTCCAGTCGATACGGTGGGGCGGCGCTGGCTCAGGAGTAACCGGTCCGTGCCGTTTGCCGAGACCATATCCGTCCAACCGGGTCTCTGCGAGATGAACCTGGCGCCGCAAATGCTGGGTCCCTGGGACTTCGGTCCGCCATTGCCGTTTGCCTATCATCTGGATGAGGCGAAGTTAGGTGACTATCTGCGGGAAGTGTCGACCGCGAGAGGCGTGAAGCGCTATGCGGATGCGGTGGCCGGCGTCGACATGGGAGAGAACGGAAACATCGCGGCGATCAACACCGCAAGCGGCGGCCGCCTGGAGGCCGACCTTTTTGTTGATTGCAGCGGGTCCGCGGCCTTGTTGAGCGGAAAAGAACCGGGCGTCGAGTGGGACGACTGCTCGCAATGGTTACCGTGCAATCAGGTGCTGACAATGCAGGTGCCCTACGAGCATTTTTACCCGGGGTACATTCGTCCTTTTACCACGGCAACCGCTCTGTCGGCGGGCTGGGTCCTCGAGATTCCGTTACGGGACAGGCGCTCGCTCCGCTATGTGCATTGCGGCGATTTTCTCGATCAGGGAGAGGCAGAGGCGGAGCTTCGCGCCTTTGAAGGCAGACACGCTGATTCGTTAAGCGTCGATACCAGCAGTCTCAAGGCCGGTCGCCGGGAAAACGCCTGGGTCGGGAACTGCATAGCCATCGGGAACTCGGCCGGCATGACAGATCCGCTGGTGTCGACAGAGCTCTATATGTGCGGCCTGGCGGCCGCAATGCTGGCTGATCATTTCCCGTTAGGTGACGAACTGCACTCCCTGGCGTTTCGCTTTAATCGAATTATGGCCAATCGGTTCTACGAAATCCTGGACTTCGTCAACCTGCATTATTGCCTCACGCAAAGAACCGATACCGATTTCTGGATCGAGGCGCAGAAGCGGGATCGCATCAACGACAGGCTGCAGGCGAAGCTCGATTACTGGCGGCACAAACCCCCTTCGCGGAGCGACTTCGAGGATCAGTTCTTCCCCGGACAGGCCGAACGGCCGCTGCGTTCGAGCGGATTGCCCGGTGATTATCGCAGCCCGGTTGACACCGCCGGTCTCTGGGGTTACGAAAACTACGAGGTCCTGCTATACGGCATGGACTTCCTGCGCGAAGAGTGCGATGACTGGTTCGGCAAGGATCGACCGGATCCCCAGGTCCTCGCCAACGTCGTTGAGCGGCTGAGTGTCGCGTGGAAGAAGTTGCCGCCGCACGACCTCTGGCTGAAACAGGCAATCGGCATGCCTGACTATCCGGTGTCGAAGCCGGTGATCAACTGATGGCGAGGCGAATTCTGGTCGTTGGCGGCGGTTCTTCGGGCTGGATGAGTGCCGCGTACCTTGATGCCGTCCTGAACGCTGAGGGTCAGGAGCCGGTTGAAATCGGGCTGATCGAATCGCCGGACGTACCCCGGATCGGCGTCGGTGAGGCGACGATTCCAAGTATCCATCGCATTCTGGCCGCGATCGGCATCGACGAAATCGAATTTATCCGGAAGGTCGACGGCACCTACAAGCAAGCCATCAAGTACGTGAACTGGCTGGACGGCAGGGGCGAAGGCTACTACCACGCGTTTGGACGTTATCGACCTACGCCCGTCGATACCTCGACGCTGGACTGGCTCACCAGCGATCGATCCATTCCGTTCTCCGAAACGATCTCGGCGCAGCCCGTAATCTGCGAGTCCTGCCTCGCCCCGAAAACGATCGATCAGGGCGACATCGGTGCGCGATTCACCTATGCCTTCCATATGAACGCCCTGAAATTCGCAGACTATCTTTGCGAGATCGCGACCGGGCGCGGCGTGCGGCACTACCTGGATCACATGACCGACGTCGAGATGTCGGAAACCGGCGATATCACCGCCGTCAACACCAGGAGCGGTCGCCGGATCGAGGCGGACTTGTTCGTTGACTGTACCGGCTTCGCTGCACTGTTGATAGAAAAAAGGCTCGGCGTCGGCTGGGTGGACTGCTCCCAGTGGCAACTCTGCAATCGCGCACTCACGATCCAGGTTCCGTACGAACGCAATTATCCAGGCTACGTGCGGCCCAACACACTGGCGACGGCAGCCTCGGCAGGCTGGATATGGGAAATTCCGTTACAGAATCGCCGCGCCTGGGGCTACGTACATGGCAGCGATTATATCGTTCAGGACGATGCCGAAAAGGAGCTGCGGGAATTCATCGGTCCGTTCGCCGACGGGTTTCCGGCGCGCCTTGTGCCTTACAAAGTCGGGCACCGGGCAAAGTCGTGGGTCAATAACTGTATTGCCATCGGCCTGTCGGCCGGCTTCATCGAGCCGCTCGAGTCGACCGGGCTTTACCTGAGTGATCTCGCCGCGGTAATGCTGGCGGAGCATTTCCCGTACGGTGGCGACCTGGGAAGGATGGCGTTTCGCTTCAACCGCATTATGGCCAACCGGTTCTACGAAATTCTCGACTTCATCAATCTCCATTACTGTCTGACGCGGCGCAACGATACGGCATTCTGGCGCGAGGCCCGGCGGCCGAGCCGGATCAATGACAGACTGACGGCCAAGCTTGAGTTCTGGCGAGTCAAGCCGCCTTCGCTGGCCGATTTCGAAGACCAGTGGTTCCCCGGCCAGCCGGATTTGCCGTTGCCCGACGGCGGGCTACCCGGCGATCACCGCAGTGCCATCGATACCGCGGGTATTTTTACCTTGTCGAGTTACGAGGCAATCCTGTACGGGATGGATTTCCTCCGCGAGGAGTGCGACCAGTGGTTCGGCAAGAACAGGCCACGGTCGCGTGTGCCTCCGAACATCGCCCGGCGGCTTCAAGTGGCGGCA
The DNA here is from genome assembly GCA_040902105.1 of Woeseia sp. GTDB lineage: Bacteria > Pseudomonadota > Gammaproteobacteria > Steroidobacterales > Woeseiaceae > IDS-8. The sequence continues at coordinate 123,175 of JBBDXW010000071.1, forward strand.
AACAAACTGCCTACCCACGAGGAATGGCTGAGACGCGTCGTCGGCATGCCCGACTATCAAGTTTCGGGATAGCAGGTACAGGGCACGCGGCCGAGCACCGTATCCTCGCAGGCGTGTGGGCTACACCTGGTCTGCGGGTATAACCTGGCGCCGCAGCAGCACCGTTCGCCTGGCAGCACGAAATCGAGGATGAGGTGAACGCGATCGTTCGCGCCGCCGTTGTGAACCGAGTGCAGCCGTCGGTTATTTATCTCGGTCAGCTGTCCTTCACGCAGGTTGATGGTCTCCTTACCAACGGTAAACAGCACCTGGCCGTTTGTGATGATCGGCAAGTGCACGCGATGTGAATGCGTCAGCGAGAAGTTCATGTCCATGTGTTCGGCGATACTGCATTGTGCCTTGAGGCGCACCAGCGACGCGCGAATGAAATAGCCGACCCCGTTCTCCCTGATGAGCTGCTGTGCCGATCGGGTTTCCTCGAAGTGATCCGCCGTCATCCATAGTATGGGGCGCAGCGCGCTCGCGAATACCTCGAGGGTCGGCAGGCGCGTCGGATGGCTATGACGAAAATCGGGATCGTAGACCAGGCCGATCGTCTGAGTATGCTGATGCACCTCGTAACGCTTCTGGCGAAGCCCGAAGGTCTGCCACTGCTCTTCAGTCAGATTTTTTAAGAGCTCTTTCAATTCGGCGGTATCGATGTCGCCGATACGAAAGAAATTACCGGGAAAATTCATGCCGAGTACTGTAGCCGGACTCCGGATCTCATCATAGCCGCCGCACCGCCGGTTTGCAGTGCCGCATAGATGGAAGTGCGGGCAACCGGATGAACAAAAGTGCCGTTGCCCGGACAAGTTCGCGCCGACTTTGACGCGTTCGCCTGTCGGGTCCCGGATATAACTCCTGGATATAACCTGCCGTGCGACAGGGCGCGCGGTTCACTCGTTTCGCAATGTGGACCATCGCTTCATTCCGTCCGTCTTTTTTTGCCGGTGGCTGGAAAACACTCAGGAATAACATTAGTCTTCACTCGGCAGGATATACAACACAAGAACGAGTCCCGGACGGGGCATAAGGACAACGGTTGCTCGAAAGCAACACCAAGCCGTTCCGGGGGAGAACCAAAATGGCAAGTCGCAATATTCGTCCGAGCAAGTCCAGTTCGGTTCGCCTGACACCTATGTTGTCGCCACTGGCTGCGGCGGTGATAACGGCGCTTTATCCGGCGGGCCCGGCATGGGCTCAGGATGAAGCGGTGCCGAGTGATGAGTCGGTCGAGGAAGTGATCGTCACGGGCTCACGTATTCGCAGAGATGCTTTCTCCAGTGCGGCGCCAATGGAAGTCGTGCTGACTGAGGCCGCAGCCCCCAGGGGCATAACCGATGTGGGCTCGTTACTGCAGACGACCACCGTCGCCGCGGGTGCGCCGCAGGTCACCGCGGCATCTTCGAGCGTGTTCGTCGAGAACGGTGGCCTTGGAGCGAGCACGCTTTCCATTCGCGGCCTGGGCCCGAACCGCACGCTCATCCTGCTCAATGGTCGTCGCGCCGGGCCCTCGGGCGTCCAGGGTGGTGTTTCGTCCTTCGATTTGAACGCCATTCCGCTGACAGCGATCGAGCGTGTCGAGATCCTGAAAGACGGCGCGTCCTCGATCTACGGGTCCGATGCGGTCGCCGGCGTGGTCAACATCATTACCAAGAAGGACGATGGCGCAGAGTTCGATGCATTCTATTCGGCTCCGCAAGAGTCCGGCGGCGAACAGACGCGCCTCAGCGGTTCGTGGGGCAAGTCGTTCGAGCGCGGTCGATTCCGCGTCACCGCCGACTACAACAAGATCGAAATCATGCAGCGCCGCGATCGGGACTTTTTCGACTGCGAGGAACAATACACCTTCGACCCGGCAACCGGGGAACGCGCCGACCCGATTGATCCCCGTACCGGATCGTCTCTGTGCGACGATCTCCCCTGGGGTCATGTCTGGGTTTACGATTATGCGGCGGACGTCGGTGACGGCACCACCAACGTGGGCGCCGCGCCGTATCTGTTGCAGTTCGATTTCGACGGGTTGTTGGCGGCGAATGGTTTACCGCCGCTCGCAGCTCCGACGAATCCCAATCACATGACGGCCCCGCCGGGCTGGTTCCCGGTAGCCCGGGGCGATGTCCTGTCGGATTCGCTTATCGACGCACAGCATCCGTTGCACGGCACGCAAACGCTGATTCCTGAAAACGAGGCTATGACCTTTTTCCTCGAGGGAGAATACAGCCTTACTGATAACGTCACTGCCTACTCGGAGGTTCTGTTGAACCGGCGCGAGACGGTGGACGTCGGTTATCGCCAGATATGGACCTATATCTACAACTACGATTCTGCCGATCTGGGTTTTGCAAGTGATCCGTTCAGCGCCGGCTGGACCGGCGCTCAATGGTTGAGCCCTTTGTCGATTACCGATCACGCCGACCAGGAAATTACGGTGGACTACGTGCGCTTCGTCGCCGGACTGACCGGTGAAACAATGCCGGCCCTGGAGAGCTGGACCTGGGATCTGTCCCTTCAATACAGCAAGTCCGACGGAGAATACGTCAATGATCGGGTCCTGAAGGATGCGCTGGAGATGCCGTTCTTCAGGACCGCTTCCTGTGTGGGACAGACCACCCCCATTTCGAACCGGCCGTGCTTCGACATTCAGTGGCTGGACCCGAACTTCCTTGCCGGAGATATCCCACAGGAGGTGAAGAATTACCTGTTCGATGTAGAAACGGGTAATACCGAATATACACAGTGGTCGATGGAAGCAGTTACGACCGGTAACGTGTTCGAGGTGCCGGCGGGTTCGGTTGCCGCGGCAATCGGCTTACACTATCGTGAAGACGAAATCCTGGACACGCCGGGCCCCATTACACTTGCGGGCAATGCCTGGCAGGACGATGCGGCAGGTATCACCGCCGGCGACGACAGTACGTATGCGGTTTTTGGTGAGATCGATGTCCCGCTTCTTGCCGACAGGCCGCTGGTCAAATTTCTCGATTTCAATGCGTCCGCGCGGTTTACGGATGTCGACTCCTATGGATCCGACACCACTTACAAAGTGGGCATGAATTGGGCGTTTACTGATTCGTTTCGGGCACGATCGACGTTCGGTACATCGTTCCGCGCGCCGGCGCTTTATGAGTTGTATCTTGCGAACCAGAGCAGCTTCATATCGGCGCGAGAAGCCGACCCATGCATTAACTGGGGCACCAACCCGAACATCTCGCAGCGAACTGCAGCCAACTGTGAGGCGGATGGAATCCCTGCCGATCACATAGCCACTGTGGGACCTACCGTCCTGACCGGTGGCGGAGCCGGCGTGCTCGTGGCGGAGACATCCGAGGCGTTTACATTCGGCATCGTCTGGCAGCCGGCGTTTGCCGAACTGAACCTGTCAGTCGACTATTTTGACATCCTGGTCGAAGATGAAGTGGACAAGATTGGCGGCCCGGAAATTGTCGCCGGCTGTTACGCATCACCGTTCTTCCCCGATGAGCCGCTCTGCGACCAGTTTGATCGCAGCGCACCCGATGCGCCCTTGCCGAACGCAATCCTGACGATCAGGGACAGCTTCATTAACGTCGCCAAGCAGCAGATTCGCGGCGTGGACGTGGCAGCGCTGTGGACCCGGGAACTGCCCGCCGGCTGGGGCACGCTCTCGATTGATACCGATTGGACCTTCAATTTCGAGGATACGAACGCGCTCTTTGACGAGACCGAGGAAGACTTGGCCGGAGAGGCCGGGCACCCCGAAACGGTCGGTAATTTCTATGTGACGCTGGACGTGAACGAGTGGTCATTCTTCTATGGCATGAACTACATCGGCGAAACCGACAATCTCGCGAGTTTTGGCTTCACCACGGTGACAAACGACGAGGGAGAACAGGTGAATATTGACCTGATTGCCGAAGCGACCACATATCACAGCCTTTCCGCAGCGTACAATTTTGAAAGCGGATTGGTCGCAAGAGCAGGCGTCGCAAACCTTCTGGACGAGCAGCCGCCGAGGATGACTTCACTAGGCACGGGCACCGAAGTGGACGTCGTGGGTGAGGTGGCGTTTTACTCCCAATATGACTGGCTGGGACGGCGCTTCTTCGTCAACCTGACAATGGGCTTCTAGGCCGTTCACGCGACCCCTTATTCTTATCGAAACGATGGCGCATTGCTATGAGCGGCGGGCATGCCTTAACAATTGCTGGCTGCACATATATCCCGGAGTACCGGTAACGGATCCGCAGGGATAGGTGCCGGAACCACACAGATAGACGTTGTCCAGGCCACCGAAACGATAGAAATTTGTCGCCGGACTGTCTGAATAATTCCGGTCAAAAAACGTTTGCCCGCCAACCAGCATCGTGTGGTCGAGATTGCCGCCTGGAAAATGAAAAATTTGCTGCAAATCCCTGGGCGTCAGCAGGCTGGACCAGACGCAGTCTTCCGGGTTCTCGATGTGCGCGAATAGCGTTGCCTTGACCTGGTTTTCCACATCTGCCAGGTCGGCGCCAGTTTTCCCGAGTGACAGGTTCTTGAAAAACACCGCCAGGCGATCGAATGGTTCGCTGTGCGCGAGTTGGCGCATCGCCGCTCCCTCACAGTAAACCTGCATGTACCCGGGTTCGTAGGGGATGTCGGTATTCAGTATCCTGAGGGTCGCCTCCTCGAACTCGTCAAGACTGGAAACTGAAAAGAAGAACCGGAAGGCAGCGTCAGAATCGCCCGCATCCGAACCGTATTTCCATCTTACGGGCCGCCTGAACATCAGGTTCAGCTTGCCACTGCTGCCGCGAAATCGTTGTTCTTCGGTTTTCCTGTTTTGCTCCGGGTTGCCGACCATTCGAGTTGCCGTCAACGGATCGGTGCCCATGATCAGGTAATCAAAATCCAGATCTCGCCGGCTCCCGGCCTGTTCGTATGCCACCTTCCCCTTGACCGGATCGACACCAACCAGTTTGCTGGACAGGTGGGTTTCAACACCGAGTTCGGCATTTATCCTGCCGAGTTCCTCCGTAATCTGCCAGATACCGCCTTTGACGAAGCCATAGTAGCCACCAAAGATCGACCCCGAATCCATGAGCGGAAGCGTGAATGCCGAGTATGGATCGTGCAACGAGACCGGGCCGCTTTCGGTCACGGTCATCGCCATGTACATCTTGCTGCGCTCGCTGGTGAAGTAGTGGTCGAGCAAAGCTCTCGCCGTACCCGAAATCCACAGTTCTGTGAGAGCCCTACCGAGAACGCTTTTCGCCTCCGCGAGCGTCGGTGGCCTGGCGTTGACATAACCATCCTGCAAATAGCTGACGACCCTGGCCTCGTCCGCACGAAATGCGTCAACGTCGCCCTTCTCGCCCCATTTGGCGGCAAGTTCGCGATCCAGTTCTTTCGGGTCACGATAAATCCAGGCAGGTTCGTCGTCGCCGGGAAAATGAACGAATTTCGGATGCTTCGGCGCGAAGGTCTGCAAGCGCTTCGAAAGCCCGGTTTCCTCGAATATGAACTTTTGCATGAGGCCGAGAACCGAAGCGCCCAGCGCATAATGCTGCGTTACGCCGTCGATCGCTGCGGTCCCGGACACGCACGCACCCCCGACCCGCTCCGCACGTTCGATCATGGTGACACGACATGCCGAACGTTGAAGATAATTCGCGGCAATCAGACCGTTGATACCTGCGCCGACGATCAGGATATGTGGTTCGTTCATGTGTCCGGGTTTACTCATGATTGCAGTCGCTCGGCCCCGGCGATCAGCGTTCGTAGGCCACGTTGCCGCCGACGATCGTCATCAGGATACGGCCGTTCAGAAGATCCGCCGGGCTGTCATCCGCGAGCAGAAACGGATCGATATCCATGACCGTTATGTCGGCCCAGCGGCCGGCTTCGAGCACGCCGGTCTGGTCCTCGCGAAAACTCGCATACGCGGACCAGCTCGTATACGCCCGAAGCGTCTCGTCCGCGTTCAGCGCCTGCTCCGGATACCAGCCGCCCTCCGGCTCATTCGCCTTATCCTGGCGCGTAATCGCCGAATGCAGCCCATAGAAAATATCGTGATCCGACCCCGGATTGTCGGAGTTGAAGGTGAGCGACGCACCGGTCTCCCGCAACGAGCGCCAGGCATACGCCCCCAGGATGCGTTCCGGCCCGACTCGCGCTTCCGCCCAGGTCTTGTCCTCCATCGCGTGCGGCGGCTCCATCGAAGCAATGACTCCGAGGTCACCGAAGCGCGGAATGTCGTCCGGGTGCAGCACTTGAGCGTGCTCGATGCGATGCCGGTACCTGGCGGTCTCCGGGTGTGCTTTGAATATGCGCTCCAGGATGTCCAGTGACTCGCGATTGCCGGCATCACCGATCGCGTGAATCGCCAGCTGAAAGCCGCGCTGCATCGCCTCCTCGGTCAGCGCCTCGTTGAAGCCGTAATTGTCGCCGCTGACGCCGCGGTGCCCGGGTTGATCGGCGTAATCGTAAAGAAGCCGCGCCCCGCGCGAGCCAAGGGCCCCGTCGTAATAGGCCTTGACCGCTCGCGTGACCAGCATGCTGTCACTGTCCTGGTCCGGGCCCCTGGCAAGCCACTCGCGGATGAGGTCTTCATCGCGCAGCGACAGCATCGCGTAGACCCGTATCGGCAGTTGTCCCGACGCTTCCAGGTCTTCGAGGATGCTCATCTCGCGCGCGTCGAGGCCCGCTTCATGGACGGTCACGTACCCGTCTTCCGCCATTTGCCGGAGCCCCGCGAGTACCTGCTTCGTAACGGTCTCGCGCGGCGGCGGCGGGACGGCGTCACTGATCAGCGGCACGGCTCTATTGAGGAACATCCCGTTCGGTTCACCGGCGGCGGTCCGCCGGATCTCACCGCCAACCGGCGCCTCGGTTTCGGCTGTGATGCCCGCCTCATCCAGCGCCATCTGGTTCGCCCAGCCGGCGAAGCTGTGCAGGCTGGCCAGGAACACCGGGTGATCCGGCACCGCCTCGGACAGCAGGACCTTGTCCGGATAGCGATTGGCCCAGGCGCCCTCGTCCCAGCCGCGACCGACGATCCAGTCGCCCTTCGGCACACTCCGGGCCCGTTCCGCGACACGCGCGACCGCTTCTTCTTCCGTGTCGACATCCACCAGGTCGACAAGATCGAGCGCAGCGCCGAGTCCGAATACATGCGTGTGCGAATCGACCAGCCCCGGAATGACGGTGGCGCCGGCGAGATCGACGACGCGGGTCGAGTCACCCCGGTGCGACGACGCATCGGACGTCGAGCCGACGAAAACGATTCGATTTCCCTCGATGGCTACTGCATCGGCGTCCGGTTGCCAGCGGCTGCCATCGTACGGTGCGTCTTTCGGCAACGCGCCGTCACCGCCCGGATCGTTCCAGTCCAACGTGTAAACGCGGCCATTAATGAGAAGAAGGTCGGCGCCGCCGGGTTGCGAAGTTTCGCTGGAACAGGCGGTCAGAACGGCAAGGACGAAAAAGACGAGCGGAAGTCGTATGGTCTTCATTGGGGTGTTCCCAGGCGCATGGGCTGATTTCACGATGGAACAGGCGCATCTCTTCGCGCTTCACCGCATCATAAATCATGCAAAAGTCCTGACCCAGTACCTGGTGAACGTCCGGGACAAGCCTGCCAGGTCCGGCACAAGGCATTCGACTTCATCGATTTTGCGTCCGGCCCGATCCATGATGGTAACCCGCGCTAATGTGCCGGTATGACAGTTCGCGTGTCCCGCCCCCTTTATCGAACGAGTTGAGCCTGCTGGCTGTCCGGCCGTGCTCTGGCGGCCTCAGGTATGATGTGCCGCCCGCGCCACGGAGATTGGAATGTCTGAAGCTCGAAGCCTGATGGCCGTTGTCACGCTGGCGGTATTCCTCGCCTGCGCCGCCGATGGAGCAGCGCTTTCTGACACGGAACAGCAGCTCGCCAGGGTGGTCGACAGTCGCCAGTCCGAGGCAATGGCCCTGTTGCAGCAGGCCGTCGAGATCAACAGCGGCACCATGAATCCAGAGGGAGTGCAGCAGGTCGGAAAACTGTTCGGTGACTCTCTCGAGGACCTGGCGTTCGAGGTCAGCTGGGTGGACGGTGCGGCATTCGAGCGTGCGGGCCATTTAGTCGCCCGGCATCGTGGAAGCGGCCCGCACCTGCTGCTCATCGGTCACCTGGATACCGTGTTCGAGTCCGACAGCCAATTCCAGCATTTTGAACGTCTCGGCGCGGAGCGGGCGAAAGGTCCCGGCATCATCGATATGAAAGGCGGCGACGTGATCATCGTCGAGGCCCTGGCGGCGTTGAAAGCAGTGGGCGCGCTAGGGGACCTGCAGATCACGGTGGTAATGACCGGAGACGAGGAATCCTCGGGCAGCCCGCTGTCCGAGGCGCGGCGGGTATTGCTGGAAGCGGCGGATGTCGCCGACGTGGCGCTCGGCTTCGAGGACGGCGACGGCAATCCGGAGACGGCCGTCATCGCGCGGCGAGGATATACCGGTTGGCGGCTCACAGTATCCGGCACACCCGCTCACTCCTCACTGATATTCCGCGACGAGGTGGGGGCTGGCGCGGCGTTCGAGGTGGCTCGCATTCTGGATGGATTCCGCCGCGAGCTGGCCGGAGAACGCTACCTGACCTTCAATCCCGGCATCGGGCTGGTCGGCACCCGGGTGGACTACGACGACGCCCATTCCTCCGGCGACGCCTTTGGCAAGGCGAATGTAATTGCCGAGCACGGTGTGGTGACGGGCGATCTGCGAACGCTCACCATGGACCAGCTCGCTTCCGCCAAATCCCGCATGGAAGACATCGCGGCCCGGCATCTGCCAGGCACCTCCGCGGAAATCGAGTTTACGGACGGATACCCGCCGCTCGCCCCCACGGACGGCAACCGGCGCCTGTTGTCTCTGTACGATCAGGCCAGCCGCGACCTGGGCCTGGGCGGGGTGGGCGCGGTGGACCCCGGCGCCGCCGGCGCCGCCGACATTTCCTTCACGGCCGGCCGGGTCGCCATGGCGCTGGACGGGATCGGGCTCATGGGGGAGGGAGGGCACACCGAACGGGAGACCGCCGATCTGACTACGTTGCCGAGTCAGACCAAGCGTGCAGCGCTTCTCATGTACCGACTGCGGAATCTCGATGTTCCGTAGATCGGTGGCAGAATTCCGCACTGTTGCGGTGGGAGGAATAGAACCAGGTCCGTTCCGGTCGCGGTAGGCCCGGTTGAAGGGACGCTGAAGACGGTGCGCCCGGCCGTTGACGCAGGCGCCCACAGGCTGGCATCCCCCGTAGCGTCTCCCCGGCCTCAGATGTACCCGAAGAGCGGCGGAAAGACAATCACGACGATCGCCGCCCACACGGCGTAAACCGGCAGGTAGGCCGTCTGCCAGCGCTCCAGGCCGGCGAAAGATCCGCGGCCGCGCAGGAAGCGGACATAGAGCACGGCGGACCACGCGAGATTGACGAGCAGGATGACGTTCTCGCCCAGGGCGGCCACGCGGTTCGGGCTGAAGCCGAACTCCGAGATGCGCGTGGCGATCGCCCACAGCGCCACCGTGTCGACCAGCAGGGCGCTGATCACGAGTACCACCTGCAGCACGTCGAAAGCGTCCGGGGCTGCCCGCGGGTCGCGCGCGGAGATGGAATAGAGGAGCAGCCCGAGAACCACCGCCAGGAGCAGGTCGAACGCGATGATCATGTCGCGATGGAAGTCGATCCCGCGCCCGATCCACGTCATGGTCGCCAGGAAGGCGAGCAGCACGATGGCGAACAGCGGCGTAAACAGGCGCGTGAGCACCGGCGCCATGTTCTCGATCACGCTCTGCTTTGCCTCCACCAGCCAGGAGCCGATCACGACGGCTCCCAGGGCGCCGCACGGCAGCATCCAACGCGTGAAGAAAGGCTCCGTATCGATCCCGATGGCTTCGAACATCGCCACCATGAAGCCGGTGAGCACGGCGCCGCCCAGCGCGATCAGTACGTAATAGATGAAGAGCTCGCCCGAGAACCGTATGAAGTCCATGCGGCCGCCGCCGTCACGCCACCGGCCTCCGGCGTACGCGATGCCGACGACCAGCCACAGGGCGATCGGCAGGTGCATCGCCGTGAGAATCTCCGTATATCCCCCGGGCGAAAACCCGGGCGAAAACGAATAGACGTTGGCGAAGACGGCGGCCACGACGAACGCCGCCGCCATCCAGCGGCGCGTGGCCGGATCGGGTCCCCGCTTCCAGACGAAGTAGCCTGTGAGGACGGGGAGCACGAACAGGCTCAGATTGCGGGCGTAGAATCCGGCGTCTTCGTCCAGTCGAAGGCCGAACAGCTCGGGCGCCTTGACGGCCAGCGCCGCGATCGCCGCGAGGCAGAAGGCGACCACGGCTTCGCCCCGGGCCCGCGCGCCCGGCTGCCCGGCAGCGCCGGGAATCACCACGAGCTGTTTCCAGAGCCGCTCCGAGTGCTCGCGCGCGAACTCCCGCGACAGCGTGTCGAGGTCTCCCATGCGCTTGACCGACACCAGGAAGGCCTCGTCGTCGCTGAGTCCCGCGCCGACGAGGGCCGAGACCTGCTCGCGCAGATGGTCCTCCAGCTCCTCCACGTCGACGGAGTGGATCGCCTGCCGTCGGCGCAGATAACTCCGCCACTGCTCGATCTGCTCTTCGATCCGAATCGCGCAGTCCGGCGCCGCCACGTTTCAGGCTCCTCGCGGCACGAGCGGCATAAGGGCGCTGGCCGGGAGGGGGAGTGAAAGGGCCGACCAGATGCCCCGCAGCGTCGCGTCCACGGCCTGCCACTGCCTGCGTTCCTCGGCGAGCTGCGTCCGTCCCCGGGCCGTGATCCGATAGTACTTGCGTCGACGGCCGCTCTCCGAGACCTCCCAGCTTGCCTCGATGTAGCCGAGCCGCTCGAGTCGATGCAGCACCGGATAGAGCATCCCGTCCGTCCATTCCATATGGCCTGCGGACAACTCCCGGACGCGCTTCAGGATGGCGTAGCCATAACTGTCCTCATTGGCCAGGATCGCCAGAACGAGCGGGGTCGATGAGGCGGCCACGAGATCCTTGTTGATGACCATGCTTCCTCAGAGCTCCCGCGGCGGCGGCGCGCGGTGGCGCCCTGCATCGTACATAGAGGCAACATACATAGCAGTGAGAGGTATGTCAACTGTGGCACAAAGGATAGGAAGTCATACAGGGCAGATCGAGCGATGGATGCGAGTGCGCGGGCCGTCATCATGAGCGTTATCCGTGAGCACCGGCCGCGCGGAGCTGCGATCTGCCAATGATCAGTACGCCTTCTCGTCCCGGAACCATATGGCCAGAGTTCGCAACAGAATCTTGAAATCCAGCAACAGCGACCAGCGACCCAGGTATTCCAGGTCATACGCGAGGCGTTCTCTCATTTCATCCACGTTTGCCGTCTGGCCGCGGCAGCCATTGACCTGCGCGAGTCCCGTGATGCCGGGCGCTACCTTGTGGCGCACCATGTAGCCTCGGATCAACTTTCGATACTGCTCGTTGTGAGCGATCGCGTGGGGCCGGGGTCCGACCACGCTCATGCTCCCCTGCAGGACATTGAAGAGCTGAGGCAGCTCGTCCAGGGAGTAGCGGCGCAGGAACCGTCCGACGGGCGTTGTGCGCTCGTCGTCCCTGGACGCCTGGCGAACGGAGCTGTCGTCATCGGAAGTCGTCATGGTGCGGAATTTATAGACGACGATTTCCTGGCCATCCAGGCCGTAGCGCCGCTGCCTGAAGATGACGCTGCCCGGCGTCGTGAGCTTTATCGCCGCTGCAATGATCAGCATGAAGGGCGAGGCGAACAGCAACATGAGCGAAGCGAGCACCACGTCGCTCGCTCGTTTGCACAGGCCGCGAAGTCCGTGGAAGGGTGTTTCGCAAAGCGCAACGACGGGTATGCCGTCCACGTCGGTGGTCATCGACCGCATCAGGTCGAACGACAGCAGGTCGGGCACGAAGTAGAGCGACGCGGTCGTATCGGTGAGCTCGTCCAGCAACGCGCGCGCGCGCTGCGCGTAGCTCAACGGAATCGCCACAAAGATGGTGTCGATGCGCTCACGCTGCGCGTACTCCCGCAGGTCCGAAAACTTCCCCAGTAACATGCGTTGATCCAGGTCGCCCAAGCGGGCCGGTTCCCGATCGTCGAAGTAGCCTTTGAGCGTCAAGCCGAGTTCCGGCCGCTGCACAATCGATCGTCCCAGGCGCAAGCTCGCCTCGTTGACGCCTGCAATGACCGCCACCTGCGCCTGCCCAAGGCTGATCACCGTCTGCCTGTAGGCCTTATGCAGAAGCACCAATGCCGCGGCCGCGCACAGCGGCGTGACCACGAACCAGGTGAACACCACGAGGCGCGAATATGCACTCGAGACCTTCGTCGCGTAACCGAGGAACACCAGAATTGCGACGACGGCGATCCAGGCGATCGCGGTTTTCTGTACGACGGTCCAGCTGGATGTGAAAGCGCCCCAATCCTCCGCGATCTGCCGGCGCATGATCATGTAGTAGAGGAGCGCGGATATGACGGCCAGGAACGTGTAGTGATCGCTTACTTCGATGCCGTAGAGCTCGCTGCACAGCATGAGCGTGAGAATGGATGTAACGGGTGGCGCCAACATCTGCAGCACGGCGATAGTGCTCGCGGTCGGTCCAACCCTCCGGTAGTCGCTTTTCATTGCTGTTGCGCCTAAGCATCGATCCTGCCAGCCCCAGGCCGCGCACGCTCGTACAGCGACATTTCACGCGGCTGGCTGGTCCGCGTGCCCGGTCTTTGGACCGGGCTTCCGATTGAAGCGAAGGAATGTCGCCACATGAGTTTGCGCCCTGCGACAAGACGAAGCATTAGGATAGCCGCTCGCGAATCGCCAGCGCTACTGTCTCCGGATTGCTACATATATTATGTAGACGAGACCTGTTGTGTTTTGGTTACAAATTGCGGGGCGTAGACAGAGGACCTTGCCGACATTGCGACAGCCGCAACCGACGGCCGCCATTTGAGCAAGGACAATTCGCCGCCCTGATTTTCGACGAGCGCCGTACAGCTCTCCACCCAGTCGCCGTCGTTGCAGTAGAGCAGCCCGTCGAGTTCAACCAGATCGGCTTTGTGGATGTGACCGCAGATTACGCCGTCGACGCGTGCTTCGCGGGCCGCGGCGAGGGTGGCATGCCGAAACCGGTCGACGTAACGCCGCGCCCCGCCGAACCGCGACTTGACATGCTGCGCAAGCGACCAGTAAGGACGACCCGAGAGGTCGTGCAGCCAGTGCGTGAAGCGATTCAGGGCGAGCAGAGTGCGGCACGCAAGCGAACCAAGCAACACGCCGAACGACCTTCCCCGGACGACGGCGTCGAACTGATCCCCGTGCAGCACCAGCAAGCGCCTTCCCGCGCGTGTGGTGTGGATAGCCTGCCGTGACACTTCGATGTTGCCGAACTTCAACCCGGCGTATGCACGGAGATCGTCGTCATGGTTGCCGGGAATGTAGATTACTCTGGTACCTTCCTGGCTTTTCTTCAACAGCATCCGCAACACTTCACTATGGCTCGCCGGCCAGTAGAACGTGCGGCGCAAGCTTTCGAGATCGATGATATCGCCGACAAGGTACAGGAGTTCGCAGCGCGTCTGGCGCAGAAAATCGAGCAACAAGTTGACCCGGCACGCCCGGGATCCGAGATGCACGTCGGATAACCACACAGTCCTGAGCAGATCTGTGTGCATTTCCGGGTTCATGCGTGGAACCGAGGCTCGTACTTCATGGGCGAAGTGTCCACGACGGGAAGTGAAGCAGCGCTGACGTGCATCGCAAAACAGGCAATCGATCTTCGGATTCCAGCATCGACTAATGGACAGCACATTCACTTGACCCATTCGACAGAGGAGATCGACGATGAAAGTCATGGTGTTCGTAAAAGCGACCAAAGGCTCCGAAGCCGGCGAAATGCCCAGCGAGGAACTGATCACGGAAATGATGGCCTACAACGACCAACTGGTGAAGGCGGGCATCATGCTCGGCGGAGACGGCCTGAAGCCGAGCTCGGAAGGCGTGCGCGTGCGCTTCTCCGGCAAGAATCGCAGCGTCATCGACGGTCCCTTCGTGGAAACCAAGGAACTGGTTGCGGGCTACTGGCTGTGGGAGGTCGAGTCGATGCAGGACGCCGTCGACTGGGTCAGGCGCTGCCCGAATCCGATGAACGAGGAGTCCGATGTGGAGATACGGCCGGTGTTCGCGGCCGAGGACTTCGGCGAAGCCTTTACGCCGGAGCTCCAGGAGGACTGGAACCGCATTCAGGCGGAGAGCGGGAAACTCGCAACAAAGTAGCAGGTCGCGGCCCGCCTCCCGGACCGCGGGTCATTCCACGGAGGTGGCGAAAGCGCGGAGGGATTTCCTGAAGGAGAAGCATTCGCGAACGGGCAACGACCGACGTGCATCGGCAGACAGCCCGGAGCCTGCATCCTCCTTCTGGTACATTTGTGCCCGAAAGGAATCCAGCTGATCCCGACAAGAGGAGCTACAACGTTGAGCGCAGTCCGTCCCTCCCTCGTTCACCTGCTTTGGTGCGCAATCCCGGCCGTATTCCTGATGGGGCAGGCGTCGCTCGCCGCGGCCGGGGACGCACCCATCGTCCACCCCGGCGCGCCGGGCGAAGCGCCGCGGGCGCTCAGCGCCGAAGAGGCGATCGAGATCGCGAATACCGGCTACTCGCCGGATGACGTCAGGTTCATGCAGGACATGGTCCCGCACCACCACCAGGCGGTGCAGATGGCCGCGCTGGTCGCCGATCGGACGAACCGGCCGGAGCTGATCGATCTCGCCGGGCGCATCGACGCTTCGCAGGAGGACGAGATCGCCTTCATGCAGCAGTGGCTGCGCGCACGCGGCGAGCGCGTGCCGAAGCCGACCGCTCTTGAGGGCATGCACACCGGCCACCGGGCAGCCGGCATGGCCACGCCGGAACAGTTGGCCGAGCTCGAGCGCTCGAAAGGCGCTGCCTTTGACCGGCTGTTCCTGGAGCTGATGATGGACCACCATGAAGGCGCGGTGACGATGGTCGAGAAGCTGCTGGAGCAGCCGGGCTCCGCGTACGACCCGGTCCTGCTGGAGTTCACGACGGACGTCACTAACGACCAGACCGCCGAGATCGAGCGGATGCATGCGCTCCTGGCCAGGCTGTCCAGCGATCCGCGCCCGAGCCTCCGGGCCGGGCTGCAGGACGCCGGACAGGCGATCGCAAATATGCAACTCCTGGCGACGTTGCCCCGGCCGGCCGGGTTCTTCGACCCGCGCAACCCGGCGGAGCTGCCGCCCAGTCTCTTGAAGTCAGGCAGCGAAGAGGCCGACGGTGAGCCCGGAGACGCCGCGGACCCGGAGAAGCCGGAAGGCGAGGACGATCCGCGCGCACCGCTGCTGAGCTTCATCAACACCGATATCGCCTTCGCCGGCGACGTGATGGTCGTCGGCAGCTACCACGGCTTCAATGTCTATCGGCTGCAGGACGACGGCATGCCGGAACTCATGAGCTCCGTGGTTTGCCCGGGCGGGCAGGGCGACGTGTCCGTCGTAGGCGATCTCCTGTTCATGTCGGTGGAACAGACGCGCGGGCGACGCGATTGCGGCCTCGAGGGCGTCAGCGAAGAAGTCAGTTCCGAGCGCTTCCGCGGGCTGCGCATCTTCGACATCAGCGATCTGATCCGGCCCATGCAGGTGGGCGCGGTCCAGACCTGTCGCGGCTCGCACACGCACTCGGTCGTCGCAGGACCGGATGAAGACGGCATGATCATCGTCTACAACTCCGGCACTTCGACCGTGCGCGAGGCGGAAGAGATGGAGGGCTGTATCGGTGAGATCGCGGGCGACGAGCGGACCGCGCTGTTTCGCATCGACGTCATCGAGATCCCGGTCGACGATCCCGCCAGCGCGCGTATCGTCGACAGCCCCGCCGTCTTCGCCGATCCGGAGACGGGCGCGCTGGCCGGCCTGTGGCGCGGCGGCGACCACGGCGACGACACGCAGGAAACGGGCCCGACGGACCAGTGTCACGACATCACCGTGTTTCCGGAGCAGGGCATCGCGGCCGGCGCCTGCTCCGGCAACGGCATCATCTTCGACATCTCCGATCCCCTGAAGCCGAAGCGGATCGATGCCGTCGTCGACAAGGGCTTTGCCTACTGGCACTCCGCGACCTTCAACAACGACGGCACCAAGGTCCTGTTCACCGACGAATGGGGCGGCGGCACCCGCGCGCGCTGCCGCGCTTACGATCCCCTCACCTGGGGCGCGGACGCCATCTACGACATCGTCGACGACCGGCTCGCGTTCCGCGGTTACTACAAGCTGCCGGCTCCGCAGGTCGAGCAGGAAAACTGCGTGGCGCACAACGGCTCGATCGTGCCGGTGCCGGGCCGCGACATCTTCGTCCAGGCCTGGTACCAGGGCGGCGTCTCGGTGATCGATTTCACCGACTCTGCAAACCCCGTCGAGATTGCGTACTTCGACCGCGGTCCGATCGATGCCGGGGAGATGGTCTTCGGCGGTTACTGGTCGGTCTATTGGTACGGGGGACGGATCTACGGGACCGAAACCGTGCGTGGCCTGGACGTGCTGGGGCTTGTTCCCGGCGAACACCTCACGGGGAACGAGATCGCGGCGGCGGTCCTGGCCGACCAGGGCGAGCGGTTCAACCCGCAGCAGCAATTTCGCGTCACCTGGCCGGATGAGCCGGTGGTTGCACGAGCGTATCTCGACCAGCTCGAGCGCAGCGGGTCGTTGCCGGCGTCGACCGCGGCCGAGTTGACCGATGCGCTGGATCGTGTGGCGGCGCGCCTGGGGAGTAGCGCACGTGATGGACGACTGGCTGACCAGCTGGAATCGCTGGCGGCGGCGCTCGATGGGAACGAAGGCGACGCTGTCACGAAGAAGCGCCGGACCGGGTTGGCCGGGACGTTGAGCGGAATTGCGGCCCGGCTGCGCTGAAAGTGTCGTGCCTTGTTTGGCGCCCCGTGCAGGATGATTTATTTCCGCGAGAACGTGCGGGGGCGGATTGAGCGAGCACATCCAAAAAGTTTCAACTAGCCGACGCTAAACCTTTCGGACTTTCTATTACTGTTCCGGGCTGCGACGAGATGCCTCGCGGCAGGCCGCGAGCAATCGCTCCATCGTCCTTTGGAACTCCACACCCTGGCCCATGCCTTTTGCCTCGAATACGAGTTCGCCGCGCATGCACCAGGCGACCTCGTAGTCTTCTCCGGCCAACAGCAAACCGTAGTAGGTACCCTGGGCAAAGCCCGCATAATAATCCTCGTGCACGTCGAGCTCGCCCGGCACTGCCGACTGACAGGCGAACAACAGCCCAAGTGCTGCCCATGATCGGCTACAAAATCGCATGGCTCTCTCCTGGATGCGTCCCAATCCCGTGTCGCGCCACTGCCGTTAATCGGAAGCAGATGAGGAGGCAATGTTATTAATTGCTTTGAAGCAGGTTGTGCTGGTATTCATACGCGATGGTACGTGTATTCCAGAGGGACAATAAAGTGAAGAAGTATCTTCTGATGGTGGTGGCAGGTCTGCTTGTTTGCAGTGGCTGCCAGCCCGAGAACAGTCGCGATGCGACTGCTGATTCAGAGCAGTCCCCCGCGAAGCCCGGATCCGATGTTGAGGTCAAACGGCCAGGCTTTCGATTGGATGTCGGTCACAGCTTTTCTGCGGCCAGCATTGCTCCTTACCCCGGCGATCATGCGTCCGTTTATCAGCACATCGATGCCAATCTGGATGAACACATTGGCAACATCCAGCGCTGGATTCGCCAGCCGTCGATCAGCGCGGAAGACGACGGGATCCAGGAAATGGCGGAAATGCTGCGCGACGATCTCAAGACACTGGGTTTCGCGGAGGCGGAGCTGGTGCCGACAGACGGGCACCCCGGCGTCTGGGGTTATTACGATGCGGGCGCCGAAAAGACGTTGTTGTTATACATGATGTATGACGTGCAACCGGTCAATCCCGCCGACTGGCAAAGCCCGCCGTTCGATGCCGGGCTGGTCGACCACGAACTGGGCAAAGTGCTGATGGGCAGGGGCGCCACCAATCAGAAAGGGCCGGAACGCGCCTTTCTCAATGCCGTGCAGTCGATCATCGCGGTGAACGGCAAACTGCCGGTCAACCTGATGGTTGCCGCGGAAGGTGAAGAGGAGCTTGGCTCGCCGCATTATCCGCAGATCATCGACAAATATGAAGACCGGCTGCGAGAAGCTGTCGGGGCCATTTTCCCATTCAACTCCCAGCGGCCTGACGGTGTCCTGTCGATAATCCTGGGTGTCAAGGGCATCATCTACTTCGAACTTGCGGCGCACGGTGGCCCACAAGGCGGTCCGACCAAGGCAGAAATTCACGGGTCCTTCAAAGCCGCCGTCGACTCGCCGGTTTGGCGACTGGTGCAGGCGCTGGCATCGATGACCAGCGACGACGGCAACACGATTCTGATCGAGGATTATTACGACGACCTCCGCGCAATGAACGAGGAAGAGCAGCGCCTGATGCGCGGTGTGCTCGAAAATCTTAATGAAAAGCAATTGAAAGAGTCGCTGGGCGTGGAACAGTGGATCGACGGCATGGACGGCGAGAACGCGCAGATGGAGCTGCTGTTGATGCCGACTCTCAATATCGACGGTATCTGGTCGGGTTATACGGGCGAGGGCGTCAAGACGATATTGCCGCACGCGGCTACTGCGAAGGTCGATTCGCGACTGCCGCCCGGCATAGATCCTCAGGAAGCACTGGCAAAGATCCGTGCGCATCTCGATGCCAACGGGTTCGACGACATCGATATGCGGGTGCTCAGCTCATACCCGGCTGCGCAAACTTCAGTCGATGCAGCGATGGTGAGAGCCGCGATCAGTGTTGGTAACAAGTACGCCACAGCCGTCACAGTGAATCCGCGTATAGCCGGCAGCGCACCGTTCTACCAGTTCACCGAACGGCTGGGGATTCCGATGGTGCCGTACGGAACCGGCTTCGGTACCGGTGCCCATGCGCCGAACGAGATCATGTTGATTTACCCTCGTGAGGGGTCGGATGTTGCCGGATTGGCCGAGATCGAAAAATCCTACGTCGATTTTCTCTACGCGCTGGCGGCGGACGAGTAGTACTTGCGGGCCTACCAGCCTGCCGCGTGCGCCTCCATTTCCGCTTCCAGCTTCAGGCTTTCGACGTCGCGATAAAGGGTAGCCACTGCCGCCGTGCGGCCTCCGTCGATGAAGCGCGCGATGAAATCGTACTTCGCGGGGTCGCCGTCAGTCTCGATACGGTCCCAATCCACCGCGTGGCCGACGTAATTGATGCCGGCATCGTAGTGCTGGCTCCAGAAGAACGGCGCCTCCGTGTACGCCGCTTCAGCGCCGAGAATGTTGCGCGCCGCGGCCTGGCCCTGTCGCTGCGCGACCACCCAGTGCTCGACGCGGATGCGCTCGCCGCTCGCCTTGTCCGGCCAGCGTGCGATGTCTCCGGCGGCGTAAACGTTCGGCGCGCTGGTTTGCAGATACTCGTTCACGATCACGCCGCGATCGACCTCGAGGCCGGCCGCCTCGGCCAGCGCGGTGCGCGGGCGCACGCCGATGCCGACGACGATCAGATCCGCCGCCAGCCGTTTGCCGCTCTGCAAGGTGACGCGATCGGCGTCGAACCGTGCGGCGGTCTGCTCGAGGTGGAACACGACGCCCTTTGCTTCGTGCAACGTCCGGACGAAGTCGCCCAACGCTTCGCCCATGACACGCTCCAGCGGGCGCTTGTCGGGCGCCACCACGTGCACCTCGACGTCGCGCTGACGCAGCGAGGCGGCGACTTCCAGTCCGATGAAGCTCGCGCCGATGACGACGGCGCGCTTTGCACCGGCCTGAACCGCGCCGATGATCGCCTCGCTGTCCGCCTGCGTACGCAGGTAATGCACGTGGGGCAATTCGGCACCGGGCGTGTTCAGGCGTAGCGGCTCGGCCCCCGTAGCGAGCAGCAAGGCGCCGTACGCCAGCGCCGTGCCGTCGGCCAGCCGAACCTCGGCCGCCGCCGGATCGATCGCCGCGACTTTGGTATTCAATCGCAAGTCGATCTGTTGCTCGCGGTAGAACGTCCCGCTCCGCAAAGGTATCCAGGAGGGCTCAGCGGTGCCGGCCAGATAATCTTTGGAGAGATTCGGCCGGTCGCACGGCGGTGCGGCATCGTCGCTCAGGATCGTCACGGAGTTGTCGTATCCCTCGCGTCGCAGCATCTCGGCCGCGGCCTCGCCGGCGGCGCCGCCGCCGACGATCACTACCGACGAGGGCGATCGTGCCGGCCGCCGGTGCGCAGCCGGCGGCGCGGCCCGCTTGCGCACGTACAGCTTGTCGTTCTCGACTTCGACTCTCCAGCACGAAACGGCGTTGAGCGCCGGCGCCCCGACCGCCTCGCCGGTGTCGAGATCGAAGCGCGCGTGATGCCACGGGCAGCGCACCGTCCCGCCGACAATCAGGCCCTTGTCGAGCGGTCCGCCGTAATGCGTGCACTTCGCGCTCACGGCGAGCAGCCTGCCTTCCCTCTGCGCGACGAGCACGTTCGCGTCGCCGACGTGACCGCCGAGCATGCCGCCTTCCGGCACGTCGGCGAGGGCAACACCCGCTGTCAGATCCGGACCGACGGGTCCTCGCTTACCACCCATGTGCTGTCCCTCCGTCGAACCGCCCATCACCCGGCCAGTGATGCCCGGCCGCGCCATCGCGTGAGCGACAGATGGCGCGGTAGCCAGGCGAAGCTGTGCTTTGCCCTTGCGACCTGCGCAGAGTTTCCCTCAAGGATAGTACAACCATTGGATCGCGGCGTGTTTCCGATTGGAGATCCTTGCAGCACCGGCGCGCTACTCGTACCGGTAGAACCTTACTTTCTGGATGCTGAAGCGATCCGGTTCCAACCTGATATGGCGGCCCTGGTGAGTCTGATCGCCATTGAGAAGCCTGCCCGCTTTCCACTCGCCGTTATCGAACCGGCCTTCCCAGGCGCTTTCAATGCCGGCGAGCCCCGATCCGGAACCTGCGGGTGAAGCCGTGATCGTCAGGCCGGACCCTGCGAAGTAATACTCTTCGGGCGCGATGTGCACGATCAGCCCGCCATGCGCCGAAATGGTCTGCCCGGATTTCGGCACCCACGGATCGATGTAGGAAACCTCGAATGTGTACTCGCCCAGCATCACGGTTTCAGGCGAGTCGGTGACGCTTCCGTCGTAGGCAACCGGCGGGGTCATGCCGGCCATTCGCCCCTTGCCCTGGTTCGCGAGGATAACGGGCGCGAGCTGCTGCAGAACGTCGTAAGCGTCCGCACCGCTTTCAGCGCGTCCGGCACGCACGCAGTGAAAATCTCCTCTGCCGCATTGCCGCTACCGAAGACCGCGCGCCAGTCTCCGTCAGTCTTAGCGCCGTTCGCTTCCCAGAGCATTCGTAGTTCGGGCACGAGCTCAGCACGATTTGCGGCAAGCGAGGACAGAAGCTCTGGCGCGACCGGCGCGGCAAATTGACGATTTGCTTCCGCTCCGTACTCTCGCGCCGTGGGTAACATGCCGGTTTCGTTCTCTACCTGGACCATGATGACCGTGTTCTGCCTCGCATCGACGTCGCGAAGGTGCGCCAGCAACGCTTTGAACGCCGTCGCATCAGCTTCCCGGTTGTTCGCGGAGAAAGCCGAAAGTATTTCCTGGCTCTCGCCGTTGGCGGATTCAGCGCGAGGAAAGCGATCCTGCTGGCGCTTTACCCACCCCGGCACATAGGTCGACATACTGTTCTTGTAACTGCCGAACCAGAGCAGTACGAGGCGAAGCTCCGCTTCGCGTGCATCGCGGAGGAGCCCGTCGACGAGCGAAAAGTCGAAGCGTCCCTCGACAGGCTCGATCAGCTCCCACGACACCGGCGCGAGCACCGTGTTGAGATGCATCTCCTTCAATGTCTTCCGGTGAGGCTTCAGGTATTCGAGGCTGGATGCCGTCGAGTTACCGAGCTCGCCGCCCAGAACGAGAAACGGTTTATCCTCGACGATAAGCCGGGTCGCGGTCCCTTGCCTCTGCAGATGAGGAATCTCCGCGGCCGACACGAATGAGCAAGCTGCCGCGAACATCGGGGAGAGGACCAGGGCCAGCGCGGTAGCGTGCTTTGTGGGGCCAAGGAGGATGAGTCCGATGATAACCCACAGCCCGCTCAAGAGCAGGCTGGGCAACAGCAGGGGAGCGGAGGCCCAGGCGCCCCAACCATCGTACGAACGGAGGTAGAGCCAGGTCGCGGCCCACACGGCCGCGGGCACCCAGCAAAACCGCAAGAATACAGAACGCGTCATGACGTCTGCTGAACCCGGATGACCTGCAGTCAGCCTCACGCCCGCATTCCAGCCGCGGGCGTGTGCACGAAGAAATCATGCGCCATGCGCACGTCGGCCGCAAACGTTGTTGGACAGATCGAGCCCGGGCCGTCTGGCCTCCGGTGTTCGCTGCCGCTAAGCTTTCAATCGGAAGCGTCGCGCGGCCAGAAGGCTTGCGAGCCACCGGGTGTGCCCTTCATAGCCACTCCCCTGAGCAAGAGCGCCGCCGCAGGCGATCGCCGGACGGTGACGATGACAACGGCACGGGGAGTCGCTGCGGCCAAACAACCTGGATCATACATTCAACAACAAATGCTCACGTTCCCATGGGCTGATTTCACGATGGAACAGGCGCATCTCTTCGCGTTTCACTGCACCATAAACCATGCAAAAGTCCTGACCCAGTACCTGGTGAACCTCATCGGCGGCTTCAAACAAGGTTAAAGCTTCATCGAGTGTGGTCGGAATGCGGTGTTCATCGTCTCCCGGCTCACCGGCGGCCGGTTCGCCGGGGGTGGTTTCCGTCATCATGCCGAGGTAGCCGCAAGCAAGCCCGGTCGCGATGGCCAGATACGGATTGCAGTCGACGCCGACCACGCGGTTTTCCAGACGGCGATCTTGCGCGCCGGAATTCGGCGCACGCAGCCCGGTGGCGCGGTTGTCGTAACCCCACGCAAAATTGGTGGGTGCGCTGGAATTGGAATCCGACTCGAAGCGCCGGTAACTGTTCACGTACGGCGCCAGCAGCGGCAACGCCTGAGGCAGGTACTTCTGGCTGCCACCGATGAAATGCATGAAGAGGGCGCTGGCGTTGCCCTGCGCATCGCTGAAAATATTCTGTCCGGTATTCATGTCCACGACGCTTTGATGCACATGCATGGCAGAGCCGGGCTGGTCGCGCATCGGTTTAGCCATGAAGGTTGCAAACATCTGATGATTCAATGCCGCCTCCCGGATGATGCGCTTGAAGTAAAAAACCTGGTCTGCAAGCAACACGGGATCGCCATGCGACAGGTTGATTTCCACCTGACCCGCGCCGTCTTCCTGGATAACGGTATCGATGGTCAGGCCGGCGTCACGTGCGAAGTTGTAAACAGTATCGATTACCGGACCGTAATCATCCACGGCAGACATCGAGTACGACTGATTGCTGCTGCCTTGCCGCCCGGTCCGGCCAACCGGCGGCTGGATCGGCTCGTTGGGGTCCAGATTCGGCTTGATCAGATAAAACTCGAGTTCGGGAGCAACGACCGGTCTCCAGTGTTGTTGCGCATACAGATTCACCACGTGTTTTAGTACATGCCGCGGTGCAATACTGACGGGGGCGCGATCGCGAGTGAACAAATCGTGAATCACCTGCAAGGTAGGTTCCTTCGCCCATGGCACAGCCTTGGCCGTGGACATGTCCGGTTTAAGTACCAGGTCTCCTTCGGCCCACTGATTGGCAATGTCCATTTCCACGTCTCTGCCGGTGATGGTCTGGTAAAAGATGGAAACGGGTAGATAAGTTTCATGCTGCGGGTTAAATATCCGCGCCGGCATCGTCTTGCCTCGGGACCTGCCTGCCAGGTCCGGCACAATGCATTCGACTTCATCGATTTCGCGTCCGGCGCGATAGATCTCAAACGCCTCTGGCAAATCCTCCAGCCAGTCCGGCTCGGGCTTTCTCATGGAGTCACTCCGAAAGTTCGCTATCGCTTTGCCGCATCGATCTGGTTCGTCTTGCCAATCCTTGCGGCGAACTTCAACTCGTGCGTGTTATATGAGAGAGCCCCGGACCCGGGTGGTCACGTCGCCGGGTTCGTCGGCGCCACAAGCCCGAGCTTGCGGCGTTCTTCGTTGGCGCGGCGGATGGCCTCGTTTTCGAGTTTGATAAAACGCGGCTCGCCACGGTAACTATCGAGCGTCGGCGGCAGGAAACCGAATTCCGCGGTGTAACCGGCGTCCAAGGCTCTCTGCAGAAAGGCTATCATCCGGTCAGGATCGCCGGTCAGGGCGGCATACTCCGCGGAGTTGATCCAGAACCAGAAATTGTCGGCGCCGTGGCGCTCGTGAATTGCGAGCGTCTCCGCGGCCCTCGCGAGGAACCTGTCCGCCTCGGCATCTCTTTCGAGTTGACGGAGGGCGAAAGCCAGGTTGGTGAAATGCGAAGCGCCGTAAAGGGCCGGTTCCGGGACCTGTGCGGCGATCCACTCTTCCTGTTCCCCGGCGTTCGCCTCGACCAACTGCACGAGCTCCGCTGGCCGATCCTGCAGCAGGAACCAGTCTCCTATAGTGCGCAGGTCGGTTGAATCGAACTCCCGGTCTCGCAGAGACTCGAACAATACCGCCGCCTCGTCATGTCGATCTGCCAGCTCCAGTGCAACGAGTCTGTCCGTGACATACGTTACGTCCGCGGCGGTATCGTAGTCTCCCACCAGCAGCAAGGCAGTGCCGTACAGGTAGCGTGCGACTTGCGCAGTCGGGTTGAACTCGTAGGCTGCGCGCAGATCGTCCACGGCTGCTGCAATCTCTCCGCCGGTGAGCGCGATTGCGCCACGGGCCAGGCGGACCCCGGGCGAGCTCCCCGTAATACGCTCGACGCGCGATACCAGGGTGCTCGCCTTGTCGAGGTCGCGGGTCTGCATGTACGTAAACATCAGATTGTTGAACGCGGGCCCGTACATCGGATCCCGTTCGACCACGGCTTCGAGAAGGCTGCGGCTCTCACTGTCCAGCTCTGTCCCCGCCAAAAGCGACGACAGCCAGTTTCGTGCATCACTTTGGCTCGGATTGAGCACCAGGGAATTGCGGAGGGCCGCTATCGCGTCATCCAGGGTCGAGTCGGACTGCATGTACCAGAGTCCCAGGATCGCGTGCGCCTCCGCGAAATCGGGATCGAGCTCGAGCGCCCTGTCGATCAGGGGGCGGCTCACGCTTCGCGCTTCCATCTCGGGGATGTCGCCATAGGAGCCCGGTGCATCGGAGAGCAGCAACAGGACCTGCGCCTTGTATGCATAAGAGGGCGCGTAGTCCGGATCGACGGCAATCGCCCGGTCAAGCAGGTCCGCCGCCTGCCCCATCAGGGTCTTGTCCCGGGTGTGAATCCACTGCCGCGCCCTGAGGTAACTGTCGTAGGCCTCGGCGACCGCCGGCTTCACCGGTTCGATCGAATCCTTCCCGAGGATCGCGGAGCGCAGTGCCACGCTGATCTCGCGCGCTATGTCATCCTGGACCTTGAAAATGTCGTCCAGTTTCCGGTCGTAGTTCTTCGAGAACAGGTGGAAGCCGTCCTTCGCCTTTACTAGCTGCGCGGTAACGCGGATGTTATCCCCGGACTTGCGCACGGATCCTTCAAGAATGTGCGCGACCTCGAGTATGTCGCCGATCTCACGCAGGTCTCGTTGCTGGTCTTTGAATGCGAACGACGACGTGCGGCCGGCAACCTTCAGGTCGGGAATCTGCGCAAGGACGTTCAGCAGTTCCTCCGAGATGCCTTCCGCGAAGTATGCCTGGTCACCCTGCGGCGAGAGATCGTCGAACGCGAGAACCGCAATGGACTTGTCGGCAACGTCCGAAAGAGTGGCGGCGGCCGGCGGGGCTGTTGCCGGGAACATGCGCTCCGCGCCGACGACCAGCAGTACGAGAACGAGGAGAACGATGGTTATCCGGTCGAGTTTGCGGGCGGTGTAATGGGTAACGGACTGCTCGCGGTCGACTTCCTTCTCACGTTTCAGGCCCTCGGGCGTCAGCTCGAAGGCCCATGAAAACAGGAGAACGAGCGGAAAGCCCAGCGCCAGCGCGAGCATGAAGATCTGCATCACCCAGCCAGGCGCCGAAATGTTGTCAATGACGAGGTCGGCCACCTGCAACAGGAGCCAGGAGGCAACCGCGTACGCGATCGCGACCCGAATGACGTTACGCCGCTTCAGCTCGTCGAACAGCTTTACCAAAAAGGACCTCCCCAAAGGCAGCGCGATTGTATACGCAATCCCGGCGTCCACCTACCGGATTCGCCCTTCGCTGTCGGCCTGGAGGGGGCGAACCCACGCGATATCGCCCGCGGGAACGACAACAGGAGTCGACATCGCGGTAAATCGAGGATACGGCACCTGGGTTGATCGATGTTCGGTATTAGCTGCCCATTTGGTGCCCAAAACCCGGGACCGCGTCGGGTTCAGGGACGCTGGCATGAATGGCGGTCAGCAGGCTCTCGTCAACGGCGCATGCGTGGCATGGATTGCATACGCGATGCGCATTTCGCCGTACGCAGACCGATGAGCGTTGGCGTAAACCTTCCCCAACTTTCCTCAATATGCATAACACCTCCCGAGGCACGGCAGGCGCGTTTGAGCGATTCAAATTGCTCCATCGCTTCGAGCAGAGCGTCGGCTCGTTCGTATTCCACTGCTTCGTCCACCGGCGCCATGGCACAGCCGGCATTTACCACGATTGCAAGGACCAAACCTTTCAGTTCGCACCTCCACCGCATGAGCGACGGAAGCATGCCAACCCTGTGCTGAACTGCTGCTCGCATGATCTGCTCCTCCTTCCGCTCACGTCTGATGAATCGATTGGTGCGACGGGAACTCCGTACACTCATTGATTCGATGCGGAAAGGTGCCCGGGAGGTTGCATCAAAGCATAAAAAGGCATATCCCCGAGGCCACGGACGTTGGGCTCGAGGCGATGAATCCAACTGTCAGGATGGCCCGGATGGGCGTCCGATGAAGCCGATCTGTAGTCCTATTGCGAACTATTCGTTGTCACGGTCCTTCTGGATCGGTGACTCGATTTCGTAGCCTTCCTCTTCCAATGCTTCGCCGGCTGCCGCGCCTGCAACTGCTCCCGCCGTGAACGCACACGCTTGCATCGCAAGTGTCAGCCCACCCATCGTGACTGCCATAAAAAGTAACCGCCAGATCTTCATTTGGTACCTCCCGGATCTCGACTGTCAGCGGCCTGTCGTCGTACAAGCTGCTTTGTGAGTACAGGTGGGCTGTTGCACGTTGCATGCCAACTCCCCGGGTTAATGCCATATTTGCGCGCCTCCGCGGCGGCGGCACAAAGACGTAGCGGCGATGTAAGCCTTACAATTTTTTGCTCCTTGTACATCCCTGAACCAGCATCGCGGGAAAATGAGGTCCGGCCCTCATCCTTCCCTGCGTCGGCTCCCCGCGCAGACCCGAGCGGTTCAAAAGAAATGTGCCCGCCTGGAGATTACCGGCGGCAGGACGCGCCTCTCATCTCGAACGCTGTGGGTGGAAGTCGTCTGCTGGACTGGCGGGGGAGCTGCACGATGCCGCCGGCCCGGAGACAGGATCTCTTGAGTTGTTGAAGCTGCTCCATCGCTTCGATCCGCCCGGATTCCCGCCGGTACTGATCGTCCACACGCCCGGAGTTATAAGGAATAGCGCCTGCGCATCCTGCGGCCAGGAGAGCCGCCGAGATCATGAGCACTGTTTTCATTTTCCTGCTCCCGCACCGTCGTTGTACTCGGCATCGGAGGACCCCGACGTCGCTGCCGGCCGCCAGGGTTACGCAACTCCGACGGTTTAAGCTTTAGATGTCACAAGGTCCGCGACAGTCAGATGAAAATGTCATATCGAGCTGGGCGCACTGCGAAATCCGGATACTCTTTTAGAGCCTCTTGTCCTCGAAGTTGTTGCTCTCGTCGGATTCATCGATTGTGAAATGGCGGTCGAGGATGACGCGGATTGCGGTGTGGTTGGTCGACAGGACGCTGCCGCCGGTTCTGAAACTCGTGGTCTCGCCGGGATCCAGGGCCTCGATCGTGTGCGTCGGGACAAGCTCGGGCCACCCGGTCACGGGCCAGATTCCCGTGGGGAGCGACGTGCCCCACACCTGGGTCGACGGTGATGGAGCGTTGCCCTGGTTGATGATCGTCACTTTGGGCTGGTAGGTCTCGTTCAGGAGGCCTGTGTAGTGCCGCTTGATGCTCTTGATCGCGAGGTCCGGGCAGGGGCGTGCGCTGTTGGCCGCTTCGGTGACGTTGTTGTCGTCATAAAGCTCCGCGAACTGATTCTGCGGATCGACGGTGACCTTGAGATTGCGCGTCTCCAGGCACCCGGGCGCGGCGTAGTTGGAAGGTATCGCCACCTTGAGATTCTTCGTTTGCGACCCGGCCATGCCCGGCTGCTGAACCGTCATTATTTTGCTCGTTCCCATCCAGATATCGATCGGGATCGGCGGACCCGACGCAGGTGCCTGTGCCGCCAATGTCATCGCGCCGCCCTGCTTCGCCGGCACATTGATGCCGACTTCGCCCCGGTTGACCAGGTTGAAGGCGATCTCTCCCAGGCCGGTGAATCCGAGGTCCCTGACCACGAGGTCGGAAGTAGTCTTCAATGCAATGATGTCGGGGTTGACCGCCTGGGTCTGGGCGCCCGCGACCGCCGGGGTTGTCGCCGGCGCCGGCTGTTTTACGGCAGCGGCGGGTGTCGCCGGCCTCCCGCGAATGGCCGTCGCCGTGCTCCCTTCCGAGGCGGTGACGTCGACTTTTGGGACCTGGACCGTCGTCGTCTGCCGGTTCGGCGTTGTCGTTCCGCCCGGCTTGTTCTTTGGCGCCGCCGCGGTCGGCGGGGTCGACCCGGGCATCGGCTGTTTTGCGTCCGTACCGGTTTTCAGGATGTTGCAGCAGGCCTTTCTGCCGTCCAGCGATACCTGGTTCGTATCGAAGTTGGCATACACCGGCGCGCCGGGCTTCAGTTGTCGAAGCAAGGCAGGATCGGTGACCTGAAACAGGATGGTCCGCGTGCCGTTGATCTCCCGGGCGGTCACCTGCCCGTTTGCGGCGATGTCGGTCACGCCGCAGCAGGGCGCTGCAGCGAGCGCAGGGACGCTGGCAAGAAAGCACAGCGCCAGTGCCAGCGAGGCCGCGATCCGCACCGCGCACCATGGCCGTGCTGCGACCGTGATCGCGCCCGGAACATTCAACGCGGCGATCCGCCGTCGGACTGATTTAAGTTGAAACATGTCGCTTTCTCCTGAAAATATTATTGCGCTGCGCGCATGCCCTGAAATGCCTCGACACTCGCCTTCGACGCATCGAGCTCCGAACTCATTTGCAGCAGAGCGGCAGAGACGGAGTCGAGGTCGCTGGCCTGGCGCAAGCTCTCGAAAGATTGCTTCAGGCTGCTGCCTTGTCCGGTGAGGTCGCCCAGCAACCTGAGCCCTTCGATCACCAGGTTGAGGTTGCGATGCTTGCGGCCCAGTTCGGGCAGACCCGTCGAAACGAAATCGACGCTCTGCTCGAATTCGCCAAACTCGGCGAAATTGGCTTCGACCCAGCTCCCCGTGTCGTCCGTCTGCCCGTCGGCTGTTTCGCCATCGGCCGGCCAGTCCGTCGCTTCGAAAGCGGATTCCATGTCGTCGAGGCCGCTCTCGAGTTCGGCAAGTTGCTCGATGACACCGTTCGCAAGCAACGGCATCGCAACCATCGGAACGGAATGTGCCGCCACCGGACTCCCCTGCGGCACGACACGATAGCGATAGATCATGCCGTGATCGCCGACCGCGTAGGCTACGTCGCGCCGCGGCAAGCTGAATGCATTGGCCATGGCCGGCAACTCAATTGTGCGGCTTGACCAACGACGGCCGCCGTCGGTCGTAAAACTGAGTTTGTTGTAGCGCATCGCCCAGCCGACTTCCGGATCCGCGAACTGGATACGCCTCGGGATCGAAGTTGCCGGAATCCCGGTCCATGTCTGGCCGCCGTCGGTGGTTCGAAACGCCGCCTTGGCATCCTTGGTCGCGAGAACACCGGTATTCTCGTCGACAAAGAAGAAGCCGCCCTCCCAACCATTCTCATCTTCGATCAACGATACGACCGACCAGTTCGCCCCGCCGTCCACGGACTTCGTGACGAACGCCGCGGTGCCTGGGTATACACCCCCAAGCGCATAAACGATTTCGGGGGAGACGTAGCGAACTTTATAGAGACGGCAGTCGACCTGGCGAGTAAGGCCGTCGATCACGGCTTTTACAGCGCACTGATTAACCTGTTTCCAGGTCTTGCCGCCATCCTGCGTGCGGTAGATCAGGTTGTCATTGACGAAAACGCCTTCGGTCTCGGAGGAGAACGCAAAGTCTTCGTAATGCTCGTCGATGATGCCGATCTGCTCCCACGTCTCCCCGTCCACGGTGCGAAACAGGTTGGTCTTTCCCGACACCTGTGCTGCCCATCCGACCGTCGGCGACACAAACCAGAGCTGCGTGACCGCCCGCTCCTCTGACAGGGGATCGCCGCCGAGCAGCGGCGTCCACGTCTCGCCCGCGTCGGTCGTCTTCAAAATGGTGGCGGCGGCGCCGCTCACGTAGCCGATCTCCGGCGTCACGAAGAAGACGTCCGTGAGCGACAGGTCCTCGCCGTAATTCACGGGCTCCCAGATTCCAGTCAGGCCGTCGGGCGCCTGGGACCGTGCGGGCGCCGCCACCAGCGCAAGCGCGCAGAGGATCGGCACAATTAGCCAGTGACGAGCGAGATGGGTAACGATTCGAGGCCGCATGACAGGATCTCCCGGGTAAATGTGGTCAGGGCTTTGTGCACCCGCTTCGCCGCTGCGATACGGGATGGCTGCCGCCGCTTTCTCTTATATTAAGTACCCGCATGCCCGCGACCGTTACCGGAGCCGCCGTCGACGGGGCAAAAACGCTATAGTTAAGGCCGGCCGATACCGGGTAGCCGCTTGAACACGCCGGAAACGAACGATTTCCAGGAACTCTTCGACGCGAGGGTGTTGGAAGCGCGCTTCCTCGCCCGACTCCGGTGGTTTGCCACCCGCTGGCTGGGCAACGCCCACGCGGGCGAAGACGCGGCTCAAGAGGCGTTGAAACGCGTGCTGCAGGCTTTGGCGGAAGGACGCGTCAAGCAACCGGAAGCACTGCCCGCGTTCGTCTACCAGACCGCGCGCCACGTTTGTTCGCATCACCACCGTTCCGTCGGCAGGGAGCGGCGAATGCTCGCGGGCTACGGCACCGAACGGTCGCTGGATGAGCCTGCCGCAGACCCCCTGAACGAGCTGGTTTCCGCAGCGCGGATCGCGGAGGTGCGGGGAGCGCTTGCCGCCATGGACGAGGAGGACCGGGCTTTGCTGTCCGCCTTGTACATACACGAGCGGAGTCCGGAACAGCTTGCCGCCGAATTGCAACTGAGTGACGGCGCCCTGCGCACGCGCAAACATCGGGCGCTGAAACGCCTGAGTCAACAGCTTGTCGCCGGCGATGTAACCGGGTAACGATCGACCGGGTAACGGTCGCCGGCCAGCGGGCACAATGGAGACTATGTTGGAAAGCAACTGCCCTTACGGGGATGAAAGTCTGGTTGTGGCGGACTATCTCGCCGGCCGTTTGTCCAGGGCGAAGACGCAGGCGTTCGAGGCCCACAGTTTCGGCTGCGAGCGTTGTTTCGGGGAACTGCAACGGGCGGTCGAAGTGCGAGCGGCGGGTCATGACAAGCGTTCGGCCGAAGTTCATGAGCAACCGGTCTCGCGTCCGGGCCGGATTATCTGGCCGTCGCTGGGCCTGGCTGCCACGGTCGCGCTGGCCCTCGGCGTGTGGGTTGCAGCGCCGCTCCTCGACGAGGCGGAAACGCCCGTGGAGCCCGTTTATCGTGATGCCGGAGATGACGCGGGGGGAGTACAAGGCTTGCGCCTGGCGGTTGAGCGGAACGACGACAGGGTGGCCTTGGACTGGGCACCGGTGCAGGGCGCGGACCAGTACGAAGTGCGTATATTCACCGAAGGCGGCGATCCGGTGTTCGAGCGGCAGACAAGCCGCACATCGATCGAGCTGTCGGCGGCGGAATGGCAGGAAGCCGACCCGCCCGGCAAGTTCTATGGGCAGGTGATTGCCCTGGACGAACTCCGGCAGATCATCGTCCAGTCCGGTTTCGAGCCGTTGTAAATGCCGCCCACGCCATCGTCCGCGAGAGCCTGGCTTGCCGTTGTGCTTTTCGGCGTGGGCACGTGCCTGCAACCCGCGCCTTCACCCGCCGCGGCGGACGACGCGCTGGTCGAGCCAAAGCCGGACCGGACAGCTTCTCCTTTCGCTCATGCCGAGCAACTGGAACGCGACGGCAAGCTGCGCGAAGCTGCCGTGGAATACGATCGTCTCGCCGCGACGTTCGCCGCGGAGGGCGACGCGGAAAACCGGTTTCACGCCCGCTATTGGGGTGCGCGAGCGTTGTTCGACGTAAACGAGTTCGAGGCGGTGCGGCAGGCGATACCGGGACTGCATGAAATCGCCGGCGCCGATCTCGCGCGCCAGGCCTGGGTCGCCTGCCTGGAAGGAATGCTGGAGCGGGAAACGGGGACTCTCGACGCGGCACTGCCGAAGGCCGAGCAAGCACTGCGTTTAGCGCGTCTATCCGCCGATAAAAAAGTCGAAGTCGCCGCGCTCGGGCTATTGCAGAGTGTGGAAGAAAATGCGGGCCGCTATGCGCAAGCGCTGGTTCTGGCGCAGGAAAGGCTGGCATTGGAACAGGTCCTTAAACCCGGCGGCAAGAACGTCGGTGCGGCATGGAATCAGTTGGCTGTCGTCCTGCAACAATTGGGCCGGTACACGGAATCCATCGACGCCTATAACCACGCGCAGGCCATCAACGAGAAACTCGGGGATACGCTCGGCGTTGCCATCAATCAGCTCAACCTGTCGAACGTCTACTACGCGACCGGACAGTACCCGGAAGCCTTCAGGCTTACGTTTGCCGCCCTCGAGACGTCGAAGACCATCGACGATACGTACGGCATCGTGCTGGTGCACAGCAATCTTGGCCAGATGTTCAGGCAGGTGGGCAACTACACGGCTTCCCGGCAGCATCTCGACGAGACTTTCGCCATGCTCGAGGACTTCGACGCCCCGGAGTTGCATATTCCGACCTATGAGTTTCTCGGCCGGCTCGAGCAGGTCGAGAAAAATCATGCCGCAGCCGAGAAAGCGTACCTGACGGCGATGCATCTCGCCGAGACACGCGGCGAGAGCATGCGGGTCACGTATCAAAAAGCCTGGCTCGCGCGGAACGCCGCCGAAAGCGGCGATTTCCCGTCCGCACTGAAATGGGGCGCAGCGGCGGTACAGGAGTCTGACCGGATCGCGGCGCCGGACCTGCTCGTCAGTTCGTTGTGCTCCAACGCGTTCGCTCACGAGCGCGCCGGCGATCTCGACTCGGCGCTGGTGACGTACAACCGGGCGATCGGATACATCGAGTCCTGGCGCGGGCAGCTTGGTTTCGGCGACCTGAAAATGAGCCTCGCCGCTTGCCATCTGGAAGTCTACGAAGGAGCGATTCGGGTTCTGATAGCGCTGGGTCGCGCGGGAGAGGCATTCGACGTCTCCGAGCGCGTACGCGCGCGGCGCCTGCTGGACCTGATGAATCAGACACCGGGCGACGCCGGCGATGACGACGGCATTGCCGCACTCGAGGCCGGCATGCGCTCGCGCTTTCCGGAGTTGCAGGCGGATAACGCCGGGCAGGCCGCGCAGCTGTCGCAGGAATTGGCCGTGCAGGCCCGCGAACTCGAACAACTGAAATCCGCCAGGAGGCAGGCGGAGCCGGTCGCGGGAACGGCGCGTTATCCCGTTCCCGCGGGGTTTGCTGAAGTACAACGGGAACTGCTGGTTCCGGGCCGTGCACTGCTGGCTTTCTTCTGGGGCGAACGCGACGTGTTCGGCTGGTGGATCGAAGCCGGCCGGGTCACCGCGAAACGCCTCGGTACGGTGGACGAATTCGACAAGCGCATCGCGTTCTTCCGTGGCGCGATGCAGGATCCGGCCGGCGCGATCGACTGGCATCCGCCGGCAGCGGGCCTGTATCGGCACCTGGTGGCGCCGCTCGAACCCGGCCCGCAGTCGGAACTGTATCTGCTGCCCGACGGTCCGCTCGGGTACGTGCCGTTCGCCGGCATGCTCCCGCAGGCGGATGCATCGCCATGGGGCACGACGCACCGGCTGGTCCAGGGTCCTTCGGCGGCAATCCTCCTGGCGCTTGCCCGCGCACCGCAACCGGAAGGTTTCGAGCGTGCCTTGCTCGCCGTAGGCGGCCAGACGGCAAACGGGATGACGGATAACGAGCTGCGGCGCGGTGCGGAAAACACGATCCCGTTGCCGTTTGCCGAGCAGGAAGTTGCCGATATCGCCGCACTGTTTCCCGGGCAAACGCGCAACGTGCTGATCGGCGCGGACGCAACACTCGAGCGCTGGCAGGGATTGCAGCCGGGCCGTTATCGCTACCTGCACTTTGCAACGCATGCCAGCGTCAGCGATCGCGATCCCCTCGAGACTTATCTCGTGTTGCCGCAGGCGGATCGCCTGGGACTGGCGGCCATTCGCGAACTCCGGCTTGCCGCCGAACTGGTAACGCTTTCCGGATGTGAAACCGCCCTGGGACGGCTCATCACGGGCGAAGGCATCCTCGGGCTGCCGCACGCGTTCCTCGCGGCCGGCGCGCGCGGCGTGCTGGTCACGTTGTGGCGCGTCGAAGACCGTGCAACCGCCGATTTCGTCACGCGGTTTTATACCCGCCTGCACGGCGGCGCAGCGCCGGCAGAGGCCCTGCGCAAAACCCGCGCAGAGTGGCTGTCGTCCCACAGCAACGGCAGCGCGGCGGCGTGGGCGCCATTTGTGCTGATCGGTGGCTTGACCCGTCAAGCCGGGTCGGAGCCGCTTTCCTTGACATTGGAAGCAGGCTCAGAGAGATGAACCACCAGGGCAGGCTCCCCGATCACGTGCAGCTTCGACGAACGGGGCGCGACCGGCGCGTTCCGCGACTTATGCCGCGGGTCGAATATTCGCATTCAGTCGGAACAGGTTGCCTGGGTCATATTGCTTCTTCAGCGCCACCAATCGATCGTAGTTGCCCCGGTAATTGCTGTCGATCACTCTCTGGCTCTCGTTCGCGGTCTCGTTGGTGTAGTAACCGTCGGTAAACGGTTCGAGGGTGCTCCAGTACTGGCGCTGCCATGCCTTGTGCGGTTCGCTGTCCGTGTCGAGCGGCCAGCTCACCAGGATGAACATCGTGTGGGACGCATAGCGGTGCGGAAACGCGGTGGCGTCGACCGGTATTCGCTCGATCGCACCGCCGGCGATCTGGAAGAACAGCGTGGTGCCGCGCACCGGGTCGGGCTGGAAGCCGTCCGCCATGGCGCGCACGAGGTCGTCGTCTATGCCGGTGATGAAGCCGGACTTCAGGTACTCGCCGCTCGCGCGCGGGTCGCTGTTGTCCCAGGAGCGCTGCACCTGGACGTAGTCACTGGCAGCGATGGTGTTGGCGATCGGCTCGCCCAGTTTCCTGAGCGGCGCCAGGTCCCGCTCGGCTTCCGCCGGCGTACCCGAATGACAGACGTGTATTACCGCGACACCGGGTTCGCCCGGTGGGGCATTGACTACCATGTCGACGTACAGTGCGTCCGGCGCCCGGCTGCTGTAATCGGCATAGAAGGACAGCAACTCCTTTGTGCGCGCAAGCGGAAACACCATTTCGCCCGCCGTCACCGTGCGCTGCATCGGGTGCAGTTTGAAATCGAACGAGGTAACGACACCGAAATTGCCGCCGCCGCCGCGTACGCCCCAGAAAAGCTCCTCGTTTTCTTCAGCGCTGGCGTGTCGCAGCTGTCCGTCTGCGCTCACGATGTCGACGGCCTCGACGTTGTCGAGCGCGAGGCCGAAGCGTCGCGCGACCCGGCCGAAACCGCCGCCGAGCGTAAGGCCGCTCACGCCGGTATGCGATACCGTGCCCGCCGTAGTCACCAGCCCGTGGGCCATCGATTCGCGATCGAGTTCCCCGAGCAGGCTGCCGCCGGCAACCGTCGCACGCTTGCTCTTCGGGTCGACCCGCACGTGCCGGAAGGTTGACAGATCCAGCAACATGCCGCCGTCGCAGGTGGATTTGCCCGACCAGCTGTGCCCGCCGCATTTCACCGCCAGCAGAAGGTCGCGCTCCCTGGCAAAGTTTATTGCCTGCTGGATGTCGGCAACACCGGTCGGCTGCACCACCAGGGCCGGGTACTTGTCGATCGACGCGTTCATGACGCGCCGCGCGACCTCGTAGCCCTCGCTGCCCGTCAGCAGCAGGTTGCCGCGGAGGCTGCCGGCGAGTTCGTTGACTGCAGCTCTCTCCAGCACGACAGCGGCGCCGCGGCCGGTAACCGCTTCGATTTCGGTGGTTGCCACGGTGAGCGACCGCAGTGCGGCGCCGAAGGATTGCCGGGGTAACAGCGCTGCAGCGACAGCTGCCGCAATCGAACCCCGCACGAAATGACGGCGATTCATGTTGCTCCTCCTCGAGAAAGAATTTTTCTGATGGTTATTCTTCGATAGCGCCCGGGTTCAATCGCCTCCCCACACCCTTCGTGCTGCGACGACCAGGCCTGCAATCCGGGGCGGCGGCAGACTCGATTCCGGTCGCGACGAATCCTGTGGCTAACGTAACATGGATGTGTTATGGATGCGCGCGTGTGGCGGACGTGTGCTTCGGCGGAGGCAGACATGGTTTGGGTTCGTCGCTTTTCCTTTTCACTTCTGGCGATGGCGGTGTTCGGTTGCAACCCGCCGCAAGATGATGACGGACCGCCGTCTTTGCCGCCGGACGTTCCGACCAATCCTGTCACCAGCTCCAGTGATTTCTGGGTTTCCGGACCGCAGTCCGTGGCCTTCACCCAGTTCAACGTCACCAGTGCCGGCGAAGTCGTCGTCACGGCCACCTGGACGGGTACGAGTTCGGAACTTCGCATGGAGCTTCAGGGGCGCAGGCGTCCTTCATTGCCCGACCCTGTAGAACCCTATGCCGTAGTGACCGGGCCGTCCCCCCTCGAACTCACCTACGATGTCTTGCCGGACGATCTGGCGCGCGGAGTATCCTGGCGCGTTGTGCTGCGTGATGAGGACGATCAGGACGCACAAGGCAACCTGCAGATCACGACGCCGGTGAACGACGAGCGCGAGGAGTCGTTCAGATCTGGCAGGCTCGGCATGCGCTCAGGAGATATGTGGCCGTCCGCCTGGCTTCAATTTGCTTTCCTTGCGCACCTGAATGCAGTACCCGGCGGAGTGCTGCACGGCATCGTGACGCTCAATAAAGCCTGTACCTGCAAGGAAAATCACCTGCTCGAACGGCAGGGCATCAAGCTGTTGAAGCACCTGCCGGGACGTCATGCGCTGGCGCGCGTTGAACGCGGCTTTTCACCAGCGACGAGCGATCTTGTTTCCCACGTCATTCCACTGGAGCCTGAGGACAAGATCGATCCCAACATACTCGTCGGGAATTACGCCCGGTATACAGTGTCTTCCGTCCTCGACACCGTGTCGAACATGGTCGTCGAAAGTCCGGGTGTGCTCAATCTCACGGTCACGTTTTTCGCTGACACCACGCCCGCTCGAATTGCCGCGATTCTGGCTGCCGAGGCGACATCGTCGGAACAGCTGAGCGATGTGCAATGGCGGGTGACCCTGCCCGAGACGCGCTTGCGCGCCCTCGCGGCTTATGACGAGGTCGAAGCTATTGATCCCGGTCCTGCTCCGGCGCTGCCCGACAACGACAACAGCCGCGCGGCCATCAACTCCAATGCCTTGCAGAACGCGACCATCAATATGGGCGCCATCACGTACGGCGGGGCTTCCGGCATGGGGGTCAATGTCGGCGTGCAGGACACCGGCATTGCCGCGCATACCGATCTGAATGTCGTCGCAACGGTCGCAGTCGCCGCGAACGGAAGTCATGGTACGCACGTCGCCGGCACGATTGCGGGAAGCGGTGCGCTGAGCAATGGAACGAACACGGCCGGCGCCGCGAATGGAGGCGCCGCGTTCCAATGGCGGGGCTCGGCGCCGCAGGCAGGTCTCATTTCGTCCGGCGATCTCGACAATGCCGGCAACATGTTGACCGCGATTCAGACCAATTCACTGGATGTCAGCAACCGGTCGCAATCCTATTCGTTCGATGGCGACTACAGCGCGGAAAACAGCCGCATCGACAGCCTGATTCGAGGCGGGGCAACCAGCGGCGGAACCGTGGTGCCACCGCGCTTGCTCGTCGTTTCCGCGGGCAATCACGGCCAGCTTCCCAACAACCAGCGCCCGGCCGGCGGCGGCATGCTCAATTCGACCACGACCGTCGCGGGCCAGACAGGATATTTCGGGCTCACCAAGCAGACGAAGAACACGATTGTTGTCGGCAACCAGAGTTCGCTCGCGGCCGCTGCAGCCGTCGCCCTGGCCGGGGGCAGCAGCCTGGGGCCGACGTACGACGGGCGCATCAAGCCCGACGTCCTGGCTCTCGGCACCGGCATTGTCTCGACCGGCACAGTGGGCGACGGGTCCTGCGTCGCGGCGGGCACCAACCTGACGAACGGGTACGTGTCGTGCAACGGCACGTCCATGGCTACGCCTTCCATTACCGGCGGTGTCGCTCAACTCCT
This sequence comes from Woeseia sp., assembly GCA_040902105.1. Taxonomy (GTDB): domain Bacteria; phylum Pseudomonadota; class Gammaproteobacteria; order Steroidobacterales; family Woeseiaceae; genus IDS-8. The sequence goes on from JBBDXW010000071.1 coordinate 161,954, forward strand.
CCAGCTCTGGCAGAACACCTACAATGCGCCGATCGGCGCGGTGCTTGATGCAAACCCGCCGCTGCCGGCGCTGCTGCGCGCACTTCTCGTCCAGACGGCCGTGGACGTGCAGCAAGTCAATGTCCGGGGCGTCGCGAGTCCGGAAATCGATCAGGACTCGAACCAGGCCAACGGCAATGATGGCCTGGGTCAGGCGTCTGCAACGATCGGGCCCGACTATGCGACGGGTTGGGGAACGGCCAACATCAACGCCGCGGCGGCGATTTTGACGGATGCTCGAGCCATTTCCGGCCGCGCCCAGGCCAATCGAATGATCCAGGAGTCCGTCTCACAGGGAATCGTTCGCGAGTACGACTTCGTCGTCAATCAAGGCGGTCCTCTTACGGTGACGCTCGCGTGGGACGACTTCGAGGCGACGACGTTGAACCCCGCGACCAGTCCGATGCTGGTCAACGACCTCGACCTCGAACTGGTTGCGCCTGACGGTACTGTTTTCTATCCATGGAGGCTTGGACACACGGTGCTCGATGCTGCGGGCAACGCGCTGGCGGACAACGCGCAGCCGCCTGGTACGGCGATACAGGTTCAGGCATCGATTGCGCCGATCACCAACCCGTCTTTCACATGGCAGTTCGTCTGCGCACCCGGGACCGTACCGCCGGGGTGCGCGACCGTTCCCGCGGCGGTCGGCCCCGTCAACATCGACTACGTCCCGTTCGACGCGATCGACGCGAACGGCGCGAACGACGTCTGGGTTGCCGCCGCGGGCAAGGACCACCTGAACAACGTAGAGCAGGTGCTCGTGAACATCCCGAACGATCCTGCGCAGTTCGGACACTGGAAGGCGCGCGTCATCGGTTTCGATGTCCGTGAAGACGCTCAATCGTTCGCGCTCGTCGGGTTCCCGTACCCGGCGCTGGCCGAGCTCGTGCCATCGAGTGAAGATCGCGTAGCACTCCCGGCATTCGGAACGCCGATCACGTTTGACTGGAAGGTGGCGAACACGAGCGCTGTCGGGACCGGTGTTGGCTTTGTTCACCAGGTCTTCCTTTCGCGCGACTTCGCGTTAGGCAATGACGTGGCGCTTGCCGACACCAGCGCGCCGGCTTTTGCCGCGCTGGCCGGAGGCGCGGAGGCCACGCGCATGAGCACGGTCACGATTTCCGCAGCGGACGCGCAGACCCTGTTGGGCAACCCGACGGCAACGGTCGAGGACCTCATCGCTGAAGATGTGTTCCTGCTCGTCCGCGCTGACAGTGGAGACGCGGTGCTCGAGCACAACGACGTCAACCTGCTCGCGATGCAGGTGGGACGAATTGTGGACGTGGTCATGGTCATGGACCGCAGCGGCAGCATGAGCGCCTCGGTGCCTGTTACCGCCGGGACGCAGACCAAGCTGCAGATGCTCCAGGATTCCGCCAACCTGTTCATCGACATGCTCAGACGAGATGCCGGCGACCGACTCGGGCAAGTCAGTTTCGCGTCCAGCGCATCCACCGACTTCAGCGATGGATCGGGCTCGGTAAAATCTTTTGGCGCCGCCGACATACCGGTGGCGAAAGCGGCCATCGCTGGAATGACGGCTAGCGGAATGACCAACATCCGCAGCGCTCTCGAGCGAGCTCTCGATCTCATTCCGGCGAGCACGGATCGAAGAAACGTGGTGCTGTTTTTCTCGGACGGCGTCCGCACCGCCGGCGGTGATCCGGCAGAGGCATCGTTCCTCCAAAGGTTCAACGACGAGAACGTCAAGGTCTTCTCGGTGGGCTTCGGCACAGAGGGAGGAGAAGGTCTCTCGGGAATTGATATCGGGCTTCTGCAGACCCTCAGCAATGTAGGGGCCCAGGGCTTCTTTCACGTCACGCAGTCGCCTCTCGAACTGGACAAGTTCTTTGTCGACGCGCTGGCAAACGCGGTCGCTGCCGAGGTGATCGTCGATCCCGTCGACACTGTGCCGCCGGGCGGACTCCGGGAGATACCCATAGACGTCTCCGGCCCGGACCGGACAGTGACCTTCGTGCTGACCTGGGACAATCCGGCGTTCGATCCCTCCCTGGAACTGGTGTCCCGGGAAGGTGTGGTCTTTCACGACGGCAACTTCGCGCAGTTCGGAGATGCGATCACACGCATCAGTGCGCCCGCCTACACGCTCGTAGAAGTGAAACTTCCGCTACGTGTGGGCGCGAACAAGATTCATGGCGGCAAGTGGACGATGCGGGTGCGCAATGGAACCGCTTCGCCTATCCGCTTCGCGGCGACGGCGATCACGGAATCGGAAATCGTCGAAGCCACCACGATCGAGCCGTCGGCCGATGGCGTTTTCGATCTCGGCGAGCCGATACGGGTGACAACGGCCGTCAAGGGCCCGGAAGGGCCAATCAGCGGCCTGGACGTAACCTTGAGCGTGGGAGCTCCAATTGCGAGCCTCGGCAACCTGCTGGCTGCGGCTGCGATTACCCCGGCCGAGATCAATGCGACGCCGACGGTCATTGCGGGCGAGCCGATCTCGCAACTGCAACGCATGACGATGGCGCTGACGGCGCGTTTGGGACACGACCCGGTGGGGCGTGTAACGTCATCCGCAATGGCGATGCCGGAAACGGGCGTGGGCGGCGTCTATGCCGGTGCATTCCCATCGACGCGGATGCCCGGCCACTACGTCTTTACGACGCACACCGCTGGGACGACGGATAATTGTGATGTCTTCACGCGAGAGTCGGTAACGTCGGCCTACATTGCGCCGAGAGTCGACGAACGGACGACGCCGATCAGCGTTACGGTCGGCACCGGCCAGATCCTGACGCTCGTCTTTACCCCGACCGATCGGGCAGGCGGTTACGTCGGCCCGGGCCTTGCCGACCGGATGACGGTGCGGACGGATGGACTGACGCCCGCGGGTCCGCTCGCGGATCGACTGGACGGCAGCTACGCGCAGACGTTCCGCGCCGTTCCCGGAAGATCGGTCGCGTCGATTGATATCATCGCGGTAGGCGTCGCGTTGCCGCGGCGCACAGTGGCGCTGGATACCCCGCCCGTGACAGGCATCTCCGTTCCCACCGGCACCACTACCCATACGACAACAACGCGACTCCAGTTCAGGGAGGGCGCCTTTGCCGGCGGTGGTGAAACAGGGGTCGCGCTTGCCCGGAATGGAGTCATTACTCCGGCGAAAGTGTCCGGAACGGATCAGCAGTCCGGTGCGGTTGAGATTGTGGTTCCAGCAGGGCTTGAGGCGGGCACTTACGCTGTCCTGTTGCGCGGCCGCGAGGGGTGGGGACCCGCGTCGGAGGGAATTTCGTTCCGGGTTGTCGAACCTTCCGGGACAATGCCGAAGTATGTTGCCGGGATCGAACAGGCGTTGACTGCCCTGGCGAACGAGGGAGACGCGACGGGTGAGGTGCGAGCAACGCTGTTGCAGGCGCTTCGAGAGGCACCCGTGGGCCAGCGTCTTACGGCCGACGTCAAGCAGTCGGCGCTGAGCGAGATCGTGCAGCTGATGTCGCGCGACACGTCGCCGATCGACAAATCGGAGATGGCGGCGATCGCGCAGGCGCTGGCCGCTGCGAAGTACGATGCCGGGGTTCCAAGAGAAAGCGCTGCGTAACCTCGCCCGGCAAGTCAGAATTCTCTGGGTGAGCCATCGGGTTTCTGCGTGCTACGTCGGCGCGTTCAGCGTACACCGGTGATCATCAGGTCACGCCCGGTTGCGCGGGCGGGCTGTCCGGGCGGGGCCGGTTCATGCCGGCGGTCAGCACCATGCGCATGCCTTCTTCCACCGGCATCTCCAGTCGCCGAAGGCAGCGCTCCGGAACATACAGCGTGTAGCCGCCGATCTGGTAGCTCATGGGCAGGTACACCGCCAGCACCGGCTCGTCGTCGTCGAGGCTCAGTTCCGGTACCGCCTGCGCCGGCGCCGTGTCGGTGATGAAGCCGATCAGGCGTATGTCTCCCGGAAGCGTGACAAGAACGACATGACGGGTATCGGCGTCCGCCGGGCGCGCCACGAACAGCATCAGGTCGCGGACACCGCCGTACACGGTCTTGATGAGCGGTATCCGCTCCAGCAGCCGGTTGCCCAGCTTGAGGGCCAGCCGGCCGTAGACCCAGGCGTTGAGAACCGCGCCCAGGGCCAGCACCGCCAGCACGGCGAAGATAAGTCCGAGACCGGGGAAGTACCAGCCCGGTGGCAGCAGTGCCTCCCCAATGCCACTGAGCAGGGAATCGGCCGCGGTAAACAGCCAGTACACCACATAACCGGTGACCACCAGCGGGATTATCGGGACCAGACCGGTCAGGAAGGTGCGCCACAGACGGACGAGGGGACGTCGGGAACGCGGCGCGGATCGACGCTGGCGCGGGTGATGAAGTGGCATGGTGCTGGACTCCGTGTTTTTGGCGGGTGCAACGCGACCCGCGGGCCTCGATTGACCTCGAAAATATCACCAACGGCGCACGCGTGCGCCCTTCGAACGGACATCACCAAAAATCCGCCGCAACGACGCTTGCCCGTGCGGCAGCGGCGAGAAATACAAGAAGTGCTGCCTCAACCTGTCGCGTTGAGACTCGCGGCGGCGCAGCTTGCGACAAGGGCTGGTTGCGTCAAGGCATCAGCGAGCGTGGCCGTTGAGCTGCCGCAGTACCCCGGTCGCGTTGAGCCTCCAGCGAGCGAGCTCCACACTGACCTGAAACTGTGCCGCAATCGCCTCGACGTTGCGGCGTCTGGAAAAACACGACAAAAGGCCGTCGCGGGGCAAGAGCATGGATGCCGCAAGCCAGTCTGCTTCATTTTCCTGATCGCGACCGTACGTCGTGAGCCACAAATGTCCATCTTCGCTTATGTCCACTCTGGCTGCCGCGTGACCGAGAATGATGTGGGCAAGTTCGTGCACGATGTTGTTGGGAATGCGCCGTTCGTCCTGTGCCGCGTTGACGACTATGATGTGCCTGGCATCGAGCTTGATGGTTGCGGCAGACCATGAACCGGGGTCGGTTACCGACAGCTGACGAACCGTTTCGTTGTCGAGTCCGGGAACATCGCCCGGCGTCCAGAGAGTGACGCCGAGATCGTCCGCGAGCTGGCGATACGGAAGTGCGTCCTCCAGTGAGACTCCGAGTTTCCGGCGATATCTTCTGGAGGTCTGCTCGCACCTGGATTTGAAACCCCTTTGCACGAATTTCTAATCCTGATCCTGCGCGGCCAGAGCACGCTGGACGTGGAGAATCATTTTCGCCAGCGCCGCGGCTGTTTCCGGAGACGTTGTCTTTTCTTTCCTGAAGTGGACGCTGGCTCGAATCTCATCGTCGCGCGATTCGCGCGACGACGCGAAGCCGAGGATCTGATTCGGATCGACACCGAGCCACTGGCAGATCAGCTGAAAGTTCTGCAAATCCGGCAGGTAGCCGTTCTCGACCCGCGAGAGGGTGGCGGCGCTGATGCCGATCTCCTTTGCGGCAGCCCGGACGCCGATCGAGCCGCGCTTTTCCACGATCAACTGCCCGAGCGTATCGAGGGATGGTTTGGGCCTTGTCATGCCTTAGGCTCGGGTGTCCTGAAAGTAAGACAGACTATCACAGGTTGCGCACACCCTCGTTTCATGCTATTGTCTTACATGTAGGACGATCATTTAACTGTGCAACAAATCCGGACAAAGGTTTACGGACAAGAGCATCCTCGCCGGCGTTCCCGGCAATGGCAATGGGAGAAATCAGGGCGATGGATGGAGGAATGAATGCGGTGTACCGGATCGCCGGCCACAACGCAGAGCATACGCTGGCCGCCATTGAAGCACTGCGGCACATCCGGGAGGACGGAGATTTTTATATCCCGGACTTCATTACCGCCGACCCTTGCAAGTCACGCCCGAAGGTCTACTCTGCAGCCAACGATCACGCCCGGGACTTGCGCAAGGCCGAACAGCAGCTTGACGATGTGCTGAACCTGGCGCGGGTACTTCGGGCGTCGGTGCAGGGAGAGGACGACGGCCGGGCCATGCAGGCCGACACCGTTCTGAAGATCATCGAGAAGAAACTGAGCAAGGCGCATGCCTTCATCGACCGGCACGATGCCCGGCACCTGAACCTGTTCATGGCGTACTTCGATCTGAAAGAGGGTTCGGGTGCAACCACGGATGACTGAGAAGGGGTTGTCGGCGCCAAACCGGCATTACTTCTTGCGACTGCCGGGACGGCAAGGGAGGAACCCGTAGAAACCGTCCCCGAGCGCCACCGCCAGCTTGTTCACATTCAACAATGCCAGATTACGCTCGCCTCGCTCGATGCCGCCGATGTAAGTCCTGTCCAGACCGGCTTCGGCGGCCAGGTCCTCCTGGGTCCAGCTGCGCGCCTCGCGCGCGCTGCGCACACGGTCGCCGAACTCACGCAGAATCGCCCGCTCTGATCTGGTGTACGCCATACCCGGCAATCATCCGGGCGGATGACGATACGTCCACGGACTATAAGTATCATTGCCGAACCCGGGCCTGAGTCGACTGGCAGTGTTCAGCGTTCTGGCGGGCAGGGAAACACGTCGGCGAAGTCTTGCTCGAGCGCCAGGATAATCTTGCTGATTGTGAGCAGCCTCGGGTTTCCGACGCCCCGTTCTATCTTCCCGACGGTTGTGGGATCGACCCCGGCTTGCTCGGCGAGTTGTTCCTGAGTCAAGTCCGTCGCATCTCGCGCGGCGCGCATGCGCTCGCCGAATTCACGAATGAATGCAAGATCCTCAGGAGTGGTTTCCACCCCCGGAAACTTCCCGCGACGATGACTATAAGTCCACGGACTATAAGCATCATTTCACTGATCGGTTTGCCGACATGAGCAATCCACCGGGAGTCTCCGATTCTGGCCTGGAACCCGGCCACACCTGCGGGCCGCCGCGGCGGCGGGAAGATCAAAGTTGCGCCTCCGTTTCCCGGACCAGCTTCCAGGCAGGGCAGTTCAGGGCCCTGGCGAGCTTGAGCATCGTCTCCAGGCTCGGGTTACGCAGTCCACGCTCGACGAGGCTTATGTAGGTCGGGTGGCACGCAGCCTCTGCCGCCAGGGTCTCCTGCGACATGCTGGCCTTCAGTCGCCGCCGGCGAATAATGTGGCCAAAATGCTGCGCTGCGGTGTGCGGTTCCACATTGCAACGTTAGGCGATGGCGACTATTGTCAGAACAGACAATAGTCGTGGTCAAACGCCCTTCTGCAGCCACGTGCCTGACGACCGCATTGTGCCCGAACGACGGCCAGCGGTACTGTCTATATACAATCTGCCGATTGACCGCCATCCTGCTGACGGCTGCGGGCGACGCCGTCTGGCCGAACGCCGATCGAGGACAGGGAATAGCCTGATGGAAGCCAGGACCAGAACCATCAAAGAGACCCCCGAACAGGCGGCCGAGTCGATTTCGGCGGCGCTGGACTTTCTGCAGGCTGAAGCGGAAGCGGCCGGCCTTTCCGAAGTCGGCGAGCTGATTCAACGGGCAGCGACGAAGGCGAAGGAACGCAGCGGACCGATATCGCCACAAACCCCGGCCGCGCAGGCGATGGATCTCCCGGGCGCCTGCAAGGCGATTGTCGGGCTGCCGGACGAGTACCGGAAGGCTCTGGTATTCAGAAAGGTCTATGGACGTTCCTATGAGGAGATCGCTGGCGACTGCAACGTGTCAGTCGCTACCGCGAAGGACCGGGTCATGAAGGGCTTCCAGCTGGTGCGGACGTCCCTGCGGACAAGTCTGTCGTGAGGAAGAATCGATAATCGCTCCCGCCTGGACGACAATCGTCTGTGATGACTATCAGTAGCATTCGCGCGTTCGACCTGATAGGCTTTTTCAGTACGAATTCAGGGACACGTTGAGCGGAAGTAGAGGCGGGACCGTCTTGCGGTCCTTGTGCGCCTCAGCTCCAACAGGTCCCTGGCGTCGTCTCTTCCCGTCCCGCGAGCATACACGGATCGATGATGCATTCTCCACGCTTTAGTCAGGTCCGCAGGTAAGTGGCCGGAGCAGATCGCACGGCGGCGCTGTTTCGCGAACACCAAGAGCGCTTGACTCGATTTGCAAGGCACCTGGTCGGCATCGGAGCCGATGCCGAGGACCTGGTTCAGGAAACCTTTCTGCGGGCGCACCACTACCTGTGCAACGGCAAGGAAATACGTGCCCCGCTGAGTTTTCTGTTCGTCACGATGCGTAACCTTGTTAACGACGCGAATCGTCAGAAAAGGATCGCCGTGGTGGAAGCCTGCCTCGATGTCGACGAGGTTGCACCGGACGACGCAGCACCGTCCGTCGAACGTCAGGCCATGTCGGAACGGGAATTCGAGAGTCTGTGTGTCGCCATCGCGCAACTGCCGGAGCGAATGCGTTATGCTTTCGTGCTGAGAAAGGTCTATGGTTACAGCTGCCGGGAAATTGCGGAGCACCTCGGGCGCTCGACAAATACGGTCCGGGATCAGGTTGCGCAGAGTTTCAAAAAGCTGCACGCGTTCAAGAACTGCGACGCCCCGGGTCAGCGCGAGCCTCAGAGCGTGACCTTGGACGAGCGTGAGCAGTCAGAAGCGGAGGAAAGCGACAAGCTGTGCACTTTCAGTCTTGCGCCATTAGCGCATCGTGAATCATCCGGCTGATATTGCGGCGCAGACCGCCGAGGACGAAGCACTCCGCTGGCTGGTCGATTTCGACGAACTGTCGGAAGTCGAGCAGGCACGCTTTCACGCCTGGCTGGATGAACGTCCGGAAAACCGCGTGGCGTTCGAGAAAGTCGAACGGGACTGGCGCCAACTGGATGTCGTTCGGCAGCTTGCGACCGAGGCGCCGGACCCCGAAGTGGTCAACAAGTGGTTATGGCGCCGCCGTCTGCGGCGCCGTTATTTGCCGCTTGCCGCGGCCGCCGGCATCGCCGCGGCGGCCATCGTAATCGTTTTGTTGCCTCGTCAGGCCTATGAAGCGGGCTTTCGAACCGCCATCGGCCAGCACGAAGAAATCCTGTTGCCCGACGACTCGGTCATTACGCTCAATACCAATTCCGAAGTGACCGTGCACTATGACGCCCAGGAACGGCGCGTCCGACTGCTGAGGGGCGAGGTTCATTTTATCGTCGCAGCGGCGCCAGAGCGGCCATTCAGCGTGGTAGCCGGGTCCGGAACGGTGCGCGCCGTGGGCACCGAGTTCAACGTTTATCTGAAAGGTGACGTGGTCGAGGTGACTGTCACCGAAGGTGTTGTCGAAGTTCTCCCGAATGCGCTGACCAAGGCCAATGACGAGGCCAGGTCACCTCGCGCGCCGCCCGGCGATGCGGCTCCAGTCGCGACCGTCGCCGCCGAAAGGCTGGGCAAGGGGCAGAAGCTCGAGTATCGCGAAACGATCGAGTCGGTATCGAGCGTGGATCCGGCGGAGATCGCCCGCAAGCTTGCGTGGCAGGCCGGCATGCTCGATTTTCAGGGAGATACTCTGGCGGAGGTCATCGAGGAAGCCAGCCGTTATACCGAAACCCGAATTACGATCGAAGATCCCGAAGTAGAAGGCCTGCACGTTACCGGCTACTTCAGGGCCGGCGACATCGATACGCTGCTCGAATTGATCGAGTCGAACGAACAGGTCGCGGTACGCCGCATCAGTCCGGGTCTGGTACATATCACCGCGAGTCGAAACTGACCCCAACAAGGCGGCTTTCGCCAAGGGCCGGAATGCACCGCCTGTGTGCAATGCGAACCGGCCAAGTGTCTTCGCAGTCCCGGTATAATTTCAAGCGTGCTTCGACTCCGGGAGCAAAACAGGGCCCGCTAGTCATAAACATGTAGCAACACGTCTTTCCCGACAAGGAAACCCGAAATAGCGATGGCGTTTCCACTCGCAAATGGTCCACTTGAAAACTCGAGTGCATTTGCCTGCAACAGCAGCTCGTACGCGGGCTGAAAATCGGGGGAACAGACATGACGAATCCATGGCGGACGGGCACGCCGTTCAATTCATACGGCTGCAGAAATCAGCTCTTGCCGGTGTTGTTATTGACCGTAACGGCACTGGCTCTCGCGGATCGCACAGTCGCCGAAACGAGCCGGTCCGAAGCGAATCCAGTCGAATTCAACATAGCGGCACAATCCGTTCCCGCCGCGCTCAGCGAATTTGCACGGCAGGCGCGTGCGCAACTTTTTTTCATTTCTGACGGATTCGAAGACATTCAGGCGAATGCAGTTGTCGGTAGCTACGCTGCACAGCAGGCGCTCGACCTTCTGCTTGAGGGCACGGGGCTCTCGGCCAATATTTCGGCGGATTCCGGCGTCAAGGTGAGGCCGGTAAGTGCAACCTTGAATTCGTTCACTCTGGGCTCGCAGTTGTTTGCAACGGCGGAGCCGCTAGCACCACTGACACAGTTGGGTGCACAGTACGCTGATGATACGAGAGGCACGACAGTTCAGCAGACCGGGCTCGCCAGGGAGAAGCAGGGCTTTAAAGAACCGGCGAAGAAACTGGAGGAAATCGTCGTCACCGGCTCACGCATTCGGGGGGCGGAAAGTGCTGCGCCCGTAATCACCGTTACCGCCGAGGACATTGACAAGGGAGGCTTCGCAACGGTAGAGCAGTTGATCTCGAGTTGGCCTCAGAATTTCGGTGGTGGTGCCTCTCAAGAAAACTTTACCGACACGTTGAGTGGCCAAGAGGTCCGACAGTTTACGGGCTCGGAAACATCGATAGACCTGCGGGGCCTTGGCTCGGACGCGACACTTATACTTGTAAATGGGAGGAGAATCGCGGCAGGTGGTCTTCTTGGCGATTTCACGGATATATCCGGTATCCCAATTGCCGCGATTGAACGTGTTGAGATTCTCACAGATGGGGCATCTGCAATCTACGGCTCCGAGGCCGTTGGGGGTGTTGTCAACTTCGTGATGCTCGACAACTACGAGGGAGCGGAAACTCGCCTCCAAGTATCGCCGGACTTGGGCGCGGATACATCGGATATTCGTTTTGGTCAGGTTTTCGGCAAGTCTTGGAGGACGGGTGGTCTACTACTGTCATATGAGTACTACGAGCAGGACAATCTTGATGCCTCCGATCGGGCGCAAACAGCTAATAGCGACCTAACACCATTCGGCGGAGATGACTGGAGCCTCCCCGGCGGTAATCCCGGAACCATTCGAACGGGGCTCTCCACCGATCGTGTATGGTATGACATTCCAGCCGGTCAAGATGGCACGTCGCTTACGACTGCCGATTTCGTCGGTTTGCCGAGCCCGCAGAATCTTAGAAATTTGCGCGCTGGATTGGATCTCAGGAGCGAGCAAGAACGGCACAGCGGGTACGTGAAATTTCAGCAAGAGCTTTCAGAAGGAGCAGACTTTTTTTTTGAGACACGGTTCACAAAACATGAGTCAGTTGCCCGCACGGTTCAAGACACGTTTAACCTAAACGTCCCCGACACGAATCCCTTTTTCGTTGACCCAACCGGTACTGGTCTTATGACGGTCAGTTTCGAACGCTACACTTTCATTACCGATTTTGGTCCAGCTATTACTACCGGAGACACCGAAACTTACGGAGGCACAACTGGTGTCTTGTTTGACCTTGGTGTCTCCTCGTGGGAAGCAGAGCTTTCAGGATCGTACGCAAGATCGGAGGGATCGGGTCTACGCAGTAACGCTACTTCGACAGCTGCAGTAGCCACTGCCCTGGCGCAAACCGATCCCCAGCTTGCGTTCAATCCTTTTGGTGATGGCTCACATACGAATCCAGGCGTGCTGGATGCACTCCGCGTTTGCTGCTCCGGGAATGACGTTGTCACGGATGTTGTAGGCTTCAACGCTGATTTCAACGGTCAACTTTTCGAACTCGCGAGCGGTCCCGTCGGTGTTGCGGCTGGGCTTGAGTACCGAGAAGAGTCACTTAAGGGGAGGACCATAGATGACGGTTCGGTGGTTGCCGGGATCGATCGCGGTCGCGAGATTTCGGCCGTTTACGCTGAGCTTTTCGTCCCTTTGGTCAGCCCAAAAACTGGACGACCCGGCATGGAACGCCTGGAACTCTCGATTGCAGGGCGGTATTCGGATTATAGCGATTTCGGCGATAACGTGAGCCCGAAAGTAGGCGTTGTGTGGTCGCCGTCACAGTCCCTGTTGTTCAGAGGAACGTATGGCGAATCATTCAAGGCGCCTCTTCTGAGCGACCTCGATACAGCCGACCCGCTCACCAATTCGGCGTCTTACATTGACTTGAGCTTCGCTGGGCCGCCTGTAGTGCCAGCGCTCTTTCGTTTTGGGGGGAATGAAAAGCTAACGCCAGAAGAAGCAGCGACTTGGACAGCCGGGATTCAGTTTGCGCCAACCTCGGTTGAGGGGCTCAACATTGACCTAACGTACTTTGACATCGTGTTTGAAGATCGCATCCTTGCGGTAAGCACGAGTCTCTTAGACGTCTTTGATCCTGAATTCGCTCCGCTGGTGAACCTGACTCCGACACAAGCTGAGATTATCGAAATAGTAGGCTCACCGGCTTACGACAATTCCACTCCCCCAGTTGACATTATTAACGGAACAGTTCCAGTTGACGCCATTGTAGACTATCGGCGGCAGAACTTCTCGAAATGGGAAGTATCCGGATTGGACCTTCAACTTGTTTACAGCTTTGACTCAAATGCGGGTCGATTTGATTTGGGGCTCAACGGAAGCTACTTATTCAAGGTCAACCAAGCTTTGCTGGTCACGCTGCCGTCGCTGGATCTCGTTAGCACAGTCAGAAACCCCGTCGACTTTCGGGCTCGCGGCAGTCTTTCTTGGACGAAAGGGCACTGGGGGATGTCTGGGTTCCTCAACTACACCGACAGCTATATCGATGACGAAAGCGATCCTGCGCGATCCATTGATTCGTGGAAGACGGTCGATTTCCAGTTAACCTACGATACAGAACAACGCGACCCGAGTCGGTGGTTGGATGGTCTTCAGTTCGCCTTATCTATCCGGAATCTCTTTGATGAAGACCCGCCCTTCGTGAATCGCTCAGGTGGCTTGGGATTCGATCCAGCGAACTCCAGCGCATTTGGTCAAGCCATCAGCCTCCAGGCAGTCAAAACCTGGAATTGACAACAATACCGATCGCTCTGTCTAACTAGCCAAATCCTCAGAAGAACATCCGGCTACGTGGCTAGCTATTGAGACCATTTTCACGATCAACATTCAGAAACGCGATCCAAGTGAATCTGACTTTGCGATACTCAAGTCTCGTTCGGGCGACTGCTGCCTCGTTCTTGTTCGCATCAATGACCGCGTGCGCCGGTTCGGATCGTGAAGTTCAACCCGAGGGACTGCGATGGACGGAGATCGACAAAGGTACTCTCGGAACCGCCGAAATGCCTTCCGCGGTGTCGAGAAACTTTTCATTCCACACCACGGAAGGTACGCTCATGAATGTCGACGTGTCGCCCAATGGCGAGACGCTGATATTCGACCTGCTGGGTGACATCTATTGGATGCCTATACAGGGCGGAGACGCCTCACCCCTGACATTCGGTCGCGCCTGGGACCAGGCACCTCGTTTCTCGTCGGACGGAAAGGCTATCTACTTTGTGAGCGATCGCGAAGGTCTCAAGAATATATGGCGGCTCACTCTATCCGGTCGAACGCTATTTCAGGTTACAAGGTCGGATGCCGACATTATGGGTACGCCGAACTGGTCACAAGATGGAAGCCATCTGCTGGCTGGTCTTGGTGATGCTTATTTGAACAATGCAGAAGTCACACTCCAATCGATCACTCCGCACAATGGAGAAATTACGCCAATAGATGCGCCAGGAGGACCCGCGTTTGATTGGGTTGCATACAAGCCGCTCAGACCCATCGTGACTATTTTCTCCGCCGTGCAGTCCGCGAGCGGTCAAGTATATTACTCTCAGTCTGACGGTGACGTCACCCGCATGTCGGTGCGACTGCACACCTTCGATCCGAAGACAAAAAAACGGACGACAATCACACCGGAGGAGGCGCTCTACAGTGACTATAAGCCGCAACTTTCGAACAACGGAAAGCTGTTGGCGTATTTTCGCCAATACAACGATCGCCGCACGGAACTACGGATTCTAGACAGAAGTACCGGACAGGATGAAGCGCTCACCGAGCTTACGAATGCGGATGACGTGGACTACGGTGCACGCGAGGACACTCGGCCGAATTACGCTTTCACGCCAGATGATGGTTACTTGGTTTTCTGGCATGCCGGGAATATCCGTCGACTGAAGCTTGCTGATCGATCGCTTGAGATTATACCGTTTCGGGTGACCGTTAAACGTGATGTCTGGGAGCGGGCCCAACCGACGGCACAACGAATCCATGAGTTTATCGATGCAAAGTTTATCCGTTGGCCGAGCGTGTCGCGCGATGGTCAAACCATCGCCTTTGCAGCGATCGGGTATGTGTGGGTGATGGAATATGAGACAAGCCGCATTCGACGACTGACTACGTCAAATGCTTTTGAATACATGCCCGCGATCTCCCCTGATGGTCGGTCCATCGCCTATGTCAGCTTCGCTGAAACGGATCATGAGCGCTGGCCAGGTCGATTGATGGTCGCCGATGTCGAAGGCGGAGTGCCGCGGCAAGTCCTGGCGGGGCAAAAAGATATCTTTATGCTGCCCAGCTGGTCGCAAGACAGTCAACGTATCGCCCTCATCCGCGAAGTGCAGACGGACACTGGCATTAAGGCAGCGTTTGGCTGGACTTCGGCGATAAACGGAGTGTTTAATGAAGTGGCATCAGCGCCTGCCTCTGACAAGTTTATCGCCGTATCAATTTACGCACGTTTCGTCAGCTTCGATGAGGATGGACAGCATCTCCTCTTGGGTTTCCCAACGTCAAGAACAGAGACGAGCCTCGCCACGGTGCGTCTCGACGGCAGTGCGCAGAGAACGCTCGCCATTGGCGCGCCCGATGTAGGTGGAATCGCGCCGGCACCGGACCTGAAACACCTGGCGCTGATTCGACGCGACGGTACCGCTTGGGTCGTTCCTTTTGGGGTAAGCGCGGAAATCAGGGAGGTCGGTACCTCCTCGCCCGATGCGCGTCGCGTGGGAGACCGTGCTGGCTACTATGTCGCTTGGAATGGTTTGGGGCAGATCACCTTTGGGTTTGGACAGAATATTTATCGTTACGACCTGGGAACGAAAATTGCAGAAGTCTTGCGCGTCAAAGTCAGATTTAATAATAGCAGCGAATGCCAGCCAGTTGTATTTCAAGGCGCGCGGCTGCTGACAATGAGCACTGCAAGAGATTTACGACAAGTGATAGACCCGGGAACGTTAGTGCTGAACGGTCAGCGAATTGCTGCGGTCGGATCAATTGACGAGGTAGCGATTCCGCCGAATGCCCTGGTTATTGATGTGGCCGGCAAGACTATCATGCCAGGGCTGATCGACTCACACTATCATCGCGTTGGAGGCAGAGGCCGTGGTATTTCCGCGTTCAGGCTACCAAATCCCAATTTCAGTGACCGGAGTGCGATCGCTTACGGGGTTACGACGGCGTGGGAGCCTGGTGGACCGTGGAACGACGGCGTTCCAGCGACTGTCGAATTGCAGTTTGCTGGGCGCATCTTAGGGCCTCGCTGGACTCATTCGGCAATGGGTTCAGTCGGCTATCCTTGGAAGCTGCTAACAAGCTACACCGCTGCGCTAGCGGCCGTAGAACAGCATCAGGAAATGGGCGTTGCCGTATTGAAAGAGTACAACACACCGAGTCGACAACAGAGGCAGTGGTTATCCGCCGCCGCGCGCCAAAAAGGGCTTGGAATCATTTCGCATCTTGGTAGTTTCGACGACATGATGACGCGCATTGTCGACGGCTATACAGGCGGTGATCACAGCTACATTCCCGTTCCGTTCTACAGGGACGTTCGTGAGCTGATGCGACAGACCGGCTACATCTGGTCGCCAAACATTGTGATTACCAGTGGTACTTCCGGCGGTTATGAAGACGTGGGCAGTTATTTCTGGCGATTTCTTCTCGATAAACGTCCAAACGAATTGGAAAAGTTAGAGTCGATCACGATGGCGAATCGCCTCGATCGGATTATCAATGCATCACAGGGTGTACCGTATGAGGTACATCGTGTCAGGCGGGTCGCGGAACAAGCAGCGTCCGCAGCAGCAGCAGGTGTGCACATTGGGATCAGCGCTCATAACATGCCAGCCGTGAATCTGCACAGCGAGATGTGGTATCTGTGGAAAGGCGGTTTACCCATTGAAAAGGTGCTCCGTGCAGCAACTATTGGCAATGCGGAAAAGCTTGGGCTTCAAGAAGAGATTGGGTCTCTAGAACCGGGCAAGGTTGCAGACTTCCTGGTACTTGACGAAAACCCGTTGGATGACATTCTCAATGCACTGTCATTGAAATACACGGTGCAAGGCGGTGTTCTTTATGATAGCGCGAACGCGCAGAGGACAGATCTAGCCAACATGCAATAGCATTGTGATAGTTGATCGTTTCCGGCGCCAAATCAAATATCGCGGACCTCGGCAGTTTTTCTAGAGATTGTGCAATAGATCGCGCGCGTCAGATCGAAAACCATCGGGCAACGAGCCATACACCTCTTCATATAGGAATATTTCCGTTGAACCCTCGATGGCAGGACCGTGGCAGCCCTGTGTATTGCCGGACACAGTGCCCAGATCAATTAAAACAATGCTATCAAGGTCCATAATTATCTCCTTCACTATTAGCCAATCATTAAGAGTGTCGCACCATCGGCAGAATGCGTTTAGACGTACGTGATATTGACCCCCCAACGTAGCCATTCACTTGCAAACTCATACGCTCGGATCACTTAGGGCACCTCCGCTGCCCTAGTGTCCGGCTGGTCTTGATGCTCCTGTGCTACCCAAAGAGAGGCGTACGCTCCATCTTTCCGAAGCAAATCCTGATGTGTGCCGTGCTCGAGGACGCGGCCCTTGCCGAGAACGACAATTTCATCGGCATCTGTGACGGTAGACAAACGATGCGCAATTATTAGCGTGGTCGCTCCTCGTGAGACATCCCTGATGTTGGAAAGAATCTCTTGCTCTGTTTTGGAGTCCAAGGAAGACGTTGCCTCGTCGAAGACGAAAATCCTTGGTGTCTTTAGTGCCGCTCGGGCAATGGCGACGCGCTGCTTTTCACCACCGGATAGCTTGACACCGCGCTCCCCAACCTTTGTCTCATAGCCGTCTGGCTGGCTGGCTATGAACTCGTGAAGGTGGGCGACCTTCGCCGCACGTGCGATGTCTTTTGCCGGACACCGCGGACGGCCGATGCCGATATTGTAGGCAATGGAGTCATTAAACAACACGGTGTCCTGCGGCACCACGGCGATAGTCTCACGTAAGGCGGACACGGATACCTCCGATATGGGTGTGCCGTCGAGCAGAATCCGTCCACTGTCCGGTTCACAGAACCGCAGTAAAAGCCGGACTAGCGATGATTTGCCCGATCCACTGGCGCCCACAACGGCAACTGTTTTCCCTGCGGGTATGGCGAAGCTGACATCCGCAACCACGGGACGGCCGGGACGGTAGGAGAACGACACGCGATCAAAGACGAGATCGCCCCGACCTCCGGCAAGATCTTCTGTCCTTTCCCGGGTTTCTTCTTCTGGCCGTTTCCTCAGCAGGTCGGCCATCTTCTCGATGAATGCTAGGCCGTGGGCAATATCCCGAAGCGCGAATCCGAGCATTTCTACTGGTCTGACAAGCTGCAGCAAATACGTGTGAACGAGGACAAATTCGCCAATACTCAAGCTGCCGCGTGACACGGCACCAGCGGCGACGATCATGGAGATCCCGAGCGAAAGCGCAAAAATCGCTGCGACAATGAGTCCGTTTCCAAGTTTCTGCACATAGAATTGCCTCCACTGCCGTTCGGTCCTTACGAGGGCAGCGTCGAAGTGCTCTTGCACCACGCCCTCTGCGTTGAAGCACTTCACCGTCTCGTAGTTGAGGATGCTGTCTATCAGCACTGCATTTGCATCTATGTGTGCAGCTGACGCTCCACGTGCTGTTCCGGCGATCCGGACGACGCACGCCGTAAACGCCAATATGTAAGAAAGCAGAGCTGCGCCAATGATCGCCAGAAAGACGGGTTGACCGAGAAAGATCAAGATACTCATCATCATCGCTACTTCGATGATGACGGGCAGGGCCGAAAACACCAGATGGTGAATGACCAATCGACATCCCAGAAGGCCGTTGTTCAAGGTTTGCCCGAGCGCACCGGTCTTGCGATCTAGGTGGAAGCTCAGCGGCAGTTTCATCACGTGCCCGAAGAGGTGTAGGCTTAGACGCCTCTGTAGACGGTAATCCGCAATCCCATACGCTAGCTCACGTGCTTCCTGCAATGACCTCACCAGCCATTGGTTGCTGGCGTAGGCAAGGACGAGAGCAGCGGGCGCAAAATAAGGGACATCGGACTGCGGCTCAGATAAGGCGTCCACTGCCATCTTAAGCAATAATGGAGCCGCTCCAGTTAACGTGGAGGAAACGAGCGTCAGCAGCAGCGCCAGTGCGAACCGCCGTCGGATGAAGGTGTCGGCTTGCGACCACAGTAGCCCGAGAATCATTCTCGCGATTTGCTGCGTCACTCGCCCGTGATTCATGCGATGCTTGTGTCTTTGTCGAGCACAGCCTACGCTGCCGCTCTGTGCCAAACACCCGCCCAACTTCGCAACCAAGTCTCCACTCTTACCGCTGTGTATATATCAATGCGGCGAGCGCCCCGGATCAGTGCCTGTTCTGACAATTGCTCTTCCACCTTTTGTCTGTCCAGAATACGTTCCGAGACCAACATGCCGTCGAGCAAGTACTCGCGAAGAAATTTGGCATTTTCGATGAGCAGTCGGTTGAAATAGTTGGTCGTCGATCCTTTGGAAATCCGAGCGGTTATCTCGGGAGGCAATTCATCCCTAAACGCCTCGCGGGCGAGTGCTCGGCTGACACCGCCACGCGTCAGCACGTATGTTGGGATCTTTAAGCAGCACTCAATGATTGGCTGGGAGATAAGAGGATGGACTATATCCAAGTATTTGGACTGTTTAAGGTAGAAGGGCTGTGTGTCGACG
Source organism: Woeseia sp. (assembly GCA_040902105.1). Classification (GTDB taxonomy): domain Bacteria; phylum Pseudomonadota; class Gammaproteobacteria; order Steroidobacterales; family Woeseiaceae; genus IDS-8. The sequence goes on from JBBDXW010000071.1 coordinate 181,003, forward strand.
ATAAGTTCGATATGCTGAACTTTGGCGGCCGGCACACCATCGGCGTTTTCGACCCAAGGGTGGACAATTGCCTTGGGTGAGAGCGCTGCTACCGCGTCGTCGCTAAGCAGCGGGGATCGCTCATAAATCGTGTACGGGTCGAACCGTCGTTTGAATACACCGTAGATGAGCGCTTGACCCAGGACATTCCAGATCGATTTCCCAGTTAGTCTGCTGGTATCGGTGACAATCGTCGCGAGTTCTGGATGAAGACCGTGCTGCCACACGTACTCCGCGGCGCTCCGTGGATTCCGCATCTGCTGAAACAGATGATCCCCTCCCTGTCCCGTAAAGACAGCCTCGGTACGACGCTCCTGGACTAGGCGTTGCAGCAACTTGTCAGTTTCCGAGTACATGGTCGTCATGCTTGGCGTTGCGTGTTTTCGCGTGTCCAGCAAACTTTCGAGACTACGATCCGTCGACCGCAACTGCATCTCAATCAATTCGAAGCCAGCCTTCTGGGCCGCAAGGCCGGCAAAATAGCGTTCATCGCCCTCCGGCGACTCCGGCCTGAAATTCATGCAGACGACTTGAGCACTATTCGATACAAGTCCAAGGCAGCAGGCGACGAGGGCCGAGTCGAGGCCTCCCGAAAGCTCAAGAACAATGCCTCCGTAGCATGAGGCCCAGGCCTGTACACAGTTGCTGACTGCTTGCTTCAACGCTTTCTTTGCGTGCTCAGGTTCTTCAATTACACCTGATTCGTACACTCGAGTGGGTTCCCAATGGAACGATCCCGATGTGGCATCGGTCTCCACGACCATGCACTCGCCCGCGTAGACTTGCGATATTCTCTCAAAGCCGGTCTCCTTGGTGACCGCCCGCATATTCCAGAACTGTGCGGCTATGTGATTCCAATTTATGTGGAGTTCGTCGGTGTGCAGCGAGATATGGTCCTCGAGGTTCGACATAAACACAGAGACGTCTAGGATTTCTGTGAAGATGCAGGGCAGCGCGCCAGTGGGATCACGAAACACATAGTGCCGCCGCTTGGAATCATCCCGGAGAAAGGCCACGTATCGGCCCCAGTAATGGTCGGCGAGGTGCTTCCCCTGAGTCTCAATAAGCGTACGGCTTGTTTTCAAATCGAACGTTACGTCCACTGGCATCTGTTCAGCTTGCTTAGAGCGATGGAATAGCCTGCCTACAACCACTCCTACGCTGCCCTGAAGTCGGTATGCTTCGGTGATGCCAGCGCGCGTGCCCCTGTCAAATACCAGCAGCCCATTGGCCTCCAGGACACAGCGCCAACTAGACGACGATGACCGCAAACGCCGTGCGAGCGTTTGTGCGTTGGCTGTACTCCCGTTGTCCTCGGGATTCCATATGAGAGCCACGAAACGATTCACAATCGCCTACGCTCCGGCTAGATACACATTATGGGTGTGTAATTTCTTACGTTTTCAACGGTATCATTCAAAATCGCGCTGCCGTCTTGAACCCAGCAATGCGCGCGAAATGGCTCCATCGTTACACCAAAGACCCATTGAGGAAAAACGCGATACCGTGCCAGAAATTCAACCAGCGAAAGCGAATCGAAAAGGCAAAGGTAGTCCCGTGGATAATATCGCCGTAGTGCGTGAAATACGGCAGTGTGTTCGCGTACCCGAGGGTATCGATCTATAGCAGAACGTTTGGCGGCACCTTTTCGACGCTCCACGCGCCGCACTGTGCTCTCTAACGAATTCCAGCGCAGCCGCGTTGATGCAAGAACAGCAGCACCGAAGAAATTTCTTACATCTCGGAACTTCACAACAGCAGGTCGCCCGTGAGCGCCAACCGTCATCCCGCTTAACGGCAGTTCAGCGCTGACATGCGCCGCATCCTTTCCGGAGGCCCGGTCGTCAACAAGAAGTCCGTTCTCGACAAGCACCTCTAGGGCACGGTCTATGCACTGCCCTGATTCCATCGATCGCACTGCAGCGTGCTCGATAATGGCGCTCTCCGTCAAAAACGGTCGAACAGCAAGGCTTTGCTCGCGACCCAGACAGAGGTACTTATCTTGTCTTAGATCCAAGAAAACAAGGTGTTCATCAGCGTGGCAAACATAAGCGTGCCTCGCTAAGATAAGTGGCGCCGTCACCATGACACTACTAAGTTTTCTAGGGCGAAGCACGCGGCGCGCGAGCAGTTAACATGCTCGTAGGCCGTTGTGAACACGAAGGTGGATCTGATTCCTGTTTGATCGACGCAAATCATCTCAAGTCCCATAGTCGATTACTTTTACAATTTGGATGGATAAATTGGATGCGCGGCCAAGTGGCCGCGCATCCGTCGGTGGACTAATTGCTCTCTTGTAAGAGTCAACTGTCATTAGTCGTGCTTGTTCGGGTCAGCACTTCCACCTTCGTCTTCTGGGCCATTTTTGCCCTTCGTCTCCTCCGAGACTTTGCCAAGATCAATCATGACTTTCTCCTTCATTGTTACAGGGTAGTTTGAAACACCACATCAACGTGGCGAGGATCAACGTAGAGCAATGGGAGAAAGGTAGTCAAAAATATCTATTCTTTGGGGAAAGAATAGATATTCTGTGGGAGGCAGGTAACTCAATCGACTATAAAGCCTGCAATTGACTCTGGCCAGAATATCTATTGTGCTTGCAAGAATAGATCTATTTTTGTGCATAAATTCATTGCGACCGGCATTCTATGCAGGAGGCGTGCGAAAAAATGGCAAGTCAGATTACTGTCTATGAAGACTTATTCTGAACAGAGTGCGTGCTGTAGTTTCATTGTGATGACTTTTCGCTACGTGGCGACGAATTGCGACGCGACGAAGTGCCGGTCTTCGAACGCGCGCAGTCGATGAGAATTCGAGCACTTGGTAACGCACAGGACCCGCGCCGAGATCTGCAGGAAAGAGGCTGTGCAGCCTGCTAGCTACACGGTCCGCGGGTAAGGCAAGAACCAATCTACGGTCGGCGGCAAGGCGTGTTTCGGCACCTTGGCAGCGCCATGAAAGTGCTTGCAGCACGCGCTTACCGCCTCGTCAAATCAAGCAACGTCGGCAGAACCACGACGCGTTTGTCGTGATAACCGTGAATGGCTCGCAGCAAACCCTCACAGCGCCCGCCGAGAAGCAATTCGCACAACCGCCTGAGTTCGTCCTGCACGTTCTCTACATGCCGGCACTCGACCGTGCGGATGTAAAAGAGATGATCGTTGGCGTGGCAGATCGAGCGAACAACATGCGAGTTCTTACCCAGCGATGCGATGTCGGAGAAAATCTCCCCGGTATAACCGGCCAGCGTACTGACGTCGGAGATCACCCGCCGGTTGAGCCTGTACAGCACCCCGGCAATCGGTTCGAACTCGGGCAGCTTTCGCCGGGCCGCAGCGTCAAGCCCTTCCAGCTCCCTCGCAAGCAGCAGCCTCGTGAGTTCGTAATACCCCACCAGGTTCTCCTCCGACAGGCTCATGGCAATAAATCCCTTGCGCGGCGCCTTGATCACCAGGTTTTCCGCCGCGAGGCGATTCAATGCCTCCCGGATCGGCGTCGTGCTGACGCCGAGAGCATCCGCGAGCGGCTGAAGGTATATTCGCCGGCCCTGCGGAAAGGCATAGGCAATGACGCTTGCCTTGATGGCCTGATAGACGCGGTCGCCGGCCGCGCTTGTGGCCGATCTCCTGTCCATTGTTTCTCGCGTTCCGGAAGTTGCGCCCTCGCTGGTGGCGTTTGCGTGACCGGGAACTGGTGGACAGTTGAGTCTAGGTGACCAGGTAAGGCAAAGCGCCTACCTGAACTTGTAGGTCTAATGGCGACAGGACGGGAAATTCAAGGCCGGCTATTTCCGCAGCGCGGCAAGCAGTTTCGGCAGCAGGGCCAAGCGGCAGGTATGATACTCGGCGATCGCCTCCGCCACTTCGTTGAAGCGCTCCGCCAGAAACAATTCACAGATTCTGATCAGCTCCCCGGGAACGTCATTCAACTGTTCATGCTCGAGCGTACGAACGTAGCGCAGACTGTCGTTGATATGCTCGACGGATTCCACGACGTGCGCGTTCGCGGACAGTTGAGCAATGCAGGAAAATAACAAACCTGTGTAGTCCGCGATCGCATCCGGAGTATTGCGCTCACTACCGTCCAGCGCGTTGCCGATGCTGGCGACGGTGGGAGCCGCCGCCGCCACTACTTCGGTGTTGGAGCGGCGCACCGTCAGTGCCGCGTCGAGCAAGTGCTGGTTCAGTCGATACAGGCCGATAAACCTGTCCTCGGACATACTCATCGCGACAAACCCCTTTCGCGGTTCCCGGGTTACCAACCCCTCTGCGACCAGCATATTAAGGGCGGCGCGAATCGGTGTCGTGCTCACGCCCAACTGGGCGGCAAGGAGACCGAGGCGTATCCGTTCGCCCGGACCGAATCCGAAGGCAACAGCACGTGCCTTGATCGCCCGGTATACGCGGTCACCGTGACCCCCGGCGACGTTTCTGTTCGGCATCGCATTCCCCCCAGGCTATGCGTCGATCGGTCCGAGTCCGGCGGCATCGCGGCAAGGCGATGAGTTTCCGCCGCCTCCGCCGGGGCGTGCGATGCAGGCATCGATTCGGGCGCACAGACTATTGGCGCTGGAATAATCCTAAAGAAGGGGCATCATGGCAGGTACTACCTGATCAGGTAGGGGGAATTGGGGACGGCGTAAATGCGGCTATCCGATTTCATCGACGAGTCCAACCACGCGGACTCGACGGATGCAATTTGCGCTCTCATGGAGCGCGCCGCGGGCGACCTGGGTTTCGACAGGTATGCTTATTGCGCACTGACAGGTCACGACCGCTACGATGCCGGAGGCAATCCGGCGCCTGCCGTAGCGCACAATTTTCCCGCGTCCTGGATCGACTATTACTTCGAACACGATTATCAGCGCAAGGACCCCGTCGTACTGCTTGCGCCCCAATTCGAACGGCCGTTTCTCTGGAGCTGGCTGGGCAAGGCGTTCAACCTGGACCGGGCGCAGGACACGCTCATGCAGCAGGCCGGCGAGTCCGGACTCAAAGACGGTGTCGGCGTTCCGCTGCACGGTCCACGGGGCGACGTATGCCTGGTCACCTTTGCCGCCGGCGACGGTCATCCCGATCCTCGTGCCGAACTGCCGAAACTGGACGTCCTCGCAGCACAATTTCATTCGGCGTACAGCGCAGTCGGCCGGTCCGAAAACGATCCTCGCACCGCCGCGGTCCTTTCCATGAGGGAACGCGATTGCCTTCAGTGGATCGCACGCGGCAAGTCTTCGTGGGATATCGGCAAGATCCTGAGCATCAGCGAAAACACCGTCAACTTTCACGTCAAGAACGCTCTTCACAAACTCGATTCGAACACGCGCACTCTGGCAGTGGTCAAGGCGATTCGGTACGGATTCATCGGTCTGTAGTCCGACTCCCCACCTGATCTGATAGGTGTGCCGGCAGGCCGATCGTGGTTTATTGACTCCGTGCCAGCGACCTGCCGGAGTTTGAAAGTGACCGTCGTTTGCCTGAGTTGGGAAACCGCCCACCTGCACGGCGAGACCTGGATATCGCATCATCGCCTGCGATACCGCCTGTTTGTCGAACGCCAGGCGTGGGAGGTGCCCTCATACAAGGGTATGGAGCACGATGAGTTCGATACACCTGCCGCCCAGTACCTTCTGTGGGTCGACGAAACAGACGACGCACGAGGCGTGGCGCGGTTACTGCCTACCGTGCGACCCTATATGCTGAAGAAACTATGGCCGGACCTGATTGCCGGTGAACTGCCGCAATCCGATTATGTATGGGAAGCTACCCGCTTCGGCTGCGATCAGTCTCTCAGTCAGTCGACACGACGCAAGGCAGTCGCCGAGATGCTCTGCGCCATGCAGGAATTCGGCATGATGCACGGCATCGAGCTTTATCTCGCCGTGATGCCGCTCAGGCTGTTGCAGCGCGTGGTCATGAAAGCAGGCTGCCAGGTGGCGGTTCTCGGGCCGGCGCGGTTGATCGGGCGCTTTCCGACCGTCGCCGCCTATCTGACCGTTTCCGCCGATGTGCTCGATGAGTTGCGGCGTCGGGCGGCTATCGGCGGGCCTGTGTTACGTAACGATGTCCCTATTGCAGCCTGATGGAATACGACAATCGCAAAGCGGATTCCGACAGTCTTCGAGAAACCCCTGAGGAAGCGGCACACGCAATCGCGAGTGCACTGGAATTTTTGCGGAACGAGCCGGCGGCAATCGGAATCCGCGACGTCGGTATTCTGATCGGGTTCGCGCGCGACGGAAGCATGACGACTATTCGACCGCAGCCAGGTTCCCGGAACGTCACTGATCCATAGACGACTTGACCCTTCGAATTACCGTTCGGAAGGGCAACGTCATGACAGGTAGTTTGGAGTGGCCTTTGCGTCCCGCGAGGAAGTGGCTATAGGGAACCGTTTCACCGGTCGCTAGCATCGTCAGAGGGAACACTCACGCAGAGAGGAGCAACAATTCATGCACAGCCGAACTGGCGGCGACGCCGACCTGACGCGCCGAACCTTGCTGGCGATGGCCGCGATGGCGCCGACGCTGGCTGCGGGGATGACGGGCGCCGCGGAATCGGCACCGACCGGGACGGCCGAACTGCCGCGCGATCTCGCTAAAGCGGTGAACGACTACGACCAGGCGACTTTACGCGGCGACATTGCGGCACTCGGGGACCTTGTCGCCGAAGACTATGTGCTCGTGAACTCTGACGCGTCGGTGCAGAACAAACAGCAGTACCTCGCCGATTTCAACTTACCGGGGTTCAGGATCGATCCCTACGTGATGGAGGAACCGGTGCTGAAAGTGTGGGGCAACACCGCCCTGACGGGAGGGCTCTTGCACCTGAGCTGGACGCAGGATGGCCGGCATCAGAGGCGCCTGCTGCGCATCGTCCACATCTGGGCCAGGTACGACGGTCATTGGCGGATGACGTACACGCAACTCACGCGCGCCCCCAGAGGGCCGAATTGAGGGGTACACCAGGCGTTGTCCGGAGCAGGATACGGGGGCGACATCCAGCCGATTGGGGCGCGGGTCAGGATCACGAGCATTCGTCGCTCGTTGGAGACGCTTACTCGCGAACGAAATCATCTGCTACTCTTAGGGGATCAATCAGTCGCGGCAGGTGGTTATGCGAATACTCGTTACTGGGGCCAGCGGTTTCCTTGGCCGACACTTCGTTCAGCACGCGACGGCCGCAGGCCACGAGATCGTCGCACTGCAGCGAAAGCCGGCAAGCGGCTCACCTGCGCCAACCCATCGCGCTGGCGTGACCGTGCGGTATGCGGACCTACTCGATCGCGACGCGATCTACGCGGCGGTCGCCGATGCCGATTGCGTATGTCACTTAGCGGCTGCGTTCAGGGAAGCGCACGCCACCGATGACTATTTCCATCGCGTGAACGTCGAAGGTACGGCCACCGTCATGGCCGCTGCGCATGCCGCCGGCGTCAAGCGCTTCGTGTTCTGCAGCACGGCCGGAATCTATGGCAAGCGCGTCCCCGGTTTGATCGACGAAACCCGTCAACCGCAGCCCTGGAACAGTTACGAGCGGAGCAAGGTTGCGGCCGAAGAAGAAGTGCGGCGCAGCGCGGCGGCGTACGGCATGGAGTACGTCATTTTGCGGCCGAGCTCCATTTACGGCCCTGGCGACCGACGGCTGGCCAAACTCTACCGGAACGCGGCTCGCGGACGTTTTCCGCTGTTCGGGCGCGGCGAAGGCCGGCGCCACATGGTGTATGTGCGCGACCTTGCCGAAGCATTTCTGCGAGCCTGCGCTCTCCCGGCCGCAGCGAACCGCGAAATGATTGTCGCCGGACCCAAAGCCGTACCACTGCACGAGATATTGCGGACCCTGGCCGAGCTTTCGAACCGGCGGAGCAGCGGTCCACAGCTGCCACTCAAGGCCATGGTCCTGCTCGCCGGTATAACGGAAGACGTTTGCCGCCTGCTGAAGGTCAGGGCGCCGCTCCACCGGCGCCGTATGGATTTCTACCTCAACGATGCCGAATACGACTGCCGCCGCGCCGAGGAAGTGCTCGCGTGGAAGCCCAAAGTCTCCCTGCGCGAAGGACTCCAAACGACCTTGAGCGCCGAACGAAAATCCATGGTCACTTCCTCTACCGTGACAATTCGCGGCTTCGTCTGGCTAGCCAATCTTGTCGTCGCGCGAGAAGCGCTCGAGACGGCGCAAATCGCCTATATCTTTCTCTGACGCAGGGCTAAACGGCTGCCTCGGGCGACGCAGACCTTCCTCCGGTCGCCCGCCGCATCGACGTCGTGGCCACTCACGTCCCCCGGACGGTAACCGCACGCGGCACCGCCGGCCGAACAGGATAGCTCAACGCGATCAGGTAACGGGGCTGTCCGGCAGGGGTGTGGCGACCAGGCGGTCGATCTCCACGGCCAGCGCCACGGCATCGTTGCTGAAGTAATGCGTGTGACCGCCGGCGCCCAGGCAGAATTCCGTGCGATCGCCGGCACGCCGGGCCTGCACGGTCCCGTCGGGCCCGACCGCGGCAACGGCGAAGCGCGCCTTATCGTCATCCGGCGTCCAGATGAAGCGGCCTACGTAATCTCCTGAGCGGCAGGCGTTGACCCATTCGCTCGCGCCGAGCTCTGCGGCGGCCGGCGCGGCATCCGCGAAGGCGGACTCGCGCGGGCCGACCCACGGGTAGAGGAGCGGAAAGCGCTCGGCGTACAGGTCGCGCAGCGGCGAACCCACGGTGACCAGCGCGACCGGCATCCCGCCGACGAGGCTCTGCAGACGGCCCTGGCTTTGCAGGTAGCGCAGCAAGTCGGCACTGATCACGGTGCCCTGGCTGTGTGCAACGATCACGATGCGTGCGTAGCGCCGCTCGCGCAAGTAGGCGAGCAGCGAGGCGTATCGCGAGTAGATGCGCCCTCGCGGCGGCTGCCGGTTGGGCGGATCGCCGAAGTAGTTGTCGATATCCAGCACGGCGTCGAGCGCAACGCGCAGCCGGCCGAAGGTCTGCGTGAAGCGCGAGCCGAGCGCCACGATCGTCATCGCGCCTCCCGCGAGCCACTTGCCTGAGGCGACCAGGGTTTCGCCTTCGAAGATTGCCAGCAGGCCGGCGAGCCAGACGACAAGATATTCCCCATCGCCGCTCGTGAACGCGAACTGCTGCAGCACGAACGCAAGGTAGACAACGCCGCCCGCAATGGCGCCCACCGGCACGAGCGACTTGAACGCTGTTCCCAGCGCCCGGACGCCCCCACCCAGCCAGTTCCCGAGGCGCTGCGCCCATTCATCCCTTTCTTTTACATCGAGATTCCGGCTTGGCGAAATCTCCTCCATCAGCGAGGGCAGCAGCACCAGCAGGGCCGCCGCAACGAGCAGTGTGAAGGCAAGCACGAGGGGCGTGAAAAACCCGCCGAGGGTCTGCACGCGGTCCTCGAGGAAGATCTCGACCGACCGATACGTACCACGGAAAACGTTCGGCAGGTAAAACAGATCTTTCGGCACCGCCCGGCCCGCGACGAAGCTCACTACGGACCACAGCACGAGGCTCAGCACCGCGAAAAACCCGCTCGAGCCGATGACGGTCAGCCGCGCGGTGTGAAGCGACGCCCGGGTGGCCCGGTCGCACCCGCGGCCAAGCCACCATCCCAGCAACAGTGCGACGATCTGGACCACAACGAAGATCGCCCACACCAGCAACACCGCCGCGAGCAGCCATTCGCCCACGTTGAGCGCCGCGGTAATCATCCATTCGCCTTGCGTGCTGACGCTCGGCAACAGCAGCACGCCGTCGACGCAAAGTGAGACGACACTCGCCAGCACCACCAGGCGGCCGAGGACGCGCACGCCCTGCGTGACGCCGGAATAACGCTCGACGAGATACCAGCCGAGCAGCGCGACGGCCAACGCGCCGGCCCCGAAATACATCAGGTGCATCCAGGTGTCGGCGATGAGCGCGAAAAGCGCCGCGGCCATGCTGGCGAGCGACGCGGCCAACAGGAGCAACAGCAACGCCCATCGCCGAGGGCCCGGCGTTACGCGCAACCACGCGAGCGCTGCCATGGCTGTCAGCACGACCGACCCGAGCGCGAACGCGGCGGCAAGCAGCTGGCCCCGCAGTTCGGGGGCGACCAGCGCCACCGCGCCGAATACGACCATCAGCAGCATCGCAAGCTGAAGCAGCGCGGCGGGCGCCTTCATCAGCCACGCCATCCAGGCGTGAAGCCGCTGCAAAGCGCGCCAGGCTCCGCCGCCGTTCGCGCTGAGCGCCACCTGGTCGACCACGTCGGCCGCGAGCGTGCTCAGGTGGAAGAAGAGCTGGTACGTCGACCAAAGCACGCGCAGGCCGCCCGCGCCGAGGCGCGACAGATCGGCCCAGTACATCTCGTAGATATCCACCGCCCGGTCGTCAGCGCGGCGGCGCAGGGAGATGCGGGTGGACTCGTAAAGCGCATCGTCTTCCGGCAGCACCAGCCGGTCGAGCAGGTAGTCGTTCAGTGCGATGCCGAGATCCGGAGGCTCCGGATCATGACGCTTCAGCTCTTGCCCGGGCTGCTGCGCCTGATAGAAGCCGCTCGGCGCTCCCGGCTGCCGCCGCGCTGTCTGCTCTGCATGCGGTTGGAGACCGTCTCCCGGCTCGAGCTTCTCGACCGGCACCAGCACTTCATGAATCTCGCCCTGCACATAGCGCGGCGCGCGATCCGCGCCGTGGCAAAGCAGCCGCGCCACCTCCCGCACCGTCTGCCCGGGACGCTGATTGGCAATGCCGTGCACCACGACGACAGCGACGCGATCGGATGTCATGAGTTCGGCGCTCGATATTAGCCGGAGGCTGGGGTATTAACCGACGAGCACGATGCCGTCACCAGTTGAGTTGTCTCCGGCTTGACAATAGCATCGCAAGCGACAGAAAGGTCTGTGGTAGTGACAAATGAGTGACGGAATTGAGTCGCACATGCAGTCGCGATCGGCTGCATGCTCCCGGGCCCTTCGCCCACCTTCAGGTGTACCCCCGATTTCGGGGCACGTTTGATCAAGGGCGCCGAGTGACCCCCGCGCCGACCTGCCCGGCAAGGAAACGGGCCTGTAGATCCAATGCTTCCTCGGCCTCCGGCAGCCCGGGCTGCGTCCAGTGCTCGTGCGGCATGGCGTCGAACACGACCAGCTCTGCCGGCACGCCGGCGCGCAGCAGCGCGCGGTGAAAATTCGCCGTGGCGCTGAGGAAGAAATCGCGTGTCCCGGTCATGAGGAGCGTGGGCGGGAATCCCTCGAGGTCGGCGAAGAGCGGCGACATCACGGGATCGGTGAGGCTGTGGTCCCCCAGGTAGGCCTGCGCCTGCACGGCGACCGGCGCCACGACGGGAGCGAGGCCGCCCATACTGAAGAACGCCTCGGAATCGCCGGGACGGGAGAAGTCCGCGGTACCCGAGAAGAATCCGAGCGCCGCAGGCAGCGGCAGGCCGAGCTGCCGGGCGCGCACAGAGGCCTGCGCAGTCAGCACCGCGCCGGCGGAGGAGCCGAAAAGCGCGAGGTGGCGCGGCTGGTAGGTCTTCAGCAGCTCGCGGTAGACGGCGATCGTGTCGTCGACCGCGGCGGGGTAGGGATGCTCGGGGGCGAGGCGGTAGTCGATAGCCAGCACCGGCAGACCGGTGCGGTGCGCTATCTGAAGCGCCTCGATGATCGATCCCTTGCCGCGGATGAACGCGCCGCTGTGCACGTTGATCAGCAGCCGCTCCGCGGCGTGCGGCGACTTCTCTGCCGGCGTCACGAGCGCGACCGGCACGCCCGCCATCGTGTTGCGCTCCACGCTGACAGGATGCGTCTCCAACAGCTTTCTCGTCAGCCGTTCCTGCTGCTCCTCGCTTATGGCGCGCAACTCCGGTATCGGCAGCGTGAGCCCCTGCGTCGGATCGCCGGCCGCGGCGGCCGCGCGCAGCATCTGCTGTGCATCGGCGCTGATGCCCGGCGGGATCGGCACGGTGAGGTGCACGATCTTCGCCGTGCCATCGGGCGCAAAGGTGACGGCCGGTTGTGGCGCACCGGCCTGGCTTTCCGGCGTTGTCCCCTTGTCGCAGGCTTGCTGCGCCCTGCTCTGAGTGGTAAAGAAAAACAGCAGCGACATTGTGACGATCAGGAGTCTTCCGCATCGCAACATGAGAGTATTGCCCCGTACAATCCAGTGAGTCAGGTGGATAAAAATTATCGCAGGCGGCACCCGGGTTAACTATGCTCGCAACGCAGACACTATGTGGATCGCGAAGTGCATCGCTTGTCGCTGGCGGGATGGCGTGACCCACGCCGACTTCTGGATCAGGAATGACGCCCTCAAGCCATAACGGCCCCGACTTCCTCAGTGGTTTCTTTGTGAACCACAGCTTGTTCCATTCGACGAACGTGGATGAAACGGTTCAGCGCTGCACCCGGGCGCTGGGATCCCACCGCATGCGCATGCAAGGGGCCGGCAACGAGCTGAACTCGTCATTCAACGGCGTCGTCTGCGACGACTTTGCCATCGTGCGCCTTTGCCATGGCTTTCCCGTGACCATTGAACCGCAAGTCACCGATGAATACATCGTGCACCACAAACTGTCCGGAAGCGGGTTCTTGCAGGACGGCGAAACCGGTATCGAGATGACCTCGGGTGTCATTACCGTGACGTCACCGGGCCAGGAGACCCGGGTTGATATGGACTCCAGTTCGTTGAACGTCGTCGTCAGGCTGTCTCGAAAGAAAGTGCAGGGATACGTCCAGAACATGCTGCAACAGACCATCAAGCGGCCGGTCGTGTTCGACATGCGCATGGAGCCGCACGGGGCCATTGCCGCGGCCTGGGCCAACGCCGTGCGGCACATCTGCGATCAGTACGAGATTCTCGGCGGGACCCCGGGCATCGGTCCGAGGGTCGAGGCCGCGTTCGCGGAGTACATGATCGGCCTGCTGCTGCAGGTCCAGCCGCATAATTATTCATCGTGCCTGGCCCGGCAGAACGGAGTGCTTCCGCCCCATTACGTCAGGAAGGCACGGGACTATATTCATGGCCATATTTCCGAGCACATTTCCCTCGCGACGCTGGCAAAAGCGACGGGCGTCAGCGCAAGGACACTGCAAACCGGCTTCAAGCGCTGTTTCGGGCAGTCGCCGATGGAATACCTGCGTGAGCAGCGCATTCAGTACGTTCATCAAGAGCTGATTTCCGCCGGCCCCGGCACCCGGGTGACCGATGTATTTATAAAGTTCGGCATCTACGACTTCGGGCGGTATGCACGCTTCTACAGGGAACGCTATGGCACTCTGCCGTCTGAACGGTTGAAGACCAGAAGGCTGATTTGACCGGTGGGCGTCCGCCATTTCAGCCGACGATCGGATCAAGCGCGGTGCTGGCGCACCCGGATCGGCCGAACAACTGATGAGGAAAGCATTTGCGGCCCGCAGGCAGGGGCGAGTTGGAGTCCCTCTACTTCAAGTACCCGAAATTCCGTTTCAGGCGAGCGCCGGAACTGACGGGCGCGTCCGATCGATATCCGGTGGTGGTGGCCGGTGCCGGCCCTGTCGGCATGACGGCCGCACTTTCGCTCGCCCGCCAGGGCATTCGCTCAGTCGTCCTGGATGAGAAAGACACGCTGAACGACGGTAGTCGCGCCATCTGTGTCTCCCGCCACAGCTTCGAGACGTTGCAACAGCTCGGTGCGGTCGAACCGTTCGAGCACAAGAGCCTGGGATGGACGAACGGTCGTTCTTACTACCGGGACAGGATCATCTACCGGCTGGAGATGCCCCACTCCGACCAGGAACGATTCTTTCCGATGTACAACATCCAGCAGCAGTATATCGAGCGATTTCTGGCCGACAGGATCGGCGAAGTGCCGGACCTGATCGACATCCGTTGGCAGAGCAGAGTGAGCGGCGTCGGGAAATCGGCAGATGAGGTGACGCTCTGCGTAACGACTCCGGAAGGCGAATATCCACTGCGCGCCCGCTACCTGCTCGCGGCCGACGGCGCCAGGAGTCGCATTCGTGACGCGCTCGGCTTGCGACTGAAAGGAGAAAACCTGCCCGGGCATTACGTGATCGCCGACATTCAGATGGATCACGACTTCCCCACGGAGCGGCGTTGTTTCTTCGAGTCAGTCGCCAATCCCGAGTCCACGATCCTCATTCACAGGCAGCCGGACAACATCTGGCGGATCGACTGGCAGTTGGGCGGCCATGAGGATGCCGCGCAGGCGATCGGGGAAGAGCGGATCCGCGCGCGGGTGCAATCCATCCTGGACATGATCGGACATACCGGTGCCTGGGAACTGGAGTGGTGGAGCATTTACACGGCCAATTCACTGTGCCTCGACGCTTATCGGCACGGACCCGTGTTGTTTGCCGGCGATGCCGCGCACATCGTGCCGATTTTCGGCGTCCGCGGCCTGAACAACGGCCTTGACGACGCGGTAAATGCCGCCTGGAAGCTGGCGTATGTCCTGAACGGTGAAGCCGAGGAAACGCTTCTCGACAGCTACACGCCAGAACGTCGCGGTGCGACGCTCGATGTCTTCCGCAATGCCGGCCGGAGTTCGCGCTTCATGACGCCGCCGAGCCGCGGCTACAGCCTGATGCGAAAAGCGGCCCTGCAGCTGTCCCTGACCCGCGAATTCACCAGGAGATTCGCCGATCCGCGCCAGGTGGCGCCGTATACCTACCGCGGCAGTCCGCTGACGAGTTGCGTGATGCGGGACAGTGAATTTTGCGGAGGCGTCGAAGCCGGGGATGTTGCGGTCAACCGCAAAATCGCCGAGGGCGACTACCTGCTTGATCACCTCGGCTGCGGATTCACCGGCCTGTATTTCACACAGAAGGACCAGCTGCCAGACCGGATCCTCGCGCTCTTCGTCCGCCTGGCGGAAATCGACAGGAAGTTCAAACCGCTCCTGCTCGCGTCGAGGGGTCTGCAACGACGGACGTTCGAAGTCATCGAGGATCGGCAACGCAATATTTTCACGGCTTATGCAGCCGCCGACGACAGCTTCTATCTTCTTCGGCCCGATCGCCATGTTGCGGCACGGTGGGTCTCCGTCGAACCCGACGAAGTGGAGCAGGCTCTCCTCACGGCACTGGGAAGGAACCGACGATGACCGACAAGCTGGCGTTCCACGATCTCGAAAAAGTCTATGACAGGGTCGCGGCGGCAATCGATGATGCGGGACCGGCCAACGAATCGCTGTTTCTTTGCAAGCTTTGCCTGCTCCTCGCGCACCACATCGATGATTTATCCCTCATCGAGGACGCAATCGCAACCGCCGGCTCGGACCTCCATGTCTGACAACCGCGTCACCTCGCGTACGGCTACTTCCGGTCGTCGGCAAAAGTGACGCCCTTGATCCGCGAGTCGCGCGCGACGACGAATACACCCGAAAAAGCGAGCACCGGCTCCGAGGAGTCATTGAAAACGCAAGTCTCCCCGGTAATTTTCCGGCCCTTGCGGCCGGTCAGTTGCGCCCTGGCGGTAACGATGCCCTGGGTGACAGGACGCAAATAGTCGGCTTCGACATGGACGGTCGCGAAGTGCGTGTAAGGAGGCAGGACGCTCTTGATCGCCATTACCATCGCGGTGTCGGCGAGACTCATCAACGCGCCGCCGTGCATCAGCGCGGCACCTTGCGCGAACTGCAGCAGAAAAGGCATGGTCAGCGTTGCAGTGCCGTCGGACGCCTGCACCAGTTCCATGTGCAAGAGCAGTTCATAAGGCGCGGCGCTGAACCAGCTCTCCATACGCAGGCCGTGCGGGCCCGTATCCGCTGCCTTGGCCTGCCGCTCTGCAAGCGGATCGTCGTCCATGCCTGCAGCGTCCACCGTTGCGTCGGCGATAGCAGCGGTTACGACATCGGTTTCGGCGGCCGGATATCGACGCTCATCCGGTTGCGCTTTTGATCGGCGCTGCGGGTTGCTCGCCGTTTTCCTGCTTCAGGCGCTTCTTCAGCGCCTGACGAAAATGCGTCAACGCAACGTCGGCCTCGAGCGCTCGCATCCTGAAGGAGGGATCTCGATCCAGCAGAACCTGCTGCGCTTCGATGATCGCCTTGTCTTCATGAAATCCTTCGATGAGACTGTCGCGCAACGAAATCGCAATGTTCGGATTGTCGATGTCGTAGTTGTGCAGGTAATTCCAGAAGAAGTGGGTCGTTCTTCGAGTCTCCGGCGTCATGTACTGTGAGTTGCGGTACTGACGCACGCCCGCGAGATTCCCGTTCTCGGCGCCGGACCCCGCCGGGGCGAACAGGGTTTCCATCAGGAATATGCCGGGTACGATCATCGTCACAACGTTTCGTCGGTCGAGCCGCAGTTCGTGCTCGGCAGCAGGGATGACCTTTTTATGATACGGAGGCGGGTCGCTGTTCCTGTGCCAGCGTTCCATCCTGAAGCCGTTCTCCTGCCGCTCTATCGTGGCGGGTTTGGACTTGTAGGCGTATTCCTCTGAGCCGCCAAGGGTATTGGTATGAACGAATGCCAGGTGGGCAAGGTCGCTCAGGTTATCGACGATCAGCAGCCAGTTCGCCTTGTAGTGCAGGTAAGCAGGCAATCCGCGCCAGTTCGGATCATGCAGGGGCGGGTAGTCGACGATCAGGTCGGGATCCGCCAGTGCCGGATCGCCCATCCATATCCACAGGAGATGGCCGCGTTCTTCGATCGGGAAGCTGTGCACTCGCAGCGTTTTCGGGATTCGTTCCTGCCCCGGCACCTCCACGCACGCGCCCGATGGGTCGTATTTCATTCCGTGGTACATGCAGCGAAGACAGTCACCCTCTACCCGTCCCATCGACAGCGGCGCGCCCCGATGGCAGCAACGGTCGTCCAGGGCGACGTATTTGCCGCTCTCGCCCCGAAACAGGACCACCGGTCTCTCGAGGATCGTACGCGCCAGCTTTTTGCCGTCCAGGAGCTCGTGGTCCCACGCGGCAACGTACCAGCAGTTCTTCAGAAAAATCTGATCATCCTCGTCCATTCTGCCTCCCGTAACGGCAAGCGTTCGTCTGATTCATTGAGCCATAGCCTTGTGAGTGTAATCAAGTGGCAAGGTAGGCCTCCGCAAGCCCACAGCAGGATTCGACCAGCATCGGCGCCAGTTGTCGCGCCGTTTCCGTCTCCGGGCGGGTATGCACCCAGCCGACATAGGTGAAGCTGCGGGCCAGAAAGAACAGCGGCAGCAGGGTGAGCTGAGCGTCGTCGAGCGAGCGGCGCGAGCGATAGCCGTCGATCAGCGCCGCCTGTGCCTGGTCGAAATACGGTTCGTCCATGATGAAATACAGCGACGTAACGAGTTCGAACAGGTGCCAACCGTAGCCGGCGTCATCGAAGTCGATCAGCCGCACGCGTTCACCGTCGACCAGCAGATTTTCCGGTGCGAAATCCGCGTGGATCATGCTGTACGAGGCCGCCGTCTTCGGCAGGGCCGCGAGTTCGCGGTGGACCCGATTCCGTGCCTCGGCCAGCAGGCGGCGCTGCTCCCCGGTCAGCGAAGGCAATTCCCAGAAGCGGCCCCAGAACGGCTGTCCGCCGGCGAGGCCTTCCTCGTCCCACGCGTGGCGCACGAAACCGGCCGGCGGTTCCCAGCGGGCGGAGTGATTGTGCAGACGCGCCGCGAGCTCTCCCAGCGTCCGATAGGTGTCGCGGACGGACTGCGGGTTGCCGCCCACCCCCGTTTCCACGGAGCCGAGCTGATGTCCTTCGATCCACTCGAACAGATCGGTCTGCACAGGGCCGCCCAAGCCGGCAGCGTGGCTGACCGCGAAAAGTTCACCGGAGCGCGTCGGCACGATGCGCGGCACGTCGATATCCGCCTCGGCCAGGGCAGCGATCCATTGCAGCTCGGATTGCAGCGCACGGTCGCTGTGATAGCCGGGCCTGTGGACGCGCAACGCATACCGGCGGTCGTGCTCCTTGACCCTGAATACGGCGTTCTCGCGGTATTTCAGTAACGTCAGTTCGGCGTCGCCGAGATTCCAGTGCTGCAGGGCCCTACGAGCGATGTCTGCCATCCTGCGGGCCTGGTCTTCCGGCTTTGACTGCATGGAAGCACTCACTTTATTACCGTCTCATAATTCGGCGAGGCACTCGTCGAGCGTCGAGAACAGCAGGTCCGCGTGCTCGTTCGAAAACGGCATCGGCGGGCGCATCTTGAGAATGTTGTCGTGCATGCCGATCTTGCTGATCAGCACGCCTCGATTGCGCATCGCGTTGACCAGCAGCCGGGCTTCGGCAGTCGCCGGCTCCAGTGTATTCCGGTCGCGTACGAGTTCCGCGCCGAAAAACAGACCGCGCCCGCGGACGTCGCCGATGAGCCCGTACTTGTCGTACAAGCTGCGCAGACCGCGCTGCACATACTCGCCGACCTCACGGGCATGTTCCAGCAAGTGTTCGTCTTCAATGACGTCGAGGACGGCGAGGCCCGCCGCGCAGGACACCGGGTTGCCGCCGAAAGTATTGAAGTACATCTTCGAGCCGCCGAATTCCTTCACGAGGTCCTTGCGGGCGATCACCGCGGAGATCGGATGCCCGTTGCCCATCGGTTTGCCGAGCG
Source organism: Woeseia sp. (assembly GCA_040902105.1). Classification (GTDB taxonomy): domain Bacteria; phylum Pseudomonadota; class Gammaproteobacteria; order Steroidobacterales; family Woeseiaceae; genus IDS-8. The sequence goes on from JBBDXW010000071.1 coordinate 199,567, forward strand.
TGACGATATCCGGCACGACGCCGTAGTGCTGGTAACCCCACATGTGATCGCCCATGCGGCCGAAGCCGGGCTGCACCTCGTCCGCAACGTAAAGACCGCCGGCCGCGCGGACGATGTCGATCGCCTTTCGTACATAGCCGGCGGGCACGTCGGGCAAACCCTCGCTGGAATATATGGTGTCGAAAATGATGCCGGCGACGCCCACGCCCTCGGCCTGCAGCGCATCGACCGCGGCCTGTACCGTACGCGCATACGCAGCGCCGGGATCCCCGCCGCCGGACCCGGCCCTCACCCGATAGGAATCGGGCGCCGGGACGGTCAGTACGTAAGGCCGGCGGTCTTCCTCGGCGGTAAAAAAGGAACTGATGGTCCAGACTGCCGTCGTGTTGCCGTGATACGCGAAATCGGTGGCGATAAAGCCCATGTTGCCGGTGCAGAGGCGCGCCATTTGCATGGCGACGTCGTTTGCTTCGCTGCCGGTGCAGGCAAACATGGCCATCGACAGCGGCGGGTCGAACGTTGCGATCAGACGCTCGGCGTACTCGAGGATGTTTTCGTGCAGGTAGCGGGTGTGGATGTTCAGCGTGGCGGCCTGTCGCGCAATCGCCTCTACGACGCGCGGGTGGCAGTGCCCGACGTGAGGAACGTTGTTATAGACATCGAGGAAGCGCCGCCCGTCGGCGTCGTAAAGCCATACGCCTTCACCGCGAACGATATGCAGCGGGTTGTCGTAAAACAGCGGCGAGCGTTCGCCGAGCAGCTGATATCGGCGCTCGAGTAACGATCCTATGCCGCTTGACGATTTTCGCCCGCTCATACCGGTTGCCCGATCTCGCTGCGAACGAGCTGTGCCGGGTAAGCAGCGCGATCCATGCGGGCGCGCTCGCTGTGGTCCGTCAGGGATACGCCGATCGTCACTGCAAATGCGACCAGCATGGAGAACAGCGTCGGATAGGCATACGGAAACACCGGTTGCTCGTGTCCGAGAACGCCGACCCATATCGTCGGGCTCAGAACCGTCAGAATGACGACTACGACAAGGGCGGTGGCGCCGCCCACGAGCGCTCCGCGCGTCGTGAGATCGCGCCAGAACAATGCGAGTACGAGCATCGGGAAATTCACGCTTGCGGCGATCGCGAGGACCAGCGCTGAAATGACGCCGATGTTCAGGTTCCGGAACAGAATGCTGAGGGCAATTGCGATCGCACCGATGACGACGGTCGCGATGCGCGATACGCGCATTTCGTGTTGATCGGACACCTGTCCTTTACGAATGACGCGTGTGTAGAGATCGTGAGCGACGCTGGCTGACGCCGAAATCAGGATGCCTGAAACGACGGCGAGAATCGTGGCGAATGCAACGGCCGCGATAAAACCGAAGAACGCTTCCCCGCCGACTTGCCGGGCGAGATACACGGCGATCATATTGGCGCCGCCGGCGATGCTGCCGCTTGCGTCGACATATTGCGTCTCGCCTGCGAGCAGCACGATCGCGGCGAAGCCGATGATCACCGTCAGGCCCATGAAATAGCCGATGAAAACGACCGCATAACCGATCGACTTGCGCGCCTGGCGCGCGTCCGGAACAGTGAAGAAACGCATCAGTATGTGCGGCAGTCCCGCCGTGCCGCCGATGAAGGCGAGCGCGAGCGACACGACGCTGACGGGGTCGCTGTAGAGTCCGCCCGGCGCCAGTATGCGCTCGCCGAACGGATGGATTGCCGCCGCGCGAGCGAACATCTCTCCCAGGTCGAAGCCGAACGGAATCAGCGCCAGGACACCGAGGGCGGAGCCGCCGGACAGCAGGAGCACGGCTTTGATCACCTGCACCCAGGTCGTGGCGAGCATGCCGCCCAGGGCCACATAGACGGTCATCAATGTTCCGACGATGAGCACGGCAACGCCGTACGGCAGTTCGAACAGGGCCTGGAACAATCCTCCCGCACCCACCATCTGCGCAATGAGATAGGGAATGCCGACGATGAGCGTGCCGACGGCGGCCAGTATCCTGAGCCGCTCCGGGTGCAGGCGGAAAGCCACGACGTCGGCAAAGGTATAACGGCCGAGGTTGCGCAGGCGATCGGCGAATATGAACAGGATCACGGCCCATCCGACGGTCCCGCCGATGGCGAACAGCAGGGCGTCGGCGCCGCCGATGAAAGCGAGTCCGGTGAGCCCGAGAAAGGTTGCCGCCGACATGAAATCACCGGCCAGCGCCAGTCCGTTTTGCAGGTCGGTGATCCTGCCGCCCGCCGTGTAGAAGTCTCCGACGGAGCGCGTTCGCCTGGCCGCCCAGCAGGTGACCAGCAGACTGGCCACGACGAATGCCGCGAACACCCAGACGGCAGTCAAATTTACCGCGGGAGTCAACGGTACTCTCTCGCCAGGCGCTGCTGCAGCGGCGCGATAATGCGATTGACCTGCCACACGTAGAAGATCGAGCAGGCGATACCGAGAAGTATGATGCCGTAGCCGAGCACGAGACTCCACGTAATCGCGGAACCGGGAAGCGGCCGGGCAAGAACTTCCGCCGCATAGAGTCCGGCGAGGCCATACCCGATATAGACGGCAACCAGCAGTCCGCTGAGCCCCCAGCGCAGCCGGCTGCGGCGGCGCAGGAGCCGCTGGAAATCCGGGTCATCCAACAGCTCGCCGTGATCTGCCATAAAAGCTCCTGTTCGTCCGTTTCGACCCGTCCCCGCAATGCACGCGGCGTCACGCCGCGGCGTTTATGACCTTGATCGTCGTGTATGCCGCAAGACCTTCTTCGCCGAACTCCACGCCGAGGCCCGAACACTTGATCCCGCCGAACGGCACGTGCGGCGCGATGTCTGCATGCTTGTTGACGTAGACGGTCCCGGCCTCGAGTTGTTCCGCGATCCGGCTCGTCTGCTCCTCGTCCATTCCCCACACCGACGCGTCGAGCCCGAATTCGAGAGCATTGGCCCGGCGCACCGCATCGGCCACATCGGTGTACCGTATGATCGGAAGGACCGGCCCGAACTGTTCCTCGTCCACCAGGCGCGTTCCGTCCTCGATGTCGGTGACGAAAGTCACCGGGTAGAAATAGTTGTCGCCGCCGGTTGGTTTGCCGCCCGTCAGCAAGGTGGCCCCCCGGGCTTTCGCGTCTTCCACGAGTTCGATGACGCGTTTGAACTGTCGCTCGTTCTGCAACGGTCCGAGGAAGCTCGATTCGTCCATGCCGTCGCCCATTGGAATATTCCGGCTGAAGGCCACCAGCGCCTCACACGTGCGGTCGAAAATGCTGTCGTGTACATAGAGACGCTTGATTGCGCCGCAGGTCTGCCCGGAATTGATCATGGCGCCCCAGAACAGTCCTTCCGCGAATTTGTCCGGGTCCGCGTCCGGCAGCATGATGGCCGGGTCGTTGCCGCCGAGCTCGAGTGTCAGCGCCTTGAGCGTCGCAGCCGCGCCCGACATGATTTTCTTTCCGGTGGCGATCGAGCCGGTAAAGACGACCTTGTCGATTTTCGGGTGCTGGCTCAAGACGGCGCCGAGTTCGTCATCGCCCGAGATGACGTTGATCAGCCCCGGAGGCAATACCTGGTTGACGAGTTCGAACATGCGCAGCGTGCCGAGCGGCGTGAAAGGTGACGGCTTGATGACGACCGTATTGCCCGTGCGGATCGCGGGCACGACGTGCCAGATCGCGATCATCAGCGGCCAGTTCCACGGTGTAATGGAACCGACGACGCCGACCGGCTCGCGGTGCATGACGATACGGCTCTTGTCGCTTTCCTCGAGAACCTTGGCGGGCAGGGTGAGGCCGGCGGTGTAACCGGCCCAGGCGGCGCAGCCGCCCATTTCGAACTCCGAACCGAGCCCCTTGAGCGGTTTTCCCTGCTCTCTGGTCAGCAGCACTTTCAATTCATCGGCGTTGTCGGTTACGGTTTTCGCGATCGCCCGGCACGCGTCGGCGCGCTCCCGGTCGCTCGAGTGGCGCCAGCTTTCAAATGCCTCTCGCGCCGCGGAAACGGCTCCTTCCAGGTGCCGGCGCGTACCCACCGGTGCGAGTCCGACCACCTCGTCGGTGTGGGCGGGATTGCGAATCTCGCGATAGTTGTCGGCGGGAACAGTCTCGCCGTTGATCGTCATGTCGTATTTTCTGCTCATTGCCGTCTCTCGAAATGATGGGTCGATTTCAGGTAAGCGCGTATCAGGAGGATTTGCCCAGTTCCTTGACGCCCTCCAGCTCATCCATGAACACAGGACTTTCCGGCAGCGTCGAGCCGCCGTCGACGCAAATGGTCTGGCCGGTGATGTAACGGGCTTCGTCGCTCGCCAGGTACAACATTGCATAAGCGATATCCTTCGGCGCGCCCATGTAGCCCGCGGGAATGTACCGGGTCATGTGCTTCATGCCTTCTTCGTCGGCGAGCAGTTCCATGGCCGCAGTACGGATAAACCCCGGCTCGACACCGTTGACCGTGACGTTGTCGCGAGCGAGCTCCAGCGCCGCCGTGCGTATGAAGGCGTTGATGCCGCCTTTCGAGGCCGCGTAATACGATGTGCCTGGCATCGCGACCCGCGGCCCCGTCACGGACGACGTGAACAGCAATCGGCCGCCGCCGCGCTTGCGGAATTCCGGAATGCACGCCGCGGAAAAACGAAAACACGCTTTCAGGTTGACTGACAGGACGGTGTCGAGATCGTCCTCGGAATAGCCTTCCACCGGGCCGCCGAGGAACGACGCCGCGTTGTGGACCATTATGTCGACCCCGCCGAATGCCGCGACGGTCTCCGCCACGACTTTCCCTACGTTTTCCAGGTGCCCGATGTCGACCGCACAAAGCCGGGCGGTGCCTCCCGCATCTTCAATTCTCTGCACCGTTGCTTCGCCGTGCATCGCGGTTCGCGTGGCGACCATCACTTTGGCGCCGGCGCCCGCCAGCACCTCCGAAATGGCGGCTCCGATACCCTGTCCGCCACCGGTAACGATGGCTGTCTTACCGGACAAGTCCGCAAACATGTGCGTGTCTCCTGTCGTATGTCATGTTGAGGTCGCCATGGCGGGTTTCTGCGCGTACGCCAGCACCGGCGGCAGAATCAGCGCCAGGCTCAGGACGAACAATCCGGCGCCGAGGATGTTCACGTTGGCGTAGTTTCCGTCCCGGATCACCGTCGCGGCAAGACCCGGCCCGACTGCCAGGCCGATCATCTGCATTGCAACGGCATAGACGACGACTCTGCCACGCCGGTCGAAGCTCGCCATGGCAGCCAGCAGAAACGGATGAGAAGCGTTCCACGCAAAGTTGTAGACGCCGACCGCAACTGCAAATACCAGAAACTCGAAGCGGCCGACGAGGAAGTACAGGCACAGGGCGCCGCCGAGGATGCCCAGCGTCAGCGGTAGAGAGCGTCCGTATCGATCACCGAGCGTCGCCGCGAGAAACGCGCCTGCGATGCCGGCAAACTGCGATATCGTCAGCCCGTTCGCGACCTGCTGCTCGGCCAGCCCGCCGGCGAGCCCGATCAGGAAAAGGTACGCCCAGACGACACCCTGAGCGAGAAAATACGCAAGCATGGCCAGCAAGGCCAGCGTCCGCAGCCGCAGGGACAGGGTCACGGCGCTCGCGTCGGCCGGCACGGCGTTTTCGCCCGTTACCGGCAGCTCGCTGACGAAAGGCAGGCCGAGCAACGGAAACACCGCGAAAAACCACAACACGCCGGCAAGACCGAACGCGGCGTATGCGGTCGGCATGAGCAGGAGTCCGATCGCGCCATAGATGAGGACCCACATGATCAGGTAGCCGAAATTGCGATCCGGGTTGTCCGTCAGGCCTATGGCCGCGAAGCTCAACGAAACAATTCCGCCGGCGCCAAACCCGGCGACAAAGCGCAGGGCAACGAATGTCTCGAAGTCCGTCACGAAGACAGACAGGGCGTTGGCGAGGAACATCAGCAGCAGCGAGCCGGAGAAGATGCGACGCCAGTTCACGCGATGTGCAGCAAACGTCAGCAGCACGGTCGTGGCCGCAATACCGAACATCTCTGCGGAGGCGGTATAGCCCGCCTGCTGATCGCTGAATCCGAGCCAGGCGACCAGGCCCTGGACGAAACCCGGCTGTACGATGAACACTTCCGGGCCGATAACGCCCATCAGGATCGCAGCCGACAGCCCCCGGCGCGAATTGACGCCGGATGATGTCTTTCTGGCCCGGGCCTGTTCCAGCAACGATCAAATCCTCGAGTGGTGATCTTCCGCTTCCCGGTCGGCCAGCGAGAACGCGAACCGCCGGCTCGGACACGAACTCGATAAGGCGGTGTTCCGGGCCGGCGGCTTTCGCGCGGGGGCGCGTTGTCAACGCAGGTTGTATTGCAGGCTCACTCCTATCCAGCGCGGCGGTCCGTATGCCTGCTGGTTGAAGCCGAACGTGCCGGTAAAGTCGAAGGCGTAGCTCAGGTATTCCTCGTCCGTGACGTTGTGCGCAGCCGCCGCGAGTTCCCAGACGCCGTCGCCCGATGTGTAGGAGAGTCGCGCGTTGCCGACCGTATAGCCGTCCTCGCGCGACACCGGTACATTCTGAATGTCATAGAAGACTTCGTCCTGATAATTGGCCCAGACCTGCGCGGCGAGGTGCCCGCCGAACGCGGGCCACTCATAACGGATGAGTGCATTCGCGGAAAGATCCGGGGCGGCAACCATGTCCCGCTCGCGCGGCGATCCGTCCACCGGGCTCGGTATGCCTTCCGCGGTGGCATCCAGCACGGAAAGGCCGAGAGCCACGTCCCAGCCTTCCGCCGGCGACGCCTGCAGTTCCAGTTCGGCGCCGGTGACCTCGGCGTCGGCGTTGAAAATGACCTGGTTGAGCTGCTCGAAGCGAAAGGTCTGAAAGTCCTCGTAGTCATAGTAGAACGCGCTGCCGTTGAACCGTGCCCCGCCGTCGAATATCGTCGACTTGAAGCCGACCTCATAGCTCAACAGGGTTTCCTCGCCGAACGGAATGGTGTCGGGCGTATTGCTTGCGAACAGCAACGTCTGATCGAGGAAGCCGACGTTGAAACCGGCGGACTTGGTGCCTTGCGAAATCGATCCGTACAGCAACAGGTCCTCCCGCGGTCGCCAGTCGAGCTCCAGCTTGCCGCTGACGGAATCGTCGTCGTGCGTCGCCAGGTCGCCGACCGTGTCGCGGTCGAAATCGAAAGCGATGTCGCTGCCGAACAGCAATTCGAACAGCCCGGATTCATCCACGTTGAGATAATCGAGCGTCTTTTCCTCGTTGGCAAAACGTGCGCCGGCAATCACGGTCCATGCATCGCCAAGGTCGAATTCGACCTGGCCGAACACCGCCAGAGAGTCGGTTTCCTGCTGATAGTTGGCATCGAAGAACACGAAGCCGAGATTCGTGAGATCCAGGTCGTAATGGCCGTCGACCTCGTTATCGAAGTAATAAAGCCCCGCGAGCCAGCGTACGGTTTCGCTGCCGCCGGCAATCCGGAGCTCCTGGGTGAGCGTGTCCGTCGACGCCGCGAACGTCGGAAGGATCAGTGGAAACGGGCTCGCCTCGGTGTCCTCCGACTGCAGGCGATCGACGGACTGGACGGCCGTGATCGACGTCAGGGTGAGGCCTGTCGCAAATTCCCACTCGAGGTTTGCCCACATGCCGGACGTCTCCACCTCGACCCGTCCGTCGCGGTCGTACTCCCCGGCCCAGGGGTCGCCGTCGGTGTCCCGGTAACCGAAGCAGTCGGTGCCCGGCGCCGGGCGCAGGTCGCCGGCATCGAGCACGCCGTCGGCGTTGCAGTCGACGGACATGTCCTGCTCGGAGGGACCGAGCTCCACGCTTTCGCCTTCGGCGTTGAAGCGCGTGGCCTGGTGCTGCCAGGCGCCGACGTTCGCGTCGTTGTCCGACCACCAGGCGCCGAGCAGCAGCTCGACGTCATCGGAGGGCGAGAACAACAGCTGCCCGCGGGCGGCCTTCGCGTCGGTTTCGTTGTAGTCGGGGCCGGCACGATTTTCGGTCCAGCCGTCGTGTTGATGCGTGGCCAGCGACAGCCGCGCCGACACCGTATCCGAGAGCGGCCCGCCGATGGCGCCTTCCAGTTTGATCTGACTGAAATCGCCGAAGGTGGCGTTGACGTAGCCTTCCAACTCTTCGCCGGGACGTTTGCCGATGTAATGCACGAGCCCGCCCGTGGTGTTGCGGCCGAACAGTGTTCCCTGGGGACCGCGCAGCACCTCCACGCGCTCCATGTCGAACAGCTGGAAACTCAGACCGCCCATGGCAGGGCGATAGATCTCGTCGACGTACACCGCCACGGGATTTTCATTGGCATCGGCGAAGTCGTTGAGTCCGACACCGCGCAGGAAAAAGTTGATCTGGCTGGATTCTGCGTTGGGGACGGTGTACTTCAGGCCGGGGGTCATGGAGACGACGTCGGTCGTGTTGGTAAAGCCCAGTTGGCGCATCTGCTCGCCGGTGAACGCCGTGACGGCGACACCAACGTCCTGCAGGCTCTGCTCGCGCTTCTGCGCCGTGACGATGATTTCTTCCAGGACGCCCCGCGGACCCTCATCCTGGGCGCCGGCGGGCGCCGTGACCGCCAGCAAAAGCGCGGCAAACGCGGTCAGCAAGATACGCGACATGGCAGTCTCCCCCCTCTTGGCACAGGCTTTCAGCGTGCCCGGTGGTACGACCCGCGGGCTACGATGGCAGTATCGTTGCCGAATATTATTGGGCTTGCAGGCGGGCGGCTTGTATGAGAGTGAACCGTTGCTTCAGCCCGGCCCTGAGCGAAATTCCTTCGGTGCGACACCGAAGCTTTCCCTGAAGCAGCGGCTCATATGGGGCAGATCGTAGAAGCCCCAGTGCAGCGCGATCTCCGTGATCGACAGCTTCGCAAACGCAGGATCCGCAAGCATGCGCCGGCACGCGATGAGGCGTTCGGCGCGGATATAACGATTCAGTGTAAGCGCTTCGCCGGCGAACAGCTTGTGCACGTACCGCGTGCTGACGCCGAATGCGTGCGCCACCATCGCCGGCCCCAGGTTTCGATCGCGCAGGACACGCGCAACGAACCGCTTGATCTGGCGAATCTGTTCCCCTCGGCTACGCGCCGTGGCGCCGGCGTCGTGTGCCTTCAGCACGCCGCCGAGCAGATCGAGAATGTTTGTTTCCACCCGCTCGGCCATCGGCGCCGGGAGCCGCGCCAGCCTGGATACGACCTCCGCAACGAAACTGCTCAGCAGGCCGCAGGAGGCATCCTCGGCCGGCATGCGCCAGCCGAGGAACTGCTCCGGGTCCCTCGTCAGTTCGCGCATGACCGGCCCGGGTACCGCAAGCACCGGCATGTCGTACGGGCCGATGAACTCCAGCCGATAAGGTTCGGCCGTGGACGCGATCACGAAATCTCCCGGTCGCAAATGGACTTCCCGCCCGCGTTGCGACCAGCGCGATTCCCCCCGCAACTGAAACTTGACGAGGTAGGGAGGATCGGCGATACGTGCCACATCCGTGAAGCGACGGGTGACAGTGATGGGCGACGTGCTGACTCTGGCCAGGGATACGCTGCCGAGATCGGTTCTCTCCAGGCGGGCTGTAAATTTCTCCGGGGCGCAACGGGGTTCGCAGCGCATCGGGCAGAACACTTCGTCGACGAGGTTTGCGAAATAGTCGAAGCGCTCCCGCGGGGCGACCGGGGTGATGGCATAGGACTGATGCATGGGCACTCCCCTTTTCTCCGCCTATCACTAGGGAAACTCTGCACAAGGTTGATGCAAGCGCCTGTAGGAGCCCGCCTCGCGGGCGACCCATCCGCTTCGCCAGTCGCCGCGCAGGTCGCCCGCAATGGCGGGCTCCTACAGTCACTTGTGCAGAGGCTCCCTAGTGTACCCCGTCATAAATAATTGACCATTACTTGCGAGCGCCGCAGGGCAGCCGATTCCAAACGCGCGGCGCGACCCTTTAGAATGAGTGTGATGCGGAGTAAAGCCACAGTCCAGAGCCCGTTCGAGGCCTTCCTGGGGAGCGCACGGCGGTACGGGGATCGACCCTTTCTGCGGGAGCCTGCGGGCGCGCCGGTGGAACGCGTCCCGGCAGCGGCGTCCTGGAGCTATGCGGCCGCGGCCGCGGAAATTTCGGAGCTGCAGAAAGGGTACGCCGCGTGCGGGCTCGAGCCTGGTGCGAGAGTCGCGCTCGCGGCCGGCCGCCCGACAGAGGTGTATCTGCACTTCCTCGCGCTGAACGGCCTGGCGACGAGCCTCGTGCCGGTGGACATGAGCGGCAGCGATGCCGAGATCACCTGGCTGCTGCGTCACAGCGACAGCAAACTTGTCGTGTCGACGCCGGAGCAGATGGATCGCCTGCGGCGCATCACGCACGACATCGCAGGGTGCCAGCCCGTGACACAGTTTGAGGTCGCGGCTGCTGCAGTCAGCGATGTGGAGCCGGTGGCGGGGGATATCCGGCGCGAGGCCGCCCTGTTGTATACCTCGGGCACCACCGGCAAGCCCAAGGGCTGCATGTTGTCCAACGAATATTTTCTGATGATGGGAGAGTGGTACAACGGCCTTGCCGAGCGTCATGCGCTCGATAGCGACGATCGCCTGCTGACGCCATTGCCGCCGCACCACATGAATGCGTTATGCGTGTCGTTCATGGCCATGATCAGGTGCGGCGGATGTGTCGTGCAGCTCGACCGCTTTCACCCGTCGACCTGGTGGAGCACGGTGCGGTCGGAGGGCGCGACGATCGTTCACTACCTCGGCATCATGCCCGCGATACTCCTGTCACTGCCCGTTTGCGGGCAGGAAGATTTCGGCGGACAGATAAAATTCGGCTTCGGCGCCGGCGCGGATCCCCGTCACCATGGTCGATTCGAGCAGCGTTTCGGATTTCCACTGCTCGAAGCCTGGGCGATGACCGAGACCGGGGCCGGCGCGGCAATGATCGCCGATCGTGAGCCTCGCCATGTCGGGCAGCGCTGCATCGGCCGGCCGCAGGCGGACGTGGAGTACCGTATCGTTGACGAGACGGACAGGGACGTCGCAAGCGGCGAACCCGGCGAGCTGCTGGTAAGGAGAACAGGGCGGCATCCCCGCAAAGGCTTTTTCAGCGGTTATTACAACGACGAAGACGCCACCCGGGAAGCATGGCGCGGCGGCTGGTTTCGCACCGGCGACGTCGTTCGGGCAGGCCACGACGGCTCGGTTTTCTTTGTCGACCGCCGCAAGAACGTGATCCGCAGGAGCGGCGAGAATATTTCCGCCGTCGAAGTGGAATCGACGTTGCTCCGGCATCCCGACGTTGCCAACTGCGCTGTCACGCCAGTGCCGGACGAACTGCGCGGCGATGAAGTATTCGCATTCATCGTTCCCAGGCCCGGATCAGCCACCGACCGGGCAGCGGCGCAGGCCATCGTCGAACACTGCCTCGAGCATCTCTCCTATTTCAAGGTGCCGGGTTATGTCTCTTACGTGGATTCATTGCCCCTGACCGCATCGCAGAAAGTCAGCCGCAAGGAAGTGCGAAGCAGCGCCTCCGCCAGCCTTGAAACTGCGGCGTGCTTCGATCTCCGCCGGCTCAAGAAACGCTCCGAGAGGAAAGCGGGCTGATGCGCCGGCGACAGGCGAGAGGCTATGACCGCATCGCAGTGGCTCAGCCCTACACCGAGCCATACCTGCGCACATCGGAAAGCGGTGCAGCCTGGTTCCTCGGGCGAACGCTGGCCGGCGTGCTGCGCGACAGCGGCATCCCGAAGTCCGCGGTCGACGGGCTGGCGGTCACGAGCATGTCGCTTGCGCCGGACAGTGCGCCGGGTCTCGCCGAGCATTTCGGTCTGTCACTCCGCTGGCTGGAATCCGTGCCCTGCGGCGGCGCGAGCGGCGTCATTGCCTTGCAGCGCGCTGCCCGCGCCGTCCAGGCCGGCGACGCGGAGATCGTGGCATGCATCGCAGGCGATGCGTCAACCGGCGGTTCGTTCGCGCAGCTGGTCAGTCGATTCAGCCGATTCTCGATGGACGCAGTCTGGCCGTACGGCGCGGCCGGACCGAATGCCGTATTCGCGCTGATTACCGCGGCCTACATGCGGCGTCATGGCGTCCGTCGCGAAGACTTCGGGCGGCTTTGCGTAGAGCAGCGCGAGAACGCGCGGCAGAACCCGCTCGCACTTTTTCGCGAAGCGCTGAGCATCGAGGACTACCTGGCCGCGCGCCCCATCGTGGAACCGCTGCATCTTTACGACTGCGTCATGCCGTGTGCCGGCGGCGAGGGATTCCTCGTTCTCGACGAGCGGCATGCCGAAAGTCTCGGCCTGCCGCATGCGCGCGTGCGCGGCATCGTCGAGCGACACAATGCGTATGCATCGGACCTCGTCCAGCTGCGCGGCGGATGGGCGGAGGAGCGCGATGCGCTGTATGAACAGGCCGGCGTCGGACCGGAGGATATCGATTTCATCGAGACCTACGACGACTACCCGGTCGTCTCGTTCATGCAACTCGAGGATCTCGGCTTCTGCGAGAAGGGCGGCGCGGCGGAGTTCGTCAGGAGCCACCCGGGCGTTGTCGGCCTCGGAGGTCTGCCGCACAACACCGGCGGCGGGCAGCTGTCGATGGGCCAGGCGGGCTACGCGGGCGGTTACCTCGGGCTCGTAGAGGCGCTGCGTCAACTGCTCGGGCGGTCGACGGGCCGTCAGGTTGCGGACGCAAACCTCGGGCTGGTCAGCGGCTTCGGCTACGTCAATTTCGACCGCGGCGTGTGCGCCAGCGCCTGCATACTGGAGCGTTCCGCATGAACGAGCTGCCGGAGTTCGAAGCTTCGCGCCTGGCGCGCGAACGTGCGGCGCAGGCCGTGACTGGAGAGTTGACGCTGCAGCGATGCCCGGACTGCGGGAAAATCCAGTATCCGTTTCGCGAACTCTGTGAGCATTGCCTGTCCGACGGCTTGTACTGGAGTCGCGTCGAGCGTAACGGCATGGTGATTGAGGCGGTTCGCGTGCATGCGAGCATGCATCCGTTCTTTCGCGATCACGCACCGTGGGAGATCTGTTCCGTCGCGCTGGACGCCGGGCCGCGCGTAATTGCGCATTGCCGGGACGCGGGGATAGAGTCGGGCGTTCAGGTCGTGGTATCCGACGAGCACGTCGGTCCCGCGCATTGCGTGCTGGTCGCGAGAATCAGGGCCTGATCGCCACAATTGCCACAATTGCCGGAGAATGCATGACCACGTCACTTCCCGTCGCGCTCGTTACCGGAGGCAGCGCCGGCATCGGCGCAAACATCTGCGGGCTGCTGCTGGCCGGCGGCTATCGCGTGCTGAATCTGTCGCGACGGCCCTCGGCGCGGTCTCACGATCGGCTCGTCGACGTACAGGTCGATCTCTCGGACCTGCATGAGACCAGAGCCGTGATGAACAGGTTGACGAGCCAATACGCCATCACCAGCGTCGTGCACAATGCCGGCGTCATCAAGCCGGCGCCGATCGAGGAAGTCGAAGTCGAGGACGTCGAATATCTGGTCCGCCTGCACCTGCATACGAGCATACTGCTGATGCAGGGCGTGCTGGATGCGATGAAGGCGGCGCACTTCGGTCGCTTCGTGATCATTACGTCGCGCGCGATGCTGGGACTCGCGACCCGCACGGGATATGCCGCGACGAAATCGGGCCAGCTCGGACTGGTGCGGACGTGGGCGCTCGAACTCGGGCCGCACGGCATTACGGTCAACGCGGTGGCGCCGGGGCCGATACTCACCGATATGTTCACCGGGATCGTCCCGGAGAACAGCGATAAGGCGCGGGCGCTCGAGGCATCGATTCCGGTAAGACGTCTCGGGCGTCCCGGCGACGTCGGACGGGCGGTCATGTTTCTGCTGTCGGCGGACAACGGTTTCATTACGGGACAGAACCTGTTCGTCTGCGGCGGCGCGAGCCTCGGCTCGCTCGCCCTGTAGCACGCCGGGGAGAGGAACGGGCATGGCTTACAATAAGCAGGATCTGACGGAGATGGTCAGCGAAAGCGCGGTGGACCGTCGCGTCTATATCGATCCGGACATCTTCGAACTCGAGATGAAGAGAATCTGGGGCCGCGCCTGGATCTACGTCGCACATGAAAGCCAGATTCCGCGCCCTGGAGACTTTTTCACGACCGTCCTCGCGCGGCAGCCGGTGTTGCTCGTTCGCCAGGACGAAGAACACGTGAACCTCTTCTTCAATCGCTGCGCGCACAAGGGCGCCAAGGTCGTGGAACTGGAATCCGGTCGCGCATCGCTCATTCGCTGCGGTTATCACGGCTGGACTTACAGGACCGATGGCAGTTGCCACAGCATCACCGGGGGCGAACAAGCATACGCGTCTCAGGGCCTCACGAAATCGAGTCCCTGCATGAGCCTCGGCAGGGTTCCCCGGGTCGACAGCTATCGCGGTTTCATTTTCGCGAGCCTCGCCTCCGATGCCCCGCAACTCCGGGCATGGCTCGGCCCGACCGCAACCTCGATCGACAACATGGTCGACCGGTCACCCGAGGGCAAGCTGGAAGTCACGGGCGGTGTGCTCCGGTATCACCACGACTCGAACTGGAAATTCTTCATCGAAAACCTGAACGACATGATGCATGCGATGATTGCCCATCAATCGTCCGCGCAAACCGCTCGTGTGATCGGTAAAAGGCTTTTTCCCGAAGGAACCACGGCGCCGCCCGAAATCCAGATTCTCGCGCCGTTCGCCGAAGACAAGGACTTCTTCGAAAAGATGGGTGTTCATGCATTCGATAACGGCCATAGCTATTCCGGCGGGAAGACGAGTATTCACGCGTCCTATTCGGGCATCGCGGAATACGACGCGGCGATGGAGAAAGTGTACGGCAAGAAGCGTACGAACGAGATACTGTCGCTGAATCGTCACAACACCATCGTGTATCCGAGTTTCACCTGTAAAGGTGCAATTCAGACGATTCGGGTCGTGAAGCCGGTCGCCGTTAATGAAACCGTGATCGAGTCCTGGACGCTCAAGCTCGTCGGTGCACCGGACGAAATGCTGCACCGGTCGATCCTTTACTGCAATCTGATCAACTCGTCGGCCAATATCGTCGGCCCGGACGACTACGAAGCCTATCACCGGATCCAGCATGGCTTGCGCACTGAGGGCCGCCGATGGATTGCCAACTCCCGCTACGTCGGGGCGGAGACCCCGAACGATGAAGGCGGGTATTCCGCAACCGGCAGCAGCGACATGGTTTTCAGGAACCAGTACCGAACGTGGCTGAATTACATGACCGGTGAGCAGGCCGCGCGCGGGGAGCGAGCGTCATGAGGGCAGGGCCCACGCTGCAGGCGCTCGAGCAATACCTGTATCGCGAAGCACGATATATCGACGAAAAGCGCTGGGACGAGTGGGCTGCGCTGTTCGCCGACGAAGCGGAGTACTGGGTGCCGGCTTCCCGCGGCCAGCCGGATCCGAAAAATCACGTGTCGCTCATCTACGAGCGTTCGTTGCTGCGGGACATTCGCCTGCAGCGGTACCGGCATCCCAACGCGATGTCCTTGCAACCGCAACCGTACAGCGTTCACCTGATCTCGAACGTCATGCTGGATTCCTTCGACGGGGATTCGGGTGTCTGCGTGGTGAATTCGCGCTTCATCATGCTGGAGTACCGGCGCGACGAGCAACGAACCTTTGGCGGCGCCGTCACCCACACGCTGGAGATCTCCGATAAGGACTGGAGAATCCGCGTGAAGAAAGTCGAACTCGTCAACTGCGACAGTACGCTCGGCAATATCCAGATCTACTTCTGATCGACCACGGAAGCCTGGTGTAGGAGCCCGCCATTGCGGGCGACCAACCGCCTTCGTCAATGGTGGCGCAGGTCGCCCGCAATGGCGGGCTCCTACAGTGCAAGCGCGTTCAGTAATGCCTGGCGCACCGCGGCGACGTGCGGCAGCCAGTGCTGGCGCCATTCCGCGACTTCGTCGCCCGTCAGCGGCCGATAATTTTCCGGCAACGTCTCCGCATTGAACGTCTCGAGCATGTAATTGACGATGGCGGCCAGTTCGGCATCGGACACCGGTGCTTGTGCCGCCCCGGGCACCTGCACGAGGTATTCGCGGCCGCCGTCCACGGTCAGCATTCGACCCATCTCGCCCCTGACATCCGGCACGTCCGGCGGGCTGCCGGAACCGTCCGCCAGGTGGCACCCCATGCAATGCAGCATGTAATTCACGACGGGCGAGGGTTCGGCTGCATACGCGGCCGAACCGGCAGCTATGGCGACAGCCGCTGCCACAGGGACCAGCGTCTTCATCACCTTCGTTTCAGTCGTCCGAGACGGCGACGCCGACCACGGCAGCGATCGTGCAGTGATAGCTCTGACTCGCGACGCCCTGGCACCAGTTCGTGTCGTTGTTTTTCGGCGGCAGCCACATCGGCCGGTCCCCCTCGTTGCGATTGCACATGCAGCGGCCACACGAACCCTTGCCGCAGCAGTCGTTGTAGGAAACGATATAGTCGACATCGTCGCCGGGATTGCGGCAGGTCCCGAGCCAGGTCATTCTGGCCAGCTCGGTGCCGGGCGGGCATGTTGTCGGCGTGCCGCCGCAACAGCTGCAAATAAATCCGTCGATCGAGCAATGCCGCCAGTAAGCGCAGCTTTTGGGGTCGAACTCCTCGCCGCTCATGCCCTCCTCATCCGGAGCAGCGGCACGGCTCTCCGCGCGCGCGGCACCCCGGGCGACCGGCAGCAACGGCACGGCCGCGGCAGCGCCGGCGACCAGCGTGCCGAGCCGGGTCAGGAAGCTGCGCCGCGAACTTGTACGCGCGAAGTTGCGAGCCGACTCTTCAGTGATTCGATCCAGCCAGTTCATGTCTGCTCCCCTTGAGCGACGACCTCCTGAGCGGGCCGCTCAGGCTACATGTTTCTCCGGTGCCTGCCGGCGCTCGAGATACTCCTGCACCGAGCCGACATTCAGTTCCACGGCATTGAAAATGCTCTCGAGGTGCTCGCGGGAATTCACGAGTCCCCCGGTCCGCAGTATGCCCTTCTCGTCGATGAGGTACGCATAGGGCAGTTTGCCGACCCGGTACCGCATGCCGAGATCGCGCGACACGACGTAAGCGAACTCGTCCAGTTTCTCGCGCTCGACGAACGCAAGCTGTTCCTGCATCTCGCCGTCGCTGGCAAGCACGATGCGGAGCCAGGCCGACTCGGACTTCCGCGCGGAACGGAGCGCGGGCAACAAGGTCTTGCAGACCGGGCAGGACGGAGCAAGGAAGAACAGCAGCGTGCTGCGTTCGTCGCTTCGCGCACCGCCGATGACGATGTCGTTGCCGCGTATGTCCTTCAGCGACAGTTGCGCCGCGGCGTCGCCGATACGGGCGCCGTCGGCCATCAGCAATGCTCCGGCCGGGGCGACGCGTTCGTGCAGCACGCCGATCTGACGCGCGAGCGCCGCGACGACGGCCGCAAGCCCGACCACTACGACCCAGAGCAATATCAGCGACACGATCAATGCGGTGTTCATCGCAGCATATCTTCGAGGATCGGCCGGTTCGCGATCAGCCGGTCGGTCGTGAAATAGAGCAGCACGGAAACGATGACGCCGGGCACGATCGTCACCGAGTCCAGCCACAGGAGATCGCGGCCGGAAAGCGGGGCGAGCATCAGCCCCGCAATGCCGACGAGCACGCCGTTTCGCAACAGGAGCCATCCGCTCAGGCGATGACGCACCGAGTCGCGGCCCGAAGGCCCGAGGCAACCGCAGTCGATGTCGCGGCGTCCGCGGGCCAGGTTGACGGCGATCGCGAACCAGTAAAGGCCAAGCAAGGACAGCGCGAGCACGGCCGCCGGACGAACGCCGACGCCGGACGTCAGCCCGACGAGAACGAGCCCTTCGAGCAACATGATGGAGCGGGCCGCAAACGGCACGATGCCGGCCGGCATCAGTCGGTAATCGCCGACTACGGTTACGAACTCGCTTCGCGCGCGCAACTTGTGCCAGAGTGCTACGGCGAACACGCCGGCGAGCAGCCAGCGCGCCACCTGCCAGAAAAATGGATCGACCGCGACAGGCATCTAGTGTACCCCGTCGTAAATAATCGACCCTTCTCGCGCGCGACTTTTCGTGGCTGGCAAGGCGCGGCGACGAGTAATAGCAGGGTTATTGCGAGGAGTCGCAACGCCGCCAGGCGCGGAAAGGCGCCGCGAGAATGGTCGATTATTTGCGACGGGGTGCACTAGGGCAGCTGGATGTAAAGGGGCGTCTGGCCGACGCCTTCGATCGACCGCAGGTGCGCACCGCTCTCGAAGTCGTAGACGTCGATTACCGGCTCGCCCCGCGAGGCCAGCAGCAGCGGCTGGTCGTCCTTCGTGATGTTGATGGACACGGCCGGAGCTTCGAGTTCGATCGTGCGCACCCTTTCGCGCCGGCCGAGATCGTAGACCCAGACGTCGGCACCCGGATCCTTGTGGCTGTCGGGGCCGCCTTCGTGCATCAGTATCGCCAGTTCTCTCCGGCGGTCATGCAAACCGAGCAGCTGAATACCGCCCGGGCGCCAGCCGGCCTCGTCCTTCCCGGTCAGCGACCACGGCTCGCGGAAAGACGGCCGGTTACCCGACACATCGACTTCGTGGAGCATGCCCTCGAAAGACACGAAGTACCATGTGTCGGCGGAGCGCACGGGTTTCTCCATTACCGGGTCCTTCTGCGTATCGAAGAAGGGCTCGCTCCGGTCACGCGAGACTTCGTTGCCGGTCTCATCCAGCTCGACGGTCAACAGCCCGCCGTTGCCGCACATCATCATGAATTGCGCCTCGCCGGAGGCGTAGGTCATGGCGCACCCCGGCGTCGCGATTTCCGTCACGAACCTTCGTGTCTCGACGTCCACCACGCTCACGGACTGGGCAGGCGAGAAATTGTAAATCGCAAGAAAGCGATCGTTATCGGTCAAGGTATTGAAACCGATGTTCACAAGTCCCGAGTGACGTTTCGATGGAATGACCACTTCGTCGACGAAGCGCAATGTTCGCGTATCGTAAAAACTGACGACATCGGTTCGTTCGCCGCGCGTATGCCGGGAGTAATAGGTCTCAGGCGAATAAATCATGCTGTAGTCGTCAGGGGTCTCGAACTTGGCGTAAAAAATCCCGGTGCTCAGCATGCCGAGCATCTCGCCGCTATCCGCGTCATGGAGGTAGGTGCGGCCATCGGCCATGTTGAAAAATGCCACGTCGTGCACCCAGAACCAGTGAGCGCCGGGTGCATCCAGCGACCTGACGCTCAAGGTTTCCGGAGCGATTTCAGCCGTTGCCGGGGCGCACAGCATACCGCTCACGAGTGCGATGGCGAGAATTCTGAGTGCCATGGTTGCAACCTCTCTGCGTTTCCCGGCAGACGAACGCAGCCTGAAAAAAAGCAGAACTTGACTGTCCGCTTGTATAGCATACGGGTCTGCCCCTTTCCAGAAGGGCCGCGGGCCCGTTGCCGTTGCAGTTCGTTCTGGTACAAGGAGCCCCCTGCGAATGCTGAGATGCAATGACGGCGCCGGAACGAAACAGTGAGTTCAGCTTCGAACTCGATGCACTGACCGACGACTTTTTCGAGGATCCGTTCCCCTGGTATCACGAACTGCGTCGCCGCTCGCCGGTGCGCCGCTGTCGCGACGGCTCGTTGATGTTGAGCCGCTACGCAGACGTTGCCCGGGTGTATCGTCAGCCGGAAACGTTCGTGTCCGACAAGCGGGATCTGTTTCGACCCAGGTACGGAGACTCGCCGCTTTACGAGCATCACACGACCAGTCTCGTGTTCAGCGATCCGCCGTATCACAGCCGTGTGCGGAGGCTCCTCGCCGGCGCACTGAGGCCGGCCGCCGTCAGGGCGATGACCCCGGCGCTCGAGGCGCTGGTCGAACGCCTGCTTGACGACGTCGGGAGGCGGGGCCGGTTCGATCTGATCGAGCATTTTGCCGCCGCCATTCCGGTCGAAGTCGTCAGCAACCTGTTGCGTATTCCGCTGAGCGAGCGACAACCGCTGCGCGGATGGTCGCTCGCGATACTCGGCGCGCTGGAGCCCAGGCTCACGTCCCGGCAAATGGCAGCCGGCAACGACGCCGTACGAGCGTTCTGCGAGTACTTGCGGGTGTTGATCGGCGAGCGGCGCCGGAATCTGAGCGACGACGAATCCGACGTCCTGAGCTGCCTCATACGCGGGGAGGGCGGCGAGAAACTGAACGAACAGGAATTGCTGCACAACTGCATTTTCATATTGAACGCGGGGCACGAGACGACCACCAACCTGATCGGTAACGGCGTCTACGAACTGCTCCGGAATCGAAGCGAGCTCGCGAGGCTGCGGGGAAATCCGCAACGGATCAACGGCGCGGTGGAAGAGGTGCTCCGGTATCAGAGTCCCAATCAACTCGGCAACCGCCAGGCTGCGGCGGCGACGGAAATCGGCGGAAGCGCCGTGGCGCGGGGCGACCAGATCGTCCTCATGATCGGCGCCGCCAACCGCGATCCGGAGCATTTCGCCGACCCTGACAGGTTCGACATCGAACGCAGCCCGAACAATCATCTGGCCTTTGCCTCGGGCATTCACATGTGTATCGGCATGTCGCTCGCGCGCCTCGAGGCCCGCATCGCGCTAGGCAGGTTATTCGAGCGATTCCCGGAAGTGCGCGCGGACGGGCCGCCGATCCGTCAGCGCCGCGCGCGGTTCCGCGGTTTTCTCGAGGTACCTTTGGCAATTGAGAGGTAGTGGACTCGTTGCAGGAGCCCGCCATT
>JBBDXW010000071.1:220303-242635 GCA_040902105.1 Woeseia sp.
GCCATTGCGGGCGACCCCATGCTTTCGCCAATCGACGCGCGGGTCGCCCGCAATGGCGGGCTCCTGCAGCGCGTGAATCACGACTTAGTTCCTGCCGCGCGCCACGGCGGTTTCGAGATCCGCCAACAGCGTATAGAGCTGTTCCAGCCGTTCGTTGCCGAAGGTTTGTTCAATGTCCTGATACATAAGCTCGGAACGGGGTGCAACGCGCTGAAACAGGCGTCGCCCCGCAACGGACAGACTCAGCTCGGATCGGCGCTGGTCGCTGTCCACCGCGCGGCGCCGCACCAGGCCCTTGTCGGACAGGAATTTGAGAATTCGCGAGAGGCTCGGGGGCAACAGGACGCTGTGCCGGGCCAGCTGCGAAACCTCCAGCGCGTCGTATTCGGCCAGTACGCGAATGACGCGCCACTGCTGTTCCGTCAGGCCGTTTTGCCTGAGCATGCGGCGGAACCGGTCCATCACGGCTTCCCTCGCGCGCAACAGCGCCATCGGCAGCGATCGTCGCAGCGGCCGCAGCGACGATTCCGTTTCCCTGTGCGACTGCTGGCGTCTGGTGTCGGCCATGCTACCGGTTGCCTCCGCGACTCACTGCGGTTCCGGTTCGGCTTCGACAGTGTTCCGCAGCGCGCCGATCTGTTCGACGCTCACTTCGACAGTGTCACCGGCAGTCAGATATCGAGGCGGGTCGAAACGGGCGCCGGCGCCGCCGGGTGTTCCCGTCGCGATGATGTCGCCCGGCTGCAGGCGGAAGAACGTGGACAGATAGCTGATGAGGTAGCGAAACGGAAACAGGAGGTTTGCCGTCGTGTCGTCCTGGCGCACCTCGCCGTTGACGGTGGTGCGCAGACGCAGGTCACTCATCGGGTCGAGTTCGCTTGCCGTCACCATCCACGGACCCAGCGACCCGCTTCGCTCGAAGTTCTTGCCCTGGGTCACGTTGAATTTGGCGTGCCGTAGCCAGTCGCGCACCGAGCCTTCGTTCATGAGCGTCAGCCCCGCGATGTAATTGTGCGCCTCGCGTTCCGCAATGCGCCGGCCTTCGCGGCCGACGACCAGCGCGATCTCGCCCTCGTAGTCGAGTTGATCCGATTCGCGCGGATCGACGATCGGGCTGAGATGGCCGGTCAGGGACTCACGCGCGCGCATGAAAACGCTCGGATACCGGGGCTGGGTCGAGCCGTCCTTGTACTCCGCATTTCGATCACGGTAGTTCACCCCGATGCAGACGATTTTCTCGGGATTGGGAATCGTCGGCAGAAACCGCACCTCGCCGGGAGCGTAATCGGCCTTCGCACCTCTGGCGGCGGCGATCATCTGCGCTTCGGCACCCGCGCGCAGCGCAGCGCGTAGATCGGCAAACGCCGGCAGCCGCCGACCCAGGTCGACGATGCCGGCATCGATTACGGCGCCGAAGCCGGCTTTGCCGCCGTGCAGGAAACTCGCGAGCTTCATGAAACCGCGACCGGACCGAGCATGCCGGCGCGTTCCAGCACGCCGTCGAGGCGCTGTTCGAGTTCCGGCGTCGCGGGTACGTTCGGCAACCGGTGACTGTTTTCCGGCAGCAAGCCGAGACGTTTCATCATGTATTTGATGGGAATCGGGTTGGTATCGTAGAAAACGGCCCTGTTGACTTCGAGCAGCGCGTCGTGAAGTGTGCGCGCGCGACCGAGATCACCCCGCTTCACCGCCTCGCTCAGCTCCGCGAGTACGTCGGGCCGCAGGTTGCCCACGGCGTTCATCAGTCCGCAGGCGCCCACGGCCATCATGGGAAAGGACAATTCTTCCAATCCGACGAAGATGCGGAAGTCCGGGCCTAGCCGGGCAAGCGCTTCCGACGCGAAGGCCAGATCGTTGACCGCGTGCTTCATGCCGACGAAATGCGGAGAGCGCTCGCGCAGCGTCGCGAGCGTATCCAGCGTTACGCTGACGGCCGTTCTGCCGGGGATGTGGTAGACCATCCAGGGCGTGTCGTGACTCCTTGCAAGGTGAAGGTAATATTCGACGAGACCGCGTTGTGGCGGGCGGAGGTAGTAGGGCGTGACGATGAGCAGCGCATCGACGCCCGCCCCGACCGCATGCAGGGTGAGCATTTCGGTTTCCGCCAGCGATTGCGAACCGGTGGCGGCAACTACGGGGATGCGGCCGCCGACGGCCTCCACGGCCACGTCGACCAGACGATTGCGCTCGCCAATCGTAAGGGTGGACGGTTCCGCCGTGGTCCCGTTGACCAGAATGCCGTGCGATCCCCGCGCAAGTTGAAACTCGCACAGGCGCGCGTAGGCTTCGTAGTCCACCGCATCGGCGCGAAAGGGCGTTACGAGCGGCGGGATGGAGCCTTGCAGCGTGCTGATAACGTTCATTTACACAGGTGTCCCGACGTCCGTTGACCTCGTTCCGGCAACTAATTAACATGTTAATTTAACGCAATCGCCGGCAGGGAACAACCATGCCCCACCAGACGGTCGAATACTCGGCCAACCTCGACAACACGATCGACGTCGACGCGTTGCTCCGTTGCGTTCATGAAGCCGCCCTCGCAACCGGGATCTTTCCGCTTGCGGGACTCCGGACGCGGGCCGCGCGGCGCGATCACTACCGTATCGCCGACGGCCACCCGGAGAACGCTTTCGTGCATGTGCTGCTGCGTATACGATCCGGCCGATCACCAGCGGATCGCGAACGTGCGGCCGATAGCATCTCGCAGGCCTTGTTCGATTTTCTCGAGCCGGTGAGCGCCGGCCGGCCGCTTGCGATTTCCCTGGACATACAGGAAATCGATCCGCAGACGAACCGCAAGAACAACAATCTGCGAATACACCTGGCGCGACGCGACGTCTCTGCCGGCGGCGATGAGGAGGAACGGTGAGCGGCGAATTCGAGCGGAACAAGACGGATTGCGAGGCACTGCTCGCGCGTTTCCGCAACGATACGCTGGGACATTTTGTCGGTGGCGCGACGATGGCAGGCGCTTCGGGTGAAACGTTTGAGAACGTCTCGCCCGCGACCGGTGAGTCCATGGGGGCGGTTGCGGCCGGCAGTGCCGACGACGTCGCAGTCGCCTGCGAGGCGGCTGAGCATGCCTTTCGCGAATGGCGCAGCGCTTCCGGTAAAGTTCGCAAAAAGATTCTGCACGCCGTCGCCGATGTAATAACGGCGCGCGCACGGGACATTGCGCTCATCGAGAGCGCCGACACAGGTCAACCTGTTCGGTTCATGAGCAAGGCGGCCGCGCGGGGCGCCGAAAACTTCCGCTACTTCGCAGACCGCGCACCTGCGGCGGCGGACGGCCAGGCCTTGCCGGCGGAGGAGCACCTGAACTACACGATGCGCCAGCCGATCGGGCCGGTGGCCGTCATAACGCCGTGGAACACGCCGTTCATGCTTTCCACCTGGAAAATCGCGCCGGCACTCGCCGCCGGATGTACCGTCGTCCACAAGCCCGCGGAATGGACTCCGCTATCGGCGACGCTGCTGGCGGAAATGTGTACCGAAGCAGGCCTGCCCGCCGGTGTCCTGAATCTCGTCAACGGTATCGGCGAAGAGGCCGGGCGTGCGCTCACCGAGAATTCTTCGGTCAAGGCCGTCGCGTTTGTCGGTGAGTCGCGGACCGGCAGTCGCATCATGCACCAGGGCGCGGATTCACTGAAAAGGGTGCACTTCGAACTTGGCGGAAAAAATCCCGTCGTCGTCTTCGGCGATGCGGACCTGGAACGCGCGCTCGACGCGGTGGTGTTCATGATCTATAGCCTGAACGGTGAGCGCTGCACGTCGTCAAGCCGCTTGCTCGTGCAGGCCTCGATCCAGGACGAGTTCGCCGGCCGCCTCATCGATCGGGTGAGCCGGTTGAAGGTCGGTCACCCGCTCGATCCGGACACGGACATCGGACCGCTCGTGCACCGCCGGCACTTCGAGAAGGTGACGAGCTACTTCCGCGTTGCGGAAGCAGGCGGCGCGAGGATCGCCGCGGGCGGAAAACCCGCCTCAGTCAGCGGCGGCGGCAACTACGTGGAGCCCACCGTGTTCCTCAATGCGCGCAACGACATGCGTATTGCGCAGGAAGAAATTTTTGGCCCCGTCCTCACCGTGATTCCGTTCGAGGACGAAGCCGATGCGGTTCGCATCGCGAACGACAGTCCTTACGGACTCGCGGCATACCTGTGGACCTCGGACATCGGTCGCGGGCACCGCATGGCTCGCGACCTCGAGGCCGGTATGATCTGGATCAATTCGGAAAACAATCGCCATCTGCCGGCGCCATTTGGCGGGATGAAGTCGAGCGGCATCGGCCGCGACGGCGGCGACTACAGCTTCGATTTCTACATGGAGACCAAGAACGTGTGTGTGGCAATGGACACACATCGCGTGCCGGTGCTGGGGACTCCATGAGTCTCTACCAGGTGCAGAAGTTCCTGTACGCGTTGAATCGGGATCCGGCCATGCAGAGACGGTGCCGCGAGGATGTGCAACTTCTGTTGCTGGACTACGGCCTGACCGACGAAGAGGCGCGGGCGTTGCGAGACGGTGACATCGGATTGCTGTACGTACTCGGTGTGAACGGCCAGATCCTGATGCACTACGCGGCCTTTCTCGGCATCGAGTGGTTCGACTATCTCGAAATGATGCGCCGCGGGATCCGTCGGCATGGGCCCGTTCGCGCCGGCGTGTACGCGATGACCGGCGGCGGCGCCAGCTTCACGGACGAGGAAGGAAACCAGTGAGCCTCGTGTACGCAGGAGTCTGCAGTCACGCCCCGGGTATTACAGGGCGCGCCGGGCTGGTAAAGAACACCGTTCTCCGGGACGAATTCTATGCCGCCCTGGATGCCGAACGGCAGGCGATCGAGGCTGCGCACCCGGCCGCGATCGTCGTCATCGGCGCAGAGCACTTCGCCAACTTTTTCATGAATAACATGCCCGCCTATTGCATCGGCGTCGGCGAAAAACATGCGGGACCTATCGAGGCCCCCGAGTGGCTGGGCATCGAATACCGGGAGATACCGGGCGCCCCGGAGACCGCCCTGTTCCTGACCCGCGAGATCATGCGATCCGTCGACGTTGCCTATTCGGAGGAATGGAAATTCGATCACGGCATCATGGTGCCGCTGCACTTCCTTACCCCCCGGTTCGACCTGCCCGTCATCCCCGTCAATATCAATTGCCAGGGACCACCGCTCACGCCGCTGCACCGGTCCTGGGCGTTCGGCGATGCCCTGCGGCGGGCCTGCGACGCAACGCCTGCGCGCATTGCAATCGTCGGCACCGGCGGTATCTCGCACTGGCCCGCGACACCCGATTCCGGAAAGATCAACGAGAAGTGGGACCGGGAGTTTCTCGACCGGCTGATGCGTCACGACAAGCAAGCGCTGTTGAGCTACAGCGACGAAGAGACATACAGGGATGCGGGACAGGGCGGCTTCGAGATTCGCACCTACATTGCCACAGCCGCCGCGGCGCAACGTCCGGGGAATTTGCGCTTTTATACCGCGGAGCTCCCGATCTTCGCCGTCGGCTGCACCGTGGGACGCTTCGATCTGGGCAATTGACCAGTCCGTGCCACCCATGCATCCCTTATCTCCTCTCCCTCTCGGTCTACTGCTTCTGTTGCAGGTTTTCGCCGCGAACGCGGGCGAAATCCTCATCGAGAACGTCACGGTTGTCACGCCGGACCTCGAGCAGCCGCTGCTTCGTCGGCACGTCCTCATCCGCGACGCACGCATCGCTGGAATCAGCGCAAAACCGATTGCCGCGGCGGCAGGCGCGAAACGCATCGACGGCCGCGGCCGGTTCCTGACGCCGGGCATCATGGACTCGCATGTCCACGTCAGCGATCCGCCCGGCGTGCCGCCGGCCGGCGACGATCCGCTGCTGGGCGCGCTTCGCGAGGCGTTTACTCGCCAGCAACCTCGCAGCTATTTGTACTTCGGCGTCACGCAGATACTGGATACGGCCAACTTCCCGCAAGGCATCGCCGCGTTCGAGGCGCAACCGCTGCATCCCGATGTGTTCCGATGCGGCGCGGCGCCGGTGCTGGACGGTTACCCGGCCGTGTTTGTTCCGCAACCGGCCAGGTACGAAGCGATACCCGACTATATTTTCGAACCCGGCAACGCCGATCGGCACCCACTGCCCGCCGGTGCCGACGCAGCGGCGCATACGCCCGAGGCCGTCGTGCGCAGAATCGCTGCAACCGGCGCGCACTGCGTCAAAGTATTCATCGAAGACGGATTCGGCGACGCCTCGAATTGGCCGATCCTCAGTATGCAAAGTTTGCGGAAGATCCGCGCAGCGACCCGCGAGTACGGTCTTCTGCTGGTCGCGCACGCAAATGCACTGGGCATGCAGCAGATTGCGCTCGCCGCTGACGTCGACGTGATCGCTCACGGGCTGTGGAACTGGGACGCAGTTTCAGGCAAGCCGGGCGAAGCGGGCGTACCGGCGGAGATTGCCTCTCACCTGCGGAACGTGCACGAACAGGGAACCGGTTTTCAAGCGACGATCCGTGTGCTACCCGGCATGGCCGACCTGTTCCGTCACGACACCCTGAAAGATCCCGTTTACAAGAAGGTCGTGCCGGCCGAATTGCTCGAATGGTACGGCAGCGATGCAGGCCGATGGTTCAAGGATGAGCTGCGCCTGGACTTCGGCGACGAGACCGATATGCAGATCGCACACATACATGTAAAGATTGCCGCACAAGGCATGCGTGCTGCGAAATTCCTGCACGATCTGGCACATCCGTTGCTGCTTGGGAGCGATACGCCGTCTGCGCCGACCTACGGCAATCAACCCGGCTACGACACGTATCGCGAGATGAGCTTCATGGCCCAGTCCGGGATCCCGCTCGCCGCGATTTTCCGTGCTGCGACGATCAATAATGCGCGGCAGTTCAGGCTCGACAAGGACTACGGCACGGTCGCGGAAGGCAAGATTGCGAACCTGCTGCTGCTCGAAGCGAATCCATTGGAAACGGTGCGCGCCTGGAGTCTGATAGACAAGGTGCTGCTGAGAGGGAAGGTGATCGAGCGGGAGACCCTGGCGGCGGATCGTGATACCCCGCTCCCGGGAAGGGCAGAGTCATCGCAAGCCAATCAGTAACTCAAACTGGCGCGGCGAACGCCACCGGTAGATCCGGGGAGCGCAACTTCGATCGGACGTTCCACCCGATCCGGTGATGTTGTAGGCTGGATCGCATCGAGGCCGCTAAATTCTGCCGCTGACGCACTCGAGGAAATGCTCATGGCGTTCACATTGACGATAAACGGCACGCCACATGAGGTCGACGTCGAGCCCGAGACACCGCTGCTGTGGGTCCTTCGTGACAATATCGGCCTGACCGGCACCAAGTTCGGCTGCGGCATCGCCCAGTGCGGCGTCTGTACCGTGCACATCGACGGCCAGCCGGTCCGCTCTTGCAGCACGACGGCCGCGAGCGCCGTCGGTCATGAAATCACGACAATCGAGGGCCTGTCGCCTGACGCCAGTCACCCTGTGCAGCGCGCCTGGGTCGAGCATACCGTGCCGCAGTGCGGCTACTGCCAGTCCGGCCAGATCATGGCGGCAGCAGCACTGCTCGCACGTGCGCCCGATCCCACCGATAGCGAGATCGACAGCGCCATGGCCGGGCACCTGTGCCGCTGCGGCACCTATCCGCGAATCCGCAAGGCCATCCACCACGCCGCGAAGCTCGCGCGGACCTGAAGGAGGCTGTCGACATGGAATCGCAAGGGCAAACGCAAACAATGGTTTCGCGGCGCGCCGTGATCCGCACGATGATCGGTGCCGGCGGCGGCATGATCCTGGGCTTTCATATCCCCGGTGCACTTGCCGCCGTCGTCGCGCCGAAGCCGTGGACCACACCGACGGACGGCGTCGAGATCAATGCCTGGCTCGCGCTCGATGCCGATGGCACGGTGACCATCCGCGTGCCGCACACCGAACAAGGCCAGGGCGCGCTGACGTCCGTCTCGATGATGATCGCGGAAGAGCTCGACGTGCCGTGGGACAGGATCCAGGCCGTCTTCGCCGACATGAACCGTCACGTCAACGACGGCGAGGAATACGTCGTTACGTCGACTCACGGCTCGCAGCTCGTCCGCCAGCAGCACCCGCACATCATGCAGGCCGGCGCTTCCGCGCGCGAGCGCCTGAAGGAGGCTGCGGCGCGAGCCTGGGGCGTCGACCGAAGTGGCGTGACGGCCCGGCAGGGCACATTGACCGCCGGTAACAGGACCGCGTCCTATGCAGAGTTCGCAAGCGCGGCGGCAGCGATCACGCTCGAGCGGGAACCGGCAATCAAGACGCCGGATCAATGGTGGCTGCTCGGCAAGCCCGTTCCGCGGCTCGATGCAGCCGTCAAGGTGGACGGCCGTGCACACTACGCCATCGACACGCGTCTCGACGGCATGGTGTACGCGGCCGTCAAGTGCTGTCCCGTGCCATGGGGCCGGCTCGCCAACTACGATTTCGCTCGCGTGAAGGATCGCCGTGGAGTCATTGCCGCCATCGAGTTCAAGGCCGTCCCGGGCCGGACTGAAAACTCCGACATGCAGAACGGCGTCGCCATCGTGGCCGATTCCTGGTACCGGGCAAAAACCGCGCTCGATCTCATGCCCGTCGAGTGGGATTTCGGGCCGGACGGCGATGTCGGCGCCGACACACAGGCCGCCAAAGCTGCGGAACTGCTGGACGTCACCGGCGACGTCAGCAACGAAACGGGCGAGGATACCCTCGGCCTCATCGCCGCATCCGGCCGGGTCGTCGGCAGCGAATATCACCGTCCGTATGAGACGCACGCGCGGATGGAGCCGATCAATGCCACCGTCAGCGTCACGCTGGAGCGGGTCGACGTCTGGTCGCCGACGCAGAACCAGGCAACGCCGCTGATGCTCGTGGCCGAGCAGCTGAACCGCGACCCGAAGGACATCCACGTCCACACGGTTTTTCTGGGCGGCGCGTTCGGCGGCAACGGCGGCGGTGCGACCGCCGTGACGCGCCAGGCGGCGGAGATCTCGCGGAGGCTCGGGCGGCCGGTCAAGGTAATCTGGTCGCGCGAAGAGGACATCATGCAGGACAAGCAGCGGGCGCCGGTCTATACGCGGCTGGCGGCTGCGCTTCGCGACGACGGCCTGCCGGAGGCATTCTTCTCGCGATCGATCTGGTTCACCAGGGACGCCGTCGGGAGCCAGGGGCCGGCGACGGCCGACCGCGCGATCGGCACGATGCCTTATCGTGTGCCGAACCGCCGCCACGAACTGCACAACGCCGCGGCGCATATTCCGACGGCGACGCACCGCGCCCCGGGCACCAACCAGAACGGCTTCATCATCGAGCAGTTCGTCGACGA
This sequence comes from Woeseia sp., assembly GCA_040902105.1. Classification (GTDB taxonomy): domain Bacteria; phylum Pseudomonadota; class Gammaproteobacteria; order Steroidobacterales; family Woeseiaceae; genus IDS-8. Next base: position 229,649 of record JBBDXW010000071.1, read on the forward strand.
GCTGGCGCTTGCCGGCGACTGGGATCCCCTCGAGTGGCGCCTCGAGATGACGAAAGGTATGGAACCGTGGCAGCGCGTGCTCCGGAAGCTCAAGGAGGTCGCCGGTTTTACCACGGAGCTGCCGCGCGGCGAGGGTATGGGTATCGCCGTTCTCGAGGATCACGCTTCTTACTGCGGCGCTTGCGCGACGGTATCCGTCAGCCGCCGCGGCGAGCTGCGCGTCGAAAAGGTCGTTCTCGTCATGAACAGCGGCTACATCATCAACCCGCGGGCGGCCGCCGAGCAGATGGAGGGTTCGGTGATCTGGGAGCTGTCACACGCCTTGTACGGCGGGCTGGCACTCGAGCGGGGCCGCTTCGTCAATAACAACTTCGACAGCTACAACCTGATGCGCATGCCCCAGGCGCCGGAAGTCGAAGTGCACTTCGCGATGTCCGAAGACGGATGGTGGGGCGGCATCGGCGAGCCGGCCGGGCCGCCGACCCCGCCTGCGGTGGCGAACGCGATCTTCTTCGCCACCGGCAAGCGCGTTCGCTCGACACCGATCGGCCGGCACGACCTGAGCTGGTCCCAGGGAAGCTCGGCACAAGTCATGATCGACGCGACTGTAGGAGCCCGCCATGCGGGCGACCCATCCGCTTCGCCAGTCGCCGCGCGGGTCGCCCGCAATGGCGGGCTCCTACAGTGACTTGTGCAGAGTTTCCCTGGTGATCCGACTCGTCTTCAGGTGCACCGGTCGCGATCGCACGCCTGTGACCAATATGTACGCGAGTAAAGCCGGCGCGTTGCTGTTGCTGCTGGCCGTTGGGGGTGTGCACGCCGACAACGAGGACGAGATTGCCCGCTGCGCCAGGATATCGTCGACCGGTGATCGCATCATTTGCCTGGAAGATGCGCTGCGTCGCCCGGATGACCGGGAAAACAATGCTATTGCAGAGCTCGCGACCGAAGACACTGCCGCAGCATGGGAACCCGCCGGCAAGGTTCCCGCAGCCGTGCAAGAGGCGGACGAGATGGCCGGCGAGGGCGCGGCGCACGGCGCTACCGCGGGAACCACGCGAAGTGCAGCCGTTTCTTCGGGAACAGACGCGGAGGCAGTTCAGCGATTCGGGCTCGAAGACATGGGGAGAGATGCCGAACTGGCAGGCTCGATAGAGGTGGTCGTCGTTGAGGTAGGAAAAAACGTCTATAAAAAGCTGGTCTATACCACGGAAGACGGCCAGGTCTGGCAGCAGAGCGACCAGCGATCGCCGCGGTACCGGGACCTGCCGTTTCGCGCCGAAATTCGCAGAGCGGCCGCCGGAAGCTTTTTTCTCCAACCGGTGTACGGCGGCATTGCCGTCAGAGTGCAACGCAAGCAGTAAATCCGGCAGGGCATCGCAACAGAAATTGCTGCAAAAAAAACCGGGCCAGAGCGATACTCCGGCCCGGCTGACTTGAATGACCTTGCGGTCAAGTTACGGTTTGAGGCTCAGAATGCCTTGCTGAAGTTGACGAAGAACTGCCGGCCGTACTGCTCGTAGCCGGACGAGGTTATGCGATTCACACGATTTGAACCCGCGCCCAAGGCTATCAGGGGCGGTTGCTCGTCGGCGATATTCTTGATGCCGCCGGTCAAGGACCAGGTGTCGCGCAAATAGCTTGCGGCCAGGTCGTTGTACCAGCGACTTTCAGCGTCGCAGACATTGGCTGTCGGTTCGGTCGTCACCAGATCCTGGTTTACGGTGAAGTTATCGCAATCGGCGTTCTGCGGCGACCTGGCCACGGAGTCGGCCGTGGTTTCATCGATGAACCGGGCCACCCAGCTGAAACTCCAGCTGTCGGACAAGTTGACTATGACGTTCGAGTTGTACCGGGTTTCCGGATATCCGTAAGTACCTTTGAGCTCTTCGATTGTGTCGCCCGCGAAAATCTGAACCTGTCGTTCCGTGACGAAAGTTACCTGATTCAGCCACACGACTTCCGCCCAGTCGAGTGCGGCCGAGAGCCGGGTGTTGAGGTCCCAACCGGCCGAGGTTTCCTCGCCGACGTTGACAAACGAGGCATCGACATTGCTGACCAGGTTGAACGACAGATTGTTCCCCACGCGCGGCCCGAGACGCGAGCAAAAGGGACTGTCCAGACCCGGGGAATCGTTGTAACAACGAAACATGATTGTTTCCGGATCCAGCGATCGGATCGTATCCTCGATCGAGATATCGTAGTAGCTGACCGCAATATCGAGCCCGAATGTATCGTTGATCGTCGGCGAAAACTGCACCGTCGCGGTAACCGTTTCCGAGGTTTCCGGTTTGAGATCGAGCGCGTTACCTCCGATCCGGACCGGGATCGTGGTGGTCGCGATCAGGCCGAGTTGGGTCGGATCGGCTCCCGACTGCACGCAATTGTCCAATACGATCTGCGGACGAGTATCCAGCGCCGGGTTGTAAACCTGGCCGACTCCTGCCTCGGCGGGCACGACGCAGGGATCGGCCCCGCCCGACGTGCCGGCAAACTGGTCCGCAAGGAACTGCTCGCGCAGGTTCGGCGCACGGAACGAAGTGCCGTATGAACCGCTGAAGCCCAACCAGTCATTCGGACGCCACGTTGCACGGAATCGTCCTGTTGTCTCTTCGCCGAAGTTGGATTCCTCGGTATAGCGCAGTGCTGCCTCGACCTCGAGAAGTTGCGCAAATGACTTGTCCACGAAGATCGGAAGACTCGTCTCGGCGTAGGCTTCCTTAAGGTGCCGCTTGCCCACCGAATCGCCTTCCTGCTGGGGGTTTTCCGCAGTAACCAGTCCATTGGAGCCCAGGAACTCGACCGAGGAGTCGATCTCGTCGGCTCGATACTCCAGGCCGAACGCCATTCGAACGGGGCCGCCGGTCGGAATGTCGCCGATCTCGCCCGTGACGTAGGCAGCTCCGATTGTCTGATTAACGGCGGTGCGATTGGTTCGATTGGCAATAAGGTATTGTTCTTCTTCCTGCGTTGCGAACGAACCACCGACCTCACTTCCGTCAGACGTAAACAGGGACGGAGCAAACCAGTTGATGGGAACGCAGGCCTGCGGTACCCCGACGAAACCGAGATCATTGCCTATAACACCACCCGGCCGGTCGATGCCGCAGATCGGGTTGCCATCGACATCCAGTCGCAAGGTATCAACCGCCATGATCAGATTGTTCTCGTTCATAACCCGCTGGTCTACGTAGCCGATACCCCTGTCATAAGAGGCATACGCGTCCCAGGACCAATTGCGATCAGCCAGCCATCCGCCCGTGAAATCACCGCGCAGACCGCTGACGATCCGGAAATGCTGCAGCTCGACGTCACGAATCTGTGGCAAGCTGTCGCCGAGTGTGACAAGCACCGCAGTGGCATTCGGGAACGGGCTCATCGGATTGTCCACGAGAATCGGCGCGCCCGTCGCGTCAACGACAATATTGCCGTTAGCGTCTTCCTGTGGAATTGTCGCCGGAATCGACGGAAAAATCTGTTCGGTCGCCGCCCTGTTATCCGTCTGCCGGTTGAGATACATGGCCTCGACATAGACTTCTTCCTCGCCGAACCACTGCGGTTGCCAGGCACTGTTCATCACCAGCGAAAACCGCTCCATGCCTTGCACCAGGTCCGCAGCCAGTCTTTCCGCATTGTCGTTCCATCGCGAATCACAGGTGTAACGATTGACGAAACCCGGGCCTGCGCCACCGGTCAACGGATCCTCGCAAGGTGGAAGATTCAGCGTGCTACTGAAGTCCGGTACACCGGTATCGGACGTACCGGGCGTGTAATACGCAAAAATATCGCCATTCGGCGCGATGAGCGGACCTTCCCCGAACAGGCCGCCGGTGTCGATGACCGCGTTATCGAAAAAGGTGTCGTAGCACGCGCTGAATATCTCGCCGCTCTGCGTCTGCCGGATCAGCCTCATGCAGTCGGCTCGGGACCCGGCAGTCACGCGCTCCCGATTCATGTACTCACCTCCAAGGAGGAATCGGGTCTGATCGCCCTGGCCACCCATGAGGAACGAGAACTGGCCTACCTCGCCGCCGTCCTCCTGCGGTACGCTGCCGTAGGCATTGAGCTCGAACCCTTCGAAATCGTTACGCATGATGACATTGACGACACCCGCAACCGCATCGGCGCCATAAACGGACGAAGCGCCTTCGGTGATCACTTCAATGCGTTCGACCATGGTTAGCGGGATCAGATTGATGTCCGGCTGCGCCGGCGCGCCACGAACACCCGACGAGCCCAGGCGCCTGCCGTTCAGCAACACGAGCGTGCGCTCCGGATCGAGGCCCCGTAGCGCAACATTGGCCGAACCGACACCGCCGAGAGGCGGTGATTCACTGGCATTCGAATTGCCGGAATTCGTGTTCAGTTCGCCGTTGATCTGCTGGCCGTAGGTAATCGGCGCCTGCTGCAGAAGGTCGGACACGGTGGTGATGCCGGCTTTTCGTGCCAGATCCACATCGAAGGTTTGCAGTGGCGCTGCGCTCGAATACTCGTCGCGACGAATACGTGAACCCGTGACGACGACCTCCTCGAGCTCATCTTCGATGGTATCCTGATTTTGTGCGAAGGCCGGCGTCACGGATATGGAGCCCGCCAATATCAATGGCCACGAAATCAGTACGCATTTCATACGCTCGTTGATTTCCATTTTCCCCCTCCTGACTCAGAGTCATGCCGACCCATCCCCCAAGCGGCAGGTTCTTCGGGTAAACGGGTCAGTGTGCAGTATTGGTTGCCAGCGTCATTTGTTGATGTGACGGATTGGAGTTCCTGCGCCGCAATCGACCTGGCAAGCGTTGGAGCCACGGTTCTGGACGATTTGCATATACGCTCGTGCCCGCCTTTTCAAACAATTGTAGTTTTTCGGGCATACTCCGATCTTCACGCTTTCAGATTTGAAATCAAAATAATATAAAGCAATATGTTACAAAGTAACTTATGTGTTGCGATTCCCCAACGCCTGGATTGGGCGGCAGCCGGGGCGAAAAACCGCGCAAGGGCGGAAGGGCAACGGCGGCACCAGCAAAGCCGCAGAGCGTTTCTGGCCCACGCGAGAAGGCGCAGGTCGTGAGCGTGCACCGTGCGAGTGACACCGATCGGCGGGTCGTAGCGAGCGGCCAGACTCCTCCGCAAGCAAAGCATCAGTCAAAAATGTCGAAGATGCGGCTGTATTTGACGATCAGTTCACGGCCGGCAGGCAGGGCACCGAAGTTGCGATCGTCGACTTCGTTGTAAACGAGGTAGAAGCCGGCGTTCGCAGACTGCAGCCAGGAGAAACGCAGGTTCGTCGCCAGCAGCTCGCTTCGATCATTGTATTGAAAGAGCGCTTGCACAAGGACTTTCGGCGTGAACGAGTACGATAGACGCAAACGCGTCAGTGTCAACGTGAAGTCGCCATCCGGCACCCCCAGATCTACGTCGTTGTGATCGATCGACAACTCGGAACTGAAGGTCTCGCCGATCCGCCAGCGAAGCATGGGCGTCAATCGAACGCGGTCGCCACCGAAGAAGCCGCCTATCGTGGTTGTCATGTCGAGGCTGAGCGGCGCACCCTGATTCGTGATCAGCACGACCTGCACTTCCGAATGGTCGTACTCGCCCGCGGGGACCGTAACCCCGTCGACGATGTCGAAGGGCTGCAGGACTCCCTCGTGGGTGAAGTTCACGCCGGTGTGAATTTCGAGACCGCTGCGCCATTCGAAGTGGTTGTCGACGTGCAGGAAGCCCGATTCGTGATAGCCGTCGAAGTTCCAGAACCCCGTGTAGGACACGTGCGGGCGCATCTCGTACAGGCCCCACAGGTCGTCCGGGCGAATGCGCCGCATCGCGAACGCCTCTCCGCGGCGATAATCGCTGCGAGCGAGAAACCCGACTTCGGGATTGAAGTCGCCGCCGACTTCCGTGTAGTTCAGCGTGGTCGACCAGGTTTCGGAGCTGTAGTTCGACGTGAGGGCGAACGCGCTGTCCTTCCCGTCGAGTCCCGGCGTTTCCGTTTGCGCGATCCAGGTCTCGAGGGAGAGATTATCGCCGATACCCCAGCGACCATCGATCGCGTAGGTGCGATTCTCGTCGTTGTCCTCGTCGACCAAAAAGCTGCCATCGCCGTCACGATTGACGAGCAGTGCGCCTATGGAGGAGCGGTTCGGCAGTTCCTGGCTCAAACGAGCAACCGTATAGGCGTTACCCGGCGCGACTCCCGCCGCTGCCTCCGACTGCATGTGCAGGAGACCTACATTCGTACCATTGCCGACACGCCCGGACAGCCGCAGCCCTCCTTCGATGGGAATCTGCGAGCCGTCTTCGGCAATGCCGATGCGCCGACTGAAGAACAGTTCGATTTCCTCCGCGTTGCCGACCGCGAACTGTCCCGCGTTCTCGAGAAAGAAGGGACGTTTCTCCGGCAGGAACAGGCTGAAGCGATCCAGATTGACCTGCTGCTCGTCGACTTCGACCTGGGCGAAATCCGTATTGTAGGTTGCGTCGAGCGTCAGGCCTGGAGTGAGGGAATACTTGATGTCGAAGCCGAACTCCTCGTCACGCTCTGTGCCGGGAGGCAGTTCTCCGCCCCGTGACGCCTTCGCGAGAACATAGGGCGTCACCTTGAGATTTTTCTGCGATGGGACGCGCAGACCCTCGATCAGGCCTGCCTCCGAGATGCGGTACAGATTGTACTGACGCGGCAGCGGCGACCAGAACGCCACCTCGTTGTTGCGCCTTATGTTGCGCTGAAAGTTGATGGCCCACGCCTGCACGTCGCCGGGCCCGTAACGCAACGAGCGGAACGGTATTTCGAACTCGGCACTCCACCCGATCCCGGAAACCTTCGCCCTGACGATCCAGGAGGTGTCCCAGTCGAGATTAAAGCCGCCGCTGCCCGAACTGAACTCGCCGGCGCCTTCCTTGGTGACCTGGCCGTCGTACTCGATGCCGGCCGGGTTGGTGCCGAAGACGAAGCCGTTCTGGCGGTCGCGAAAACTGTCGATGATCACCTGAAAGCTGTCGGTGTCGTCAAGCGATGAGTCGCGTCGGCTGTCGGCAACAATGATGCCGGCAGGATTGTCGTCGAAGGCGACGACACCAATGTACAGCGCGTCGGCCGTGTAGCCCACGTACACCTCCGTACGCTGCGTGGCGGGATCTCCTGCAAACGGACGGATTTGCCGAAAGCCGGTCGCTGCCTCGACGTCCTTCCACGCCGGATCATCGAGCACGTCACCATTGATGAGCGGCGGCGCGTCCAGCGCAAAGGCCCGCATGACGGGGCGCGCGAAATCCGCTTGCGGCACTTGTGCGATGCAGGGACTGACGGCAGCCAGCGAAAGGACACCTGTCGAAGCAAGCGCCCGCAATGAGATACGTCTTGACATAGCCCCCAGCCACAATGGTTCTGCAGTTATTCGACCCGCCGGCACGCCGCAAGGGCAACAATTTCGCTGCGATACGGGACCGGCGCGGGCAGCAAGTGTAATGGCATTGGACGGCGCCTTGCGAGCGGACCGAAACGAGCGGAAGATGTCACTGGACGTGACATGCTGAACTGGAGAAAGACCATGATTGGAAAACTTGTTGCGACGTTGCTTGTCGCCTGTATTGCGAGCACCGCATTCGCGGGTTCGTGTCCGCTCCTGATGAAAGACATTGACGCGGCACTCGGGGATCCGACCGTTGCGGAACAACTCAGCGAAGAGCAGATGACGGAAGTCAAACAATTGCGCAAGGAGGGCGAGGAAGCTCACCGGGCAGGCGACCACCCCAAGTCGATGGAAGCGCTGGCTCGCGCAAAAGCGGTTCTCGGGATTTCCTGAAGCCGTGACGAAAGCAATCCGCCAGGGTCACAAGCTTCGTGACAAAGGGTTCAGATCACTTGCGGGCATTGCTTGATGCGTTATTTGCGGTCGTAGAACAGTTTTAATGGCTGGCGGCTTCGCAAAAGACGGCTCTGTCCAGGACCAGATCGACGCGACCATCGAGGACGCGGTCAATCGTGTCCGCGCCCGCTTGCCGCGCGGTGAAAGCCTGGCGAATTGCGAAGAATGCGGCGGCGAAATCCCGCCTGCCCGCCGTGAGGCCATTGCCGGTGTGCGCCTGTGCGTCCGGTGCCAGGCTGAGCATGACAAGGAATCGACCGCTTTCAGCGGCTATAACCGGCGCGGGAGCAAGGACAGCCAGTTACGGTAGTAAAGACGGGCCGCAACTCTCACGTGCTCACAAGCATCCGCACAAGGTTCGGCAGCCCCGCCCCCTGCATCGGCCGATCCCGCCCGAGGTCGGTGCAGTTTGAAAGCAAGATCCCCTTCACCCTGTCCGGCTGGCCGATGAACTCCCGCCGAATGGAAAGGAACGCCGCAACGATTCCGGAAACGTGCGGCGCGGCCATGCTGGTGCCGCTCATCTCCACGTAGAGCTTCCTGGGGTCCTTGCTGGTGGCCGGTATATCGTGCCGGCAGGAAGAAATCCGCTCACCGGGAGCGACACAGTCCGGCTTTTGCCTGCCGTCGGCCGTCGGGCCGCGCGAGGAAAAATACGAGACCCCGTACGAATGCGGGTTCTGTTTGTGCACCGACCCCACCGCGATCGATTCGTCGAGGTTTGCCGGGTCGCCGATGGACAGGTCCATGTTCGCGTCGATCGGCCCGTGCGCCGATTCGAGCGTCACGAACCCTTCGTTGCCCGCCGCGATGACGACAACAACGCCCTGTCGCCACAGCCGCCGCAGTTCGCGACACAAGGGAGAGTGTCCGCAGCCGTACGAACTCTGGTCGAACGCCCCGCCCAGCGACAGGTTGATGCCGCTGACGAGGAGCTGTCCCGCGGCCTCGTTGGTCGCGGCGATGTGGTCCAGCGCTTTAATGATCCACGCATCGTCGCCGTCGCCGTCCTTATTCAGCACCTTGTATATGTGCAGGCCCGCCTTCGGCGCTATGCCGCTGATCGACGTGCCATCGGATCGAGTGAACTGTCCCGCGATGATCCCCGCGACGTGCGTCCCGTGACCGTTCTCGTCATCGGCGGTGCCCGCGGAGGGCGCGCCGCGCCGTGTGCAGTCGTATTGCGATTTGATGTTGGTGTGCTCTTTGAAATGCGGATGTCGATCGACGATGCCCGAGTCGAGCACGGCCCAATTGATATCTGCGCCATGCGCCATGTACGCGACATGCGCGGGATGTGCCTGGACCGTATGGATCGAAGAGCCCAGTAACGCGCGCTTCGGCGCGTTGCGCCAGATGCGACGCAGCACGCGCCCCTGTATGCCAGGTTGCGCGAGCGTGTTCGCAAGTATTTCCGTTTCAGTTCTCGTCAGTTGCGCCGCGACGTACCGCTGCAACGGTTCGATACAGACATCTTCATCGTCCTCTTTGCGCCCGGAAACCTCGACGATCTGCGCCACGACGCTGCGGCGCGCGGTATCCAGTGAAGCTGCGCCCGACTCCGCGGGATCCGAGAGTTCGATGAGCACCTTGTGCCGGAACTCGTTCGACGAACTTTCCAGGTGGCGAACGACGTCTCGCGCGATCACGAACGGCGCGACAGGCTGGAACAGCGCTGTGTCGGTGGCGCTCTTGACCGCCCTGCGGACCGGCTTCGTCCCGAGATAGCCGGTGCCGGAGTGCGGATGCCGCGGGCTGTCGGGATTCCATTCCAGGTTATCGTCGATGGCGACGCCCTTATGTGCTGTGAAATCGCTCTTCAGGCGCTTGTCGAAAGCAACCGGGTCCAGCGGATCGGCAACGTTGAGCCAGCCCCGTATACAGGACGGAACGCCGAGCCGCTTCTGCTTCGTCAATTGCTCGAGCTGATCCTGCACCTCCTTAATACCGAGCGGAGACCCGATCGTGACGAACAATGCCACCTCCGGCGCCGGGCGCTCCCGGCTCATTTCGCAAAGCACGTCGTACGCGATCATCGAGCCCTGGCTGTGACCGATAACCACGAACGGCCCGCCGCCGGCCAGCAGGCGCTCCCTGAGCGAGTTGCGCATGGCTTCTCGCCGTTCTTCGACATAGAACAGATCGTTGACGTCGCGCAGCAGCGCCCCCGTCAGTCGCCTCGTCAACCACTGTCTTACCGGTTTCGGAAACGGGGAAATCTTGGCGTCGACCTCACGGGCCTGCAGCGCCTTCCCGGTGGCGGCAGCCGGCTCGCGGTCGAGTCTCCTTGCGATCGCCAGCAGCGTTTGCCGGGCGGCTTTGTCGCTCGTTATTTCGGCAACGAAATCTTCCACCGGTTCGTCCGTCGTCAATGCGCGGGCTCCGAGCGACGGCGGGCCGCTGAGTTCTTCCGTCGTGACAAGGTCGCCGGTGGCGCAGGTACCGGCGGTCGGTTCGGGGTACCAGGCGCGGTTGACCCAGTAGGCCAGGCGGCTGCGTTCACCGAGATCGTAACCGAACAGGGCCGTGTCCCACTGGCACTTCAGGACATGCGGTTCGGGCTTGTTGCCGATTCCATGAACGTAAATGATGGTGCGCGCCGCACTGTTGTCGGTCTTCTTCGAGGAGGACCTGCGGGGTGACTTTTTGGTGGCCATGGCTCCTCCATGTGGAGTGCGGTTCAGGAACCCGGTGGAAGGATGATCTCGGGTTTACGTACGTTCGCCGGCTGCCGGGCCGGTCGTCCGGACTGCATTATCCCGCCGTAGGGTCAGGCAGCCATTTTCCTGCGCCGAAGGCACCCTCGACGGGCGCGGACATTTCCCGGTCTGCCGCGAGTATGCCGGACACGACGCCGGAAAACGCCGGCCGCTGCAGCAGCCTTCTGTACCAGTCCGCGAGCGCACGATGGCGGTCGAGGCCCGGCCCGCCGAGGCGCAGCGCGTACAACACCAGCATGAATACCGAAATATCCGCCGCGCCGAACGTGCCGCAAAAATACTCCCGCTCGCCGAGCTTGCCGTCCAGTTCAGCAAACTGCGCATCGAGTTTCGTTTCGGCCTCCTTCGCGCCGGCTTCGTTTGCCGCCCATCGCGCCGGATCGCGCACTCCCGGCGTGTTGCGATGCATCAGAGCCCGCAACGGGACCAGCATGATCTCGTCGGCGAAGAGATCCAGCAGCCGGCAGCGGGCGCGCTCGACGGCATCGGGCGGATAAAGCGGCGGTTCCGGGTACGCATCCTCGAGGTATTCGAAAATCAGCGTCGAATCGAACAGCGTCAGGTCCCCATCCACCAGCACCGGCACCTGACCCTTCGGATTGGCTGCGAGCACCTCCGGTTGTTTCGGGTGGTAGCCCTTCGTCTGGCTGAAGGGAACCACCACCTGTTCGAACGTCAGCCCTTTCTCATGAAGGGCGATCTCGACCTTGCGCGCAAAGAGACTCAAACGTCCGGTGTAGAGCTTCATCGATTCACTCCGGGGCATTGACGATGCCTTCCGGCATGCTAGCAAAGAACGTCGTAACGGGTGTCGCGGCTTCAGGTCGGGCGGGCCGCCTTGATTTTCCCCTTGGCGCACCCATCAAGGACAGGACATCCGGCCGCCGGCACTGCCCGTGAGCACCATCCTTCAAATTGTCTGTCCGCATTGCGATACCGTCAATCGCGTTCCCTCGTCCCGCCTCGCCGACGAGCCGAACTGCGGCAAGTGCAGCGAAGGGTTGTTCGACGCGAAGCCGCAGGACCTTAGCGGCGAGCGGTTCCGGAAACACGTGAGCCGCAACGATATTCCGGTCGTAGTCGACTTCTGGGCCCCATGGTGCGGTCCCTGCAAGGCTATGGCGCCCGAGTTCGAGCAGGCCTCTCTGCAGCTGAAGTCCGCCGCACGCCTGGTCAAGCTCAATACCGAAGGCGAACCGGCCGTCGCCGCGCAGTTCTCGATCCGCAGTATTCCGACGATGGTGCTGTTCAGGAATGGCCACGAAGTTGCTCGCCGATCCGGTACGATGAGATCCGGCGATATCGTTCGTTGGGTCCACACACAAAGCGGCGTTGGGCTTACTGACTAGGAAGCCTCACTCGTTGGCAGCGACGCCATTGAGGAAACAGAATTGATCAACAAGAAAAATGACCGGCTGTCGACGCCGCGTGCGGCTTATTTCATGTTGGTGCTGACGGCCCTGTGCCTGGCCGGCAATCATGTAATCGGCCGGACGGTACATGACGACATACCGCCACTCGGACTTTCATTCTGGCGGTGGATCGCCGGCGCGATCATGCTTGCACCGTTCGTGGCGCCCGCAATTGCCGTTCGCCGGCGCGTCTACCTCGCGCACATCGGCAACCTGGCAGTGCTGGGGTTTCTGATCGTGGGCAGCACCAGCGCGATCCTGGTCGCTCTCAACTTTACCACCGCCGTAAACGTATCGTTGATAAACGCCTTCCAGCCGGTGCTGACGGTCCTGCTGGCCGTCCTTTTTCTGGGGGACAACGTTTCCAGGGCCGGCGTCGCCGGGATTGTCCTGGCACTCGCCGGCGTTCTGCTGATGGTTTCCAAGGCAAGCTGGACGCGGCTGACCGGGCTGCAATTCAACTATGGCGATCTGATAGCACTCACAGCCATGCTCGGATTCTCTGTTTACGCATTGAACTTGCGCGGCAGGATTCCCGCGGAACTGTCACCGGTCGAATCCCTGTTTGCGATCACGTTGACGGGCAGCCTCATGTTGCTGCCGTTCTATATAATCGAGTCATTCGTCTACATGCCCGTGCCGATGAGTTTCGGGACGGTTACCGCCGTACTGGCGCTTGCCTTGCTGGTTTCGGTTCTCGGCAATCTGATGTGGAATGAGGGAAACCGTATCGTCGGTCCCAGTCGCGCCGCGATGTTCATCAATCTGATACCTTTGTTTGGCGCCGCACTGGCCGTCGGCTTTCTCGACGAACGCATCTACTGGTATCACGCCTTCGGCGCCGCGCTGGTCTGCGTCGGCATCTGGCTGATTGTCGGCAAGCGGAATGCGATGAAGGAGAAGCCGCAGGAAAGAAACCCCACGAAATTTTAACGACGCAGGAGTACCGTCCGGGGGTATTCCACGTGCTCAGACACGGGAAACTCG
>JBBDXW010000072.1:0-12325 GCA_040902105.1 Woeseia sp.
TCCACGAGCGAGTTTCCCGTGTCTGAGCACGTGGAATACCCCCGGACGGCACTCCTGCGGCGTCAAAAGCAACCTGCGCCCGAGCTTGTGGAGCTAGCGGCCCACTCTGGATGCGGCGCGAAGGTCGGGAGTGCTTTTCTCATTTCTCGCTTCGCACCAGGCGAGAAACTCATTCTCCGGCATAGGTTTTGCAATCAGGAAGCCCTGGGCCAGATCGCAGCCAAGACGCGTCACCAGGTGCAGTTGCTGTTCCGTCTCGACGCCTTCAGCAATCACCTCCAGGCTCATCGCCTTACCCAGCGCGACAATGGCCTGCACCACCCTTTCGTTCATTGCCGATTCTGACAGGCGCTCAACGAATGATCTGTCGATCTTGAGTGTCTGCGCCGGCAGCTCAGCGAGATAACTGAGCGATGAGTAGCCGGTGCCGAAATCGTCGATATGGATGCCGACGCCCAGGTTCGAGAGATCGCATAGCACGGGCCGCGCGACTGTCAGATCTTCCAGTAACGCGGTCTCCGTCAGTTCCAGGTTGATCAGCTTCCGCCCGATTGAGAACTGTTGAAGTATCGACCCGATCAGCTCGACCAGCTTGTGATTGCGTAACTGATGCGCAGAAAGATTCACACTGACCGGGATGTCCCAGTCTGACTGTTTGCGCCAGTTGCCCACCATATTGCAGACGCGGCGCATAATGCATTCGAACAGGACATCCGAAATGCCCATCTCTTCGGAGAGCGGAATGAAGTCAGCCGGGTTTACGATGGTGCCGTCCGGCCGTATCCAGCGCGCCAGGGCCTCAACTCCGGCAACCCGTCCGCTCTTGAGGTCGACCTGAGGCTGGAAAAAAGTCGTAATCTCCGCGTTCTCGATTGCCTGCCGGAGCTCGGCTTCCATATCGAACTGATGTCGCGCGCTGAACTGCATCTCGCTGTGGTAATAGGTTACGCAGCCGTCCAGTCGCCGCATGGATCTATGCAGCGCGGATTCCGCGCATCGAAAGACGATCTTCGGGTCGCTGCCATGATCCGGATGCCAGGCAGCGCCGATGCTGGCCTTTATGAACAGGTCGCGGCCTTGCACGACGAAAGGTTCGAGCACCGTGCATCTGATGAAATCCACCAGTTCCCGCAGCTCGGTTTCGTTGCGAATTTCCGGGACCAGGCACGCGAACTCGTCGGCACCGAATCGACCGACGACGGTGTGCCGCTCGCCGCAGCGGGTCTCCAGCATCCGCGCCAGCCGGCTGGCGATCGCCCGGAGGACGGCGGTACCGGCATCGTATCCCATGGTTTCGTTGAGAAAGCTGAATCGCTCGATATCGAGCAGGATGACCGCTGTGTTTCTCTCCTTACCGGCGCCGTCGATCATCGACTGCAATTCGTCGATGAGCTTCAGGCGATTCGGCCGCTTCGTTACAGGATCGAAATACGCAAGGCGGTGCAGTTCCGCCGTGCGGTCGATGACTCGCTGCTCGAGGACTTCATTGGCGCGACGCAATGCGAGATCGGCATGCCACTTGCCGCAAAGAGCGGCGGCCAGCTGCCGGCATTCGATGGCATGGAATGGCTTCTTGAAAAAGAATATGCGATCGGCAGGCGGGATCTGCTTGCCGAGGTTCTCAGGCTCGGGAAGAAGCGACCCGGTAACGAGTACGATGTTTACGTTCGGGTCAATCTGGCGAATCTGTTTCGCAGCTTCGACTCCGTTAATTCCCGGCGGCATGCGGATATCGAGGAACACGATTGCGTACGGCCTGCCCGTACGCACAGCCAACGCGACCGCTGCAACACCCGCGGCGCCATGTTCGCGCGAATCGACTTCAAACTTCGCGGCGCCCTTTTCATCCGTCTGCTCGCCGAATAACACTTTCTCGAGGTCGCCGAGGGTGCTGGTTGCAAAATCAGGCTCGAAGTTGCTGCCGAGGCAGTGTAGATACTCGCCAACAATCTGCGTGTCGTCGTCGACAACGAGTATACGATTGCTTGGCGTATCGTCAGGTCTCATGGACGCTTGGCCGCCCTAACCGGCCCGGACCATTCCGGCCACGCTCTCGGCCAGCTGCATGAACGATAACGGCTTGTTGAAGTAATGAAGCTTCACGGGCGGCGGCACCCTGAGCGCAAGTTCGTGTATGGGGATGTCCGAAAATCCCGTGACGAATACGATCTCGACCCCGGGATCCAGCCTGCGAATCTGGCTGCCGGCTTCCACGCCGTCGATGCCGGGCGGCATACGGACGTCCAGTATGACGACGTCGAACGGGCGCCCCTCTCGCGCAGCCCGGGCAACGAGGGAAACTGCATCGCATCCCTGGCTGCAGGCGACGACATCGAATCGCGGCGCGTCGTCGCCATCCGCGTGGGACTCGAACAATTCGGCTTCAAGCGAACCGAGCGTCTCGATAAGATCCGTTGCGTCGTTGTCGCAGAACGCCATCCTGTAGGCCTGCAGAATCTGCTCATCGTCATCCGCGATCAGCACGCGAATACTGTTGCTGTCGTTAGTAGTCATTTACAGTCCTCCTGCAACTTCGCCAAAATCGGCGATCGCAGCATTGCCGCTTCGCTCAACAGCGGGTGTTGAACGCCCCGAGAGAGAGGGTTTTTCAACCGTGCGTGTTCCGTCGATTCCTCCAGGGAGCAGCACATGGAACGCCGCACCGCAATCCGGGCCGGCGCTCTCCGCGGATACCCGGCCGCCCATGCCCGCCAGCGCGTTGGCGCACCAGTGCAGACCCAGACCGCTCAGATGCCCCTGTTTCGAGGAGAAGCCGCGCTGGAAGATCTTATGCTTGAGCTCTTCGCCAAATCCGCAGCCCGAGTCCCTCACGGTCACTCGAACCACCGACTGACCGTCGATTTCGTCAAGACTTGCGGAAACATCGATGCTGCCTGAGTCCGCCTGGCTCCGCTGAATGGACTCGTAGCCGTTCAGAATCAGGTTCCCGAGTACCTGCACGAGACCAACCCGATGTGCCTGAATGACGAAGCCCTTCAATTCGGGCCGCATATCCAAACGAATGCCGGGCTTGTCCTTGTTCGGAATAACGAGAGACGCTTCCTCGATAATCGAATGCAGTTCGAGGCTCTCGATAATCGGCGCGACGTTCGCGAACCTTTCCTGATCGCTCAGGATCGCTTCGACCTGCTTAGCCTGCCTGGTCGCCACCTGCAGGTCGTTAACGGCATCTTCACTCGTCTTCTGGATATGGCCGAACGCCGACCCGATGTACTGCAGCAATTTACCTCGCCGATCCGGATGACATGCCGGATCCGCAAGCTCCTCGGTCGCCTGCTGGATGTGCAGTCCGCCCGCAAACCTGAAGTTCTTTGACAACCGGTCGATGCCGTTAATCAAAGGCGTCATCGCGTTGCGAATATTGTGCAGTACCTCCGCCGCGGTGTCGGCCTTCCCTGCCTTGAACGACTGATCGAGCAGCTGGCGGCGTGCATCGTGTACTTCAAGCGTCATTCTGTCGAATTGCCCGGCCAACGCGCCGATTTCGTCGGCGCGCTCCTCATTCAACCGAAGCGATAAGTCGCCGCTCTCGCGAATACCCGTTATGTGGTTGGCAAGCCGTTCAAGCGGTAACACAATAATTCGACGCAATAGTAACCAGGTGACGATTGCGACAACGATTCCGGCGGCTGACAAAAACATCAGTGCGCCGTTGACGGTGCTTCCGCCAAGAGCGGAGATCTGCCTCGGCGTGTCAGCTTGCAGGATCATCAATGGTTCGCCGAACAGGTCGGCGAGCAATCCGAATGCCTGAATATTTGAGTCGGTCGCTGCGTAAACGAAAGATCCGGCACCGGCGGCAACGATCTCGTTCCGCAGCGATGCGTCGACCGGCAAAGCACCGCCGAGCAGATGCCACGTAAGCGACACTTCCGTCCTCTCGCGAAGCGTTGTCCGCTTTTCAGAATCGAGAAACTGCCCCATTATCATCGTGCCAACGATGGGTCCTTCCTTGGCGCTCCTAATAATTGGACGCGAACTCATCAGCATTGGCCCGAGGCCGGTCAGTAACAGGCCGTCGGTGTGGTCTGTCACATCGGTGTGATAGACCAGTCTTTCGAATTTCGGATGGGTGCTGTCGAAGACCTCGAGAGAGTCAGGATCCGCTGTCTCGCCGTTGTACGGCAGGTAAGACCACAACAGCTTACCTTGCGCGTCGTAAACGAGCAAAAGGTCGAGGTCGAGATTGGTCATGGTAGGAATATCGAGATTTGACTTCTCGAAGCCCGGATTCTTGCCGAGCGCATACGCATAGGCGTCATCCCAGGGAGCCCAGTCACCGACGATTGCGGCCAGATTCTCCATGTCGTTCTGGATGGCCCGCTTTGCGCGGACAATGTTCTTCTCTGCGGCAGCGAGCTCGAGGTTATCGAATGCGGGAGCGACAGTCGTGTTCAGCACGATGTAGCTGAGCAATACCATTGCCGCCATAACGGCAAGAAGTGTCACGGACACTTTCTGTTGCAATGAAAGCGAGGCAAACCTTCCAGGCATGGCGCAGGACGCTAAGTCATTCAGCAGCCGCAAATTCTAGTGAGGGGCACCTCCTCCTTGTGTGATGCAGTCGGCTTTCCGGCGGATTGGTGAACTGGTCCGGCGCCAGAACGTGAGCCAGTAGCGCGGAGCAACCGCTGCCGGGGCCCGCGCGGGCGACCCGGCGTGCCGCCAGGCGTTAAGATGTCCACAATCGGGAAAGGGAACGGTGCACGGAATGAAAGCTTCGGATCTGCTGGTGAAGTGCCTCGAGGTAGAAGGCATCGAGTACATATTCGGCGTGCCGGGAGAAGAAAATGCCGACTTCATGATTTCGCTCGAACAGTCGGGAAAGATCCGTTTTGTGCTGACGCGGCACGAGCAGGGCGCTGCGTTCATGGCCGAGGTTTACGGGCGCCTCACCGGCAATCCGGCAGGCTGCCTCGGCACGCTCGGCCCGGGCGCCACCAACCTGATAACGGGCGTCGCGAACGCCAACATGGACCGCGCCCCGCTGCTCGTCCTGACCGGACAGGGCTCGACCGACCGGCTGCACAAGGAGTCGCACCAGATCATGGACGTGATCAGCATGTACAGGCCGGTGACCAAGTGGACTACCACGATCATGAATCCGGATACGATCCCTGAAATTGTGCGCAAAGCCGTGCGGCTCATTCGCACCGAAAAACCGGGCGCCGTCCATCTGGAACTGCCGGAAGACGTCGCCGCAATGGAGACAACGGCGACGGCGATGACGCCGCGCCGCTTCCGCCGCGCGGTTCCCGACGGCAAGATCGTTGACAAGGCATTCGCAATGCTGAAGCAGGCAAAGCGGCCTGTAATCGTCGCCGGGAACGGCTGCATCCGCAAGCGAGCCAGTACGCAATTGCGAATTTTTTGCGAGAAAACCGGCATTGGCGTCATCAGCACATTCATGGCGAAAGGCTGCGTCGACATGGATGCGGACTATTGCCTTTATACCATCGGACTGGGCAGCAAGGATCGTATATCGAGGGCCATCGACGATGCCGATCTCGTTATCACGCTCGGCTTCGACATGGTCGAATACGATCCGCGACGCTGGAACGAGAAGCGCGACAAAAGGATCATTCACGCCGATTTTCTCGCCGCCGAAATCGATGCACATTACCACCCCGAGGCCGAACTGATCGGCGATCTCGCACATGCTTTGTGGATGCTGAACGAGCGGGTCGACAAGATCGGCCTGCCGGCGTTCGACCTCGCAGGACAGCGCGCTTGCCGCGAAGCGATGGCGAAGGACTTCGCCGAGCACAAGGACGACGCAACCGAAGGCACGATCCGGCCGCAGAAAGCGGTATGGGATGCCCGGCGCGTCATGGGGCCGCTCGACATCCTGTTGTCGGACGTCGGTGCACACAAGATGTGGATCGCCCGGCACTATCATTGTCACGAACCGAATACCTGCCTGATCCCGAACGGATTCTGTTCGATGGGCTTCGCTTTGCCCGGCGCGATCGCGGCGCATATCGTGCATCCGGACCGGCGCATACTCGCAATCGCGGGCGATGCCGGGTTTCTCATGAACGCGCAGGACATGGAGACGGCCCGGCGACTCGACAGCAACATCGTGGTCATGGTGTGGGAGGACCATGCCTACGGCCTGATCTCCTGGAAGCAGGACACCCACTTCGGCCGGCACACCGATCTGACGTTCGGCAATCCGGACTGGCTCACGCTCGCAGCCTCGTTCGGCTGGCACGGTCACTTCGTCGCGAGAAGCGCGGAACTTGCCGCAACGCTCGAAGCCGCGTTTGAGGAACCTGGCCCGAGCCTCGTCGTGATTCCGATCGACTACCGCGAGAATGAGTTGCTGACGAAGAAGCTGGGCGAGATCACATCGGGCATTTAGCTATTCATGAATGGTACCATCCTGCTCCACCACAGGCCCTTCGATCGAATCGGAACAGTCTATGAGACCCAGAGGCATCATTCTCTCGTGCTGCATGTTACTTGCAAGTGCCGCAGACGCTGACACGCTTATCCACGCCGGTCGACTGATCGACGGCGTGTCGGACCGGCCACTCGCTGAAATGACCCTGAGGATTGACGGCGAAAAGATCGCGTCAGTCGAGCGCGGCTTCGCGGCCCCCACCGGCAACGACACGTTGATCGACCTGAAGGATCAGACCGTGCTGCCTGGACTGATGGACATGCACGTCCATCTCACGGGTGAGTATTCGAAAGATGACCGCCTCAACGACTTCATCATGAACGAGGCCGATTACGCGTTCGATGCGGCGAAGTTTGCAAAGCGTACGCTGGAAGCGGGATTTACCGTGGTGCGCAATCTTGGCGATGGGTTCAATGTCACGATTGCACTGCGTAATGCGATCGAGAGCGGCGATGTTCCCGGCCCAAAAATCTTCACTGCCGCGAAGGGGCTCAGTTCAACCGGTGGGCACGGCGACCCGAGCAACGGCTGGGCCAATCATATAAAGGGCGACCCCGGCCCGAAGGACGGTGTCGTCAACAGCGTCGAAGATGCCCGCAAAGCGGTACGCCAGCGCTACAAGGACGGGGCGGACTGGATCAAGATCACGGCCACCGGCGGCGTCCTGAGCGTGGCGAAGAGCGGGCAGAACCCGCAATTCACTGACGAGGAGTTACGGGCAATCGTCGCTACGGCTGCCGATTACGGTTTGCGGGTCGCCGCCCATGCCCACGGAACGGAAGGCATGAAGCGCGCCGTAATCGCAGGCGTTGCGTCGATTGAGCATGGCACGTACATGGATGACGAAGTCATGGATCTCATGAAGGAGAACGGTACCTACTACGTTCCGACAATACTCGCCGGCAACTGGGTGGCCGAGAAAGCAAAGATCGACGGTTTCTTTCCTGAGCTGGTGCGGCCGAAGGCCGCGGCAATCGGTCCGGTCATCAAGGACACCTTTGCGAAAGCTTACAAGGCCGGCGTGCCGATCGTGTTCGGCACCGACACCGGCGTCTCCGCACACGGCGACAACGCGCAGGAATTCGCGCTCATGGTCGAAGGAGGAATGCCGCCGATGGAAGCGATTCAGTCCGCAACGAGCGTCGCCGCAGACTTCCTCGACATCGCTGAAACACATGGAAGTCTCGAAAACGGCAAACAGGCGGACATCATTGCAGTACCCGGAAACCCGCTCGACGACATCCGCCTGATGGAACAAGTGACGTTCGTCATGAAAGGCGGCAAAGTCTTCAAGCAGCCGCACGATCCGCCATTGTAGGAGCCCGCCATCCTCGCGCTGGTCGCCCGCAATGGCGGGCTCCTACAGGGCGAGTCGACCCTCGCGCTTCGGTTCAGCAGCCTGCCGCCCGATTATCCGTCTTCAGCTGATCCACGTACGCGAACACCCCGGCGGAACCGCCCGTATGAACGAATACAACGTTCTTTGCGGACCTGAAAAATCCTTTACGTACCAGATCGATCATGCCGGCAAGCGCTTTGCCGGTGTAAACAGGATCGAACAGCAGACCTTCGAGCCGCGCGACCAGCAGCACTGCTGCATTCATCCCGTCGGTCGGCACACCGTAACCCGCGCCGATGTAATCGCAGTTGCAGACGATATCCTCGCGCCGCACGACGCCCGCGGCGCCGGCGAAGTCCGCCGTCCTGGTCGCCAGGTCGAACACCCGCTGTTCCTGCACCTCCTTGCCGGCATGGACGCCGATACCGAGCAGCGGGACGTCCGCGTGAATGGCTTTCAGTCCGACCGCAAGTCCCGCCTGAGTACCCGCACTGCCGGTCGCGTGCACGATGTGGTCGATGACCAGTCCGTCGCGATTGGCCTGGCTCACGAGTTCGAATGCGCAGTCGACATAACCGAGCGCGCCCACAGGGTTTGAGCCGCCGCCGGGAATGATGTATGGCGCGTCACCGTTTTTTCGAAGCTCTGCTGCGACGGCGTCGAGTTCCGCATTCATGTCCGAACCCTTGGCGACTTCGCGGATGCGCGCACCGAACAATTTGTCCAGCAGTACATTTCCGGAATTGAGGTAGGCGTCGCTCGCGCCTGCCACGCGTTTTTCAAACACCAGCTCGCATTTCAGACCGAGCCTGGCGGCGGCGGCGGCCGTCTGGCGCGCATGATTCGACTGGACGGCGCCCTGGGTGATCACAGCCGTCGCACCTTGCTGCAAGGCTTCCGCCATCAGGAACTCGAGCTTGCGCGTCTTGTTGCCGCCGGTTCCAAGACCGGTGCAGTCGTCCCGTTTGACGTAGATCTTCGGGCCGCCGAGGTGCTCGGTCAGGCGCGGCAGGAACTCGAGCGGCGTTGGGAGGTGGGCCAGGGAAACTCGTGGATGACGCGAAAGAAGCACGGCTGGTTCTCCGGGTTGGTCGTGTCGGTTGGTTATCGGCCAGGGTGAAGCTGCGCGGCGCCTCGCGCCAGCGCGATGGTTCTGCGGGCGAGCACGTCCGTGGATGCGATGATCGGAACGGTGATCTTGCCGGCGTCGAGCACGAGGGGAATTTCGGTACAGCCGGCGATGATGACGTCCGCGCCCGCGGACGCGAGCAATTCGGCCAGCGTGCCCATCTCCTGCGCAATTTCCCGGCCTCGATGTCCTGCCTTGATTTCGCGGATCAGCATCATGAGCTGTACCAGCTCATCATCCCGGGGTATCAATGGAGTGCGGCCTGCCTCGATCACCGCGTTCTGGTAAATGCCGGTCGCGAGCATGCCGTCGGTGGCCAGAATGCCGACCTTACGCGCTTCCGGACAAACCGCTTCGATTTCCGCGATCGATTCTTCGATGATGCTGACGAACGGTATGGTGGTCACTTCGCGGATCGGCTCGAGAAACGCGTGGGCCGAATTGCAGACCATCACAAGGAAATCCGCGCCGGCCTTTTCGAGCCGTTGCGCCATCGCCGCAAGCTCGGGTCCGGGGTCCGCCGCTGCTTCGAGTATGGCGGTCTGCCGGTTCGGCACTTTCGGATTGTGATCGACGATCATCCGGATGTGATCCTGATCGGTATTCGCAGGCGTCAAAGCGACGACTTTCGCCATGAAATCGATCGTTGCGTCCGGACCCATGCCGCCCAGCACACCGGCGGTCAATTCATTTCGCTTCATGGCACACAGGGATCGACACGGAGGAAAACTCGAATGGAGCAGTGGCGGACAGCACCGGCTTTCGAAAACCAGTAATATGCCCGGTCAGAACAATCCAACGATCGTAAACGATTTCTTCTATTCCGTCTCCCCGAATGACTGACCGCGACACTTAGGCAATGCTGCCGGCGATATCGAGACGAAACTTCGTTACGTCGATGGCGCTCCTTCCGCTGGTCGGCGCATGCGTTGCTCCGGGAGCGACGAAGAATCCGCGACACTACACACCGTCCGGATTGCCGTTACGCAGGGTAGACGTATCGGCAGACCGGGTCATCCGGACCGTCACCGGGCTGAGGCCCTTCCGCAGTTCCGGATTCGTCGTTCGCGCCGAGAAGCTCGACGACAAGACGGTTGTCCACAATTACGGCCATGGCGGCGGGGGCATCACGCTTTCATGGGGCACTTCGCACCTCGCCATGGAGCTTGCGCAGCAAACGGAACACAGGCGCTGCGCCGTGATCGGCTGCGGCGCCGTCGGGCTCGCCAGCGCGCGAATCATGCAGCGTGAGGGCTGGGACGTAACGATTTACGCGCGGGATTTGCCTCCGGATACGACCTCGAACATCGCCGGCGCACAGTGGTCGCCGGCCTCGGTATTCGA
Source organism: Woeseia sp. (assembly GCA_040902105.1). GTDB lineage: Bacteria > Pseudomonadota > Gammaproteobacteria > Steroidobacterales > Woeseiaceae > IDS-8. Next base: position 10,240 of record JBBDXW010000072.1, read on the forward strand.
CCGGGAATCGGTATCGGATGACTTCTACGGACAACTCCGCGTAGCCATGGAGCATGCCTATCGCTACTTCCAGGGCATGGTCGGCGACCGTTATGGCGTCCGGTGGGTCAGCAACTACATGCTTGGCGACCGGCCGTTCGCGACAGACGACCTGTTCAGCCGGCATGCGGACATGTACCCGGAGTTCCGGACGCTGAGCCGCGACCTGCATCCGTTCCCTGCCCCGTACGCCCGGCATTTCGATACGATGTTTATCGAGCCGCCGACATACCTGCCCGCCGTGATGCGGGATTACTACTCCGCGGGCGGGGAAATCGTCGTTCGCACCTTCACGGACCGCTCCGATCTGATGTCGCTCGATCAACCCGTGATCATCAATTGCAGCGGACTGGGCTCACGTGATTTGTTCGGCGATGACGAGCTCATTCCCGTCAAAGGCCAGCTTTCGGTCCTGCTGCCGCAATCCGACATCAATTACCTGATGATCTATGGCGGCATTTATATGTTTCCACGGAAAGATGGTGTTTTGCTCGGAGGGACGTTCGAGCGCAATTCGTGGTCGCTGGCAACGAATGAAGGGGAAAGCGCACGCGTCTTGCGCGAACACCAGGCCTTCTTCCGCGGCATGGACGATCCCTGGGATTAGCCGAGATTCAATCCTGAGACGCAGTTTCAAGGTGTTCGGAACGCAGCATGGTACCGGACCGTGCCGGATGCTCCGGAAAGAAAGCCGGATTGAAGCTCCGTGATCATGAAAGCTTCCTCAGGCACTTCATACTCGCAGCGAATACCAAACTTCACCGACGGCGCGAAGCCGAAGCGCGGGTAGTATTCAGGGTGTCCCAGAACGACGACTGCTCCGGCGCCGAGTTTCCGGCAGGATTCGAGACCGGCTCTCACCAGGGCCGATCCGATGCCACAGTTTTGAAGAGAAGGCGTTACCGCCATGGGGGCGAGCCCCATGATGCGCAGATCGGTATGCCCCATCAGGGTTACGGGTGAAAACATGATGTGGCCGGCAATCGACCGGTCGCGCTCGGCCACCAGCGAAACCAACGGACGGGCCTCTATCCGCAGCGCATCGACTAGATCGGCTTCCGCCGGCGAATCAAATGCCCGCTCGTTGATTGCACGCACCGCCGCCCGATCCCGATCTTCCTCGGCCCGGATTGTCACGGGCCTTCCCGAAACACATAACTCGCCGGCATTGCCGGCCGGATCCGTTGCGGTCATGCCTCATTCATCGAAGTACTTCCACGACGATGCGCCGTCAAGCTTCCTGATCCTTAGGGAGGCTATTGCTTCAGGCTCCATCATCCTCGCATTTACAGCGACTGTGCTGTCGCTGGTCTTTTTGACACGTTCATGATGCGTTACGCACCCGCAGGTATTGCAATGATAAAACTCGAGTGTGCGATCGCCCCAGACGTAAGCCGACATCGCATTGGCGTCGCTGACAACGCGAACTGTCTTCCGGGAATAATATGCCCACAGAGTACCGTAGCGGCGGCATATCGAGCAGTTGCAGTCAGTCAATTGCCGCGGCTTGCGGGTCGTTTCCAGGCGGACTGCGCCGCAGTGGCAGGAAGCGGATAGCATTGTTTGCAGGCTCCGGTTGACGTCTAACATCCTAGCTCACTGGCGCCAGTATCTGGCGCGCGCGTTGCGACCGCAAGGCGCGTGACTGAGTCAGCCGACCTGCGACACATGATCATTCAGACGCCAGAGCCTGATGCCCCACCACGCAGCGTAGACGAGGTAGGCAAGGTACAGGAGGTACCAGCGGAACAGCGGGCTACGGACGCGAAAAAGGACAAATGCAAGTGCGAGGGCGACAGTAACATAGGGAACATAGAAGATGGTGCTGATCCACAGATCCCTCTCGCGGAAGAAGAGCCAGTTCCAGACAGCATTTGCGCCAAGGAGTATCGCCAAAAGCGCAACTGCGTGTAAGGTCAGTCCCGGTGTTGAGCGAGTGCCAAGAAGAGAGTTAAGGAGGAAGAAGAAGAGTACGTAGTACAGAGCTCCGATGTGGACTTAACCCCCTTGCATGGACAGTTTTCGTCCTTCCGTTTATGCCGCTTTG
>JBBDXW010000073.1:0-12253 GCA_040902105.1 Woeseia sp.
CTGTAGGAGCCCGCCATTGCGGGCGACCTGCGCAGGTGTTGAACGAAGGCGGTGGTCGCCCGCAATGGCGGGCTCCTACAGCGTTTTTTTCCGGCTTGTGCGGAGGCTCCCTGGATGGCGGATGAGCTTCATTTCAAGTCACGCAGTTGTCGCCTCAGCACTTTTCCGGAAGCGGATTTCGGAATCTCAGCTACCCAGCGAAACTGTCTCGGAGTCTTATAGGGTTCGAGCTTCTGCCGGAGCAGCTTCGCAAGTTCCGGAAACCCGGGCAGAGGAGCGTCCGGAAGCCTCGCGACGAGGTAAGCGCTGACAATTTCGCCCGACAGTCCCTGCGGGTCCGGAATTCCGACGCAAGCGCATTCGGCAATGGCCGGGTGAGTCGCCAGGATCTCCTCTATTTCCTGTGGCATGACCTTGCGCCCGCCAACGTTAATGACGTCACTCGAACGCGCCTTGAGATAGTAATAGCCATCTGCGGTTGCCAGGCCCAGGTCGCCCGTGCGAAGCCAACCGTCCCGCAAGGTCTCTGCTGTAAGCTGCGGATCCTGCCAGTATTCGGTCATCAGGTGATCGCCGCGTACCTCGATATGGCCCTCGGCGCCAACATCGGCGGCGTCCCCGGAGCGGTCGACGATTCGCATTTCGACTCCCGGGCTTGGCCTGCCAATCGAATCCAGCTTCGTTTTTTCGTCGTGGAAACTGATATACGCGGACCGACTTGCCTCGGTGAGCCCGTAGTGCATGCAGATACGCGTGTTCGGCAGCAGCCTCATCAAGCGGAGTTTGCGTTCCAGGGGCATGGTCGAGCTGCCGATCTCGATGTACTTTAGCTGGCCCGCAAACTGCGAAAGCGACGAACCCTCGTCGCTCAGCAATATCGCAATGCCGGCGGGTACGGACGCGAAACCGGTGGCCCGGTGTACCAAAAGCGCATTGGTGATTTTTGCAGCGTTGACGATACCGGGCGCCAGCACGAGCGTAGCGCCAATGGACAAGACACAGCGCATCCGTCCGAGGCCGAACGAATGGCCGAGCAAGAGCGAAAGCACCTCGACGTCATCGGCTCGTGTACCGATAAACGCATTGATGTGCGCGCTGGCCGTTGCCACGGCCCGGTGGCTGAGGACAACTCCCTTGGAACGCGCGGTCGTGCCTGTCGTAAAAAGGATGTCCGCAGTCTGGTCGATCGAGACTCCTGGCACGCCGGTTGAAGCAGACGTAGTGTGAATGTCCGTCAGTTCGGAATACCTGACGTGATTCTGTACTCCTGCCCGGAGAGTCTCGGAAACGACAATCCGCGGCGACAGGCGTTGAACGACTCTGCTCAGTCGGTCGTCAGCGATGTCTGAAGAAAACGGTGCGCACACGCCCCCGAGGCTGTGAACAGCAAGGTACGTGGCGATGAAATCGCTGCTCGAGTCGGTCAGCAAGATGACACGGTCGCCGGGTTTTACCTTGAACCGGTTTTCCAGTACCGCTGCGGACCGGGTGACTCTCGTGCCGAGCTCTCCGTACGTCAGTACTTGATCCCCCGATATAATCGCCGCCTTGTCGGCAGCGCCATCTGCATGCGCCAATATCTGTTGAAACACGGGTTGCAGGCTCATGCCCCCGTCCGTTGGTGAACACGAGCGACAATTTTCTCGACCGAGTCGATATCCGCCGGATCGAGGCTTGCGAAATCAAGATCGATCTGGAATTTCTCTTCGATCCAGAGTAACAGACGCACCAATGCCAGCGAATCGAGGATGCCGGCATCGATGAGCGAATCCGTCAGGCCGAATGCGCCCGGCCCGAACTCGATAAAAAGATCGTTCTCCAGATACTCGCATACCTGTTGCCGGACCGCCGGGCTGACTGGTTCGGCAGAATCCGGCCGCGACTTTTGCTCTGCTGGCGCGGCGTTTGGCGCCCCGGGTCTTTTGCGTAAAATGCGGGCAGGGTTCCCCCACAGCACCGTATTTGCAGGGACACTTTCGTAAACCACTGAGCCGGGCGCGACGATGGAGTTTTCGCCGATGGTTACGCCGTCCTGTATGATCGCTCCTATGCCGATCCGGGTATTCCGTCCAATCCGAATAGTTCCCAGAGTAAAGCGACGCTTGTGTTCCGGGCTGTCGCCTTCCACCTCTACTACGTAACGGCCACCGGCAATCGTGACCTTGCCCGCGATCGAGACGTTTTCTTCAATAATTATTGGACCTTGCGATACCAGGTCGGCGTACGCCCCTATATTGCAATTGGCGCCGATTTCGATGTGTCCGACCTTGGCCTGAATGGCCGCGCCGCGGTTGACTATGACTCGATCGCCGATCACGATGCCCCTATCGCCGGCTCCGCGCGCATCGAGCACGCAATCCCTGTCCAGCATTACGCCGTCACCCAGGGTTATCTGCTCTACGTGTCGCAACGTCAGGTTTGCGCCGAAAATGACACCTTTTCCGGTTTTCCGGAACAGGCCCCGGAATAGCCGCTTGCGCAAGGCGAGCCCGAGCGCGCCCGGCAAAGGGCCTATAAATGTCGTCAGTAATTCGTAACGAATGAGTTTAGGCCAGCTGAATGAATGGAACACAAGAGCGCTGTACCGGGATAACGAGGACTGTTCGCTCCCGAACAATTTGTCGCGGATGAACTGTGATTCGTCCAGACGTGAATGTTGCCGTTGCCGGTCAATTCTTTCGCGAGCGTCTTTGTTTGACTGATTCATAGTTGGGGATTCGGGAGCAACGTTCTGTTGATCGGTTTTATTTGCGCTCCTCCCCGGACGCATTATACGCAATTCGCTTCTGCATGACCGGCTGTTGGGCGGGCCGCACTCAGTCAGCGCGGTTCGGTCGCCAGAATGTTTGTGTCGACGACTTCGCGAAACAACGCTTCGTATTGCTTCGCGCAACTTTCGATATAGAAGCGCTCTACGTCGACCTTGTTTCGTTCGGCAATGGTTTTGCGTTTTTCCGGGTCCGTTACGAGCACGCCGACGGCTGATGTAAAACCATCGAGGTCGTTTAGCGGCAGCACTGCGCCGTTTATTCCGTTTTGCAGGAAATCCGTCTGGCCGCCATGGTCGTAGCACACAACCGGCAGTCCCTGGGACATCGCTTCGAGAAATACCAGGCCGAATCCTTCGTGCTGACTGGTCGAAACGTAAATGTCGGCCGCTGCAAGCAGGTCGACTTTCCGCTGGCTGGAAACAAAACCCGCGAACGTGACACGGTCGGCGACATCTAGTTCGTTCGCCTGACGCTGCAAAGCATCCAGGTCCGGCCCGTCACCAACGACGACCAGGCGGACGGCCTCGTTCCTGAGCCGGCCTGCCAGTCGAAGGAGTTGATCGGTTTGCTTGCGAGCAACCAGCCGGCCGATCGAGATCATCACGGTTTCCTGCGGCCTTAATCCCAGGGCTTCGCGGCTTTCCGTGGGTGCGGGCGGCCGCGGCACCCCCAGAGGAATAAGTCGCGGCTCCGCGCCAGGGTCATAATAGCGTCTGAAATTGTCGTTTGTGTTCGTCGACTGGCAGACTACGGCATCCGACCTTCGACCGATTTGCCTGATGGTCGAGCGCAGGATCGCGTGGCGATGCGGCGACGTCCACTTGCTGGGATCGTACAGGTCGCCGCCGTGAACGGACAGCACGTGTGGAATATCGCCCAGCCAGGACAAATAAGCGCCGACCGGCCCGGTCGGAACCGCAAAGTGCGTATTTATCACGTCGAACTGCCGCGTTTGCAGGAGCTTTCTGCCGCGCCACGCGCCGCTGATGACAAAGGCCGCCATCGACGGGATATTGGCCGCCGCCATTTGCCGGCGAAAGAACGTTTGACTGCGGATTATCTCCACGCCCCGGATTTGCTCGAAGGCCGGCAAATCGAATGCCCTGGACGTCAGGACAGTGACCTCGTGCCGGTGGGCAAGCTCTTCGGCCAACCAGGCGTTGACGATTCCGCCGCCGCCGCCAAGGGGCGGATACTCGTAGTTGACAAAAAGTATATGCAAGGCTTCGCAGGCTCTTCTGTGACGGCTGGGCGGTATTTTGGCGTCCGACTGTACCGAAACGGCGCGAAAATTACGAAAAATTCGGGCGTCGCGGAGACGCCACACAGTTTGCAAGAGCCATATCCGCTAAACTTTGCAGGTATCTGACCTCCGGAACTGGAGTACTGGGTTGCTTAGGGATTTGAGTTCGATAGGGCGACAGCCGTTCGATGTGCTGATTGTCGGCGGCGGGGCATTCGGCGCGTGCGCTGCATGGGAAGCTGCGCTCCGAAACTACTCCGTTCTGCTTGTCGAAGCGCACGATTTTGGCTCCGGTGCGTCTGCAAACTCCCTTAAATTCGTGCACGGCGGCATTCGCTATCTGCAGCACCTCGATCTGCCGCGGCTCCGCGCATCTTGCAAGGAGCGCAGCGCGTTACTGCGGATTGCCCCGCATCTCGTAAAGCCGAAACCGGTTGCGATGCCGACCTATGGGCACGGCCGGAATGGAAAAGCCTTTCTCGGCGCGGGCTTTACGGCCTACGACGCGTTGACCCCTGGAAGAAATCGCGGTATCCGCGACGCTGCGCGTCACGTCCCCGGAACGTCGTTCATGAGCCGCACCGAAGTATTGCGGCGCTTCAGCGGCATACACGACCACAAGCTTACGGGCGCCGCCGTGTTCAGCGATGCGCAGATGTATCACCCGCCACGGCTGGTGCTTTCCTTTGTCTTGTCCGCCGTCGAGCGGGGCGCTGTGGCCCTGAACTATGTCGAAGCTGCGTCCCTCATACGCAAAGGAGACAGGATCGACGGGATCAGGGCACGGGACCGGTTGACGGGAGAGGAGTTCGAGATACGCAGCCGGGTGGTACTGAATGCTGCCGGTCCCTGGTCCGAGGACCTCATGCAGCGCTCCGGGGGATTGCGCGTTCCCGATGCCGGGGTTTACTCGCGCGACACCGCGTTTATCATCGACGGCGCTCCGGAACCCGAATTTGCTCTCGCCGTGCAGGGTGCATCGGTCGACAAGGGCGCCGTGATCGGGCGGGCGGCCCGCCATCTGTTTGTCGTCCCCTGGCGCGGCAGGCGGCTGGTCGGCGTGTGGCACATCGTTTACAAGAAGGGCCCCGATGCAATTGAAGTCTCCGGGCAGGAGCTGCAACGCTTTCTGGCGGAGTTCAATGGTGCATTCCATTCCTTTGCGATCACTCGCGAGGACATACGCCTGGTCAACGCCGGGCTGGTGCCGTTCGGCGACAGCGACGAGACCGGCAAGCAGCTGAACTTCGGCAAACAGTCGCACCTGGTCGACAGCGCAGCTGCGCACGGCCTGGAAGGCCTGGTGACGCTCATTGGCATTCGCCATACGATGGCACGCGGCGATGCCGCGAGAGCGATGGACATCATCGACCGGAAACTGAGGCGCAGCGGCAAAGCCGTGGATTCCGCCTGGCAACCTCTCGTCGGCGGTGATGTGAACAATTTCGCGGACCTTGCAGGCGATGTCAGGAATGCGCTTGCGGGCGCCGATTCCGGCGATCTGTCGCAAGAGCTTGCTTCGCTGTACGGAAGCCGGGTTTTTGCCCTGCTGGATTCCGCCCGCGCGTCGGGCGAGCTTGGCCGCATTGAGGGGTCTGAAATCATTGCTGCGCAAATCGAGGCAGCCGTCCGGGATGAAATGGCCGTTACGCTCGGCGACCTGGTTTTTCGCCGAACCCCGCTCGCGGCGGCAGGTCATCCCGGCGCTGCGGTGTTGCGTGCCTGCGCCGGGTCGATGGGCGACAAGCTCGGATGGTCCGAGGAGCGGAGGCAAGCTGAAGTCGAAGCCGTCAACTCGAGGTTTCCGACCGCCACCTGTGCAGGCAGAATTTCCGAAGGTGCCGCACTGGCCGCGTCAGGAGATCTGCCCTCAAAGAAGGGGCTCGCATGCCGCGGACGTTGATTACCGGCGCGACCGGCTTCATCGGCTGCCGCCTGGCAGAACTCTGGTACTCGCAAGGGCGAGCCGTCCAGGCGGTCGGGCGGGTCCGAAACGCGGTCGAGGAAAAAAGAGCGGCGGGACTGCGACAAGCGGGCGTCCCGTTGTTGATCGGCGATCTTGCAAGCGACCAGTTCATCGTGCAAGCGCTCGATGGGGCCGACACCGTCATTCATCTGGCGGCGGCTCAACACGAAGCCAACGTCGACGAAGACTATTTCGTCACAATCAATGTAGACGCAACTCGCCGCCTGTTGAAGTCAAGTGAAGAGCACGGGATCGCACGTTTCTTTTATGCCAGTTCAATCGGGGTGTATGGCGTCAACGACGACCCGGCAATTGACGAGGGTACGGTACTGGCGCCGGACAATCCTTACGGCCGCTCCAAAGTTGCGGCCGAGGCGATGCTTGCGGACCACCAGGGAAGCACCCAGATATTCATCGGGCGCATCGGCGAGACCTACGGTCCCTGGGACTTCCGCCTGCATAAGCTGTTCGTCGGAATCCGCGACAGGCATTTCTGGCTCGTAGGCCCCGGCATGAATCTGCATCAGCCGATCTATGTGGACGACCTTGCCAGCGCAATTGACAGGCTCATCGCAAGCCCGGGAGCGGCCCGGATTCCCGTCATACTTTGCGGCGACCGGGCTGTAACCACCCGGCAAATGTGCGAGAATATTGCGGCTTCGGTTGAAGCAAAACTCAGCCGCTGGTCCATTCCCATGTGGCCATTGCTGATATCGGCGCTCGGCATGGAATTGACGCTAGGCAGGCTGGGGATTCAACCCCCGCTGCACGGACGGCGGCTGGATTTTTTTCGCAAGAGCTTGAGCTTTTCAACGTCATTGAGGGATCGCCTGCTTGCGTTGCCGCCGCAACTGACATTTCGCGAAGGTGCCGACAAGACCGCAACCTGGTATCGAGCGCACGATTGGCTCTGACCAGGACACTCGCAATTGAATTCAGGATAAGGAATCACGCCATGGTGGCAAATGTATACAAACCTGCGTACCGAGCGTTGGAGGCCGCGGTTCTGACATCCGACGACCTTACAGCGAAACTGGAACCGTTCGACTCCTTCTGGCAGGCGCCGGACGACATCGAGAGCGGTTACGCAAAATTTGATGCCTACTACAAGGCCAACTTTCTCCCGTTGATGCCGGCTAACAAAACCGCGCGCATTCTCGTCATAAGCTGCGGCCCGGGGTACCTGGTAAAGTGCTTGTCGGACCGCGGGTACAAGAATGTCCTCGGGATTGATTCGTTTCCCGACAAAATAGCCTATGCCACGAAGCGCGGTCTGAACTGTCGTGTCGAGCGCGGCTTCGAACACGTCGCAAGTCATCCTGATGAATACGACGCGATCGTGGCCGAACAGGAGTTAAATCACCTGACGCTCGACGAATCGCTGAGCTTCCTGGCGCTGTGCCGCAAATCGCTGCACAAAGGCGGTTTGCTGCTCGTTTATGCGATGAACGGAGCCCATCCGTTGTACGGCGCCGAGAACCTTGCCCACAACATTGACCACTTCTATACGGTAACGGAATTCAGTCTTGGCCAGATCATGTCGGCCGGCGGATTCAAAGATGTCAAAATTCACCCGTTGAAGCTTTATGTTTTCTGGAAAAACCCGATGAATTACGTCGGACTGGCCATTACGAGCCTGATCGACCTGACGGTCAGAATACTGTTCAAGCTGTACGCGAAAGACGTCAAGGTACTGACGAAGAAAATCGCTGCCAGCGGCCACAGCCCGACACATGACTGACGCGATACGTCGCATGGTTGATGCCTGCACGACAGGATCCGCGGTCTTCAGCGAGGATTTGCGCCGGGCCAGGAGTCTCTGCATAAGTCCTGACGGAGCCGCTGTAGGAGCCCGCCATTGCGGGCGACCTGCGCAGGTGCCGATCGAAGGCGGTGGTCGCCCGCAATGGCGGGCTCCTACAGGGTAGGCGGTGGGATCAGGCGGCGGAGGAGACGTAGAGCTTCGGGCGGCCTGCGCAAGAATCCCCGTTGGCCTGGTTCAGGATCGATTCGGCTTCGTCGGCGCAACTGCCGCAGCCGGACGCAACTCCCAGGGCCTCGCGGAGCTCGTACAGGTTGTCCACGCCGCTGGCTGCGGCGCGGCGAATCTGTTTGTCGGTGACAGCTTTGCAGATACAGACGTACATATTTTTCAATAACTTAGCCGGTCTGACGAACTCGCGTCTATTTGAACGGAAATGCGAATGATTGTCAATAGCGTTACGTTAAATCCGCAGTCGGGATCCCCATCCGTGCACGGTGAGAGAAGCGCACTCGCAACCGGGTCCACGTCGCTTCCGGAGATGCCTTTTCAGAGGCTGAAACTCAGGCCAATGTACGCGGTGCGCTCGAGCCCCGGCCGTACGCCGGCCGGCCGGCGTGCCGCGACGTAGGTCTCATCGAACAGGTTGTCGACCTTGATGTACGTGCTCAGCGCCTCCGTGAAATGCCAGCGCGCCAGGACGTCCCAGACGACATGGGCGTCCACCGTCTCAGACGGGATGTAGGCACCCTGACCGGCCACTGTACGCATCTTGTCCAGATAGCTGGCGGCGAGATTCACGCTCCAGGTGTCGTTCTCGAGGCCGGAGGCCGCGCGCAGCTGATGCTGCGGCAGGTACGGCAGTTCATCGCCGACCTGCACGTCGCCCCAGGGTTCGAAACTGCTCTCGAACGCATTGTTGAACTCTGCCTCGGCGGTCCAGGTGTATTTGAGGCTGACGGGCAGGTCGAGGTTGCGGTCGCCGAGATTCGTCCATGCGTAGTCGGCACTCAGCTCGATGCCCTGCACGGTGACTTCACCGCCGTCAAACTGGTCGCCGATCTGCCCGCTTCCACCGGTCGAGGCGGTTATCGTGCCCACCAGGTTGTCGTAGTCGTTGACGAAATAAATCGACTCGAAGCGAAGCGCGTCACCGCCATAGCGCGCGCCGAATTCGATGTTGAGGCTGCTCTCCTCGCTGGCGTCACTTCCCGGCGCCGGCGGATTGAAACCCTTGTGCACACCGGCAAGGATGCGCCAGTTGTCGTTCAGCCTGTACAGCGCGCCCATGCCCGGAATGAAGACGGACACCGAGTTGTTGCGAACCTGTGTCGGTCCGAGACTGCGCGACGGATCCGTTGCGGAATAGTCGAGACGCGTCATGTCGATATCCTCGAAGCGTGCGCCCGGCGTCAGGATCCACGCGCCGTTGCGGATTTCCGTTTCCGCAAATAAGGCCCTGGCGTCGGCGCTGCTCAGCTGGTTGGCCGCCGAGCCGGGCAGACCGGAACTCGTCAGGACCAGTTGCGAATTCTCCATTCTGAATCTGTCGTCCCTGTGCAGCCGGTCTTCTTCATCCTCGTGCAGCCTGACGCCCGCAGTCAGCGCCATCAGGGTGTCGCCGAATGCCAGGTCGACGGTCACCTCGGCCTGTAGGCCCTGCGAGTAGTACTGGCGATTGTTGTGCCGTTTTACGATGGCGTCGTCCGGGCTGTCCGAGCCCGTCAGCCAGGCGAACTCCGTCGCAAACGTCGTGGGATCCGCCAAAACATCGCCGATGCCGCGACCCGCGACAGAATCGAGCTTGAACCAGTTGCGTGCAAAATCGTTGCGATACGCCGTCACTTCGCCGCGCCAGTTGTTTCGTGGGTCGAACACGTAACTGGCCTGAAGTTGCTCGTGTTCGCTCTCGAACAGGTCGCCGGCGGATGCCGCGTAACGACGGTACGGATCGATAGCGAAGTCGTCATCGGTCAGGCCGAGATAGGTTTCGTCGGAGGCCTGGTCGGTATAGCCCGCCTTGAAACGCAGACTCTGGTAGAGCGGGGAGGCCGGGTCGCTGTCGAACTGCAGCTTCACCATGTAGTCCTCGATGTCGTAACCCGTGTTCTGGCCTGCCGGACCGTCTATGGTCTTGAAGCCGTCGCTCTGTGCCTGCACGGTCTCGGCGAGCCAGGAAAAGCGCTCGCCGCGATTGCCTAAATTCAGATGCGCGTCGGCCGTTTCATGCTGGCCGAGACGAACATCGACGTTGCCGGCGATGCCGTCCGTCGCATCCGGAATCGGCGTCGAAATCAGGTTGATTGCGCCGCCGGTCGTGCGCGGGCCGACGGAGATTGCCGCAGGACCTTTCAGGACTTCCAGCGCGTAGATGCGGCGCTGCGTTGGAAAATAGTATGCGGCAGGCGACGCGTACGGCGCCGGCGCAATCAGCACTCCGTCCTCCAGAAGGGCGATGCGCGAGCTGCGATCGAGTCCCGAGCCGCGAATTCCGATGTTGGGTCTCAAGCCGAAGCCTTCCTCTTCCTGCACGTACACGCCCGGGACAGTGCGCAGCACGCGCATGACGTCTGCCTGCAGAAATGCCTGCAGCTCCTCGTGGCTGACCAGGTGCGCGGAGCCGGGCACGTCGGCGACGCTGCGCCTGTGACCGAGGATGGTGACACTGTCGAGCGCGGGGTTGGCGGATGGCTTGTCGTCCTGTGCGTTGGCGGTGAAGGACATGGGCAGGAACAAGGCACACAGGAGTCCCGTGAGCAGGCGAACGGCTGGCATAAATGAACCTCGGAGTACAGGCGCTGGAGAATAGACGAGAAAAATAACGCAAATGAGAACGATTCGCAACTACAACAAATTTATATCATGGGGCGTCAAAATATGCCTTCTCCCAGATCGCCCGGTAACGCGAGCTCCAACAGGCCCGCGGAGGGCCGTCGGCAGCTTCAGTGTTTGAATACCTCCTATAAGCAGCGGCGACGTGGCAACATTGCGCGTCTACAGCGGCGACCTGCGGGAAACTGCGCGACCGGTGCAGCCCGCGAGGCGGTACAAAGGACCAGCTTGAGCCACCACGACAGAAAACTTCTCATCGTAGAAGACGATCCCGGCCTCCTGAGCCAACTCCGCTGGTGCTTCGAGCAATACGAGGTGGTCACTGCAGAGGACCGCAGTTCCGCAATCTACGAACTGCGGCGGAACGAGCCGTTGGTCGTGCTGCAGGACTTAGGGCTCCCGCCGAATCCCGAAGGTGTCGACGAGGGCCTGGCCACGCTGCAGGAAATCCTCAAACTCGCGCCACACACGAAGGTGATCGTCGTGACGGGACACGGCGACCAGGAGAATGCATTGAAATCCGTTGCGATGGGCGCATACGATTTCTATCAAAAGCCCGTCGACACGGACACTCTGCAGTTGCTGGTGGAGCGCGCATTCAATATCAGCGAACTCGAATGCGAGAACCGGCGGCTGCAAAGTCTTGCAGTCGAATCGCCGCTGGATGGCATCGTGGCCGCGAGCGAGGGCATGCTGCAGGTGTGCCGCACGATCGAAAAAGTTGCGCCGACCAACGTCACGACATTGTTGCTTGGCGAGAGCGGCACCGGAAAGGAGTTGCTGGCCCGCGCACTGCATCGGCTGAGTCCCTGCGCGGACAAGCGCTTTGTCGCGATCAACTGCGCGGCGATTCCGGAGAACCTGCTCGAGTCCGAGCTTTTCGGTTACGAGAAGGGCGCGTTTACCGGTGCAGCGAAGCAGACGCCCGGCAAAGTGGAAGTCGCGAACGGGGGCACCCTGTTCCTCGATGAAATCGGTGACATGCCGCTCGCGTTGCAAGCCAAGATGCTGCGTTTTTTGCAGGAACGCGTCATAGAGCGCGTGGGAGGCAGGGAGGAAATCTCCGTCGACGTTCGGGTGGTCTGCGCGACGAATCGCAACCTCGTGGAACTCATTACGCAAGGCCGTTTTCGCGAGGACCTCTATTATCGCGTGAGCGAAATTACGATCGATATCCCGCCGTTTCGGGATCGCGAGGAGGGCAGGTTGATCCTCGCACGCGCGTTGCTGGTGAAGTATGCCAAACAACAGGGCAGGGCGCTCACCGGTTTCAGTGACGATGCGAACGATGCCATCGAAGCCTATTCCTGGCCCGGCAACGTGCGCGAACTGGAAAACAAGATCAAAGGCGCCGTCATCATGGCCGACGGCAAGCAGGTCACGGCCGCGGATCTCGGGCTGGAGAGCGTCGAACTGGCGCCCGAGTCGCTCAACCTGCGTGAGGTACGGCAGCGTGCCGAGTCGAAAGCGATTCGGGTTGCTCTCATGAAAAACTTTGGCAATATCTCACGCGCGGCCGAGCAACTCGGCGTTACGCGACCGACCCTTTACGATTTACTGAACAAGTACGGCTTATCGGCTGAGGCGTATTCGAAGCGCAGCGTCGGCGGGTAGGGAGCCTCTGCTGTAGGAGCCCGCCATTGCGGGCGACCTGCGCAGGTGTTGAACGAAGGCGGTGG
>JBBDXW010000074.1:0-102854 GCA_040902105.1 Woeseia sp.
CAAAGCGGCATAAACGGAAGGACGAAAACTGTCCATGCAAGGGGGTTAAGTCCACGCCAATGACGTTGCAGTATCCTCAGACCCCGAGTTTCAAGCAAGGTGACTGCATGGTCTTGCAGCCGGCGATGGTGCGTTGGGCTAGCGGCGCAGAAGCATCTATACAGCAACTGCAAGCATGCGGAACAACCGGTTACGTCCAACAGTTCGTTTTTATCAGGCCAAAAGAGATTCCGGGTCGAGAGCTGAATATTCAGTTCTCTCTGGAGTTGCAGCAGCTCGCCGTTCAGCAGGCGCTAGCGCAAGCCCAGCGTGACGCCGCTGCTATTCAGCTTTTCAATACGCTCAATCAGCAGAACGAGCAGGCCACGAAGAACCAGACGTTCCGATGCACATCAGAAGCGATCCGAGGCACCATCTACACTGATTGCCGATGACGCCATGGTCGAAATACTATTGATGCCGGAGGGTGCCCCCGATAATGCCGTATTAAGCGAACGCCTCATGTCGGCGGAAGCTCTTGAGCCGATCCTCGATGCTCACTCCATCGGGCCGCCACACCCGAGCCCACCTTCGTTTCCGTCAAAAAATCCCCAACTGGACGGCTATAGAGAGCCGAGGTATGTCGTAATTCGGTCTACCGACGCGCAGGATTGCAAGGTGTTGGGGCTTCAGCTTGGCATGTATTATGAGGTGAAAGGCCTTCGTCCCGATGACATCAATTCTCGGAGCACGCGCTAACCTACTGCGCCACGGATTCCCTGTTTACGCGCGGTAACGGGCGCATCACCGGAGAAAGGCGCCGCGCGTTTCATCAACGACAACCCAATGCGAGGTCTTCGAGCAGTGGCATTCTTTAACTGCATGGGCTGCAAGAAAGTGATGCCGCTCATTGGAACAACGGAAAAGAAATGTCCGTCGTGCGGAGGAACGAACGGCGAGGTCCTATCGCGCGAACGGATTGACGAAGGACTTGAGGCTGGCGTGTTCTTCAACATCGATCCAAGGACAGGGGAACGCGCGAAAAGGAAGCGTCACTAGGCTGTCTCTCAGCTCCTGCTGGTGCGGTTGTCTGCACGAAAGTCTGGACCCCGGCTCACTGCGGGCTGGCGCAGGTGTACCGGCTGCACGTAGCAGCATGCAGGACAGAGCGATACCGGCACGGACCTACCGAGTCCATGTAAGTCGTTCGGGGGTATCCTCGCAATTTTTCTTTTCTGCGGGGGCAGTACGGCAACGCACCCCCCGGCGAACCCGCCAAGAAACGCCCCTGCAACGGGTGGCCGGGTGCGTTGCAGGGGGTGCGTTGCCGAGGTGTCACGGATGGCAGCGTTCGTGTTCGCACCCGGCCGAGTACAGGCCGACAATGCCGTCGTCTCAAGGCGCGATTAGTTGCTCGCGGACCTCGCGCGACTCTCGGAGTCTCTGCCCGTCGCGGACCTTCCCTTGGGCCGGCGGACGGTTCTCACCTTCCCGCTTTTTCCTCCGCCGCAGAAGAACTGATCGCCGCCGTCGGACTCGAGCCCCGAAACGCCTACTCCGGACGGCATCTCGAGCTTCTCCAGAACTTCTCCCGTTCGCGGATCGACTCGCCGCAAATCGCTCTCCTCACCTTCCCAGGTCGCGTGCCAGAGCTCTCCGTCGTGCCAGGTGACTCCGGTGACGAAGCGGTTCGACTCGATGGTGCGAAGAATCTCTCCGGTTTCGGGATCGATCTGATGGATCTTCCGGTCTCGATACTGGCCCACCCAGAGCGTGCCTTCGGCCCACGTGAGCCCCGAGTCACCGCCGCCGCCGGGCGCCGGGATCGTAGTGAGCACATGGCCGCTCTCCGGATCGATCTTCTGGATGCGATCCTCGGCGAGCTGAAACAGGTGGCGGCCGTCGAAGGCCGTGCCTGCATGCGCGGCGACATCGAGCGAGCGCAGCGTCTTCCCGCTTGCCGGGTCGAGTGCGCTCAGTTTGTCTCCGAGAGCAACCCAGACTTGCTGTCCGTCATACGTAACCCCATTCACGCAGTCGGCACCCGGAAACGGTCCATACTCGCGAACTATTTCGGCCGCTGATCGTTTCATACCTCTATCCTCGTGTTTCGATTCATGCGTCCATCCTACTCAACCGGTAGGAGAGCGGGGAGCAACAAGACTGTCGTGAATCCAGGCACGGGCGGGGTGATCCAGCGACGAGCTCGCCCGCGGCCGAACGACTGCACCTTGCCCGCTGCCGCAAGCGAATCGAGCGCCCGCTGCACGGTGCGCTGGCTCGTTCCAAGCGCAAGGGCCAGGGCCGAGCTCGACCACGATTCGCCGTCGGCGAGGAAGGCGAGCACTCCTGCATACTTTTCTTCAACCGGTCGCGCCAGCACGACGACCTCGCGCGCGCGGCGCGGCACAAGCTTGAACCCTTGCTTCGTCGCGGTCACGTCGGCCAGCGCTCGAAGCGCCGTGCGCAGCCGCCCGACCTCGACGCGTAAGCGCGCGCGATGCGATTCGTCGTCGAGCTTCAATCTGAATGCGCGCGCGACGAGTGTTTCTCTCGACACGTCGCCCGGCCACGCTTCGCCCAGCGCGCGTGCGAGCGCGAACAATACCGGCCGCTTTGCGAGCGAGACGGCAGTGCTTTCGTCACGCACCACAAGACGGCAGGCGTCCACGACGAACGCATTCGACGCAAGTAGTGCTTCGACCTCCTCGGGCAGGAGAAGTCGCTCCTCGCCACGCGCAATCAGGCGCGCCGCGGGCGTGTCCAGAAGGAGGGATGCACCTTCTACCTCCGCCGTCAACGCAGGGATACCTGCGGCACGCGCGGTGCGCTCGGCCCGCGTAAGTGCGGCGCGCGCGGCCTTCGTCTGCAGGCGCCGCATCGCAATTCCCGCGAGCACGAGATCGTGAACGGTTCGCAATGCGGGAGGCAAGTGCGCGAGGTCGAGCGCGCCGAGCGCAACTTCGGCCTCGTCGATTCGCCCGATCAGGAGAAGACGTCGAACTTCGAGGTGCCGCGCGTGCGCCGCATTCACATGGTCGCCATGCTTTTCGAGAGTCGCCCGTGCCGCGTCGAGTGCCTTCGCACGCCACCCGAGGTCACGCGACGCAAGCGCGACCTCGGCCTCGCCGACGACGCATCTCGCCTGGGCCACCGCCTCTTTCGGACCGAAGGCACGCGCAGCACCTCTCAGGAGCGCCTTCGCTCGAACGAAATCGCCGAGCTGCGCCATCGCAATGCCTCGCAGCGCGAGTGCGGGCGCATCGTCGCGCAGAGCGACACGGTTCAGTGCGCCGAGGGGATCGCCCGCCGCGAGTGCACGCGCCGCGGCATTGATCAGCGAGTCCATCTGGATCCCGACACACTTGTCACTCTCACCATTCGATATCCGGTCCTAATCAATCTTACGGCCAACAATGACCAAGCGGTGAATATCTTACAAAGCGTCGAAGTCAAATCGTCATCGAACAAAACTTGTGGGCGTTGTCCACACTGGAAAGTTTCGCAATCGCGTCACGATTGTCACTCCCACCGTTCGGATGGCCGGCGCTAATCTATCTCATGACAACCGTCGAGTCGCATCGAGAAGCACGTTAGCCAGGCAGAAGGAAGCCTCGATGTCGACCGAACGTGTGACCGACGGCAACGAACGATCAAGGACACTCGAGGAGGAGAAAGCGATGACAAAGCACACAACCGGAACACGTGAAGAGTGGCTGGCAGCACGGCTCGAGTTGCTCGAGGCCGAGAAGGAACTGACGCGACGTAACGACCAGCTGGCGCGGCGGCGGCAGGAGCTGCCCTGGGTTCGAATCGACAAGGTATACAGCTTCGAGACCGACGAAGGCAAAGCCTCACTCGTCGACCTCTTCCGAGGGCGCTCGCAGCTCCTCGTCTACCATTTCATGTTCGGGCCCGACTACAAGGCAGGCTGTCCGTCCTGCTCGGCGATCGCGGACGGGTTCAACGGGTTCACCATGCACCTGGCCAACCACGACGTCATGCTTTGCGCGGTATCACGGGCGCCGCTCGCGAAGCTGCAGGCGTACAAGCGGCGCATGGGGTGGACGTTTCCCTGGGCATCCTCGTTCGGCAGCGACTTCAACCCCGATTTCAACGTCTGGTTCACCGAGGAGCAACAGCGCGAGGGACTTATCGAATATAACTACCAGCGCGAGACGGCGTTGCAGTCAGGCCGCAGCGAGGTGTCTGAGATGCCCTCGCGCACGACCCCCGACGGGCCCGTCGCTGCAATGACCGGAACGGACGTGGCCACATACACGCGCGAGAGGCCGGGCATGAGCGCGTTCGTGCTCGAAGACGGCGCCGTCTATCACAGCTATTCCACCTATGCGCGTGGACTGGACGGCCTCTGGGGGGCGTACCAGTGGCTCGACCGCGCCCCCAAAGGGCGCAACGAGCCAGACTATTGGTGGCGTCGCCACGACGAGTACGCGAACGACAAAGCGGGCGCGCGCTGAAGCGCCGTCGTTCGCCGTCGTCGATGCGATCGCCAGACTTTGATAACCGTATTGGAGACAGCCCATGTGTCCAGCATGCATGACCACCGCGGCCATCGTTGCCGCGGGTAGCGCGTCAGGAGTCGGCGTAGTCGGCTTCATGGCGGCCAGATTCCGGTGGTTGCGAAGACGCCGCAAGCCCCCCGAATCGATGAAGGTGACCGGGAAATACGACCGGTGAATTTCCGTCTGACCTTACGATTCGCAAAACGGCATGCGTAAGCTGAGCGCTGGAAAAAAGTTAAGTAGCAAGTGGCGTAGCCTCGGCACGAATCCCGGCAATCACGCCCTTATCAATTCCCTCTGCTGCAGCCCAGTCGGAAATATCGCGCCAGTCAACGGGCTGGTGCCTGGCGACCAGAACCGCTTGGACTCGAGCCTGAGGGTCTTTGCCATGAACGTACCACGCCAGTCGATCCATCACGCATTGTGTTGCCGTAATGATTCGCAGCGACCCAAACCGCGTTTTCAATGTGGTGGCTTGGGAAGGATCGATGTATCGGTTGCCGAACGAAAGAGGACCCGGTGGAAACTCGAGGAAGAATTTCGAATCCGGGTGATAGAAGTCCTTTCCCCTGGGCGCAAACCCGAGCGCGACGACAATTGGCGCGATGACTTTGTTGCGTTCCACGGTAGAAGTCGAGATCCGTGCTCATGTACTCGTTGTCGGAATAGTGCGTAACTGCTCCACCTCCGCCGAGAACGGCGGGAATGCCCGCTTTCTCGAGTGCCTCGGAGACGAGCACCGCTATCTCAAGCAACGAGGTCCCGGCCGTTATCTTATTCACCTGTTCGCCCGTTCGAGCGGTTTGCCGGACCGCCGTGGGCGTCGACGTTGCCGAAAGAATGTCTTCGCGATTTCTTCGGGCAGTGCCCGCAACTCGGCTGCCAGGAAATCGCGGAGCCGACCGGCCGAGGGATTGCGTGGGTTGAACTCGAAAACCCTTGTGCGCCCGACAGTACGGCTGACCAACACGCCAGCTGCCTCCAGCCGGCGTAGCTGATCCTGGACGACACTGACGGGTATGCCGCAGTCTCTTGCAATCAGGCTTGCATGCCCGGAGTCGTAGTTTTCGAGGTACAGGAGTACAGCGGCGGCCGTACGATTGCCGAAGATTGCTTCAAGCGCCGGGATCACAAGCAGTCCTTCATTGACGGAATTACCGGTAATATTACCGGCAATTCCGGCAATTACAAGCCAACGGCCTCGCCCGTTTCAGGATCACCGACGCTGAACATCGGCAGCGCCGGACGAAGGTGGCCGTGGTTGTCGCCGGTTTTGGTGGTTTCGCCGGTGTCCGAGACAGGGCGCTGGAGGAGCCCATCCTGTTGGAATATGGTGTAACCCATCTCGGAAAGGGGTGCTGGTCGCCTGGGAATCACAAATGCTGACACTGACTGACCAAACGATTCTGATCACAGGCGCATCGCGCGGCATCGGCGCCGCGACGGCCAGGATCGCGCTCGAGGCCGGCGCAACGGTCATCGGCAGCTACAATCGCGGTCCGGGCGAGCTCGAACAGCTGGCGGTGGAATATGCGTCCGGACGGATTCACGCAATTCAGGCGGACCTGACGCAAGCGGGCGCGGGTGCTGCACTGTGGCAGAACGCATTGCGGCGGGTCGGAAAAATCGACGGACTCGTCAATAACGCCGGCATCTCGCCTGCAACAAAGCTTGGCGGTGACGATGACGACTGGCAGCGCGACTGGGCGCAAGTACTGGCGGTCAACACGCAGGCAGTCGCCGACCTTTGTCGCGAGGCAATTCTTTATTTCCAGCCACGCGGCGGCGGCCGCATCGTCACCGTCGCGAGTCGCGCGGCATTTCGTGGCGATACCGTCGATTATCTGCACTACGCCGCGAGCAAAGGCGCCGTTGTTTCGCTGATGCGTTCCATTGCGCGAGGCTACGCCGCCGACAGAATCCTGGCTTTTCTGATCGCACCCGGCTGGGTGAGCACCGATATGGCGTCGATCATCTATGAGCCCGGGAACGAAGGCGCGCTCGCGGAAATTCCGCTGGGTGTGGCAGCGCCGCCGGAGGAGGTGGGCAACATGATCGTGTTCCTGCTGTCCGGAAAGGTCGATCACAGTACCGGCGCAACCTTCGATATTAACGGCGCAAGCTACGTGCGCTAGCGAAACTCTGCGCAAGGTCTGATCAGGCGCTGTGGAGCCCGCCATTGCGGGCGACCACCCGCTTTGGCTAGCCGCTGCGCGGGTCGCCCGCAATGGCGGGCTCCTACAGAGCCTCTTCGGGGTTCGGCCGCCGAGTGTGATAGATTCCGCGACGGCATGAAGCTCGCATCAGCAGCACGACATCGGCGGGAAGCATCAACAAGAGGCCCGGAATGACCGAGCAGAAGAATCGATTCCGTCTTGCAGCAGTAATGAGCGTCGCATCGATTGCCGTTCTGACACTGCCGGCGCCGCTCGCTTTTGCGCAGGCCGGCGCCGAGCATATTCCACGACGCGCCGAAGGCGAAGGTCCGTACGAGCGGCTGATCCTGCGGGGCGTCAATCTGATTGACGGCACCGGGGCGCCGACACGCGGACCTGTCGACATCGTGATCGAAAACGACCGCATTGCGGAAATCCGCAACGTCGGCGCGCCGCTGCTGCCGATCGATCCTGAAGATCGACCCCCGCTTAGCGGCGGCAACGAAGTGGACCTGGCCGGCATGTACGTCATGCCGGGCTTCATCGACACGCATTTGCATCTGCATCACAGGGACTCCGGCCAGAAAGTACCGTCTGAGTACATTCTGAAATTATGGCTCGCTCACGGTGTCACTTCGGGGCGGACCGTCGGTTATGACGGAACGCTGGCGGAAGAGCGAGGAATCAAGGACCTTCTGGACTCGAACGAAATAACCGGACCTCGTATTCACATGTATCCGGCCTTCGGCACCGAAGAGGCGGGTCCGATCGATACGCCCGAGCAGGCACGAGAACGCATCCGGCAAATAAAGAGATCCGGTGCGGTCGGTGTCAAGTTTTTCGGTGCGCCGGAAGAAATCCTCTGGGCGGCGCTCGATGAAGCGGACGAACAGGGCTTGAGTTCGACGATGCACCACGCGCAGCTGAATGTCCTGCACGCGAATGTGCTGGCGACTTCGGCACATGGGCTGAGGGGAATGGAACATTGGTACGGGCTGCCTGAAGCCATGTTCGTCGACAGGCGCATCCAGGATTATCCGCCCGACTACAACTACAACAACGAACAGGATCGCTTTGGGGAGGCCGGAAGGTTATGGGAACAGGCTGCGAAGCCCGGCTCGGAAACATGGAACGAGGTCATGCAAACGTTGCTGGACCGCGGCTTCTCGTTGTCGCCCACGTTTACTTCTTATCTCGCCAGTCGTGACTTCATGCGCCTGAGCCGCGCACCTTGGCACGAGATCTACACCTTACCGGACCTGTGGGAGTACTATCGGCCGAATCGCGACGCGCATGGCTCGTACTGGTTCGACTGGACGCTGGAAGAAGAACTTGACTGGAAGGAAAATTTCCGGCTGTGGATGATGTTCGTCAACGAATACAAGAACCGCGGGGGGCGCGTGACGGTCGGGTCCGATTCCGGCTACATTTATAACCTGTACGGCTTCGGTTATGTCCTGGAACTGGAACTTCTGCGCGAAGCCGGGTTTTCCCCGCTCGAAGTCATTCATGCCGCGACGATAGAGGGAGCGCGACAAATCGGTATCGCGAATGACGTTGGCACGGTGCAGGTCGGCAAGAAGGCCGATCTCGTCGTCACGCGGGAAAACCCGCTCGCCAACCTGCACGTATTGCTCGGCACCGGCACGATCAAGCTCAACGACGAAACAGGCAAGGTCGAGAGAATCGGCGGGATTGCGTACACGGTCAAGGACGGCATCATTTACGACGCGAGGGCGTTGCTCGAGGACGTTGCGGACATGGTGAAGGCAGAGAAAGACAAGCTCGGCATCGAACCCGGAATCATGCCGATCGTCAATGCCGAGTGACAGTTGGCGACCACCGTCTTCGATAATTGCCGCGCCAGTCGCCCGTGGTACGGGCTCCTACAGCGCAGGATTCGCGGTCATGCGAAGACTGGATGGAGCCGCTGTAGGAGCCCGCATTGCGGGCGACCAATTACTTCAAGGAACAGAGATGCAGATTCTGAACTGGGACGATGTCGAACTGGAAACCGTCAACGACAAAATGCAGCGGAGAATCGTGACCGGCGATCGAATGACCGTTGCACGGATTTATTTCAAGGACGGCTTTCTCGTACCGCAGCATCGGCACGAAAATGAACAGATCACCCAGGTCGTATCGGGGACGATGAGATTCCGGTTCGGCGACGATCGATCCGAAGTCGTCGACGTCGGGCCCGGTGAGGTCGTCGTAATCCCGTCAAATCACCCGCATGAAGCACTTTGCATCGGCGATGTCGAGGAAATGGATATGTGGTCGCCTCGCCGCGACGACTGGCTAGACAAGACCGACGACTACCTGCGCACCTAGCGTTCCCGGCGGGGCATTGCACACTGTTCCCTTCCGTTGTTTAATGCGCCGCTCGTTGACGACATACCAATAATGCAAAGACCGACAAAAGAAGAATTCAGGCAAGCTCTGCTCGACCGCCTCATTTATTCCGTAGGTAAAGACAGTAGCCACGCAGTTCCCAGGGACTGGTGCGTGGCGCTGACGCTCGCCATTCGCGACCGGATCGTCGATGCCTGGATGGCATCGACACGGGAAACCTACGAAACCAACGCGAAACGTGTCTACTACCTGTCGATGGAATTCCTGATCGGCCGCCTGCTCACGGATGCGATGTCGAATCTGGGGATAACCGATGTATGCCGCGAAGCGCTGAACGAACTCGGGCTGGACTTCGACACCATCATTATAAGCGAGCCGGATGCGGCCCTGGGTAACGGCGGGCTCGGCAGACTGGCAGCGTGCTTCCTCGATTCGATGTCGACGCTGGGGATCGCCGCATTCGGCTACGGCATCCGCTATCAGCATGGACTGTTTCGTCAGCGTCTGGCTGACGGCTGGCAGGTCGAGCAGGCGGAAAACTGGCTGATGCTGGGCCATCCGTGGGAATTCGAACGCCCGGATTCCAGCTACATGGTGAATTTCTGCGGCACCGCCGATGCAGACAAGCCTCCGGAACTGCGCTGGCAACCGGGCGAGACTGTCATTGCGAGCGCCACCGACACGCCGATCACCGGCTGGACCGGCGCGCACGTCAATACCCTGAGGCTTTGGTCGGCGAAGCCGGCAGGCCTCTTCGACCTGTCACGCTTCAATCGGGGAGACCACCTGCGCGCGGCCGTGCAGGAGGTGCTGGCTGAAACAATCACCCGCGTGCTCTATCCCGACGATTCGACCGAGCAGGGCAGGGAATTGCGCCTGAGGCAGGAATATTTCTTTACCTCCGCATCGCTGCAGGATCTCTTGCGACGCTTTCTCCTGAATCACGACGATTTGCACACGATGCCCGATTCCGTGGCAATCCAGCTGAACGACACCCACCCTGCCATTGCAGTCCCCGAACTGATGCGGCTGCTGAGCGACGAACACGGCATGTCGCCGAAGGACGCGTTTCGCGTTACACGCGAGTGTCTGAGCTACACGAATCACACCTTGCTGCCGGAAGCGCTCGAACGGTGGCCGCTTAAACTGTTCCAGAAGATCCTGCCGCGGCATCTGCAGTTGATCGATTTTATCGACCGCCAGTTCATGGCATCGCCCGAAGTCACTACGGCAGGCGTCAACATGCACGAGCTGACGACGGTCGATTACGACAACGGCGGCTCGATCCGCATGGGCAATCTGGCGTTTATCGGCAGCCATCGAGTCAACGGGGTCTCCGCGCTGCATACCGAACTGATGAAGAAGACGGTGTTCAAGGGCCTGCATTCGATCTATCCGGAGCGCATCGTCAATCTGACAAACGGGGTCACACCGCGCCGCTGGCTGCACAACTGCAACCCGCCGCTGCGCGCGCTGCTCAACGAGACCATCGGCGATGCCTGGGTTGCCGATCTGGGGAAAATAGAGGCGCTTGCCCCGTTTGCCGACGACAGCGAATTTCGCGCCCGTTTTGCGGCAGCGAAAAGGGAGAACAAGATACGGCTTGCGAACGAGATCCGGAGCCGCTCGGGACCGACGGTCAATCCGGATGCGCTGTTCGACGTGCACATCAAGCGCATTCACGAATACAAGCGCCAACTTTTAAACGCGCTGCAGACCGTCGCTCACTACCAGGCGATAAAAAACGAGGGCGGTGCCGACTGGCTGCCCGTCGTAAAGTTATTCAGCGGCAAGGCCGCACCCAGTTACACGATGGCCAAGCTCATCATCAAGCTGATCAACGACATCGCCACTGTTGTGAACAATGACGATGCGATCGGGGACCGCCTGAAGGTCGTTTACATGTCCGATTACAACGTCTCGCGCGCGGAAGTCATCATCCCCGGTGCGGACCTGTCGGAGCAGATTTCAACCGCCGGAATGGAAGCGTCCGGCACCGGTAACATGAAGCTGGCGCTGAACGGCGCGCTGACGATAGGCACTCTGGACGGGGCGAATATCGAGATTCGCGACCGTGTAGGCCATGACAATATGTTCATTTTTGGCCTGACCACGGACGGCGTGGCCGGCAAACGCCGGGAAGGTTACGATCCGCGCGCGATCGTGGAAAGCAATGCTCGCCTGAAGGCGGCACTGGACGCTATTCAACAAGGTGTTTTCTCGCCGGACCAGCCGGACCGCTTCGCGCCGCTCGTGCACAATCTTTACGAACACGATTACTTCATGAACGTGGTGGACTTCGAATCTTACTGCGCCGCGCAGTCTGCAGCGGTGGATGCTTACCGTGACGGCGCGCGATGGTGGCGTGCCGCCACGCTCAACACGGCGGGCGTGGGCTGGTTCTCCTCAGACCGCACCATTCGCGAGTACGATGAAAAGGTGTGGCACACACGTTCGAGCGAATCAACGTCAAAACGGTAAATTCAGAGATTTCAGCGACAGGCAATCCTTTCTAGTATGTCCTCCGGCAACGGCAAAGCTGTCAAGGGGACGGGTCATGGAGGATGTCGGAGCGTTCATAGATCGACACAGGATCGTGCTGCTGCGGTACCTGGACGGGAAAGCGCCGGAATCTGCGGAGGACGTCGATGCACTCAGCTATGTCGACGCCGTGTTGAACGAGTGGCATGAGCGATTTGGCACCTTGCAACTCGCGGAGCCGGAGTGGGAGGAACGGACATTCTGGTTTGCCCTCTACCAGCTCGAGGAACTGGCCGAATTGCCTGGCCACCAGGTAGATCCCTACGAAAAAATCCTTATGGGTGACCTGGCGAAAGTCCGGGAGCTGTTGCGAAACCGGCAACCGCTCCCCGATGGATTCATGGCAACCAGGCCGAACGGAACATGAGCCGTTCTCTGGCCGCGCACTCCACTCATCGAAATTATGTTCATTCGTACCTGTCGAAACACATTTCAGGCAAACTGGGCGACGATGCCAAACTGTCTGGTGGTTGTGAGTTACCGGTTCTTACTCAGCAATTGCTACCATACCTTCGATGCACGGCTGCTTACATTCTGGACTATGAGAATTATCACTGATGGCTATGCATAATCCCCCCTGAGTACCTCGGTCATGAATCAATAGGCTCCCTTCCGCCGCATGGATATTTGCTATGCAACGCCTGTGGCTCCGTAATTTCCTCATCGCTAAAAGTTCAATGCGCCAGGTGCAAGTGGCCAGTTTGTATGTGTGGCGCATGCCGATGTGGAACCAAAATTCAGTTGCATCCCGAGCATATTGATGGCGCGTGGAGAAGCGGCATAACCCTAGACGTTCAAACTCTCGAAAGCCATTGCATTGGAGACGACGAGCAAGGCCGTCCTCTCTTTGAAACTCGCCGCTCCGAGCTAGGGGAGTTGCTTTATCAGTTCAAATACCAGTCCAACCAGAGTGCTCTTGAAAAGATCATCGCTCTTATTCTTGATCACCTATCAAAGGTAAAGGGCAGATTTGACCTTGTTGTTCCCATCCCGCCGTCAAATCCAACTCGCACTGTGACGAAGCAATTGGCCAAGGGTATTGCCGCAGGACTGGGCTCTCGGAAATCTGATACCGCACTAAGCAAAGCTCGCGCCACTGACGCTCTAAAAACCATCGGTGATCCCGGCCGGCGCAAGGAGATATTGGCGGGCGCATTTGCGGCGGACTCGCGCCAAATTTGTGGAAAAGTTGTTCTGCTTGTCGACGATCTGTACCGCTCAGGCGCGACACTAGAAGCCGCGACCGAGGCGGCCTATACTCAAGG
This sequence comes from Woeseia sp., assembly GCA_040902105.1. GTDB lineage: Bacteria > Pseudomonadota > Gammaproteobacteria > Steroidobacterales > Woeseiaceae > IDS-8. Next base: position 12,823 of record JBBDXW010000074.1, read on the forward strand.
CGGCGCCCGCGCCGTCTACGTTTTTGCGGTTACGCGCACAAGGGTACATAGATGAGCAAAGTCTTTTTTGGTGGCTCGAGAAATCTTTCGCGACTAAACCCCGCGCTTCGCACTCGGCTACGCAATTTGGTCACAAACGGCCATACCGTACTGATCGGTGACGCTAGCGGCGCAGACAAGGCCGTTCAAAGCTACCTGGCCCAAGAGGGCTACAAACATGTGCGCGTCTACTGCATGGACGGGAAGTGCCGCAACAATGTTGGCAACTGGGAAACTGTCGCTGTTGACTCGCGTGGGAAGAAGCGGGATTTCGCCTATTTCGCCATGAAAGATGCCCGCATGAGCCTCGACGCTGATTATGGGTTCATGATCTGGGATGGAGAGAGTAAGGGGACACTCAACAACATCCTCAACCTAGTGCAGCAAGGTAAGTCAGCACTAGTGTATTTTTCCCCAATGCGTGAGTTTATCCTCGTAGAATCAAAAGTTGAGATAACGGCCATGGTCGCAAGGTGTAGCAGCGATGCTCGCGAGGCACTAGACAAGACGATCAAACTGGAGAAGCGTACCTCAGCAGAACAAAGCGCTCTAAAGTTTGGGTGAGCGCGTAAGCGCTGTACAACAGTACATTCAAGCCGACGCCACTTCGCAGCGTATCCTAACTCAGGCGGCTGTCGCATACGACTATCGGCCAGGACGCAGTGTTGCATGCAAAGCATCGCCTGACAAAAACACTTACTAGCCGTTGTTCGAGCGAATGAGTATCACGCCCGCAAGCGGCGGCAGCGTGAGCACAATGCTCTGGCTTCGCCCGTGCCAGCCAACCTCTTCGCTCGCGAGGTCTCCCGGGTTGCAGACGTCACTGCCGCCGTAGCGCGCAAGATCGGAATTCATGATTTCCCGGTAGTTCCCTGCTTCAGGTACTCCCACTCGGTAGCCGTGGCGCACGACCGGAGTGAAATTCAGCACAACGACAGCCGTTTGCCCCGGCGCATGGCGCATGAACGCTATCACCGACATGTCGCGGTTGTCGCCGTCCAGCCATTCGAAGCCGCGCGGGTCGCAATCCCACCAGGCAAGCGCCGGGTACCGATGCTGCAACCGGTTCAGGTCCGCGATGAGTGCCGATACGCCCGCCGGGCCGCTGTCGCCAGGGCGCGGCCAGGGGAGCGATTCCATGGCGTTCCACTCGCCGGTCTGGGCGAATTCGCCGCCCATGAACAGCAGTTTCTTCCCCGGAAAAGTCCATTGGTAGGCGTAGAGAAGCCGTAAATTCGCGAAACGTTGCCAGTCGTCACCCGGCATTTTGCCGACCAGCGAACGCTTCAGGTGTACAACCTCGTCGTGCGACAGCGGCAGGACGAAATTCTCGTCGTACGCATAGGTCGGGCCGAACGTGAGCCAGTTCTGGTGATGTTTTCGGTGTATGGGTTCCTTCGCGAAATAATTCAGCGAGTCGTGCATCCATCCCATGTTCCACTTGAGATGAAAGCCGAGGCCACCCGCAGCGGCCGGATGCGTCACACCCTGCCAGTCGGTCGACTCCTCGGCGATCATCAGGCAATCGGGACATTCCCTTGCTATTGCGCTGTTCAGTTCGCAGATGAAATCGACCGCTTCGAGGTTCTGGTTGCCGCCCAGTCGATTCGGCACCCAGGTGTCCGCCTGCCGGGAGAAATCGAGATAAAGCATCGATGCGACGGCGTCGACGCGCAATCCGTCGATGTGAAACTCGCGCAGCCAGTAAAGCGCGTTGGAGAACAGGAAGGAACGCACTTCATTGCGTTCGTAATTGAACACCAATGTGCCCCAGTCGCGGTGTTCGGCTTTCCAGACGTCGTGATACTCGTAAAGACTGGTGCCGTCGAATTTCGCCAGGGCGTGCGCGTCGCGCGGGAAATGCGCGGGCACCCAGTCGAGCAGCACGCCGATATTCCGTTGATGGCAATGATCGACGAAGGCGCGAAATTCGTCCGGCGTGCCGTGGCGGCTGGTAGGCGAAAAATAACCCGTAGTCTGGTATCCCCAGGACTCGTCCAGCGGGTGTTCGCTGATCGGCAGTAATTCCACGTGGGTAAACCCGAGCTCCGCTGCGTACGCAGCCAGTTGCTCGGCCAGCACCTTGTAGTTCAGGAAGCGATTGTCTTCCGTGCGCCGCCACGAGCCGAGGTGCACCTCGTAGGTCGCCATCGGCTGAGACTTCCAGTCTTGCCGCGAGCGCCGCTCGAGCCAGTTATGGTCGCGCCATTGGTAATCGCTCTCGGGCATTATCCGGCTGGCGGTGGCCGGCCGCTGCTCGCTGAATTTCGCATACGGGTCGGACTTGAGACCAATGTCGCCGGTCTCGCGCTGGCGCAGCTCGAACTTGTACGGACCGTCACGCAACTCCGGGAGGAACAGCTCCCAGACCCCGCTTTGTCCGCGGCTGCGCATGGGATGACAACGGCCGTCCCACTCGTTGAAGTCGCCGACGACGCTCACCCGCTCGGCATTCGGCGCCCAGACAGCGAACAACGTGCCCTTGATGCCGGCCACGGTCCGCGCATTCGCCCCCAGCAAACGCTGCACCGCCGTGTGCGTTCCGGTATTGAAGCGCGCGAATTCGCCCTCGTCGATCAGGGGTTCGAAAGAGTACGGGTCGTATTGCGTGCGCCGGTGTCCGTAGCTGTCCTCGACGAGCAAACGGTAGTGGCCGGGAAGGTCACCGGTGTCACCGCAAAACTCGAACAAGTCGGTGTCGCCGATGCGCAGCATCGGGCGCGTCTCGCTTTCCACGAAGACTTTCCGTGTACGGGGCAGGAAAACCCGCACGCAGGCGCTTTTCCCTTCGCCGTGCCGCCCGAGAACGGCGAACGGGTCGTGATGACGCGCCTCGATCAGGCGAACGGCGTCGGCATCACCCGCGGAGAGACTGTTTGCACGTCTTTGGAAAGCGATGTTCAGGTCCTCGGGATATTCGGCAGCTAGCTGAGTGTGCCGCGAATGTAGCATACTGGTTTGGCCCGCTGCGTTTCGTTGGCTGACGGGTTAGCCTGGCAGGGCAACGGCAAAAGGAGCAACAAATGCAAGCGCGACGGTCCGGCCGATTTGTCAGCAAGCTGACCCGCAGCACGATGGGCGTGATCATGGCAGGCGGGCGCGGCTCGAGACTCGGCGATTTGACGGCCAATCGCGCCAAGCCGGCCGCACCGTTCGGCGGGAAGTTTCGCATCATCGACTTTCCGTTGTCGAATTGCGTCAACTCCGGCATCCGGCAGATATTCGTTCTTACACAATACAAGGCCCACTCCCTGATCCAGCACATCAATCGCGGCTGGGGCTACCTGCGCGGCGAGTTCGGCGAATTCATCCAGATCGTGCCGGCACAGCAGCAGCTCGGCGACCAGTGGTACCTGGGAACGGCGGATTCCGTGTACCAGAACCTGCGGATCGTGCGGGAAAGCCACCCGGAACACGTGCTGATTCTTGCCGGCGACCATATCTACAAGATGGACTACGGCCCGATGATCGCCTACCACGCGGACAAGGAAGCAGACATCACCGTCGGGGTCATCGAAGTGCCGCTCCCGGAAGCCAGGTCGTTCGGCGTCATGACGGTTGACGAGCACAATCGCATCATTCGTTTTGTGGAAAAGCCGGCCAACCCGGAACCGATGCCCGGATCGACGGACACGGCGCTGGCGTCGATGGGCATCTACGTATTCGATACGGATTTTCTGTGCGACAAGCTGATCGCGGATGCCGCCGACCCGAACTCTGCCCACGATTTCGGCCGCAACATCGTGCCCGACAGCATCCACCTGGAACATCGTGTCTACGCGTACCCGTTTCACGACGTCGAAACCAAGGCACAGAGCTACTGGCGCGACGTCGGCACGGTCGACGGTTTCTTCAAAGCCAACCTGGAACTGGCCCAGGTTCGGCCGGAACTGAATCTCTACGACGAGCAGTGGCCGATCTGGACGTACCAGGAGCAGGTGCCGCCGGCCAAATTCATCCTGGATGCACCCGGCCGGCGCGGCACCGCCATCAACACGCTGGTCTCGGGCGGTTGCATCGTGTCCGGGGCCGAGGTGCGCGAGTCCGTACTGTTCTCGAATGTCCGGGTGCGGGAAGGATCGTTTCTCAACAAAGCGGTCGTGTTGCCGCGCGCGAGCATCGGCGCCAACTGCCGCATCACCCAGGCGATCATCGACGAGGACTGCGTAATCCCCGATGGTACCGTGATCGGTGAAAATGCCGACGAGGACGCACGCCGATTCTGGCGCACCGAGGAAGGCGTCGTCCTGGTCTGTCCCCACATGTTGCACTGACAGTCCGTCCCGTCTGCATGCAACTGAGGCCGGCGCCGGCAATGCGCAAGCTGAACTGACAGGGAGAATTCATGACGGCAGACAAGCTGCGCCTCGTGCTGTGCTGGCACATGCATCAACCGCAGTACCGCGATGCGCTTGACGGTGCCTATCTAAGGCCCTGGACCTGGCTGCACGGCATCAAGGACTACAGCGACATGGCCGCACATCTCGAGACGGTCCCCGGCGCGCGTGCCGTGGTCAATTTCTCGACTATCCTGCTGCAGCAACTGTCGGACTACGCCGAGCGGATCGCGAGGTGGAAGGACGAGGGCGCGCCAATCGGCGACCCGTTACTCGACGCGCTCGCGGGTCGCACGTTTCTCAGCGACAGTGAAAAACTGAAACTTACCGAGGCCTGCCTGCACGCTAACGAGGTGCACATGATTGGCGCGTTTCCGCCATTCGCGTCGCTCATTGCGCGTGCAAAAACCTCGCTCGAGCAGGAGAGTCCGCTGGACGACCAGACGTTCCGCGACCTGCTCGTCTGGTACCCTCTGGCCTGGACCGGCGAAAGCCTGCGGCGCGAGTTCCCGATGCTGCGCGGCCTGCTGCAAAAGGCCGAGGGCTTCAGCGGCGAAGATGCAAGGCAATTTCTGCTACTGATCGGCGAGGTTCTCGCAGGGCTGATCCCGCGATACCGCAAGCTCGGCGAGTCCGGGCGCGTGGAGCTGTCCCTGACCCCGCACGCGCACCCGATTCTGCCGTTGCTCATGGACATCGCGAGTGCGCGCGACGCGATGCCCGCGGTGACCTTGCCTGACTGCCGCTACCCGGGCGGTGAAGGGCGTTGCCGCTGGCATATCGAGCGGTCGCTGGCCGTGTTCGAGCAGTATTTCGGTGTTCGCCCGCGCGGCTGTTGGCCCTCCGAGGGCGGCGTGAGCGAAGCCGTGCTGCCGTTGCTTGGCGATTACGGCTTTGCATGGACGGCGACCGGCACCAACGTATTGCGGAACTCGATCGGCAAGGCCGCGGAGAACGCGCATCTGCAGATGTGGCACGAGTCTCGCGGCAAGGAAAGCATTGCCTGTTTTTTCCGTGACGACGAACTCTCGGACCGGATCGGCTTCCAGTATGCGCGCTGGGGCGCCGAAGATGCAGTCAACGATTTCATTGCGCGACTCGAAGTTATCAGGCACGACTGGAAGGGCAGCACGCCGCCGGTCGTCAGCATCATCATGGACGGCGAAAACGCGTGGGAGCATTTCCCCTATAACGCGTGGTTTTTCCTGCGGCATCTTTATTCGCGCCTGGTTCAGCATCCGCACATCGACCTGACGACCTTTTCGGCATTGCTGGGCGACGGCTGGGACGCCGGCGAACTGCCGCACCTGGTTGCCGGCAGCTGGGTGTATGGCGATTTCTCTGTCTGGATCGGCGACCCGCAGAAAAATCGCGCCTGGGAATTGCTGTGCGCCGCCAAACGAGCGGTCGATCGTGTGCTTGGGCAGGAGCAGGGCAGAGACCGCGAGGCCATTCTCGAGCAGCTTGGCATCTGCGAAGCGTCCGACTGGTTCTGGTGGCTCGGCGGCGGCAACACCGCCGAAGACAGCGCCGCGTTCGACAGTTTGTTTCGCGAGCATCTCATGGCGCTTTATCGGCTGCTTGGAGAGGCGCCGCCCGGCGACCTGGCCATGTCCGGAGCGCTCGCCTCTTCAAAGGAAGGCGCGGAGGGCGCCATGCGCCGCGCCAATCGATGACCGCACCCGCGGGCGTGCCCGGGCGCCGGTCGGCCGGCATTCTGCTGCATCCAACCTCGCTGCCCGACGGCAAAATCGGCGAGTGTGCGTTGGCCTTCGTGGATTTTCTGCGGGTCGCCGGATGCAGGGCGTGGCAGGTATTGCCGCTCGGGCCGACGGGCCATGCACGATCGCCGTACAGCCTGGTGTCCGCGTTCGCCGGCGGCGCAAGCCTTCTGCCGCAGGAGGCAAGATATAAGGCAGGGCCGAAGCCAGCCGGATTGGCGGACTTCATCGAGCGCGAACGCAGCTGGCTGCTCGATTATGCGCTCTTCGCAGTACTGAAAAGTGAGAGCAGCGAAACGCCGTGGTGGCAGTGGCCACTCGAGGTCAGGGACAGGCAGCCGGCGTCGATCAGCGCATTGATGAGTCGCCGCGCAGACGATATTGCGAACGTTTGCCGCGACCAGTTTCGTTTCGCCGGGTCCTGGGGTGCGCTGCGACGCTACGCAAACGAGCGTGAGATCGTGCTGTACGGCGATTTGCCGATGTTTCCCGTCGCCGACAGCGCCGACGTCTGGGTCAATCGTCACCTGTTCAAGCTCGAGCCGGACGGCCGCACCCGCGTTACCGCAGGCGTGCCGCCGGACCTGTTTGCGGCAGACGGTCAGAGCTGGGGCAATCCCGTATACGACTGGGATGCCATGCGCGATGAAGATTTTCGCTGGTGGCGGGACCGCGTCCGGCACGAACTTCTCCGCTTCGACCTGCTGCGCTGGGATCATTTTCGCGGGCTGATCGCGACCTGGGAAATTCCAGAATCGGCGAAGACCGCGCGTGAAGGTGAATGGCGCGACGTGCCGGGCCGGGAGTTGTTGACGGCTTTGCAACGCGACCTCGGTGAACTGCCGCTCGTTGCGGAGAATCTCGGCATCATCACGCCCGAGGTCGAACAATTGCGCCGCGACTTCGGCTTGCCCGGAATGCACGTGTTCCAGTTTGCGTTCGACGGTACGCAAGACAATCCACACCTTCCGGAGAACCACGAAGAGCAGGGCGTCGCGTACACCGGCACGCATGACAACGACACGACGCTCGGCTGGTTTCAGTCGCTCACGGCAGATGTCAAAGACGATGTGCTGGAGGAGACGGGCGGTGATGGAGGCGAAATGCCGTGGCCGGCGATCCGCGCGGTATTGCAGTCGCGTGCGCGCCTCGCTGTCGTGCCGATGCAGGATTACCTGTCGCTGGACGCGACGCACCGGATGAATCGACCGGGCGTCGCCGAAGGCAACTGGCGCTGGCAGCTCGGGAAGGGCGACTTGACGGAGCGCCTCGCAGAAAGGATCCGCGACGTGGTGGTTGCCGCAGCCAGATAGCTCGTCGGTCGCCCGCAATGGCGGGCTCCTGCAACCGCCACAACGACCCCTGCAGGAGCCCGCCATTGCGGGCGACCCGCGTTGCGACTCATCCCACGTGCACGCGAACCGTTTCGCCGACCTCATTCATGATATGCCGTAATCGATCGTAATCCGGGTGCCTCATCCGCATCCACGCATTCGCCATATACCCGTCCTCGACGGCTTGCGTTGCGGTTCCTATCGCCGGCAAATGCGCGGCGACAATGCAGTCGCCGTAGCGCCGATTGATTTCGTCGACTCCCGAATATCCGCTGATGATCCCGTCGCGTTCCGGTCGCAGCGCGATCATGCCGGCCGAGTAGCGCCGCGACGGCTTGCGTTGCACGCTACCGTGGACAATGGCCGAGGCCCATTCGAAATACAGATCGAAGTCGTTGGCCGCGTTGTACACGTCCCATTGCCCGACACCGGGCGGACGACAGCCGATCTCGGAGAACCTGAGCCCTTTCGGGCCGGCAAACCATTCCATATGGGTCGCAGAAGTTCCGATCTTGAGAATGCTGATAACGCGCCGTGCCATCGCACGTACTTCGCCGTAGCCGGGCGCCTCGATGCGGTTCGTCGTCACCATCTGCGGCGAGATCCAGCGCTCGCGCATGGCTTCGAGCACGTTCGGGTAGTAGTGCGTGATGAACTCGTGCGCCACTTCGCCGCCAATGGTCAAGGTATCGAGAAAACCTTCGTGGCCTTCGATGAACTCCTCGATGGCAACCGCTTTGCCGTCGCCGAGCCCGGATTCCCGGATGACTCGTTCGAGTTCGTCCTTGCTGCCGACGCGCCAGGTTGCAGACGCCCCCGCTCCGGCGGGCGGCTTCACTATCAGCGGATAGCCGACCGCTGCGGCGAAGTCACGCGCATCCTGCGGCAAACGAGCACGCGTTGAAGCGGCACAGGAAATTCCGGCGCGGCGCAGCGCTTCCTTCATCGCCGGTTTGTCGCGGCAGAGGTATGCGGTTTCCGTCGACGTGCCGGGAATACCCGCGGCTTCTCGAACCGTCGCCGCCGCCATGATGTGCGCCTCGACGGTAGCTTCGAGGCGATCGACCCAGAGCTTGCCTTGTACTGCTCTTACCGCTTGCAGGAGAGACGGCTCATGCACGACCGAACGGATCTGCAGGTAATCGCCCAGCCATCCGCGCATTTCGGCATCGAGCGTTCCGGCCGGCCGCTCGCCGATACCGATGACGTTCGCGCCGGCCGCGTTGAGCGCCCTGACGAACTCGCGCTGGTTATAGGGAAAAGACGGTTCGATGAAAATGACGTTCATGATTACAACTGCCTGTTAAGAATCGGGCGACGGGCTGGCCGATATCCGCTCAAACTTTTCCGCTCAATTGCCTGAAGATGTCAACGTATCGCTGTCCCTGCTTTTCCCAGGACAAATCCTTCCCCATTCCATTCTGCATCATGCGCCGCCAGACCGGTCGGTCAGTGTAGAGATCGAGCGCCGTTTCGATTGCCCACTTGAGGCCGGCCTCGTTGTAGTCGCTAAACAGGATGCCGTCGCCTTGCCCGGTCGCCGGATCGTACAACCGTACCGAATCCGCGAGGCCGCCGGTCGCGCGCACGACCGGGACCGTACCGTAGCGCAAGCTGTACATCTGGTTCAGGCCACAGGGCTCGTAAAGAGAGGGCATCAGAAACATGTCAGAGCCCGCTTCGATCCAGTGCGCGAGCTTGCTGTTGTAACCGCGATAAAAGGAAACGCGCCCGGGAGAGTTTTCCTGCAGCCAGGCGAAAAAGCGCTCGTAGCGCGGCTCCCCGCTGCCGAGGACGACCACGGAGAAATTCCGCTGCTGCAGCAATGCAGGCAGCACTTTCTGGATCAGGTCGATGCCTTTCTGCGCGGTGAGCCGGGTGACTATGCCGACAAGAGGCTGACGGGCGCCGCCGTCCAGCTGCCTCTCCCGCATCAGTTCGAGTTTGCAGGTTTTCTTGCCGCTCATGTTACGGCGTGTGTACGTGGCCGGGATGAGTTCGTCCGTTTCCGGGTCCCATTCGTCGTAATCGACGCCGTTCAGAATACCGATGAGGGTTTCATTGCGGGTTCGAAGGAGTTCCTGCAGACCCATGCCGTACTGGTCGCCCTGGATCTCGCGCGCGTACGTCGGGCTGACCGTGGTCAGCAAATCGGCATGCAATATGCCGGTTTTGAGGAAATTGATGCGACCGAGCGCCAGGTCGTCCTGGGCCAATTCGTGCTCGGCGCTATCCAGCCCGAGATCGTTCAGCACGCTTGCATTGACCACGCCCTGGTAACCGATGTTGTGGATCGTCAGGACGGAGCGGGTCGTCTTGAACAGACTGTCCCAGGCGTAACGGGACTTCAGGTACAGGGGAATGAGTGCCGTGTGCCAGTCGTGGCAGTGAAAGATGTCGGGCGCGAAACCCATGTGCTGGCACATTTCGACCGCGGCGCGCGACAGGAGCACGAATCTCAGGTGCTCGTCGGCATCGGAAGTGTAAATGCTGCCGCGCTCGTAAAGCTCCGGGCATCGCAGCAGGTAGATGGGGAAATCCGTGCCGGGGAGGTGCGTGGTGTCGATGGAATAGCGACCTTCGCGGTGGCCGAGCCGCATCGGCATGTTCTGCAGATACTGGACCGGCACTATCTCGAGGCCGCTCGTGTCAATCGACGAGTAATGCGGCAAAAGGACGCGAAGGTCGTGTCCGCTTCGATGCAGGAAAACCGACAGCGCCGCGCAGACGTCCGCGAGCCCGCCGGTCTTGGCAAGCGGCGTCAGCTCTGACGTAACGAGGCAGATTTTAAGCGGCGGTCCCTGTGTCGACGTCCCTTTCCGGCGGCCCATCAGTGCGGACTCAGGCGTATTCCGCCAGGTATTTCGGCAGCATCTCCCGCCAGGTCACCCAGTTGTGGTGATAATTCTTGCCCCAGGGATCGACCCGGTTCGGAATTTTCTTCGCCCCGAGAACCTGGGCCATGCGCCAGGATTCGCCAATATCTTCCCAGTCGCCTTCGCCGGTCGGCAGCAAGATGAGACGTTTCTGCAGCGCTCGCAGTTTATCGCCGTCGAGGTCCGGCAGGTAGTGCAGCGGCGACGAGAAATAGAAGTCCTGGTTGAAATTTCCGTTCAGGTATTTCGAGAGATCAAACGTGCCGCTCATCGCGATCGCGAGCTTGTACGCATCAGGATGACGGCACACAGTTGCCACGGCATTGAATGCGCCGATGGACGCGCCGGCTGTAACGACTTCCAGATCGTCGGAGCGGCAGTCGTTGCGTATCGCCGCCGTCACTTCGTGATAGACGTACGCGTCGAAAAGATTCTGCAGTTTTGAACAGTATTCGGGCGGATGCTGTCCGGATATCCAGGCTTTGCCTGCAACGCTGTCGATTGAATAGACCTTGATGCGGCCGGCGTCGAGCAACGGCTCGAGCACGCGGATCATGAGGAACCGTTCGATTTCCTCGGCATCGCCGCCGGCGGTCGGGAAGATCAGCACCGGCGTGCCGAAGTGTCCCCAGCGGACCAGTTGCACGTCTTGCTCGATGTGAGGCGAGTACCAGCGAAATACGTCCCTGGCGCTCATCCGGCGAGCTGTCCTTCGGTGTCGCGCCATTGTTGCACCCGTTGCCAGAAAAGCTCAGTGAACGAGTCGATTTCGTGGGCGGGAAACAGCGCTTCCACCTTCTGGCGGATCGCGTCCCGGACGGTATCGGTGCCGAAAAACTCGAGCGCTACCGCGTCGAGATGACTCAAATGCTCCTCGCAGAATTCATAGAAGCGATCGGCTTCGAACCGGTCCTGCGCGATGGTCACGTAGTCGGCGAGCTTATCCTCGAACGGCTTGTCTTCATCGGCAATGCGGAAGTATTCGTGCCAGTTGAGGTTCGTGTTCATGCGCCGTCCCGTGGCGGCGCAGAATACGGACCAGCGGAGATTCGCTTTGATCAGCCAGGGAAAGTGGTAATGAAGCGAGGTAACCTGCGAATCGGGGCAGGCGTTCGCGAAATCGATCGGGTACCAGGTGCCGCTGCTTCGCAAGGCCTCGCATGAATTGAAATCCCAGCCGAAGAACGCGTTGATGACCAACGTCATGTTGGCGAGATGGTTTTCTTCCTGCATCGAGAGAAAATCGACGTCCATCTGGTAACGGTCGTGTAACGCCGCAGACGGGTCGTAATTGACGCACCGCCATTGCGGGCCGAGCCCGATGCATCGTACGAATGAATCGTGCGCGGGTACTGCCTTCTGCAGGTGCATGACGCGCGTGCCGCTCTCGTCGTAGGCTTTGATCAGCGCGTCCCTGTCCTGAATCGCAGTGACTCCGACCCATGCGCCGCCGTCATAGGGCTTCATAAACAACGGATAACCGACGCGGTCGCCGACGGCGCCAAGATCGAACAGCTTCGCGTAACGCTGCAGTGTCGGTTTGAGATCGGCGGACTCCGTGTAGGATTTTGGCGGGATCAACCACGTGTCGGGAACCGGAAAACCGAGCCGCATCATTGCGCAGTAGGTGGTCTGTTTCTCCATCGACTGCAGCGTCCATGGATTGTTGAACACGTACAGGTCGTCGGTGAGGATCGCTTTCTTGATCCATTCACGCGAGGTGTGATACCAGTGCGTCAACCGGTCGATGACCAGGTCGTAACTGACGGGCTGATGCAGATCGAAGGGTTCGATATAAATCCTTTCGACCTCGAATTTCAGCGTATCCTTGCCGTGCGGGATTGCGAGGTCGAGTTTCCTAAGCAGGGCCTCGTAACAGATCGGCCAGCAGATATCTGCGCCAAGCGACAGCCCGATTCGGCGTGTCTTTGTTGCCACGGTCGTATCCTTTTTTTGGTTTCTGGATACTATAGCTTGTAAGCGGCGGTGGTTCGCGCGGCTTTTCACTGCGCTGCCGTGACGGTGACTCGGCCCGACAACGAACGCTGCGTTGGCCGGACGAGAACTTTTTCTGATTTCAGTAGCTTACAGCGACTCTGGGCGGCATTACCGGACCGGGCTTGCAGCCAACTCGGCTTCGCCGCGCGGCCAAGCAGGATCTTAGGCGTCGCACTTGTGAACATCGCAGTCCGGAGGGCGGAGGGCTCAGACGCATCAGAAATGACTTCGATCGCGTTCGCGGCGAAGCGGCATTGGGGCTATCCCGAGGAGTGGATTGAGCTTTGGTCAGACGAACTGACCGTTGACGCTACATACGCGAAGGATAACTGGGTATTCCTGGCGGAGGACGGTGCTCGAATTCTTGGTTGGTGTGCGGTTTCGACAGATCGGGGCGGGTATTGGCTCGACTACTGCTGGGTCTTGCCGGAGGCAGCCGGCCGTGGACTAGGTCGAATGCTGGTGCAGCGGGCGTTCCGCCTCGTTGCGAAACGGCGCGCGTCGACGCTCAGGGTTATTGCGGATCCGAATGCCGAGGGCTTCTATCGTAAATTGGGTTTTCGGTGCGTCGGCTACCATCCGTCCGTGCCGAAAGGTCGGCGGCTGCCGGTACTCGAAGCAAAAGTGTCTGGGGACGTCTAACAAGGCGCTGCGCTGTCCGCCGGCCGTATCCGTCACGCGGCTTGCTTACGCAACGCGCAAGCTACCGGCGCCAGTGAGCCAGATCGTTGCGTGATTCTGTGTCGACGCTGAAACTCGTCCCCGAGTTGCGAGGTCGATTTCCACGAAGGCTAATCAACCACTTGGTCGATTAACAACGTGTTAACATCCGATTTTTGTGTACTCAATCACGGGATCTACATCCAGGGACCGGATGGGGCGCCCGTGTTCCGTCTGGGCCCAGGGTCATATCTGATGCAGCCCGGCGGTAACTACCGACACACAACAAGTTGCGATACCGCCTCGGATTGCGTGTTCTTCGTCGAAAGCAATGGAGCTTATGACCTCATTGTGGCGGAGAACGCGCCCTGAGCATGATTACGACCGATAATCAGTGGTCGTTAAGCGGCAGCGTTGGAAATTGACGTGAAGCAGAAGCACTCGGTACTGATTCGAATAATATGCGGCGTTCTAGGTGTACTCGGAGTAGCGGCCATCGGATTCAACGCAGTTCAAGATGGGGGCATTCAACCAGGCTTCATCCTATTCGTGAAGCTGTTTGCCGGTTTCGTATTCCTCTACGTCGCGATTTTCGCGACAAATCCACTTGATATCAGGTCGCGCGATGACCACGATAATCGGCAGTAGTTTGAGAGCGGTGCGGCCAGTGTGGCGTGTGCCGCCTACAAGTCGCTGCACTGGCCGCCGGGCGGATCTGTCACGCGGCTTGCATGCACAAGCCGCGCCAGATGCTGGCGCCAGCGAGCTGAATCGCTATGTCTCAATGGAGAGCAGTTCATGAATTCTGTTCGGAGCGTCGCCTTCGACAACGAGATCGCTCTGGCGAAGGTACTCATCGCAAAAGGCGAACTGGAGGCCAGCTTTTCTCACCTCGAGCGCGCCCACATTATTGGCCAGGCCTTCGTCGTACCCCATGCGACATCCCACTGGTTGATGCTTAGGGTGGAGTTTCGGAGAAGGCGGGTCATGGCGGCCTTCGGGCAAACTGTACGCATCGTTTTGGGCATGCTAGGTTCGGCCGTCGGGGTTGTCCCGGTAGGAAATACCGGGGGCACCGACGTCAGTATGTTCAAGCGCATGCCTGTCGAGCCCGAATTGCAGAATATTATTGATGGCGTTACCTCTAATCCGCGCGCGTAGCGAAGGTTCGGAGCACAGTTGTGGAGGTCTTGGTGGGAGCGGTCTTGGCACTTTCGGTCGGGCTCTCGGCCACCTTCCTTGGCTTAGACCGGGATCGGGCCTTTTATCCTACGGTGATGATTTTCGTTGCATCGTACTACGCGTTGTTTGCGGTAATGGGCGGCTCCGCACATGCGCTGATGATCGAATCCATCGTAATCGCTGCGTTTGTAGGCGCATCCATTGCGGGTTTCCGAACGTCGCTATGGCTAGTCGTCGCGGCGCTATTAGCACACGGGCTGTTTGATTTCATCCATGGCCACTTAATCGTAAACCCCGGGGTGCCCACCTGGTGGCCTTCGTTTTGCCTTTCATACGATGTCGTGGCGGCTGCTTACCTTGCCTGGCTTCTTTCGCGAGCGAGAGTTCGTGCCACTGCGACCTGACAATCGGTTGACGAGCGCTGGCAACTGCCCCCTGGCGTGGTACGCGGAGTATCCAAGTGAGGCAGCCGACCGCCGCAAGCTGCGGTTGCGGTCCCCTCGTGGCTCCGCTTCTCGGCGGCGCCTGAAGTCGGGCGTTGGTCGCTTGCTCACCGATGCCGCGTGCGCAGCCTACGCGTTCGACCGCGAGCTGTTTCTGGTGCAGGATCTGACTTCCCGGGCCAAGTGGCTCGTTACCCAGGAGAATATTCATGATCAAGGTAAGCGTGATGTACGCGAACAAGCCAGGCGCTCGGTTCGACCACACGTACTACCGGGACAAGCACATGCCGCTTGTGAAAGCCCGGATGGGGGATAGCTGCAACTTTTACACGGTAGACAAAGGTCTGGCTGGTGGGGGTCCAGGTGAACCCGCCACCTACATTGGCATGTGCCACATCTTCTGTGACTCTGTAGAGGCCTTTCAGACCGGCTTTGGTCCTCACGCACAGGAAATCATGGCCGACATTCCGATCTACACGGATCAGTCGCCGATCGTTCAGATCAGCGAGGTTGTTGTCGGCCAATCCTGAGCCAATCGGACGGCAGCAACTATGACAAGCAGGTCTCGGCCGGTCTCAATCAGGCTGCGGAAGGCGCGGCAGCAGCACTCGGAATAATCCTGAACCATGTCGCCGCAGACCCATTTCAACATACACCTGCTTGCTCCCGGCGACGTCGCGCTGATGGAAGCTCTGCTGACGACCTTCGGCGAGGCCTTCGACGAGGTGGAGACCTATAGCGGCGCCCGGCCCAACGCGGCCTATCTCGAGCGACTGCTCGCCAGCGATTACTTCATCGCGCTCGCCGCGCTGAAGAGCAGCGAGGTCGTGGGCGGCATCGCGGCCTACGAGCTGCACAAGTTCGAGCAGGAGCGCAGCGAGATCTACATCTACGATCTGGCTGTCGCAGCACCGCACCGGCGCGAGGGCATCGCGACGGCGATGATTGCAGAACTCGGGAATATCGCGGCAGCGCGCGGGGCCTACGTCATTTTCGTGCAGGCTGATCCCGGCGATTCGCCTGCTATGGCGCTCTACACTAAGCTGGGAACGTGCGAGGATGTCCTGCACTTTGATATCACGATCAGGGGAAAGTAGATGCGTGAAACTACGGCATGGTTGCGGGCTAGACCACGATGATATGTGCCAGGAGTGCATCACGTTGATACCTGGAGTGAACCGACACGCCTGCCTCGTCCTGAGCGTGCGGGTGGCGAACGGCTTCCATACGTTCAACGCGACAGTTGACGGGCCATCGGGGTTCCGCGCACGGTAAACCGGCCGCCGGAAAGGCTGCACGTCGATGAAGGAGATTTTTCGATGAGATACTACGTCATGACTACCGGGGCAGCATTCGGTTTACTGGCGTTAGCGCACCTCGCCAGAATCATCCTGGAAGGGTGGCATCTCGCGAGAAGCCCGATGTTCGTGGTGGCCACGCTTGTGTCAATTGCTCTCTGCTTTTGGGCGATTTACGTGCTCAAGCAATCTTCGCGCCGTGGCGACTCGATGCAAAGCGGACAACCGCAGTGAGCGACGCGCCTAATAAGCCATTCAAGTCGAACCCGCTTCGCAGTTCGGCTTGATTCAGGGCGTTGAACGCCTCAGTCGGGAGACAACAGTGCCTGGCTATTCAAAAACACCTTTGGCGAAGAAGCTGGGTATCAAAGCTGGCGCCGAAATTCATGTAGTGAACGGTCTCGATGATTACCCGGAACTCATCGCGCCGTTACCGGAAGGTGCGAAGTTCGTATCGCGCCTCTCAAACACGACGGATCTCGTGCATGTCTTCACGTCCTCGAAGTCAGAACTTGCCAAGGCATTGAGTTCCTGCCGCAAGAAGGTCAAGCCTGATGCGATGATCTGGGTCTCGTGGCCCAAAAAATCGTCAAAGGTGGCAACGGACGTCACGGAAGATACTGTTCGGGAGATAGCGCTTCCGCTGGGGTTCGTGGACGTCAAGGTCTGTGCAGTCACGGATGTGTGGTCCGGCCTCAAGCTGGTCATTAGAAAGGCGCTCCGATGAAATGACCAGTCGTGAAGAAAGACGACGCTCACTCGTAGACCATCCAGAGCGGGCCGGGAAACAACCAAGACAGTCCGTTGCGCAGCCGGTCGCGCCAGTTTTCCCAGTTGTGCGCGTCCCTGACTTCCTCGAAGCGCACGTCGATGCCCTGGGCCTGCAGACGCGGTAACAACGAGCGGTTTTCATAGATTAACGATTCGTAAATTCCGCAACTCATGTAGATCTTCCCCGCAAGTTCGCCCGGGTTCTCGCGAAAGGCGTTCATGAAGGTGGCGACCGGATCGAAAACCGGTGCGCGATGGTGTCGCCCCAGATCGCTGAACGCGAACGACCCCGACTGCAGTAACAGGCGCCGGAAAAGCTCGGGGTAACGCCACGCGGTGTGCAGGGTTGCAACGCCGCCGAAGCTTGCGCCCATGATGCCGCGCGACGTTGTTGCGTTCATCAGGGGGTAGCGTTCCGTGAGCTGCGGCAACAGGTCCTTTGCGATGAAGTCCGCATGCCGGTCATCCGCTGCATATTCCTTAAGGCGGTCTGACGACTGCGTCAGCGCGACGATCATTTGTGGAATCTCGAGATAGTGGATCAGGTTGTCCAGCACCACCTTGAGATCCGCGTACCGTACATAATCGTGACCGTCATGTACCACGAGCATCGGGTAGCGCCGATTGCGCCGAAATCGCGCCGGAAGATATACACTGATCTCTCGCGCTTCGCGGAATGCGCCGCTTTCCACTTTGAACGCTTCGATCGAGCCGCTACGTGCTTCCGGATCGTGCAGGGTCCACGCGGGTCGTTCATAGCCGGCACCCTGGCAGACGGAATTCGCGCCGAACGGGTCGTGCGCGACGACGTCGTTCAGTGGATCGACGATCAGATGTCGCTTTCCCCCGGCCTCGATCTCGAACTTGTATTCGATACGCGAGCCCGCCGGCAATTCGATGGTCGATACCCAGAGCTCTGACCCGTTCAATAATTGAAACGGCTGCGCAGTGTCGAACCCGGATATCCAGCAGCGCAGGTAAACGGCGTCCGCGACGCCGCGGTAGACGAACGTGACCTCGGTGCCGTCGACCAGTGGAAACTCCGAGGCGTTGATGAACGCATCGATCTCAGCCTTGTCGGGCGTGCCCTTGCGGAACAATTTTCGCAATGCGGGGTTCAACGGAGCTTGACCTTCCGCAGCCGGCCGCTGTCGGCGATCTGTCTTGCGTCCTCAGCCGCGACCAGTTCTTCGCTGTCAAGGCGCACAATCGAGCCGCTGTTCAGCAAGATGCAAATGGATGGAGCGAAGCGGCGACACAGGAGTTGCATACGGATCCGGTCGGACGTCTTGAGCCGGGTACGTGCATTCGGGAAATAGATCTGCTTTTTGATGAGGCCCAGTCCCGGTCCGAAGACTTCAGGATTGCGCCGACCCTGGGGTGGATTGTCGTGAAAAAGTACGACGCGGTCGCTCAGTGCCATCACTCCGGCCGACCACGCGACGATGTTCTTGCGGGCGAGCAGGCTGTCGAGACCGAACAGGCGAAGCCGGTTGACCAATACGGCGACATTGCCGCCCGTAATGATCACCGTCCCGGTAGCATTGACGATCCCGGAAATTTCCGCCGCGTGGCGGGCGAGCAACTCGTGCTTGCCGATAGCGAACTCTGCGTCGAACTCCCTGTGGAGGGCATTGACGCGCCGCATGTGATGGCGATCGAGGGCTCGAACCTGTGCCATTGCGTGTCGTTGCTCGGCCTCGATCAGCGAGGGCTCGCCCGTGGCGCGCAGCATCTGCCGGGCAGCCGCGAAGAGGCGGCGCAGGCGAGCCCGGTAGAGCCGCTGCAGCGCTTGCAGCCTGTCCTGGCGTGCGCGATAGGCAGCGAGCAAATCCGGGGCCGCCGCAAAGATTTGTTCGGCGCGTTGATAAAGCCGCAAGTCGACGAGAGGGCGGCCGACGAGGGCATGGACGTCGTCGATATCGGCTTCGGCGTCCTGCCAGCCGGCAGAGACGACCGCGAGCGGGCCGTCGGGGAGGCCGGCGTCGGCGATCGCGGTGCCGAGGTTGGTGACCGGGCGCTGCGGTCCTAAAAGGATGCGCTGGGGCATTGGCTCAGGTGCATCGAATTAATGTCGGTCGCCCGCAATGGCGGGCTCCTACAGCGCCTCGGTCATGCGCGAAGCCTGCTCTCTGCGCCTGCCCTGCATCGCCCGGATCGTGCGCTGTAGGAGCCCGCCATTGCGGGCGACCTCGTCGCGCTTGAAAACCGTCCCGGCCATCCTCACGCGTGACGCAGCCCGTGACACAGGTACAAGGCAAGCGTAAAAAGCAACACCGCAACCGCCTGATGCGCCGCGGCCAGCCCGATTGGCACCATCAGCAGCAACGTCGAGATGCCGAGCGCCACCTGCAGCAATGCAGTGAGCAGCAAAGCATTCATGCCCGGGCCGACCCTTGCCGGCATGTCGACCTTCCTCGCAAACCACCAGTAGACAACAATCGCGGAAAACGTCGCCAACGCGAGCACCCGGTGGTTGAATTGTACTGCCGCCATGTTCTCAAAAAAGTTTCGCCACAAAGGCGAGAGCGCGGACACGTCCGGTGGCACCCAATAATTTCCCATTTTCGGAAACGTATTATAGATGAATCCGGCATCGAGCCCTGCGACGAAGCCGCCCGAAATGACCGTCGTCAACACAAGCGCAGTCAGCAGCAGCGTGCGCGCGAACCATGGATGAGTGCGAGTTCCGTCCCGGCGAGTCAGAAGCGACAGCGCAATCCAGAACATGTAGGCGTAAATCGCAATCGCGGCGATCAGATGCGCCGTCAGGCGATACTGACTGACGCGCGGGTTGTCAACCAGCCCGCTCTTTACCATGTACCAGCCGAGGAGCCCCTGCAGGCCGCCGAGCGCAAACATCAACCCGTACTTTGGCAGTTCCCGCTTGCGAATGTAGCCGCGCGCCACGAAGTACAGGAACGGAACCAGGAACGTGAGACCGATCAGCCGTCCCAGCAAACGATGCAGGTACTCAAGCCAGAAGATGCCCTTGAAATCGTCAACTGTCATGTGCGAGTTAACTTTGCGGAACTCGGGCGACTGCTGATACATCTCGAATGTGTGTCGCCACTCCTGATCGGAGAGCGGAGGCAGCACCCCCATGATCGGACGCCAGTCCACCATCGACAGCCCGGAGCCCGTCAGCCGGGTGACGCCTCCGAGCACGATCATCGCGAACACGAGTCCGCAGAGAATCAACAGCCAGAGCGCGACCTTGCGGTTGTTCCCGGCGGTTGCTGTTCGCATATCTACTGTACCTGCTTGTCGGATCCGTTTACGGCGCGCCATAGTAGCAGGCCGCGTGGACGATCGCAGGAATCCGGCCCGCCGCGAGGCTTCAACCGGGAACCGACCAGCGATCCTGGTCGATGCCGGTGCGCTTACACGAAATGCCAAAAACTTTGAAGCAAACCTCGTCGCCGAATTCAAAACCGAGGGGTTTCGGTACAACTGGAATCCGAAGGTGTAAGAAAGTGCCTGCTCATTGCCCCGCCGGTGGTTCCCGGAGTTCAACCTTGTTACCTTCTGGATCGATGACCCAGCCGAACTTGCCGTATTCAGACTCGTCGATCTTGTCGAGAACATTGCAGCCCTCTGTACGCAACTCGCGAATGAGGGCTTGGAGGTCTGCGACCCGGTAATTCACCATGAATGAAGATGTGCTGGGGCAAAGTAGTCGCCGCTGGCGTCCGAGACGGTCCAGATCGTTGTGCCCGTGGTCGGGTTGCCCTCGGTGTCGGTCCAGCGTCGCTGTCATTGCGTGGCGATTCAAAGTTTCGGAGGATAAGCGCTCCCAGGGACTCCTCAAAACTATCGAGATCATGCTGCAGCTGACGAGCAGTGATGCCATCCACGCCATACCACCGCCCGGCCATGTCAGTCGAGCTTCTACGCGCTCACGAAGCCAACACGCGCTCAAGCCACTCGACAGCGCCGGGTATATCCGCATAAGTGATCGAGGGCACGATATCTGGCGCATCCCATGTGTCATCGTCTGTCATTTGCGCCTCCGCTCAATAGTAAGTCGCCCAACTCTGGAATCAACCGAAGCCGCGAAGCGGCTTCGGCTTGAATGAGTTGTCAGGTGGGCAGCTGGAGCTCATAGAATCGCGTACCCGGCAAATAACTGCTGTTGTACGCGGGTATCTCGGTGAAGCCGAGCTTGCGGTAGAGCCCCTGAGCTGCCGCCATGCTGGGAAGCGTATCTAACCTTAGCCCAGCGTAGCCAGCACGGCGAGCCGCTTGAATGGCAGCCTCAATGAGGTGCTTGCCCAGCCCCTGACTACGGAATGCAGGGCGCACGTACAGGCGCTTCATCTCGCCGGTTGCATTGTCGAGGCGCCGAAGCGCAACACAGCCAGCCGTGTCCCCGTTGATCTGTGCGATGAGCAACGTTCCATGCGGCGGTGCGTAAGGTGATGGCAAGGCTTCCAGCTCGGTGGCAAAACCCTGGTACTCAAGGTCCACGCCGATCGCATCCGCGTACTCACGAAAAAGCTCGCGTGCTACCGCGACTTGCTCTTGGCTCTCTACCGGCTCGAGGGTGATTGAACCTGACATGGCCGCCTAAAGCCTGAACTGAGCTGGCATGGGACGGACTCGATTGCGGACCCTCGCGATGGCAAGGACAACCGCACCGAGAACAAACGACCAGTACAAACAGTTCCTTCCTCTCAATTCGGTAAGTGACTCGGTATTGCTGATTAAGTCGGGAGGATCTATGTCCTTTCCACTTCCCTCGAGGTGCCTCGTCATTGAAGCCTCGAATGAGTCGTAACCCACTTGGACCGGAGATTTGAACGATATCCTTCCACTTCTCATATCGCTTCAGGATATCCTCCGGCAGCTTTCGAACGCCTGAATTAAGCCGAGCTGCCAAGCGGCTTCGGCTTGAATGAATTGTCAGGCCGCATCCTTGCGATGCTTAACCTCCGGCCACACTCAATGGCCACCATGCCCAATGCCGGTGAAGTGCAGGACGGCAAAATGCAGAATCAGAACAATGCCGATGATTCCAAGCACATGTGCACGGCGTAGTGTGATGGTGAGCGATCCACCGCGCGACCATATGCCGATGTTGCGGACAGAATCAAGGGAAGGGCGCTGCGGTGTGAAGGAAGGCTGTTGCGACGGCGCACGTTGCTCGTGCTGCTTGCGCCGCCCGTAAGGGGTTAGGCCCCACGGCTTGTACACCGAGAGTACCGCGGGCACGAGTAACACCAGCAGACCGCCAGCGGCGTGGACCGCGAGTTCCATCCCCGCCGCGCGGAGATCAGCACGGGGCAAGACCGACTCTGCGGCGAGGCGAGCCGCGTAACCAATTAGTTCAAGCTTTGCCAACAGGACGGCAGTAGCAAAGGCGGTCAGCAAAAGCTTAGCGAAGATCCAATAGTGCCGAAATAGACCCCACGAAGTACACAGTGACTGGATAAGCCCAGTTAGTAGTGAAGCGAGCGCCAATGGAACGATGACGAATCTTGCGGTTAAATCCATCGCCAAATAGGAGGCTCGGACGATCTGTGCCTCTTGCGCAGTCAGACCTGCAAGCGCGAGAGCCAGGAAGGCTGCGATGGAGCCAAGCAAGCCGACCGAAGAAGCGATGTGTCCAGTCAGCGCGAATTTTCGCAAGCTGGGTGTCATGGTCATGATCGACGACTCCTACTTCACGGGTTCTGTGCTCGTCCAATGCGGCCTGGCTATAAGTAGACGGCGAAACGCCGTACTTAATCTGCGGCAAACTGCTGGATATCATAGTTGATTTCCACGCAAGTGAATGAGCTGGATAAACCACCACTGGAAATATACGTCAATTGGCACGTAGGAATTGTGCGGCATGGATGCCAATTCGAAACTACTTGTTCGGGCGCGTGAGTTCAGGTGCCACCGTATTCACGAAACGAGCGTGCAACGAGCGGTTCGTCGCGCCGCTCGGGAGGCTGTCCGCGTATCAGTCGTGCACTTTGATCCTTGGCCCCGGCACGGTTTTGCTTGTCTCGTGATAGTCTTGCCGCTCACTAAACGGGTCGTGCCCAGCGGAATGCCGTGCGTCTGAAGAACTGTCACAAAACCGCCGATTTTCGCAAGCTGGCGAAGGCCAGGCTGCCTTCGCCGATCTTCCACTATATCGACGGCGGCTCCGACGACGAAAGCACGTTGCGCCGCAACACAGAGTCGTTCAATTCGTACGATCTCGTGCCGAACGTTCTCGCGGGCGTCGACTCGGTGGATCTGCGGACCAACGTTCTGGGCCAGCAACTGCGCTTGCCCTTGTTCTTCTCACCGACGGCAATGCAACGCCTGTTTCATCACGACGGTGAGCGCGCGATCGCCGCCGTCGCGAAAAAATTCGGCACGATGTTCGGCGTTTCCACGATCGGCACCTGCAGTATCGAAGAACTCGGCGAGCTGCCTGATGTACCGAAGCTGTTCCAGATCTATGTGCACAACGACCCGGCACTGACCACGGACCTGATCTCCCGCTGCAAGTCATCGCAATTCGACGCGCTTGCACTGACGGTCGACACAATCGTCGCCGGCAATCGCGAACGCGACCTCGTGACCGGCATGACGACGCCGCCGAAGCTCACGGCGCGAAGCCTCATGAGCTTTCTCTGGCACGCGGAATGGACCCTCAATTACCTGTTCCGCGAGCGCTTCGACCTGCCAAGCGTCTCAAAATATATCGAGCAGGGCTCGAACGTGTCGTCGTCGGTGGCAGCCTATATCGACAGCCAGATGAAGCGCTCCATCGACTGGGACGACGCCGGGAAAATGGTCGAGGAGTGGGGTGGCCCGTTCGCGATCAAGGGCGTCATGTCCGTGGACGATGCGAAGCGCGCGGTCGATATCGGCGCGACCGCCATCATGATCTCGAATCACGGCGGCAGGCAGCTTGACGGATCGCGCGCACCCTTCGATCAGCTCAAAGCCATTGTCGACGCAGTTGGCGGGCAGATCGAAATCATCGTGGATGGGGGCATCCGGAGGGGCACGCACGTGTTGAAATCCCTGGCTCTGGGCGCCACGGCCTGTTCCGGAGGGCGCTGGTACCTGTATGCTCTCGCCGGCGCCGGTACGGCGGGTGTCGAACGCGCTATGACTCTTCTCAAAGCGGAAATCGAACGCGATATGCTGTTAATGGGCTGCCGCTCGATCGCCGACCTCGATCCCACCAAGGTTGTTGCACGGCCCTGAAGCAAGACCCGAAACCAGAAAAAGAACACGGAAAAATCCATTGACGAGCATCAAAGCACGGAGTCCGCACTGGTGGGCGGGCATCGCCCTCGCGATTGCGGTCTCACTGGCTGCCGGCATCGCGGCCGAGTGGCTTGGCGAATCGCTGCTCGGGTTCGACAAGAGTCCGATCAGCCCGATCGTGATGGCGATCGTCATCGGCATGATCGTCGCGAACTCGGTCACCGTGCCGGACCGCGTCGTCGATGGCCTGCGTTTTTGCACAACCGCAATCCTGCGCATCGGCATCATGCTGCTCGGTATCCGCCTGAGCCTTCTCGGAGCGGGGCGATTCACGCTGGTCGCATTGCCGTTCGTGATCGTCGCCATCACGATCGGACTGACCATTGTCGGCGTTCTCGGACGATCGCTCGGTCTATCGCGCCAGTTGAGCGGCCTGATTGCAGTGGGCACGAGTATCTGCGGCTGCACGGCCATTGTCGCGACAGCGCCGCTGATCAAAGCGAACGAGGCGGAAGTCAGTTATTCGATTGCGTGTATTACTCTGTTCGGCCTGGCAGTGATGTTCATCTATCCTGTTCTCGGACACTTCATCTTTCCGGAGCAACCGGCGCTCGCTGGATTGTTCCTCGGTACCTCAATCCACGAAACGGCCCAGGTGGCGGGGGCCGGTCTGGTGTACCAGACCCAGTATGACGCGCCGGTCGCGCTCGACGTCGCGACCGTGACGAAGCTCGTGCGGAACCTGTGCATGATTGCCGCCATTCCCCTGGTCGGTATTCTTTATGCAGGCGATCGCAAACAGGTATCCGGCGAGAAAGGTCAGTGGCTCTCGATGATCCCCTGGTTCATCGTCGGTTTCGCGCTGATGAGTGCACTGCGCACGCTGGGCGATCTCGGCGCGCGCCCGTTCGGCGTACTGGAACCGGAACAATGGAGGGCCGCGGTCGAGCTTCTGCAGACAACCGCCGAACGCTGCCTGCTGATCGCGATGGCGGCCGTCGGGCTGACGTCGATTTTCGCCGGCCTCCGCAGCATCGGCATACGGCCGTTCCTTCTTGCCCTGCTCGCTGCAGTTCTGGTGGGTGGCGGCAGCCTGCTGCTGATCTCGCTTTTCGCCGAACGGCTGATTGGCTTTGCGGGACTTTGAGAATCCCAGGACACCCGCCGGGGCTCGCAAGTGTTAAAGGATTGGCGGTGCCCACGACTGGGCATACGCATTTACGATCATAACCGATAGCGCGATAATGGCGAAAGCGACGACCAGCGTCGTCGCCTTGCCTCCGGAGATTCGGGTGGCCTCCAGCTGTGTGATATCTTCCCGGGCGATCGTGTGCCGTGAGCCGCTCTGATCTGTACCGACAAGTTGCTCGGCAGTCCATTCAACAACGGTCAGTTCGAGTTTGCGGCCGTTGCGAAGCGATACAACTACGGCATCGCCGGGCTTCGGATCGTCCTGCGTAACCGCTTTGGATTGGAGGTCGACCGTCTGTGTCGTCGTACAACCGCCGAAAATCAGAAACATGCTGCAAAACATTACCATCAGCGACTGCGAATCAAGGGCAAGGCGTTGTCGATGGCGGTGCGTCGGTGCGGTGTGGCGGAATGCCGGGAGGCTCATGACTGTCTCCATGTATGCGTTGAGCGTTCCGCAAAGAGACTGGCCGTGAAGCTTCCACAGCGCTTGAGGAATACCGGTTTTTTTGTTAAGGATTAGCTTGGGAAAGGCTAAAGCCTAGATAGTCAGGGCTTTTTAGCCGCCACGTCCTCCAGTCTGGCGGTCAATGCATCGAGACTGTCGGCGCGAATCTCCAGGCCGAATTCGCTCCGGTAGGTCCGCACGTACGAGACGCCTTCTGCGATGACATCGACGATCCTCCAGCCGCGATCGTCCAGCCGCATGTAGAAATCGACGTTAAATACACTGCCGTCGGTCATTTTCATCTCTGTCCGCACCCGGGTCGATGCTCCGGCCGTGTTCTCCCTGGGCGGCAGGACTTTGACCGTGTCATGCCTGAATTCCAGCAATGCCTCCCCGTAGGAAGCCAGCAGGAACCGATAGAAAGCATCGACGAACCGTTGCTGTTGCTCCGGCGTGGCTGTTTTCCAGTGGCCGCGAAGGATCAGTCGGCATGCGCTCGTGAAGTCGAACTGCGGCAGCAGGTACTCATCGACCAGCGCGTGATTCCCGTGCAGGTCTGCTTCCAGCTCGGCATAGCGTGTTGCGACTACGGTGGCGAATGAATCCGCTGTCGTCGCGATAACCTGCTCGGGAGGCAGCGCTTCCGCCGCGGGTACTTCGTTCGCCGGCGCTGCGAGCAGCACCAGCAAACTGGCTGCGACGCCGCGATACTGTCGACGCAGCAGGACCAGGTCATTCGCAGCCAAGGGCTTCGCCCCTGCGTGGATAAATAGACGGCCAGCCGTACGTGTCCCAATAGCGATCCAGACCAATGGTCGCGGCCAGCTCGGCGAAGCGCGGATGACAGCGCAGAATCGCCGTTTCGCGCGCGAACAGGAACTCCACGTCGAATTCGGCGGGTTCGTGCAACAGCTCGAAGGCAACGTTCATGGCAGCGTCGGCATCGCCGAGGTAGACCCACGCGCCGAACAGGTACTTCGGTGATATGTTGCGCTGCTCTGCCGCCCGCTGGAGCGCTTCTTTGGCAGCCGGTCGCGTCGACGGATCGTCAAGCGCTGCCACAAACGGGTCAATCCACTCCGTGGCCCGCGCGAAAAACCTCTGCAGATCGATCAGTATCTCGCGCGCCTTGTCGTAGTGTCCCTGGCGCAGCAGCAGCACCAGATAGGACTCCGGATTTGCCGAGGGCCCCAGGCCAAGCTCGTCGGCAAGGTCGAACTGTTGCCGCGCCCGCTCATTATCATCGACCCACAGGTAAGCAACGGCCAGGCGATCGTTGACGACGGGCGACAGGATGTCCAGCTTCCTTGCCTCGATGACCTGGCGCAGCGACTCATCGGGGTTCCCGACGCTGGCCAGATGCTGCGAGTACCATTGGTGCACGCTGGAATCGTTAGGGGAGGCCGCCAGCGCGCGGCGGAAGTCCTGTTCGGCTTCGATCCATTCCCAGCGGTTGAAATGCACGAGGGCGAGCACGTCGCGTGCCAGTTCCTCGAGCGCAGGATCGGCGGCGATGCCGCGCTCGAGCGTCGCCATCGCCAGCTCGTACATTTCATCCTGGTCCTCGTAGGAGTATTCGGGCAACAGGACGTAGGCGCGCGCGAGTTCGCGGTAAGCCTGGCCGAAGCGCGGATCGAGTTCGATCGCCTGCTGAAACAACTCGATGCTGCGGCGGACCGGCGCCTCCTCGCGCCGCTTGAGGTGATAGCGTCCCTGCAGCAGCAGTTCATAGGCCTGAATCATGTCGGTCGGTCGCGCGGGGTTGACCGGAGCGGCAGCACCGGCGGCCAGCCGTGGCTGCAGTTCGGCGACGATGCCGTTAGCGATCTCGTCCTGCACCGTGAAGATATCGCTCAGAGTGGTGTCGAAGCGCTTCGACCAGAGGTGAAAACCACTCTCCGCCTCGACGAGCTGTGCAGTGATGCGTACCCGGTCGCCTTCCTTTCGCACGTTTCCCTCCAGCACGTAATTGACGCCGAGTTGCCTCGCTACGCTTCGCACGTCCTCACGATGGTCCTTGAACGCGAAGGCAGACGTGCTGGCAACGACCAGCAGTCCGGGAACATTGGCCAGCCGATCGATCAATTCCTCGGTCAACCCGTCGCTGAAGTACTCGTCGCGGTCGTCGTTGCTGTAGTTGACGAAGGGCAGTACGACCACGCTCGGCTGACCCGTCGCGAGCCCGGGAGAAGGGCTGTCCGGGAGCCAGTGCCGGTAGACAAAGCCGGACGCCGCGGCAACGAGCACGATGGTCGTCAAACCGATGCCGAAGAGGCGTCGGCGTGACGAACGCGGCGCGGCCCTCACGATCGTCGTAGCGTCGTCTCGGACGGTCGCGCCAGGTGTCGCCGGGAGCGGCGGCGGCGCTGACTCGAACGGCGCCGATTCGAACGGCGTTACGGCTTCGATCAGCCGGTATCCGATCTTCGGCAGGGTTTGGATGAACCGCGGCTCGCGCGGGTTGTCGCCGAGCTGCGTCCGCAGCAGGGAGATACACCGCGACAGCACTTCGTCGGAGACGATCCGACCGCGCCACACGCGTTCGACGAACTGGTCGCGTGTCACGACGTCGCCTGCGTGCTCAGCGAGACATAGGAGTACGCCCATGACTTTCGGCTCGAGATGCAGGCTGCCGCCCGGCCCGTCCAACGTCCCGAGCCTGGGCCTCACGTCCCACGGCCCAAGCCTGAATCCGGTTTCGAGTACCGTAGCCACTTTGCTCCCGCGAGGTCGAGTGAGGCTTCTGGTTCTATTGCCGCGCAAACCCTGCGGTCTCGACCTCACTGAAGGATACACTCGGCAATTTCAATTTACCCGGCGCGTTTGCGATCCCCGTGGTGGCGGTCCCCGCTGGTTCAGGTCAGACCCGACGAACTCGTCTTGATGCGATCGAGCACGATGGACGACGACGCGTCCTTGACGCCCGGCATGCCGAGGATTTTGTCTTCGACGAAGCGGCCATACGATTTCAGGTCTCTCGCCACGACTCGCAGAAGGTAATCCACCTGGCCTGTCATCATGTGGCAGGCCTGCACTTCGGGAAACTTGCGAATCGCCTTGCGAAACTGCTGCGCCAGCTTCACGTCCTGGCGGTCCACGTAGACGGAAACAAAAGCTTCCACCTCATAACCGAGGGCCTCGGGGTTGACGCGCGCGGAGATTCCATCGATCACGCCGCTGTCGATCAGGGACTGCACCCGGCGCTGACACGCCGTGGCGGACAGGTTGACGCGCTCGGCCAGCTCTACCCAGGCAATCCGGCCATCGGCCTGCAATTCGTGCAGGATTTTGCGGTTCTTCTCGTCCAGCAACGCAGGAATTCTCCGTCAGGGTGATCAAGTTACGGAGAATACTGCGAATCCCGGCCGGACGTCTCCGGAATTTGCAGGATAACTGCCACCCGGATGAGATAAAATTCGCTTTTCGGTTTTGCCGCTGAAGCGGGCGAAACGGCATGGAAACGTAACAAGGTTGGTGGGTGTGGTAAGGACGACGAAAAAAACGGCAGGTCACGAGGACGATCGCAGGAATCCCATGGGCACGGATGGCTTCGAGTTTGTGGAGTACGCGGCGCCTGATGCGGACCTGTTGCGCCGGCTGTTCTCGAAGATGGGCCTGCCGGCCATCGCGCATCATCGTTCGAAGGACGTGACCCTGCATAAGCAGCGCGACATCAATTTCATCATCAATGCGGAGCCGGACAGCTTCGCGCAGGAATTCGCGCGTGCGCACGGTCCATGCGCCTGCGCTATGGCGTTCCGTGTCAAGGACGCGAACTACGCGTTGAATCGTGCCGTAGACCTCGGCGCGAAAGCGGTTGCGGGCGATCCGGGTCCGATGGAACTCAACATCCCGGCGATAGAAGGCATCGGCGGCAGCCGCCTCTATCTCGTCGACCGCTATGGCAAAGACTCGATTTACGACATCGACTTCCGCTATGAGGAGGGATGGCAGGAACAGGTCGCCGAACTGGACACCGGCCTGACTTACATCGATCACCTGACACACAACGTTCACCAGGGCCAGATGAAAGTCTGGGCCGAGTTCTACGAAACGCTGTTCAATTTCCGCGAGATTCGCTATTTCGATATCGAAGGAAAGCACACGGGCCTGTTCTCCAAGGCCATGACCAGCCCCTGCGGCAAGATCCGCATTCCCCTGAACGAGAGCCAGGACGACCGGAGCCAGATCGAGGAATACCTGCGCGACTACAAAGGTGAGGGCATCCAGCACATCGCCCTGGGTACTGACGACATTTATCGTACCGTGGACCGGTTGACCGCAAACGGCGTCGAGTTGCAGGATACGAACGACGCTTACTACGCCATGATCGACGAGCGAATGCCCGGACACGGCGAGCCGCTGGACGAACTGAAGAAGCGCCGTATCCTGATCGATGGTGCTCCGCAGGAGGACCAGGGACTGCTGCTGCAGATCTTCACGAAGAACGTCATCGGCCCGATTTTCTTCGAGATCATTCAGCGCAAAGGTAACGAAGGTTTCGGCGAGGGCAACTTCAAGGCGCTGTTCGAGTCGCTGGAACTCGACCAGATTCGCCGCGGTGTCATCTCGGATTCGCCGGATTCGTCGGGGTAGCCCGGCAGCGTGTTTGCGCGCCCGGTTCGCGCCGATCGCGATCAATTCAATTCGACAACGCCGTCGTAGATCAGTTTTACACCGACCACGAACAGCAACGTATACGCGACTCGAAAGAACAGACGGTCCGAAACACGATTGTGCAGCCAAACGCCCATTCCTACGCCGACCGGCGCGAGTGGAGCGAGCACCAGCGACGTATACAGATTGCTGCCGTCAAGCTGGCCGAGCCAGGTGTACGGAATCAGCTTCACGTAGTTGACCACGGCAAAGAACACGACCGTTGTCGCGACGAACGAGGTGCGATCGAGCTCGCGCCGCAACAGGTACATGCTGATTGGCGGCCCGCCGGCGTGTGCGATGAAACTCGTGAATCCGGCTGTTACGGCTGCGACAAGACCCGCAGACGGCGGAAATTTTTTCTGCGGCGCATCCGAGCCCGACGTCCGCAGCCAGTGATGCAGGGTAAACACCACCGCAAGGATTCCGAGCATCAAGCGGATGACGGCAGGACTCATGGAGCCGAACATCCAGGTGCCGATGCCGATGCCGAGCATCGAGGCAGGCAGCAACAGCCGCAATTCCGCCAGCACCCAGCGCCCGCGATATGCCCACAGGCTGACCAGGTCCATGAGGCAAAGAATCGGCAACAGGATGGCCGCTGCCTGCACGGGGGACACCGCCAATGCCATGAGCGGCACGGCGATGACGCCGAGTCCCCCGCCAAATCCCCCTTTCGCAATTCCGAACAGAAGAACCGCTGCCACTGCGGCAAGGTAAAAGGTGGGGTCCGTGATCAAAAGCGAGGCTCGTGGAGGTTCGCGTCAACAATATCAGCCTGCCGCAATTCCTGCTCCGGAGCCGGGATCGGGAAGCCGTGAAACCGAACGCTATCACCGTTAAACTCGCCATCTCGGTAAACCCGGGATCGTCAGGGATCACCAAGGACCACCCCATTTGAAACTCCGCATTCAGGACAACTCCATCCGCTTCCGGCTCACTCGCACCGAGGTCGACGACTTGAGCCGGAATGGCAGTGTGCGCGCCACGGTCTCCTTCGCGGGCGGGTCGAGCCTCGAATATTCCGTCGAGACCGCGTCCACGGCCAGCCAGCCGCAGGCCAACTTTTCCGCCGGCCGGCTGGTGGTGCAAATCCCGCAGGGGGTGCTACGGGAATGGGCAGCCACAGAGCAGGTTTCCATCGCCGGCACACAGCCGCTCCGCGAAGGCGGGCTTTCCATCCTGGTGGAAAAGGATTTTGCCTGCCTGACACCGCGCGAGGGGGAAGACGACACCGACATGTTTCCGCATCCTCTCAAGGGGCAGGAAACCTGCTGATTGGCGCGTGCGAGCGATGCAACAGCGGTCTGTGACCTGCCGCGTCGTCGATGCTAGAATCCGCGCGCCACAACCGGACGGCCGGCTCGAATTTGCTCGATGCCGGTAAAAATCTTCTGCAAATTTCTCGATTGACCAGGATGCGCCATGGCCGTTTTTGAAGATTCTGCATTCGACGATCACGAACGCGTCGTCTTTTGCCGCGATGCGACCACGGGTCTGAAGGCCATTATTGCGATCCACTCGACCGCGCTCGGCCCGGCGGCCGGCGGCTGCCGATTGTGGCAGTACGAGTCGGACGATGCCGCGCTGCACGACGTGCTGCGCCTGTCGCAGGGCATGAGCTACAAGAACGCCATGGCGGGGCTCACCTTCGGCGGCGGCAAGGCAGTCATTCTGAAAACGAAGGATTTCGCGGGCACGGACACGCTGTACGAAAAATTCGGCGATTTCGTAGAACAACTGAACGGCCGTTATATTACGGCGGAAGATGTCGGCATGAGTGTCCGTATCATGCAGACGATCGCTCGCCGCACGCGCTTTGTGTCGGGCTTGCCGAAAAAGGCGGGACATGCCGGCGGCGATCCGTCGCCGAAAACGGCCTTCGGCGTGTTCAAGGGTATCGAAGCGGCGGTGCAGTTCAAGCTTTCGCGCGACAGCCTAAAGGGGCTGACGGTCGCAGTGCAGGGCGTCGGCAACGTCGGCTATAGTCTTTGCCGCTATCTCGCCGAAGCCGGCGCAAGGCTCATCGTCGCCGATATCGACCCGGCCCGAGTAAAGGCGGCCCGCGACGAGTTCGGTGCCGAGGCTGTTGCCCTCGAAGACATACTGTTTCAGAAGGCCGACGTGCTCGCGCCGTGTGCGCTCGGCGCGATTCTGAACGAGCAGACGATTCCGAAACTGCAGACGCCGATCGTCGGGGGTGCAGCGAACAATCAGCTCGAAACGCGTGCCGACGGCCAGCGCTTGTCGGATGCGGGAATTCTTTATGCGCCGGATTACGTGATCAACGGTGGCGGGATCATCAACGTCGCAATGGAATATCACGGTACGTCGACGGACGACGACGAAGTCATGGCGCTCATCGCGGCAATCGGCCCGAGGCTGACGCGAATTTTCGCGGAAGCAGCCTCGTCGGGCCGGCCAACCAACGTCATTGCCGACGAACAGGCGCGCAAGATCATCGCCGCCGCGCGCCGATAGCAACAAAGGTCGCCCGCAGGGCGGGCTCCTACAGGGGATTCGTCAAGCGTTATCGCAGGCATTGCAGGAGCCCGCCTCGCGGGCGACGCGACGTTAGAGCTTTCGCAAAACGTTCACCAGCGCCTCCGGATCCGGCCGATCCGAAATATGCTTCGACAATTCGGTGTAGCGAATGATGCCGGTCCGGTCGACGACCAGCGCCGTCGGCCACACGGTGTCGGTGCCGTATTCGATCCGGAATGTGTTCGGCACCGCCGTCCGGTGCAACAGCCCGAGCTTCTCCGCCGCCTCCAGCGAATCGTCCAGCCAGAAATCGAACTCCACCTCGAAAAAACGCGCCACTCGGCGAGTCGTTTGCAGCGGCTTCGGCGTGACGATAATGAGCTTTGCGCCAAGGTCGACGATATCCTTGTAGTAGGACGTAAGCGTCTCGACCTGCTCGTTGCAGAACGGACACCAGCTTCCGCGCACGAACAGGATGACGGTCGGCGAGCCGACGAGTTGCGTCGATCGCATGGGATTCCCCTGCTCGTCGAGCGCACGAAACTCGGGCAGCGGTTTCCCGGGCCGCAGAATGTCCGGCACCGGATGTTCGCCGCGGTTTCGTCGCAAGTAGAAAAGGAAGCCTGCGAGCGCGACGATCGCGGCCGCGGCAATCCATAGCGTGTAGCTCATCGGGACATCCTGCTAGCTGACCTCGAGCACGATTTTGCCCATGTGGAGACCACTTTCCATCAAGGAGTGAGCATCGGCCGCTTTCGCCAGCGGAAACGTGGCATAAATAATCGGCTTCACGCTGCCCGACTCGAGCAGCGGCAACACTTCGGACTCCAGGCTCGCGGCGATGCCGGCTTTCTCCCCGATCGTTTGCGGCCGCAGCGTCGAGCCCGTGATCGTGAGGCGCCTGGCCAGCACCGGGCGAAGATCGAGTTGCGCCCTCCATCCCTGCAGGAAGCCGATGATCACGTAACGGCCGCCTTTTGCAAGGATCTCGATGTTTTGCTGCACGTACGAACCGGCGACCATATCGAGCACGACATCGACGCCGCCGTTGCCATCGGGTCCGTCGGTCAGCCGGGCAACCTCTTTTTGCCAATCGCCGCTGCGGTAGTTGATGGCGTGATCCGCGCCGAGTTCTTCGCAGAAGCGGCATTTTTCATCACTGCCGGCCGTTGCAATGACCGACGCATCGTTCGCTTTCGCCAACTGGATCGCCGTCGATCCGATGCCGCTCGATCCGCCGTGCACCAGGAGGGCTTCTCCGGCAGCAAGCTTTGCGCGCATGAATACGTTGAAGTGAACGGTGAAGAATGTTTCCGGAACGGCCGCAGCCATCGTCAAGGTCAGGTTGGCTGGAACCGGCAGGCAATGTGACTCGTGCACACGGCAATACTCGGCATAACCTCCGCCATGAGTCAGCGCCATGACCGTGTCGCCGACTTTCCACCGGCTTGCGTTGCTGCCGGTTGCAACAACCTCGCCCGCAACTTCGAGCCCGGGCAGCGGGCTCGCGTCCGGTGGCAGTGGATATTTGCCGAGCCGTTGCAGGACGTCGGGCCGGTTCACGCCTGCGGCGGCGACGCGCAGCAGAACCTCGCATTGCCGCGGCTCCGGGACCGGCACGGAGGCGAGCGTGAGAACTTCGGGTCCACCCGGCTTTTCGATCCGGATCGCCTGCATTTTTCGCATCGCGCGGGGACTGCCTGTGTTGTGGGAAAGCCTGTGACATCATGACTCAGGAGCCTCAGTATGACCATTGGCCGACAGCCGGTACAGGCCATGCGGGTCGTGAAACCCGCGGTTATACAACCCATGTTATGCAACAATCGGGACAGCTGAGATAATCGTTGCAACGCAGCAATAAAAAATCGGACGTGACAGGTATTCCCGCAGACAACCCGGTTATCTGGCGACCCGGCGACGCACGGCAGAAGAACTCGGCCATGTATCGCTTCATGGCGGAGCAGGGCGCCGGCAGCTACCAGCAACTGTACGGCTGGTCCATCGACCGCCCCGCAGCGTTCTGGGAGGCGCTGGCGGATTTCTGCCGCGTCACATTCGACAAGCCTGCGGAACGGGTGCTGGTTCAGCCCGGAGACATGACCACCGCGCGGTGGTTCTCCGGCAGTGAGCTGAATTTTGCGGCACACCTGCTGCGCCACCGTGGCGACCGCGCGGCAATCGTCTTCTGCGGGGAGAACGGCGCCCGCCGCGAAATCAGCTTTGACGAATTGCGACGCGAAGTAGCGGGCATCGCGGCGGCGCTCGTTGCGGCCGGTGTCACGAAAGGCGACCGGGTTGCAGGGTTTCTGCCCAATTGCCCCGAAGCGATTGTGGCGATGCTGGCAACGACGAGCCTCGGCGCAATCTGGTCCTCATGCTCGCCGGATTTCGGGATCAACGGCGTCGTCGACCGCTTCGGCCAGATCGAGCCGAAAGTTCTGTTTTGCGCGGACGGTTACTTCTACAACGGCAAACGATTCGATTCGCTGCAGGCTGTTGCCGGTGTCGTCAAGAAGATCGAGAGCATTCGCCGCACCGTTGTCGTGCCGTTCACCGGCAGTCACGCGAAGTTGCCGTTATCTCTGGATTCCCTGTGGTGGGATGATTTTGCCGCGGATAATGCCGCGCTTGGGTTTACGCCGGTGCCGTTCGATCATCCGGTTTACGTTATGTATTCGTCCGGGACTACCGGCGTTCCGAAATGCATCGTGCACGGCGCAGGCGGCACGCTGCTACAGCATTTGAAAGAGCACGTATTGCACGGCGACATTCG
Organism: Woeseia sp.; assembly: GCA_040902105.1. Taxonomy (GTDB): domain Bacteria; phylum Pseudomonadota; class Gammaproteobacteria; order Steroidobacterales; family Woeseiaceae; genus IDS-8. Next base: position 48,234 of record JBBDXW010000074.1, read on the forward strand.
CCCCGGCGACCGGTTGTTTTATTTCACGACCTGCGGCTGGATGATGTGGAACTGGCTCGCGAGCGGTCTTGCTGCAGGCGCCACGCTTGTTCTCTATGACGGCTCGCCGTTTTACGACGAGGGTCGGCTGCTGTGGAAGATGGCCGAACGGGAGAAATTGACTGCCTTCGGCACCAGCGCCAAGTACCTTTCCGCGCTCGAGAAAGCGGGTGTGCGGCCCAAGGAAGAATTTGACCTGGGAGCGTTGCGTACAATCTTTTCCACCGGTTCGCCGCTTGCACCTGCGAGCTTCGATTTCGTCTACGACGCCATCGCCGGGGATGTACAGCTTGCGTCGATTACCGGCGGCACGGACATCATCAGTTGTTTCGCGACGGGAAATCCGCTCCTGCCCGTGCGCCGCGGCGAGTTACAGTGCCTGGCGCTCGGAATGGCGGTTGAAATATTCGATGTTGCAGGCCAGCCGGTGACCGGTGAGAAAGGCGAACTCGTTTGCACGAAGGCGTTTCCGTCGATGCCGGTCGGGTTCTGGAACGATGTCGGCAACGCGAAGTACCACGCCGCCTATTTCGAGCGTTTTCCGGGCGTCTGGGCGCACGGCGACTATGCCGAGATAACGAAGCACGGCGGCCTGGTCGTGCACGGCCGGTCCGATGCCGTATTGAATCCGGGCGGCGTGCGCATTGGCACGTCGGAGATTTATCGGCAGGTGGAAAAACTCGACGAGGTTCTGGAAAGTATCGCGATCGGACAGGAATGGCGCGACGACGTGCGGGTAGTCCTGTTCGTCGTGCTGCGAAACAATGCAACTCTCGACGACGATCTGCAAGCGAGGATCCGCAAGGTAATAAGGGAGAATACGACGCCGCGGCACGTCCCGGCGAAAATCGTTGCGGTGCCGGAGATCCCACGAACCATCAGCGGCAAGCTGGTCGAGCTGGCGGTGCGCTCGACGGTCCACGGAGAACCGGTCCTCAATACGGATGCGCTGGCAAACCCGGACGCTCTCAGGCATTTCCGGGACTTGCCGGAACTGGCGACGGACTGAGCGTTGTGAGCGACGTGCAGGGGTTCATCGTAACGGGCGGCGCCGTACCTGCGGAATGGATCGATATCAATGGCCATATGAACGTGGCGTATTACGTTCTGGCGTTTGACAAGGCGGTCGACGACCTGTGGGCGCGACTGGGCATAACGGACGAGTACATACGCTCCGGTGCCGGCACGACCTTTGCGGTCGAATGTCATGTCACGTACCAGCGGGAACTGCGCGAGGCCGATCCTTACCGGGTAACGTCGGAAATACTCGCCTACGACGAGAAGCGCATCCACCAGTTCCAGCGCATGTATCACGCCGAAGAAAACTTTCTTGCGGCGACGGCGGAATGGATGAACCTTCACGTCAATCTCGAGACGCGAAGAGTCAGTCTGTGGCCGGCGTCTGTTCTGCAGGCGCTGGAGGAATTCACAGGCAGCCAGATCGAGTCAGAGTTTCCGCAGGAAGCAGGAAAAAGGATGAGCATTGCCAAGCCAGTCTATTCCATGCGAACACGAAGTGCCGCCGGCTGACTACCTTCTTGCGATCGACCAGGGCACGAGCAGCAGCCGTGCCGTTGTGTTCGATAGCAGCGCGCAACCGGTGGCCAGCGCACAACAGGAGTTCGCGCAGTCGTACCCGCAGCCGGGTTGGGTTGAGCACGATCCGGAAGAAATCTGGCGCTCCATTGTCGACGTAACAAAGAAAGCAATCGCCGAAAGCCGCATAGCGCCGGAAAGTTTCGCGGCGCTCGGCATCACGAATCAGCGTGAGACGACACTGGTCTGGCAGCGCGACAGCGGCAAATGCATATACCCGGCTATCGTCTGGCAGGATCGACGTACCGCGAAATACTGCCGTAAGCTCGGAAGCGAAGGCCTGCAACCGGCTGTGATGGAAAAGACAGGCCTGCGGCTGGACCCGTATTTTTCGGCAAGCAAGCTGGTGTGGATCCTCGACAATGTTCCGGACGCGCGGCGTCTCGCGAACGCAGGGAAACTCGCATTCGGCACGGTGGATACGTTCCTGATGTGGCGCCTGACCGGCGGGCGCATTCATGCGACCGACGCAACCAACGCATCGCGGACAATGCTGTTCAACATTCATACGCAGGAGTGGGACGAAGATCTGCTGGATGTTTTGCGAGTACCGAGGAGCCTGTTGCCGGAAGTAAAGGACTGCGCCGGCGACTACGGTGTTACCGATGCGTCGGTGCCGGGATTTGCGTTGCCGATTGGTGGCGTCGCGGGGGACCAGCAAGCTGCGCTGATCGGACAGGCGGGGTTCATTGCCGGCGCAACGAAGAGCACGTACGGTACAGGATGCTTCGTGATCACGAATACGGGCAGTGAAGTAATCCGGTCCAAAAACAAACTGCTGTCTACGGTCGCGTACCGGCTGAAGGGAGAGGTGACGTACGGAATCGAGGGCAGCATTTTCGTCGCGGGTTCCGCCATTCAATGGCTGCGCGACGAATTGAAGCTGGTGAAGAATGCCGCGGCGACGGAGGAAATAGCGGCGGCTACCGGCATTGTCGATCACGTGCACGTAGTGCCGGCGTTCGCCGGCCTGGGAGCTCCCTACTGGGATCCGGACGCGCGCGGCGCGATTCTGGGGCTGACCCGCGACAGCGGAATCGCCGAGATTGTGACCGCAACGCTGCAGGCGGTTGCGTTCCAGACAAAGGATCTGGTCAATGCCATGGCCGACGATGGCATCAAGCCGAGCATCATTCGGGTCGACGGCGGCATGGTCGCCAACGACTGGCTGCTGCAGTTCATGGCGGACATTCTGGGAATTGAGATCGAGCGCCCGCATAACGTCGAGTCAACCGTCCTCGGAGCCGCCTGCCTGGCTGGTTTGCAAAGCGGCGTGTTCGAGTCGATCGAGAGGATTTCGGGTCTGTGGTCGCGAGACGCGCTGTTCTCGCCAAACATGAGCAACGAACGGTCCCATGAACTTTATGGAGGATGGCTGAACGCCGTGTCCAGGGTGCGTAGCGGCGGACGATAATGCAGGGCCGTGGTGCAAAAGCGTTCGCCGGTGTACGGGCAATGAATCACCCAGGCGCATCCGTGTTTCTTCTTCTCTTACTTGGCGCGGACCTTGCCTTCGTCCTGTTGCACGTCAATTACAAGTTGAGCCCCAATCCATATGCTTACTTCAGCATTGAAGAGGACGGAGGTTATGCGGAAGTCTACGGCTACATTAAATACTTCTGGGCGATCATTCTATGTGCACGTATCCGAAATTGCACAAAGAGCAATGGCTACACGGCATGGGTACTGGTTTTCACATATTTTCTTTGCGACGACGCAATGCAAGTACATGAGACAGGCGGCGACCTGGTCGCCAGGAGTTTCGATTTCCATCCTCCATTGAACCTGAGCCTTGACGACCTGGGCGAGCTGGCTGTATCGGCGATCGCTGGATCGTTGCTCCTGGCCGGCCTGGCATGGGCCTATTTACGCGGATCATATACTTTCAAGAATGTGTCAAAAGATTTGTCGATCCTGGTTCTGGCCCTGGCTTTCTTTGGTGTGTTTGCCGATATGGTGCATGTCGCAATCGACGTCGGCGGGATAGTGTCGGTCGGCATGGGACTGGTGGAAGATGCCGACGAACTGATCGTTGCCAGCTTGATTCTCTGGTACCTTTTTATGCTGGCGATGCGCAGCGGCGAGCTGGATAGGTACTTGCACGAAGTACTGTTCAAGAGGCTGACAAATCGGCGGAATCGCTGAACTGTCCGGCTAGCGATTGGCTTCACGTCGCGGAATACCCGCTCTTTCGAGCGCAGCAAGAAGGGGTTCGCGATGTGCCTCGTCCTTGTGCGGGAAACTGCGTCGAAATACCTCGACAGAGTACTGCGGATGCCGCTCGATTACCCAGCGCGCGTTGTTTCTCGCGTCGGCCGAGCGTCCGGCCAGGTCCAGGCAGGCAGCAGCAATCGCATATATATGAAAATGCGCGTTCGGCTCATGCGTCGCACGGATGGCCCAGGCAGCGGCTTCGCCGTATTTTCCCTGGCTGGCGAGAGACAGTCCGCGGCTGGATTTCATCGCAAACAGAAGCGGATCAAACGGGCTCAGCCGTTGGGCCATATCGAGAGATGGCAATGACGCCTCGTCGATACCTGCATGAATCCCGATAAAGCCCCTCGCATAATGTCCCTGCGCATAATTAGGATTGACGGCAAGAGAACGGTCGATCGCAACCAGGGCATCATCGTGTAGCCGGGACAGAAACAGTGCCCGTCCAAGTGCCCAGTGTCCCATTGCATCGCGACCGTCGAAATCGACGCTTTGCCGGCCTGCCTCCAGCGCTTCGCCGATCTCGCGTTCAACGTTCGGTACGGCATTCAGGAACGCGCGCGAGAAATGTGTAAACGATATGCCCGCGTGCGCACGTGAAAAATGCGGGTCGAGTGAAACGGCGTGTTTAAACAGCTGATGTGCGATCTCGTTGTCTTTGGCCGTGAACCGGAAACAATGCCACAACCCGCGGTGGAAGTACTCCCAGGCGGTCAGGCTGTCCGGCGGTTTGATCAGGGCACGCTGCATTTCAGCACGCTCAATGGCCGGTTCGATGGCTGCGATTACCGCATTCGTAATGTCATCCTGTACCTGGAAAATATCGTCGAGTGGACGATCGAAGTGCTCCGACCACAGCTCGCTTTCATCGGTCACGTCCATCAGCGTAACCGTCGTTCGGACACGCTTGTCGTCACGCTGGGTGGAGCCGCTGATCAGGTAGCGAACCCCAAGTTTCGCGCCGATCTGCCGCGGCGCCAGCCGCAGTGCATCAATTCTTGCAGCCGATTGCCGGGCGATTACGAACAAGCTCGGCAATTGCGCGAGCCGTGAATTCAGGTCGACAGCGAGACCGTTCGCGAGGACAGCGCCATCGGCATGCGAGTCAAGAACTGCAAAATCGAGTACGGCCAGCGAAGGCATCTCGGGCAATGCATGATCCGCATCCGCGTCATTCGGTTTGGCTGTAGCTTCCCTGATGCCGCTCGCCGCGCCCTGCCCTGAATGTGCCGGGTGTGTCATGGACCGCCACGCCGCGATCAATGCTGTGTCGTTCTGTTTTTCGGCCCGATAATGCTCGCGCGCCTTGTCGAATGCTTGTCGCGCTTCACTCAAGCCTCCCGTTTCCAGGCTCAGGTGCAGGTAATCGACGTTGGACTCGTCGTGCAGCGGATCGAGAGCCAATGCATTGCCAGCAAGCCGCATGCGCTCCGTCGCAGACAACGATTTTCGCGCTATCGCTTCGGCAATGAGGTGCCGGTGAAGGTCTCGCAACGACTTGCGCTCGGATTCCAGCCATAGCTGAAAGCGGCGACTGCCGAGGTCGTCGAGTCCGTGCAGGTAGCCTCCGGCCAACCGATGCTCGAACTCGACAAGGTCGCCATCGCTGATCCTGATCGGTCGATCGGACAGCTGTGATCGAATCTCGAGGACGTCGACTGACAGCAGCTTGAAGTCGAGTCCGACGGTATCGCGGTCGGCCAGCAATGCCGTCGCGTGACCGTTGGTCAGCAGCGGGCGGAGCTTCGCCAGGCTCCAGCGCAGCGAGGCGCGTGGGTCGCTGGGAATATCCCACAGCAGCTCGCAAAGCTCGTCGCGCCGATGCCGCCGGTCGGTCAGCGCAAGGTAGGCGAGCAATCCGCGCGTCTTGCGCGATGGTGGCAATGCCCTGGCCATTCCTTCGTGGCTAAGGACCATCTCACCCAACAGTTGAATCTGCAGTTTCTGGGGGGCGCCCACGGTGCTTTTCCCGCTGAGCCTCACATTCAGGTCCATGCTATCAAAGATGTTTTTACCGCGGAACAAAAGCGCGAAGTGGTCGAGAAGGTGACAGACGCATCGGTAAATGTCGAAGGCGAAAGCCTGCGCGGCGTTACCTGGGTTTCGTTCCACGAAGTCGAGCGCGGCAACCGGGGAATCGGCGGTCAGTGCCTGACAACCGAAGACCTGCGCGCGCTGCAGAAAGGCTGGCGGTTACATGGGCTTCCGCACCAGGTAGTGCTCCCTGACGTAACCCCCGATGCGCTTGCCCAGCTTGTTTCCCTCGACGGAGTCATAGCGAAAGTGGATTCCGAGATAGACGCGTGACATCGCGCATTCCTTCGCCGCTTCGTCAAAGTTTCGAAAGTCACGCGTCGGCGGCTTCATCTCGATCTTGCCCGAGAACGGGCCGGCGATGTCGACCGTGGGTGTGGCCATCGTGAAAGGATAGTCGTCGCCGAACGTATCGGCGATGATCGTCATGGCCGCGGCGCAGGCCGTGCCGTGCGCGGAAGGGTAGGAGGGAAAGGCATAGGTGTGACGGTGCGTGTTCGTCCAGGTCTCTTCAGGCTGCGTATCGGCGTTACCGTCGTTGGCGGCCCAGCGGATCGCCGTGTAGGGACGCCAGTGGTTGTAGAAGAACTTGTTGTCGAATACGTTAACGTAAGAATCGAAAATGCTGATGTTCAGAAGCGCGAACAGCCGCGCGGCCTCGTCCAGACCGAGCCGTTCCTTGCTGACCAGGTCGCGCGCCAGGCGGTTGTGCGAGTTCTCGGCAAAGTCCTTCCACCATAGCGCCAGGTGCGTCTGGTCTACCGTGCGCACGATGCTCTGAAAGCGCCCGGCGCGTTTCACCTCATCAAAGGCACGCGTGTATGCAGCGCTCTCGATCGCTGGCGGCGGCGGCGAGCGAAACGGGTCATGACTTTCCAGAGCGAAAGGCAAAGCCCCGGCCCAGCCGGCGCCGAAGATGAAGCCTTGCGGCGTCCCGGAGTGATCGGCGAACTCCGCATAGACGCCCGGCGCCATTGGATGCCATCGGTACTCGGCCTCGGTGTCCCAGCCGTCGGCCTCACGCTCGCGCAAAATCGCACGCGCCGCTGCTTCGCCGACTTCCAGGCCGGAGTTCGGGGCGGCGATATCGGACAGCCATTCGTCGCGCAGCGTGGCCAGCGTCTCTTGCCGATCCGGATACTGGTCGACGGCCACAACAAAAACCGCCTGCACGGCCGCAGCAACGGGATCGGCTTTGGGGGCCGGGCGGTCGTAAACGTAAGGCACATAACGGCCGTGAATACTCGTGAGCGCATCGTGCATTGCGATGTGCATCATCGCAGCCGTTCGCACGCCCTTGAGCGTCAGAAACCCGTCTTCGGCCTCGGCGATTGCCAGAATCCTTTCGTTCCACGCGACCACTACATCCGCGGGTTGGTGCTCGTCCGCGGGCAACGTTGTGGCGCAGGCACTCAGGCAGAAGGCGAGGGCGGTGGCAAACACTTTCATCGGTTTCTCTCCACTTGTTCTCCCGGCCTGGGGTGAATCTAGCGAGGCGCCATCTGCAGGACTACTATTGTTTTTGTAGTTGACCCCGATCATAAGGTAACCGGAGAGTGCGCACATGGAACGCGGATACGGCCAATATTGTCCCCTGGCACTCGCGGCGGAACTCCTCTGCCGTCGCTGGACCGTGCTTGTGGTGAGCCGGCTGCTCGACGGTTGCACGACCTTCAATGAAATCCATCGTGGTGTACCGCGCATCTCGCCGTCGCTGCTCTCACAGCGTCTCGCCGAACTCGAACACGCGGGCATCGCACAGCGCAAGAAACTCGAACAACAGAACGGCTACTCCTATCACCTGACCGAGGCCGGCAAAGGGCTCGAAGACATCGTTTGGCAGATGGCCATCTGGGGCCAGCAGTGGGCCCGCGACATGACCATGGACGACCTCGATCCCGGCTTTCTCGCCTGGAGCATGCATATGCGGCTCGACACCGGGTCGATGCCGCCCGGCCGCACCGTGCTGCAGTTCGAATTCTCCGGCGCGCCCCCGGATTGCCGGCGTTTCTGGCTGGTCAACACGGACGGCAAGGTCGACATGTGCCTCAAACATCCCGGCTTCGACACGGACCTGCTGGTCGAAGCGGACCTGCTCACGTTCGTCGAATCCTGGCGCGGCTTCCGCGATTTACGGCAACAGATAAGAACAGGCCACATCCGCCTGACGGGTCCGCAAGCTCTCAAGAAATCATTTCCCGACTGGCTGATGCTGAGTTCGCTCGCGCCGCACCAGCGACGGCGCCCCGGCCGTGAACGACGGCTGGGTCAGCGCTGAGTCAGACACCGGAAGGGCTGCGACGGATTCGTTTATACTCCGCGCCATGCGGAATTTTGTCTCCGAACTTCGTCGGCGCAACGTGCTGCGCGTCGCGGCCGCGTACGCACTCTCCGCCTGGATCATCATAGAAGCGGGCTCGGTGCTGCTGCCGACGTTCGGTGCGTCGGAACGCTTCTTTCAGATCTACGTCGTCGTGGTCGTCGCGGGTTTCGTCGTCGCCGTGATCCTTGCGTGGATATTCCAGCTGACGCCGGAGGGTGTGAAGCTCGATCGCGATGCCGATCCTGCCGCCCCTGTGGATCGGCGCGCGCGCCAGAGAATGAACTACGCGATTATTGCGCTGCTGGCAGTTGCGCTGACGGTTTCAGTTACCTTCAATGTAACGAATATCGACAGCGGCGGGACCGCGGGCGGCTCTATCGCGGTGCTGCCTTTCACAAGCCGCAGTGCCAATCCGGACAACCGTATATTTGCCGACGGTATACATGACGACTTGCTGACCCGGCTCGCGAACATCAAGGCCCTGAAAGTCATTTCCCGCACATCGGTCATGGAGTACCGGGATACGACCAAGAACGTACGCGAAATCGGTGAAGAACTCGGCGTCGAGTCCGTCCTCGAGGGAGCGGTGCAGAGAATCGGAGACAGCGTACGCATCAATCTGCAGCTCATCGATGCCCGAACCGATGAACATATCTGGGCAAAGACCTACGACCATCAGTTGACGATGGAGAACATTTTCTCCGTACAAAGCGAGATTTCGCAATCCGTCGCGGATGCACTTCAGGCTACGCTGTCACCCGACGAACGCGTGCGCATGGCCGTCGTTCCCACGAGCGACCTGCGCGCCTACCGCCTTTATAAGGAGGCCAAGGAAAATCTGTACCAGCGCCGGCTCGAAACAATCAGGACGGCGCGCCATCAATTCGACGAGGCCATCGCCCTCGATCCGAACTACGCGGAAGCGCATGCCGGGCTCGCCGAAAGTATCATGCTGTTGACGATCAATCACCAGGACATACCGGAGCAGGAGGCTATGCGGCTCGCCCAGTCGAGTCTCGATCGTGCGTTGAAACTGGATCCGAATCTGGCGGATGCATACGCGATACTGGGGCTGATGAAAGCCACGGCCTGGACGAACTCACGGTTGGGATCGGAGAATACCGAAGCGGAAACGGCATATCAGCGAGCAATCGCCCTCAATCCGAATCATGCCAGCGCCTACATGTGGTTTGCCTCGCTGCGCGACTCCGAGGAGCGCCTGGACGACGCCATAGGGCTGTACCAGCGAGCGCTGGAACTGGATCCGCTCGCGCGGATTCCGTATCTCAACCTGGCGATTGTCTATGCGAAACGAGGCGAAGACGGTGCGGCCATGCATCTGTGGCTGGAAGGTACTCGAATTCACAGCGAATGGCCCACCGTCTACCAGTACATCGCAGTTCATTTATGGGGTCTTGGTCGCCTCGACGAAGCCTACGCCTGGTACGCGAAAGCGATGGATCTCGGCGCGGAAGCCGGGCTTGCCGGCAACATCGACATGGGGATACTGATTGACTTCGGTGAATTCGAACGAGCGGGGCAACTCCTCGACCGTTTCCCCCGATCGCATTCGTTCTATCCGATTGCTGCAGGGTTCCGCGCCCTGATCGATGGCGCCTACAGCGAAGCGACGGAGCACTTCGTCGAGGTCATCGAGAGCAACCAGCTGCCCGCAAAGTTTGCGTACGGGGCGGCATCCAATGCCGCGTTGCTCGCCGGCGACTTCGAGTCAGCGAAGAAGTACGCGCTGGCAGAGGATCCCGTTCTCAGCGGCGACACGTCCGGGAAAGTGGAACGTTCGGCAACGCGTAACGCGGTGAAACTCGCCTTTATTCTTCAGCATGAGGGACGCAGCGAACAGGCCTCGCGGCTCCTGATGGAAACACTCGATGTCATCCGTGATGTCCCGCGCCTCGGAACATTCGGATTCGGCATTCGCGATGTGCAGATTTATGCACTGCTTGGCAGACGCGGGGATGCGATTGCTGCATTTCGCGAAGCGCTCGATGCCGGTTATCGTGGTTCCGTTTTGTTCGACAACTGGCCGCTCGCGCTCGACCCGTACCTCGACAGCATTCGCGGCGACCCGCGATTTGTCGCAATGCTCGACGAACTTCAAGGTTATCTCGAGGCACTCCGTGATCGACTGTTCGCGGCAGAAGCCGCCGGCGATCTGGATCAATTGCGGGCGAGCGCCTATTCGGCTTATCCGGGATCAGGCTATTGATCGGAAATCGTCATGTGTTTCAACCGTTCTGGGATTATCAGAACGGACGGATTTCCGAGGAAGACTGGCAAGAGCGCTTTGCGCGAAAAAACAAGTCCGCCATGAAGGCGTTGGCTGAAATGGATACGAAGAAAGTGCTGGCGATCGTGTTCGACCGACTTTACGTGCTGCGGAATCAGGTCATTCACGGAGGGTCCACCTGGAACGGCACCGTGAATCGAAGCCAGGTGAGTTACGGCGCAAACATCCTGGCCTTCGTGGTGCGCATCGTCATCCTCCTGATGATGGAGCATCCGGAAAAATTCTGGGGCGACCCCTGTTATCCTGTGGTCGAGGCGTAACGATGCGGACAACCGGCGTCTGGCGGCTCAGCTACCCATCAGCTTGCTGCGGAATATAAAGAAGACCGCACCCAGAATACACAAAGCCGCCCACAGGTAGTCCAGCTTCAAGGGCTCCCTGAGATAATAAAACGCAAACGGCACAAACACGGACAGGGTAATGACTTCCTGCAGAATCTTCAGTTGTCCGACCGACATCACCGTGTAGCCGACTCTGTTCCCCGGCACCTGCAGCATGTATTCGAAGAATGCGATGCCCCAGCTCAAGAGCGCCGCCACGATCCATGGCCGGTGACTGAGTTCCTTGAGGTGCGCGTACCACGCAAAAGTCATGAACACGTTGCTCAGCGTGAGGAGAAGTATTGTTAACAGGACGGGACGCATCCGCGTTTCACCTTGAAGATACGTTATTAGTCGGTGGCGAAGTGTACGGTGGGTCACCTCGCGCCGCTACAGGACTGCGGCGGGCGTGCGCAGCGGATGGCCTTCTTCGCGGGCTCATCGGGATTGGACAGCCGCGTTTGTACGGAGCACTCTGTACCGGACCCCGCCCCGGAAAAATCGCTCGTGCAAAACTGGCCCGACATACCGTACCTCTCATGGAAAGACACGGCCGCGACACTGCACCAATGGCTGCAGATCGTCGGTAAATACCGCCTGGCTTACGTACCGTGGATCAACCATTCGTGGCACGCGACGCTCTACCTTTGTTCGCGCGGTCTGACGACGTCGGTGATCCATACGCCGGGCAACAGCGTCCAGGTGGATTTTGATTTCACCGACCACCAGTTGCGGGTTGCCACGAGCGACGGCGATCACCGGTCACTGCCCCTTCAAGCCATGTCCGTAGCGGAGTTTCATCAGCGGTTTCGCGACCTTGTGGACGAACTTGGCGTTGGCATTGCCTTTCACGGGGTACCCAACGAGATTCAAGGTGCAATCGCGTTCGAACTCAATACTGCACCGGGCGCCTACGACGCAGACGCCGTGAATCGGTTCTGGAGAGCACTGCTGCAGGTCGACCGCGTGCTGAAGCGCTTTCGTTCGGGATTCCTGGGCAAGGTCAGCCCGGTGCATCTGTTCTGGGGCAGCTTCGACCTCGCCGTTACGCGTTTCTCGGGTCGTAACGCTCCGGTTCACCCCGGCGGCATCCCCGCGCTCCCGGATGCCATAACGCGGGAGGCCTACTCGCACGAGGTGAGTTCGGCGGGGTTCTGGGCGGGCGGCGGCCCCATCGAGTTCCCGGCTTTCTACTCCTACGCCTACCCGGCACCGGAGGGTTTTTCATCGCCGGTCGTGACGCCGGCCCAGGCGTACTTCGACGAAACGCTCGGCGAATTTCTGCTTCCTTACGATGCGGTGCGGACAGCCAGTGACCCGGACGCCGCGCTGCTCGGCTTCCTGCAATCAACCTACGAGGCAGCTGCAAACCTCGCCGGCTGGCCGCGTCATCTGCTCGATTGCCCTCCGGGACGGCCACGAATCGTGCGGCCGGTCCAGCAATCGCAATAAGCCAGACCCCACTCGGACTGCCGGAAATTTATGATTGATTTATCAGCTACTTAGGGCTAAAATACTGTACAGATCAACAGGCCTCTTCCGGAGACTCCCGATGGCTAAAACCCAGATCCAGGTCCATCCCGGCGACGGCGAAAGCGCGAAACCGGGTGCCGAGATCGCCGAACTCTCAGCCTACATCTCTGCCGCCACGTATCGGTTGCTGGCGCTGATCCGGGAATTCGACGAACGGGAATACTGGCACCTGCCGGGCCTTTGCTCTTGTGCCCACTGGCTCAACTTCAAATGCGGCATCGACATGAACGCCGCCCGGGAGAAGGTACGTGTGGCGCATGCGCTCGCAAAACTCCCGAAGATCAGTGAGGCGTTTCGCAAGGGTCAGGTCTCGTATTCCAAAGTCCGGGCGATGCAGCAGCAACGTTACGCGGAGCAATCGTTCAGTGCGGACGTTGGCGCAGAAGCACCGACAAAGCGCCATTTCCGGTGCGACGCGCGGATGCACTGGTCGAGATCGCCGAGACCTATCTCAATACGGAGCTGACTTCTGGCTCGGCCGCCGATCGCTGCCAGGTGCTTGTTCACGTTTCCGCGGAAACTCTGCGCGAGGACCTTTCCGCGGCAACGTCGCCGCACATCAATGCCGGGCTCTCCCATCTGGATGACGGGCCCCGTGTTTCCGCGGAAACGTCGCGCCGCATCGTCTGCGAATGCTCGATTTCCGGCTTGATTGAGGATGAGGAAGGGGAACCATTATCCATCGGCCGCAAATCACGGGTCATTCCGCCCGCGATGCGCCGCGCGCTGCGTGCGAGAGACAAGGGTTGCTGCTTCCCGGGCTGCTCGAATACGGCATTCATCGACGGCCACCACATTCGGCATCGGGCGGACGGCGGCGAGACGAGCCTGCGAAACCTGGTACAGCTTTGCCGCCATCACCATCGCCTGGTGCACGGACTCGGGGGTAATCGACCTCGCGCCTGAATCGCTTGCCTGAACGAGCCTGGACGGGACCGCGAGAAAGTTCGCCCGATGCTGTCGACAGCCAGGCGCTGCATGCGCGCAGCGCGGCGTCAGGTATGCGCGTCACGGACGGATGAGCCAACGCGACCGCCCTCATCGAGCCGGTTCGCGAGCTGAGACAGAAACTGTTCGGTGGAGCGACGCCAGCTCCGCGATTCCGCAAAATCGCGACAGGCCTTGCGGTCGAGGTGCAACGCGGCCATGCACGCTCGCCGCAGGTCGTCGTCGAGTACGCCGGTGATTCCCGGGCGCACCACATCTATGGGGCCGGTGACCGGCAGTGCGGCGACCGGCAGACCGCAAGCCATCGCCTCCAGCATCACCAGACCAAAGGTATCCGTGCGACTGGGGAAAACGAAAACGTCGGCGGCCGCGAGATGCGCCGAAAGTTCGGCGCCGAACTTGTAACCCAGGAAATGACAATCCGGGTACTTCTGAGCGAGGCGCGTCCGATCGGGGCCGTCCCCGACGATGACTTTGCTGCCAGGCAGCTCGAGGTCGAGAAACTGTTCGATGTTCTTTTCGACCGACACGCGGCCGACATTGATCCATACCGGACGCGGCCACTGCCACTCGACTTTCTCGATGGGATTGAACAGTACCGCATCCACGCCGCGGGACCAGATTTCGACATTCCTGAAGTGCCTTGCTTCGAGCATTTTCTTTACGCTTCCTGTTGGTACGAGAGTTTTTTCCGCCGCACCGTGATACCAGCGGAGAAAGGCGAAAGTAAGGCGAACGGGGATGGGTGCCCGGGCGCGAACGTACTCCGGAAACTGCGTGTGATACGAGGTCGTGAACGGAATCCGTCGCTTGATGCTGTAGCGGCGCGTGACGAATCCAAGCGGCCCTTCCGTCGCGACGTGTATGCAATCCGGCGAGAATTGCTCCAGCTGCCTCGCGACCTTCCGGCCCTGGAACAATGCCAGCCTGATCTCGGGATAAGTGGGACAGGGAATCGTGCGCCGTCCCGCGGGAGTAATCATCAGGACTTCGTGGCCCATGTCGATCAGTTCCGCTCGCGTCTGTGACAAGGTGGTGACGACGCCGTTGACTTGCGGTCTCCAGGCGTCCGTGGCAATTGCGATTCGCATGATCGCCCATGCTCCACGATGGCCGTGACGCTATCGTTACAATCCGGTTACAGATTGCCTAAAAAGCGCTTGAAAATTCACGGAATTGTCATCGAAAAGTCATCGAGCAGACGCATTGCGACCGTAGCATGCCCACAGTACTCAAACCGTGGAGGATGCCGATGGCTGCGGTCCTTCAGTACTTCGACGCACTGGAAATCGGACTGTGTCTGCGCGTCAACAAGTACGGCCGACCGGAAGGTGTACGCCGCCTCTTTTCGATCGTAAGCCGCCTGGGCGACGGGGGGTTCTGGTTGCTGCTCGGCGGCATCACCTTGGTGCTACGCGGCCCGCAGTCGGCCCCGTTTATCCTGCAAGCCGCTGTCATTGCGGCCATTGGCGTGACGCTGTACAAGCTGCTGAAACGCCGTCTGGTCAGAGAACGGCCTTATATGGCGAACGGCAATATTCTGTGCGGTGCGCCGCCACTGGATCGTTACAGCTTCCCATCGGGTCACACACTGCACGCGGTCTGTTTTACGATTCAATTCGGTCATTTCGAACCGCTGTCGCTCATTGTTGCCGCGCCGTTTGCCGTGCTTGTGGCAATCTCCAGGGTCGTCCTCGGTCTGCATTACCCGAGCGACGTGCTGGCCGGCGCAGCAATCGGCGCTCTCCTTGCTCTTGCCGGTTTGTCGATCTGAGTCGGCAGCAACGAGCCAGTGAAGGTACGCCAGCCCTGAAAGATCAGCCGAGAAATCGCTGCCATGCCATCGCGAGCCAGACTGCGACGACGATCACGAGGCTGACGAACACCGCGGCCGAACCGAGGTCCTTGGCCCTGCCGGATAATTCGTGCTGTTCGTCCCCGAATCGATCCACAGTGGCTTCGACCGCCGAGTTGAGCAATTCCACGATCAGCACCAGCAGACAGGAGCCGATCAGGATGACTCGCTCAAGGCCCGTTTGTCCGAGCAAAATCGCCAGTGGAACGAGTACCGTCGTGAGCGCGATTTCCTGACGAAAGGCCGCTTCGTATTTCCAGGCGTCCGCGAACCCCTGGGCCGAACATCGAGCGGCGAGCAGGATGCGGCGCAAGCCGGTGTTTCCGGGTTTTCCCAAGTCATGTCCCTCGATGGGCAGGTCAACTGCGCAACTATATCAGGCGGCAAACGCCAAACCCGCTACACTTGACCACCGCCGGGGCCACCCTCGAGGTTCGATCGCTTGCGTTTTGCCGACTGCCGGCTGGGAGACGACGATCATGCTGACAGTACGGAAAGACGCGTTGCGCGATTACATCGATCGGCAACTGGCGCCGTCCGCGTGGCTCCTGATCGACCAGGATCGGATCAGCGCGTTTGCCGATGCGACGCTGGATCACCAGTTCATCCACGTCGACGAGGAAAAGGCCGCACGTACGCCGTTCGGCAGGACCATCGCGCACGGCTACCTGACGATGTCGCTCATTTCGTACTTCGGTGCCGAGTGCGGGATCCGGCCCGAGAACACGGTGATGGCGATCAACTACGGTTCCGACAAGGTTCGCTTCCTGCAGCCGGTGAAAGTCGACAGCAGAATCCGGGCGCAAGCGGTATTAAAGGATGTCGAGGAAAAAGCCCCCGGCCAGATTCTGTTGAAGACCCGCTTTAACGTTGAGATCGAAGGCGAAGACAAACCGGCGATGGTCGCCGATATACTGAGTCTGTTCTTCGTCACCTGACACTACGGAAACCTGAGAGGAACACTGCAAGTGGCAATTCGCTTTGACGACCGGGTCGTAATCGTTACCGGCTCCGGAAACGGCCTTGGCAAATCGCATGCTCTTGAGTTTGCGCGTCGCGGCGCCCGCGTCGTCGTGAACGATCTCGGCGCCGCCCGCGACGGGTCCGGCGCGTCGAGCGATGCCGCAAATGCAGTCGTGCGCCAGATCGTCGATGGGGGCGGCGAGGCGATCGCGAACGGTGCCAACGTTGCGGACTTTGCGCAGGTGGAAGCAATGGTCGGCGAAGCTGTCGACCGCTGGGGACGTGTCGACGTGCTCGTGAACAACGCAGGAATTCTTCGCGACAAGACCTTTGCCAAGATGGAATTAAGCGATTTTCAACTGGTCCTGAACGTGCACCTGACCGGGTCCGTCAATTGCACGAAGGCCGTCTGGGAGCTCATGCGCGAGCAACAATACGGCCGCATCGTCATGACCTCGTCGTCAAGCGGCATCTACGGAAATTTCGGCCAGACGAATTACGGAGCGGCAAAAATGGCGCTGGTCGGCTTCATGAACTCCCTCGCACTCGAAGGCGAGAAGTACGGAATCAAGGTCAATGCGCTTGCGCCCATCGCTGCGACTCGCATGACGGCGGACCTGATGGCGGAAAAGGTCCTGTCATTGCTCGAGCCGGAAGCAGTGACGCCTGCCGTCATTTTCCTTGCTGGCGAAGATGCACCCACGCGGCAGATCGTCGCCGCTGGCGCCGGGGTGTTTGCAAAAGTGCTTATCCAGGAGACGCCGGGCGTGTTCCTCGCGCCGGATCGCCGCGACGCGGAGCATGTCGCTTCCGCCTGGGAACGTATCGCCGATACTGCCGGGCAGCGCGAACTGCAGGCGGGCGGTGAACAGACGGTCAAGTTCCTGCAAAAGGCTACCGCAGAACTTGGCATCAAACTGAACTGATCCGGAGCCGGCCATGAAAGAAGCGGTCATCGTATCCACGGCGCGCACGCCCATCGGCAAAGCGTACCGCGGCGCGTTCAACAACACGGAAGCGCCGACGCTAGGCGCGCATGCCATTCGCGAAGCCGTCAGGCGTGCCGGCATCGATCCCGCGGAGGTCGACGACGTGATCATGGGCTGCGCGATGCAGCAGGGCTCCAGCGGCCTGAACGTTGCGCGTCAATCGCTTCTCGCGGCCGGGCTGCCGGTGACTGTCGCCGGCATGTCGGTCGATCGCCAATGCTCGTCCGGCATGATGGCGATTGCCATTGCCGCCAAACAGATCCTCGACGACAACATGTCGATCGTCGTGGGAGGAGGCCTGGAATCCATAAGCCTGGTGCAAAACGAACATTACAACCGCTATCGCGCCTCGGATCCGAACGTACTCGAGGCGGCGCCGCACATCTATATGAGCATGCTTGAAACTGCCGAGGTCGTGACCAGAAGGTATGGTATTTCCCGCGAGCGCCAGGACGAGTACGCGTTGCAAAGTCAGCAACGCACGGCTGCCGGACAGGAAAACGGCGCTTTCGACGACGAAATCGTGCCGATGAAAGTCAGCATGGGGATCAAGGACAAGGAAACGGGCGACGTAAGTTTTCGCGCCACCCGTATCGACAAGGATGAAGGCAATCGGCCGGACACGACGAAAGAAGGCCTTGCCTCCCTGAAGCCGGTGTTCGAAGGCGGCCACATTACCGCCGGCAACGCGAGCCAGTTGTCCGACGGGGCATCGGCGGCCGTGGTGATGGACAGCAAGCTCGCCGAGAAAAGAGGACTCGAGCCTTTGGGCATCTACCGTGCGATCGCCGTCGCAGGGACGGAGCCTGACGAGATGGGTATCGGACCGGTCTTTGCCGTGCCGAAGCTCCTGCAACGCAGCGGATTGAAAGCGGACGACATCGGCCTGTGGGAACTGAACGAGGCGTTTGCGGTTCAGGTAATCTATTGCCGCGACAAGCTCGGTATTCCGAACGAGCTGCTCAATGTCAATGGGGGCGCTATTTCGGTCGGGCACCCGTACGGCATGTCCGGTGCGAGACTGGTCGGTCATGCGCTGATCGAAGGAAAGCGCCGCGGCGCCAAGTTCGTGGTTTGCACGATGTGCGTCGGTGGCGGCATGGGTGCGGCGGGGCTTTTCGAAGTATTGTAGGAGCCCGCCATTGCGGGCGACCTGCCAGCAGATTCGTCATCGCAGGTCGCCCGCGGGGCGGGCTCCTACAGGGTGCGAATCGTACCGGCATGCTCTTCGGTGCCTTGACTAAGAGCGTTTACGACTCAATGATGACGGCCAACGGCCACACCGGATAAGAATACCCAACATTGTCTGCACACAATAGAAGGAAAAGAATCCCGTTACTGAAAGCCCGGCAGACGCTTGGCAAGTATCGCATTTCGAGTCGCATTACGACCGGCCCGCTGGCGGACGTTTACGCCGCGTTCGACACGATCCACAAGACCCGGGTGGCGCTCAAGATCCCGCGGGCCGGCAGCGGCGTCAGCAGCGAGGATTTCCTGCGCGAGGTGCGGGTCGCGGCAAAACTGCGACACCCCAACATCCTGTCCGTGCAGAATGCGAGCTACATCGGCGAGCACTTCGTGATCGCCATGGAACTCGGCGGCGAGTCGCTCGCCGACAGGCTGTTCCGGCGGATGTCGACCGCGCGGGCGATCGAACTGGGCGACCAGGCCCTGGCCGGCCTGGCCTATGCGCATTCGCACAAGATCATTCACTGTGACATCAAACCCGAAAACTACATCCTGTTTCCCGACAATGTGCTGAAGCTGGCGGATTTCGGTTTCGCCAAGATCAGCCTGCGCACGCTCAAGGCATCCGGTTCGGGAACGATCGACTACATCGCGCCCGAACAGGCGATGGGCCGACCGAAATTCCAGTCCGACGTGTTCTCCGTCGGACTCGTTTTGTACCGCATGTTCTCGGGCATCCTGCCCGAATGGCCGTTCAACTGGCCGATGGCGGGCTCCGACCGCCTCACGACCCGGGTGCGGCCAGAATTCGTGACTTTCCTGCGCCGTGCGATTCAGCTCGACCCGTCTGACCGTTACCGGGATGCCATACAGATGTATGACGCCTTCAAGAGGCTGCAGAGCCGCGCGCGCCGTACGCGGCGCCGCGCGACGCGGCGCAAGGTGACACAGTCGTCCTCATGGCGGCAGCAGCAGTGGCGGGAGTTTCAGCGCTTGTACAAGCGCGTGCTCGATACACGCCATCAATGCCGCCGTTGCGAAGGTCCCGTGGCCGAAAGCATGCAGGCCTGCCCGTGGTGCGGCATCGACAATCCATCGCGCGGCGCGCCGACGCGCATGCCGTCGCAATGCCCGCGTTGCGAGCGCGGCCTCAAACTCGACTGGGCGTATTGCCCGTGGTGTTACGGTCCGGGCTTCGAGCCGGAAACGAACCGTCATTACAGCGACAAGCGCTACACGGCCCGCTGCACCAATAGCCGCTGCAAAAAACCGCTGATGCCGTTCATGCGTTACTGCCCCTGGTGCCGCACGAAAGTGAAGAAGCCATGGAAGCTCGAAGGCAGCCGGCACAGTTGCCGCCGCTGCAAATGGGGCATCGCAGAGGAGTTCTGGAACTTCTGCGCCTGGTGCAAATTACCGGTGCAGCGCAAGTGACCAGGTTTGCCGGTCGTACATTTCGCAGTTCACTCCGGAATATCGCCGGGATCTCAGTTGAATTCTGACGCCGCCATTGCCGATCGGATCGTGTTGCTCGACGGTGGGCCGACCGCCGAGACCGAGATTATCCGCATCGGTGGAGGCTGCATGGTTGCGTACACCTGTCGCTCGCCGGACAAGGAGACTGACAACGAAGACACCGTGGCCGCGATACCCTACGGCCCCGATGCCGCAGTGCTCCTCGTTGCCGACGGCGCGGGCGGCCTGCCTGCGGGACGGCGCGCCTCGCGTACGGCAGTCGCCAGGCTCGAGGCATCGTTACAGACGGCGATGTCGGAAACGACGCTGTTGCGCACCGCGATTCTGAACGGCATCGACGAAGCAAATCGCGCGGTGCTCGAACTCGGCGGAGGGTCCGCGACAACCTTGACGGTCGTAACCATCGAAGGTTCGATCGCGCGCACGTATCAAATCGGCGATTCCGAGGCGATCATCGTCGGACAGCGCGGCAAGGTCAAAGCGCAGACGCTCGCGCACTCGCCTACCGGCTTCGCGGTCGAGGCCGGCTTTCTCGGCCAGCGCGAGGCATTGCACCATGAAGAACGGCATCTCGTGTCGAACTTCCTCGGCAGCAGCGACATGCGCATCGACATGGGCGCGACGGTCATGCTGAGTCCGTTCGACACCGTCCTCGTCGCCAGCGACGGGCTGACCGATAACCTGCACTTCGTCGAAATCGTGGAAGTCATGCGCAAAGGCGCGCTCGACTCGGCCGCGGAGGCACTGACGCGTCTCGCGAAACGCAGAATGACGGTTGAATCGAAAACCCAGCCGAGCAAGCCGGACGACTTGTCGGTTATCCTGTTTCGCAAGAACCACAGGCGCAAGAAAGCGGCACCGGCGGTCGACTGATGCCGCTAGCGACGCGCCTACGCACGCGGCGATGAGTCGAGATGCAGGGAAACGAGTACGCGCAGCCCGCCGGTCTTGCGGTTCTCCGCGCTGACCGTGCCGCCGTTGAGCTTTACAGCGCGCTCGGCGATGGCAAGGCCAAGGCCCGTGCCGCGTTTTTTGCTGTCTGCGGCTGCGCTGCGCGTGCGGAAGAACGGCTGGAACAAGTGGGGCAGCTCGTCGTCAGCGACACCTTCGCCCTTGTCGAGGACCTCGACGACGGCAACATTGTCGGATTCTGCTGTGACGCGAACGATTACTGTTTCGTTCGGCGGGCTGTGCCGGACGGCGTTGCGCACGATGTTCTCGATCGCGCTGGTGAGCGCGTCAGCGTAGCCGGCGACGAGCGGCGAAGCGTCCAGCTCCGTGACGACGCTGACGCCTTCGTAACCTCCGGCGCGACATTCAAAGTTGACGTTCTCGACGACTTCCTGAACGAGGTCCGCAAGATCGATGGAACCGGGCTCCGCCTGCGAGCCGGATTCCATGCGCGTGTAACTCAGGATTTGTCCGATCAGGCGGTCAAGGCGCTCTGTCTCGTCATCGATGCGGTCGAACTCAGGCAACTCCCCGGTCTGCCGTTTCGCAAGCTCCATCGCCACCCTCAAGCGCGCGAGCGGCGAGCGCAATTCGTGCGAGATATTTCTCGACAGCTCCGTCTGCTGCGCGGCCGCCCGCTGCAGCTTTTCCGCCATCGCGTCGAAATCCCTGGCGAGCATGCCGAGTTCGTCGCGGCGATTTCCGAGCGACGAGGCAACACGGCTGTTCATGTTGCCCTCGGCGAGCGACACCGTGGCGTGACGCAGCTTTCGTACCGGGTCGCTGATCGCCCTGGCGAGGAGATAGGAAACGATACCGCTCACGATCAGGGCGAGTGCCAGCAAGACCGATCCGGCCGGCGCCCCTTCCCAGTAGCCGTGCGGCCGATGTGTGCGCGAGACCAGGATGGTGTAAAACTCACCGTCTTTCGAGACGAGCTGGGAAAGCGGCCGGGCGCGACGCAGATTCATCGGGTCGGACCGCGCGCGTCTCTGCGGCGGCATGTGACTCTGATGTCGATGCAACTTGCTCGCCAGGTGCCGGGGGAGCCGTCGCTCCAGAATATCCCTGCCATCCGGATCGATTATGAAGATCGTGACGTTCCGGGATTCCGGAACCTGACGAAGCCACGATGCAAGCCCGTCACGGCCCCCGGACGACAATGCGGCGCTCGCCTCGAGAATCGTGTCGTCAAATTCGAAGTTTTCCAGTTCACTGCGCATGCGCTCGGCGTAGTAGTAACCGGTCACCGCGGCCACGCCGATCGTGATGCCGATGATGAGCCAGAACGAAACGAAGATTCGTACGAGTAAGCTGCGCATTTTTTTGCTTCTTGTTAACGGCCAGGGATCAGCAGGTAGCCGACCCCGCGTTGATTCTGAATGGTCGTATTACGTCCGCCGGTCTGCTCGAGCTTGCCGCGTAGATTGCTGATGTGCGTATCGATACTCCTGTCGTATGGCATCAGTCGTCGCCCGAGCGCTCGCTCGCTCAATTGCTCCTTGCTGACGACTTTTCCAGGCGTTTCCAGGAGGCAGCGCAGAATTTCAAATTCCGTTCCTGTGAGCCGGACTTCATTGCCGTCGACGGTTACGCGATGCGTGCGCAGATCCAGCTCGATGCCGCCCAGTTCGAGCCGCGTCGTGTCGCCGCCGTTGCGTTGTGAGCGCCGCAAAATGGCCTTGATTCTCGCAACCAGTTCTCGCGGATTGAACGGCTTCGGCAGATAGTCGTCCGCGCCGAATTCCAGTCCGATGATGCGATCGACATCGTCGCCTCTTGCCGTCAGCATGATCACCGGCACGTCGCTGTTGCGGCGGACGCGTTGCAATACTTCCAGGCCGCTCAGCCCCGGAAGCATGATGTCGAGAATCAGAAGGTCGAAACGTTCGGCAGCCAGCTTTTGCAGTCCCTCTTCGCCGCTCGTGCACACCGCGAGTTCGAGTTTGTCGGTTGCGAAGTAATCGCTCAGCATGCTGCCGAGCTGCCGGTCATCGTCGATCAGCAGAATACTGGCTTCCCGTTGTGGCGATGTAGTCCGCAATGCCGTGTACAGTTCCTTACGTTGACGCATCGTCGTTGAAAGACGGTATCGACGCAACGCAGGCTTGACAATTCTTTGCAATGCCGGAACTTGTCCTGACGTTTGTCGACGCAATTCCGCTTAATGTCCGATCGACAAACCAGGACCACGGAGCAAGTACATGAAGAAGCATATGATCAGCGCACTATCGGTTGCACTTTTCGCGGTTACGAGTGGTGCGGCTGTTGCCGGACACGGACATCACGGCGGCGAACACGACGGTAAGCACCGTGCACATCGCGGGGCGGGAATGCATGAAAGCGGCGATCCCGGCCGAATGGTCGGGCACCTCACGCGGGAGCTGGATCTGGATGAGACGCAGCAGCAGGAGATTGACAACGTCGTACTTGCGGCAAGGCCGCAAATGGACGCCCTGCGGGAACGTGCCGACGCGAATCGCAAGGCTTTCCACGAACTCGACCTCGACAGTGAACACGATGCGAAACTGAACGCGTTGGCGGTAGAAAAAGGCGCCATTGCAACCGAGCACGCCTTGTTGCATGGCAGGCTGAAGGCCGACATACGCGCAGTGTTGACACCGGCGCAGCGACAGCAGTTGTTCGACCAGGCGCAAGCGAAGCGCGAACGCTATCAGAGGCGCCAGGACGAGCGCTCGCCGATCGAATAGTGACCTGTTGCGCCGCCGGCCAGCCGGATGGGCCGGCGGCATCCCACCGCCTGGATTTCCCTCCCCAACCCGGGCGTCCCTCCAAAAGCGGAACTGAAACAGGCTCTTGTTACAATAAGTCAAACGCCTCCCTTACGCGCGCCCGCGGGGCCACGGGGGTTGCGCATTCGTGCTGTTGCGAGCGCTGAGTGAGCGTATTATGGTCGGCGAATGACGCGGGAAACGCGTCATCCGGCGCGATGTCCGGCGGAACTAACGCGATGCTGCTGCGATCACAATGCAGGTACGAATACAAATACGAAGCCGGGCGCGGCGGCGACGTAAAGATCGGCCGCGCCACGCACCGTCGTAGGTGCTCAAACCATTTCAGCGAGGCGATAAGACAATGAAGTTTATCAACCAGACGCAGCGAATGGTCCGCGGGTTACGCCCCCTCATTCTCGGTTTGGCCGGCACGCTGCTGTTGGGCGGCTGCGCGGTTTCCAGTTCCGGCGGTGCAAGCGGTGGAATGGGTGGTGGCATGCCCGGCGGTTCGTCCGGCGGTGGAATGCCCGGCGGCATGCCGGGTGAAGGTGGCGGCATGCCGGGCGGTTCTTCCGGCGGCGGGATGCCGGGTGGTTCGTCGGGCGGCGGCGGCATGCCGGGTGGTTCGTCGGGCGGCGGTGGAATGCCTGGCGGAATGTCGGGAGGCGGTGGTGGTGCCTCCGGCGGTGGAATGCCGGGCGGCATGTCCGGCGGCGGAGGTGGTGGTGGCGGTGCCTCGGGCGGTGGAATGCCGGGCGGCATGTCCGGCGGCGGCGGCGGCGGCGGCGCCTCGGGTGGTGGAATGCCGGGTGGCATGGACGGCGGCGCGGGTGGTGGCGGCGGCGCCGGAGGCGGCGGTGTCCGCGGTCTGGGCGGCCAGGTGCCTGGCACCGGCGGCGCGGCAGGCGGCGCCGGCGGCGACGGCAACTGCGGCGAGAATCTTCCCGGCGGTGTCGGCGGCATGGAGAAATCCGGCGAATGCGCGGGCGACGTGGGTTCGGTCCCCGGCGAAACCGAAGCCGAGCGGCAGGCGCGCCTCGAAGGCGAGCTCGATAAATCGGTGGGCGGCTTCGATGAAGTGCTTGCCGAAGAGCAACGCGAAATTTCCACCGTCGGGCGCGATACGGAAGGTTTCGGCGGCGGCGGTGCCGGCGGCAGCGGCGGTGTCGGGCTCGGCAAGCAGGCGAGCGGCGGCGTCGAAGGGACCGGCGAGGCCGAGGTTGCGCGGGCAGGAGCTGCCGGCAGCGGTTCGACACCGTCGGTGGAGAGCATGTCCGAAGAGGAGATTGCGAAGCGGACGCCCGAGGATATCCCCGACCTCGTGAGCGAGGATATCGTCGCAAAGCAATTGAAGGAAGCAGCGTTGAGCGAAGACGACCCGGTTCTGCGAGAACGCTTGTGGGAAGAGTACCGGAACTACAATAATCTGTAACCGCTGCCGGAGCGCACGCAAAGTCGGAGGGAACCCGGGCATCAGGGGTGTTTGAAGTTGATATGAAAAAAACTCTGCTTCTTCTCCTGTCGGCAATATCCGCAACGTTGCTGTGTGCGAGCTGCACGGTTTCGGAAGTCGTTACAGCAGACAAGACGGAGTTGAACGTAGCCTCGCTGGATATTTCCGAGAACATGCTGCTCGACGTCGGCATCATCAATTTCGAAGACGGGATCCCCGAGGGTAACGACGCGGACGACAGCGGCGTCTACCCGGAGGTACGTGAAGCCGAAACCCGATATATACCTTATCACCTGAAAACGACGCTGCAGGGCACCGGATATTGGGGTGCCGTCCGGGTCATACCGTCGCGCTACGTCTTCACCGACGTCGTTCTGAGTGGAGGGATCGAGGATTCGGACGGCGAATTCGTCACGCTGCGCGTGAAAGCCGAAGATGCGATGGGCCGGACGTGGTACGAAAAAGAATATGCGATGCAAACCGGCATCACGTCCTATTCCGAATCCCGGGACCGCAGCCAGGACCCCTACCAGAAAGTGTTCAACGATATCGCGAACGATCTCCGCACTCACGCGGCGGCACTCTCGCCGCAGGATGTAACGAGAATTCGCCAGGTCTCGGAACTCCGTTTCTTTGAAGATATGGCGCCGGATATCTACGGTGAATATCTCGTTACCAACGATGATGGGGTAACGTCTCCGGTACGACTGCCGGCGACCAACGATCCGATGATCGACCGTCTGAGACAGATCCGCGAGCGCGACCGTCTCGTCATCGATACCCTGAATGAGCACTACGCCAATTTCTATTACGGGGTCGCCATTCCCTATGAGTCCTGGAGAAAGGCCGCGCGCGAGCAGGCCGTCAGCTATCGCCAGATCAAGCGATCCGCCGCGTTGCGCGCACTCCTGGGCGTGGTCGTGGTTGCCGGTTCGCTGAGCATCGATACCAGCGGTTCGAGCGGTTCCAGCGCCAGGGCCAAACAGGCCGCTCAGTATGTGGGCATCAATCGCGGCATCGGCACGATCATCGCCTCGTGGCAGCTCCGGTCTTCGGCAAACATACATCGCGAAAACATCAAGGAACTGTCGGAATCGTTCGGCGCCGAGGCCGCGCCGATGGTGGTCAAAGTCGAAGGCGAGTCTCGCCGGCTGACCGGTACCGCGGAGGCCCAGTATGAGGGCTGGCGCAAGTTGCTGAAGGAAATCTACCAGGCCGAAACCGGTTTTTCGCAGGCGATCGACGTCGGCGTGCCCGCCAGGTCCGCGCAGAACCAGCAACCAACCGGTTAGAAGTTGTCGAACCAGTTTATGCGGGTACTGAAAGAAGGTACGCGGCTGGCCGACAGATATACGCTCATTCGCCGGCTCGGAGCCGGCGGGATGTCGGAGGTCTGGCTGGCGGAGGATCGGCGAGCTGAACACCGTGTCGCGCTCAAGTTCCTCGCGCCGAGCCTTTCGCAGAATTCTTCCGGGCGAACCCTTTTCCATCAGGAATGGCGCACGGCCAGCCGCCTGATGCACCCGCACATCGTGCGCGTGTTCGAGTATCACGACGATCCGGACGGACCCTATTACAGTCAGCAATACATCGACGGCCCCGAAATTCGCGTCGTTGCGGGACAGCCGCCGCTGGATGCACTTCGCCCGTTCGGCCTTATCGCCGACGCACTGCGTTACGCGCACGTCAAGGGGCTCATTCACCGCGACATCAAGGCGAGCAACGTGCTGCTCGATCGCCGCGGACTGCCATACCTGATCGACTTCGGCATCGCCGCAAAACCCGATGCGCCCGCCTCGGGCGGCAGCGCAATTGCCGCAAGCCCGCAGCAACGTGCCGGCCAGAATCCGGACCCCGCGGACGACGTCTACGCCCTGGGCGTGCTGATGCACGAAATTCTGACCGGCAGCCCGCCGCAGGCTGCGGAAACGGAGAACGCCGCGTTTTCGGCAACGATCACCGCTGCCGATGGCTCGCCGATCCCCGAAGAACTGCAACGCATTGTCCGCGACATGCTTCTGCCCGGGTCGAGTGAGAGACCGTCGGCCGAACAGGTTGCCCAAAGGCTGCTCGAGGCCGGTGTGGCGTCCGGGTCCGCGCTGATACGAAGCCGCGGTGCGGAAGCTCTGGACGTTACCGAAATCGGGGCGGACCCTCTCCAGCCGATACGTCCGGTGCGGCCGGATGCGACGTCGCACGCGATGAGCCCGGCCGACAATGTCAGGGTTCGCGGCGTGTCGCCGAAAGTTGCGTTCGGCGGACTGGCCTTGCTGGTGCTGGTTTCCCTCACCGTCATCTTCTGGCTGCCGAATGTCGTGGACAACGAAAGCGAGGGCACGGCCGATACGCCGGACGCGCCGGCTGCGGGCGATACCGATGTCGCCCCTGTCGAAACGGAGTCGACGGCGACCGAAAGCCGTGTCGATCCTGCCACGGAAGCAGCACTCAAAGCGGCGACGGACGAATCGCTCGGAGACCTGCTGTCCCGGCTGGAGCGCCTGCGCTATCGCGGCATCGAGCACTGGGGCGGTCAGATGTATCTGAACGTCCTGGATGTCTACGAGCAGGGAGACAAGGCCTACCTTGACAAGGACTATCGGCTGGCGGGCGACCGATACCGTGAAGCGAGCGACATGCTGGAGCCGTTCTTCGATCGCATTGACGGCGTCTTCGCCGAGACCCTCGATGCGGCGGGCGCTGCTTTCGCTTCCGGCGATCATGCGGAGGCGGTGAGGTTATACGACCTGGCAGTGACCATAACGCCGGGCCATGCGGAAGCGGAGCAGGGCCTCGCGCGCGCCCGGAACCTGTCGTCGGTGCTCAGCCTGATGGACCAGGCGCTGAACTTCGAGAATGACCTCGACCTGCAGGCGGCGAAGCTTGCGTTCGAAAAAGCGCTCGAGCTCGATCCTGCGTGGCAGCCGGCGGCGAGCGGCCTCGAGCGCGTGACCGAGGCAATCCGGCAACTGTCGTTCGAGCAGCGCATGACGGAAGGTCTCGAGGCGCTTGCGGTTGGCGATTATCAAAGTGCAAGGGCGGCCTTCGATGCTGCGAAGCTGCTGCACCCGGACTCGCAACAGCCGGTGGACGGTTTGCAGCGGGTCGACCAGGAAATTCGCCTGGGTAACATTCGCCGCCTGGAACAGCAAGCCGCAGCCCTGGAAACCAATGAGGAATGGCAGGCGGCGATTGCGACGTACGAGGAAATAGGCAAGATCGATTCGGATTTGCAGTTTGTCAGGGAAGGACTCGCACGCGCCAGGGCGCGGGCGGCAGTCCATGAGAGACTCGAGACGTTCATCAGCGATCCCGATTCCCTGAGCGCTCCGGCAACGATGCAGTCGGCAACGCAATTGCTGCTGCAGGTGACGACGATGACGCCGATCGGACCGCGTCTCGAAGATCGCAAAAACGAATTGTCGCGATTGCTGAAACGTGCCGCGACCCCGCTCAAGGTGCAGCTGGTATCCGATAATGCGACGGAGGTGTCCATCTTCAGGGTCGGCAAACTGGGAGCGTTTACGACACAGGAGCTGAGCCTGCGCCCGGGAGCCTACGTTGCGACCGGCAGCCGGACAGGATTCCGCGACGTGCGGCTGGAATTTCGCGTTGCCCCGGAGATCGAACCGGAGCCTGTCGTCATCAAATGTGAGGAACGGATTTGAAGGTAGCTGCTGTTGTCATCAGGGACGCGGAGGGCGAACGTCGATTCGATCTCGACCGGTTGCCGCTTCGTCTCGGGACAGGCAGTGACTGCGAAATTCGTCTGCCGGGCCCGGGCAATGCGCCGGTTGCGCTGATCGATGAACTCGACGGCGAGCCGTTCGTGCAGCCTGTCGGCAAGAGCGGCATACGTTTCAACGACCAGCCGCTGACGACGTCAAAACGCATCGCGAGCGGCGACATGCTCACATTCTTTGGCTCGCGCATTGAGGTCAGCCAGGCGCCCGGGCAGCCGGACGCGCTGCTCGTAACGGTGCGCCTCGAGGACAGCGCGTACATCACGCAGCCCCCCGAGCTTGCCGTCGACGGTGCAGCCGCCGACGAGGAGATTGCGCCGACTGCGTTCCGTCGGGCGACCGAAGTCTCGATCGCAGCACCGCCGTCCAGTGCCTATCGATGGCAGACGGGCGTGGGCACCGGAATCGTGCTGCTGGTGCTGGTGTCATGGCTCCTGTTCAGTTCCAAGTCGATTCAATTCCAGATCGAGCCCGGCGAACCGGACCGGTTTTCCATAACAGGCGGGTGGTTTCGCCTGCCCGTCGGCGACCGGATATTGCTGCGGCCCGGCAACTACACGGTCAACGTCCGGAAGGACGGCTACTACGAGGTGAACCAGACTCTCCTGGTCGGCGACGACCCCAGCAGAACGGTGCGGATCGAGCTGCGCAAGCTGCCCGGAAAACTGACCGTCATCACCGATCCGGCCACGGAGGCAGTGGTCACGGTCGACGATGCGAACGTCGGGTCCGCACCCTATGGTCCGTTGGTGCTCGAGCCCGGCATTCATTCGGTTTCGGTAACGGCGGAACGGTTTCTGCCGTTCAGCGACCGCCTGAGCGTGCCGGGCCTGGACCGATACCAGGAGCTTCACGTGCAACTCGTGCCGCGATGGGCAAACGTGGACGTGTCGTCGAATCCGTCCGGCGCCGCGATCTACCGCGGGCAGGACAGAATCGGCACGACGCCGGCGAAGCTCGAGTTGATGGAAGGTTCGCACCAGCTGAGCGTCGTGCGCGACGGGTTCAAGGCGTGGGACGGCGTCATTGAAACCGTGCCGAACGAGGACAAGGTCATACCGACCATCGAGCTCGAGCCGGCGAACGCCGAGTTGCAGGTCAACAGCATTCCGGTGGGCGCGAGCGTTACGGTCGACGGACGCTACAGAGGCCAGTCGCCGATCAAGCTCGCACTGTCGCCCGACATCGATTATGCAATCGGACTTTCCAAAGCCGGCTACGGTTCGACCGTCCGCCAGGTCCGTCTCGAGGCGGCGGCGTCGCGTGCGATCACGGTCGACATGACGGCTCGTCTCGGCACGGTCATCGTCAAAGCGCTGCCGGGCGATGCCGAAATTTTCATCGACGGCCGGACGCGCGGCAGCGGCAATGCGACCCTGAATCTTTCCTCGGCGCCGCACCGGCTCGAGGTCCGCAAGGACGGGTACCAGACTTACAGCCGCAGCATTACGCCGAGGCCCGGATACCCGCAGACGATCGACGTGCGGCTGCTCACCGATGAAGAGGTCAGGCGTCAGAGCGTTGCGGGCTCCATGACCACCCCTCAGGGACAGGTTTTGCGTCGTGTCGAGCCCGGCAATTTCGTTATGGGCTCGTCGCGCCGTGAGCAGGGCAGGCGGGCGAATGAAGTGATTGTTCCGGTCATGATCACGAAGCCTTTTTACATCGGCGAAAAAGAGGTGACGAACAGGGAGTTCATTCGCTTCAGGCAGAACCACAATTCGGGCGGCGAGTTGCACGCGGCGTTATCCGGCGACAACAACCCGGCTGTGAACCTGAGCTGGGCGGAAGCCGCCGAATACTGCAACTGGCTAAGCGCAGAAGAAGGCTTGACGCTCGCCTACGAGAAGAAATTCGAAAAATGGGAGCCGATCAAACCGGTGCCGAATGGTTACCGGCTGCCGACAGAAGCGGAATGGGCGTTAGCGATTCGCTACCAGGGACGCAGCGCTGCAACGACTTTTCCGTGGGGAGACAATATGCCGCCGCGGCGCGACAGCGGCAACTTTGCCGATCAGTCTGCGGAAGGCGTGGTGCCGTCAATATTGCCGGGTTACAACGACGGCTTTACCAGCACCGCACCGGTCGGGTCTTTTCCGCCCAACGCGCTCGGCATCTACGATGGCGGCGGCAACGTGGCGGAGTGGGTGCAGGATTACTATTCCGTGCCGACGCCCGGCCAGACGGAACCGCTGGTCGATCCCACGGGACCGGCGCGTGGGGCGAACCACGTGATACGCGGCTCGAGCTGGCGCCACTCGGGTGTCCTCGAACTGAGGCATGCGTATCGCGATTTTGGCTCTGAGGGCCGGTTTGACGTGGGTTTTCGCATTGCGAGAAATGCCGAATGAAGCCGTTCAGGATGAGACATTTCGCCGCGACTGTTGTCCAATAGCGCTGTGAGGGACCTAACGACAATCAGGGCTCTGCGCGGAGCTTCCGGTTCGATTCTCGCCATGCTGGCCGCAGCGGCGCTTCCATGCGCTCCGAGCTGGGCTCAGGACCAGGATCAGGCCGAGGCAGAGCCGCAGCCGCAGGAACAAGCCGCAAGTCCGGACGATGCCGAAGCGGCGAGCGCCGAGGCAGAGGCTGCGGACAGCGGCGCGCCCGGCGGCGCCGACGACTCCGCCGACGATTCCGCCGACGATTCCGCTGACGGCTCGGTTGACGGCACCGGCGCCGACGATTCCGATCTCGACGAACAGACCTACGAGTCTGACGACGATGATTTCATTCCGACGGAGGAGATTCCCGCCGACGAGCCGATCCCGTTTCCGTCGGATATATAATTTCTCCCATAGGCCTGGCGTCAGACAGAATACCTGCGGCAAGGCAAAGTGCCGTGAGCGGGCCTGATCGTCGCGTTGCGAGTGTAACTAAATGAAGAAAAAGAACATTCCGGTCGAATTTGTATTCGAGCTTTTTGCGCTGATCATTTCCATCATCGTCGTGCACGCGTTTTACGTGTCGGTCGCGCGACCGAATGCTGCGCAGGACATCGCAGAGCAGGCGATGGTGAGAGAGCAGGATCCATCCGCAGTCCAGCCGCGCTCGATGTGGGTGCTGATCAAGGATCCGGAGCAGGAATCCTGTTTCATCCTGATGTTCTGGGCGCTTGCCATCATGGGCTACAAGTCCTTCGTACTCAGGGACCAGCAGCGACTGCTGGAAGTCGACCTGGTGCCGATCGCCGAGGGCATGCGCATATTGCCCGAGGATTCGCGTGAATTCGCGAGACAGGTGCAGGCGTTGCCACCGGAGCGGCAGCGCCTGTTGCTGCCGCGCGTGCTGCTGAATGCATTGCGCAGGTTCGCCACGACGCGAAGCATCCAGGACGTCGCCGACAGCACGCATACTATTTGCGAAGCCGAGGCGGATCGGCTCGATTCGGAGATGTCGATGATTCGTTATATTTTATGGGCGATACCCGCTATCGGCTTCATCGGCACAGTGCGCGGTATCGGCGACGCGCTGGCGCAGGCGGACAAGGCCGTGCAGGGCGATATCGCAGGCGTAACGCTTAGCCTCGGCGTTGCTTTCAACTCGACCCTCATAGCGCTGCTGATCGGCATATTGCTGATGTTTCTGGTACATCAGCTCCAGTTGCTGCAGGAGCGCCTGGTGCTCGATGTAGAGACCTACACCGACGACAAGCTGATTCGTCATATGAGGTCCGACTGAAACTCCGCGGCCACGGGCAGAAACCTTGACGCGAATTGCAGCACACATAAACGACGCCGCGATCACGTTGCTGAGCGGCGAGCGGATTGCTTACCGGGAGCCTGGTTTCGCGCTTCTCGACGATCGCGAACTCACGACCGGCAACGAGGCGTTCGCGAATGCGCGCGTCCATCCGCGTCGCGTGCAGCACCGATACTGGTCGAACCTGGCGACCGCGCCGCTGCAAGTGCAGCGCTTCAGTCATTTGAGCGCGGCGGATCTGGTCAGCCGGCAGCTGGAGCAGATGTGGCGGGCCGGCGGCGGCGACGCAAGCGAGCTGGTAGTGGCTGTGCCCGCTTACATGGACACGAAGCATCTTGGCCTTTTTCTCGGAATTGCGGGCGAACTCAAATTGCCGGTGGTTGCAATGGTCGACGCCGCGGTCGCCGCGACGCGCCGGCAATACAGGAACGCTGTTCCCGTCCATATCGACATGGGTCTTCACGCGACCACCCTGACGCGCCTCGCGCAACCAGGATTTGCGCAAATCGAGCGGGTCGAGGTGTTGCAGGATAGCGGCCTTTACGCTCTCTACGACATCTGGCTGAACACACTCGCCGAAGTCTTCGTGCAGCAATCGCGGTTCGATCCACTGCACACGGCGGAAACCGAGCAGATGCTTCTGAACAGCCTCGCTCAATGGCTCGCGCAAGCCGCGCGCCATGAGCGGGTGCAACTCGAACTGCAATATGGCGGTATCAGTCACAAGGCCGAGATCGAATCGCTCTCACTGATCGGTGCGGCGGCGCCGGTTTATCAGCTGATTGCCAGTAAATTACGTGCCTTGTACCGGGCCGAAGACACGCCGGCGATCCAGGTTACCGATCGCGTTGCGCACTTGCCCGGCCTGCCGGACATGCTCAAAGCGCGTGTGGGTGGCGAAGTGTTCGTGCTGGAGCCAGGCGCGACCGCTCGCGGGGCGCTGGCGCGCATCAGGGAAAGCTCGGGCAAGGGCGCCGGCATCAGCCTCCGGCGCCAGCTGCCCTGGGATCAGTCCGTGGCCGAGGTCGAGCGCGACGAGACGGCGCGGGCGCACGCAGGAGTTCCGACCCATTTGCTGTTTGGCAGCAAGGCGTATGCCATTACAGCGCCGCCGCTCGTAGTGGGCTCGCAGCCGGGTGACGGGGAGCGCACGATTGTGCTGGGCTCGGACATGCCGGGCATTTCGCGCCGCCACTGTTCCGTCTGCCTGCGGAACGGCCAGTGCGTGCTGGAGGATCTGAGCCGTTACGGGACGTTTCTGAACGGTCACCGGATCGACGGGTCTACAGTGCTGCAGGTCGGCGATTCGCTGCGGGCAGGGTCGCCGGGTTACGAGTTTCACTTGATCACAACGGATGAAGCTTATGGCGCGTAACCGCCGTCGCATTGAAGTTTTCAGCCTGTCGTTCCTCGACTGCATGAGTTGTGGATTCGGCGCCGTGATCCTGTTCTACATGATTATCAATTCCCAGTCGGCAAGGAACGTCGACGCCCCGCCGCAGAAGCTCATGGCCGAAACCAGCAAGCTCGAATTCGAAATTCTGGACAAGCGCAAGGACTTAGTGCTCGCCAGGAACACGATGGAAGAGCTCGACGATGAGCGTGCCGAGGCAGAAAGCGAGATCGCCCAGATCACGGCATTGATCGAAAAGCTCAAAATTGAACTTGCCAAACACGATAAGGAAACGCTGGCCAAAATCGAGCGCGTCGAAAAACTGCAATCGGATATCGAGTCACTGGAGGAACAGAGAAAACGATTGCTGGCGCTGGAAAAGGAAAAACTCGAAGAGGGCACCAAGGTGCGGTCCTTTACTGGCGAAGGCGATCGGCAGTATCTGACCGGCCTCAAGGTCGGCGGCGAACGCATTCTCGTGCTGGTCGACGCCTCGGCGAGCATGCTCGACAGGAGAATCATCAACATCCTGCGGCGCCGCAACATGCCGGAAGCGGAACGGCTGCGCTCCGAAAAATGGCGACAGGCGGTCGCCAGCGTAGACTGGCTGTCGGCCCAGTTTCCGGTTGAAAGCAAATTTCAGATATATGTCTTCAACACCGAGGCTCGGCCCGTGCTCAAAGGCAGCGAGGGCGTCTGGCTCGAAGTCGGGGACGGCGAGCAGCTTAGCGAGGCGATTCGCATTCTTCGGCGTACCGTGCCGCAGAAAGGCACCAACATGCTGGATGCGTTCAGCGTCATCAATTCGCTGAATCCGCTCCCCGACAACGTCATCGTGCTCGTTGACGGACTGCCGACGACGAATGTATCGCAGGCGGAGCGAGGCATGGTCACCGGACAGGAGCGGCTGAAATACCACTACGAAGCTGAGGCGGTCGTGCCGAGCGGTATTCCGGTCAATGTCCTTCTTTATCCGATGGAGGGAGACTACAACGCCGCGATTGCATACTGGCTTCTTGCCTATCGCACCGGCGGGTCGTTCATGAGCGTCAGCGAGGATTGGCCATGAGCAATCGACGGCGCAGACGCGATGTTGAGATTTTCAGCCTGTCTTTCCTGGACTGCATCTGCTGTGGATTCGGCGCCATTATCCTGCTGCTCGTGCTCAGTAAGGTTTACGAACCGGTGATCATGGAAAAGACCGAAAAGGACCTGCAGGAGCTGATCGCGATGCTGCAGGAGGAGTTGTTCGATATTCGCGGCGATACGGTAACGCTGAACCGGGACCTGGTTTCCGCGCGCACGATCACGACGGATACGAAGATGACGCTTGCGAAATTGCAGCGGGAACTCGATGTGGTGCAGGGTCAGTACAAGCTGCTCTCGGAGGATGCGCCGGCGTTGAGGGTTGACGAGGGCGAGCTCCGCGCAGCCCGGCAGCGCCTGACAGAGGAGATGGCGCGTCTGCAGCCGAATTTCCGCCGTGCGCCCGACGATGCGATCGGCGGCATTCCGGTGGACAGCGAATACATCATTTTCGTCATCGATACGTCAGGCAGCATGCAGGCCAAATGGCGCTTTCTGGAACAGAAGCTGCGTGAAGTACTGGACGCTTACCCTACCGTAAAAGGCTTGCAAGTAATGAACGACAACGGCCAGTACATGTTTCCGCAATATGGCCGGACCTGGCTCGACGATACGCCGCAACTCCGCCAGGCAATCAGAAACACAATTAGCACCTGGGCACCATTCAGCGACAGCAACCCGGCCGACGGCATCGTGTTTGCGCTGGAATCGTTCTGGGACCCGGAGAAGAAAATCAGCATTTACGTATTTGGGGACGATTTTACCGGTAATTCCATGGAGGCCGTGATTCGCGACATTGACAAGGTCAATGTCGAAGATGCGGAAGGCAACCGGCGAATGAGAATTCATGCAATTGGCTTTCCTACTGATTTCAGCGGCACCCCGCGTATGGCGATGAAGTTTGCCGGGTTGATGCGCGTCGTCTGTGAGCGAAATGGCGGTACTTTCGTCGGATTGACCGAGCGGGATTGGCGCTAGTGCGAGTGACCGCGAAGCCATCGCGCGCACCGTAGCCACAGAACGCGGCGCCGAACTGGTACCGTCCCACGACGCCGGATGGCAGCGCCGCACGGAGGTGCGCCGGACCGTCGTCCGCGTGCGAGCCGCCACCGGTGTAAGTCAGAGTAGAGACCTCGTCGAGGATTGCACTCGAGCGCTTGTCGATCCGAGCGATCAGCGTCGGCAGGGCGATAGCCGTCATGTTGCCAGAAATAGCAACAGCGCCATGCCGAACGCAATCCGGTACCAGGCGAACACGATGAACGTGTGTCCGGAGATGAAGCCGAGAAGCCACTTGACTGCGGCGAACCCGGTCACCGCCGCTGCGAAGAAAGCGACCGCAAGCTCGTCCCAGGCTTCGGTGGCGGTCGCTGCGTCGTCCAGCCGCGTTTTCGCGAACTCGTAACCGGTTGCCGCAAACATCGTCGGGATGCCGACGAGGAACGCGAACTCGGCGGCACGCGGGCGCAGCGTCAGTCCGGCGAACATCGCGGCAAAGATTGCGGCGGCCGAGCGCGACGTCCCCGGAAAGACCCCTGCAACGACTTGTGCCACGCCGACTGCGACCACGACGGCCCAGGTGACGCGCTCCGCCGGCACGTGGTGTTGCGCGTAGTACTCGGCCACGAATATCACCAAGCCGCCGATGATCAATGCTGACGCCACCGGCGTCACCGTTTCCGGCAGCTCCGCGCCGGCGATTTTCGCTGCGAGGCCAAGCACTGCCGTTACGAAGAACGCGCTGAAAAGCTTGATCAGGTAGTCGCGCGGCGCGGGCTCTCGCCAGCCGCGTGCCAGTTCCGTGATACGGTGGCGATAGACTGAGGTGACAGCCACGATGGCGCCTGACTGAATCGCGACGTTGAACAGATTCGAACGGCGCGCAAGCCAATGCTGAAGGATTAGCAAGTGTCCGGTGCTCGAAATCGGCAGGAACTCGGTAAGGCCTTCGACGATACCGAGAACAAGGGCCTCAAACATGAATTGTGCTCGCGCGACTTTTTGTAGGTAACGGCCAGCCTCGATCCTCGGCGATCTTGACGGCCTGCCGGTCTATCCATGCTGTTTCAGAGTCGGAATAGAGCATTGCCGTAGTGTGGCACAATTCGCTACGCTGAATGATAGCGCCTGCCGCTATCATTCGGCGTAGCGATATGCCAAACGTATGAACAACTGTTCATATTTGATCAACGTGAAACGGCGCCGTCGAGGCGTCACCAATTCGAGCCATGAGGAAGGCGTGCAACTGGCGACGTGTTTCGACTCATGCGAAAATGCGGTACTGAACCGCGAGCTGGTTTCAGCACGTCAGATTACGACAGATACAAAAAAAGTTACGCTCGCCGACTGCAAAGGGAACTTGATCCTGCAGCCCAATTTACGCCGTGCGTCCGATGATGCGATCGGCGGTATACTTGTCGACAGAATCGATGATTTTCGTCATCGATACATGAGATGGCTGATCAAGGATGACTTGCCCTTGTTGGAGCCCGTGAAAACGGGCGAATAACGACGCTGGGATCGCTCGCTCTCGCGGGCTCCAACAGCACTGTACCTCTAATTACCCTTCGACCCCGGCACCTCTTTTCGCCACAATTGATCGGCAGCCCGCCATTTTGCCGTCCCCCTCCGACCTCTTTCGCAGCGCGTAATTGACTCCGAACCAGCCATTCGGCTGACCTGAATCGGAGGAGATGAACATGCGTACGAAACTCACGGTAATAAGCGTTATTGCCTGCCTCGCGGCGGGGCCGGTGCTGGCGGCCGACAAGGCGTCAAGGCAGGAAACGATCGGTGTCGGAATGGGTGCCACCGTCGGCGCGCTCGCGGGCGGCCCGATCGGCTTTGTTCTGGGTGCTGCCATCGGCGCGAAAATCGGCGACGGGTTCCATCAGAAAGACGTCGAAGTCGAAACGCTCAACAGCTCGCTCAGGAGTTCACAGAGCCGGGTATCGGAGCTGGAACAGAATGTCGACTCGCTGAACGCGGGGATCGACAGGCTCAACAGCGATTTGCAACAGATGCACGCCGCCTCGCGACCTGAATTGCTGAACCTGTTGAAGGCCGGCATCGAAATGGATTTGCTGTTCATGACCGATCAGCACGTGTTGCCGGGTTCAACCCGCGCCAGGCTCGGCAAACTCGCCGCCAGCCTGGCCGTGATGCCGGACGTGCGCCTGCAGCTTGACGGCTTTGCCGATGAACGGGGCGACAGCGCGTACAACCAGAATCTGTCGGTACAGCGCGCGGAATACGTACGCCAGGTGCTGCAGGAAAACGGCGTGCCCAATGAGCGCATCGAGCTGACTGCCCACGGCGAGTCCCCCGCCGCCGACGCTACGGCCGACAGTTACGCGCTCGAGCGCAGGGTGAGCCTGACCTTGTTCGTCCAGGATCCGCCGTCGCTTGCCGCCAATCCGGATTGAAGCTATGCAACGCTACAGCAGTCGATTGCAGGGTTCCGCAAGCGTAGCGCAGAGGCTTTCCCCCAAAGACTCGTTCCCGAGTCTCCGTTCGGCCGGCCCCGTTGGGGCCGGCCTTTTTCTTTGTGCAGCATCGCTGCAGGGTATAATTGCCGTGCAAATGTGCAGCCGGGAGTCCCGCGGCTTATAGTCGGCTCCCTGTTCCGGATACGCAGCAAGGCAGGAAAAACGGCAGGCAGATCGTGACAGAACTGGTCGAGAAACGTTGCACGCCGTGCGAAGGCGGTACAGAGCCGTTGACGGCCGCTGCGGTTGCGGAACTCATGCCCGCCCTCGATCGCGGCTGGACGCTCAGCGCAGACGGCAAAAGCATCGCGCGGGATTTCAGCTTCCCCGCGTTCAGCTGGACCATCGCCTTTGTCAACGCGGTCGCCTGGATCGCGACCACCGAAGGCCATCATCCGGAAATGGTCGTGAACTACGGCACCTGTGTCGTGCGGTACAAAACGACGGCCATAGACGGATTGTCCGACAACGACTTCATCTGCGCAGCAAAAGTAGACCGCATTGCGGCGGATCTGTAATTCGCGAGTGAGTCCGGCAATGCGCCGGACTCCCGGCCTTGAAAGGCAGAATCGCGCTTATTCAACCTCCTTTGAGGGTCTTAATTGAGAATCGATCTGCGCGACGTGGAAAATGCGTCGAAACGCCTGGCGGGAATCGCTGTA
Organism: Woeseia sp.; assembly: GCA_040902105.1. Taxonomy (GTDB): domain Bacteria; phylum Pseudomonadota; class Gammaproteobacteria; order Steroidobacterales; family Woeseiaceae; genus IDS-8. The sequence goes on from JBBDXW010000074.1 coordinate 87,230, forward strand.
CTGACTCCGCTGCTGACTTCTCTCGAGCTCGACGAAATCGCCGGCGGCAGGGTTTTCATTAAACCTGAATGCCTGCAGCTCACCGGCTCATTCAAGATACGCGGCGCCTACAACATGATGAGCCAGCTCTCGCCCGAGCAGGCGGCGCGCGGCGTGGTCGCGTGGTCGTCGGGCAATCATGCCCAGGGCGTCGCGTCCGCGGGCTCGCTGCTTGGCATCAGGACCGCAATTGTCATGCCGGAGGATGCGCCGCGCGTAAAACTCGAAAACACCCGGCGACTTGGGGGGGAGCCGATACTCTATGACCGTTTTACGGGTGACCGCGAAGCGATCGCGCGCAGCATCGCCGCAGAACGCGGCGCCGAACTGGTTCCATCGTACGATCACGAGGACATCGTCGCCGGGCAGGGCACCGTCGGCCTGGAAATCATGCATCAGTGCAGGGATCTCGGCGTAACGCCCGACCAGGTGCTCGTTCCCTGCGGCGGAGGCGGGCTCATTGCGGGTTCGGCCGTGGCGATACGGGGGATCGAGCCTCAGACATCCGTACATCCCGTCGAGCCCGAACATTTCGACGACACGGCCCGTTCGCTGCGTGCCGGCGAACGGCTTTCGAACGATCCGTCGGCGCGATCGATCTGCGATGCATTGCAGGCGACGACGCCGGGCCGGTTGACGTTCGAAATCAATCGGGAAGTACTGGCAGGCGGCCTCGTGGTCAGCGACGGCGAAACACGGGATGCCATGCGGTTTACCTTCCGTAATCTCAAGCTTGTCGTCGAACCCGGCGGGGCGACCGCACTGGCCGCGGTGCTTTCGCAAAAGATCGCGACAAAGGGAAAGGTCACTGTCGTGGTACTGAGCGGTGGCAATGTCGACGCCGATTTGTTCGCCAGTATCCAGCGCGGGAGCTGACGCCTCTTGCGGGGCAACCGCTTCAGGCTGAACCGACGCCGGCATTCGGGAAAAAGGTCCGGCCTGGCGGACGCGATGCTCCCTGGAGCAGCCCGGGATCCCGCCGCCGTTGTTGCCAGTCGTCGAGCCACCTGACGACCTGGTCCAGCTGCTCTATTTCCTTGCGCACCCGATGGCGCGGCATCTCGCAGACGCCGATTCCTTCGTCCGCCGCTTGCACAAAATTCTGACTGTCGCGCAACACTCCAATGATCGGAATGCCAAGCGAGTCCAGGAAGCGCATGAGCTTTTCGAAACTCCTCGTATTCTGCCGCGTGCGGTTTGCGACCACGGCAAGCTTGCGATCGCGACGGTCGATCTTTGCGACGAGAAGAAGATCGGCAATGCAGCGCGAGGCCGCGTGAATATCGATTGCTGAAGGCAGCACCGGCACCAGGATATTACTTGCGTCCCGGGTAAGTTCCCGCAGGTTCTCGTGAGTCAGTCCGGCGGGCGAATCGACAATCAGGTTGGCGGTTTCGAGCGGCACCCTGAGTTGCCAGCTACGCGTCGCCTGCATGGTTTTCTTGAACGCGGCTATGCCGTGAATCGGCGGCTGGCTGGCCGAGCGTTTCTCGATCCAGCGCATCGTCGAGCCTTGCGGATCGCAGTCCATGACCGCGGGCATGGGCCCGCGCGCGGCGTAATAGCTGGCCAGATTGGTGACGAGCGTGGTCTTGCCGCAGCCGCCTTTGGGATTCAGGACGACAATCGTATTCAGGTCTCGTCTGTTGGGCGTGATCAGCATGATCCCGCTTACTGTGTGCCAACAGGGGCGCAACTTCCTTGCTCCCGTTCACACAATGCGGGGACGGTCGTCCGGACCCTGCGGCGGCAAACGAAGCCCTGTTGGAGCCCGGGAAAGCGGGCGATTCCCGCGTCGGCAATTCGCCCGTTTTCACGGGCTCCAACGGGTTTTCTATTGCCCTTGCGCAGGTGCCCGCTACGCGGGCGACCCGATCACTCGAGCGGCTTCTGAAGTTTCAGCAGAACCCTCAGAACATCTCACTCGGATCGACGGCTTCAGTCACAGGCTCGTCGCGACCAACGATAAAATCGCCGGTGATCATCCTGGCGTAGCTCTGGCCCGGTCCAACCATCGGATACACTCCGGCGTCCGGATCGATGATGACTTCGAGAAAAGCCGGGCCCGGAAAAGTCATGAATTCCCGGACGACCTTGGGGATATCTTCCTTGCGGTCCAGCCTCTTGGCGAATTCGAAGCCGTCGGCTTCGGCGGTTCTCACGAAGTCCTTCCGGTGCAAGGATTTGTCACTCGCCGACATTCGGCCTTTGTAATACAGCTTTTGCCACTGGCGCACCATGCCGTCGCCGAAATTGTTGAGTACGATGACCTTGACGGGCAAACCGTAAGTCGTGACGGTTTCCAGTTCGCCGATGTTCATGCGTATGCTGGCATCGCCGTCCACGTCGATGACAAGACGCTCCGGCTGTGCGAACTGAGCACCGATCGCGGCCGGCAGGCCAAATCCCATCGTGCCCATACTGCCGGATGTCAACCACAGTCGCGGTTCCTTGAAGTCGAAGTATTGCGCCGCCCACATCTGGTGCTGGCCGACGCCGGTCGTAATGATTGCCCGTCCGTTGGCAATCCGGTTGATCTCCTCGATCACTGCGTAAGGCTGGATCAGCGGGCTTTCCCGGTCGTAGTTCATACGGTGCTTTGTCTTGAGCGCCGCGATTTCCGCATGCCAGGCCGTGAATTCCTTGTCGAAACCGATGCGTTTCCCGTACGCGAGGATATTCGCCAGGTCTTCTTTCAACAGGCCTACGTTATGCCAGTCGACGCGTTTGACCTTGCCGATTTCCGAAACGTCGACATCGAAGTGTGCGATGTTTCGGGCATTGGGCGCGAAGCGGGCGGGGTCCCCGGCCACCCTGTCGTCGAAGCGCGCGCCGATGGCGATGAGAAAGTCGCAGTCTTCGACGGCATAATTGGCAAAAGCTGCGCCGTGCATGCCCAGCATATGCAGCGACAGGGGGTGCGCGGTGTCGCTCGCGCCAAGCGCCATCAAGGTTGTGGTAACCGGGATGCCGTAAGCGTTGGCGAATTGGCGCATCGCTTGCGTTGCGTTGCCGTTGATGACGCCGCCGCCGGCGTAGATCAACGGTCGCTCCGCTTCCGCGAGCATCGCGTAAAATCGCATGCAAGCTTCATCGGTCAAACGATTTTCGATGATGGCGTGCCAGCGATTGCGATACCCGGTGAGCGGCAGGTACCCGCTGCCCGCAAACTCGCCTTCCCAGTTCTGCACGTCTTTCGGGATGTCGACGACCACGGGTCCCGGCCGCCCGGTCCTTGCGAGCTCGAACGCGGTGCGCACGGTCGCTTCGAGACGCGCCGGGTCCGTGACGAGAAAGACATGCTTGGCGACGGCGCCCATGATCGCGGCGACAGGCGCTTCCTGGAACGCGTCGGTGCCTATCGCGTTGGTCGGAACCTGCCCGCAGATAACCACGATCGGCACGGAATCGGCCATGCAGTCGCGAACGGGCGTGACCGTATTGGTTGCACCCGGACCCGACGTGACCATGACGACTCCGACCTTGCCGCTCGCCCGCGCGTATCCTGCTGCCATGAATCCGGCCCCCTGTTCGTTGGCCGGGACGATCAGCGGAAGGGCAGATTTGCCATCCGGTTTCCGGTGCCGGTCGTTGTAACGAAACACGGCATCGTATGTAGGCAATATTGCTCCGCCGCTGTAGCCGAAGATCGTATCGACGTTCTCGTCGGCGATGACCTGCACGACGATATCGGCGCCGCTCATGCGAGTTCCGGTCAGCGGATGCAACGGAGTGTCGGTGGCGGGCATGTGCAGGTTCATCGTATATAAAAACTATGGAATGTCGGGTTCTTTGCGAGTGTTTACTAAAGCTTATTGCATTGCAATACTCGATGAACTGCGCCAACATCGCTGGCGCAATTCGCACGAATTGTTTCATTGGAATCTTTGAAACGACTGGCCTGGCAGTCGTTTCATATTCTGGGTACAGGCAAGATGCGTCACGTCATTTCAGTACTGCTGCAAAACGAAGTCGGCGCTCTGACCCGGATGACCGGCCTTTTCTCAACTCGCGGCTACAATATCGACTCGCTCAACGTTGCGCCGACCGACGATCCGCTCGTGTCCCGCGTGACGCTGGTGATATGCGGGTCGGACGCGGCCATCGCGCAGCTCAATGCACAGCTTGCCAAGCTCGTCGACGTCGTCAACATTCACGATATGACGCTGGGCGATCATTTCGAACGTGAGCTGGTCATCGTGAAACTCAAACTGGCGACCGGCGGCCTTGCGAGAGTGCTGAAACTGGCTAAAGACTTCGGCGCGGAAATTCTTGACGATGCACAGGTGAGCTGCACACTGCAGCTGACCGGCCGCCTGGCCGACGTGGATTCTTTTGTCGAAGCGGCCGCGCAAACAGGCGAGATTGCGGCAATCGCACGCAGCGGCAGCGTCGCCGTCTCGAAAGGCGAGGTCACTCTGTCGTCGTACGCACGCCAGCACCGGCTGACCGGCTAAAGGCACCGACACCTGTCGAATGCCGGCGCAACGCGAGTTGATCCTGCAGTTGAGCGGGGGCGTTGCTTCGACGATTGACGTCGTGATCGAGGCGGTCGATCCGGATGCGGCTTCAGTGCCGCCGCGCTGACCCTCCACACGCGATCTGGCTCGACCGTGAATCCATGAGATGCGCCGGCAACAGCACCGCGCTATGCTGTCCGGGTGTCGAAACCCGCAAACGCCAAACTCTGGATCAAACTGACACTGCCCGGTGCCGGCCAGGTGGGTCCGGGCAAGGTGGAGCTCCTGCGCAATATCGGGAAACAACGGTCGATCGCAGCCGCCGCACGAGCCATGGGCATGTCTTACCGGCGCGCCTGGCTGCTGGTCGACGAAATGAACCAGTTGTTCAACAAACCGGTCGTGGCCAAGTGGCATGGCGGCAAGGAAAAGGGCGGTGCATCGCTCACGGCACTCGGCGAGGAACTGATAAAGGACTATGACGCCGTCGTTGAGTGCTCAAGCGCGGTCAATGCGGTTCTTCTCGGTCAGATCGGTCGTCGTGCAAGCCGGACTGTGAGACAGAAAAAGGCGTGATGCGGCGAATCCATCAGGCCTCGGATCAGGTTCGGGCCTGGTGACATCATCACCCGGGGATTACGACGTCGTTATCATAGGCGGCGGCATCAACGGTGCAGGCGTCGCCAGGGACGCCGCGATGCGCGGCCTCAAAGTCCTTCTCCTCGAGCAAAACGACTTCGGCAGCGGAACGTCGAGCTGGTCCAGCAGGCTCATCCATGGCGGCCTGCGCTACCTGGAATACGGCGAAATTCCCCTCGTGTACGAATCGCTTCACGAGCGTCGCGTGTTGCGCAGTACGGCATCGCATCTCGTGAAAAAAATCTGCATCAATATTCCCGTCTACGAGCACAGCAAGCGGGGTATGTGGCTGCTGCGCGCAGGCATGATCGCCTACGACTTCCTGTCGCTGGGAAAATCCCTGCCGCGTCATCGCGTGCTGAACAGGGAGGCGTTTCTGCGAATGGAGCCTGGCGTCAATCCGTCCGGACTCCGCGGCGGCGTTCAGTATTTCGACGCTCAGGTTACGTACGCGGAACGGCTGGTCGTCGAAAATATCATTGCGGCGGCAAAGGCGGGCGCCAGCGTACAGAACTACAGCCCGGTCACGGCGATCGACGTGCAGCACGGTCGCGTGGAGCGCGTTCGATATCTCGACCGCGAGACAGCGAGAGAATCCGAAGCGCGAGCGAAGGTTGTGGTCAATGCCGCAGGTCCGTGGGTGGACAGGGTACTGGCGACGGCGAATGTGCAGGTGCGTAAGCTCATGGGAGGCACCAAGGGAAGCCATATCATCGTGGGGCGATTCGCGGGCGCGCCGAAGGGCGCGTTCTATGTCGAGGCGCGTTCGGACGCGCGGCCGTTTTTCATCATTCCATGGAACGACCAGTTCCTCATCGGCACCACCGACATCCGTTATGACGGCGACCCGGACGAAGCCACGGCCAGCGTTGCCGAGATTCGTTACCTCATGTCGGAAACAAACCGGGTTTTCCCCGAGGCACACCTCAGGGAACAGGACATCCACTACGCCTACGCAGGCGTCAGGCCATTGCCGTACCAGAGCGCCGGCCCGGAATCCGCGATCACCCGCAAGCACATCATCCAGCGACACGGCAACGCGAAAGGATTGTGGTCGATCATAGGCGGAAAACTGACCACGTACCGCAGCCTGTCGGAACAGATTACCGACCGGCTCGTCAAGGAAACCGGATTGCGCGCGGCGCCGTGCCGGACAGGCGAAGAGAACCTGCCGGGCGCGACAAATGCCGATACAGCAGAAAAAGAACTGAGGGATCTGCGGGGACTGTCGCCAGCCGGCAAAGCGCGACTGTCAAGCGTCTACGGCGGCAGGATCAGTGAGATCCTCGAGCTTGCGCACGCCGCTTCCGGACCGCTCGCGACAGCCGATCCACAACAAAGCGTGCTCACCGCCGAGGTCCAGTTCGCCATACGCCACGAATTTGCCAGGAACCTTGTCGACCTCCTGCACCGCCGGACGATGACAGGCCTCGCTCCGGATCTCGGCGCCTCCGTGGCAACAGGCATCGCCAGGGCCGCAGCCGACGAACTCCGCTGGGACGAGACTGAAACCGAGCGACAGCTTGCTGCGCTGCACGCCTACAACGCGCGACTTGCCGTGCTCAAAAGCACGTGAGCGGCCACTGACGAAGGCCGAGCTCAGGCCATGTTCCCGATCATCGCCGTAGCAAACTCGCTGCACTTGACCTCGGTCGCGCCCTCCATCAGACGGGCAAAATCGTAGGTAACGGTCTTCTGCCCAATGGTCTCGTCCATCGAGTGGAGGATCGCATCCGCAGCCTCGGTCCAGCCAAGATAGCGGAGCATCATCTCACCGGACAATATCAACGAGCCGGGATTAACGACGTCGAGATCGGCATATTTCGGCGCAGTGCCGTGCGTTGCCTCGAACACGGCGTGACCAGTGAGGTTGTTGATGTTGCCGCCGGGCGCGATGCCGATACCGCCGACTTGCGCGGCGAGGGCATCCGAAAGATAGTCGCCATTCAGGTTCAGGGTTGCGATCACGTCAAATTCTTTCGGGCGAGTAAGCACCTGTTGCAGCGCGATGTCAGCGATGGCGTCCTTCACCAGAACCTTTCCGGAACGAAGTGCTTCTTCCTGCTCGGCGTTTGCGGCCTCCGCGCCCTTCGCGGCCTTGGTGCGTTCCCATTGATTCCAGGTGTAGGTCCGGTCACCGTATTCGCGTTCGGCGAGCGCATAACCCCAGGTCCTGAAGGCGCCTTCCGTAAACTTCATGATGTTACCTTTGTGCACGAACGTCAGGCTCTTGCGTCGATTTGCGACTGCGTAGTCGAGGGCCGACCGCACGAGCCGTTCAGTTCCTTCCTGTGACACGGCCTTCAGCCCGATGCCGGACGATCCGGGAAAGCGAATCTTGTCGTACTCCTGCGGAAAGTTTTCCTTCAAGAGCGCCAGGAACTTTTCGACCGCCGGCGTTCCTCGTTCGAATTCGATTCCGGCATAGATATCCTCGGTGTTCTCGCGAAAGATCACCATGTCGACGCTGCCAGGATCGCGAACCGGCGAAGGCACTCCGTTGAACCAGCGCACCGGGCGCAGGCAGACGTAGAGGTCGAGCAGTTGCCGCAGGGCAACGTTCAGCGAGCGTATGCCGCCGCCGATCGGGGTGGTGAGCGGTCCCTTGATCGATACGAGATACTCGCGGCAGGCCTCGACCGTCTGATCCGGGAGCCAGCTGTTGTACAAGTTGTAGGATTTCTGGCCGGCAAAAATCTCCATCCAGTGTATCTTGCGCTTCGCGCCATAAGCGCTGTCGACCGCTGCATCCAGAACCCTGACAGTGGCGCGCCAGATGTCCGGGCCGGTACCGTCTCCTTCGATGAACGGGACGATCGGATTGTCCGGTACCCGCAGATTGCCGAGTTCAATCGTAATTCTGGCGCCGCCTCGCGGCGGTTTTGGTGTGGCGTCGGTCATGGTTTGCTCCGGTGAGTGTTCGACAGGGTCGATTCGGCTGGTTGGGGGTATCGCCTGCGGATCGACATTATAATCGGACAGTCTCGAGTTCGCGCGCCGGGGAGATTGTCCATGCATTATCGAACAGCCGGAAGCCGTTGTGTTGCCTTTCTGGCAGCGGGCGTTCTATGCATGTCGAGCGCCGCTGCTCAGGAAACCGGCGATCAGGATGGAAGCGCTGAACGTCCGCGAATCGGCCTGGTGCTCGGCGGCGGCGGCGCGCGCGGTGCGGCGCACATCGGGGTGCTGCGCGAACTCGAACGACTGCGCGTGCCGGTCGATGCCATTGCCGGCACCAGTATGGGCGCAATCATCGGCGGCCTGTACGCCGCCGGCATGACACCGCAGGAGCTCGAGGAACTGATCGCGGACCTGAACTGGGCAGAGGTGTTTCAGGACGCGCCCGCGCGCAAGGACCTGTCCTATCGCCGCAAGCAGGACGACGTTGACTTTCCGGTCGATTTCGAACTGGGGCTCAACCGCGGCCGCTTGCAGTTGCCAAAGGGCCTTATCCAGGGTCAGCAGCTGAGTCCGTTACTGCGCGAGCTGACGCTCGATGTTGCGCACATCAGCGATTTCGATGAGCTGCCGACACCGTTCCGTGCCGTCGCATCCGACATCGAAACGGGAGAATCCGTGGTTCTGTCGGAGGGCGACCTTACCCTGGCGATTCGGGCCAGCATGTCCGCGCCCGGTATCTTCGCGCCGGTGATCGTTGACGGTCGAATGCTCGTCGACGGCGGCCTGGTCGGAAATCTTCCGATAGAGACGATTAAGGAAATGGGTGTCGACGTCGTAATTGCCGTCGACGTCGAGTTCCCGTTGTACTCCCGCGAGGAACTCGATTCTGCCGTCGGCATCACCTCGCAGGTACTGACCATACTTATTAATAAGGAGACACAGCGGCAGATCGAGGAGCTCGACGAGGACGATATCCTGATACGCCCGCAGCTGGGAAATTTCGGATCGGCCAATTTTGCGCAGATAACGGAAGCGGTGGAGCCGGGTGCGGAGGCGGCTTTGAACCAGATTGCCAAACTGCGGGAACTCTCCGTTGACGAAGGCGCCTATCAACGGTACCAGGCACATCGCAGTTCGCCCCGAGACCAGAGCTTCGAGCTGGATTTCGTGCGGTTGCATGACGAGGGACCGCTTTCTGATGGCGTGCTGCAGTCGCGGCTGGAGACCAGGGCTGGAGAAACCATCAGCGCCCCAACGCTTGCTGACGACGTGGCGCGACTCTACGGCCTTGATCTTTACGAGCACGTCGGCTATCGCCTGCTTCGTGAAGACGATCAGGTGGGTGTCGTGTTTGAAACCGTGCCGAAAAGCTGGGGCCCGAACCTGGTGCAGTTCGGCCTGTCGCTCGAAGACGACTTTGAAGGATCTACCGCGTTCAACGTGGCGGGCAGGGTGACGCGCCCCGGCGTCAATTCGCTTGCAGCGGAATGGCGCACGGATCTGCAGATCGGTACCGAACCGTACCTGGCATCGGAGTTTTACCAGCCCCTCAGTTTCGACTCGCGCTATTTCGTCGCGCCGCGGCTCCGGCTCGAACAGACGAATCTCAATGCATTTGCCGAAGACCTGACCGTTGCGCGTTACAGGGTAGGCGAAGGAGAGATTGCGCTGGACCTCGGCCGCGAACTCGATCGCTGGGGGGAAGTGAGGATTGGCGCGTTTCGCGGCATGGGAAATGCACGCGTCGTCGTCGGAGAACCGACCATTCCGAACATCGATTTCCAGACTGGCGGCGTGTTCGCGAGCTTCGGCGTCGACACTCTGGACGATGCGCAAATTCCCCTCAACGGGCTGCTGATCGATGCGAGTTACACCATGTCACGGCCCGCCTTCGGCGCCGACAGCAGCTTCGACAGCGTGGAAACCACGGTCACGAGAGTCTGGACGAGCGGCCGCCACACGATTCAGCTTGGCCTCGATTTCAGCACCACGATCCAGTCCGACAATCTCATCCAGAACTTTTTCCCGCTTGGAGGATTTTTGCGCTTGTCGGGACTCGAACGCGGACAGATCAGCGGTCCGCACGCGGGGTTGACGCGCGCCGTTTATTTCCGGCGTTCGGGCGAGACGGGCGGGGGCGTGTTCGACGTCCCCTTGTATCTCGGCGCATCGCTGGAAGCAGGCAACGTGTGGCAGACCCGATCGGAAATATCGCTCAATTCGCTGATTATCAACGGCAGCCTGTTCCTGGGCCTGGACACCTATTTCGGCCCGCTTTTCCTGGCGGCCGGCCTGGCCGAGGGCGGCCAGTCGAGCTTCTACCTGTTCCTCGGCACGCCGCCGCGATAAGCGTCGGCAGAACGGAAACCGGTCAACGCACCAGCTTTTCCAGAATCTGCGTCGGCGTGTCCGTCTTGCGATAGTAGCCGTGGCGGATTGCCATCTGGTGGAACGCTGCATCGCGGCCGTCTGCGGTTGCATACCAGTGGAATTTCTCCCAGTTCGACCCGAGCAGGCGTGTAAACGTGTCGCCCGGCGGCAGGGTCACGCGAATGCCAAAGCGCTTTTCGCCATCAGCCAGTTCAGGCTGCACCAGATTGTGTCGATGAACATATTCCACGGTTACGACGTCCATTGAAGCTTGCAAGTCGCGAGTATATCGCCGAAGGTCTTGCCGGTGACCGAATCGCCCCATTTTCAGCGGTCGCCCGCGCCTTCGCGGTCGGCCCATCCGAGTATGCGGCGAGTGACCATGAGATAGACCGGCTTACCCGTTGTCATCCAGATCCGCGAAATGAGCGCAGGACTGGACAGGATCCGTTTTTCGCGCTGCGTGAGAAACGCCGCGCAATAGGTTCGCTTGTGTTTCAGCAGGTGACGCAGGTCTTCCCTCGCGAGATGTCGAAACAGCCGGCCGCGTCCGGGAGCGTGCAACGCAAGCTGGAAATCGACGATCGCCGGTTCTCCCGCGGGCGTCACGAGCCAGTTCGGTTCCTTCGCCAGGTCGTTGTGGGCGATACCATGGCGGTGCAACCGCCGCAGCAGCCGCGCGGCGGCCCGGAAATAACGAATCTCTTCCGGCCGCGAGTGCTGCAGGGGTGCGCCGTCGAGCCAGCTCCGGCAAAGTGTGTCGCGGTCGCGGCAGAGCAGCCGGGGCACGCCCGGCACGCCGTCGAGGACGGCAAGTGCCGATGCTTCCCGGGACATGAGGCGGCGGGCGATCCAGCGCGCCCACCAGCGGCTGCCGCGGACGTCGCGCGTAACGACTCGACGGTTGCCCAGAGTATCGAGCGATACCTGACCAAATATGTCTTTTTTCAATAACTTGGAATTTGCAGCTTGCAATCCGGCCGGCCACGCGTCTGAATGTTCGGACTGCCCGCTGGCAGTCGGGTCCCGAGTCGCTGAGAATATATCAACCAATGCATCGATAATTGGAAGACGGTCATTTGATCACCGACAACCCTGAAACGTATGCGCCGGACAGCGGCGATTCGACCGGTGAATACTTCACGACCGCAACGCCGCTGCACGCGGTCCGTCCCGGGTATATACGCCGCCCTGCCGACGAGACCTTGTACGAGGACCTGAGCGCCGGAAAGCACGCACACATCATTGCGCCGAATCGAACCGGCAAGTCGAGTCTCATCGCCGCGACGTCCGCGCGGTTGCAGAATAACGGTTACAAGGTCGCGGTCCTGGACCTGGCCCAGATCGGCGAACGCGACGGCGGTTCCGATGCCGGCCGCTGGTATTACAGCATCGCGTATCGACTGCTGCGGCAGCTGCGCCTCAAGATCGACTTGCAGGACTGGTGGCAGGACAAGTCCATTCTCAGCAACCGGCAGCGGCTCGTTGAGTTCTATAGCGAAGTCATTCTGCAGCATATTCCGGAACCGGTGGTCGTTTTCGTCGACGAGATTCAATGCGTTGCCGACCGGCTGCTGTCCGGGCATCTTCTCGCCAGTATTCGGGCCGCATACAACTCCCGTGTCACAGAACCGGACTTCGTCCGTCTCAGTTTTGTACTGGCCGGCGAGTGCGATCCCCTTGGCCTTTTTCCCGATTCGTCGGCGTCGCCTTTCGCTGTTTCTCAGGAGATCTGGCTGGGGGATTTTTCACGCGACGATCTCGATACTTTTGCCCCCGAGCTCAATCTGGCGTCATGCGATGCCGCGATCGCGCTGGACCGGATTTACTACTGGACGAGCGGGCACCCGTATCTGACGCAAAAGCTGGCTCGCGCAGTCGCGCGCGAACGAATTTCCGGAAATATCAAGGAACACGTCGACCGCATCGCGTGGCACCGGCTGGCAGGACGGGCGGCGCTGCACAGCGAGCCGCACATGAGTCACATCCACAAGCGGATCGTCAACGACAAGAAAAATGGCGAAGCACTATTGAATTTGTATGGCCGGCTTCGCAAGGGCATCGAGGTACTGTTCGATCCGGAGTCGCGGCACCAACGCACGTTGCTCTCGATCGGCCTTGTGATTGCCGATGAAGGCGGCCGCCTCAAGGTGCGCAACCGGCTCTACCGGGCCGTGTTTACGGCGCGCTGGGCAAACGAGAACCTGCCGCTGCACTGGCGCGGGCCGGCAATCGTCATCGCGATATTACTGGCGGCTACTGCGATTCCTTTCGCGTATACGCAGTTGTTGCCGAAGCCTTATGTGCGGGTCATGTCGTCACCTTCTGCCGACCTTGAATCGGTCTACCGCGCCTACGTCAATCTTGGTTCATTTCCCGGGCATGCCGATTCCGCCGAGCGCCTGTTCAAGAACCAGCTCGAGGTACGCGCCCGGCAAACCGGCGAGGTCGAGTTGATGCATGAAATCGACGGTTACGCGCGACGCCTGCCGGATTCGGCGGCGTTTGCGGATGGTTTGCTGGCGAATTTCTGGGACAACCGCGCGAGCAGCGCCTTGCAGGCCGAACAAAGGGACGAAGCGCTGCTGTCCGCTCTCGAAGCACTGGTGGTGTCAAGCCCGGTCCGCCGCCGCCGGGCCGCGTCCCTGCTGGGCGACGACTATCCGCTGCTCGTTGGCACGATCCCGGCGCAGGACGCCGATCGCGTGATGTTCGATCCGGACAGCCTGATCGCGACCTTTGCGGACGGTGCATTCATTCGCCAGTGGTCACTGATCGACAATTCGCTGCGCGAGCGGCAGCCGTGGACAATCTCCGCGCTCGAAGTCGCGCCTCTCGTGCGCCGGATCGTCGTCGATCGCACGGGGCAGGTGTCGCGCATCAGCCTGTCCGTCAAGGTAGCGCATTCCAGGCTGGACGACATGCGACTGAAGCTGATCGCGCCGTCCGGCCGTGCGGCCGAACTGGCATTCGACAGGCAATCGTCGCCGGACGAGGTCATCCGGTTCGATCAGCGTCAGATCGCGGCACTGCTGGGTGAGCCGCTCGGCGGCACCTGGACGCTGAGCCTCCGGGACGAGGCAACCGGCGTGGCCGGTCACCTGGCCGGCTGGGAATTGAGCCTCAATTCGGAGGTTGTCGCCGAAGACTTCGATCGCGGGCTCGATATTCCGGAGCCTGTCGCACGGGCCTCGGACAATATCTGGTTCAGTCCCGACGGTAAGTACGCGATATCGCGTGCGATGCAAAGCGACAGCGCGCGGCTCTGGGATCTGACCAACGCGCAACCGGCACGAACGATCGCCGTACCGGCGCACGAACAGGTACTTGGCTTGAGCAACGATGCCGAATTCCTGATCACGACGGCGCAGAACTCGGTTCACCTTTGGCGCACGTCGACCGGTCGCCGGCACACTGCGCTCGATGTCGGCACGACCAGTTCGAACATCGTGCTGAGCGGCGATGGTGAACATGTCCTGGTACAACACCGCGGCGATCTCAACACGCGATTTGAACTCTGGTCGCTCGCAAGCGGCAAAATCCTTGCACGGCTGAACGTTGCCGGGGCGCCGCCGCTGGTCGCGATCGATGCAAGCGGCAATCACCTCGCGGTCGCTGACTACGACCGCGCCGTCAGGATATGGCACCTGCAGGACAGCCAGTTGCTTGCGCAGATCGGTCTCGACGCGGAGCCGAGCGAAATCAGCCTGTCCGCGAACGGTAACGCACTCGGCGTCGTCTACGGCGGTTCCGGTTTTTCCGTGTGGCGGACGGATTCACCGGGCAATCCGATTGTGACGGAACGCGGCGCCGGTGAGTGGCGCCTTGCATTCTCGCCGTCAGGCGAGAAGGTGCTTGCCGGTAACAACCGCCAGGGTTTCCAGGTCTATCGCAGTGCTGACGGCGCCTTGTCCGGGGCGCCGCTTGGTGCCGACCTCGCGCGCGGCCCGGCGAAGCTGCTTGCGTTCAGCCACGACGAGAGTCTGGTCGTAACGGGCGACCCGCGTGGCGAAACCCGCATCTGGCGGGCGCCGGTCGCGCCCGTCGTCGCAGCGCACGATGCGGAAAACGCTGCACCCGCCGGCCATCAACTGTGGCGCCGGTCGGGGGATGCAATAAGCGCGCTGGGTCCGAGCGGCGAGCGCCTGGCCATTGGCGATACCTCCGGCCATGTTCATATACTGCATGTCGACGCGAGCGCCGAGGAACTCGCGGAAGCGGGCGACGAGCTGAATTTTCTGGGGCACCGCAGTGCCGTTGCCGGAATTACCTTCAGTAAGGACGGCTCGCACGTTGCGAGCGCAGGTTCCGCGGGCATCGTTCGGATCTGGGACACCTTGACCGGCTTGCCGCGCCCTTTTCATGGCGGCGGGTCGGCACGCGGCGTCGATCAAATGAAATTTTCGCCGACCGGCAGCCGACTTGCGGTACTGAGCGGGCATCGCGCCTGGATCATGAACGTGAACAACGGCGAAGTGTTGGCGGACGTCGAGCTTGGCGAGTTGCATGCGGGCCTTGCGTTTGCCGACGACGACCGGCTCTATCTCGGCGGTGAAAGCGGCACGCTGCGGACGCTCGCGACGGATCGCATCGGCAACTGGAATCTGCGCAATGTATGGGTTGGGTCTGCACCGTTGCGGAATCTCGAGATTTCGCCGCAGAAAAAAATACTCGTCATCGTAGATGCAACCGCCAGAGCCCAGTTGCTGGATCTCGGCAGCGGCAGGATCGGTGCGTCGCACATGCAGTTACCGGACGCCGTCAACGACATTGTCTTCAGTCCCAATGAAACCCGCGTGCTGTTCCGCACGGCCCGCTGGATTCATCGCGCGAGCGTTTCGCCGGCCGGCATCACCTGGCTGGATGCGGTGCGCACGCCGAAAGTCATGGCGGGTTCGCAAATGGTGATCGAGCCCGTGACGCCATTGCCCGGGCCGGTGGAGGCTCGTTGGCCCGGCGACCCTCTCGGGAATCGAGTCATGCTGCTGACCCGCGATGCCGGTTTTGCGGAAGTCGCGGTGCTCGATTTCACGCACGAAACCGGTGCGACGTTGTTCGGCAGCCGCGAACAGTTGCTCGCGGAATGGCGCAGGAAACTCGGTCTCGATCCGCCGTCGTTGCAAACGGCGGCGCAGTAATCGGTCAGGTTCGAGTTGCCAGGGATCCGCTGTAGGAGCCCGCCATTGCGGGCGACCTGCTTCGGCATTCGGCGACGG
>JBBDXW010000074.1:102864-239176 GCA_040902105.1 Woeseia sp.
GCGACGGCGGTGGTCGCCCGCAATGGGGGCTCCTACAGCGCTCGAATCCAGGCCTTGTGCTGAGGCTCCCTAGCGGTTGTCGCCGCGCAACGTACGTACCAGCAATTCGAGGCCCCCGGCCGAGGCCTCCTGCGGCAGGACCGGATCGCCGACGCGAAGGTTTACCCGGCTGAACAGGCGGCCGGGTATGCGCCGCAGCGAGTCTTTGCTTCGGTAACTGAACCAGCTTCCCCAGAGTCCGCCGACAGCCATCGGGATAACGGGAACAGGGCGGCGCTGGATGATTCTCTCGATGCCCGGCCTGAATCGATGGATTTCGCCGTCCCGCGTGATTGCACCTTCCGGGAAAAGGCAAACGATGTTGCCGGTCTCGAGTTCGGCATCGATCCTGTCGAACGCCTCCTCCAGCAATGCTTCGTTTTCCTTGGACGAGGCAATCGGTATCGCTTTCGCCGTGTTGAACAGGAATTTCAACACCGGTATCTCGAAAATCCTGTAATACATTACGAAACGAACGGGCCGGCGTATCGTGCCGCCAACCACCAGTGCATCGGCGAAGCTCACGTGGTTGCAAACCAGTACGGCCGGTCCTTCGTGCGGAATGTTCTCCAGGCCGGTTGCGCGAATGCGATAGAGCGTATTGATCAGAATCCAGGTGAGAAACCGGATCAGGAATTCCGGAAGCAGGGTATAGATGTACATTGCTACGAGCGCATTCAGAACGGCAAGAACAAGGAAAAACTGCGGAATGGAAACACCGAAATGCAGCAGGGAGATCGCCAGCACCGCGGCCGCAACCATGAACAGCGCATTCAGGATATTGTTCGCTGCGATAATGCGGGAGAGGTGCTGCCGTTCGGCGCGCTCCTGGATCATTGCGTAGAGGGGCACGCTGTACAAGCCGCCGAAAGCGCCGAGCAACGCAAGGTCCGCCAGCACCCGCCAGCTGCCGGGCCTGACCAGGAATTCCCCGACCGAGTGCAGCATTGCAGCATTCGCCGCGGGCTGGGCGAAGTAGAGATCGATCGCAAAGACGCTGAGGCCGATCGAGCCGAACGGTACCAGGCCGAGCTCGATGCGATGCCCCGACAGCTTCTCGCACAGGAGTGATCCGGCGCCCACACCCACGGCGAACGCAACCAGCAGCACTGTCGTTATCTCTTCGCTGCCGCCAAGGACGCCGAGCGTGTATGCCGGGACCTGGAACGTGAGCGCGGAGCCGAAGAACCAGAACCACGAAATACCGAGAATCGACAGGAACACGCTGCGCCTTTCACGTGCAAAGCCGACGATACGCCAGGTTTCGGTCCATGCGTTCCAGTTGATTTTCAACCCGGGATCGACCGCACGCGTCAGCGGAATGGCGCGGCTGGCAACGTAACCGGCTACGGCGACCGCGACGAGGCACATGGAAAGTATGGCGTGATGGCCCTGGTCGATCGCAACGGCTACGCCGCCGGCGATCAATCCCAGGATGATGGCCATGTAGGTACCGGATTCGACCAGGGCGTTACCGCCTGTCAGCTCGCTGGTATCGAGGTGCTGCGGCAGATACGCATACTTGACCGGGCCGAACAGGGTCGACTGGAAGCCCATCAGGAACAGCACGATCAGCAAGGTCGAATAGCTCTCGGCGACGAATGCGAATGCCGCCAGCAGCATCAGCACTATTTCGAGCAACTTGACGCGGCGAATCAGCAGCGATTTTTCATACTTGTCCGCGAGTTGGCCCGCCGTCGCTGAAAACAGGAAAAACGGCAGTATGAACAATGCGCCGGCAACATTGGCCAGCATCCCAGCGTCGATGCCGGCGACTCGCACGCCCTGGAAGGTAATCAGTATTACGAGGCCATTGCGAAAAATGTTGTCGTTGAATGCCCCGAGAAACTGCGTAACAAAAAACGGGGCGAAGCGGCTTTGGCGAAGAAGCGAAAACTGGTTGGTCTCTGACACGCGCGCAGTATCCCGGGACAACGCAAGGCCGCGTCACTATAGCATCGGGGCCTGGTTTTTATTCGTCATTGGTAACGCCGCACCGTACCCAACCGCGGTGCATTATTCATGAACGAATGGCGCTTACTTGAGGTCAAGCCTGTTGGAGCCCGCGAGAGCGGGCGATTCCGCCTGCGCCTCGCTCGGCGCGGAAATGCGAACTTGCGCGCACCGTGGGCGGGAACCCCGGTGGTATCATTGCGCCACACACTGGCATCTGGCTCGTAGCACCGACGATGAAACGCATAACCATTGCAATCTGTGCGCTCGGCGTGCTGGCGGCCTGTGGCGAAGAGCCGCCGCCGCGTTCGGTGGCCGAGTTCCTGGAGGACCCCATACTGTTGGACGCAACCATGGTGCGCTGCGGCCAGGACCGGGACGCCACCCGGTACGACGCGGAGTGCGTCAACGCCCGGAGTGCAGTGGACCAGCTGGCGGCGGCTGCAGAACAGGCGAGACGCCAGCAGCTCGAGGCCCAGTCGGACCGGAAGCGGCAGGCGCTCAGGCGTGCTCAGGAGGCGGCTGCCGAAGCAAGGCGGCTGTCGCTCGAAGCGGCGCAGCGCCGCGAGGAGGCCGCGTACCTCGGGGTGTTCGAACCCCTGCCTGCGGACGGCGGGCAGCCGGCAACGGTTGGCCCGGCGGAGCCGGTCGACAGCGCCTCGACGGAGCTCGCAACGGAGATTCCCGCGTCTGCAGCTGCGGCCGCGCCGGGTGCTGCCGCAAGTCCTGTCGGGCAGGAATTGCAAAACGATTTGCCAGCTGAATTGCCGGATGAGATGGACGAAGCCGCGGAGCCCCGTGCGGATCTCGAAGAGGCCGATCTCGACTCGGTTCGCGAGGAACTCAAGCGCCGTCACGATGAGGGGCAGCAATAGAAATGCAGTAATACCGGGCGCGCGCCACGCCGCGATCTGCCTGCGTCAGAAATTCTCGTACTCTTCTTCGTCCGCCTCCGGCGCGTCCGGATCGCCGATGCCGTAGGTACGAACCGCAGAGGGCGCTTGCGCTCCGCGGTTCGCGTTATCCGCTGTATTGAGCGACGGCGTGCCGCTATCGGCTCCGGCCTCCATCCCCGGCTGCGTTGGAAGCTGCCGTGTCTGTGCCGTCAAGACCTGGATAAAGTTGTTTGCAACTTGCGGTGCGGAGTTACCGGAGCTCACGAATATCTGCTCCGGAGTAATGGTCGATGAACCGTAGAAGGCGGCGTTCGCCGCCCGATCCATCGTGACGCCGGCCCCCTCCAGTGCTACACCGGCAAAAAGACCCCGGCTGCGCGAATAGGAAAACACTTCCGCCTGAAATTCGATGTCGGTTGCAACGCTGGTGTGGCGTCCGACGGGGCCCGCGGCAATGGACGCATCCGCCCCCAGCGTCAGCTTGCCCTGTGAAATGTCATCGATGCCTTCCTGGGTCTTGAATACCAGGATGATGTCTGTCGACTGGGCACCGATCTGCCAGCCGAAGCTGCCGCCCGTGAGCGTGATGAACGCCGGGTTGCTCCACGTGCCGTTGCCCTGGCGCACGACCAGGACTCCTTTACCGCGTCTTGCGCCGAGACCAAAGCCGATTTTGACCACATTCGGTATGACAGCAATGGCATACGCCCGTGACAGGAGCGCCTGCGGAACCGACTGCTCCGGAATGCGCAACAGCTGATCGATGACATCGGTCGCTGCGGCGACTCGTTCCTCTTCCGGAGTCGCGGCCGTAGCCGGCACCGAGACAGCGAATGACAGCAAAATGATTGAAAATGCTAGGCGTATGCGCATGATTTTTTCCGAAAATTTCGCGAAATCTGCAGCTCTGACAGGTCTTGTCGAAGAGCGGCCCCATTTGCCGTATTCAAAGAAGTCTGTTGCTCCAACCGAGTTCCGTAACGCGGCACATGATACGCCAATTGTGCGACTCTAAGTACAGGCGATGCAGAGCCTTTCAATGCGATTACGCAGTCAGGAATTGCCCGGTTGCATTCGCCCGATTATTCGGGGAACAGGGTGCTTGTCCGCAGGTCCGTCGGCGCGAGCGGGTTGTCGGTAATCAAGGGCGGCAGCGGGCAGTCCAGTGCTGCGCAGATTGCCCGCAGGAGTTCCGCTTCGGTCAAGGTCATCCTGCGGTCGTGTCCGATCGTCGTGCTGAGTGCGTCGATCAGGTTTTTTCTGTCGGACAAATCGATCCTCCGCAGGACGTCGAGACAGCGATCGAGTTCTGCCACGGTTTCCGTATCGCCGGGCACGTCCTCGCGGCCGGCGGCCGCCCAGCGGCCAAACTGGGCGATGCCCGCACGATACGCCTCATCGCGCGCGGCCTGGGTGTCATGGCCGTGGTCGGCAACAATGCGCAGCAATTGCAGCGCCGCCCGCCGCGCGATGTCTTTCGACACCCGATTGGCCCTGTTCGAAGGTACGGGTCCCATCGACTGCCGAAGACCGCCGGTGAGAATCCGGTAGAAACAGAATTCGTATAAGTCTACTTCGCCGTTGGTTTCGACCAGACGGCGCACCAGGCCGATCAGGAATTGCAGTTGCGGAGCCGGCCGTCGCTTCAGTGCCGGGAAGGCAATTTCGAGCAGTGGCAGTCCGTAAGCCGGCCCCGTCTCCTGTAACAGCACGTAGTATTTTTTCACCAGCGAGGTTCTGTCCCGACCCAGTTGTTCCGTTATCAGACGCAGCTGGCGCTCGAGGTTTTCACCGCTTGTGTCCAGCACCAGGGCGAGCGTCAACAGCAGCGCGCTTTCCTGCGAGTGCGCAGCATCGTAGAGCGTCCCGGGAATAGACTGGCGAAGTTGGCGCGCGTAGCCGATCTGACGGGCATCCGGATTGCCAATCGTGTCGGAAATCGTGTTTTCGCCCGATGCTCCGGGACCTGCGAGCGTGGCGCCTGCATGGCTCGCTGCCGCTGAAAAATCCCCTCCTTCGAAAATACTTTGTCGCACGCCCTGTGGCTGCGGCAACACCGGCACAAAATCCTCCTCGCGGAACGACGGATCGAGCGCCTGGATCCGCTGGACGAGCGGCGGGTGAGTCGCGAACAGGGACACCAGTCGACGGCTGCCCCGGGCGAACAGCATATGACTGACCTCTTCCGGGTCGGCGGCGCGGAGGTAGGAGCGCTCGGTATAGCCGCCGATTTTCTTGAGTGCGTTCGCCAGTCCCTGGCTCTGTCGGGTGAACTGGACCGCGGAGGCGTCGGCAAGCGATTCACGCTGGCGCGATACGGCCGCCTTGATCAGCCTTGCCAGGAACACGCCGAGCCAGCCGAGGATCGAGAGACCCACGCCGACAGCCATGACCGCCGGCGCTCCACGGCTTCGACGGCTCGACATGGCTCCGCTGTGATAGCCGCCTCGAAGAACGATTCGCCCGATAATACTCAACACCATGATGCCGAACAGAACGCCCATCAGGCGGATATTGATGCGCATGTCGCCGTTCAGGATGTGGCTGAATTCGTGCGCGATGACGCCCTGCAACTCATCACGGTCAAGAACGTCCAGCGCACCCCGGGTGACGGCAATGGCCGCATCGCCCGGTGTATAGCCTGCAGCGAACGCATTGATTCCATTTTCCGCTTCGAGAACGTAAATGTCCGGTGCCGGTACACCGGATGCGATTGACATTTCTTCGATGATGTTACGCACGCGGCGGCGCAACGGATCCTGCACGTCCGGCGGGACCTGCGTGCCGCCCATATCCGTCGCGACACGGCTGCCGCCCACCGATAAGGCCGCCGTCTTGTAAAACGTCGCGCCCAGAATAAGGAGAGCGGCAAGGACGGCGGTTACGACCAGTATGGCCGGATCCGGCGGCAGACCCGGAGTTCCAAACAAGTAAAGCGCCCCGCCCACAATGGTTGTGACGCCCGCAACAATCAATAACGTGGCGATTGCGTAGACGACCACAAGCCAGCGCGTCGTGCGGCGGGCGCGGTCTTGTGCGTCGAAGAAATTCACTGGCCGAGTTCTGTCCGACTATTTGCAACCAGTCTCAGCGACGCTGCGAATCGCTGAGCGCCGCCGGACGCACTCAGGTAAACGCGACCTCCGGCACCTCGCGCTTCTGCTCGGAATCGATGTCGAGAAAACTTGCCGATTCAAACCGGAACATTCCCGCAACGATGTTGTTGGGAAAATTCTGTGCTGCGTTGTTGTATCCGAGTACGGCATCGTTGAACGCCTGCCGCGCAAACGCAACCTTGTTCTCGGTGCTGGCGAGCTCTTCCTGGAACTGCATCATATTCTGGTTCGCTTTGAGGTCGGGATACGCTTCCGCAAGTGCAAACAGCCGGCCCAGCGCACCGCCCAGCACTCCCTCCGCAGCACCGAGTTTCGCGATGGCTTCTGCGTTTGCAGGATCGGCTTTGGCTGCGTCGAGGCTCGATACCGCCACGTTCCTCGCTTTGATGACTGCGTCGAGCGTCTCCCGCTCGTGTTTCATATACCCCTTTACCGCCTCAACCAGGT
Source organism: Woeseia sp. (assembly GCA_040902105.1). Classification (GTDB taxonomy): domain Bacteria; phylum Pseudomonadota; class Gammaproteobacteria; order Steroidobacterales; family Woeseiaceae; genus IDS-8. The sequence continues at coordinate 109,316 of JBBDXW010000074.1, forward strand.
TGGGTATCAGGTCATAGCGCCTCGTGAGTTGGACGTCGATCTGGGCAAACGCATTTTTTACGCGATTTCGCAGGTTGACGAGATTATTATAGATCGCGATTCCATAGCCGATGAGCGCGACGATTATCGCAAGGAAAATCAGAAATGACGTCACAATCCACCTCCCGGTTTATGCATCCCCGGCGTAAGAATAACTCCCGGCCGGCTCTAACACTAGGGAACCTCGTGCTTCTCGCCACCGTGTCGCTCGTCCCGGGTTTGACCGTCGCCGAGTGGTCGGGGGACAGCAGGCCGCTCATGGGTACCGAGATAAGCGTAGAGCTGTGGCATGACGACGTCGAGGCCGGTGAGAACGCCGTCGAAGCAGTCTTCACCGAGATGGAGCGCATCAATCAATTGATGAGTACTTACATCGAAGACAGCCGCATCTCGTGGATCAATCGCGAGGCCGCCGATCACGCCGTGCCGGCAGGTGATGAGCTGTACGATCTCATCGTGCGTTCGCTCGACATGTCCGTACTGACGCACGGTGCATTCGATATCACCTTTGACAGCGTCGGACAACATTACGATTTTCGGCAGGGCCTACGCCCGGATGTTGCAACAATCGAAAGGGACCTCGACCTTATAGACTACCGCCTGGTCGTGGCCGACCCATCGGATAATTCAATTCGTTTCCTGCAGCCGGGGGTGCGCATCAATCTCGGCGGAATTGCGAAAGGCTACGCGGTCGAACGCGGTGCCGGCATTCTGCGCGAACTCGGCATTCGGCACGCGATCGTCACCGCAGGCGGCGATACGCGATTAATCGGGGACCGCCGCGGACGGCCCTGGATAGTCGGCGTCCGCGACCCGCGTAAGGATGGAGAGGTAGCGATCAGGCTTCCGCTCGAGAACGAGGCCATCTCGACTTCGGGAGATTACGAACGATACTTCGAAGAAGACGGCAAGCGCTACCACCACATCCTTCAACCGGCAACGGGCGAACCCGCCAACGGCGTCCACAGCGTAACCATCGTCGGCCCGGATGCCGTCATCACCGACGCGTTGTCGACATCGGTTTTCGTCATGGGCGTTGACCAGGGACTGCGGCTCATCGCCACATTGCCCGATTACGAAGGCATCGTGATCGACGCCGAGGGACGCCTTTTTTATTCCGACGGATTGCGTCCCCCCTGAAGAACGCCTGTAAAGCAAGTCCGATGAGCTAACGCGCTTTCATGCATGCCCGACCGCCGCAGGGCGGCACCGGGCATATTCCAGTCGCTCAAACACGGGAAACTCGCTGGGTGGAACACGCCCGGCACCGCCCTGCTTGTGCCATCGACAGTCGCCACGTTTTTCCGTGCAGAACTCGCAATAACTGCACTGGCCAACAATCTGTTTATACACAGATTTCGACCCCGCTCTTGCCATCGCTGTAGCAACATTCGTCGCTGTACGGAGACGCCTTGTGTTGAGGCCGGAGCGGTCATTTGTGACGATGGTCACGGCCCCAACCGGACCTGGACTGTCACTATCGCGAGAGCGACAAAAAGGGACGCGGCTATGAAGGGATTGAGATTCGCATTACTCGCTGTTGTGCTCGCGGCTGTGCCCGGATTGTTTGCCGGCACCGGCCTCGCGTCGTCCGGCCTTGCCGGTCAGGACGCGCCGGATTTTGTCTTGAAAAGTGCGGGCGGCACGAACATACGTTTGAGCGAGCATCGCGGCAACGTCGTCATGGTCAACTTCTGGGCAACCTGGTGCGGGCCCTGCCGCCAGGAGATGCCGCTGCTCGACGATCTCTTTGTTCGTTACGAACGGGTGGGGTTCAGTCTGCTCGGCGTCAACATCGACGACGACTCCAGTCGCGCAATGGAAATGGCCGAAGAGCTGGGTGTCACGTTTCCGGTGCTGTTCGACGAACGCAAAGAGGTCAGCAAGCTTTACCAGGTCGAGGCCATGCCCGTCACCGTCCTGATCGACCGGGAAGGCACCATTCGTCACGTCCATCTCGGATACAAGCCAGGCTACGAGGAAAAATATCTTACCGAGATTCGCTCGCTGCTGCGCGAGTAGCGGAACGGCGCGGGTTGACCTTGGCCGGCGCAAGGGAACGGGGCAGGAGTACAATTGTGTCAGAAAAACGGATCTTGAAGCGAACCTTCGGTATTGCAGCACTCTGCGCATTTATCATTTGTGCGCAGGTTACGGCACTTGCCCAGGAACCCGTTCTCGTGGCCGCCGCCGCCGCAGCAGGCTCCGCGGACGTTGCCACTTCCCGCGAGACCGGAGAATTCCGCAGCCTCGACGAAGACGTTCAGTCCCTCAAAGAAGAAGTTCTCGCGCTCAACCGCGACCTGTTCCTGCTCGAAGAGGAGCTGCTGTTTCCGGCAAATTCCCAAGTCGCCTTTTTCATCTCGATGGACGTGGGCGAGTATTTCGAACTCGACTCCGTGAGCCTGAAGATTGACGACAAGGAAGTCGCGAACTATCTCTATACGGAACGCGAACAGGGTGCATTGCTTCGCGGTGGCGTGCATCGCGTACACATGGGCAATCTGAAGGTCGGCGAGCACGAGCTGGTCGCCGTATTCACCGGGCACGGTCCCAATGTCCGCGACTATCGGCGGGGCGCCACAATGAACTTCAACAAGGGGATCGGCGCCAAATACCTCGAACTGGAAATCACCGATCGCATATCGAAACAGCAGCCCGAATTCGCTTTCAAAGAATGGGAGTGATCGTTTGCGTTGCCGTCACTCCATCACGACTGCGCTGTGGAGCCTCGCTGCCATTGCCTGCCTGTCGCAAGCTGCGGCCGGCGACGATGGAGTTCCTGAACCAGGAGTCGTCAAGGACGCGCAGTACGGAGAAATACTCTTTTATTTCTACCAGGAAGAGTACTTCCCCGCGATTGTGCGCCTGTTGGCCGCAAGGCAGCAGTCACAACTCGAGCACCACGATGACGAGTCGGAGCTTTTGCTTGGCGGGCTTTACCTGTCCTATGGGCACCATCTTCGAGCCGCGGAGATCTTTGAACGCTTGCTGGCCGGCAACGCCGCGCCCGAAATTCGTGACCGTACATGGTTCTTTCTCGCCAAGATCTGGTACCAGCGCGGTTACCTGAACGAATCGCTGAAGGCTCTCGATAACATCGAAGGTGCTCTCCCCGATGCGCTGGACGCGGAGCGGCGGATGCTGCAGGCGCAGATCATGATTGACAGCGGCGAATACGACGCGGCAATCGCACAGCTTGCGGAATGGCAGGGCAAGACGGAATGGGCGGGCTACGCGAAGTTCAATCTCGGCGTCGCTATGGTCCGCAGCGGGCGTGTCGGCGAGGCCGCGCAGATTCTCGATGCCGTCGGCAGCCTGCAGCCATACAACGAAGAACTCAGTGCGCTGCGCGACAAGGCAAACCTGGCGTTGGGTTACGCGTATTTGCAGGACGGCCAGCCGCTCGCCGCGAAGCCGCTGCTGCAGCGGGTCAGGCTTGAAGGCCCATTCTCGAACAAGGCTCTGCTCGGCGTTGGTTGGGCGGATGCCGAGACCGACGACTACCGGCGAGCGCTCGTTCCATGGATGGAGCTTCGCAGCAGGGACTTGCTGGATTCGGCCGTGCAGGAATCCCTGCTGGCGATTCCGTATGCGATGGCGAAGCTCGATTCGATAGGTCAGGCCGCGGATTACTACGTGAATGCCATCGAAGCATTCCACGAGGAAACCAACCGCATCGATCAGACGATCGTGCGTATCGAACAGGGCGCACTGATCGAGCAGTTTCTGGCAGAGGACGCGCTGCAGGCAACGGGCTGGTACTGGAAGCTTGACGAACTGCCTGCCGGCGCCGAGTCGCGTTATCTCTATCACTTGCTCGCTACCCACAAGTTCCAGGAAACGCTGAAAAACTACCGGGACGTGCGTTACCTCGCGCGGAACCTCGCAGCGTGGCAGGAGAGCATCGATGTCTTTCGCAGCATGCTGGATACGCGCGAACTCGCCTACCAGGAACGCCTGCCGGGAGCGACCGCGACCCTCGCCGCGGCGGACATAGAGGCCATGGTCGATCGAAAACTCGAGTTCGACGCGAAACTGAATGGCATCGAACAGAACAATGATTCGCTGGCCCTCGCCACCGCACGCGAGTTTGCAATGTGGGGCGAGATCGCTGCACTCGAGCGCAATCCGGCCCTGACGGCCGATATTCCCGAAGCCCGCGAGATCAGGAAGAAGATCGCACTGTTGAAGGGTGTGCTGCAGTGGGATCTCGACAAACAATTCAGCACCCGCCTGTGGCACCGCCGCAGGGACGTTCGCGAGAGCGGAGAAGCGCTCGTCGAAACGCAACGCGCAAGACGCAGCGTCGACACGACCATGCAGAAGGAGCCGCTGCAGTTCGCCGAATTCAATCGGCGGGTCGATGGGCTCCGTCCGAGGATTGATGCAATGCAGGCCAGGGTCGATGCCGTAATGGCGCGCCACAGGGAGTTCCTGCAAAGCATCGCCGTCGACGAGCTTCAGGCACAGAAAGGACGCCTCGAGACTTACACGGTGCAGGCGCAGTTCGCACTGGCTGCGATTTACGACAGGTCATCCACGTTCGGGCAGGCGGCACGATGAGTGGCGCCGGAAGGATGGTCCGCCCGTTGGTGCTCTGGGCTTGCGTGCTCGCAGCAACGGCAGCCGCGGACGCGCAGGACACGATCGGAAGCCTTGACGGGAGAACCGTCGACGTTCAACCCGGCGGTGCGATCGCCGGCAGCAATGAGAAAGCGCGCGAAAATTATCGCGGGTTTCTCGATCTCGTGTCGGACGATCCGTTGTTGCGCGCCGAGGCGATGCGTCGCCTCGCCGATCTCGAACTGGAAGCGGCGGAAGCCCGGCAACTGACGAGCAATATCGAAGCGCTCAATGGTGCGGGCAATGGTTCCGCTTTCGATAACGCCGTATCACTGTTTCAGCAGCTGCTCGAAGCCTATCCCGACTACCGCAGAAACGACGCGGTCCTCTATCAACTCGCTCGAGCGTACGAAATCGCCGGCCAGACGGAAGAGGCGCTACAGGTGCTGAATGAGCTGGTCGATCGTTATCCGGGTACCGCCCGAATCGCGGAAATCCAGTTCCGGCGCGGCGAAATGCTGTTCCTGCGAAAGGACTACGAGTCGGCGGAGGCGGCCTATCGCAAGGTCGTAGCGGTCGGCGAAAGTTCGCGCTTCTACGAACAGTCGCTCTACAAGCTTGGCTGGGCTCAATTCAAGCTGGCGCGTCACGAGGAAAGTCTCGACCCGTTTTTCGACTTGCTGGAGCGCAAGCTGCAGAACACCGGCCTGACTTCGGTTGACGAGCAGCTCGACGGTCTGAGCCGCGCGGAGAAAGAGCTGATCGAAGACACGTTCCGCGTCCTGAGTATCAGCTTTTCTTACATGGAGGGCCCGCAAAGTATCACGTCCTATCTCGGCAAGCGGGGTTATCCGGAGTACGGATACGTCATATTCATGAACCTCGGCGATCTCTATCTCGAGAAGGAGCGATTCGTCGACGCAGCCGGGGCGTATGAAGCATTTGTGCTCGAAGACCCCTATCACCCGATGGCGCCGCTGTTGCAGGTCGAGGTTATCGAAGCCTGCAAGCTGGGCGAATTTCCGACGCTGGTCCTCGAGGGCAAGAGGAACTTTGTCGAGCGCTACGGCATGGACAGCCCATTCTGGGAACACAACGCCGCCGAGGGCAACAACGCGGTAAAGGACCATCTGAAGGCAAACCTGAACGATCTCGCACAGTACTATCACGCGAGGGCGCAAAAGGACGGCAAGCGTGCCGATTATCAGCAGGCTGCTCTTTGGTACCGGAAGTATCTCGATTATTTTCCCGGTCAGGCGGACAGCGCGAATACGAATTTCCTGCTGGCTGAAATCCTGTTCGAAAGCCGGGACTTCGCGGAGGCAACCGCGGAGTACGAACGCACTGCATACGGCTATCCGCAACACGAGCATTCGAGCGAAGCGGGCTACGCCGCGCTCTTGTCCTATCGCGAACATGAGGAGTCGCTGGACGGCGCGGCCAGGCGCGAGTGGCACGGCAAGTACCTGGACAGCGGCCTCAAGTTTGCCGATGCCTGGCCGGAACACGCGGAATCCGGCGCGGTATTGACCACCGTTGCAGAGGATCTGTTCCGCCAGAAGCAGTTCGACCTGGCGATCGCGGTCGCGCAAACGGCGGTCAGCAAGGTACCTCCGGTGCAGGAATCGCTTGCGCGTACGGCGTGGACGGTCATCGCGCATTCCCGGTTCGATCTCGAACAATTCGCGGATGCGGAGCGAGCTTACTATCAGCTTCGGCCGCTCACTCCCGCGGGTGAATCGGAGGCGCAGCAGGCGATCGACGACCGCATAGCCTCGGCGATCTACAAGCAGGGCGAACTTGCCCGCGATGCCGGCGATCTCGAAACTGCGGTGACACATTTCACGCGGCTTGGCCAGGTCGTGCCGGATTCTGCAGTGCGCGAGACAGCCGAATATGATGCGGCTGCCGTCTTGATAAACCTGCAGGCATGGGACCGCGCATCTGCCGTTCTGCAGACCTTTCGCCGCGACTACCCGGAAAGTGAATTTGCGGAAGACGTAACCCGGAAACTGGCAGTCACTTACCTGGAATCCGGCCGCAGCAGCGAGGCCGCGGCTGAATTCGAACGCATCGCCGACGCGGACGCGACCAGCGACGAGTTGCGGCGCGAAGCCCTGTGGAAGGCGGCCGAGCTGTACAAAGCGGGCAACCAGAGTTCCAGAGAGGAGCAGGTGCTCGCAAGGATCGTGGATCGTTTTCCAACTCCGGTAACGGAGTCGATCGAAGCGAGATTTCGGCTGCTTGAGCTTGCCGAGGCAAGTGGCAATCAGCGCGCGCGCATGGAGCGCTTGCAGGACCTCGTCCGGGCAGATCGCAGCGCGGGAGCCGAACGCACGGATCGCACCCGTTATCTCGCTGCGAAGGCCACGCTTGATCTGGCCGAACCGGTGCGAAATCGCTTTCTCAGCGCGCGGATTTCCCAGCCGCTGGCCGATAGCCTGAAGCGCAAGAAAGACCTGATGGAAGACGTGCTGGCCGCATACGGCAAAGCCGCCGAGTACGGTGTCGCCGAAGTGACCACGGCCGCAGCCTACAGGCTGGGCGAGGTGTATCAGCGATTCAGCCGCGACCTGATGGATTCGGAACGGCCCGCGGATCTCGATGCCGAAGCCCTCGAGCAATACGACCTGCTGCTCGAGGAACAGGCGTTTCCGTTCGAGGAAAAGGCCATCGAACTTTACGAGGCGAATGCATCGCGAACTACCGATGGCGTCTACGACGAGTGGGTTCAACTGAGTTTCGACGCCCTGGCGGAACTGGTACCGGCCCGGTACGCGAAACTGGAGCGCAGCGAAGATGTCGTTACAGCGCTTTTCTGAGCACCCGCCGGTTCGGCCGGGTATGCGGTTTTTGCCGTCGTTCGCCGTGGCGGCGCTGCTGATAAGCGGCTGCGCATCCGGTCCTGCCAGCACGACGGTCGAGGTACCCGGCGAGACGGACGCCTTGAGCAGAGAGATTCCGCCGAAAGTCCAGACGCTCTACGAACAGGCGGTGGCCGCCATGGCCGCGGGCAACCGCATCGACGCCGAATTGCAGTTTCGGGCATTCCTGCTGCAGAACCCGGGCTATCCCGGCGCACACGTCAATCTTGCGATTCTAGCGGCGGCCGGCGGTGATGACGCGACCGCCGCGGATCACATCCGCGACGCATTGGCTCTGGATTCCGACCATCCGGCTGCTCTGAACCAGCTCGGAATGCTGGAACGGCGGAACGGCAGGTTCGCCGAGGCAGAGTCCGCTTATTTGAAGGCTGTCACAGCGAGCCCCGACTACGCCTTGGCACACTATAACCTGGGCGTTCTGAACGAGTTGTATCTGCAGCGGTTCGACACGGCACTCGAGCATTACGAGCGTTACCTCGAGTTCGGAGGCGACGACGAGCAGGTCACCAAATGGGTGTCCGATCTCAAGCGCCGTATCGGCAGCTTTGAACGAACGGCGAATGTCACGGAGTAAATGGAATGGATCGCGTCGTGCAGGTTTTGACCATCGCATTCGCTTTCGTCGTCATGGCGGCAACCGGGCAGGCACAGGAGTCCGCGGCCGGCGAAGCGCATGCAGCGGAGCAAGCTGCCGAGCGTGAGGCACTGGAACCGCGTGTGTCCTCAACCGAACTTGCAGAGGGCCCGCGAAGTCGTCGCTCGGACGACTCCGACGTGGCTGTGATGGACCGGCTCGATCTCGATCGAACCGAGGTCACGGGAAACCAGGAACTGCCAAAGGTTCTGTACATCGTCCCGTGGCAGAAGTCCGATCCCGGCGACCTGATGGGGCGACCCGTCAATTCGTTGCTGGATGAGGTTCTGGCGCCGCTCGATAGGGAAGAATTTATTCGTCAGGTCGATTACTACAGCGACCTGTACGGCGACGTAAGCGAAGAGGAGTAAGGAGATGGACGTTTTGGGCACCACAGTGCGTTTTTTTCAGGAGGGTGGGTTATTCATGTACCCGATCCTCATCGTATTCGCGCTCGGGCTGGCGATCGCCATCGAGCGCTGGATGTATCTGACGATGTCCGGCGCAAGCAACCGTGCGCTCTGGAAGAAGATCGTGCCGTTTCTCAAGGCTGGCAACTTCCAGGAGGCGGCTACGGTGACCGGCAAATCGAAAGCGGCCATCGCATCGATCCTGACCTACGGCCTGTACCGCGTGAAATCGGCACGGCGCCGTGACGACGTTGAAAAGGCGATGGAGGAAAGCCTGATGGAGGTGCTGCCGAGGCTCGAGAAGCGCACCCACTATCTCGCGACGCTCGCGAACATTGCAACGTTGCTCGGGCTTCTCGGAACGATCATCGGCCTTATCCAGGCATTCACGGCGGTCTCGAATGCCAACCCGGCCGAAAAAGCCGATCTGCTGTCCGCAAGTATTTCCGTTGCAATGAATACGACGGCATTCGGCCTCGTCGTGGCGATTCCGCTGTTGCTGATTCATGCGCTTTTGCAGACCAAGACCAATCAGATCGTGGACAGTCTCGAAATGGCGAGCGTCAAGTTCCTTAACGCGATTACCGAGCGCCAGTTGAAGCCTGCCGGAGCCTGAGTGTGATACACAGCCGCCGGGGCGGCCGGCGCAACAGCGCTACGGCCGAGCTCAACATCGAAGTGTTCATGAACCTGATGGTCATTCTGGTTCCGTTCCTGCTGATCACAGCCGTGTTTTCGCGCGTGGCGGTTCTGCAATTGAATCTGCCAGGCTCCTCCAGCGAACCGGCGGCTAATGAGGAACAGACGTTTCAACTGGAAATTACCGTCAGGCAGGAACAGATTGAAGTCGGCGATCGCAATGTCGGCGCGCTCGGCATCTATCCGAATGAAGACGGCCGCTATGATTTTGCAGCGTTGAGCAAGAAACTATCCGAAATTAAGAAGTCCTATCCGGCCAAAACGGATGCATCGATCCTGCTCGAGGCGGATATACCGTACGACACGCTCGTTCAGGTCATGGATCGCGTACGCGTGGCAGTAACCGTCACGGATGCAGCCATCGTCCATACTGACTTGTTCCCCGACATATCGATCGGTGATGCGCCCGCCCGCGATGGAGGTGCCTGAGCCATGAAAAAGTCTGAACGCGCGAAACGAATGGAGAAACGGCACAAGCGCCGTACGCTTGGCGGTGGTCTCAATCTCGTGTCCCTGATGGATATCTTTACCATACTGGTGTTCTTCCTGCTGGTGAATTCGACCGACGTCGAGGTACTGCCGAGTGCTAAGGATATTCAGTTGCCTGAGTCCATCGCAGAGGAAAAAGCGCGGCAGAACGTTGTCATCCTGATCGGCGATGAGGACATCATCGTGCAGGGGATGCCGGTGGCGAAGGTCGCCGAGGTAATGAAGCTGAAGGGCAACGATATTCCGCAGTTGCGCCAGGCGTTGCTGTCACAGAACGAACGGACCCTGCGCAAAGAAGCAGAGGACGACATCGCAGCCCGGGAAGTCACGATCATGGGAGATAAGGACATACCCTACCGCTTACTGAAAAAAGTCATGGCCACCTGCACCGAATCCGATTACGGGCGGATTTCACTTGCGGTGATGCAGGCAAGTGCGGAACGTTTCGATCAGCTCGCGGCGGCCAGGTAATTTCGAGCGGCGGGCCTCAGGGATAGCGGATTGGACATTCCTTACTACAGAGAATTTGAACTGCCATGGAGCACCGGCTCGGGGCAGGACGCGAAGTTTCGCCGTCTGCTTGCGATCATCTTTGCCGTGACGCTGTTTCTGGGAGCCGTATGGCCATGGATTCCGACACCCGCCGACGACCCGTTCGAAGTGGAAGAGATTTCGCCGCGGATTGCAAAACTGTTGCTCGAGTACAAGCCGCCGCCACCACCACCGCCCAAAGCGCGCGAGCCGGAACCCGAGCCTGAACCGGTCGTCGCCGACCCGGTGGCCGAACCCGTGCCGCAACAGGTCGTCGAAACTCCGCCCGAACGCAGAGAAGAACCCAGGGCGGAACCGTTGCCGGTGGACACGCGGCAGCTGGCCCGTGAAAGGGCGGCGGCTGCGCTGCTGCCGTTTGCCGAGGACCTGGCCGCGCTCGCGGACAACGACCTGGTCGGTAAGGTCGTCGAAAACCGGCCGCTCACCGCCTCCGTCGGGCAGGCGGCGCGCAACGAACGCGCCATGATTACCTCCAAAGTGGGCGCCGCCAGCGGCGGCATCAACACCGCCAGCATGAGCCGCAATACCGGCGGCTCGGGACTCGGAGGCCGTGCGACGACACTGGTCGCAAGCCCGGTTGCCGCGGTCGGCGAGTCAGCGGGCGGCACCCGCCGCTCGGGTGCAAGCAGCAAGGCATCTCGCAGCCGCGAAGAAATCGAACTGGTCTTCGACCGCAACAAAGGAGCGATTTTCGCGCTCTACAATCGCGCCCTGCGCGAAGATCCGACGCTGGAAGGCAAGCTCGTGCTGCGCCTGACGATTGCCCCGTCCGGAGAAGTGACCTTCTGCGAAGTCGTCTCCAGCGAACTCGGCAACGAGGACATGGAACGCAAACTGGTGCAACGGGTCAAGTTGTTCCGCTTCGAAGCGAAAGACGTCGAATCCGTCACGACCACCAAGCCGATCGATTTCTTCCCGGCCTAGCCGCGCCGTTGGGTGCGCCCTCAGCTGACGGGAACGGATGACGCGGCCAGCCGCTCCCGGATTCTGTCGATCTGCGGCTGCTGACGGGACGCAGCGCGGCCCAGGCAATGCCGGTTGCGCGGGCACGAGGAGCTTCTGGGGCAAATGATGCTCGCTTCTTTCGCCGCACCCTCGGCCACCCAGCCGATGTTCAGGATCTTGCTGACGCTCTCCAGTTTGCTGCGCGCACTGCGCGGTATTACCGCCGTGCCGCCGCCGCGATTACAGCTTTTCTCGATCTGTTCGATGACCTCGCCGGCATTGAATCCCTGCGATTGCAATGCGGGTGCAAGATCGATTCCGGCGCACAGCACGTGCGCGTTGCCGGCGGGATCCTTGCTGCGGATCGACTGGCAGCAGTAGAGGCGCGCGTCGTCGCCGTTACGCAAAACCGATATCTGAGCCGAGGGCCTGGCAGATCGTGCATTCAGCATCTTGAATACCGCCCAGTGCTGACAGGGGTCCAGCACCATGCGCATGTTGCCCCAGGGCAGGGGAATGCCGTTGCCGCGGTAGACGGCCCGCAGATTGCCCGGAGGGTAGGCATCAAAATAATGCCAGTGCCGGTAGGGCGAAACGCTCGACATGCGCCGCATGATCAGCGTTGTCGAGAGATCGACTTTCGCGCCGATATCGATCGCGTAGGCATTGCGCGTGAGAAACTGGCGAAACGCTGTCTTGGGCCCGAGCAGAGCGGTGGCAAAATAACCGCATTCGAAATCGCGCCACGCATACAAGATGTCCTTGGCGTCAATATTCGGTGATTCGACATCGTGTCGCCGGGCCAGAATAGCGCCGCCGGCAACCTGCGGTGAGCGCGCTCCGTCACCATCATGCAAAACGCGGTGAGCAATATGGTTGGCGATGTCGTATTTCAATCGGCCGGGCAGGGGCTCCAGTTGTCGATTGAGGTAGATAACATTCGGCGCCTCGTAAAAGGAGCGGACCAGTGTGTCGAGCGGCTGCTCGGAATCGCCCTTTTCCTTGAAGGGCGCATGGTCGAACCAGCGGATGCGGAGGTCGAGTTCTCTCGCCATCGCAACAAGGTCATCGACGGTCAACGGGAAGCGTTTCCTGCCGACCGTTTCGGCGGCCCGTTCCAGGTCCGGAAAACGATTCTGGTGCGATTCCTGGTGAGCGCGAATGAGCAAATGAGCGAACTGCCGCCCGGTCGTGCCGGTCTGCGAGAGCAATTCGGGAATCGCCGTCTGCAGGAGGTCGTTGGAGAACAGGAAGCCGGGTTCCAGGGGAATGCCTTCGATACCGCCGGATTTCGGCCCCGGGTCGACGGTCTCGTCCTGCAACGTCTCATCGAAAAACCATTTGATGTCTTTTTGAAAGATTCCGGCTATCACTTGCAGGAGGCGCTTGGACGGTACGCGTTTGCCGTTCTCGATCATCGAAAGATAGGACACTGACGGCGCCGCTTCGCGGTCGACCTGGACGCAACGGACCGACAGGTCCTCCAGTGTCAGGTGGTTTCGCTTTCGTAAGCTCTTGATTTTTGTGCCAAGAAAATGCGCTTTTCGCAGAAAACCCTGGGCGGCTGCCATGGTGTCACCGTGTGAAATTAACAGTGTGAAATTTCCATTGTGAAATTATAGCTTGTGGCTCGCTATGATGCGTGTGATGCGGTGCACAGGAGTTCCTCCCTGTTCCGTGCACAGTAGTGCCACTGGGAGGCCCGGGACTTTTCCGCATACCTGCAGGAGACCGACGATGTTGCGCAACGATCAGATCACCGAACTCGACAAGGAATGGGCAGAAAGCCCGCGCTGGAAGGGAATCCGCAGAGACTATCGTCCGGCGGACGTGGTCAGGCTGCGCGGTTCCGTGCTGATCGAGCATACGCTCGCGCGCATCGGCGCGGAGAAGCTGTGGCAGCTGGTACACCAGGATGAGCCGCTCTGCGCGCTCGGCGCGATCACCGGTAACCAGGCGATACAGGAAGTTCAGGCAGGGCTCAAGGCGATCTATTGCTCCGGCTGGCAGGTTGCCGGCGACGGCAACAGCTCGGGCCAGATGTATCCGGACCAGAGTCTTTATCCGGTCGATTCGGTGCCGAAAATGGTGGAGCGAATCAACAATGCATTCCTGCGCACCGACGAGATTTACGCGCTCCACGGCGACGACAGTATCGACTGGCTCGCACCGATCGTCGCGGACGCGGAAGCGGGCTTCGGCGGCAATCTGAATGCCTTTGAACTCATGAAGCACATGATTCGCGCCGGCGCCGCCGGGGTGCATTTCGAGGACCAGCTGTCCTCTGCGAAGAAATGCGGGCACATGGGCGGAAAGGTACTGGTGCCGACACAGGAAGCGGTCGCCAAGCTCGCCGCGGCACGGCTGGCAGCGGATGTACTCGGCGTTCCGACCGTCCTGATCGCCCGCACCGATGCGGATGCCGCCAACCTGATAACGTCCGATGCGGACGAGAGAGACCGCGAGTTCGTCATCGGCGACCGTACCAACGAGGGCTTTTTCCGAACGCGCGCCGGGCTGGATCAGGCAATCGCGCGAGGACTCGCGTACGCCCCGTACGCCGATATGATCTGGTGCGAGACCTCGAAACCCGATCTCGAGCAGGCCGGAAAATTCGCCGATGCAATTCACGCACGCTATCCGGATCGATTGCTCGCCTACAACTGTTCGCCGTCCTTCAACTGGAAAGCGAATCTCGACGACACTACGATGTTGCGGTTTCGCGAGGAACTGGGCGCGATGGGTTACAAGTTCCAGTTCATCACGCTCGCTGGCTGGCATGCCCTGAACTCGAGCATGTTCAAATTGAGCCGTGCTTATAAAGCTGACGGCATGTTCGCCTATTCCAGGCTGCAGGAAGAGGAGTTCGCCGACGAACAGTACGGTTTTCGCGCGGCAAAGCATCAGTCGTTTGTCGGCGCCGGTTATTTCGATGCGGTGCAGAACACGATCATGTCCGGCCTGTCCTCCACAACTGCGATGGGCGGCAGCACCGAAGAGGAGCAATTCGCGGCCTGAAACGGTGGCCGTTTCCGCGGCCGCGTTTCCGGCGCATTGCAGGTCTTCACCCTAAGCGGCTACTATCCCAGACCAAAAGGACAAGCTGAGCAGGCATAAGGGATCGGGACCTTGAAACTGGCAAGTCTGAAAACAGGCGGCCGGGACGGCACGCTTATTGTCGTGAGCCGCGACCTGAAACGCGCTGTGGCAGTCCGTGACATCGCAGCGACAATGCAGTCGCTGCTGGATGACTGGGGACAGACGTCCCCGCTGCTCCAGGAAGTGTCGGAATACCTCGAAGCAGGCGCGATCGCCGGTGAATTCCCGTTCGACCCCGCGGCGGTCGCCGCGCCCTTGCCGCGCGCCTACCACTGGGTGGATGGGAGCGCCTACGTGAATCACGTTGAACTCGTGCGGAAAGCGCGCGGTGTCGAAATGCCGGAAAGCTTCTGGCACGACCCGCTCGTATACCAGGGCGGTTCCGACGATTTCCTCGGGCCGCGCGACGACATCCTCGTCGCCAGCGAGGAATACGGCATCGACATGGAGGCTGAGACGGCCGTCATTACGGACGACGTGCCGATGAGAACAGGGGCCCAGGTTGCCGGCGATCATATAAAACTCCTGATGCTCGTCAACGACGTCTCACTGCGAAACCTGATCCCGGGTGAACTGGCCAAAGGCTTCGGTTTCTATCAGTCCAAACCGTCGACGGCATTTTCGCCGGTGGCGGTCACGCCGGATGAACTGGGGGACGCCTTCGCAGACGGCATGTTCCGTCTGCCCTTGCGGACGACCCTGAACGGCAAGCTGTTCGGGGAACCGCATTGCGGCGTCGACATGACCTTCAACTTCAAGCAGCTCATAGAGCACGTAACGAAGACGCGCCGGCTGGGCGCCGGCACGATTATCGGTTCGGGAACCATCTCCAACTACGACCGCTCCAAAGGGTCAAGCTGCGTCGCCGAAAAACGCATGCTGGAAACGATCGAGGACGGCAAACCCGCCACCTCATTCATGAGGTTTGGCGATATGGTGCGTATCGAAATGCTGGACAATGACGGGCAGAGTATTTTTGGCGCCATCGAGCAAAACGTTGCAAGGGCCTGAGCCTGAAAGGCAGTCGTCGCATCCGGTGAGCCATCCGTAATGTCGCGCAGCCAGTCATCGGTCGTTCGTTCGCTGGAGTACATGAGCGGCTTCGCGAACGAATTTGCGACCGAGGCGCTCGCCGGTGCACTGCCGGTGGGACGCAACTCTCCGCAGAAAGTCGCGCGCGGCCTGTACGCCGAGAAACTGAGCGGTACGGCATTCACGGCACCTGGCAAGGATAACTATCGGAGCTGGCTCTATCGTATCCGCCCCTCCGTTGTTCACGGTGATTTCCAACCGATGGATCGCGGCTTGATTCGCACCGGGCCAATGGACGAAGCCGTGACCACGCCGAACCAGTTGCGCTGGGACCCATTGACCGTTCCTGATAAAGCGACGGACTTCATCGATGGAATAATTACGGTTGCCGCGAACGGGGATGCGCGCCTGCAGGTGGGCATCGGCATTCATGTCTATCGTGCCAACAGGTCCATGCAGGACCGCTTTTTCTATAATGCCGATGGCGAATTGCTGCTGGTGCCGCAACAGGGTGCATTGCAGATTCACTCCGAATGCGGTGTGCTCGCCGTCGGTCCGGGCGAAATCGCGCTGGTGCCGCGAGGCATGAAGTTTCGCGTTGTCCTGTTGAGCGACGTTGCGCGCGGCTATATCTGTGAAAATTACGGGCGAAAAATGGAGCTGCCGGAACGCGGACTCATCGGTGGCGACGGCCTCGCCAATCGCCGCGATTTCGAAACGCCGGTTGCCGCCTTCGAGGACCGCGAAGGCGATTTCGAACTGGTCGCCAAACTTGCCGGAAACCTGTTCCACTGCCCCATCGGGCACTCGCCGCTCGACGTCGTCGCCTGGCACGGCAACCTGGTGCCCTTCAAATACGACCTCAGGCGCTTTAATGCAATCGGATCAATCAGTTACGATCATCCCGATCCGAGCATTTTCACCGTGCTGACGTCGCAGTCCGAATGGCCGGGCACGGCCAACGTGGATTTCGTCGTCTTCCCGCCGCGCTGGCTGGTGATGGAAGACACGTTCCGCCCGCCCTGGTTTCACCGCAACGTGATGTCGGAATACATGGGCCTCATCTACGGCGATTACGACGCGAAGAGCGGCGGCGGCTTTGTACCCGGCGGCGGAAGCCTGCACAACAGTATGTCGGCCCACGGCCCCGACCGTGCGACCTTCGACAAAGCGAGCAATGCAAAGCTCGAACCGCAGAAACTGGAACACACGATGGCGTTCATGTTCGAGTCGCGGTATCTCATTCAACCGTCACGCTTTGCACTCGAATGCCCGGAACTGCAGTCGGGTTACCGCGACTGCTGGCAGGACCTCGCGAAGAATTTTTCTGCCTAACGACAGAGCTTCGAGCGAAGCTTGCGCAGGCTGCGCAGTTCCGCTTCCATCTTCGCTCCCTGGGCAGCGCCGTATCCCTGCCGCATTTTCCCCTGGATTTTACGGATTTTCTGTTTTGTTTCTTCACACTCGGCTTTGCACGCCGATTTTGGATAACAGCCGGAATTACCTTTTTGCGAGATGGCCGGCTGCGCTGCGAGCAGCAGGGCAACGATCAATCCGGTAAGGCTTCGCATGTGACCGACTTATGCCGATTCTTCCAGGGACATCAGTATTGCGTCGGGCTGCCGCCACGTCCGCACGCGAAATCAGGCATTCCCGGGAGTTTCGCTATCGGCATTCGATACTTTGTCGACCGCGGATCCGCTGGCACAATGCAGCCGTCTAGGGTGATTGGAGCGATCTGAATGATTCCGGAGATTCGCGCCCTCCGTGCCGACATCACGACACTCGCAGTCGATGCCATCGTCAACGCCGCGAACGGCACACTCTTGGGCGGCGGCGGTGTCGACGGAGCGATTCATCGCGCGGCCGGTCCCGGCCTGGTAGAAGAGTGCCGGAAACTCGGAGGGTGCGAAACGGGCGAGGCCAAGGCGACCGGCGCCCACGACTTGCCGTCAAAGTATGTCATTCACACGGTCGGTCCGGTGTGGCGGGACGGCATGAGCGGCGAACCGCAGTTGCTGGCCTCCTGTTATCGCAACTGCCTGTCCGTTGCCGCGGCGCTGGGCGTGATGTCTATTGCATTTCCGGGCATCAGCACCGGGGTTTACGGGTACCCGGTTGCGTTGGCCGCGCCAATTGCCGTGCAGACGGTACGCGCCGAAGTTAACGACAATTCGCCCCTTTGCTCAGTAACTTTTTGCTGTTTTTCCGAGCGAGACCTCGCCGTCTACCAGTCGCTGCTGACCTGACCGGCAACGGTTCCGCTTACGTCGCGGAATTATACGCGGCCAGTACTCCGCGAATCTCCCGGATATCGTGTGGCGTTGTGCGGCAGCAGCCGCCGATGAGACGCGCTCCTGCGTCAACCCACAACCGGCTGAGTTCCGCGAAGCCCGCGGCGTCCGTTCCGGGCCTCCAGCTGCGATTCGGCGCGTGCCAGGTTTCGCCGCTGTTCGGGTAACACAGCAGGGGTTTGTCGGTGTGTGCCGCTGCTGTGCGCAGCAGTCCCGCAACCCATTGCGGAGCGGTGCAATTGACTCCGGCGGCAACCACCGCGTTCGTTGCCTGCGCCAGCGCCGCGGCCTCGTGCATCGGTTCGCCGTGGTTCAGGTGCGCGTCGTCGCGGCATGAGAAGGAAAGCCAGCCAGGCACATCGTATTCGTCCAGCAGACGGGCGAGCGCTTCGCCCTCCACCAGGGCCGGGATTGTCTCGCAAGCAAGCAGGTCCGCGCCGGCGGCCGCGAGTACCTCGAACCGCGGACGATGCCAGTCCACCAGTTGCCGCACCGTCAGGCCGTAGTCGCCCCGATATTCCGAACCGTCCGCCAGCCAGGCGCCATACGGGCCTACCGATGCCGCTACCAGCGGGCGGATGCGGCTTTGCGCGGCATCCGTTTGCAGGAAGCGGTCGCGGGCAGTCCGGGCAAGGAGCACGCTCAGGTCGAGCAGCGCCATCGTTTGCGCGCGATCGAGGCCGTGCCGGGCCAGGCCCTCGAAGCTTGCCTGGTAGGAGGCAGTGATGGCGACGTCGGCGCCGGCGGCGAAGTAGTCGTAATGCACGTCTTCGATGAGCGCCGGCTGTTCCAGCAGCACCCGGGCCGACCAGAGTGAGTCATTGATGTCGGCGCCGCGCGTCTCGAGTTCGGTGGCCATGGCGCCATCGAGAGTGAGAAAACGCTGCTGCCGCAACGCGGTCGCGATGGAGACGTGTGTCATGCGGTCATTGTACCGCGCCGCGCTTCGTCACCCCGCGCGCGGGAACTCAGGCAGGACTAGAGAGCACTGTCGCCGGTTTCGCCGGTGCGTATCCGCAGCACCTGTTCCAGCGCGGTTACAAAGATCTTGCCGTCGCCGACTTTGCCGGTCTTGGCGCTGTTGACGATCGCCTCTATGACCTCGTCGACGCGGTCATCGGCAACGGCCACTTCGATTTTCGCCTTCGGCAGGAAATCGACGACGTATTCCGCGCCGCGATAAAGTTCGGTATGGCCGCGCTGCCGGCCGAATCCCTTTACCTCGCTGACCGTCATGCCCTGAACCCCGACTTCGCTCAACGCGTTCCTGACGTCGTCCAGGCGAAAGGGTTTGACGATAGCGGTGACAAGCTTCATACGATGGATTCCGGAGGCAATTTCAAAGGTGGGCCTATTCTATACAAATCACAGCATGACCGTTCCGCCGTCGACCATCAAAGTCTGCCCGGTCGTCAAACGGCTCAAGTCGCTGCTCAGGAAAAGCACGGCACCCACGATGTCTTCCGTTTCGAGAGGCTTGCGGATCGCCTGCTGCAACAGCGTGTTGCCTATGACCTTGTCACGCTTGTCGCGGAACACCTCGCTGGTTGCGTCGGTGTTGACCACATTCGGTGCGACGGCGTTAACCCGGATATTGAATCGCCCGAGCTCGCGGGCAAGCCCTCGCGTAGCGCCGATCACCGCCGCCTTCGACGCGGTGTAATGCAAACCGTTGGGCATGCCGTAGGTTGCGGCGAGAGAACTGATGTTGACGATCGAACCGCTCTGCTGTTCTTTCATCGCCGGAACGACTGCCTTGCAACACTGCCAGATGCCCTTGACGTTGACGTTCATCGTCGCGTCCCACTCTTTTTCATCGAGCTGGTCGAACGGCAGGAAGTTCAGGCTGCCATAAAGGGCGGCGTTGTTGACGAGAACGTCGATGCGGCCGAATCTTTCCAGGATCGCCCTGGCCATCTCCGCTGTACTCTCGGCGCTCGTCACGTCGGTTTTCGTCGCGAGGCCGGAAGCTCCGGCCTGCTCGATTACCTCGAGCGTCTCACGGCAGTCCCTGAGATCGTTTACCGCGACACTCGCGCCTCGCCGTGCGAATTCGCGGGCGTATTCCCGGCCCAGGCCGCGTGCGGCGCCGGTAATGACGACGACCTTATTCTCGAAATTCAAGCTTCAGGCCCGTTCTTCTTTCGTAATGCTGGCGTATCGGGCATGAATGCTAGCAATCCTCGCGCTGCCAGCGCCAGCCTTGCGCCCCTTGCCCGAGCTGGCAGGATGCGTCGGCTTGCGTTTCGCGTGACTGAAAGCCGATCAACGGATCACCAGCCGCGGATCGAATCGGACCGGTTGCTCTGGACCGATTGCGATCTTCTTGAAGTCGACATGCGTCGGGTCGAGTAAGTAATTCCATTCCGTCGGCACGATCACACTCGGGACTTGCAGCACAGCCGATCGCTTTTCGGCTAGCCAGGTATCTCCTACCTGCTGCACGCCAGGAAACGGCGGCGAGTTCCGCCACGGCTTGGGCAGATCCCTGGGAGCGAGGCTCGTCACCATCGTTTCGTCAAACGCCGCTTCAAACAAGACGTATTGCTTGAGCAGATCTTGCGATTCGAGATGAACCAGCATCTCGAGCATGGCCAGTGATGCGCTGCCAGACGTGTAGACGACGGCCATGCCCGGGCTGTTCCAACGTCCGCCGGCAATCTTGGCCCCTTCACCGGAGAAGGCCGCAGCGGCATGCTTGGCTTTGACGATGCGCCACGCGCGCACGCTCATACGAAGACGCCGTGCTCGAGACGGACGATCAGGTTCTCAAGTTCGCGCGCCCCGACGTCGGTGGAGGCGAACTCGATCGGCACCTCACCGCCCAATCCCGGCTGCGGCATCTGCAGCCACTGCGTCGCAGCCGCGGTCTCCCCTTCGAAGAGATCCACCGTCATCTCGAAGATTCGCGAGGCTCGCAACACACGGTCCGACTCGTCGGCACGCAGCCGTCCCTCCGTTTGCCTTCGGGTCAGTGTTCGTGGAGAAATCGCCACGAAACGCGCAATCTTCTCCCAAGGCATCCCCGTTGCCTTTTGGAGCTTGGCCAGCCGGCTGTAAGGAAAGCCCGCTTTGACCAGGCGCACAACCCGCACGGCGTCATCTGAGCCAAGGCCCAGGGTGCGTACGCCGGGGCGCCGGCCTTTGGGTGTGGATTGAACTCCGGTAGTCCCGATTTTGGTATCGGACATGGTTATGCTCCTTTTGGCCATATGGCGTTATTATACGCGCCATGTGTCTTACTGACCAGTGAGGGCATGATCAGTCTTCTCCTGCGCAGGCAACGGCAGAGAAAGCGGTCTTCCCTTGCTCAAGCGGCGGACCGACTCGGCGCCGGGTCGAAACGCGTATGCCCGATACGAGCAGGGACGCTCCGTTCCTGCTGTGGAAAAGCTCGTCGAGTTGCTCAGAGCGGGCGCGCCGGACCGCGTCAACGAACAGGGAAGCGCTCGTCGCTCTCATCGTCCTCAAACTCGAACTCGTCGTCGCCCGGCAGCCCGGCCATGGCCTCGTCTGCCGCTGCCACGATGTCGTCGTCGTCGGCTTCGGTCAGATCGACGAGGATCACGCCGGCTTCATCAGGGCGAATGTTCGCCGCAGCCTCGATGGCGGCCAGAAGGAAGTCTTTGCTGGCTGTCCCGCCGGTGATCAATCCGGCTACGTGTGTCCAGGCCGCGTCGATCGCCCAACGTCCGGCCGCATGCACCGCTTCGTACTCGATGTCTTCGTTCTCGCTCGCCAGCGATTCCAGAATCTGATCTTCGAAGCCTCGAACCTCTCGCTAATGACCAGGTCATCCGGGTCCCCGAAGCCCTCCAGGTCAGCCTGCTCCAGGGCCGGGCCCAGCGAGATTGCCGCGTTGCCGCGCAGCGTCTCTGATTCATCGGTCGCGCTAACGACGGCCAGCAATGCGTCGACGATCTCATCGTCCATCATGACGAACTCGCCGGCGAGTTCGGCGGCAAGGCGGCGATCCGTTTCGTCACCTCCTTCGCTGCGCAGAGCGCCGAGCAACGCATCTTTCGTGTCCGTCGGCCAATCCCAGGGCGACATGGCTTCCAACGTTGTCAGATCCATAGTTTCCTCGTTTGCGCGCCTGCTGCTGTTCACCGTCTCTGTCAGCGCCGGTCAGGACAGTCCACCAGGCTATCGATGTCCGCCCATTAATCCCAGGCGCCGATTCGCTGTCTGCTCCGTTACGTCGATCCAGCGTCGACAAGTCAAAAATGGTCGACTTGTTCAGATTATCTACGAGGCTGCTCAGGCCGATCAATCCATGATGTCCTCGCACCCACTTGTGCGTCGGCCGTCGGACGCGATCTTCCACCATCGCGGCAGCCAGGCCGAATCCGCATCGGATCGCATCTTCGAACCGTCGGCGTGCTTTTTGTGCCTGTACACGGATAGGTGTATATTTTCGTGAAGCGGCGGGACCTGGAGCGGCGGCTGAGAGTTCCCGGATGGAGCTGCTCCGACACGGGCGGAAGCATGATGTCTGGTCCGATGGCGAACGCCAGGAGGCGGTGCCCCGCCACGCCGAAATCAATGCAAAGCTGGCGAAAGAAATTCTCGCGCGAGCGCCGAGGAGGGTTTGAACGATGCGATTTCAGGGCAGAGTGTACAAGGACGGGATGTATTGGCTGGCCGAAGTACCGGTGTTCGACGCTATAACCCAGGGGCGGACGCGGAAGGCGTCGATCGACATGATCGTGGACTGGTTCGTCACGATGGTGGACCAACCGGGCTTCTCAGTGGGTGTCCACTCTGCCGGCCGCGGGGAATTCGAGATCAGCACCGACAACGCTCGTGCAATGATCAGTCTCCTGCTGCGCAGGCAACGGCAGAAGAGCGGTCTAACCCTCGCTCAGGCGGCCGACCGGCTCGGCGCGAAGTCACGAAACGCCTATGCCCGCTACGAGCAGGGAAGCAGCGTTCCTACCGTGGAAAAGCTCGATGAGCTACTCAGAGCCGTCGCGCCGGACCGCGATATCATCGTCCACGAAAGCAAGGTGGCGTAGGTGGCAGTCAAGCCTGGTGGCCGGGGTTCTTCGAGCTGATCGATGAAACGAAACCTGTTCGATCGCCCGCAGTGGCATGCCGCCATGGCGAACATTATCTCATCGACCGACGACGAATCGCTCTCCGGCGCCCTGATCGAGGCCGTCGGCATGGCGGTGAATCACGAAGGCACCTGCCTGCTGGCATTCCACGACAACGCACGGCCCGAGGTCCTGCATCACACGCTCGAACCCGCCGGCCAAAAGCACTACCTGGAGCGCTACCTGGCCGGACCGTACTTGCTGGACCCCCTTTACCAGCTGGCCATACGCAGGCGCAAGCCGACTCTGTGCCGCTTTCGTGATGAATTGCCAGACCGGTTCCGGTCCAGCGAATACTACCGGCAATATTGCGAGCGCACCCACCTGCTCGATGAGATGGACTACCTGGCCGAGGTCTCGAAACAGACCACGGTTGTGCTCGTTGTCGGCCGCCGCAGCCGGATGTTCAGCAAATCGGAATTGCAAAGGCTGGAGGTGATCCAGCCGGCGGTCGGCGCCAGCATTCGACGCATCTGGCAACTGAGGAAGGTGCGCACCGGCCAGCCGGATGGGACTGATGCGGTACATATGAAGCTGACACGCTGCTTCGAGCGCTTCGGAGAATCGGTCCTTACCGAGCGCGAACGCCAGATCAGCCAGTTGCTTTTGCGCGGACATTCCTCGAAATCGATCGCGCGCGAGCTCGATATCGCACCCGGCACCGTGATGGTGCACAAGAGGAACCTGTTCGCCAAACTGGATATCAGTTCGCAATATGAGCTTTTCTCGCTGTTGATTGACGCGCTCCGCAGGAATTGAACGAATCGTTCGGCCTCCCTACCTTCGCAATGGTATTCAGCTCACCGCGCATCCGCCGCAGAATCTTGGTTCGATCCGCAGGCTCGGGTGAGGAAATCGTGCATGTTCGACTTTGATTTTGGTCTCGGCGACGACGTCGAGATGCTCAGGGAAACGGTGCAGGGGTTTGCCCGGGACCACATCGCTCCGCGGGCTGAGGAAATCGACCGGACCAACCGGTTTCCGCGAGACCTCTGGCCGCAGCTGGGCGACCTCGGATTGCTCGGTATGACGGTGGAAGAGGAATTCGGTGGAGCGGGGCTCGGCTATCTCGCCCACGTCGTTGCAATGGAGGAGATCAGCCGCGCCTCTGCATCCGTCGGCTTGTCTTACGGCGCGCATTCGAACCTTTGCGTAAACCAGTTGCGCCGCTGGGGGAGCCCGGAACAGAAATCCAGGTACCTGCCAAAACTCGTCTCCGGCGAACACGTGGGCGCACTGGCCATGAGTGAAGCCGGCGCCGGCTCCGACGTCATGGCGATGCGAACGACGGCTGCGAAAACGGGCGACTGCTACGTTCTTTCCGGCAGCAAAATGTGGATCACCAACGCGCCGGAGGCGGATGTCGTGATCGTCTATGCGACCACGAACGACGGGTCCGGAAAGCCGCGGGTGAGTGCGTTCCTGGTCGAGTCCGGTACGCCCGGATATTCGACGGCGCAGAAACTCGACAAGCTTGGTATGCGGGGCTCGGACACCGGCGAAATCGTATTGGATAACTGCAGCGTGCCGCAGGAGAACCTGCTCGGCAGCGAGGGCCAGGGCGCCGTCATACTGATGAGCGGCCTGGATTACGAGAGACTCCTGCTCGCAGGCGGGCCACTCGGCATCATGCGAGCCTGCTTCGACCTGGTCATGCCCTATGTCCATGACCGCAAGCAATTCGGCAAGGCCATCGGCACTTTTCAGCTGATGCAGGGAAAAATCGCGGACATGTACACGACCATGAATGCCTGCCGGTCGTACGTGTATTCGGTCGCGCGCGCATCGGATCGCGAACGGACGACCCGCTTCGATGCCGCCGGCTGCATCCTGATCGCCGCCGAGAAAGCGACCTGGATGGCGGGCGAAACCATACAGGCGCTGGGCGGAAACGGTTATATTAACGACTATCCTGCCGGGCGACTGTGGCGCGATGCAAAACTTTATGAAATCGGCGCCGGTACCAGCGAAATCCGTCGAATGCTGATCGGCCGCGAACTGTTCAATGCCACCGGGTGACCTTCCTTCCGAATGCCAGTAATCAAAACAAAAGTCAACAGCGCGTCGGAGAATTACGAAAAGAACGCCAGCGCGAACAGGAAACTCGCGCAAGAGTTGCGGGGAATCCACGAGTCGATTGCGAAAGGCGGCAGCGAACGCGCGCGCGAAAAGCATCTCGCGCGCGGCAAACTGCTGCCACGCGATCGAGTGCGCAGCCTCGTTGACCGGGGTTCGCCGTTTCTCGAAATCGGCCAGCTTGCAGCGTACGGTTTATACGACAACGAAGTGCCCGCGGCCGGCATCGTTACGGGGATCGGCCAGATAAACGACGTCGACTGCATGATCGTCGCGAACGACGCGACCGTGAAAGGTGGAACCTACTATCCGCTGACCGTCAAGAAACACCTGCGGGCCCAGGAAATCGCGGAACAGAACGCCTTGCCGTGCGTATACCTTGTCGACTCCGGCGGCGCGTTCCTGCCGAAGCAGGATGAAGTATTCCCCGACCGCGATCATTTCGGGCGCATCTTCTTCAACCAGGCCCGCATGTCCGCACGCGGCATACCGCAGGTCGCTGCGGTGCTGGGCTCCTGCACGGCAGGCGGCGCGTACGTGCCTGCGATGTGCGACGAGGCCATCATCGTGCGCAACCAGGGCACGATTTTTCTCGGCGGGCCGCCGCTGGTCAAAGCGGCAACCGGTGAGGTCGTCGATGCGGAATCCCTGGGCGGCGGCGACGTGCACAGCCGGATATCCGGTGTCACCGATTACCTTGCCGCCAATGACATGGAAGCGCTGGCCATGGTGCGGGAGATCGTGTCGAATCTGAATCGGCCGAAGAACGCGCCCCTTCAGCTTCGGCAAGCGGCCGAACCCGTCTATCCCGCGGAAGAGCTTTACGGCGTCGTGTCACGTGATTTTCGCTTTCCGTACGATGTGCGTGAAGTCATTGCACGCCTGGTTGACGGATCCGAGTTTCAGGAATTCAAAGCGCTGTATGGCCCGACGCTGGTGTGCGGGTTTGCACACCTTTACGGCTATCCGGCCGGCATCATTGCGAACAACGGCATCCTGTTTTCCGAGTCCGCACAAAAGGGCGCTCACTTCATCCAGCTCTGCAACCGGCGCGGCGTTCCGCTGGTGTTCCTGCAGAACATCGTCGGGTTCATGGTCGGGAAGAAGTACGAGCAGGCCGGCATCGCAAAGGACGGCGCGAAAATGGTCAATGCCGTTGCGACGTCGTCGGTCGCGAAATTCACCGTCATCATCGGCGGCTCATTCGGTGCCGGCAACTACGCCATGTGCGGCCGCGCGTACGGTCCGCGCTTCCTCTGGATGTGGCCGAACGCAAGGATCTCCGTGATGGGCGGTGACCAGGCCGCGCTGGTCCTTTCCACCGTGCGCCGCGAAGGTCTCGAGGCGCGAGGCGAAGAGTGGGCCGAGAAAGACCAGAACAAGTTCGAAAACGAGATTCGCAAGCAATACGAGACGCAGGGACACCCGTACTACGCAAGCGCCAGGCTCTGGGATGACGGCGTGATCGACCCGGTCGATACCCGCCGCGTCCTCGGCCAGGCCATCTCGGCGGCCGTCAACCGGCTCCGCGACGACGAAACCCCGTACGGCATTTTCCGCATGTAAAGTCTCCGGCTGCCTGCGCCGGACGATCCTGCGATTAATGTATGATCGCTCGCGGTATTGATGACGGGGCAGGAATGATGGGTGAGCTTGGCGGCAAGACGATGTTCATCAGCGGCGGCAGCCGTGGCATAGGGCTTGCGATCGCCATCCGTGCGGCGAGAGATGGCGCGAACGTCATCATCGCCGCGAAAACGGCCGAACCGCATCCGAAGTTGCCGGGCACGATTTACTCCGCGGCGGAGCAGATCCGCGAAGCAGGCGGAGGGGCGTTGCCTGTCGTCTGCGATATCCGCTCGGAGGAACAGGTCGAAGATGCGGTCCGGCAAGGCGTCGAAACCTTCGGCGGGATCGACATTTGCGTCAATAACGCAAGCGCGATTTCCCTGGAGCCTGCGACGCGCACGTCGATGCGCCGCTTCGACCTGATGCACCAGGTCAATGCGCGCGGCACGTTCCTCGTGTCGAAGACCTGCGTGCCGCACCTGCTCAAGTCGGCCAATCCGCACATACTGAACCTGTCCCCGCCGCTCAACATGGAGGAAAAGTGGTTCGCGCCGCATGTTGCCTATTCGATCGCCAAGTACGGTATGAGCCTGTGCGTCCTCGGGATGGCCGGCGAATTCAGGGAACAGGGCATTGCCGTCAACGCTCTCTGGCCGCGCACCACCATCGCGACAGCTGCGGTGCAGAACCTGCTGGGCGGCGACGAAATCGTGCGCCGATCCCGAAAGCCGGAGATCGTCGCGGACGCCGCGCATATTATCCTGTCGAAGCCCGCACGCGAATTTACCGGCAATTTCTGCATTGATGACGAAGTTCTCGAGAGTGCCGGCATAACCGACCTTTCGCATTACGCGGTCGATCCATCCGCGAAGCTCGTTCCCGATTTTTTCGTGGAGCCTCGCAAGTGACCGTCATTCCCTGACGGAATGGGCACCCGCCAGGAGGAGTTTTCGGGGACCCGTGATGTGCGGCAGGCGCACCGCTTCGATACGCGGCGCCTCGAAGCCTGGATGCGCGTGCACGTGCAGGGTTTCGAAGGGCCGATCGCGGTGCGCCAGTTCAAGGGCGGGCAGTCGAACCCGACCTACCTGCTGGAGTCGCCGGGCGGTAAATACGTCATGCGTCGCAAACCGCCGGGCAAACTTCTGCCGTCGGCGCACGCGGTCGATCGCGAGTACCGCGCTATCTGCGCCTTGCATCGTGCCGGCTTTCCGGTGCCGCAGCCTTACGCCATGTGCGATGACGAGGAAATTCTCGGCACGGTTTTCTTCATCATGGCGTTCGTGGAAGGGCGGATCTTCTGGAATCTCGACCTGCCGCATCTCGACAGGGCGGAAAGAGCCGCAATCTACGATCATGTGAACAGGACCATCGCAGACCTGCATAATTTCGACTGGCGAGCGCTGGGGCTGCAGGACTTCGGCCGGCCGGGCAATTATTTCTCACGGCAGGTTTCACGCTGGACCAAACAGTATCTTGCGTCGGAGATCGAGAGGATCGACGCGATGAACAGCCTGATCGAATGGTTGCCCGCGAACATACCGGCCGACGAATCGACATCGCTGGTGCACGGCGACTATCGCCTGGACAACATGATTCTTCACCCGACCGAGCCGCGCGTGCTCGCCGTGCTCGACTGGGAACTGTCGACCATCGGACATCCTATCGGCGATTTCACCTACCACCTGATGGCCTGGCAGATGCCGGAGATCGGCGTAGGTTCCACCGGACTGAAAGACAAGGATCTGCAGAGTCTCGGCATTCCGTGCGAGGAGGAATACGTGCGCGCCTATTGCGCGCGGACCGGTCGCGACGGAATTGCCAACAGGGATTTCTATTCGGCTTACAATTTCTTTCGCATCGCCGCTATCTTGCAGGGTGTTGCGGGCCGGGTGAGAGACGGCACCGCCGCCAGCGCGCATGCGGAGAAAGCAGCCCGCGCGGTGCGGCCGCTGGCCGAACTGGGCTTGAGCTTCGCAGAGAAAAGTGCCACGGCCTGATTCCGGCAACCGCCCGCACCAGTCGCATTCAAGCCAGCGGCTTCTCCAGAATGACGGCCGTCTCTCGCCGGTCGTAGTAGCCTTCGATCCGCCCGACCGTACTGAAACCCCTGTTGCGGTAAAAACGCTGTGCCAGGCGATTGCCGGCGCGCACTTCGAGCCGGATGTCCTGGATGCCCGCTGTGACGCAGGAAGACTCCAGCCATCGCAGCAGCGCGCCGCCGATTCCGGACTTCCGCTGGCCCGGTTCGACTGCGAGCAGCAGCAGGTGCGCGCGCAGGTCGCCGAAATGCATGATGGCGAAGCCGGCAACCTGGCCGTCGACGGACGCAATCAGTGTCATCGTGTCGGGATCGTCGATATGTTTCCGCACCCGCGGCGGCGTCCAGCGCCACCGGAGTCCGTGCTCAACGTGCAGGCGCGATAGCGATGCGATCGTCGCCGCTTCGGAACGATGCGCGGGCCGCAGTCGAAGGGAACTGTCTGCTTTCATGGGGAGATTCGTGAAAGTCGATGCCGATGTCGTAAGATGCCTATTGTATCAAGAGAAGTTTTTCAATACCCGGGGCGGCCGCCATGGAGGGCAGGAGTGGCCGAAACTGCACGCGAGAAGATTAAAAAAGATGTCAATCAGTTACGAATCGCTGATCGCGACGGCCGTCGAAAACCAGCCCATCAGCTACACCGATAAGGATGCGATGCTGTATGCGCTGGGCGTCGGTTTCGGCAGCGCCGCGCATGACAGGAAAGAACTGCAGTACGTGTACGAATGTCCCGCGCTCAAGACCGTGCCGACGATGGCAAGCATGTTGTTGCCCGGCGATTTCCTCTCGGACAGCGGCTGGAACCCGGGCGACGTCCTGCTCGCGGGCCAGCGCCTCGACCTCTATCGTCCGCTGCCGGTCGCCGCAGATCTTCTGGCAAACCGGCGGGTGCTCAGCGTGTACGACAACGGCCGCGAGCACGGAGCGATGATCGTCGTCCAGTCCGAGGTGCGGATGGCGAAGGACGACACCGCGCTGTTCACTCTTGGCAGCACGCTGATCGCCAGGGCCGATGGCGGCAGCGGCGGTCCGCGCGGCACGGGACCGGAACGGCACGCCATGCCGAAAAGAGACCCGGACCTGAGCTGCGCCAGCGCGACGCGTGCAGACCAGGCTTTGCTGTTTCGCCTCTCGGGCGACCGCAATCCGCTGCATGCAGATCCTGAAACGGCGCGCAACGCGGGCTTCGCCCGGCCGCTCTTGCACGGCCGCTGTACCTACGGCATTGCATGTCGCGCCATATTGAGAACGATCTGCGACTACGATCACACCCTGATCACCGGCTTCGATGCGCGATTTTCGGCACCTGTCTATCCGGGCGACACGCTGACTACGGACATGTGGCAGGACAGGAACATCGTGTCGTTTCGCTGTTCCGTCAAGGCGCGCAACAGCGTTGTCATCAGCAACGGGCGATGTACGCTGGCTGGCTGAGCGGTCGCCTTACTGCGTTCCGCGGCAGCTACTCGTCGTGGCTGTCGGTTTTTCTCGCCACGATCCGGTAACTGAAGGTCATCCGTTCCCCGACGCGCAGAGTGCCGAAGCCGGCGGTAAACGGTGACAAGCCGAGTTCTGAATGCGCGATTTCGGTTCTGCCGGTGGCGATGAGGCGATCGTCGGTTTCCTGGACGCTCGCGGGAAGCTCGACGACGTACTGCGAGCCCTTCAGCGTGATCCCGGCCTCGATAGTCAATGCGGGCAGTTCGCCGGAAAGCCGATCCGAGAACACCCGGATTTCGTCGAACTCTTCGGCCTCCAGCAGCTTTCGCCCCAGCATGTTTTCGCGGGTGCCGCGGACGTCCTTCTCGCTCATTTCCGCGGAGAAAGCCTGGCCTTCTTCAGCCCGTACGGCCGGGTCGTCGACGACCAGGCTGTCGACGGGAATGCGGATATCAATGCTTCGGTCGTCCGGTGAATCAGCGGCGACTACCGTGCCGGACAGCGCGGTGGTCGAGATGACATGATTGTGCCCGAGCCCGGCAAGCGACCCGGAGCGAAATACGAGGATCCGCAGTTCGCTTTCGCCGGCGACTATCTGATAGCGGCCTTCGGCGATTGCATCGCCGAAGGCGGCGAGGGATGCCAGGATGCCGAGGATTTTTGTTATTGAACTGGTCTGCATGGTAGCGGCGCCTGTGGATAAAAATACGAAAAAAAACGACAGCGATGATACGCTCTGTGGATAATCCTTGCCTGCCGGCTTTCGGAGGTCACGATTCATGCTGATTGCCAATGCAGTCGAAAGGGTACTTTTGTCACCTGATGCACGCCGGAGACGACGTTGAGTGACCGGGTGCAAGTAGTTATCGAAGATCACATCGCGCTGGTTCAGCTGAACCGGCCGGAAAAACATAATGCTCTCGATCGCGAGTCGTTCGAAGCCATAATCGATGCCGGGGAACGGTTGGCAGACAGCCCCGCGGTACGCGCCGTTGTTCTGACCGGCGCCGGTGAAAGTTTCTGCGCCGGAATCGATCGAGTCATTTTCCAGGACCCTGATGCGGGCGCCGTCGACGACGAGTCGATGCGGCCGCAGGGCGAACGGCCCGAGAACTTTTATCAACGCGCGGCCATGGTCTGGCGGCGGTTGCCGGTGCCCGTGATTGCCGCCATCCGCGGCGTCGTATTCGGGGCCGGCCTGCAAATCGCGATGGGAGCCGACATTCGCATTGCCACGCCGACCAGCCAATGGTCGATCATGGAAATCCGCTGGGGCATCATTCCCGATATGGGGATCACGGTAACGCTGCGACATATCGTGCCGGCCGACAGGATCAAATTGCTTGCCTGGACCGGCAGGGTAATCGACGGCACAGAGGCGTTCAGGCTCGGCCTGGCAACGGAGGTCAGTGACGAGCCCGTTGCTGCGGCCCGGGTCCTCGCCGAAGAGATATCGGCTCGGTCGCCGGATGCGGTGAGAGCAATCAAGTCACTGCTCAACCGTTCCCTGGATGAACCGGTCGAACGAGCGCTGCGGCGCGAGGCCGAATTGCAGCTATCGCTGTTCGGGTCCGCCAACCAGCGCGAAGCGGTTATGGCGAATCTGTCTAAGCGCGCGCCCCGATTCAGGGATCCGCAACCCTGAACGGGGCCAGAGAGGGTAGAATCCGGCGTAAATGGCGAGGAACTACCGGAGCCGTGTGGCAGTCTCATTGACAACTGCGAATTGTTGCCTGCATGACAGGCCACGAACGGTCCTGGACGCGTACCAATGAGGTCAGCTTGAACAGACTCCGGCTATTGGTCATTCATACGGCCATGCAGACAGCTGCCTCGGTAGTCGTTCTGGGTATTTGTGCGGCGCAGCTCAGCTTCGCCCAGGATTACCGGCAGTTTCCCGGCGCCCCGACGGACAGCCGTACGCTGAAGATCGAGGAGAGAGTCGAGGGCATTTACTCCTCGGGCGATTACGGCCGTGCTCTTTTGATCTATGAGAAGGAACTCGCGCCGCTCGGCGACAAATACGCGCAGTACATGGTCGGCTTCATGCACCTGACCGGCAAGGCTGCCGAGGAGAATCCGGCCGAGGCGCTGGCCTGGTACCGGCTTGCCGCGGAACGTGGCGAGGCTCCCTTCATCAAAGCGCGCGATGCGCTGCAGGAATCGCTGGAGCCGGCGGACCGGGAACGATCCGACGTCATTTTCGCCGAATTGTGGCAACGCTACAGCGACCGGAAACTGATCCTCGATCTCATCAACAGCGATCTCGATATCCTGCATCGCAGGAATGGGGCGCAGAACGGCGGGCGGGTTACGGATCGGCCCGGCGTGTCACTGGCGGCCGGCTACTCCGGGAATGAGACCAGCGAGGGCTATTATCGACGGGTTCGCGCCCGGCTGATCGAGCGTCTGCAATATCTCGGTTCGACCGGGGATGCCGGGGAAGCGGGTATCGCAGACCCGGCCGACATGGAACAGCTGGAAACGGAAATACGGCAGGAACTGAAGGCGCTCGACATTCCCTGAGTTTATCGGGTTGCCGCACCCGGTTTCGATCCGCCTGTCGGAGCCCGCCATTGCAGGCGACCACCGCAACGATCAGCAATGTCGCAGGTGCCCGCAATGGCGGGCTCCTACAGGGTTCAATCGCCGTCGCAGCGGCCGACCGGCAGGAGGCATCGCGTCAGCAGCTGCGGGAATTCCGCGAGGACCGTCTGCGCCGTTTCGGCATCCCCGTGGAACCACTTGGGAATCCAGTTGATAGCGCCCATGATCGCATTGCCGGTCATGCGGACGTTGCATTCCCCGATACTGCCGTCCTCGATGCCGCGGGTCAGTACTTTTTCGAACTCGATGCTGTGTTGCCGCGAAACCTTGAGAATCTCGTCGCGGTGCGGTTTCTTGAGCGACGGGATCTCGCTCATGATGGCAACCGGTCCGCGCTCGCCGACCATGACCTCGACATGGTAGCGAATATAAAGAAGCGCCTGCCCGAAGCCGTTCGTCCCTTCGCCGCGGCCGCGATCCATCGCTTCCTTCCCCAGTTCCGCGCCGCGCAGGTAGCACTGGTAAACCAGCTCTTCCTTGTTCCTGACATAGTAATAGAGTGCCGCATCGGTCAAACCAAGATGATTGGCGACGTCTTTCAGGGAGGTACCGCTGTAGCCCTTCTGATTGAAGCAGGTCGCCGCCGCTTTCAACATCCGGTGTCGCTGCAGCTCAAAGCGCGTCTCTTCGGCGATCTTGACCATATCGGGTTCCCGCCTGGTTTCCACTCCGCGTTCGGCCGTCCCCGCGGGTTCTTGAGCCGGACCGTCCCCGGCGCCGCCCGAAAACCGGCGGCGGGCCCTTGTGTTCTTGCCGCGGCTGCATTATTTTAATCAAGATTAAAATTTTTGCAACGTCAGAAATTATTGATTTGATTGGAAATTCGTCGTGAAAGGCGAGGAATTCTGGCGAGAATCCGTCGGAGGATCACGGTCGATGAGCACCGCCGCAAGCGACCTGCCGGAGGTTTCCGGCAAGGCTGAAAAATCGCCCCTGCGTTTCGTGACCGCCGCGTCACTGTTCGACGGGCACGATGCCGCCATCAATATCATGCGCCGGCTGATTCAGTCGAAGGGTGCCGAAGTCATACACCTGGGGCACAACCGCAGCGTGGACGGCATCGTGCGTGCGGCGATCCAGGAGGACGCCGACGGCATCGCCGTGAGCTCGTATCAGGGCGGCCACATCGAATTCTTTCGCTACATGATCGACAGGCTGCGCGAGTCGAACGCAGCGCACATTAAAGTGTTTGGCGGAGGCGGCGGAACGATCACGCCCGACGAAATCGCGGAACTGATGGAATACGGCGTCGAGAGAATCTATCACCCGCACGACGGGATGACGATGGGCCTGGACGACATGATCGAGGACCTGGTTGCGCGTACCAGGAAAGGCCGCCGCGAAACGCGGCTGCCGCCGGACGCGTCCGCAGAGCGCACTGTCGACATTGCCGCAATGATATCGGCGGTCGAGGAAGGGCTGTTCGACGATGCGGCACTCCGCAAGCTGCGCAAGGCCTGGCAAGTCAAGGCGCGCAATGTGCCGGTAATCGGCATCACCGGCACCGGCGGCGCCGGCAAGAGCAGCGTAACCGACGAGCTGTTGAATCGATTTCTCGGCTGCTTTCCGGACATGCGTATTGCAGTCCTCGCCGTGGATCCCACACGTCGGCGTACCGGCGGCGCACTGCTCGGTGACCGGATTCGCATGAACTCGCTGCGATCGGACCGCGTTTTCATGCGCTCGTTCGCCACCCGGCGTCAGCACCTCGCGACCAGCGAAATGCTCGCGGACCACATTCTGTATCTCAAGTCGCTCACTTTCGATCTCGTCATCGTCGAAACCGCGGGCATCGGACAGAGCGACAGCGAAATCGTCGACATGGTCGACTTTTCCGTTTACGTCATGACGAGCGACTACGGTGCGGCGAGCCAGCTCGAGAAAATCGACATGATCGATTTCGCGGACCTTGTCGTGCTCAACAAGTACGACAAGCGCGGTGCGGAAGATGCGTTACGGGACGTTCGCAAGCAATGGAAGCGCAATCACCTGCAGTTCAAGACGCGCGACGAAGAGGTGCCGGTTTATCCGACGATTGCCAGTCAGTTCAACGATCCCGGCATCAGCTGGATGTTCCACCAGCTGTGCCTGCGCCTTGCAGACAGGCTGGGTCTCGACCGCGACAGGTGGACGCCTGACATCGACGTGTCGCAAAAGGAACCGCGCGCCATGGCCGTGATTCCGGGCGCCCGAATTCGCTACCTGGCGGAAATCGGCGAGCAGGGCCGGTCCATCAACGAGCAGGTCGCAACGCAGGCTGGCTGGGCCAGCCGCCTGCAACACTATTTTGAGGCCCTGAAGGCGGTCGAGGATCCGCGGCGGCCGGCGGCACTCGAGGCGTTCCTGGAGGACGCGCTGGCGGCGGGCGAGGTCGACAATTCACTACTGCTTCTGCGCCGAAAGTACCAGGAGGCGCTCAAGCAACTCTCGCACGAAGCGATCGAGCGGTTAAAGGGCTGGCCGGCGCGAAGGGCCGCCGTCCGTGAGGACAATTACAGTTACACGGTGCGCGGGCTGGAAGTCAAAGGCTCGAATTATCGCGAAAGCCTGAGCCAGCAGAAGATTCCGAAAATCGCGGTGCCGAATTTCAAGGACTGGGGCGAACTGCTGACGTTCCTGATGAAGGAAAATCTTCCGGGGGCGTTTCCCTATACCGGAGGTGTCTATCCGTATCGCCGGCTCAACGAAGATCCGACGCGCATGTTTGCAGGCGAAGGAACACCGGAACGGACCAACCGCCGTTTTCATTATCTTTCCCACGGCCAGGAAGCAGCACGGCTGTCGACCGCGTTCGATTCCGTTACGCTCTACGGCGAAGACCCGCACGAAAGGCCGGACATCTACGGCAAAGTCGGAAACTCGGGCGTCTCGATTGCGACAGTCGACGACATGAAGAAACTGTACTCGGGCTTCGACCTGTGCGCGCCGACGACTTCGGTGTCGATGACGATCAACGGTCCTGCGCCGATGATTCTGGCGTTTTTCATGAATACCGCGATAGACCAGCAGGTCGAGAAACACCTGAAAGAAAAAGGCGAATGGGAGGCGGCTCAGCAGAAGATCGATGCGTATTTCGCGGGACGCGAGCGGCCCTCGTATGCCGGCGACTTGCCGCCCGGAAATGACGGCCTGGGACTCGGACTCCTCGGAATTTCCGGCGACCGGCTCGTTTTGCCGGAGACTTATGAAGGGATACGGGAAAAGACGCTGGCCGCCGTGCGCGGCACCGTGCAGGCGGACATATTGAAAGAGGACCAGGCGCAGAACACCTGCATTTTTTCGACAGAGTTCGCGATGAAGATGATGGGGGACGTGCAGCAGTTTTTCATCGACAACAACGTGCGCAATTACTACAGCGTTTCGATCAGCGGCTATCACATCGCGGAAGCCGGCGCCAACCCGATCAGCCAGCTTGCGTTCACTTTGTCCAACGGATTTACGATCGTCGAGTATTACCTTGCGCGCGGCATGGGCATCGACGAGTTCGCGCCAAACCTGAGCTTTTTCTTTTCGAACGGCATGGACCCTGAGTATTCGGTCATTGGCAGGGTTGCGCGCAGGATCTGGGCCCGCGCAATGCGCGAGCGCTACGGCGCGAGTGCCCGCAGCCAGATGCTCAAGTATCATGTGCAGACGTCCGGCCGCAGCCTGCACGCGCAGGAAATCAGCTTCAACGACATTCGAACCACCCTGCAGGCGCTTTACGCCCTGTTCGACAACTGCAACAGTCTGCACACGAACGCGTTCGATGAAGCGATTACCACGCCCACGGAACAATCCGTCAGGCGCGCCGTCGCGATCCAGCTCATAATTTCGAAGGAGCTGGGCCTGAACTATTGCGAGAACCCCTGGCAGGGCTCCTTTATCATTGACGAGCTGACGGACCTGGTGGAAGAGGCCGTATACAAGGAGTTCGACAGAATTTCCGAACGCGGCGGCGTGCTCGGCGCGATGGATACCATGTATCAGCGTGGCAAGATCCAGGATGAAAGCCTTTACTATGAGAGCAGGAAACATGACGGCTCGTACCCGCTCATCGGCGTGAACATGTTCTTGCCGCGCAAAGGCCAGGAAGACGAAGTTCATCATCAGGAACTCATCCGCTCGACCGTTGCCGAAAAGGAGCAACAGATCGGAAACGTGCGGAGATTCCAGGCGACGCATGCGGCGGAGAGCGGCGATGCCGTTGCCCGCCTGCAAAAGGTCGCGAGGTCACGCGACAACGTGTTCGCGGAATTGATGAATACGGTAAAGTCCAATTCGCTTGGCCAGATATCGGCGGCCTTGTACGAAGTCGGCGGCGAATATCGACGCAACATGTGAGGGCGCTGCCGGCGACAGCCGGGCGCAGTCCGAACCCGATGTTTACTTAGTGCACCCCGTCGCAAATAATCGGCCATTCTCGCGGCGCCTACTCGCGTCTGGCGGCGTTGCGACTCCTCGCAATAGCGGTGCCGTTACTCGTCGCCGCACCTTGCCAGCAACGAAAAGTCGCTCGCGAGAATGGCCGATTATTTACGACGGGGTACACTAGTGGACTGTAACAGCGAAATCGGAAGTGTCTCGCTCGGTCTGGCGGCGCCTGGCTTGGTCTTCACTCAGCCGATAGCTACGGCTATCGGCTTCGCTCCAGACCGGCGCCAGCCACCACCATCCCTTCGCGATGCCAATCCCGATTTCGCTGTTACAGTCCACTAGCAATTCCGAGACGCGCAGGAGCCGTTATCCAGTGAACGAAAATTTGCCGAAGAGTTTTCTCGACAACCCGACGCTTTATGAAGGCACCTATCTCGAATTCCTTGGTTTTCGGCTGACAGCCTGGAAGGAAGGTTTTGCGCGCATCGAAATGCCGGTACGCACGGAGCATCGCAATACCGTCGGGTATCTACACGGCGGCGTAATTGCATCGCTTCTCGATATCGCAGGCGCCGTCGCTGGCAGCTATGGCATCTCGAATGAGTTCGTGTCCGTAACGATCAACCTGACCTGCAACTTCATGTCGCCGCACACGGCGCAGAATGCCGTAGCGGAGGGCGAACTCGTCAGGATCACGAAGTCGATGTTCTTCTGTCAGTCGAAGTTGTTCGACCCGGAGCACAAGCGCCTTTGCGCAACCGCGACAGGGACCTACAAACGCCAGGCGCGACGCGCGCTCGGGTCCGACAAAGGCGCGAAGGATTGATCGACAACTTGAGGCAAAGCCACGAACATGACAATCGCTTACATCTACGACCACGTCCGCAGCCCGCGCGGACGAGGCAAACCGGACGGCTCACTGCACGAAGTGACCCCGGTCGATCTTGCATCACAGGTTCTCTCGAGCTTGCGCGATCGAAACCAGCTCGACACCAGCCGGCTCGATGACGTCGTGTTCGGCTGCGCGTCCCCGGTGGGCGAGCAGGGCAGCTGCATTGCCCGCACCGCGGTGCTCAACGCCGATTTCGACCAGCGCGTTCCCGGCAAGCAGCTGAATCGCTTTTGCGCGTCGGGTCTCGAAGCCGTGAATACGGCGGCGGGCCAGATCATGGCGGGACAGTCAGACCTCACGATCGGCGGCGGCGTGGAGTGCATGTCGCGAGTCGCCATCGGATCCGACTCCGGCGCAATGTATGCGGACCCGGCCATCGCCTACAAAACGTACTTCGCGCCGCAAGGTATCGGCGCCGATCTGATCGCCAGCAAATACGGCTTCACGCGGGAAGACGTCGATGCCTATGCCGTCGAGAGCCAGAAGCGTGCCGCGAACGCCCGGGACAGCGGGTACTTCTCCAAATCCGTAACGCCCATCAGGGATCACATCGGCGCGATATTGCTGGACCGGGATGAGCACCTGCGACCCGGCACGAGCCTGGGCGATCTCGCCGGGCTGAAGCCCTCGTTCGCGCTTATCGGCGAACAGGCCGGTTTCGATGCGGTCGTCCTGCAGAAGTATCCCGAAGTCGAATTTATCGACCACGTGCATACCGCCGGCAACTCCAGCGGCATCGTCGACGGTGCGGCCGCCGTGCTGCTCGGCAGCAAGGAAGCCGGCGACGCACTGGGTCTCAAGCCGCGCGCGCGCATTCGCGGTTTTTCATCGGTCGGCACCGACCCGACAATCATGCTGACAGGCCCCGCGCCATCGGCCGAAAAAGTCCTGAAACGCTGCGGCATGTCCGTCAAGGACATAGACCTGTTCGAACTCAACGAAGCCTTCGCCTCGGTGGTGCTGCTTTTCATGGAACGGCTCGGCATCGAACACGACAGAATCAACGTCAACGGTGGCGCGATTGCGCTGGGACATCCCCTCGGCGCGACCGGCGCCATGATTTTCGGCACCGTTCTGGACGAACTGGAGCGAAGGAGCCTTGGCACGGCCCTCGTGAATCTTTGCGTCGGCGGCGGCATGGGCACCGCGACGATCATCGAACGCGTGTGATGAGGCACCGGACCTCCGACGGGAGCAGCTTATGAAAACAATCGACTTTCAAACCGGGGCGGACGGAATCGCCGTCGTGACGATCGACGTCAAGGACCGGCCGATGAACGTGATGACGCCGGAACTCCTTGAAGACCTGGCCGCTGCCGTGGACAAATTGGCGACGGACGACGAGGTCAAGGGTGCCGTCATCACGTCGGCGAAAGAGTCCTTCATGGCGGGAGCGGATCTTCTTGACCTCGTCGATACGTTCGAACAACGAACGGATGCCAGGGAAGTGTATGAATGGTGTCGCGGTTTCCAGCAGACACTGCGCAAACTGGAAGCCTGCGGCAAGCCGGTTGCGGCTGCGATCAACGGGACGGCGCTGGGCGGCGGTCTCGAGATCTGCCTGGCCTGCCACTACAGGGTTGCGGGCGAACATCCGGGCGCGGTTCTGGGATTGCCCGAAGTACAGGTGGGCCTGATGCCGGGCGGAGGCGGTACGCAACGACTTACGCGGCTGATCGGCATCGAGCCGACGTTGCGGCTTATTACTGAAGGCCGGCACGTCAAGCCTGCCGAAGCGCTCGAGCTCGGATTCATTCACGCGGTCGTATCGGCGGGCGTGGAAATTTCGGCAGCGCGCCACTGGGTGCTGGAAGCCGCCGATCGCGATCCGCCGTCGGGACAGCCGTGGGACGAGAAAGGATTCCGCATTCCAGGGGGCGCAGGCCTCATGAATCCTGCCGCCATCCAGACGCAGATGGTGGGCGCCGCGCTGTTGCAGAAAAAAACCAGCCACAACTATCCAGCCCCGATCGCCATCATGTCGGCGGTGTACGAGGGCAGCGTCCTGCCGATCGACAAGGCGCTCGACATCGAGACCAAGTATTTCGTCTCGCTGCTGATGAGCCCGGTGTCGCGCAACATGATGCGCACGCTGTTCGTCAACAAGGGCGCGGCGGACAAGCTTGTCACGCGCCCGAAAGGGCCGAAGAAACGCAAGGTCCAGAAACTCGGGATCCTCGGCGCTGGAATGATGGGCGCCGGGATCGCGCACGTCTCCGCGCGTGCAGGCATACAGGTGGTGCTGCTCGATACCTCGGTGGACAAGGCGAATGCCGGGAAAGACCATTCCCGATCGCTGCTGCAGAGTCGTGTCGACAAGGGACAAATGACGGCGGGCGAGGCGGCCGGGGTCCTCGAACTCATTTCGACGACCGATCGCTTCGAAGAACTTCAAGGTTGCGAACTGGTTGTCGAGGCTGTGTTCGAAGACCGTCAGGTGAAAGCGGATGTGACCGCGCAAGCGGAGGCCGAGTTACGCGGTGATGCGATCTTTGCTTCGAATACGTCGACGCTGCCGATTACCGGACTTGCCGAGGCATCACAACGTCCGGAACAGTTCATCGGCATCCATTTTTTCTCGCCAGTGGACAAAATGCCGCTGGTTGAGGTGATTGTCGGCGAAAAGACCGGCGATGTCGCAATTGCGCAGGCGCTGGACTATGTGCAGCAACTGCGGAAAACGCCGATCGTGGTCAACGACAGCCGCGGCTTTTACACGAGCCGGGTGTTCAGCGTTTACAGCCGTGAAGGCATCACCATGCTTGCCGAGGGCGTCAACCCCGCGCTGATCGAGAACGTTGCCCGACATGCCGGCATGCCGATTGGCCCTCTCGCGGTAACCGACGAGGTCTCGCTCGAACTGAGCTACCATATCCTGCAGCAGACGAAGGCCGACCTGGGCGAGGCCTACGTCGCGACGCCGTCTGACCGGGTATTGCGACTGTTCGTCGAAGAGCTGGGCCGCAAGGGAAAGCGTGCAGGCGCCGGATTCTACGATTATGGCGCGCCGGGGGAGCCCGGCAAGAAGCGGCTGTGGCCCGGGCTTGCGGAACATTTTCCTCGAGCTCCGGTGCAACCCGACAAGGACGAGGTACGCAAACGCTTGTTGTACGTGCAGGCAATCGAAACGGCGCGATGCCTGGACGAAAAAGTCGTGACGGATCCCGCCGACGCGGATATCGGATCGGTGTTCGGCTGGGGATTCCCGTCTTTCACCGGGGGCACGGTGTCGTTCATCGAAACCGAAGGGCTGCGGAAGTTCGTCGCCGAGTCGGACAGGCTGGCCGAAAAGTACGGCACGCGGTTCGTGGTTGGCGACAGCCTGAGGGCGATGGCCGCGAGGGGTGAGACATTTTATCTGTCGGCTGACACGTCAAGAAAAAGGAGCGCTGCCTGAGCAGACAGTATGAGTGAGTTCGAGACAGTCAGGTACGCACAGGACGGTAACGTTTCGATCATCACGATTCACCGCCCCGATGCGATGAACTCGTTCAACACGGAACTGCGCCGCGATCTGCTTGCCGCGTTTCAGCAGGCCCGGGACGATCCGTCCGTCCGTGTCGTCGTGCTCACCGGCGAAGGGCGTTCGTTCAGCGCAGGCGCCGACCTGAAGGGCAGCCTTTCGGCGGACCGCTCCGTTGAAGAACAACTGCAGCTGGAATACCGGCCGGTGTTCGAGTGCATTGCGGCCATGGACCAGCCGGTTATCGCCGCGGTGGGCGGGTCGGCCGCAGGGATCGGCATGTCGTACGCGCTGGCCTGCGATCTGCTGGTGATGGCCGAGAATGCCTTTCTTCTGTCGCCGTTCACCACGATTTCGCTGGTACCGGACGGCGGACTCAACTGGTTGCTGGTACATCAACTCGGCTACCGCCGCGCATTTCAGCTCAGTATCGAATGCGAGCGGATCGGTGCTGCGAGGTGTGTAGAACTCGGCCTCGCGAACAGGACCGCTCCCGCGGATACCCTGCTTGACGAGACCCTTGCCTGGGCTCATGCGCTCGCGGAGCGCGCGCCGCTGTCGCTTGCGGCCACGAAAAGAGCGATGCGGCACGCGGCGGGGCACGATTGGGCAAGCACATTCGACGTCGAAGCACCGCTACAGCGCAGGCTCCGGGAGAGCGAGGACTGCGCGGAAGGCGTCGCAGCATTCTTCGAAAAGCGCAAGCCGCAGTTCAAGGGCCGCTGAGGCCCCGACGAAGGATTCAGGGAATTCAGGGCAGAACCTATGGGCCGACACATATTCGAGGAAGAACACGAGATATTTCGTGATTCGGTCCGTGCATTCATGAAGAAGGAAATTCAGCCGAATTCCGATCGCTGGCACGAACAGGGAATCGTCGACCGTGAAGCGTTTCTCAAAGCGGGCGAGCAGGGATTGCTGCTGATGTGGGCGGATGAGAAATACGGTGGCGCCGGCGTTGCCGATTTTCGTTACGAGCAGGTGTTGATCGAGGAAAATGCCCGCTACGGCGATGCGGGCTTCTTCATGACGCTGCACAATCGTCTCGTCGGTCCCTACATCGGAGAACTCGGCAACGAGGAACAGAAAACGCGCTGGCTGCCGAAGTGCATAAGCGGCGAGTACATTCTGGCTGTGGCGATTACCGAACCCGGCGCCGGCAGCGACGTTGCCGGCATCCGCACGCGTGCGGAGGGCAAAGGCGAGTACTTTCTGTTGAACGGCTCCAAGACCTACACCTCGAATGGTATCAACGCCGACCTCGTTATCGTCGTTGCAAGGACGGATCCGGACAGCCGCCACGGGCTCAGCCTGTTCGTCGTCGAGCGCGGCATGGACGGCTTTGAGCGGGGCCGCAACCTCAGGAAGATGGGGTTGAAGAGCCAGGATACGGCGGAGTTGTTCTTCAACAACGTGCACGTACCGAAGTCAAATCTGCTCGGTGAACTCAATCGCGGTTTCTATCAACTGATGCACTTTCTCGCGGAAGAGCGATTGCTGGGCGCCGTCGGCTACCTCGCTGCTGCGGATGCGGCTTTCGACATCACGATGGAGTATATCCGGGAACGAAAAGCATTCGGCCAGGCGATTGCCGAGTTTCAGAATACGCGCTTCAAAATGGCGGATATGCGCACGGAAATCGACGTGGCCCAGGCCTTTCTCGATCAATGCGTCGTGGAACACAATCGCGGTGAGCTGACCGCAGACAACGCCGCCAAAGCGAAGCTGTTCACGAGCGAGCTGGAGGGCCGTGTCATGGACAACTGCGTGCAGTTGCATGGCGGCGCGGGGTACATGGATGAATATCCGATCAGCCGCATGTACCTGAATGCAAGGGTGTCGAGAATCTACGCCGGCAGCTCGGAGGTGATGCGCGAGATCATCGCACGCTCGATCGGGCTCGACCCGCGCAAGAAAGAAAAGCAGCCGCCGTCGACGTCGTCGCGGAGCGCGGCGTAATCCAGCCGTCAGCGAGTCGCCCGCAATGGCGGGCTCCTACGGGTTACTCTCAGCGGTCAATCGGGCCCTGTAGGAGCCCGCCATTGCGGGCGACCGATCCAGGCGGTGGTGCCGATCAATTATCCAAGCTAACCTCATTGCTTTTCACATCGGGGATTGCATCAAATGCGCGTTGCTTTCGTCGGACTCGGCGTCATGGGCTCTCCCATGGCGGGACACCTGGCAAAATCGGGATACGACGTCACCGTGTTCAACCGCACTGCCGCGAAAGCGGACGCGTGGTGCGAACAATATGGCGGCAGGAAAGCCGATTCGCCGGCACGGGCAGCGGAGGGCGTCGAGATCGTCTTCTGCTGCGTCGGTAATGACGATGACGTTCGTGCCGTTATCCTTGGACCGAAAGGTGTGCTGATCGGCAGTGCGCCGGGCTCGGTCATCGTCGATCACACCACCGCGTCGGCGGTCGTTGCCCGCGAGGTCTGTGACGCTGCCGCGGAAAAGAATGTCGGTTTTCTCGATGCGCCTTTGTCGGGCGGCCAGGCCGGCGCCGAGAAGGGCCAGCTTACCGTCATGACGGGCGGCAGCCAGGCCGTGTTCGAACGGGTGTCGCCCGTGATGCGGAGCTACGCGAAAGCGTGCACGCTGATCGGGCCGGTCGGCAGCGGACAGTTGGCGAAAATGGTCAACCAGATCTGTATCGCGGGCGTCGTGCAGGGCCTTTCCGAGGCACTGCATTTCGCAAAGCGTGCCGGGCTCGACGTCGAAGCCGTCGTCGGCGCAATCTCAAAAGGCGCGGCCCAGTCCTGGCAAATGGAAAACCGCTGGCGGACGATGGCCGACCATCAGTTCGAGTTCGGATTCGCCGTCGAATGGATGCGCAAGGACCTGAAGATCGCGCTGGACGAGGCGACGAGGAACGGCGCAAGGCTCGACATGACCGCGCTGATCGATCGTTACTACGCCGAAGTCGAACAGATGGGCGGCGCGCGCTGGGATACGTCGAGCCTGATCAGGCGCCTGGAACGCGGATAGCAATCGCCGTACTCGCGCCGGCTGATTCGCTTTTCTCCATCGCAGCGACATTCTGATATAGTAGAGCGCATCACAGGGGTGGCCTGCTCCGCGCGGCACAGATGATGCAAAACGGAGCGTTTTCGGCCTGAGATCCGGGATATTGCAAGGTTGCGATATCGCAAACCGGGAACCCTTAGAACCTGACCCGGGTAATGCCGGCGTAGGAAGAGGATTCTCCGATGTTCCACACCATGCCAGTGCGGCGAAGCGGTTTCACTTACCTCGCCGTACTTTCGCTGTTCACTGTTCCTGCGAACGCATACGCCGACGAAACACTC
Source organism: Woeseia sp. (assembly GCA_040902105.1). GTDB lineage: Bacteria > Pseudomonadota > Gammaproteobacteria > Steroidobacterales > Woeseiaceae > IDS-8. The sequence continues at coordinate 153,817 of JBBDXW010000074.1, forward strand.
GAAGAAATCATTGTTACGGCCGATTTCCGTGAACGCGCGGCGGATGAAATGCCGTCCAGCATCACGGTTCTCGAAAGCGAGAATGTCGACCAGCTCGCCGTGCAGCATTTCGAGGAACTGGTGTTCGTCGTGCCAAACCTGAACTGGTCCGGTGACGGGCATCGAGCCCGCTATTTCCAGATACGCGGTGTAGGCGAACTGGAACAGTACGAGGGCGCGCCGAATCCGTCCGTCGGATTTCTTATCGACGACATCGATTTCAGCGGCATCGGCACCATCGCGACCTTGTTCGACGTCGAGCAGATCGATATTCTGCGCGGCCCACAGGGAAGCCGGTACGGCGCACACGCGCTCGCCGGTCTCATTTACGTACAAAGCACGGAACCTGCGGACGAATGGTCCGGCCGTGCCCGACTCGGAGGCGGGCAGGACAACGCATTGTCCGGCGGCATTGCCTTCGGTGGCCCGCTGACGGCAGACGGTGCGCTCAAGTTCCGCCTGAGCGGCCACCACCACGAAAGCGACGGCTTTCGCGACAATACCTATCTCGATCGCAGCGATACGAACGGGCGCAATGAATCCAGCGCGCGCGCCAAGTTTGTCTGGGACACGGAGAACGACTGGCAACTGAAGCTGACGGCCATGTTCAGCGATATCGACGATGGTTACGATGCCTTTGCGATCGACAACACGCTGACCATGTTGTCCGATACGCCCGGCCGCGATGCACAGCAAAGCATCGGCTCCGCATTCAAGGCCGTCTGGTCAGGGTCGGACCGTTATGAGTTGACCTCGATAACGTCGGCGGCCGATTCCGATATCGATTTCAGCTTCGATGCGGACTGGGGCAATCCGGATGCGTGGGCGCCGTTTACCTACGATTTTATTTCGGTAAACGATCGCACGCGCCGCACGCTCAGCCAGGAGTTCCGCCTCGCATCGGCGAGCGGCGGCCGCCTGTTCGGCGACCGGGCTGACTGGCTTGTCGGCGTGTATTTGCTGACGCTGGACGACGAACTGGCGACGTTGAACCAGGGCGAATACTTCGATCCGATCTCCGGATTCGCCGACAGCCTCGATGACCGGTTTTCGAGCCGCTTCGAGGCATCGACTGCGGCGCTGTTTGGTCAGCTCGATTTCGATGTCGGCCAGGCGGGGGAACTGGGCCTGGGCCTCAGGGTGGAGAACCGTATCACCGACTACGCGGATTCGGCGGGTCTGCGCCTGGACCCGGACGAAACGATGGTCGGCGGGGAGCTCAGTTATCGCCATCTCTTCACCGACGGTGTCGCAACCTACCTGACGCTGTCGAGGGGCTACAAGGCGGGCGGGTTCAACCTGGGTGCAGTTCCCGGCGGCAGGCGCGAATTCGAGCAGGAATCCATGTGGAATATCGAAGCCGGCGTCAAGGCCCACTGGCTGAACGATACGCTCCTGTTCAACGGCGCCGTTTTCTACAGCAGGAGAAACGACCAGCAGGTGAGGACGTCGGTACAACTCACGCCGAACGATCCCGCGTCCTTTGTATTCTTCACGGACAATGCCGCAAAAGGGCGCATTGCCGGGGTCGAAGCCGAACTGCGCTGGCTGCCCCTCGATGTCTGGGAGTTCTACGCGAACGTCGGGCTTCTGGATGCCGAGTTCGAGGATTTCATCGATCCCACGGGCAGCCTCAGCAGCCGCGATCAGGCGCACGCGCCGAATTACACCCTGGCCATCGGAGGAATGTATCGGCACGGTGACGGCTCGTTCGCGCGGCTCGATTTCTCGGCACGCGACGAATTCTTCTTCGACGTCAGCCACAACCAGAGGTCGGAGCGCTACGGACTGGCGAACGCCCGTGTGGGCTTCGAAGCCGAACGCTGGACGGCGCAATTGTGGATGCGCAATCTGTTCGATGAAGATTACGCCGTCCGAGGATTCTTTTTTGAGAATGAACCGCCGGATTTCCCGACCCGGCTCTATGTGCGCCGGGGCGACCCGCGTCAGTTTGGCGTTACCGTCGATATGAGGTTTTGATCATGCGTGTTGCCGTAGATATCAGTCTTTACCCGCTGGCCGACGAGTTCCTGGCGCCCATTCAGGATGTCATCGCACGGCTCAACACCCATGAGTCGCTGGAGGTCCTGACCAATCCGATGAGCACGCAGATACGCGGCGATTACGACGAGGTAATGGCCGCGCTGCAGCGCGAAATGAAGACGACGTTCGAGGCGGTCCCGAAAGCCGTCTTCGCCATACGGATTCTCAACAACCCGATGGCGGAATAGTACTCACAGACCGCCGACTCGTGGACGGGATTCCGGGCATCGTTGCCGCGCAATTCGAGGCACTCTCGCCTGCAGAGCTGATCGCCGTCGTTGCGGCGGTTGCATACCTGTTGCTGGCCATCCGGCAGAGCATCCTGTGCTGGTTTTTTGCGCTGGTCAGCACCGCCATTTACGTCGTCCTGTTCATCGGGGCGAAGCTCTACATGGAGTCTGTGCTGAATGGCTTTTACTTCATCATGGCACTGTACGGCTGGTACTTCTGGCATAGCGGCGGCGACGCGCAGTCGACCTTGCCGGTAACCCGGTGGCGGTTGCCGATCCACGCGTCAGCGATTGTTTCGATCGTTGGAATCTCACTGCTGTGCGGCGCGGTGCTGGATCGCTACACCGATGCCGCATTTCCATACATCGACTCACTGACGACCTTTGCCGCGATCTGGGCGACGTTTCTCGTCGCACGCAAGGTGCTGGAGAACTGGTGGTACTGGCTGGTGATCGATACGGTGTCGATTTTTCTTTACTGGTCGAGAGACCTGCAGCTGACGTCGCTGCTGTTCGTCGCCTACGTCGCCATGATCCCGTTCGGCCTGATCGCGTGGACACGCACTTTCGACCAACAGCGCGCGGCAAGCGCGTGACCAGTCCGATTTCGCCGGAAGATGCCTTGTCGCGAATCCCGGACTGGGACGGCGGGTCGGATTTTCGCGAGATTCACGGCGGTCTTACCAACCGGAGCTTCATCGTTCGCTCATGCAAAGGCAATTTCATACTGAGGCTCGACGCCGAGCACACGAAAACGTTCGGCCTCGACCGAAGTACTGAACTGAAGGTCCTGCAGGAGGCTGCGAAAGTGGGCATTGCTCCCGAAGTTCGTTTCGCCGACCCGGGCGCAGGAATTCTCGTCTATAAATTCCTGCCCGGTCCCGTCTGGGACCGCTCGTCACTGGCCGATCGGCGCAACCTGGAGCGGCTTGCGGCATTGCTTCGCGCGGTGCATTCGCTGCCAGCGTCAGGCGCTGTGCTCGATGCCGCCGCCGCGGCCAGGCGCTACGCGGCCACGGCGTCACGGAATCCGGATCTTCGTGCCTTTGCGGCTCGCTGCGTGGAGATCGTCACGGCACTGCCCGAGCCACGGACTGTTACCTGCTGTCACAACGACGTGGTCGCCGCGAACATCCTGGGCGCCTCACAACTAAAGCTGCTCGACTGGGAATATGCCTGCGACAACGATCCGTTCTTCGATCTGGCATCGGTCATCGCCTATCACGACCTTGGCGACAAGCATGCGGACAGACTGCTCCGCTCGTATACGGGAGGCGCCGATCGGCATTCGGCGGACCGGCTGGAGCTCCAGCGAAGGCTCTTCGACGCCATTCATTGGCTGTGGCTCGCAGCCCGCTCGGTTGTCACGCACGATTCTGAGCATTGCGCGCGGCTTGGGCAGCTTCGACGGCGTATACGATAGAGCGGTTGGAATAATAGCCGCAGTAGCGCGTACCCGCAGTGGCACGCAGACAATGAGAGGGGCTAATCCAGCAACGTCGCGTCTACCTTCGTCATCGGCGTTGCCAGATCGAGCAGTTTCATTGCCTGGCCCTGGACGAAGGCGGCGATGCGGTCGACGAAAGCCCGCTCTTGCTCCACATGCACTGCTTCGGCGGCTTGCACCGGAGCGCCGGCGAGCGCCGCTTTACCCATGCGGCGCATCTCGCGTGCGAGCAAAGCGCGGGGTGTGCCGGTGCGCTGCGCGAAATCGGCCCACTCGAAGGGGCCCCTCCTCGAGCAGGAACTCGTCGCCGTAGGCCATTGCCAGTTCGTGGTCAGGACTGTTGTATTGCACGACACTCACCAGGTCGTAAAACGGCGCGAGCGCCAGCCCGTCGGGCCGGCAAAAGAAGGACACGTTCTTGCCGTGCGCATCGGCATTGCCGATGAGATATTGAAACAATGCCCAGCGCACCAGCGACAGTTGTCTGATCACCGCGGAGGTTCGCGGCTGTGCCGGGGGCGAAAACGGCCAGACGGAACGCTTGCCGCTGACTAGACTCGCGTCATTCACGCCGGAACATCCACGAGGAGCGGGCCGTGATCGAAATGACCGGTCGCCTGCACACTGCCGACCGAGCACAGCCTGAGCGCTCATCAGGACATCGGCCTGTTGATTCTGCGCCTGACCGTCGCCGGCCATATGCTCTGGGCCGCTCAACTACGCGTCGTCCGCAACTCTCCGAACACTGTCGTCGTCACAGACGTAGCTCGCGGTCACGTTGCCATCCTGAGTCGACTCGAGGTGAACGTCAAAACGCCACAGTGTGTGCAGGTGCTTCATGACTTCCTTCGCGTCGTCCTTGTGCAGTGGAATGCGGTCACGCTGGACGTGCCTCAATGTAATTGAGCGATTGCCGCGCAGATCGACCTCATGAACCTGGATGTTAGGCTCCTGCTTGCTCAAATTGAACTGATTCGCTAGCTCTTCACGAATGTGACGGTAACCCTGTTCATCGTGAATCGCTGTCACTTGAACGTCCTTTTCCCGATCGTCGTCAAGGATGCTGAATAGCTTGAGGTCGCGAATGACCGTCGGCGACAGAAATTGCAGAATGAAGCTCTCATCCTTGAAGTTCTCCATGGCGTGGTGAACTGACTCGAGCCAGTCCTTGCCCGCGAGGCCAGAACAGAAAAACCGGTCTTCTTCCGTCGGCGACTCGCAGATGCGGCGAACATCCGAGAAGATCGCATAGCCAAGCGTGTACGGATTGATGCCATTGAAATACGGCGAGTCGAAATCCGGCTGATAGATCACGCTGGTGTGGGACTGCAATATCTCCAGCATGAAGCCGTCGGTAACCAGGCCTTCGTCGTAGAGCGCATTCAACAACGTGTAATGCCAGAACGTTGCCCAACCTTCATTCATGACCTTGGTCTGGCGCTGTGGATAGAAGTATTGCGCGATCTTGCGTACGATTCTGACGATTTCGCGCTCCCATGGCTCCAACAATGGGGCATTTTTCTCGATGAAATACAGCAGGTTCTCCTGTGGCTCTTTAGGGAAGCGCGGCCATTTTTCGTCCTTCGGCGCTTCTTTTTTCGGCACCGTACGCCACAGGTCATTAACATGCTGCTGCAGAAATGTCTCGCGCTCGATCTGCCGCACCTTTTCTACTTCCGCCGAGATTGGTCGCGGCCGGCGAAAGCGGTCCACCCCGTAGTTCATCAGCGCATGGCAGGAATCCAGTAACGACTCGGTCGCATCGAGCCCGTGGCGTTCCTCGCATTCGGCAATGTAGTTCCTGGCAAACAGAAGGTAATTGACGATGGCGCTCGCGTCGGTCCAGGTCCTGAACAGGTAGTTGCCTTTGAAGAACGAGTTGTGTCCGAAACAGGCATGCGCGATCACCAATGCCTGCATCGCGAGCGTGTTCTCTTCCATCAAATAGGCGATACACGGGTTCGAATTGATGACCAGCTCATACGCGAGCCCCATGTGGCCGCGCCGGTACTTTTGTTCGGTGCTCAGGAACTGTTTGCCGAGCGACCAGTGATGATAGCCAAGCGGCATGCCGATGGACGAATAGCGGTCCATCATCTGCTCCGCGGTGATGATCTCGATCTGGCTCGGATACGTATTCAGGCGATAGCGCTCGGCGACACGGGCGATTTCCCGCTCGAAGTCTTCGAGGGTTGCGAAAGTCCAATCGGAACTTTGGGCGATCGGTACGCGCTCGATCATTGCGCCTTCTTCTTGAACAGCTCGTGAAAGACAGGGTAGATATCGGACGTGTCCGAGACCTTTTTCATCGCAAAGCAGTCCGGGTTCTTTTCCTGTACCTGTTCATAAGCACGCCAGAGCGCCTGTCGGTCCTGTTCCGAGATTTCCACGTAGGCAAAATATTGCACCAGGGGCAATATGCTGTTGACCAGCAGATCGCGGGCGATCGGCGAATCGTCTTGCCAGTTCTCGCCGTCGGACGCCTGCGCCGCATAGATATTCCAGTCGGCCGTCGGGTAGCGATCGCGAATAATGTCCTGCATGAGCTTCAGCACGCTCGACACCACCGTGCCGCCGGTCTCTCTTGAATAGAAAAACTCGTCCTCGTCGACCTCGCTCGCGATCGTGTGATGGCGAAGAAATACGATGTCGATCTTTTTGTATGTCTGTTTCAGAAACAGATGCAGAAGGATGAAGAAGCGCTTCGCGAGGTCCTTGATTTCCTGAGTCATCGAGCCTGATACATCCATCAGGCAGAACATCACCGCGTTGCTCGTCGGTAAGGGCTGCTGGATGAGGTTGTTGTACTTCAGGTCGAAATCGTCCAGAAACGGGATGTGATTCAGGCGCCGCTCAAGGCGGTCGAGTTCGAGCCCGATCTCGCGTATTCGTTCGTCCGCACCGGCAACTTCGTCGAGTGCCTCGAGTTCGTCCCGCAATGCGTTGATCTGGCGTTTGGTTGCACCGGTCAACGCAATGCGCCGAGCGTGGGCGCTCTTCAGCGACTGAATGATGTTCAGGCGTGCCGGTATGCCGACGTTCGTATATCCGCCTTTCTGATAGCGGAATGTCTCCGTTTCCTTGAGCTGCTTCTTTACAAGATTCGGCAACTCGAGATCCTCGAACATGAAATCCAGGTACTCCTGGCGGGACAGGTCGAAGACGAAATCGTCCATCCCCTCGCCGGTATTGCTGCCCTTTCCGCCACCGCCGCCTCCGCCGAGCGGGCGCTTGATCCTGTCTCCGGCAACGAATTCCCGGTTGCCCGGCAGAATGCCCCGCTGGTGGCCGCCGTCCCCGTGCCGGAATATCGGTTCCGAGATGTCCTTTCCGGGGATGCTGATCTCGTCCCCGCGCTCGGTGTCGGTGATGCTGCGTTTGTTGACGGCGTCAGCGACTGCGTCCTTGATGTGTTTGCGGAAACGACGCACGAAGCGCTGTCGATTGACCGCGCTCTTGTTACGACTATCCTGTCGACGGTCGATGATCAGAAATGCCATTGCCTGTCACCCTGTCTATCTCCATCGGCGATCATCGCGACTTGCGGACGCGCAGGTACCACTCGGATAGCAGCCGTACCTGCTTTTCAGTGTAGCCATACTCCTTCATTCGCTGCACAAAATCCTTGTGCTTCTTCTGATCCTCCGCGGATGCCTTCGAATTGAAGGAAATGACGGGCAGCAGATCCTCCGTATTCGAAAACATGTTCTTTTCGATGACCAATTTGAGCTTTTCGTAACTGGTCCAGGCGGGATTCTTTCCGTGATTGGAGGCCCTGGCTCGCAGGACGAAATTGACCACTTCGTGCCGGAAGTCCTTCGGATTGCTGATGCCGGCCGGCTTCTCAATCTTCTCGAGCTCGTCGTTCAGCGCCGTGTGGTCGAGATTCTCCCCGGTCTCCGGATTGCGGTAGTCCTGATCCTGTATCCAGAGATCTGCGTAGGTGATATAGCGATCGAAGACATTCTGGCCGTACTGAGAATAGGACTCGAGGTACGCCGTCTGAATTTCTTTACCGATGAATGCGATGTAACGCGGCGTTAGAAATTCCTTTATAAAATTCAAATACCGGTCACGAACGTCCGGCGGAAACTGTTCGTGCTCGATTTGCTTCTCCAGCACATAGAGCAGATGCACGGGGTTGGCCGCGATTTCCGACGTATCGAAATTGAATACCTTGGACAGAATCTTGAAGGCAAATCGTGTCGACAGCCCTTCCATCCCTTCATCGACGCCCGCATTGTCCCTGTATTCCTGAAGTGATTTGGCTTTTGGATCGGTGTCCTTGAGGCTCTCTCCATCGTAAATCCGCATCTTGGAATAGATGCTCGAGTTCTCCGGTTCGATCAGCCGTGTAAGCACGACAAACTGCGCCAACATCCGCAACGTGTCCGGCGCGCAGGGCGCGTCGCTCAAGGAGCTGTTGCGAAGAAGCTTGTCGTAGATCTTCATCTCCTCGGTGACCTGCAGGCAATACGGCACCTTGATGATATAAACCCGATCTATGAAGGCCTCGTTGTTCCTGTTGTTCTTGAAGGCCTGCCATTCCGCCTCGTTGGAATGTGCCAGTATGATGCCGTCGAATGGAATAGAGCCAATGGACTCGGTCCCGTTGTAGTTTGCTTCCTGAGAGGCCGTCAGCAACGGATGCAACACCTTGATCGGCGCCTTGAACATTTCCACGAATTCGAGAATGCCCTGGTTCGAGCGGCACAGGCCGCCAGAGAAACTGTAGGCATCCGGATCGTTTTGCCGGAATTCCTCGAGCCGACGAATATCAACTTTGCCCACCAGTGAGGAGATGTCCTGGTTATTTTCGTCGCCGGGTTCCGTCTTGGATATCGCGATCTGGTTCAGGATAGACGGATACTGCTTTACGATGCGGAACCTGGTGATATCGCCATTGAACTCTTTGAGCCGCTTGGCTGCCCAGGGTGACATGATGGTGTTGACGTAGCGCTCGGGTACGCCGTATTCCTCTTTGAGAATCTGCGCGTCCTCGGCCGGGTTGAATAAACCTAGCGGTGACTCCTGAACCGGCGAACCTTTCAGCGCGTACAAAGGGACCCGTTCCATTAACAGCTTCAGCTTCTCCGCAAGCGACGATTTTCCGCCGCCGACGGGTCCCAGCAGATAAAGTATCTGTTTCTTCTCTTCCAGGCCCTGCGCCGCATGCTTGAAGAACGACACGATCTGGTCGATGCATTCTTCCATGCCATAGAAGTCGTCAAACTCCGGGTAGCGTTTGATTACCTTGTTCGAGAAAATCCTGCTGAGACGAGCGTCTCTGGATGTGTCAATGAGGACCGGCTTGCCGATTGCGATGAGTAGCCGTTCCGCCGCACTCGCGTAAGCTGTCGTGTCTGCTTTACAAATTTCAAGGTATTCCTGAAGGCTGTATTCTTCTTGTTTTGTATCTTCGTAACGCGTTTGATAGTTGGCGAAGATACTCATTCGACTTCTCCTGGCTTGCGCCTGCAAATGACTGTGAGAGGTTCAACAAATGTCGGCCGAGGCCCGGTAATAATGTACCTGTGCGCTGTCGTGGGCTGTGACTTATGTCAAGTTTAATGATAACAACATTAGAGATTAATTCGCCCTCGATGTTCATTTTTCGAAGTTCCGTCGCGAAGCCCCGGTAATCCATTGCCGGAACGGCCGCAAACGCGCCCGGCGGGTCTGGATGTGGCCGGACGTCGGCGCGAATCGGTAAATGGTCGCCGGATTGACAGCGGTTTCTTACGTAACCGGATCGATCGGCCGAATGCCGCACGATCGGGGCGTTCGAGCCGATCGACTTCCCCGCCGCACAGCGAGTACCGGGTGGTGCGGAGGCCGGGGATGGCCGGGAGCTACGACCTTCCGGAGCGGCCGGACGCGGCGGGTCCTGCGTCGAGCAAGCGGTGGGCGTCAGTCACCCTGATTCCGGATTGCGCCCGGCTCAATCAGGAAATACCGGACCCGGCTCGATCTCCGGCTGCTACCAGCTGTTTCGGAGTTCACGCAGCTTGAGAAAGACCGTTCGCGCATCGGGTTTGCTGCCGATCTCCGGAAACAGTTCTCGCAACCTCGCGATTATGGTCGGACTGCGCAGGCGGAAAAACGCGTTAATCCTTCGCTCTTCCCCCAGTGTCGTGATGTGCGCGTTACCGGGGTCCTGGTTGCCGTAGCTCTTGAGCATTTTCTGCGCCGCTGCATTGTCAGGTTCGCGGTCGAGCGTGAACCGAAGATTGTTGGCCAGATAGTCGTGCCCGGGATAGAGACGCGTGTTGTCGGGCAGATTCGCGAGCTGCATCGCAAAGGTTTCGTACAGGTCGGAAGGGTGACCACCGTTGTGGCAGTTGCCGGCGCCGGCATTGAACAGCGTATCGCCGCTGAAAAGCGCCGGCTGGTCCGTATGGGACAACAGGCAGATATGGCACATGGTGTGCCCGGGCGTATCGAGGCATTCGAGTTCGACGGTGTTGCCGACCTTCACGATGTCGCCGCCGCCGACGCCGCGGCTTATGTCGGTGATGCTCCTTCCGGCGTTCTTGTGTGCGATGATCTTCGCGCCTGTGGCAGACACCATGGCCTTGTTGCCGCCGGTGTGGTCACCATGCTCATGGGTGTTCAATATTTGCGTTATAGTCCAGCCGCGGTCGCGGGCGGCGGCAAGGCATTTCCGGTAATCGAGCGGATCGATCGCGAGAGCGTCCCCGGTTTCCGCGCACGCCACGAGATAGTTGAAATTTCTGTAGGAATTCGCGGTCCAGATTTGTTGCACGATCATGCTTCGATACCATTCCGCGGGACGGATGCGCCAAAGTCGCTCGGCCAGAGTGTGTAGAAAAAACCTGAGGAAAGTAGTATAAGTTTATGTTCTAAAACAGATAATAGGAGGAACTTTGAACTTGCTGCAGCGGATTGCAGCGCAGCAGAGCGTTCTTCCACAGCGGATCCGGACTTCCCTGGTGCTAGCGTTGTCATACGGTTGCGGCGCATGAGCCTATTCTAAAGGTCCCGGAGAAATATTGAATGAGAGCGATCATTGCGGCTGTCACTCTGAGTGCGGTTGGCGTTGCCTGCGGGCCTTCACCTCCGCCGGCGGGCGAGGTTGACGTAGACGACAGGAGCGGAGCCAGGAGCGGAGAGGTGATGTCACGAATTTTTGATGTGCCTTACCTGATGCGCGATCTGGATAACGGGTTGCGAGTAATCGTCGTCAGGACGGACTATCCGGACATCGTCACTCTGCAGATTCCGGTGCAGACAGGATCGCGCAATGAAGTAGAGCCGGGCAAATCCGGATTCGCACACTTCTTCGAGCACATGATGTTTCGCGGCACACAAAAGTATCCCGCGGACGTCTATGCCGACATTCTGAAAAAAGCGGGCGCCGACCAGAACGCTTACACGACGGACGACTACACCAACTACCACACCACGTTCACCAAAGCTGATCTCGAGAAAATGATCGAGGTCGAGGCAGACCGGTTCCAGAATCTGGATTATTCCGAAGCGGCGTTTCGCACCGAGGCACTCGCGGTCAAAGGCGAGTACCTGAAGAACTATTCCGACCCGACCGCCAAGGCATACGAACGCGTTCGCGACCTTGCGTTCGACGAGCATCCGTACCAGCACACGACGATGGGCTTCATCGAGGACATCGACGCGATGCCGGATCAGCTCGTCTATTCGAAACAATTCTTCAATCGCTGGTATCGCCCGGAAAAAACCGCGGTGATCATCGTCGGCGACGTCAATCCGGAGCAGACGGTCGAGCTGGTCAAGAAATACTGGGGTAGCTGGGAGAAGGGCGACTATACGGTTGACGTCCCCATGGAGCCGCCACTCGGCGGTCCGATATACGAGCACATCCAGTGGGAGGGACCTGCGCAACCGTGGTTATTCATGGCGTTTCGGGGACCGGCCCTCGATCCGAGGGGCAAGGACATGCCGGCGATGGACCTCTTGTCGTCGATTTACTTCTCCGACTCATCCGATGTCTACAAGAAGCTGGTGCTGGAAGACCAGTCGGTCGATCAGCTGATGACCTACTTTCCTGATCGTAAAGACCCGAATCTGTTGATGTTCTATACCCGCCTCACGGACGAGAAGCATGCTCCGGACGTCGAGGCGGCAATCCACGCAACGCTGGCCGAAGCCAGAACTGCGCTGGTCGACGGCAAAAAGGTCGAGGAAACGAAGTCGCGGCTGCGCTATCTGTTCACCTCGCAACTCGACAGTTCAGGGGGCATCGGCGGTGTGCTGGCCGGGTACGTTCAGTTTGCGCGGACGCCGGAAACGATTAACGAGGTGTACGAAAGTTACGAAGCCCTCACCGCGGGCGACATCAGGGCTGCCGCAAACACGTATTTCGTCGACTCGGGCAGAGTCACAGTGACCTTGTCGAGCGGCGCGAGCATGGCCGGCATCGACGGCAAGTCCTCGATTGACGCTATCGTCCCGGCGGCGGATATGGCGGACGTCGGTGGTTCCTCACCGGCCGATGGTCAGGGCGACCAAAGCGCGGCGGCCATGGAGCAGGACCGTACGGCCGCGGTGTCCGGCACGCACCCGGACGTACCGGTATCGATCGTCGCGCAGCCGTCCGATTCCTCGCCGCTGGTGGACGTTGCGTTTGTCGTACACGCGGGTGCAGCCATGGATCCGGACGACAAGAAGGGTCTGGCTTCGTTGACCGCGGCGATGATCGCAGAAGGAGGATCGACGACGCACACGATGCAGGAAATCAACGAGGCGATGTATCCCATCGCGTCAGGGTTCGATGCGCAGGTGGACAAGGAGGTGACCCGGCTATCCGGACAGGTGCACAAGGACAACCTGCAGACCTGGTACGGACTGATCAAAGGGCAGCTCCTGAGCCCGGGATGGCGCGATCAGGACTTCAGGCGTGTCAAGACCCAACAGATCAATGCCATCCGCACAAGCCTTGTAGGCAACAACGACGAAGAGCTCGGCAAGGAGCTGCTGTACAGCGAACTTTACGGAGCCGGTCACCCTTACGGCTCGCTGAACCTCGGGCGCATCAGCGATATCGCGTCGATCACGCTGGCGGATGTGAAAAAATTCTATGAGGACTATTACACCATCAACAATATAACCGTCGGGCTCGCCGGCGGCTATGCAGGAGAATTTGCAACAAGAGTAGGCAGCGACCTGCAAAGTCTGCCGGCCGGCAAGCGAACACGCCCCGTGATACCGGCCGCTCCGGAGTTGAAAGCCAATACGGCGGTCATCGTCGAAAAAGAAACGCCCGCTGTTGCGGTGTCGATCGGTTTCCCGATCGAACTCACGCGGGGCGACCCGGACTGGATTGCGCTGTGGCTCGCGCGCTCATATCTGGGCGAGCACCGCAGTACCAACGCGCATCTTTTTCAGCGCATTCGCGAAGAGCGCGGCATGAACTACGGGGACTACGCCTACATCGAGTATTTCCCGAACGGCATGTTCCAGTTCCATCCGGATACCAATCTCGCGCGGCAGCAGCAGATATTCCAGATCTGGATTCGCCCGGTGCGAAACAACAACGATGCCCATTTCGCAACCCGCACGGCGATATTTGAACTGCGGAAGCTGGTCGACGAGGGAATGACGGAGTCGGATTTCGAGGCGACGCGAAGCTTCCTGTCGAAGTTCGTCAGCCTTTTGACGGACGGCCAGTCGCGACAGCTCGGCTATGAAATCGACAGTCAGTATTACGAAACCGGCAAGTTTTCCGAATACGTTCGCGATGGCCTTGCCAAACTGGCTCTGGAAGACGTCAACCGCGTCATCCGGGAAAATCTCGCGGCCGGCAGCATGCAGTACATCTTCGTAACCGGGGATGCAGCGGATTTACGTCAACGCCTCCTCGACGACGCGCCGTCTCCGATCAGTTACGACTCGGCGAAGCCGGAAGAACTCCTGCAGGAGGACAAGGAAATCGCGATCCTGCCGCTTGAATTTGACAAGGCCGCGGTGCATGTTGTGCCGTCCGATCAGGTATTCGAATGACTGACGCCTGAAAAAATTGACTACGGCTCACGCTAGCGAAGATCGATGCCATGCTCGATGTAGGCTTTCATGCACATCGCCATGTGCTGCCAGCCGCCGCAGTTATCATGTGATGCCTTGAGACCGTCAGGATCGGTTTTCCATCCCTCCTCGCTGATACTGACCATCGTGTTGCTGTCGTCCAGCTTTTCGAATTCCATGATCACCCGCACGGCGTAGGCCTCTTCCTTGGTCTTCTTCCACTCTTTGGAATCGATTTCCAGCTCGATCAACTCGTTCGGTACGACCTTTCTCACCATTACCGGAAATTCGCCCCACTCGTTCCAGTGCCACACGATGCGCTCGCCTTTCCTGAGGTCGGCGCTGCTGTCGTCAACAAAATAGCGGCACAACCTGTCTTTCGCCACGACAGCATTGAATACGTCCGCCAGCGGGCGTGCGATTTTCGTGCTTACCGTGTAGTTGCGAGCCATGGCATTTCCCCCTTGTAAAATACGTTATAAAAATATAACATTTCAATTCGATGGTCAAGAGGCACAAGAAGGGCACGGACGATTCACGGGACGACTTCGTATTCAAGGCCATGGCCGGTCCGGAACGGCGCCGGATCCTGGATTTGCTGCGCGAATCGCCGCAGACGACCGGAGCAATCTGCAAGCACTTTCCTTCGATCGATCGCTGCACGGTCATGCAGCATCTGCGGGTCCTCGAGGAGGCGCGACTGGTGATCAGCCGCAAGTCAGGGCGATGCCGCTGGAATTATCTCGACGTCACACCTATTCAGAGAATTCACCAGCGCTGGATCAAGGACTATGCGATACCGGCGGCGACGCTTCTGATGAAACTCCAGGAGGATCTCGAAGGTGGGGATGCCGCGCGATGAGACTTACGGCCAGACAATGGGTGCAAGCCAGGCAACCGCCAGTCCCAGCAGCAAGGTCAATGGCGTGCCGACTCGGACAAAATCAAAGAATCGATAATCGCCCGGTTCGTATACCAGCAAATTTCCGTGGTGGCCGATGGGCGTCAGGAAGGCGACCACCGCGCCCATGGCAACGCTGAACACCATGGCCGGCGCCGAGATTCCCAGTAAGGCAGACATGCCGAGCGCAACAGGCCCGAGTAAGACGGTGGTGGCAGTGTCCGACAGAATCTGCGTGAACAGGGACGCGGTCAGGAACAGGGCCAGCAATACCCAAACGGTCTGCCAGGAGGAAACGAACTCGGACAGCCAGGCGGCGAACAAAGTTGCGGTGCCGGTCTGTTCCATGGCCAGCCCCAACGGGATTGCTCCGGCAATAAAAACGAATATGCGAATTTCGATCGATTCGTAAGCCTGCTTCAACGTCAGACAACCGGCGGCCACCATAGCCGCGGCGCCGGCCATGAAGGCAACGGTTACCGGTAACAGGCCGGTGGTCGCAGCAACCACGCTCGCTGCCATGATTGAGGCGGCGAGCCATCCCTTGCCTAACTTGCGATCGCGAGCGGAAAACGGCAACAACAATAAGAAGGAAGGATTGGCGGCGAGCCGGTCCAGCGCCTTTTGATCGCCCCAGAGCACCAGCAGGTCGCCGGCCTTGAGTTGCACCTTGGACAGCTTCTGCCGCATGAAGCCGCGTTTGCGCCACAGACCGACCACGACCACGCCGTAGCGGGAGAGGAAATCGACGTCGCCGATACTGCGTCCCAGTAATTCCGAATCCGGCCCGACCACCGCCTGCACGAGGCGTTCGCTGCCGTGCAGATCTTTGTGTTTCTCCTCCGGGATTTCCTCGCCGTATTGCACGACTGCGTGCAGGGCGAGGCCCTGCTGTTTTTCGAGCTTTGCGAGTTCGTCCGGGCTCGCCCGCACCAGCAGCAAGTCTCCGGCGGCGAGGTGCTTGCGACGCCAGGGGCGGCTGCGCGACTGGCCGTGGCGCAACCAGTCGACGACCTGGAACCGCTCCTCGTGCTGCGCGCGAAAATCCTGCATGGACTTGCCGCTATGAGGCGAGTCCTCCAGCACCACCAGTTCCGTGTAATACCGTTCCAGGCGAAAGCGGTCGTCTTCCGCGGTGGCGCCTTCTCGCGTCGGCAACAGCCAACGCCCCAAGAGCAAGACGTACGCCGTGCCGATCAGGCACAGCACGATGCCGATGGGCGTGATGGCGAAAATGCCTGTTTCGTGTTCGCCGCCGCGTTCCAGCAAGTCGCGCGCCACCAGAAATGCCGGGGCGGCAATGACGGTCATGGTGGTGCCAAGCGATGCGGCGAAGGCCATGGGCATCATCAGGCGGGACGCGGGAATGTTCCTGGATCGATTGAGCCCCAGGATCACCGGCAGCATCATCGCAGTCACCATCAGGTGATGGCTGAACGCCGCCATCAGTGCCACGCTGGGCATGATGACCAGCACCGCCCGCCAGATGCTGTCACCGGACAGCCTGCCGATCCAGCCGCCCAGGCGCTCCGTGAGGCCGGTGTGGCTCAGGCCGCCCGACAGCACGAACATGGACGCGAGCAGAATCGCCGGCTCGCTGGAAAACCCGGAAAGCGCGTCGGCGGGCGGCAGCAGGCCGGTCGCGGCCAGCGCTACGATGATGAGAACGCCGGTCAGATCAAGCCGGATCCATTCCGTTACCAGCAGCACCAGCGCCGCGGCCAGGATAAGCAGAAAAAGGATCTGTGGGTGGTCCATTCGGTGTGGGGCGAGTAAGCCGGTGAGACGGCGCATGTTAGTAGGAACCGGCGACCCGGCGCAGCTTTTGTCAGCGACTCCGCCGTGCCGGCGCCGGAATCTGCCTGAAACATTCGTCGTGGCGCCGCTGCGCCTGCTGTTGGAAAATTGCTACAGATGTATATGTGCGAATTTGGTCAATCGCTGCCCGACGCTAAAGAATTGACAACAAGCGATTTTTCTGCGAAGTTCTATGCCAGCACCCAGTAGCCTTGGAACAACACTCGTAAATCGAGGAGGCTGACCGACAGTTTCGACGACACCTTCAGGTACGACTTGGCGGGGGGATTCTAGCCAGGAACAAAGTACTGATGATGGTAAAGGGCGGCTCCTCCGGGAGTCGCCCTTTTTTTGTGCGGGCAACGATTTTTGCCAGCCGCGTCCGGGCGGGCGGGTGCAACGAACAAATCTACGCCGTTTTGAGGCATGGCGGCCAGGGATCAGGATATGCGCGCGTCGATCACGAAGATGTTCGGGAACATTACCTTTGCGGCGGCCGCTGCCTTGCTTCTCTACGGCTGTTCCGACCGACCTGCTGCCACCGGGGGACATCTCGAACAGTCGAGGGATTCTGGCGCAAGTTTCGTCAACAAAGTCTGGATGTTTTGCACTTGAGCCAGGACGAGTTCCGGATCAGAAGCCACAATCCGGGCGAGCCGGTCGAGATCACCATGGTTTCGGCTGATGCTCCGGCATCGTCAGCATGAGCCGGAACCACGTTTTTCCTGCTCCCCTGGCTCTCGGAATCATTATGATCTTCACCGAGTTGACGGATGTTTCCTGAGTATGCAAATGACGAAGTGCATCTTTCTCGCCGGCGCCACCGGCGCAACAGGACGAACGGCCAAGCAAAGCGCGATCTCGGGTGGCAATTCATCTACCCAAGCTGGCGGCGCGGTTTTATCGAAGGGCTCGGTTGACGCCTTCCGTGCTGGACGGACACTGGCATGAAGGCAATTGTGTTCACAAACTACGGGCTTCCGGATGTTCTTCAGCTTGAAGAGGTAGAAAAACCTGCTGTCAAGGACACTGAAGTACTGATAAGAATATATGCGGCGACAGTAACAGCAGGGGACTGCGAGATTCGCAGATTCAAAATCAATATCCTGTACTGGCTCCCCGTTCGAATATTCATAGGCCTCAAAAAGCCAAGGATAAAAATTCTGGGACAAGAGCTTGCCGGGGAAATCGAATCGGTCGGCAAAGGTGTCAGCCTGTTCAGGACAGGTGACCAAATTTTTGCCGCTCCCGGTTTTGGTGCTTATGCGGAGTACCTGTGCCTGCCGGATACAGGAGTGATGGCAGTAAAACCGGCCAATATGAGCTACGAGGAAGCCGCCGCCGTCCCCGTCGGGGGACTTAATGCATTGCATTTTCTTAGAAAGGCAAACATCCAGAGAGGGGAAAAGGTACTTGTCTATGGAGCTTCTGGAAGTATTGGTACTTTTGCAGTACAGCTTGCCAGATATTTTGGAGCAGAAGTGACCGCTGTATGCAGCACTGCGAATCTGGAAATGGTGAAATCCCTGGGAGCCGATAAGGTCATTGATTACACCAAAGAGGATTTTACCAGGAACGGTGAGACCTATAATGTTATTTTTGACACGGTAGGCAAGAGTTCATTTTCACGCAGCAAAAGGTCGCTCAGGGAAAAAGGATTCTATCTTCTGGCCAATCCCGGATTTTCGCAGACGTTTCGCGGTCTATGGACTTCGATGACAAGCAGCAAGAAAGCCATTGTCGGGTTGGCACGCCACAGAACTGAAGATCTGGTTTTTCTCAAAGACCTGATTGAGGCGGGGAAGTTAAAATCGGTCATAGACAGGCGCTATCCGCTGGAAAAAATTGCCGACGCTCACAGCTATGTTGAAAAAGGCCACAAAAAGGGACATGTAGTCATAACTGTGGCACATGGCAACAGCGACGAGCGAGCAAAACGAAAAGTGCCCTTTGAATATCAACCTGCCCTGAAGGGCGACCTGGTCGAGCTCACGCCCCTTCGAGCCGAAGACTTTAATGATCTCTACGCGGTCGCTGCCGATCCGCTGATATGGGAACAGCATCCGGTCAAGAACCGCTGTGAAGAAGAGGGCTTCCGGGTGTTCTTTTGCGAGGCATTGGCATCCGGCGGGGCCCTGGTGGCTGTTGATGCCGAATCCCGGCAGGTGATCGGCTCTTCGCGCTTCCATGGCTATGACAAGGAAAGGAGTGAAGTAGAAATCGGCTGGACGTTCCTGGCCAGGTCCCATTGGGGCGGGCGATACAACGGCCAAATGAAACGGCTCATGCTGGAGCATGCCTTTCAATTCGTGAACAGCGTCGTTTTTCTTATTGGCCCGGAAAACCTGCGCTCGCAGCGGGCCGTGGAAAAGATCGGCGGCGTTCGCGTGGGATCGAGGCCTGACGCGAGCGGCCAACCGCGCTATGTCTTCCAGATTGCTGCCAAGGCGGCAAGAGGAAGCTGACAAATCGCCTACGGCCGAAGAGATTCCCGGTCGTTCAACAGATTCCATAGCTTCAGCGGGGTGAGCGGCATGTCGGCGTGGACGATGCCGCGCGGCGCCAGTGCATCCAGGACGGCATTGACGAGCGCCGGCGCTGCACCGACGGTGCCGGCTTCGCCCGCACCCTTGACGCCCAGCGGATTGGTCGGTGAAGGCACTTCCCGGTAGCGGAAATCGACCTCGGGGATCCAGTCGGCGCGCGGCATCGTGTAGTCCATGAAGGTCGCGGTCACGAGCTGACCGCCGTCCCGCTCGTATATCGCATGCTCACCGCAAGCCTGGCCCAGCCCCTGCGCAATACCGCCGACAATTTGTCCTTCGAGGATGAGCGGATTGATCACGTTGCCGACGTCGTCTTCGACGGTATAGCGCAGTATTTCGAACATTCCGGTTTCCGGGTCTACTTCGACCTCGCAGACATGGCAACCGTTGGGAAAGCTGCCGTCCGCGGGCACGAAACGTTCGTTGCTTGCGAGGCCGGGTTCGACGTCGTCAGGTCTCTTCCGCTCGTCGAAAGATGCGAGTGCCGCATCGAGCAGCGAAACCGTGCGGTCCGTGCCTGCGATGCAATAGCGGCCCTCGTCGAACTCGATGTCGGTGTCCGCCGCTTCCAGCATCGCCGCGGCCATCCGGCGCCCGGAATCGATCAGGCTGTCGACTGTGTGATAAATCGCCGATCCGCCGATGACCATCGAGCGCGAACCTGCGGTGCCCTCGCCGGTAGGCACCTGAATACTGTCGCCCTGGATCACGTCGACCTGTTCGATGTCGAGATCGAGCGCGCCCGCCACCATCTGCGCATAACTGGTTTCGTGTCCCTGGCCGGTCGATTGTGTTCCGACCCGCACGGTAATCCGGCCGTTCTGCCCAAATTCGATATACGCGTTCTCGCCGCCCATGACCGAACAGATTTCCACGTAATACGCGAGCCCGATGCCGCGCAGCAGGCCTCGTCGCGCGCTCGCGGCGCGCCGTTCCCCGAAATCCGCCCAGCCGGAGCGTGACAACGCGCTGTCCATGATGCGTTCGTATTCGCCGGAGTCGTAACGGCGGCCGGTTGCGGTCCTGTAGGGAAATTGTTCCGGCCTGATAAAGTTCCGGCGCCGCAGTTCGACCCTGCTGACGCCGAGTTGCCTCGAGGCCTTGTCGACCAGCCGTTCGATCAGGTAAGCGGCCTCGGGACGCCCGGCTCCGCGGTAGGCATCGACCGGGACGGTGTTGGTCAGGATCGTGTGTACGTCGACGTATGCCACAGGAATTTCGTAGACACCGGTGGTCATGCAGGCGCCGAACCAGGGGATAGAGGGTCCGGCCTGCGAGCAGTAGGCACCGATATTGGCCGTGATCGTTGCTCTCATCGCAACAAAACGACCGTCATCATCCATAGCCAGTTCCGCATGGCTGACATGATCCCGGCCGTGCAGGTCCGCCAAAAAGCTTTCCGTTCGGTCCGCAGTCCACTTGACCGGGCGCCGCGTCTCCTTGCAGGCGAACACCGCAACTACGGTTTCGCACTGTAGAAAAAACTTGAGTCCGAATGCGCCACCGACGTCGGGAGATATCACGTGCAGTTTGCCCGGGTCGATGTCGATTGTTTTCAATATCCGGTCGCGGAGCGAGTGTGCGCCCTGGCAGCCCTGGTACAACGTTAACATTCCGCTTGACGCATCGAATGTGACGTTACATCCGCGCGGTTCCATCGCCGTCGGCGCGAGCCGATTGTTGGCGATATCGATCGAGACAATGTGCGCTGCGCGGGAAAAAACAGCTTCGGCGGCCTTGCTGTCGCCATACGTGAGCCTGCCGAAGCGATTGCCGGGCGCTCGATCGTGGATCGTTTCGGCACTCTTGCGCAGCGCATCGGCCGGCGTCACGGCCGCCTCGAGTTCTTCGACGTCGAGCTCGATCGTTTCTGCGGCATCTTTGGCCTGCGCCAGCGTGTCCGCGAGAACTGCGGCGACCGGTTCGCCGACGTAACGCACGCGGTCGCGAACGAGTGGCGGCTGACGCAATGCCTCATTTGCGCCGCTGGACGCCCCCGGGATGTCCCGGACGCCCGCGGCCGCAAGATCCTGTGAGGTATAGACGGCGACGACTCCGGGCGCCTTGCGCGCTGCCGAAATGTCGAGCCTGCTGACGACACCATGCGCATACGGAGAGCGGAAGAAGTAGAGGTGCGTCTGGCCGGCGAACGAAATGTCGTCGGTGTAACGCCCGGTGCCGGTAACAAAACGCTGGTCTTCCTTGCGCCGTATTGCCTGGCCGGTGCCGAATTTCCCCACGTCGTCTCGCTTGTCTCGATTGTGAAGTTGTGAGCACATTTTGCGGGTCGTTACACGGCTAAGCAATGACGATTACCAATTCGGTCGGCATCAACCTTGTAGGAGGCCGCCATTGCGGGCGACCTGCGTCCACCCTGACCGCTGCGCAGGTCGCCCGCATGGCGGGCTCCTACAAAGGGCAATAGATACCTTTGCGTGAACGGTGAATATTGCGTCGTGCTCTGATAGATTGTGCGCCCAATAATCAGAAACTCCGAAAGGTCAGAATGACTCCCGCAAATCGGTCCGCTTACTGGCGCGCCAACCTTGGCCTTGTTGCTGCAAGCATGGCGGTCTGGTTCGTCTGCTCTTACGTGTTCGGCATCCTGCTGGTCGAGCAGATGAACAAGATAACGATCGGTGGTTTCAAACTGGGATTCTGGTTTGCGCAGCAAGGCTCGATTTATATTTTTGTGGTTTTGATTTTCTTCTATGCCTGGCGCATGAACAAGATCGACCAGAAATACGACGTGCACGAAGACTGATCCACGTCATGGAGTTGAAAGCCCTGACGTATCTGGTGGTCGGCGCGACGTTCGCGCTGTACATCGCCATAGCCTTCTGGTCGCGGGCGCACAATACCGGCGACTTCTACATCGCCGGAAAGGGCGTCTCGCCGATCGCGAACGGCATGGCCACGGCGGCGGACTGGATGAGTGCCGCCTCCTTCATATCCATGGCGGGCCTGATTGCATTTCTCGGGTACGACGGTTCTGTGTACCTGATGGGATGGACCGGGGGCTATGTTCTGCTTGCGCTGTTCCTCGCGCCCTATCTCAGAAAGTTCGGCAAGTTCACGGTCCCGGAATTCATCGGCGAGCGCTATTACTCCAAAACGGCCCGCATCGTCGCCGTCATTTGCCTGATCTTTGTCTCGTTCACCTACGTTGCGGGGCAGATGCGCGGTGTCGGCATCGTTTTCTCGCGGTTTCTCGAAGTCGATGTCAATGTCGGACTGATGGTCGGCATGGGCGTCGTATTCGTGTACGCGGTACTGGGCGGGATGAAGGGCATCACGTACACACAGGTTGCCCAATACTGCGTGCTGATTTTCGCCTACACGGTGCCGGCCGTTTTTATTGCTATCGAGATTACGGGCAATCCCGTTCCGCAACTTGCGTTCGGCGGCGATATCGCGGGCAGCGGCGAAAGTCTGCTCGGTAAACTGGACGACATCGTTACGGCGCTGGGGTTCAATGAGTACACGAGCGGGACCAAGAGCAAGATCGACGTCTTCTGTATCACGCTGGCCTTGATGGTGGGAACCGCGGGCCTGCCGCACGTCATCGTGAGATTCTTCACGGTACCGAAAGTGCGCGACGCGCGCATCTCCGCCGGATACGCGCTGCTTTTCATTGCGGTGCTGTACACAACGGCGCCGGCCGTTGGTGCGATGGCGCGTTACAATCTCGCCAACACGATACTGCCCGGCGAGGTTGGGACCGAGACGGGAAATCTGCTCTACGAAGAGCGGCCGGCCTGGATGAAAAACTGGGAGCGGACGGGACTGGTGACGTTCGACGACAAGAACGGCGATGGACGTATCCAGTATTACAACGACAGCAACCCGGATTTTGCCGGCTCCGCGAACAGCTACGGATGGCGGGGCAGCGAATTGTCCGTCGACAACGACATCGTGGTGCTCGCCAACCCGGAAATCGCCGGCCTGCCGAATTGGGTGATCGCGCTGGTCGCGGCGGGCGCAATCGCTGCGGCCCTTTCGACGGCGGCCGGTCTGCTGCTCGTTATTTCAGCCGCGGTTTCGCACGATCTGGTCAAGGGGATTTTCGTTCCGGGAATCTCCGAAAAGAACGAGTTGCGTGCGGGTCGCATTGCCGCCGCATTTGCCATTATTGTTGCCGGCTACCTGGGATTCGACCCTCCGGGCTGGGTCGCGCAGGTCGTTGCATTCGCCTTTGGCCTGGCGGCCGCATCGCTGTTCCCGGCGATTCTGCTGGGAATTTTCTTCAAGCGCATGAACAAGCAGGGCGCGATCGCGGGCATGCTGACCGGCTTGCTGTTTACGTATGGCTACATCGAGTACTTCAAGGGCTTGTTCCTCAAATGGGCCGGATCTCCGTGGGGGGATGACGTTGCTACCGAGTGGCTGTTCGGTATTTCTCCGGAAGGCATCGGCGTCATCGGTATGCTTCTGAACGTGCTGGTGGCGCTGAGTGTAAGCTACGTAACAGCGCCGCCACCGGACAGTATCCAGGAACTCGTGGAACACATCCGTATTCCCCGGGGAATCAAGATCGAAACAAGTTTTCGTGCAGCCCCTGATGTCCGAAAATAACGCAGAATCGGACGACAACAGAAAACGCGTGCAGATCGCGCTCGCGATGACCGGCACGTTCATGCTGGTGGAAGTCGTCGGCGGCGCATTGTCCGGCTCGCTCGCGTTGCTGGCCGACGCCGGCCACATGCTGACGGACACGATGGCGCTCGGCCTTGCGGCCGTGGCATTTCGTGTCAGTGCTAAGCCGGCCGATGCGAAACGCAGCTATGGCTATCACCGCTTCCAGATCCTTGCGGCCTTCGTCAATGGCCTGTTACTGATCGGAATCGTCGGCTGGATTCTCATGGAGGCGATAAGCCGTTTCATGTCGCCGCCCGCGGTGATGGGCAGGCTCATGCTCGTTATCGCCGGGGCCGGCCTCATCGTCAATGTGGCGACGTTTCTCGTCCTGCACGGCGGCGACCAGGAGAACATGAACATTCGCGGAGCGGCGCTGCACGTGATGGGCGACCTGCTGGGATCTATGGCAGCAATCGTCGCCGCAATGACCATCATTTTTACAGGCTGGATGCCGATTGATCCGCTACTGTCGATGCTTGTTGCTGCGCTCATCCTGAGGAGTGCATGGCGCCTGGTAAAACACAGCGCTCACGTACTGCTCGAAGGCGCGCCGGAATGGTTCGACGTGGAGCAGATGCGGCAGCGCCTGAGTATGGCGATACCCCAGATCGTCAGCATTCACCATGTCCATGTCTGGGGTCTGACACTGCAGCGGCTGATGTTGACGATGCACGTGTGTGTCGCGGCGCGGGATAATGATGCAACACTGATCGTGCGGCAGGTCAAGAGGATGCTCAAAGACGAATTCGGCATCGATCATTCGACGATCGAAGTCGAATACGAACACTGCGCAGACGAGCAGGCCGCCGATTGCTGACGCTTGCGATTGACGCTCAATCCTCCGGCTGCACGACGCCGATATACGGCAAGGTCCGGTTCCGCTCCGCGTAGTCGAGACCGTAGCCCACGACCCACTCGTCGGCAATGTTGAATCCCACGTAGTCGATATCGACGTCCACTTCGGCGCGCTCGGCTTTGTGCAGCAGCGCGCAGGTGCGAACGGAAGCCGGCCGGTGCGACCGGAGCATGCCAATGAGGTAGTGCAGGGTTTGACCCGTATCGACGATATCCTCGACGATTAACACGTGTTTGCCTTCGATATTGCCGCGCACATCCATCACCAGCCGTACGGCGCCGCTCTGGATGCTGCCCTCTTCGTAGCTTGAAACGGCGATGAACTCGATGGTCCTCGGTATGCTGAGTCGGCGCGATAGGTCGGCGAGAAAAATAAACGATCCTTTCAGTACGCCAATGAGCACGAGCGCTTCCTTGTCGGCGTAGTCGGCCGATATCTGCAGCGCCAACTCGTCAACCCGGCACCGGATGTCGGCCTCACTGATCAGTACTCGCGGATTGACGCTGCTCACAGAGGTTCCTTGTCGCGATTCTGGCGACTGCGGCGGAAAGATGCATTCTATCGCAGCGGCGAAGAAGGCCGGTCGATACGCGGGGATTTTTCTGGTCCAATGCCGGCGGTGCCGTTGCCACCGCATACGAAGGCACGGCACACTCTCGACCAACCGTTCACCGTGGGGAGGGATATCGATGGAACAGCTGCACGCCGCGCTGACGCAGATCAATTCCTTTGTCTGGGGTCCGTTCCTGCTGATTCCGCTGTTGCTGCTCACCGGCCTGTACCTGACGGTGCGCCTGGGGGGTTTACAATTCCGGGTTATCGGGCACGCGCTGTGGCTGGCATTGATCCGGCGCAGGGAACGCCGCGCGGAGATCGGCGACGTGTCGCACTACCAGGCCCTGGCGACGGCGCTGGCGGCAACCATCGGTGTGGGCAATATCGCCGGGGTGGCAACCGCTATCGGTATCGGTGGGCCGGGCGCGCTTTTCTGGATGTGGATGACCGGCCTGGTCGGCATGGCCACCAAGTACTCGGAGGCGCTGTTGGGTGTGAAATATCGGCGCACCGACGCCCGCGGCGAACAGAGCGGCGGCCCGATGTACTACCTGACCTACGGTGTCGGCGGTGCCTGGGGAAGGGCACTGGGCGTGTCCTTCGCGGTGTTTGGCGCGGTGGCCGCCTTCGGTATCGGCAACATGGTGCAGGCCAACACCGCTGCGTCGCAGCTGCAATCCGCCTGGGGCGTGTCGCCATCCTTGAGCGGTCTCGTCATGATGATCGTTGCGGCGGTGGTCATCCTGGGTGGCATCAAGAGCATTGCGCGTTTCGCCGCGGCCGTGGTGCCGCTTATGTGCGTGCTCTATATCATCGGCAACCTGGCGGTGTTGTTCGTGTTCGCCGAGCGCTTGCCTGCGGCGATCGCACTGGTGTTCACCGACGCCTTCAGCGGAACTGCGGCCGCGGGCGGCTTCACCGGTGCGGCGGTGATCCTGGCGATCCAGATGGGCGTGGCGCGCGGCATCTTCTCCAACGAGTCCGGTCTCGGCACCGGCGCCATCGCGGCCGCTTCGGCGATCACCGACAAGCCGGTGCGTCAGGCCATGGTGTCGATGACCCAGACCTTCATCGACACTCTGATCATGGTCAGCTTCACTGCGCTCGCGATCATCGTCACGGGCGCCTGGACGCAGGAAGGACTCGTGGGTGCGCCGATGACCGCCTGGGCGCTGGAGCAGGGCCTGGGCGGCGGCTGGGGCACGCATGCCGTAACCATCGGCGTGTTGATTTTCGCCTTCACCACGATTCTCGGCTGGTGTTACTACGGCGAACGCTGCATCGAGCGCCTGGTCGGGCGCCACGGCGTGATGCCGTACCGGCTGGTGTTCTCGGTAACGGTGTACTTCGGTGCGGTGCTGTCTCTGGAACTGGTGTGGACTTTCTCCGATATCGCCAACGGATTGATGGCACTGCCGAACCTGATCGGCCTGTTGTTGCTGTCGGGCATCGTGGTCGCGGAGACGCGGGCCTATTTTGCCAACCGGAACTGGCGTGACGCGGAGTAAGGAAACGGCGGCGCCCGGCACGCCGCCGCGGCAAATCCACGACCTTTGTGCCAACCGGGCTCCTGCGCCCGTCTCCTCGCCGCTGCGCGGCACATCGGCGCACCTTCGCACGCGGCCGGATTTGTCATATCGTATGGAGGTAACCGGTTACCCTGACTGGCCGCAAACCGACGCCGCTTTGTGGACCGGATGCAGGTTGACGGACATTCACAATGCCTGACGAAGGCGATGGAGAGCCCCGAGGGCGCGAGTACGATATGGCGAACGACCGTGACTATCGATAAACGACTGGAAGATCGATTGACAGGAGCCGGCGTGGTGCCGCTGGTCCAGGCGGACGCGCCGCAAACGGCAATCGCGATCAGCAACGCGTTGCTTGCGGGCGGTCTCTCGGTGATCGAAGTCGTCCTGCGTACGGACGCGGCCTTGCGCTGCCTCGAAGCTGTCAGCGACGCTGTGCCGCAAGCAATTGTCGGCGCAGGAACGGTACTCAGCCGCGCACAAGCCGAGGCTGCGGTCGAGGCGGGAGCAAAATTCATCGTCTCTCCCGGTCTCGATGATGAGGTCGTTGCCACGGCCAAAGCGCACGGCTTGCCCGTATTTCCGGGCGTCGCAACAGCCTCTGAAGTTCAGCATGCTTTTAATCTCGGCTTGCGCATCGTCAAGTTTTTCCCGGCGAACGTCGCCGGCGGGACCGCGATGATCAAGGCACTCAGTTCCGCATTCCGTGAGATGCGATTCATGCCGACCGGCGGCATCTCGGCGTCGAATCTCGCGGATTACCTGTCGCTGCCGTCGGTCGTCGCCTGCGGCGGCAGCTGGCTGACGCCGGCTGCCGCCGTCGAACAAGGCGACTTCGCTAAAATTACGGGCCTCGCGGCGGAGGCCGTCGCGATTGCGCGGTCGCGACGCGCCTGACCAGGTCGAGTACCGGCTTCGATAACGAGGAGATGGACAACATGGCAGAGTTTCTGTCGTTCGGCGAAATCATGCTGCGCTTGAAAACACCCGGTAACGAACGGTTTTTTCAATCGTCGTCGTTCGAGGCGACCTTCGGCGGCGGCGAGGCGAACGTCGCCGTGGCGCTTGCCGGTTTTGGCCTGAATTCGGGCTTCGTATCGGCGTTACCGCCGAACGACATCGGCGACGCCGCGATCCGCGAATTGCGCGGCTTCGGCGTTGATACCACTGCCATTCGGCGCGCGGGGCGCCGGGTCGGAATCTACTTCCTCGAGACCGGCGCAAACCAGCGCCCATCGAAAGTGATCTACGATCGGGCGGACTCATCCATCGCACAAGCGGGTCCCGGCGATTTCGATTGGGATCGTATCTTCGACGGCGCGAAATGGTTTCATATTACGGGCATCACGCCCGCGCTGAGCCAGTCTGCCGCGGATCTCAGCTTCGAGTCAGTTAAAGCCGCGAAGGCAAACGGCATAACGGTATCCTGCGATTTCAACTATCGCGGAAAACTCTGGAAGTACGGTAAGACAGCGGTCGAGGTGATGCGCGAACTGGTGAAGTTCGTCGATATTGGAATCGCCAACGAAGAAGATTGCCAGAAGGCTCTGGGTATCACGGTCGATGTTGACGTCAAGAGCGGCGACCTCGACCGCGCCAAGTACGAAGCGCTGAGCCACAAGATGATGGGGGCGTATCCGAACCTCTCGGTCATGGCGATCACCTTGCGCGAGTCCATGAGCGCAGACCGCAACGGCTGGTCGGCGTGCCTTCGGGACGAGGACGGTTTTCGC
Organism: Woeseia sp.; assembly: GCA_040902105.1. Taxonomy (GTDB): domain Bacteria; phylum Pseudomonadota; class Gammaproteobacteria; order Steroidobacterales; family Woeseiaceae; genus IDS-8. The sequence goes on from JBBDXW010000074.1 coordinate 182,151, forward strand.
CTGTCGCGGCGCTACGAAATCGACGATATCGTCGATCGCGTCGGCGGCGGCGACAGCTTTGCGTCCGCACTCATCTACGGCCTTACCGCCTACGACGATCGGCAGCAGTCGCTCGAGTTCGCGGCGGCAGCGAGCTGCCTCAAGCATTCGATCCCGGGCGATTTCAACCGGGTGTCGGTCGCCGAAGTGCGCAACCTGCTGGGCGGCGATGCCTCCGGCCGGGTGCAACGGTAACCGGTTACCCGTCAGCGACATCCCAGGGGAGTCCCTCAATGAACCATTGTTTAGTCCATCGCCTTGCGGCGGTACTCGCGGCGGGGATCGTCCTCGCAGCCTGCGGCGGGGAGCATTCGCCGGCCGGGCACAGTGTCGTCAGCTCCGGCAAGGAGGCGACCGGGCTCGAAGCTGTGCCTGCGGAAGTTCTGCAAGCGGCACGTGCCGCGCGCCCGGAGCTTCGCATCGAGGACGCCGAGCAGGAGGTCCGAGGCGGCCAGGAATACTACGATATTGCGGGAAAAATGCCCGACGGCTCCGAACTGGAGCTGGATATGACGACCGTGGACGGGGCCTGGACGGTGGTGGAAATTCAGCGTGACATTGCACTGGTCCAGGTCGCTGAGGGCGCGCGACAGGCGCTGTCGACCGTGAAACCGGACTGGGGACCGACGCGTATCATCGAGAGTGACCAGGGCGACGGCGTCATCATTTACGAGTTTTTGGGTCCCGGGCCGGATTCCGGCGAGATCAAGATCGAAGTGAAGCTGGAGGACAACCAGGCCGAAGCGCTGCGCGACGAGTGGGTCCATTAACAGCCCAACCGCGGTGTTGGCATTCCGGGCAGGACCTTACGGGCGGAAATCCGCCGCACCTCGCTCGAGCTCATCGTAACATCTTGATATTGCATACTATTACGCCTTCGACGCGCCCCGTCCAGCCGTTCCCGGCAAGGCAGCGATTCGCGCCGCCGCCGACGGCTAGTCATTCCAAAAAGGGTTTGACACCGGTGTCATAAATTGTAATATTCAGCGTGTCGCACTGGCTTCCGACCCGCTCGAAGGCTGGCCGGGGGACAACGAAATTGGCGCTGCCTGAAACCTGAGGGGGGAAACAATGAGCACCTACTGCCATCCCGGCGCATCCGCGTCACGGTTAATCAGAACTGGTTTGTTCTCACTTGCAATCCTGCTGCCCGCCGGCTGGAGTACCGTTGCAGAAGCGCAAACGGCAGAGGACGTTATTGAAGAAATCGTCGTACAAGGCTACCGGGGCAGCCTGAGAGCATCTCTCAACCAGAAGAAAAACGAAACCGGCGCAGTCGACGTTATCATCGCCGAAGACATTGCCGATTTCCCCGATTTGAATCTCGCCGAGTCCTTGCAGCGAATTCCAGGGGTCGCGATTACACGCGCTGGAGGCGAGGGGCGCCAGGTAACTGTTCGGGGCCTCGGACCGGCTTTTACGACAACTCGTATAAACGGGATGGAAGCGTTGTCCACAGGGGGGTTCACGGACTCGCTGGGCGGCGCCAATCGCACTCGCGGATTCGACTTCAATTCCTTCGATTCGGAGCTGTTCAACAGACTGGCCGTCTACAAGACGTCCTCTGCGGAACTGGAGGAAGGCGGACTCGGGGCTACCCTCGACCTGCAGACCGCTCGCCCGTTCGATTTCGACGGCTTGACGCTGGCTGCCTCCGGCCAGCTGGGCTACAACGACCGTTCCGAAGAAAGCGATCCGCGCGCGTCATTCCTCATCAGCAACACTTTTGCGGACGGGAAGTTCGGCGCGTTGTTCTCTGTCGCTATGAGCGAAAGGAATATTCGTGACGAGGGCAGCAGCACCGTTCGCTGGTCGAATGGTGAGGATTTCGGGTCCGTAAACGGCAGCATCCTGGTGCCTGCAATCGACCCTGACCACGAAGTAAATCAGGCCTGGCACCCGCGCATTCCGCGCTTCGACTCCTATTTGCAGGAGACCGAGCGCCTTGGCGTGAGCGGCGCGCTGCAATTCCGTCCAGGCGACAACACCTCGATCAATCTCGATTTGTTGCAGTCGCAAAGCGAAACCACCCGCGACGAAGCGTTCATACAGGCCGCGCTGAACAATGGTACTGCGGTAGGCGCCACGGGCATAAGCAACTATGTCATTCGCAATGATGCGATTGTTTCCGGTGACTTCAGCAACGCGACATTTCTGACAGAACGACGGCACGATGAACTCGAGGTCGATTTTTCACAGTACGTACTTTCGCTGGAACATTCGTTCACCGATGCAGTTCGCATTGAGGCCCTTGCGGGAACCGCGGAATCGGAATTTGACAATCCGGTACAGCGTTATGCAATCCTGCAGAAGAATGGCGACTTCAGCTACGACATGTCGGGTAGCGAAGGAGCGATCTTCGACTTTGGGCCGCAAGCAGGCGATCCGGACGGCTGGATCGTTTCCAATCTCCGCAAGCGCGAGCCTTTTACAAAGAACACGCTCGATGTAGGAGAGTTGAAACTGGCCTATGACCTGAACGAAAACTTTACGATCAAAGGCGGTATCAGCCGGAAGACCTACGACTTCGAGACGACTACGGCATTTATGGTGAACGAAGGAAACAACGGCATTGTAGGCGTGATCGGTTCGGACCTGCTGGTGAATTATGACGCCGGCCCGTTGGGATCATGGGCGGCGCCGAACCTCGATGAATTCGACGAGCAGTTTGGATTCTATGGTGACAGTGGCGTGTTTGAGACCAATACCGACTTCCGGCTGCAGGATACGTTCACGGTCGAAGAAGAAACCGATGGCGTTTTTCTGCAGGTCGACTTTCAGTTCGATCTGGGCGTGCCGATTCGCGGCAATGCCGGCGCCCGGGACTTCACGACAAAGCAACGGTCAACCGGTATCGCCAATCTCGCCGATGGCTCGATAGCCGCGGACGTAGAATACTCCGATACGCTGCCATCGCTGAACCTGGTGGCAGATTTGACCGACGAGGTGCTGCTTCGCTTCAGCTACGCGGAAGTCATCAATCGGCCGACCATGCAGCAGCTGAGACCGGTAGCTTCAGTATCGGTCGCTGGCAGTAACCGGACCGTAAACGGAAACAACCCGGGACTTGGGCCGACGCTGGCCGATACTTACGATTTCTCCATCGAGTGGTACTTTGCCGAAGATTCCCTCCTGGCGCTTGCGTTATTCCGAAAAGAAATCGGCAGTTTCGTGCAAAACGTGGCACAGAACATTCCGTACACGGAAACCGGATTGCCATTGCAGCAGGCTATTGACGCCTGCAATTCCAGTGCTTTCGGCTACGGGCCGGACTGCAACGAGAATCTCGCCTGGAATGTCAATGCGCCCGGCAACAGCCCGGGTGGTGACCTTGACGGCTTCGAACTCAGCTATCAGCAGCCGTTCACGTTCCTGCCCGGCATCTGGAGCAACTTTGGCGTTATTGCCAATTACACATATGTCAATGCGGAGATCGACTATCTAGGGGTGTCCGACGGCGTCACGGCGGTCGTGAGGCCCGACGAATCGCTGATAAACCTGTCGGAAAACACGAGCAATTTCACTGTCTATTACGAGGATGAAACGCTAAGCGCCAGGGTCTCGGTAGCGGATCGTGACGATTACCTCACCAACGTTCCAGGCAGAAACGGAACCTTTGTCGAGAGTACACGGGGCACGACGAATCTCGATTTTTCCGCAGGATACAGGATCAATGATCAGTTCCGGATTACTTTCGAGGGCCTGAACCTGACAGACGAAGCGGAAAACCAGAGGCTTGACGTGACCGAGGTGCCTTCAGATGTGGTTTCCTACTTCCACGAAACCGGTCGACAGTTTTTCCTCGGTGTGCGCTATACCTACTGAGACAGTTGTCGATCCTGCTATGAAGGAACGTGGCGGAATTTTTTCCGTCGCATGAGTCTGGCGGTCAGATCCCGGCGAAATGTGCTGGAATCGTTATCGTCGGGAGCGCGTTGCAGCGACGGCCCTGCATGAAATGCGTCCGTCGGCGCCGAACCTTACCTGAGCCGTCTGACCTGGAACAATGTCGTGAATGCCGGTCGTTTGTCCGGTCGCGACTGTCGTGCCGGCCTGCAGCGGCCGACCGCGCCTGGCCGCAAGTTCAAGCATGAATTGCAGTGATCGTATCGGGCCGCCAGTGAGCTTGAACGCACCGCCTTTGCCGACGCTCTTGCCTTCGATAAAAGCTTCACAGGACATACTGTCAAGGCTGCGCGAGCGCCAGTCCTTTATTGATGGTCCAACAATGAGCCCGCTATTGTTGCCAAAGTCGGAGGCAATGGCGGCCGGTCCGAGTGTGTTGATGGTTTTGAGCGGACTGCTTGCCATTTCGACGCCGATGCGGAGGTCGCGCATCATGTCGGCCGCTTCGTCGCGCGTCCATTTCAATTTGTCCTGTGGCGCGTCGACGTTTACTACTATGACGAATTCTGCTTCGATGGCGGCGAAGCCGCCGGCATATACGGGCAACTCCAGCGGCTGTTCGGAGTCGATGTAACGGATAGTCTTGCGGAAGATCGGGCCGGCGAGCCGGTCCGACTTGAAACGCTTTTCGAGAGAGGGTGGAATTCGGCCGACCTTCCAGCCGCCAATGCCGTCCGGCCAGAGGTCGATGGCGGCGTCCTGGCAACGGTACGCTGTATCCAGGTCGGGCGGGAGTTTGCCGGGGTAGTCCGCCAGCGGCTCTGAGGTCAGCCGCGCTGCGACGAAGCTGGCGGCGATTGCCTGCACCTCGGCATCGCCGACGAGGCGTCGCTGTCGACCGGTTTCAGCTTTCATAGGCGACTCACGATAGGCCGTTCATTGCACCCTGGACTTGGGATTGTATATGGTTCAAGCTAGTTTGGAAACCGGTGTCATTTTCTCGGCCGGAGACCCGCTGGAACATCTGCCTGGGAGGTGAAAACGCCAATGAAACAGGGACTTGCTCTACGCAGAAGCTTGTGGTCCGGGTTCGATTTACGGTCCGCCATCGTCCTCTCCGTGGTGCTCGCAACCGGCCCTGCGCCCGCCGCGCAGGAAACGGCGGCGTTTCCCGGCGCGGTCGGCTGGGCGGCGTCAACGGCGGGCGGACGCGGCGGCGAAATACTGCGCGTCAGCAATTTGCAGGACCGAGGTCCGGGATCCCTGCACGCGGCGCTGTCGCAGGAGGGTCCACGGATAATCGTGTTCGAGGTCGGCGGCGCGATCGACCTGAAGCGCAAGACACTGCGCGTCGAGAGCCCGTACGTGACGATTGCCGGGCAGACCGCGCCATCTCCGGGAATCACGATCATTCGCGGCGGACTGGACGTCGCCACGCACGACGTTGTCATCCAGCATATTCGCGTTCGTCCGGGGGAGGCCGGCGCGGCGAAAGGCAGCGATTGGGGAGAGGACGCGATTTCGACTGCATCCGCTTACAACCTTATTGTGGATCATTGCTCGCTGACGTGGGCGACCGACGAAAACCTGTCCGCCAGCGGCCCTCGCTTTACCGGCGAGTCGCCGGATGACTGGCGTCGCGGCACGTCGCATCGCATTACCTATAGTCATAACATCATTGCCGAGGGGCTTGCTCACTCGACACATCCGAAGTTCGAACATTCCAAGGGCTCGCTGATTCATGACAACATCAGCGACATTCTCATTTATGGAAACCTGTACGCGCACAACTACGAGCGCAATCCGCAATTCAAAGGCGGCGTGCACGGCGCGATCGTCAACAACTTTATTTTCGACCCCGGGCAACGGGCAGTGCATTACAACCTCATGGCACTCGAATGGGGCGACGTGCCGTTCGAAGTCGGGAAGATGACTGCGGTCGGCAATGTATTGCGCGCCGGGCCGTCAACCGATTCTTCGATTGCATTCATGATGCTGGGCGGGCACGGCGATCTCGAATACTACGCCCGCGACAATATCGCAGTTGACCGGATCGGCCAGCCGCTGCCGATGCTCGGCCGCTACGCCACCGGCAATGCCCGCATCATCGAGATGAATGAGCCGCCGGTGTGGTGGGCGGGGCTAGAGGTCCTTCCGGCGAGCGAAGTCGAAGAGTGGGTACTGCAGAATGCGGGCGCGCGGCCGTGGGACCGGGATCCGCACGATATCCGCGTGTTGGCCGACGTTGCGGAGGGGCGCGGGAAAATCATCGACAGCGAGACCGAAGTAGGCGGTTATCCGGATCCGGAGCCGACCCGACGGACGTTTGAGCCCTCGGACTGGTACCTCGACACGATGACGCCGAACAGCCCCGAGGTGCTGGACGACAGCGCAAGAGGGCGCGGAACCTGAATCTTCCCTGGAACGTTGCCGGGCTGACGGCAGGCGGTGGGACAGCCGCGGTCCGCGAGCGTTAGAATGCGCGCGGGGGTGGAGGTCGTTGGATACAGCCAGACCGTCGCCGCGGATCCGCAGGACGACGTCGGCAGGGTTGCACAATATCTATGAGCAAATCCACGAAACCAGGCAGCGGTCCGGAAAAGCCCTTGGCCACCACGGAAACAAGTGGGCGGCGCCGCTCGACTGCCAATCCCAAACTCACCATTAGCGATATCGCGCGGCTGGCCAACGTGTCCAAAAAAACCGTGTCGCGTGTCATCAATCATTCCGGGCTCGTCCGGGAAGAGACGCGCGACAAGATCATGCGCGTTGTCGACAAGCACGGGTATACCCCCGACCCCCAGGCCCGCGCACTGGCGTTACGACGTTCCTACCTCATTGCGCTGATCTCGAACCAGCCCAACCCCCAATACATAGTCGACATTCAGCAAGGCATACTCGAGGCGATGACGGGAACGAGCTACCAGCTCGTCGTCCGTCCATGCGATCGAAGTGTGCCGACGCTGCACGACGACATTTGCGAAATCGTGACGCACCAGAAATTTTTCGGCGTCATTCTCACGCCGTCGATTTCCGAAGACGACGAGCTGATCGGCAGGCTCAGGCAGATCGAGTGCCCGTACGTGCGTATCGCGGCGGTGTCGCTCGATACACCGGACAACATGATCGAAACCCACGACTACGTCGGCGCTGCCGAAGCGGCGCGCCATATTGCAGCGCTCGGGCACACACGCATCGCACACATTCACGGTCCCGACTCGTTTCTGTCCGCCGCGGAGAGGCTTCGAGGTTTCAAAGTCGGCCTTGCCGAATACGGGCTCAGGATCGACCCGCGGTATCTGCTGGCAGGCGGCTACACGTTCGATTCGGGCATGGAATGCGGCGCACAGCTGCTCGCACTGGCAGCGCGGCCGACCGCAGTGTTCGCCGGAAACGACGAAATGGCGGTCGGCGTATACCAGGCCGCGCGACGGGCCGGGTTGCGCATACCCGAGGACCTTTCCATCGTCGGTTTCGACGATTCGCCGATCGCAACCCGTATCTGGCCGACATTGACGACAGTGCGATTGCCGATCGTACACATGGGCCGCATCGCCGCTCAGCTACTGATTTCCAATCACGACAGGCTGGCCATGGAGCCGCCCGGCGCAACTTCGGTGATGCCGAGCCTGCTGGTACGCAATTCCACGGCGCCTTTAATAAGGGAGTGACACCGGTTACCATAGCGCTATCACACGGATTTCGAGGAACGTTCCGCATGTTAAGAAAGACCTACCAGGCCACGCACCCGGACATGATGAAGGCAGTCGACAACGCGGTGCTGCGGGATCGTTACCTGGTCGACGGGTTATTCAATCCCGACGCCATCAGCCTGAATTATTCTCACAACGAGCGCATGGTGATCGGCGGGGCCGCGCCGGTGTCGAAATCGGTGCTGCTACCGGACCAGTCCGAACCGGCGGCCGGCGCGCCGTTCCTGGAACGGCGAGAACTCGGGGTCGTGAATGTCGGTGGCGGAGCGGGGCGCGTGCTTGTCGACGATGAATCCTTCGGGCTGCAAGTGCGAGACGCGCTTTACGTTCCGATGGGCTCGAAGAAAGTGGTATTCGAAAGCGAAGACGGCAAAAAGCCGGCTCGTTACTACCTGGTCTCGACACCGGCGCACGCGCGTTTTGACACCGTCAAGATCTCCATCGACGACGCTGTTCCAGTCCATCTGGGGGCATTGGAGACTTCGAACGAGCGCACGATCTACAAGTATATCGTGCCGGAAACCTGTCGCTCGGCGCAGCTGCTGCTGGGACTGACGATTCTGAAACCCGGCAGCGTGTGGAACACGATGCCGCCGCACCTGCACGATCGCCGTTCCGAGGCGTATTTCTATTTCGATCTGGGAGAGGGCGCCAGGGCTTTCCATTTCATGGGCGAGCCTGATGCCATGCGGCATATCGTATTGCGCGATTCGGAGACCGTCATTTCGCCACCTTGGTCCGTTCACATGGGATGCGGTACCCGAAATTACTCCTTTATATGGGCGATGGGAGGTGAAAACCTCGACTACACCGACATGAACGTCCTCGACATCTGCCAACTGCGGTAGGCGCTGCCGGTGCGCGACCTCTTCGACTTGCGGGGTAAGGTGGCGGCCGTTACAGGCGCCAACACGGGCCTGGGGCAGGCAATGGCAGTCGCCCTCGCCGGCGCGGGTGCGAAGGTCGCGCTGGTCGGACGCTCCGAGCCGACGGAGACCGAACGAAGGATCGGAGCGTCCGGCGGAGAATCCGCCGTGATCATGGCGGATCTGGCCAGGTTCGAGTGTGCGGAGCAGGTTGTCCACGACACGGTGACGAAGCTCGGGTCGATCGATATTCTGGTCAACAACGCCGGCATCATCCGCAGGGGCGATGCGCTGGACTTCACCGAAGAGGACTGGAATTCCGTACTCGATACCAACCTGAAAACGCCGTTTTTCCTGGCCAGAGCCGCGGCCGCGAAGATGATTGCGAACGCCAGCGGCGGCAAGATCATCAATGTCGCGTCCCTATTGTCCTTTCAGGGTGGCATCCGGGTTGCGTCGTACACCGCAAGCAAAAGCGGTCTCGCCGGGCTGACCCGGTTGCTGGCAAACGAATGGGCTGCAAAGGGCATCAACGTCAACGCAATCGTCCCGGGGTACTTCGCCACGAACAATACCGAGGCGCTGCGGAATGATGCCACTCGGAACCGGGAGATTCTCTCGCGCATTCCGGCCGCGCGCTGGGGCAGCCCGGACGACCTCGCCGGCACTGTCATATTTCTCGCATCCCGCGCCTCGGACTACGTGCACGGCGCACTGCTGCCTGTCGATGGCGGCTGGCTTGCGCGTTAGTTCGCATTGCGAATGACTGAGCCTCTCGTATTGCATCCCGACCGCCTGTTCCCGCCGGAGCCGAGCGCGCGGAACATCGCGAGGCGGCTGTACGCGCTGGTGGCCGGCAAGCCGATCATCAGCCCGCACGGGCATACCGATCCGCGCTGGTTCGCCGACAACCAGGCGTTTCGCAATGCAACCGAGCTTTTGCTGACTCCGGATCATTACCTGTTCCGCATGCTGTTCAGCCAGGGCATATCCTTGTCGGCCGTCGGTGTATCCCGTGCGGACGGATCGTCGGAAACCGCCGACGCCCGCCAATGCTGGCGCATCCTTGCGGAAAACTATTACCTGTACCGTGGCACGCCCTCGCGGCTGTGGCTGGACTGGGTGTTCGCGAACGTGTTCGGAATGTCGGTACAGCTGGACGGCGCGACCGCGGACCTGTACTTCGACGCCATAGCGGAACAGCTTGTGCAAGCGGAGTTTTTGCCGCGGTCGCTGTTCGATCGTTTCAATATCGAAGTGCTGACGACGACGGAGTCGCCGCTCGACGACCTCGGAGAGCATGCCGCCATCCGCGACAGCGGCTGGGACGGCCGGGTTATCACGGCGTATCGTCCCGACCCGACGATCGATCCGGCATTCGATGGATTTCGCGGCAATGTCGAGCGGCTGGGCGAATTGACGGGAGAAAGCACTACGACATGGTCGGGCTATCTCGCCGCGCATCGTGCGCGCAGGGCGTTCTTCAGGAAAGCGGGCGCAACCTCGACCGACCACGGCCATCCGACGGCCCGCACCGCGGATCTGGACCGCGGCGCAGCAGAAGCGCTCTTTATAAGGGTCCTGGCGGGCCGGCAGGACGAAGCGGACGCGGAACTGTTTCGCGCCCAGATGCTGACCGAAATGGCGCGCATGAGTATCGACGACGGGCTGGTGATGCAGATTCACCCGGGCTCCTGCCGCAATCACCATCGCCTGATCCATCGGACCTACGGCCGGGACAAAGGCTTCGACATTCCGATGCGAACGGATTTCGTGAGCGCCCTGAAGCCGATGCTCGACGCCGTCGGGCTCGATGATCGCCTGTCCGTCATCCTGTTTACGCTCGACGAGAGCACTTACAGCCGCGAGCTGGCGCCGCTTGCAGGCGTTTATCCATCGTTGAAACTCGGGCCGGCCTGGTGGTTTCACGATTCGCCGGCCGGCATGCGGCGGTTTCGCGAACAAACGACCGATACGGCCGGCTTCTACAATACGGTCGGCTTCAACGATGACACGCGCGCATTCCTTTCCATACCAGCTCGCCACGACGTCGCGCGGCGCGTGGACTGCGCTTACCTCGCGGAGTTGGTCGCGGAACATCGCATGTCGGAAGATGAAGCTGCAGACGTGGCCGTCGATCTCGCGTACACGCTCCCGCGCAAAGCCTACAAACTGGATCGAAGCTCGTGTTGACGCGGCGCCGGCTACTCGCGGCTCCACTGCTGCTTGGCGCTTGCGGACGGGCGGAAGTCGCACGCGATCGTCCGCTTTTCGTTGCTGACGCGCACCCCTCCGAATATCCGACGGTTCAGGGGCTGTACGCTATTGACAGGATTCTTGCCGAACGCACCTCCGGCGAGATGCGCTTGCGCATCTATGCGGGCGGGCAGCTCGGTTCGGAGAATGACACTCTCGAAATAACGATTTTTGGCGGGCTCGACATGAACCGGGTCAATCTTGCGCCATTGAACTCGATTGTGCCCGAGACGCTGGTCCTGGCGCTGCCGTTCCTGTTTCGTTCTATCGAACACTTGCGTATGACGCTGGACAGTGTGCCCGGAAAGAAAATTCTCAATACATTGACGCCGCACGGCTTGAGGGGGCTGTGTTATTACGACTCCGGCGCACGCTCGTTCTACAACACGAGGAGACCGATACACTCTCCGGCCGACATGCAGGGGCTGAAAATCAGGGTCCAGAACTCCGACATTTACGTTGCCCTGGTGGAGGCGCTGGGCGCCAATCCTACGCCCATTCCGTACGGCGAGGTTTATCAGGCGCTAGTGCAAGGCGTCGTGGATGGTGCGGAGAATAACTGGCCGTCTTATGAAAGTTCGCGCCACTTCGAGGTGGCCAGGCATTACAGTCTGACGCGCCATGTGCTGGCGCCGGAAGTACTGGTGGCGTCGGAGCGGACCTGGCAAAAGCTGACTGAGGAACAGCAGGAGCATCTGCAGGCTGCGGCGGATGAGTCTGTGCCGGTCATGCGTGCGATCTGGGATCAGCGTGTCGACGATGCGCGCAAACGACTGTTGAACGACGGTGTCCAGCTTGTCGAAGAAGTCGATCACGAAGCATTCAGCGCCTTGATGCTGCCAGTCTGGGACCGGTTTCTTACGACTCCGGCGCTGCGCGAATTGTCCCGGGAAATCATCGATCTCAAGGAACCGGAATGAGCAACGGAGAATCGGGCGTAAGCGCAGGCATCAGCAGGTCTACTCGCTGGTTTGCCAGCGCCGGCCTGTTGCTGATGACGCTCATTATGACCTGGCAGGTATTTGCGCGTTACGTGCTGAATGACAGCCCGAGCTGGGCGGAGCAGGCGGCCCTCCTGCTGATGATCTGGTACGTCATGTTTGCTGCCGCGGCCGGCGTTCGCGAAGGGTTTCACATCCGCATCAGCGTGTTCGCCAATCTGTTTTCCGGCAAGACGAAAAAAACCATCAACATCGCAGCACAAGCTGTCGTAGGGGTCTTCGGCCTTGCGATGGCGGTGTGGGGCACGGAGCTGACCCTCGCAACGTGGACGCACGTCATACCGACCCTCAGCCTGCCGCGCGGAGTTGCCTACATTCCGGTGCCAATATCGGGCGTGCTGATCCTGGGCTTTGCCATCGAGCGAATCGTCGCGGAAGTCCGCAACCAGGAGGTGAGCAAGGCATGGAACTGACGGTGCTCATGGGAACGCTGTTCGCGCTCCTGCTCATCGGGGTGCCGGTCGCCTTTGCTTTGGGCGGGGCGTCACTTCTGACGTTCTATATGCTGGATATTCCGCTGGTTGTACCGTTCCAGAGAATGGCAGCGGGCATGAACATTTTTGCCCTGATGGCGATTCCGTTCTTCGTGTTTGCGGGTGACCTGATGCATCGTGCCGGCATTGCCGAACGGCTCATCCGGGTCTCAGATGCCTTGCTCGGCGGCATGCGCGGCGGGCTCGGGCAGGTCAACGTCGGCGCGTCGATGTTGTTCGGCGCAGTGTCCGGTTCGGCGATCGCCAGCGTTTCCGCGCTGGGCTCGACGCTCGGGCCGATCATGCGCGAAAAAGGTTACGATGCTGATTATTCGGTGAACGTTTCGGCAACCGCTGCCGTCACCGGCCTGTTGATACCGCCATCGCACAACATGATCATTTATGCGGCAGCGGCCGGCGTGAGTATTTCGCTGGCCGATCTGTTCCTGGCGGGAGTTTTTCCCGGGATACTGACCGGCTTGCTGCTGATGGTCGCGGCCTGGGCCGTCGCCGTCCGGCGCAACTATCCGCGCGGTTCCTTCCCGGGCTTTCGGGCGTTCCTGCGCGCACTTCTTGCCGCAATCCCCGGTCTCATTGCGGCGGCAATAATCGTCCTTGGCGTCATGTCCGGCGCATTCACCGCGACGGAATCGTCGGCGATCGCCGTGATCTATACCATCCTGGTGGCGGAGTTTGTCTATCGGTCGTTGTCCTGGCATTCATTCGTTCAGGCGACCACCTCGGCGGTCAAGACGACGGCGATGGTGATGATCGTCATCGGCACGGCCGCAGCCTTCGGCTGGCTGCTTGCCGTATTGCAGGTGCCTGAAGCCCTCGCTGCAATCCTTCGGAGCATTACCGAGAACCCATTGTTGCTCCTCCTGCTGATCAATGTGGTGTTGCTGATCCTCGGTACCTTCATGGACATGGCGCCGCTGATCATCATTACGACCCCGATTTTCCTGCCGATGGCAACGGATCTCGGCATGGACCCGGTTCATTTCGGCATGATGCTGATTCTCAATCTCGGCATCGGGCTTGTTACGCCGCCCGTCGGGTCGGTGCTATTCGTCAGTTGCGCGATCGGGAATATTGATGTCGAACAGTCGGTCCGCTCCATGTGGCCGTTTTACCTGGCGCTGTTGGCATCCCTGGGGCTGGTGACCTATATCCCCGCCATTTCGCTGTGGCTGCCGAACCTGCTGAACTGACATCGATGGCGGTTCCGCGACTGTCCGGAAAGACGCTTGCGGCGCTTGATCCGGCCGTCCGGCGGCCGCGATTCAATCGCGAGACAACCGGCATCGGCGTGGTACACCTCGGCGTCGGAGCGTTCATGCGGTCGCACATCGCCGAGTATTGCGACGATGCGCTGGCAGCGGAGAGCGGCGACTGGGCGATTGCCGGCGTCAGTCTGCGGCGGCCGGCGACCCGGGACAGGTTGAGCCCACAGGACTGTTTATACGTCCTCGGCACCCGCGACGGAGCGAAGGAATGCCGCCGGTTGATTGGCGCATTGCGATCGATGCACGTAGCGCCGGAAAGTCCGCATGCAGTGGTGCGCCTCCTGGCCGAACCGCATGTGCGTGTTGTGACATTGACGATCACGGAGAAAGGCTATTGTCTGGAACCGGGCAGCGGCGAGCTGGCGCTCGATCATCCCGACATACGACACGACCTCGAACACCCGGACGTCCCACGGAGCGCCATCGCGTTTCTGGCGGCCGGGTTGAAATCGCGCATGCTGCGACTGGAGCGGCCGCCCGACATCCTGTCTTGCGACAATCTGCCGGCAAACGGCAGACGACTGCGATCGGCCGTGCTCAGGTTCGCGCACGAGCTCGATCCGGCGCTGGAAACCTGGATAGCGGATAACGTCGCGTTTCCGGTGACAATGGTGGATCGAATCGTTCCGGCAACGACAGAATTCGACATCGACCAGAATGCGGCACAAACTGGCTTGCGCGACGCAGCATACGTCAAGACCGAGCCGTTCCGGCAGTGGGTCCTCGAAGACACATTCGGCAACAGGCGGCCTGCATGGGAAGCGGGGGGCGCGCTGTTCGTCAATGACGTCGCGCCGTTCGAGGCCGCGAAGCTGCAGCTGCTGAACGGGCCTCATTCGACGATAGCCTATCTCGGCTACCTCGCGGGATTCCGCTACGTGCACGAAGTTATGCGTAATCCGGATTTCGCCGAATTCATACGCCAGATGATGATCAGCGACATCTCGCCGGTCACTCCGGAACCGAGGGAGATGAATCACGCCGTCTATATAGAGGAACTCCTGCGACGGTTTCGCAATGCGGCTCTCGAACACCGCACCTGGCAAATTGCGATGGACGGGTCGCAGAAACTACCGCAGAGGATTCTGTCGACCGTGCGTGCGCAGCTCAGGCGAGGAGGGCCCGTTGCGAGCCTTGGCCTCGCTGTCGCCGGATGGATGCGGTTTGCCCTTGGTCGTGACGAACTGGGCCAACCGATCGAGGTCAGTGATCCGCTCGCGGCAAAATATGCGGCGATCGCCGCCAACGGGCTCACGGATCCGGACGATGTCGTCGGCAGGTTTCTGGCTATCCGGGAGATATTCGGCGTCGATCTCCCCGAGCAAGTGCGCTTTCGCAGTACGGTGTCGGACAGCTTTCGGCAGCTTCTGGAGACTGGGGCAGCCGAAACGGTGCGTCGATTCATCGCCATGGAGAGCCAGCCATGACGGGCGCAGCAGAGGTCCTGCGCCTGCATGACGATGACAACGTCGTGGTGGCGATCGGCAATCTCGGCATTGGCGCCAGGTTCGACGACGTAACCGTCGCAGCGGACGTACCGTCCGGCCACAAGATTGCGACTCGCGCGATTGCAGCCGGAGATACTGTCAGGAAATACGGCCAGCCGATCGGTGTCGCGACCCGGAATATCGCCGCGGGTGAACATGTGCACGTGCACAACATTGCCGCTGTGCCATCGGTTATATCGGATGCATCGCCGACGGGCATTGATTCCCGGGAGTGCGTTACATCGACCGCTGCTTTCGCGGGCTACCGGCGCCCGAACGGCAGTGCGGGGACACGCAACTACGTCGGCATCGTAGCGACAGTCAACTGCTCCGCAACGGTAGTGCGAAGAATTGTCGAACGCTTTCCCGCGTCCGTGTTGACGGCGTGGCCGCGGGTCGATGGGCTGGTGCCCGTTACGCACACGTCCGGCTGCGGCATGCCCGCCTCGGGGCCCGGCATCGAATTGTTGCAACGGACGCTTGGTGGGTTCATCCGGCATGCGAACTTCGGGGGCATCCTGGTTGTCGGACTCGGCTGTGAAGTGAACGACGTCGGCCGCCTGCTGCAGGCGCAGGACCTCGCCGCGGGTCCCGCTATCAGGACGATGACCATTCAGGAAGCGGGCGGTACGAACAAGGCCATCGCAATGGCGGAGGCAATCGTGCGGGAGCTTCTGGAGCTGGCAGACGAGGCGCGCCGCGAAGAAATTCCTGCAAGTGAACTCTCGCTCGGTCTGCAGTGTGGCGGCTCGGACAGTTATTCCGGGGTGACCGCCAATCCAGCGCTGGGCTACGCCGCTGATTTACTGGTGAGGGCAGGCGGTACCGTTATTCTGGCGGAGACGCCGGAGATTTATGGCGCAGAGGCGCTGCTACTCCAGCGCGCGGTCGATGCGGGCGTAGCGCGTGACCTGCGCGGCCTGATCGACTGGTGGCTCGATTACGCGGCGAAAAACGGCGCCAGCCTCGACAATAATCCCTCGCCGGGAAACATCGCCGGCGGCTTGACGACAATACTCGAGAAGTCGCTTGGTGCCGTGGCAAAGTCCGGTTCGTCGCCGCTCCGCGGCGTTTATCCGTACGCCGCGAAAATCGACAAACGCGGTTTCGTGTTCATGGACAGCCCGGGTTACGACCCGTGCTCGGTGACCGGCGAGATCGCGGCAGGGGCGAACATCATCTGCTTCACGACCGGGAGGGGCTCGGTGTTCGGCGCGAAGCCCGCGCCGAGCATCAAGCTCGCTTCGAACTCGGAAATGGCAATGAGGATGTCCGACGACATCGACTACGACTGCGGCACGGTGCTGCGCGGCGTGGAAACGCTCGCACAGTGCGGTGAAAAGATATTTCAGCTGATACTCGCGACTGCGAGCGGCAAAAAGAGCGCGAGTGAGAAGAGTGGCTTCGGCGACCTCGAATTCGTGCCCTGGCAGCTCGGCATCACCTTGTGAAAAGGGAATTGTTGTAGGAGCCCGCCATTGCGGGCGACCAATCACCTCCGCAAATGCCGGCGCTGGTCGCCCGCAATGGCGGGCTCCTACAGGATGCGCTCGTGGACCTGTGTGCCGGTCTTGTTGCGCCACGCACCCCAGGCATCAGCGTTGGGAAAAACCTGAATGTCGTGTTCGCCGCTGTCATGCATCCTGAGTGCCGTGCCCGGTAGAAGCCGGCCGTCCTCAACAAAGGCGATACCCTTCCCGTCAATTCGTCCCGGACGGTAAATGCGGATGCGATAGGTAGCGGCCGAATATCGAATTGTTGCGCCGAAGTCTTCCCATTCGTCCGGCACGCAGGGCCTGACGAACAGCTTGTTGCCACGCCGCTCGAGCCCAAGCACGCTTTCCATTGCAACGCGATATATCCATGCGGCGGAACCGGTATACCAGCTCCAGCCGCCGCGGCCGGTAAAGGGCGGATCGCCGTAAACATCGCCGGCCACGACGTAGGGTTCGATCCGGTAGTGTTCGAAGCCCTTGCGGTCTCCGCTGCGATTCAGCGGGTTGAGCCAGTTGAGCCAGCGGAGTGCAAGTTCGCCATCGCCGGATTTCGCCGCCGCGAGCAACGCCCAGGCTGCGGCGTGCGTGTACTGACCGCCGTTTTCCCTGACGCCGGGCGGATAAGCCTTGATATAGCCGGGATCCTGTTTGCTCGAATGGAAAGGTGGCGTGAGCAGCTTTATCAGTCGATGCTCATCGTCGATCAGATGCTCCTGTGCGGATTGCATTGCCTTCTTTTGCCGGCCCGCATCTCCGCCGGCTATCACTGCCCAGGTCTGCGCATTGAGGTCGATACGGCATTCGCTTCTCTCGGGACCGCCGAGAACGGATCCATCATCGTAATAACCGCGCACATACCAGTCACCGCCCCACGCGTTTGCTTCGACGTTTTTTTGCAGTTCCCTGCGAAGGCGACGATAGGCGCCGGCGCGCACCGCATCCTTTCTTAACCTGCAGATCGGCTCGAAACGGCGACAGACATCGATCAGGAACCACGCCATCCAGACGCTCTCGCCGTCGCCCCGGATGCCGACCGCGCTCAGGCCGTCATTCCAGTCGCCGGTACCGATAGGCGGCAGGCCGTGCCTGCCGAACGTCATCCGCGCATCGATCGCACGACAGCAATGTTCGTAAATGCTGCCTGTGTCATCGCCATGCCGGAACTCCGCATAGCGTTCGTGCTCGGACTCCGCGAGCGGCAGGCCATTGAGAAAGGGCACTTCCTGCTCCAACAAGCGAAAGTCTCGCGTCACCTGCAGATAACACGACACCACGTAAGGCAACCACAACAAATCGTCCGAACAGCGAGTGCGCACACCGCGGAGCGGGTCCTCGTGCCACCAGTGCAAGACGTCGCCCTCTTCGAACTGGACAGCCGCGGCCCTCGCGATGTGCGCAGCGGTGTCGTCCGGCCGGTAATGCAGAAGCGCCAGTACATCCTGCAACTGGTCGCGGAAACCAAGGCCGCCACTCGCCTGGTAGAACCCCAGCCGGCCGTTCAGGCGTGACGATATGACCTGGTACGGTAACCATCGATTCAGCATCGCATTCAGTGCGGCGTCCGGCGTGTCGACCGCCGAACGCGACAGGAGGTCCGTCCACTCGTGCTCCTGGCGCCGTTGAACGGCGTACGCCTCGCGCGGCAGACGGGCTCGTTCGGACAACAGGCGCGCATGCTCTGCGTCGCGGCCTGCGCCGAGTACGAAGTGAACGTCGCAGGACTCGCCTTCGGCGAGGCTGACGTGCACCTGGTAGGCGGCGAGCGGAAACGCGCAGGGCCCGATGCGGCCCGACAGACCGATGGCATGCAAGCCTGCCGGCCGGCTCCAGGAACGCATCACGCCCAGAAATTCATCACCATCGAAGCTGACGCCGTGCGCGGGAAAATTACTGCTGAGGAATGCACGAGTTCCGGCATAGCTCGTCGAAAATCCGTTTCTGACGAAGAGCGTATTCTGTTCCGCATGCCACTCGGGCAGAAGGTGCAATCCCGCAGCGGTACCGCTGTTCCCCAGCCGCCATTCCGCCGCATACGTGATGGTCAGCCGACGTGCCCGCGGCCAGCGGTTCTGCAAATGCAGACGTACGAATTTGACCGGCTCGTCGGGGTGGACGAAAACCGCGGCGGATTGCTGCAGCCCTTCACTCATGTGTTCGAAGCGGGTGAAGCCGATGCCGTGTCGCACGATGTAAGCTTGCTTGTCCCGCGCCGGACCGGGTACGGGCGACCAGAACAGCCCGGTTTCCTCATCCCGGATATAAATCGCTTCGCCGGTGCGATCCAGCACCGGATCGTTGCTCCAGGTTGTGAGCGTGTACTCACTGCTGTTTCGATACCAGGTACAGGCGCTTCCCGATTCGCTGATCAGCGTGCCGAAATGCGGATTTGCAAGAACGTTACACCACGGGGCAGGCGTCGTACTGCGATTTTCCAGATAAAGGACGTACTCGGAGGAATCCCGCGCAATGCCGCCGAGCCCGTTGTCCCGCAGCAGGTTCGGGGGGCGTTTGACCGCAGGAATGGACTCGCGGTGAACCGGGGCACTCGGCTGCGGCAGGAATCCCGGGATCACGGGCTCCTGCTTTTGCTGTCGCGACAGTTGCTGGTACCAGTCTTCGAGACGCAGGTCGAGCACGAGTTGCGAACTTAAGTTGAGTGCACGTCGCGTCCCATCGTCGAGACTGAACGCAGGAACAATGTAAGTACCAAACTGGCGATTCGTCGCCGTCCGTCTCAGGTATTGCCTGATAATTTTCTGCAAGCGGTCGTGAGTCGGATGGGTATAGGCACTGTCGCTCTCGTCAAGAAACACGACATCGCAGGCCATGCCCCTTGCCTGGCACACCGCAAGGGCGCGAATCAGGTCCTCGAGGTTGTGAAAATTAACGGCATCGCTGATCACGACGGTGATGATCGGTCGATCGCCCGAGATGCCGTGCCTCCAGAGATACGGCTGGGCTTGTTCGGCTCCGTACATGGAAAGCGCGCGATAGGGCTCCGGACGCGGAGGCGAGAGAACATTGCCGAACAGTTCCGAGCCGCGCCTGACGTCCTCGGACGTCACCTCGAGGAGCGTCAGTTCGTGCTCTGCGTGGCGGCGTGCATCGTCGATTGTCCAGTCCACGGCCTGTATGGACTCGAATCGATCGAGACTGCGCAATACTTCGATTTCATCGTCACCGACCGCGGTGACGAAGGCGCACTGGAACGTGCTCCGTGCAGGTACCGTGACCACCAGGCCCATGGCGGCAATCGGGTCCAGGGTACTGCCCGCGCGGCAGCGCAACTGCGGATGATCCGCCTGCAATGCCTCGGGTTTGCTGCGACTACCCCTGCGTCCTATGAATTCGCGGCGATCGGTCTCGAACTGCAGTTCGACGTCGTAACCCGGTTGCGCTACGACTTTGCATGCAAGGCAAAGCGCAGGGTCGCCCTCGCTTCGCGGACGGCGGCGAAATACGAGCGTTTCCGGTATTGCGAGAAACTCGTCTTCGATGAACATCTTGCTGAACGCAGGGTGGCGCGCATCGCCTTGCGCTTCCGCGAGCACCGGTTCACTGTATGCGCAGACCATCAACCGCCGCGGCCTGTTACCGTCGTTGGTGATGCTCAGCTTGCGAATTTCGAGGTCGGAGAACGGCGCAACGATGATTTGTTGCCTGACCAGCAAGGTATGACGGGTGTCGCGAAACTCGATCGAGTCGGGCGAGCAGATGACCTTGATGTCACGGCCGGCTGACCCGAGGCCGGGCGCCCACAGAACCTTGCGTTCGAGGTCCCTGATGTAAACAAGCGAGCCGCCGTTCATACCGTCCACCTGCGGCTTCCAGCGTGTCATCGCGTAACCCCGCCAATTGAGGTTGCCGCCGCCGAGCGGCGTGACAAGCGCGGCCAGCCGCGGATTCGCCAGCATCGTTATGCTCTTGCTCGACGCATCGAGGGACCAGTACTCGATAGCAACCGACGAGGGTTCGGCCTGTTTGAGCGGCGCTTCGAACGTTTCTAGCGGCTGCGTTTGCGCGCGCAGCGGCAGTTGTTCGTACAGGAGGTACTCGGTGCTTGCTATGCGCGGGTCGCGGTGAAAGCGTTCGACAAAGCGATCGCCCGTCAGGAGGTTCGCAATGGCCACCAGCGACATGCCCTGATGATGAGCCATGTACGATTGCACGACTTTCGGTTCGGCTTTGTGGTGCAGTGCCGCAGTGCCGAAGTCCAGTGCTTCGAAGAAGCCGAGTTCCCCGCGGCCGCCGAGCGATTCGATCTCCCGCGCGTTGCCGACGGCAGCCGAAGAACTGAACGGCAACGCGAGAAAACCCGAGTAACTGGAGATCACCAGCCGCTCTCCCTGGTCCCATTTCAGTCCCATGCGCGGAATCCCGAACGCCTGGTACTGATAACGCCCGTCCTGATCGAAATGGTAGTAGCCCGATTCGGAAACACCCCAGGGAATGCGGTAGTGGCGGGCGAAAGTCTGCTGCTGCCTGACCGCACCGCGACAACTCTGGGCGATCAGCCCGAACCGCGGAGTCCTCATGAGCAGCCGCGGCATCAGATATTCAAAGGATGTTGCGCTCCACGACAACAGTACGCGCAGGCCGTTGATGCTGGTCAGTGGCCGCCCGAGGTGAATCCAGTGTTTTGGCGGAACATCGCCTTTGGCGATGGCGACGAAACTGGCCAGCCGCGCCTCGGACGCGAGCAGGTCGTAGTAGCTGGAATCGAGTTCGGCAGTATCCGCGCGAAATCCCACGTGAAAAAGATGGCGTTCGCGATTGTAGAGAAAACTGAAGTCGGTTTCGGCGATCAGACTTGCGAGTGCCCGGGCAAGACCCCCGATCTCGTCCAGCAGTGCCTCGATGGCGCACGAGGCATTGAGCAGTTCTTCGCGGAACCGGGAAACATCGTCATACCACGCCGATCGATTCGCACCCGCGTTGCTTTCCCGCGCTCCTTCCCGTTTGCAATAGCCGTCGATGAACTCGACGACTCGATGGATGCGGCTGGGGAGCGCGCTGAGGGACGCCTCGGACAATTCCCGGACGACGTCAGTCAATTCTGTTGCGTTTTCGCTCGTATTTGCATCGGCCCAGTCGCCCACTCCCAGTATCCAGGGGAACAGGTCGCGAAGTTCGTTCAAAGCCGAGCCTGCACGGCGGGTAAAGCTGCCGGCATAGCTGCGGAACTCGCGAATCTCGTCGTTCGTCCAGTCGATGTCCTCGTCGTCGATTGTGGCCAGCAACGCGTTGTTCAGGGTATCGCTCAGACCTTGCGCGAGCCGCCTGATCGACGGCCCGGGTTCGCCGCCGCTATTGATCTCACTGCCGATCTCCTTGATTGCTCCCAGCAACCGTGCCGGCGAGCGGGCTTTTTCATCCCGGGAAAGGGCCTCGAGCTTGTCGCGCATCAGGCCGAGATCGTCCTCCAGGCCGTGCAGAACCGGTCGCAGTGATATTGCCGAATCCGCGATTTCGAGCAGACTCTGCCGGACGGCAATCATGGCGGCGACGAGATTGCCGCTGTCGACGGTCGATACGTAACGCGGGACCAGCGGCTGACTGTCCGCGATCGAATACCAGTTATACAAGTGACCGCGGTATTTCTCGAGGCGAACGATCGTCGCGAGACTGTGGTGCAGGTTGTAAACGAATTCGCGCGTACCCGTGTAGCCAAGGTCGAATGCCGCTGCTGCAGACAGCAGCGCAAAGCCGATGTTGGTAGGGGAGGTCTGTTGCGCAGTCTGCGGTGAGGGCTCCATTTGAATATTGTCGGGCGGAAGCCAGTGTGTGGCGGGACCGACCTGTTGTTCGAAGAACGCCCACGTGCCCCGTGCGATACGGCGCAGATAGGCCTGGTCTTCGGCGGACAACGGCCGCGCTACTCTCTTTTCGAGCCGGCTCAAGCGAAATGCGATGGCGGGCGACAGAGCCCACAACACCAACAGCACTCCTGCCGGGAGAATCACGCCAGGCTCGACCGCCAGCAACAGCATCAGGTTGATGCCCGCCCACGCCGGTCCCGGCCACATGCGTCGCCAGAACTGTGCCTCCCTGTTTGCGGCTGTGACGTCGCGTGCGACTTCAGCTGCAGTCGACCATTCGAGCAGATTTCGTCGGCTGACGGACAAGCGATAAAGCGTACGGCCGATGGCATCCAGCGCCACCAGCGCTTCCGCCGGCATGAATGCCAGCATCAGGACCCAGCGCGCGAGATCTCTGCCCGCATGATCCAGTACGTTCGACAAGCTCGATTGCGACGTACCCCAGCGCCAGGTGCTCGTGCGGAACGCGGCCAGCGCATGCAGGATCAAGCCGATGCCGGAGGCAAGCATCACTACGACGGTAAATACCCACGAATTTACCGGCAGGACGAGCCATCCAAGCGTAAAGAGGCCCAGGATCGCGGGAGCGAGAAGACTGCGGCGAAGGTTGTCAAAAAGCTGCCAACCGCCGACCAGTCCGGGCCGAAAACGGCGGGACGCGGGCGTCGGCTTGCAGCCGAACAGCCAGGGCAAAAGCTGCCAGTCGCCGCGAATCCAGCGGTGCATCCGTTTCAGGTGCGCCAACTGACTCGTCGGGTAGTCTTCGAGCAGCACGATGTCGGTCGCGAGTCCGGCCCGGCCGCAAAGTCCCTCGAGCAAATCGTGGCTCAGTACGCGGTTCTCCGGAATCTGCGAGTGCACGGTTGCGCGGAACGCATCCACGTCGTAAATACCCTTGCCGGCAAAAATGCCTTGCGCAAAGAGATCCTGGTAAACATCGGATACCGCGTGGGTGTAGAGGTCGAGGGTTACGTCCCCGGCGTAAATCCGGGCAAACGCGCTGGCCGAGCTCGTGGTCGGATTTATCTCGATGCGCGGCTGAATGATGCTGTAACCCTGCTCGATCCTGCTGGTTTCGTCATTGACCACCGCGCCGTTCAAGGGATGCGCCATCGTGCCGGCCAGTCGCGCTGCGGTTCCGGTCGGCAGCAGGGTATCGGCATCCAGCGTGATGACGTAGCGTATTTCTCCGGGCTTTTTCAACGTGCCGTGTTGCAGTTCGAAGTCACCGTCGCCCGCGCCTCGCAAAAGCTCGTTGAACTGCACCAGCTTGCCGCGTTTTCGTTCCCAGCCCATCCAGAGTTCAGCGACGTCGTTCCATTCCCTGCGCCGATGCAGTAGTACGAACGCTTCCGGGAGATCCGCGGAATAGCGGCGATTCAATTCGTCGACGCCGTCCACCATGTAGTCGAGCAGGCCCTGGTCTCCGGGCATAATCGACGTCGGCGCGTCAAGGTAATCGGTCAGCAGCGCAAACTGCAGGAACGGGTCGCTGTTGCCGAGATAATTCAGCTCCAGCATGTGCAGGGTTTCGTCAATCGCGTCGCGATTTGACAGCATGGCGGGTACCGCTACGATAGCGCGATGCTCGGGCGGAATGCCGTCCGAAAAATCCAGCTTCGGTAACCTGCGCGGTCGCCGCAGTTGCGCAAGCAGCGTGTTAATCAGATTCGAAGACAACGTAAGCGCCGGAATCATCGCGAGCGCTGTTGCTGCGATGACGAGTGACAGGGGCGTGCCGCTATCTTTCAGCCACACGGCGAAAAGCGCGCTGAGTGCTGCGGCAATGGATGTCAGGGACAAGACGTAAAGGACGCCACGGCGCGGACTGCGCGCCGGCAGGATTTTTCTCGTCCGAAGGCCGCGTACATTCAGGCTGGACAGCAACTCGAGCAGCCCGACATCCATCAGGTAGTATCCGACGTGCCGCTGCCGGCTCTGGTGACCCGATACTTGCGCTTCGCGAGCGAGGTGCAGAGCAGCTTCCGCGATGTCCCATTCCGCAAGCTTGCCGATTTTCGCCGCCCGCTCGACCGTGTCCCGATAATCGTTGCGCGTATCGAAGTCCATGCGCGCGTACATCCCGGCCGGATCCTCGCGCAGAATCGAATCGACCCGGCTGAGCCGTTCGACAAACGCCTGCCATTGGATCGCAGAAATATTACGCAGGCTCGTGATGCATCCCGCGATTCCTGAGGTCAGTTCCGCGATCTCTTCCGCGCGGACGGCGTCGCGTCTCATCCCCCAGGCTCGTTCTGAAGTGATGCAGATCTGTTGCATGAGCCGCACGCGGAGCAATGTCGGCAGCGCCCACAGCTCACCGATGGTGAGCGGTGCTACGGTCTGATACGCAGCGCAGAAGCGCTCAAACCTGCCGAGTTCGACCGGTCCCTGGCCGATCTCCACGGCTTTATCGACAAGTGCGGCAGCGCGCGGCTGCCGCGCATGGGCCGGTGGTGCAGCCACGGTCGGAAGCTGGCGGTAATATTTTGCGGGCAGACCCTTGTCGATTTGCTGCAGCGTAGCGCGGAGGACGTGGCCGTTGTCGAGCAGCCACTGCGTATATGGGTATTTCCGTACCTGCCCTGGTTCGCCCTCACGCAGTCGGTCGAGAATCCGGTTGGTGCTCTCTTCGAGACCGCGGTGCCGGGGACGCGCGACGGAAAAGCCTCGCCCCGCTGCGAGCGAATCGTTATGCGTTTCGGCGAGGGCCGTGGCTTCGCTCTCGAGCGAGGCGAGCGGAAGCGGGGCCACTGACATTCGTCAGCCCGCGTCGGCGCGTGTTTCTGCTTCGTCCAGGTAAACGCTGCGAAAGTGATTGGACGACAGCACGGCTGCTTCCGAACGCAGTACCAGCAACGGACGGTGCGCCTGCGACAGCAGAGCATCGCAAACGGAGCCATAACCACCGGAACCGTCGAGGTGCGTGTCCTGCGCCGCTATGACAATGAGCTCCGCGTCGACTTTGTTTGCGGCTTCGGCGATGGTAGCCGGCACGTTGTCGGACGTGACAACGGAACTGCTCGTGTCGACGGTTGGTGGTATGGTGGTAACCAGGCTCCTCAATTGAAGGCTTGCCTGGGATCTTGCCATACGCTTGATGTGCTCGAGAAATCGTCGCGTTTCGCTGGTAATTGGAGTGCCGCCGGGCAGGCTGGGCTCTTCGACGATGCGTAACATATGCATCGACCCGTCAAACGCCTGCGCCACCATCGCGGCAAATCCCGACGCCCATTCCGAGCACTGGCTGCCGTCCACGGCGACGAGAA
The DNA here is from genome assembly GCA_040902105.1 of Woeseia sp. Classification (GTDB taxonomy): domain Bacteria; phylum Pseudomonadota; class Gammaproteobacteria; order Steroidobacterales; family Woeseiaceae; genus IDS-8. Next base: position 207,702 of record JBBDXW010000074.1, read on the forward strand.
CTTTCGCATATCCGCGTTTTGCTTCAAATCCGCGCGCAGGATCGATCAGTAACACGGAAGCCCCGGTCGCGTAGATGACTTTCTGCACCGTGCCGCCCATGGGGAACCGGTGCGCGTTCCCGTTACCGTATCGGGTCATCGCGAGTACGTCGATGTCGTCATCCCGCACCGCCTGGGTTATGGCCTGCGCGGCATCACCCTCGCGAAGCGCCCAGCCGACTCGAAGACCACTGGTCCTCAGCGTTTCGGCGACTCGTGACAGGTACAACTCGGTTTGCAGCTTCGATAACTGCCAGTCGAGGCTGTTCACCGGCGTGGTGAAGCTGCTGCCGGACCCGTCGACAACGCCCAGCAGTTCGACCTCTGCGGAAAATGTGCGCGCAATCGCTGCCGCGTGCGGAATGACGTTTTCGGCGGCTGAAGAACCGTCGAGCGGAATCAGAATTTTAATCATGTCGTTGCTCTCCGAGCGCGTTGTCGCGCGCAAACTTGCAAAGGACCTGGCAACAGCCCGCGATCCTCTTGAGTAAGCTCTGAAAAGGTCCATCCCGGGCTTTTCAGAGCGCGGAAAACAAAAAATGACATTTTTGTTTCCCCGTTGCAGATGATCCAGAGCGTCGATTGAGTATGCGTGCCGGAAACGGGATTCAACCATCCGCATCAGTACGTACCCGGGTAAATACTCCGGCAAGGCATTGACGGCCTGGATTGTGACGTCGACGGCCGTCTTGACTACGCAGCATATCGGCCTGCAAGGCCGCTGCGTTCAGTCAGCAACAGAATGACCGTAAAAGGGGCCCAATGAGGGATGGGCAGAAGGCGGAGCTGTTGCGTGACGGCTCGCCACCCGAAGAGTTTACGCGGGTCCGCGTTTACAAAGCAAGGACCCAGGCGGTGTGGTGTGCATCGGTATTTTTTGCAAACGCACTCGATACCTTCCGTAGGACCCTCTGCACGAGCTCGGGCGCAGGTTACTCTTGACGACGCAGGAGCACCGTCCGGTTAACGCTTGATCGGCCGCGAGACGCGCGGTATGACATTGTTGGAGTCCGTAAAACGGGCGAATAAACACGCGGGAATCGCCCGCTCTCGCGGGCTCCAACAGGCTTCATCTCAAGTAAGTGCGATTCGTTCGTGAATTATGCAGGCTAGCGCGGCCCGCCCGCAGTTCGTTCCTTGACCTGCTCTATGTACCGGTCCACGAGGCTGTCGAGTACGTTCAAGGTCAAACCGCCGCTCAACAGCACGGCATCGTGAAAGTCCCGGATGTCGAAGGCGGCGCCGAGTTGACTTTCGGCTCGGGCTCTCAATTCCAGAAACTTGAGTTCACCCATTTTGTACGCAAGTGCCTGCCCGGGCCAGGCTATGTACCGGTCGATTTCAGTGCGTACGTTGTGCAGCGACAGCGCAGTGTTCTCCGCCAGGTACTTTTGCGCCTGCTCGCGAGTCCAGCCCTGTGAATGTATTCCGGTGTCGATGACCAGCCGGCAGGCTCGCCACATTTCATACGACAGCCGGCCGAAGTGATCGTAAGGGGTTTCGTAGATGCCGAACTCGATGCCGAGCTTCTCGGCATAAAGGCCCCAGCCTTCGCCGAATGCGTGCGGATAGAAATCACGTCGAAAATCCGGTGCGCCTTCGATTTCCTGTCGTAACGCGCCCTGATGATGATGTCCGGGCACCGCTTCGTGCGCGGTCAGCGCGGCGATCTCGTACAGTGGGCGTTTGTCCAGCGCGTAGGTGTTCACCATATAATAGCCGCCGCGGCGACCGCCGACAGGGGCGCCCCAGTACCTGCCGGTGGTGTAGTTTGGCGCGATATCGTCAGGTACCGCCCTGATTCCGTACGGCGAACGCGGCAAGGTGCGAAAAAAGGCGGGCATCTGACCGTCGATCTTCTTGGCAATGTAGGATGCTTCCTTCAGCAGGTCCTTTGGTTCCTCGACGTAGAAGCGCCGGTCGGTCCGAAGAAATTCGATGAACTCGGCAAAGCTGCCGTCGAATTCGACCTGCCGGATGATCGCGTCCATTTCGGCGCGTATCCGCGCAACTTCTTTCAGACCGAGGCTGTGGATGCCTTCCGGTGTCGCTTCGTCAAGCGTTGTAAAGTATTTCACCAGTTCGGCGTAGTACGCCTCGCCGTCGGGCAGCATGGACGTACCCAGTTCGTCTCGTGCACCGGGTTTGTACTCCTCGTTAAAGAAGTTAAGGAAACGCTCGTAAGCGGGGCGCACGACGTCTTCGATGGCGGTAATGCCCGCAGCGCGCAGGCGTTCACGCTCGCCATCCGGGAAATGATCCGGCATGGATTTGAACGGGGTGAAAAAAATGCTGTCTTCCGCGCTATTGGCAATGTCGGCAATTGGCCCTGCGATTGATGGTTCGATGCCGTCTAGAATTGCCTTCGGCTGGGACATGCCGACGCGCAGGCCCTCGCGCATGTTCGCGATGTTCTGATCGAAATACGGTGCGACCTGGTTCAATCTCGAGAGATAATTTTCGTAGTCCTGAACCGTTGCGAACGGCATCGCCTCGTACATGCGCTGCACGCGCATGTGAAAACCACCGTCGCTCAATATGGGAATCAGGTACGGCTTGTATTTCGCCAAAGTCGTGCGGCTCCGCACGATGAAGCTGAACAGGTCGTAGCTGAGCCGGTCGTCGTCATTGAGTGTCGAGAGGTCAATCGTCTCCAGCCGCTCCAGAAAAACGAGGTCTTCCTCGAGGAAGCGCTGATGGTTTGCAGGAGGGTCGACCGGCAACGAATCGTTGTAGTCGCTGACGCCCATGCTGCTTGCGAACAGCGGGTCGCGCGCAAGTTGCGTTGTCCACTCGTCGTCAAACAATGCCTTCAATGCCTGCGCAGCCGTCTCTGCCCCGCTGTCCAATGCGGCCTCATCCGACACCGGCCGTTCCGCGGGCGGCGTGCAGCCGAGCACAAGCAGCGTTACACCAAGTCCGGCGATCTGAATCCATTCTCTAAGCATTATTTCCTCCTGTTGAGCCCCACATCGCCTCAGCCGTGGCCGTATCCGACGGAAAGAACGCCTCGATCGCCAGCTCCGACAACGTGATATCGATCGGTGTCCCGAACACCGTGGTTGTGCTGAAGAACACGAGTTCGCCCCCGTCCGGCCGCCGCCATCGAAGCGGAACTGCGACGCCGGCGTAGTCTATTGCGGCCTGCCTCGGTGCATGTTCTCCCGGCGCCGGATAGCTCTGCAACTCCGCGAGCAACTCGATCAATACCCGATCCGCCGTCAGGTCGATCTGGTGCCGCAGCCGTTCGAGCAGATGATCGCGCCATTCGGCGAGATTCACGATGCGCGGCGCGAGGCCCCCGGGGTGAAGGCTCAAGCGCAACACGTTGACGGGCGGCTCGAGCAGCCTGGCATCGATGTCCACGAGCAGGTGCGGCACCGCGGCGTTGGCGGCGACGAGCGTCCAGTGCCGGTCGACCGCGATCGCCGGGTACGGCTCGTGTCCTTTCAGCACCAGGTCGATTGCCCGCCTGGCCGCGACGAGTTCCGGCGCATCGAGCCTGCGTTCCGGGAACATCGGGGCGAAGCCCGCCGCGACGAGCAATTCGTTGCGCTCGCGGAGCGGTACGTCGAGCCGCTCGGCCAGCCGGAGCACCATGTCGCGACTCGGTTGCGATCGGCCGGTCTCGAGGAAGCTCAGGTGCCGCGCCGAGATTTCGGCATCGAGCGCAAGGTCGAGCTGGCTCAGGCGCCGGCGCTGACGCCAGTTGCGGAGATGCGAGCCGACGGCGACGGCAGGTGATTGCCTGGTACCCATCGGGCGATGATACGCCGGGTTCGGCCTCCGGCCATTACCTCAGACGTAATCGACGATGTGACCTGCCGGAGCGTTTAATCCATTTCACCGTGATGCCGGCCCGGCAAACGTCGAGGCAACCTGGCCCAGGGCCATAATAAGGAGAAATGAGATGATTGATACGCAATTCGCTCCGTTCTTGCGCCGCGTGCTGATGTTTGACGCGGCGACCTGTGTCCTGACGGGCATCGTCTTGTTGGCCTTGGCCGCGGCGCTTGAGCAAATGCTGGCTATCCCTGCGGCCGTCTCGCGAGTCGCCGCTGTCGTGCTGCTGGTATTTGCCGCCGGCGTCGGCTATGTCAGTACGCGGGACCCGTTGTTGCGGCCAGCGGTGACGGTGATCGTCGCCATGAATGTGCTTTGGGCGGTGGCGAGCGTACTCGCGCTGGTTTTCGCCTGGCTGATGCCGAACAGGCTCGGGCAGGCATTCGTCATAGCACAGGCACTGGCGGTAGCGATAATCGCGGGGTTGCAGATCGCCGGGTTGCGGCGCGGCGTCCGCGTGGCAATCTGAGTGCCGTCAAGCCTCAATCCTTCTTCTTCGCTCGGCGTTGCAAAGGTACAGGTAGAATGCCGCGTCAGTGACATACATCCGGTGCCGCCGATGAAAGACCGCTTCCATTTCCATCGCTTCGATCGACTGCCGCCGTATGTATTCGCGGAAGTCACCGAGCTGATGCTGTCGACGAGGCGCGCCGGGGAAGACGTCATCGATCTGGGAATGGGTAATCCGGACCTGCCCACGCCGCCCCACATCGTCAACAAGATTTGCGAGGTCGCGCAGAATCCGCGAACGCATCGCTACTCGAGTTCCAGGGGAATTCCGAATCTCCGGGCGGCGATTTGCGAGTGGTACGCGCGAGGATACGGTGTGGATCTCGACGCGGACCGCGAAGCGATCGCGCTGATCGGCTCGAAAGAGGGGCTTGCACATTTCGTCCTGATGACCGTCGGTCCGGGCGATGTGGTGTTGTGTCCGGATCCCGGTTACCCGATCCACCAGTATTCGGTGACGATTGCGGGCGGCGAACTCAAAACACTTCCGCTGGCCGACACGGATGAATTCCTGGCCGCGCTCGAGAAAACCATTCCGCAACTCAAGCCGAAGCTTCTCATCCTGTCGTTTCCGCACAATCCCACTACCACGGTCGCGTCGGAAGCGTTCTTTCGACGCGTCGTCGAGCTGGCGCGGCAACATCAGGTGATGATCCTGCACGACCTGGCCTATGCGGAGCTTGCGTTCGACGGATATCGACCACCGAGCCTGTTGCAGGTACCCGGGGCATCCGAAGTGGCGATTGAATTTACCTCGTTATCGAAGAGCCATTCGATGGCGGGCTGGCGGGTCGGATTCGCCTGCGGAAATGCGGACATGATCCAGGCGCTCGCAAGAATGAAGAGCTACCTGGACTACGGTATACCGACACCGATCCAGGTCGGTGCGATCGAGGCATTGCGCGGGCCGCAGGATTGTGTCGCCGCGCACGCGGCCATCTACCAGGCGCGGCGAGACCGCCTGATCGACGGGCTTGCAAGTCCGGGCCGCGGGCAATGGATGATCGAGAAGCCAAAGGCCACGATGTTCGTGTGGGCGCGAATTCCTGAATCTCACGGGCACCTCGGCTCGCTGGAATTCTCGAAGCAGCTGCTGCAGGGCGCAAACGTCGCAGTCTCGCCAGGCATCGGGTTCGGCAAGGCCGGCGACGGGCATGTTCGCTTCTCGCTGATCGAGAACGAGCAGCGAATTCGCCAGGCCGTCCGAAACATCAGGCGCCTGTTCGACCGCGCGCCCGACGCCGCAAAGTAGCTCGCACGCCAGCCTTCCCTTTGACCGCTACGACGCAAGCAATCGTCAGCGCGTTATCGGCGCATCGGGTGCGGTCGGTATGCTGTTCGTTCGCGTGAACGTGACGCGAGAAAAATTGCGCCATTCATCATCGATCCGCTCTTCGGTGAGCGCCTCGTAGTGCATATCGTCGATCTGCCGCAGGCTGCTGCGGAACTCGCGCGCCTTACCGTCCTCACCCACATATGTTCCGCCCGGCGCAAGGATCGCGCCGTCCTCGAGTTCGATTCTTCCGTCGCTCACGCCGCCGAGTGAGTTCCAGTAACGAAAGATAATGTCGCCGGAGGTACCTTCGACGGAGTAGATCGTTTCGCCGCGGTAGTCCGGCTCCTCGCCGCTGACGACGTGGACGTCGCGCAGGTGCTTGCCGCCGAACACCCAGGTGTAGCAGTGCGTATCGGTCGCGCCGCTTTCCTCAAATTCGCCGCTCCAGCAATGCCCGGCGAGAAAACCGAACGGGCTCAGCGGCGAGTCGTCCGCCGCGTGCGCCGTTGCCATAGACAATGCAAGCCATAACACGAGCAAAATGACCCGACACATGATCGCTCCCCTTTATCAATGCCAGAAGCCGAGAATGGCGCCATACAAAGTGTACTGAAGCGTGTGATAGCCGCCGTTGATGAGCAGCAGTTTCGCGGGCCTTTGCTCGAACTGGTAACTGATCGCGAACGAACCGGCGATCCAGAACAGGCCGGCTGCAAACCCGGCCGCCGTCGCGAAGCCGAACGCCGGCGCGGGACCGAGGAACATCGCGAACACGTATGCGCCGAGCAGCGACCAGACGAATGCGATGCCGAATACCTTGCCCTGGTTGGCCTGGGCCGCGCGTTCCTCCGTCACGCCGCTGGCGGCCATCCAGGCCTTGCCGAAAAGCAGCGAATACCACAGGCCGCCCAGCAGAAATGCCGACACCGCGGCTGCGATGACGGCGAGATGGTTGATTTGCCCCATTGCGTTTTCCATAGTCGGTTCCTCTTGTTATTGACTCAACGGTAATGTGTGCGACACCTTTTCTCGCCCTGGTTCAGCGCTCCGCCGCTGCGGCGAGACAATCGAAATAGTTTCGCAACTGGCTGATCGATGCATCGAACGGCTCGAGGCTTCTGTGCGTACGCGCCTGCATGACACCGCCTTCCATCGCCGTCAGCACAAACTGCGCGAGCGCCTTGCGATCGATGTCGGCTGGCAGCCGTTCGGATGCCGCGGCCAGGCACTCTTCTATGGCGCCGGTCCAGGCCGAGAAATTGGCGACCAGCCTTTCGCGCACCGCCGGGTCGGGTTCGTGGATTTCCAGTGCAAGACTGCCGATCGGGCAGCCGTAGAAGTAATCGGTGTCGATCAGAAATTGCCGGTAGCGGCCGAGCAGCACGAACACCCGTTCAAGAGGATCGTCGACGCCTTCCCAGGCCGGGTCGAGCAGCATCGGCCGGATGCCGTGGAAATAGGTATCGAGAACGGCGTTCAGCACGTCCTGTTTGGCGGGAAAGAAGTGGTACAGACTGCCGCTGTTGGCGCCTGCCTTCCTCAGGATATCGGCAATGCTGGTCGAGCCGTAACCCTTTTCCCAGAACAGTTCCATGGCCGCCATGACGATTCGCTCGCGCGTCTCGGACACGTCTCCCGCCCCTGAGTTGAATGATCAATCAACTGTAAGTCAGGCGCCCGGGACAGTCAAGGCCGTGAGTAACCGGCGTGTTGCTACCCTGCATCAGAACCTGCGAGGAAGCATGACATGAAAGGCATCACGGTAACGACAGGGGTCATCCTGTTGTCGACCGCAGCGCGTCCGGGCGACGAGGTGAACGTTGAATCCACACGACCGCCGGCGGAGCACGGGTTGACATCGTCGTGTGCAATTCCATGTAGAATACGCGCGGCATGAGGGACGTCAAACCTGTTCGAGGTGGAAGTGATATCGGCCGAGAGCTCGGGTCGGCCGGGCCGCAAGAAGCGCGGCGGGAGAACAGGTTCGGCGAGATGGGTGCAGTCGCTGAAATTGGCGCGATTGAGGCGATCTTCGCCGCTTTGCATTTCGCAGCCGACAAACATCGCGACCAGCGGCGCAAGGGCGCGTGCGCGTCTCCTTATATAAACCATCCGATCGAAGTCGCAGAACTGCTCGTGCGCGTCGGTGGAGTCACGGATGCGACCGTGCTGCAGGCTGCCGTACTGCACGACACGCTCGAGGACACGCAAACGACGGCGCACGAACTCGATGAGCGCTTCGGTACGGCGGTACGATGCCTGGTCGAGGAGGTCACCGATGACAAATCGCTGCCGAAAGAGGAACGCAAGCGCCTGCAGATCGAACATGCTCCCACCCTGTCGGCGGCAGCGCGCCAGATCAAGCTCGCGGACAAGATCTGCAACGTGCGTGATGTATCGAACAAGCCGCCGCGGGACTGGCCACGGGAGCGGCGCGTCGAATATCTCACCTGGTCCGAACGGGTGGTGGCCGGCTGCCGCGGTGTGAATGCCGCGCTCGAGCAGGAATTCGACCGGGCGCTGACAGATGGGCGAACCCGCTTACGGCGCCGCGACACCGTTTCGTAGGATGTAAAGACTGCAGCGTCTGATAAAGCCCCAGCTCGAGCACAAGTATTCGCCGTACGACGCCATCCCGATCAGCGCACTCATCCCGTGTCTCAGCGCAGTGCCGGGGTCTGAATCATGGGAGACGCCCCGGTGCTGCCGGTGGAACGTGCCGAACCTTGTTAGTAGAAATGAGAATCATTATCATTGGTGCCCGTGAGGGGCCCGCGACGCAGATCGCGCCAGGCTCCACATCCATTTGTACGGGCCCGCATTTTGAAAGACACATTTACATCGACACTGGCGTCGCTCAGTCGCGGCCAGAAGGGCGTGATCAAGACCGTCGACGCGGCCGACCCCGCGGTGCAGCGGCTCATGGTGCTCGGGCTCGTTGCCGGCGCGCAGGTCGAATTCACAGGCGCGGCCATCGGTGGCGATCCGCTGGAGTTCCGCCTGTTCGGTAACGGTATTTCCCTGCGTCGCGCCCAGGCGCTGCACTTCGAAGTCGCCGCCGTGACCGACAGTGGCTAGCACTCGTGCCATAAGCGTTCCGCTCGAGCGAGTATCGGTCAGGCGTCACCCGTCTGCGACCATCGCGGTCATGGGCAATCCGAACTCGGGAAAGAGCACGCTGTTCAATCGACTGACGGGACTGCGCCAGAGCACCGGCAATTATCCCGGGGTCACGGTGGAGAAACACTTGGGGATTGCGAAGCTCGGTGACACCGTCATCGAACTCATCGATCTTCCCGGAACATTCTCGCTCGGCGCGCATTCGATGGAGGAACGCATTGCGGTCGACGTCGTGCTTGGCCGTGTCCCGGATGTCAATCCGCCGTCCGGGGTCATGGCCGTGGTTGCGATGAACAATCTTTACCAGGGACTGTTCCTCGGACTGCAACTGAGCGAACTCGGGCTGCCGCTCGTGGTTGCGTTGACGATGACCGACGCGGCCGAAGCCGCAGGCGTGCGCATCGATGTAGCGGCCCTCGAAAAATATCTCGGCGGGGCGAAAGTATGCCCGGTGGTGGCGACAACGGGGCAGGGGATGCAGGATTTGCGGCGCGCACTTGCCGCGTTGCCCGATGCGGCGCATCCGGATGTGCCCGCGTTCTGGCCGGAACTGCGGGACGTGGCGTCGAGACTTTCCGCCGAATCGAACGGCGTCATGCGCTGCGTCGAGGTCGAACGCGCGTTGATCGACGGTTCGAACGATCCCGAATTCACGCGCACACTGGGCGACAAGCTGCCGGGATTGTTGCATGAGGCGCGCGCCCGGCTGTTCAACGGCAATCCGCCGGTGGCGGAGGAAGCGCAGCGCCGTTACGACTGGGTTCGTCACGTGCTCACGAACGTGCAGACCGACAGCCCGACGTATCGGACCTGGGGCGCGCGTTTTGCTGCGTGGCTCAATCGGCCGATACCGGGAACGATCGGGCTGTTCGTCGTGATGGCCGTCGTTTTTCAGGCGGTGTTTGCCTGGGCCACGCCGTTGATGGACGCCATTGATCTCGCAACCGCGGTCACCGGTGCATGGGTGGGCTCGATTCTGCCGGCAGGCGCGTTCGCGAGTCTCGTTTCCGACGGCGTGATCGCGGGCGTCGGCAGCGTCATCATATTCCTTCCGCAGATCATGATTCTGTTCCTGTTCATTATTCTGCTGGAAGACTCGGGCTATCTCGCGCGAGCCGCGTACCTGATGGACCGGGTCATGCGCTCCGTCGGTCTCTCGGGACAGTCCATCATCCCGATGATCTCGAGTTTCGCGTGCGCGGTGCCGGGCATCATGGCGACGCGCGTTATTCCGAACCGGCGTGACAGGATTGCGACCATTCTTGCGGCGCCGTTCATGACCTGTTCGGCGCGCTTGCCGGTATACGCGTTGCTCATCGCGGCATTCGTGCCGGCATCGTCCGCCGGCTGGTTCAATCTGCAGGGGCTCGTGCTGTTCGGACTGTATCTGCTCGGCATCGTTGCCGGAGTGCTCACAGCTCTGTTGCTGAAGCAAACCGCATTGCGCGGCCCGAAACCGGCCTTCGCCCTGATGCTGCCGGAGTTTCGCAAACCGAACTTGCGCACGGTTGCAATTCAGTTGCTGGGGCGTGTCAGGGTATTTCTGCGTCGCGCGGGCACGGTCATTTTTACGGTCGCCGTCATAGTCTGGGCGCTTGCGTATTATCCGCGGTCGGACGAAATACAGGCGAATCTTGCCGCGAACGAGACGAGCGCCGAGGCCAGTCTTTCCGGCGAGGCACTCGACGATGCTCGTCTGCGCCTTGCGAACGAAGCGGCGGCCGCGCAGCTGGAGCAAAGCTGGCTCGGCCGCGCCGGGAAAATCGTGGAACCGGTTTTCGCGCCGCTGGGCTGGGACTGGAAAATTTCGGCAGCGGTCATCGCCGGGTTTCCCGCGCGCGAGGTGGTGGTTGCCGTTCTCGGGACGGTCTACGCCGTCGGCGACGAAGCCGATCAGTCGACGTTATCGCAGAGATTGAAATCCGCAAGCTGGCCCGACGGCTCACCGGTATTCACCTTGCCGATGGTTCTCGGGTTGCTGATCTTCTACGCCTGCTGTTTGCAGTGCGCGGCGACGCTGGCGGTGATACGCCGCGAGACCAACAGCTGGCGCTGGCCGGTGTTCGCGTGGTTTTACATGACCGCAATCGGTTATGCCGGCGCGCTGCTGGTGTTCCAGTGGGGCAGCGCTTAAACGGGACGCGATTCGGTGCCCGATTCGGTGCCCGGGGCGCCGCCCAGCAAGTCCGGCATCCCCCAGCCCGGCCTCAGGAACTGTCCTGAAGACATTGATTCTGGGACTTATTTCACATAAGACAGAATCGCGCGCGAGCATACTCGGCCGATGCTCAGAAAACTTAAGTCACTGGGTGCGGCCCGTGCCCGCAGCGATTCCGTCGTGGGCCTGTGTCTTAACCGGGCGCTTGCGGTAGCCGTCGCATCGTCGATCCCCGTTGCGTCAGGCTCCCATGTGCTGGTCGAAGAGCTGCCGACCGAATCGCTGGGGCAGATCAGGGTCCTGTCGAAGGCGGTCGCGGACTTCGGCATCAAAGGTCGCGAGGCGGCCATCACGCTTGCGCCCGGCAGCTACACCATATTGCAGATCGAACGGCCCCCCGTCGAGGACGAAGAGCTGGTCGCTGCAGCGCGCTGGCGCGTAAAGAGCATGCTGGATTATCCGGTCGATGAAGCGGTGCTGCAGGTGTTCGATGCGCCGCAACCGAACGAACGGCAACGATCGCCGATGCTCAACGTTGTGGCGGCGCCGGCGCGTGCTGTTCGCGAACTCGTAGCCGTCGTCAGGAAAGCGGGGCTTGTTCCGCAAAAAGTGACCGTCGCCGAGTTCGCGATTCGCAATCTCGTCTCAGTGGACAGCAGCCTGCCCGGCCCGGCCGTTACGATTTTCCTGACCGCACGCCAGGGCACGATCCAGGTAACGCGAAACGGCGAGATCTATCTGTCGCGCCGTCTCGATTACGGCCTCTCGAGCATCAAGCCGATCGACGTTCTTGCAACCGGAATTCACAACACCTTACCGCTGGAACTGAGACGGACAATCGACTACTTCGACAGCCATTTCTCGGCAGGCAGCATCCGGCGCATTCTGGCAGGACCCGCGGAGAACAATTTCATGGCTTTCATGCGGCAGGCGGGCGAAGTCGTCGGACTCAGCGTAGCGCCGCTGGAACTTGCCGCCGAATTGCATCCGGCGGTCTCAAAATCCGTGGACTTTGGGCTGCCCGAAGCCTACTTCGCTTTGGGCGGGGCGCTGTCCTTGCAGCGGGCGGATGCCATGCAAGAGGTCGCGGTATGAACAGTCAGGACATCAATCTGCTGACTCACGCGCCGAGTCGCTCATCGACGCAACCGACGGCGAGGCAATTCGGGATAACGCTCCTGGCGCTGGTCTTTCTCGGTGTCGCGGCCGGCCTCTGGCAGGAACACCGCCGCACGTCGCTCGAACAGACCGTGGAGATCCTGAACGCCGACATCGACGGTGTCATCATGAATCTCGAAGAGCGGAGTTTCTTTCTCGCCGAGCGCAATGCGGACCCTGCGCTCGTGGCCGAACTGAAACGGCGCGAACGTGAAGCCGACGACAAGTCCCGCGTGCTCGACCTGCTGAGCGGTGAGTCGGTCGGCAATACAGACGGCTTCTCGGCGCATCTGGCGGCACTCGGCCGCCGGCATCCGGAAGGGTTGTGGCTCACGAACATCCGAATTGCGGACGGCGGACGGCAACTGTTGCTGGCCGGCCGTACGTTGCATGCCGGCCTTGTGCCGAAGTTCCTCAGTGAACTGCAAGCAGAACCCTCGCTTGCCGGTACTGCGTTCGCGACATTCACCATGGCGGGCGATGGCAGCGGAACCGAACCGCTGCGCTTCGCGCTGGCAACGGGCTGCGCACAAAGCGAAGCCGCCGGGGAAACAGGGGTGCCGGAAGTCTGCGTGCCGTTCGAAGATCCTCTTCAAGCGTCATTCGCCGCGGCGGAATCGCTGCAATGATGAAGCAACTCGCCTGGTTCGAATCGTGGTTCGACGGTCGGCCCTGGCGCGAGCGTGCGATTCTTGCTGCGGCCGCGGTTGTCGCTACGCTGTTCATGTTCGAAGGCACGTGGTGGAGCGAAGAACGTGAGCGCGCGGCACAGGCGAATGACGAGGTTGCGTCGCTGGAACTGCAGAAAGCAGGGATGGCGGCGGAACTCGAGCAGCTGGAACAACGCGAATCGCTCGATCCGGATGCCGCCATTCGCGAACAGATCGACATCCTGCAACGCAAACTCGTCGATCTCGACGCGAAGCTTCGCGGCCAGACGCTGCAGATCCTCGCGCCGGAACAGATGCCGTCGGTATTGCGGGACCTGATTGGCAACATTCGCGGGCTGCGCATAACGGCAATTCGTTCCGAGTTGCCGGAACGGCTCTTGAACAGCGCCAATGACAATCTCCCGGTTCTTTATCGCCACGGCCTGGTCATCGAACTCGAGGGCGAGTATCTCGCGCTGCTCGACTACGTCCGGGGGCTGGAAGAGCTTCCATGGCGTTTTTATTGGCTGGGAATGGAAGTACGCGCAAACGGCGTGGACCCCCGTCAATTTCGGCTGCATGTCTACACTGTGAGCCTGCGCGAGGAATGGATTCGTGTTTAGCAAGCCCGCTTGCACGTTGCTCGCAACGGCGCTCATCGGCTGCACGGCGGCAATGGCCGCCGACCGGCCGCCCGTCACGGACCCGACTGCGCCGCCACATAAGGCAGCGATCAGGTCGGCGGCCGGGGCGGTTCACTCGCGAGACGAAGTTCTGTTGCTCCACTCGACCCACGTTTCGCCTTCGACCCGCAGCGCCGTAATCAACAACCAGGTAGTCGTGATTGGCAGCCGTATCGACGGCGCTGTTGTAACGGCAATCGAACAGGGTCGGGTGACCCTCGATCGCAATTCGGAGTCGATTGTACTTCGTCTCATATTGCCGCCGGTCAAACGGCCCGCAAAGGATGCAGGATGAACGTTCGCCGGCTGTCTGTGTTTTTGTTCGCGCTCGCCCTGCTTGCCGTGAACGGCTGCGCCGTCACCGAAACCGGGAAGCGGGACGAGTCCCGTCTCGAAGCCAAATGGGACCGGTTGCCGCCCCCCCTCGAGCGACAACCGGCGTTGCCGCCCGCAGAACCGGAGCCGGTGGAAGCAGTGCCTGAATTGTTCGACATCGACGTGCAGAATGCACCCGCTCGCAGTTTTTTCATGGGGCTCGTCAAGGACACGGACTACAACATGGTCGTGCATCCGGACGTCGATGGCGTCATAAGCCTTACTCTCGGCGACGTGACGATTCCGGAAGTCATGCTCATGACGCAGCGCGTCTACGGTTATGAATTCGAGGCGACCCGCAGCGGCTTTATCGTCATGCCGGCACGTTTGCAGGGACGCGTTTTTCATGTGGACTATCTGAATCTGCGGCGCGAAGGCACGGCGCAGACCCGCATCAGTTCCGGCGACGCGATGCGCGACGTCGACGCACCCGGCGGCGAAACGGGACCGACTCCAGGAAGCCTCGTCAATACCGTCGGCGCAACGGACTTCTGGCTGGAAATGGATATCGCGCTTAAAAGCCTGATCGGCGATGCAGAGGGCCGCAGCGTCGTGCTGAGCCCGCAATCGAATCTGATTGTCGTTCGCGGACTACCCTCCGAATTGCGCGAAGTCGAAGCATATTTGCGAGATGTGCAGGCGAACATGGTGCGCCAGGTCATCATGGAAGCGAAAATTCTCGAGGTCGAGCTCTCTGAAACATTCCAGGCAGGCATCAACTGGGCCGCGCTGGCGACGCCCGGCAGCCACGACATTACGTTCGGCCAGACGGGCGGCGGGGGACTGCTCGGTACGCCTCCGGTATCGGATATCGCGGGGGAGACGGGCGACCTGAATCCGGCCAACCCGGATCCCGTGAACGGCACGCTGACATCCGCGTTCGGCGGGATGTTCACGATCGCGGCGACCGCGGGCGATTTCACTGCGTTTATCGAATTGCTGAAAACCCAGGGCGACGTGCAGGTGTTGTCGAGCCCGCGCGTGTCGACGGTGAATAACCAGAAGGCGGTCATCAAGGTCGGCAGCGAAGAATTTTTTGTTACGGATATATCGACGACGACCGTTACCGGCGCCGGCGCGACGACGAGTACGCCCGACATCACGCTGACGCCGTTTTTCTCGGGCATCGCGCTGGATGTTACACCGCAGATCAGCGAGGGCGGCGACGTCATACTGCATATCCGTCCGGCAGTGACCGAAGTGGTCGATCGGCGCAAGGAAATTGTCGTTGCAGGGTCCGACCAGTCGTTACCCATGGCATTCTCGACCGTGCGTGAAACAGACAGCATCGTCCGTGCCCGAAGCGGCCAGATCATCGTGATCGGCGGCCTGATGCAGGAATCGACGGAACTGCTTCGCGCAAGCACGCCGGTGCTTGGCGACATTCCGGGTATCGGCCGCCTGTTCAGGCATACACGCGAAGTTACGCGCAAGACGGAGTTGGTCATTCTGTTACGGCCCGTCATCGTCGATCACGACGGCGTCTGGGACCATGCGCTCGGCCGGATGAACATCAACGCAGAACAGCAATGAACTCCGCCAGTGCAATACGGACCCGTCGGCGGCTGCGCCTCGGCGAACTGTTGCTGAAGGCCGGCATTCTGTCGGCCGGACAACTCGAACAGGCGCTGGCCGAACAGAGCAAGACCGGCGGCAGGCTCGGTGAAGCGCTCATACAACTCGAGCTGGTCGACGAAGATCAGCTGATTGGCGCGATCTCGGAACAGCTCGACGTTGCGCGCATCGATCTCTCCGACTTCAACCTCGATCCGAAACTCGCGCAGCGCCTGCCCGAGATTGCAGCACGCCGCTTGCGTGCGCTGGTCCTGACTGAACAGGTCGACGGCTACCTGGTGGCCATGGTCGACCCGACCGACCTGATGGCCGAGGATGAACTCGAGCGTCAGCTCGGGCGGCCGGTGCATCCGGCAATCGTGCGAGAACGCGACCTGTTGCGGGCGCTCGACCGGGTCTATCTGCGGCAGGCGCAGATTGCCGGCCTTGCCGAGGAACTCGGGCAGGAAATCGCCGACTCCAGCTTTGGCGACGATGGCTGGACCGAATCGGACGACTCCGACGCGCTCGTCAGCCGCCTGATCAACTCACTGCTGGAAGAAGCGATGCGCGCCGGCGCATCCGACATTCACATCGAGCCGGGCGAAGACGTGCTGCGGATTCGCTTCCGCGTCGACGGCGTGTTGCGCGAGCAACCGGTCGGTCAAAAACAGGTGGCGGCCGCGCTCGTGTCGCGCCTGAAACTGTCAGCCGGGCTCAATATCGCGGAGCGCCGCATGCCCCAGGACGGGCGCTTCCGCGTGACCGTGCGCGGCAAGTTGCTCGACGTGCGCATGTCGACCATGCCGACGCAGCACGGCGAAACGGTCGTCATGCGACTGCTCGACCAGAGCACCGGCTTGCTCGATCTCGGCGAACTGGGTTTGCCGGAGAAGATCGTCGAGCGACTGCGAAGGATTATTCATCGTCCCAACGGCATGTTGCTGGTTACGGGACCGACCGGCAGCGGCAAGAGCACGACACTATACGCGGCGCTCACCGAACTGAATTCCGCAGATCGCAAGATAATCACGATCGAGGACCCGGTTGAATACCGCCTGCCGCGCGTCAACCAGGTGCAGATCCAGCCGCAGATCGGCCTCGACTTTTCCCGCGTTCTGCGCGCCGCTTTGCGGCAGGACCCCGACGTGATTCTCGTGGGCGAAATGCGCGACCGCGAAACCGTGGAAATCGGGCTTCGTGCTGCGATCACCGGTCATCTCGTCATGTCCACGCTGCATACGAATGACGCGCCAAGCACGGCCGTGCGTCTTCTCGACATGGGCGCACCCGGCTATCTCATCGCCAGCGCCTTGCAGGCGGTCGTCGCACAACGCCTGATCCGGCGGCTGTGCGAGCGCTGCAGCAAGCCGCATGAGCCGGAATCGCACGAACGATTCTGGCTTGAAAGCGTCGCCGGAGCCGACGCCGCGGCGCAGAGATACCGCAAGGCCGCGGGGTGCATGGAATGCAATCAGACCGGTTACTCCGGCCGCATCGGCATTTACGAGCTGCTCGAGCTGAATGACGATTTGCGCAACGCACTGCGCAGCGACGATGCGATGGCGTTCGTCAATGCAGCCAATCGTTCCCCGTCGTACCTGTCCCTGCAAACGGCTGCGCTCGGTCACGCGAGACAGGGCCTCACCAGCCTGGCGGAAGTGCTGCGCGTTGTCGGCGGCGACGCCGCTGTGGGTCAATGAGCGGGCTCAAGGCCAGGTAAGTGAGCAGCTGATGTCCGTCTTCGTTTACACGGCGCGGGACCGGCAGCGAAAACCGGTGCACGGCGAAGTCGAAGGACGGGGCCGCGACGAGGTCGCCGACCATCTGCTCGACCAGGGACTCACCCCGATCACCATCTTCGAGCGTAAAGTGGCAGGCGACAGCTTCGCCGCGTTGCGCCGCCGCTTGTCCGGCGGGCCGCAACTCGTCGATCTCATTTTCTTCTGCCGCCAGATGTTCTCGATCTGCAAGGGCGGCCTGGCTTTGCACCGCGGCGTCCGGACGCTGGCGCAGTCCGTGCGCAACCCGGTACTTCGCGCCGCTCTTTCCGACATGCGGCGGCAACTGGAAGAAGGGCGGGCACTGTCGGATGCGATGAGCACGCACCGCAAGATATTTCCGGCACTGATGGTCAATCTCGTGCGGGTCGGCGAAAACACAGGCCGGCTCGATCAGGCATTTTCCGAACTTCAACGAGATCTCGAACTGGAACATGAAACGCGCCGGCGTATGAAAGCAGCGATGCGCTACCCGATGCTGGTCGTTGTCGCACTCGTCATCGCATTGTCCGTCGTAACCCTATTCGTCATTCCCGTGTTTGCCGGCGTGTTTGCGGGGTTTGGTGCCGAGCTTCCCTGGATGACGCGCGCCCTGATGGCGACGTCGGCCTGGGCGCTCTCCTGGTGGCCGTACGTTGCCGTTGCGACAGTCGCGTCCGTGATGGCCGCCCGTTCCTGGTTAAAAACCGACAAAGGGGCGGAAACGTGGGGGCGCTGGTCGCTCGGTATTCCGCTGTTCGGCCAGATTCTGCTGAAAGGAACGCTTGCGCGATTCTCGCGGACGCTGGCCATGTGCATGCGTTCCGGCATCGTGCTCGATCAGGCAGTGGTGGCAGTGGCCGCCGCAAGCAATAACCGCCATTTCGCGTTGCGGCTTGCCGCCATGCGGGAACGAATCGCGCAGGGAGAGTCGTTGACCTCCGCCGCGCGGCACGCTGCGCTGTTCACGCCGCTGGTAATGCAGATGATCGCCACCGGCGAGGAGACCGGGCGCCTGGATGAAATGCTGGAAGAGTGCGGCGCGTTCTACGAACGCGAAGTCAATTACGACGTCGGCATGCTGGGCGAATACGTGGAGCCGGTTTTGCTGGTCATTGTCAGTGCGCTGGTGCTGATGCTGGCGCTGGGAATTTTCCTCCCAATGTGGGACCTGGCGAGCGTGGCGCTCAGCAAATAGCTTGTATCGAATACTGCATTGTGACCTAGTTCACTGAATTTATTAGTAAAAATGTTACGTTATGCAGTCTCAGCACGAGGCCGCGCGACGGCCGTCGGGCAACCATTCCGGGAGGATAGGGCATGCAAGAATCGACTCTGAGAAAAGTGACTCAAGGGGGTTTCACGCTGATCGAACTCGTCGTCGTCATCGTGATCCTGGGAATCCTGGCCGCCATCGCGCTGCCGCGACTCATGTCAATGGAAGGCGAAGCGCGCACGGCCGTCGCCGACAGCCTGTACAACAGCATGCGTTCGAGCAGCAACATGGTCTATGCCAAAGTTGCCTCGGCCGGTCAGCTCACCGCGGCGTCGTACGACATCGACATCGGCGGCGGCGTGACGGTCAACGCACGTTACGGCTACCCGAACAGCACCACCACCGTCAATATCGAGAATCTGTTCGAAGACCTGTCCGACCGCGTAAGCTTCGCCGGCAACACGGCAGAACGCGAGCTGCGTGTTGACGGACGTCAGGACTGCGGCATCACCTATGTGCGCGCGGCAAGTGCGGGCGACCGTCCCGAGATCGAACGCGTCGTCACCGGCTGCTGATCTCCCGCTCCGGCCGGCGCGCCGGGTAACGGCCCGCGCGCCGTCTGGAGCTCCGATGACAAGTCAACGCGATCGAAGCAAGGGATTTTCCCTGGTCGAACTGATCGCGGTCGTACTTGTCCTTGGATTGCTGCTCGCAATTGCTGCGCCGCGACTCGATGCCGGACGCGGAGTGGAAGAACTCGGCTTTTCCCAGCAGGTGCTGACAGACCTGCGCATCGCGCAGCGGCGCGCGCTGGCGGATCGCTGCGAAGTGCGGGTGACCTTCACAGCAAGCGGGTTTCACATCGATCAGCGTGCGTCACTCTGTAGCGGACCGTTCAGCCGTCCCGTGGCGGGAACCGCCGGCGCCGCGTCCACGCTTGGGGGTCCGCCGCCGGCAGGAATGCAGTTGTCGGCATCCCCCGCGGTGTTCTATTTCGACGGCCGCGGCGCCGCGGTGGACAGTCCGGGCGGGGCGCCCGCCGACATCTCGATAACGGCAGGGCTGCGGCAGATCCAGATTGTGGGGACGACGGGTTATGCGTCGTTTTGAAGGTCTCCCGGAGCAGCGCGGCTTCAGCCTGCTGGAACTGGTCGTCGCCATTGTCGTTCTCGGACTGATCTTTGCCGGTTTTGTCAGCGTCTACGGCACGGTCCTGCGGCAAAGCACGGAACCGCAACTGCAGAATCAGGCCGTTACTATCGCCTCTGCATACCTTGACGAAATCCTTGGGCGTTCGTACCGTGACCCCGATACCGGCCTGATTTGCGGCGTCCAGGAACCCGGGCGGCCGTCTTTCGACAACGTTTGCGACTACGACCAGCTGACGCTGAACGGCTGCACGAGTACGAGCAGCGCGTGTCCGGCACTGGGTGACTGTGCCTGCGACCGAAATGGTGTGCCGGTCGACGGTTTGCGTGCATTCGACGTCACGCTCAACGTCAATCCCGTAAATGTGTCGGGATCCGCCGGTCTGCAGGTGCAGGTTCAAGTCGACCACGACGGCCTTGCAGGCAGCGGAGTTACGCTGCAGGCATTTCGTACGGAGGACTGAGCCCCATGCAGCGAGGGTTTTCATTGATCGAACTGATTGTGGCCCTGGTGATCGCCGGGATCGTCGCAGCGGGATTGATGTTGTGGATGGCCCGGCCGCTGCAGGCGCTGCAGGAATCGCATCGGCAGGCTGCCGCCGTCGACCAGGCCGAACGCGTCAGCGCGCGCCTCGCGGCAGAGCTGCCTGAGGCGTTGCCGAACAGCGTGCGGATAGCATGCGGTGGGCGCTGTCTCGAGTTCCTGCCGGTCATCGCCTTCGGCGATTACCGTACGGCGGCGCCGGGCGACATCCTGGATCTCGCTCTGGCAGACGACCGGTTCGACGTATTGATGCCAATGCCGGCTGCGCCGCAGAACGGCATGCAGGTTGTCATCAACAATCAGAACGCGCTGCCCTCGGGCGGCTTCAGCGCCTACAGCGAGGATGCGAACAACAATCGCAGCAGTATTGTCAGCGGATCAACCGCGCAACAGATCAGGATTTCACCGAAGCAGTTTCCCGCACCGTCACCGACGCAACGGTTTTATATAGTCGAGACGCCGGTGTCGTACCTTTGCCAGCCCGCAGCGAGCGGCGGAACAATGCGGCGATACGCCGGCTACGCGATGCAGTCATCGCAGCCGGTCAACGTGACTTTGGGCGACGTTCTTGCCGGAGGCGTGCACGATTGCGAGTTCAGCCTCGCAGCGCCGAACCTCGTAACCCTTCGCTTTGCGACAGGCGACGGCAATGCCGACCCGTTGAACGTATTGTCGCAGACCAGCCTGAGGCATGCGCCGTGATCCCGGTGCGAAACATCATGCAATCTGCGCCGCGCCGCTGTGACGGGGTAATCCTGCTGACAGTGATCTTCATCATGGTCGTGCTGGGCCTGCTCGCCGCCTTCCTGGCGGAGAGCGTGAGTGGACAGTATGCGGCCGGCAGTCTTTCCCGGCTGAATCGTCAGGCGCAATACGCTGCGGCGAGCGGCGTGGAATGGGGCAGGGCGCGTGCCGTGCAGGCAGGCATTTGTAATTCAACGCAGATTTCGCTGGCGGACTTTACCGTAAACGTCAGTTGCACGACGCTGCAAGTGACCGAAGGAGCCGCCATTTACAGCATGTTCGATATCGATGCCGTGGCGATCCACGGCAGTTACGGCAATGCGGATTTCATCCGGCGCGACCTGCGCGGCCGTTACAGCAATCGTTAGGGAGCCTCTGCACAAGTCGAATTCGTCCGTCCCTGGCAGCAGCAGGAGCACTGCCCGGGGGTATTCCACGTGCTCAGACACGGGAAACTCGCTCGTGGAATACCCCCGGGCGGTACTCCTGCGTCGTCAAAAGAAACCTGCGCCCGAGTTTGGACAGAGGCTCCCTATTCCCCAGGCAGCAGTCCGAACACGACACGGGCCGCCGCGGCCCCGCCGACAACGAGGCAAATGGCGCCGAGAATCTCGAGGAGAATGACTGCCACATTCGGCGGGTCGGCAAAGTTGCCGGTCTCGATTCTCCACAATCCTGCCGCGAGGAACAGAAGCCAGGCAGTGCCCATGCAGATCATGTGCAACTGCATCGGCCGGCTGTTCTGGATCGCTTGAGGCAGCCTGGCATAGTCGAACAGCCCCAGCGCTATCGCGGGAATCGCGGCGACAAGCCCCATCCACACCATGAGGTGCGCCAGCGCGAAGCCCTCGACACCGGGAATGCGCGGCAACAATGCCGACCCTTGAACAAGGTCGAGCACCACCGCCGACATCCAGAAGGCGATCGGGAAGTGCACGAACGCCGGATGCAACGGGTGTCGGGGGGCGTCAGACACCCAGGAATGCGGCAAGCAGAATACAGAATCCGGTCACTGCCAGAAGCGCATGCAGAACGACGACGCCTTTCGGCGGCAGCCGGTTCTTGAGATGGTGCGAGGCCAGGTAGAAACCGCCGAGAGCGGCGACCACGAATACACCCAGCGACCAGCCGACCAGCGGGCTGGCGACACCGCGCGATACGATCAACGCAAGCAATACGAGGCCTGATGCGCCCAGTAGTGCGTGCAGGATCGACAGCGCCCAGGGCGCCATTTTGTTGCGCAGGACATGGCTTGCGAGGATGACGCCGCCGAGCGCGGCAACGGCAAAGACCACAACAGCGACAGTCAGCATTCCTGTTCTCCCGGGCGACGATGTTGTCGCAGTCTAGTCAAGCGCTTGAGACTTTGTCAACAAAGAACTTGAAAAAGTGCATTTAGGCGGCCTCGCCGGTATGATCCGCCTATGCAAAGTTCCGCAATTGCTGCCTTTGGCGAACGGCAGCGCCAGTTACTGACCCTTCTCCTGGAACAAAAGGCCGGCATGACCGCGGACGACCTGGCCGCCTCGCTCGAGATCAGCCGCAGCGCCGTGCATCAGCACCTCGGTGCGCTCGAAGGCGGCGGCTACGTCGAGAAGAGTTCGCAGGCGCCGAAAGGCGGCCGTCCCGGTTTCGGTTGGCGACTGACCGAGCGCGGCATCCACCTGTTTCCGAAACAATACGCATTGTTCTCTGGATTGCTGATCGCCGGCATGAAAGAGACGCTCGGGAGCGATGGGCTGGTGGAAGCCATGCGAGCCCTGGGCAAGATGCTGGGCGAGCAAAGCCTGCATCGGGTGCTGGGCAAGACCCCCGGGGAACAGGTCGTAGAAGTCGCGCGCATCATGCGCGAGCTCGGTTACCAGTCGCACGCCGCGGCCGATCCCGGTCATGACCTGCCGTTGATCGACGCGCGCAATTGCATCTATCACGACCTTGCACGCGAGTATCGCGAGGTCTGTCAACTCGATCTCGCTTTGCTCGAAACTCTGCTGGATTCCGACATCGAGCACCTGGAGTGCATGGTGCGGGGCGGCCACGCATGCCGCTTCCGCCTGCGCAAGCGGGGATGATCGGCACCGAAAACCGCCGCTCCGCTCAGCTATGACGCATCAGTACCGGTAGCGAAGCGCGGTTCAACATGAAATCCGTGACCCCGCCGAAGATCATCTGACTGAAGCGGCTGCGACTGTATGCACCCATCACCAGCAAGTCGGATTTCGTAGCCTTGAACGCCGCCAGAATTTCCTTGCAGTCGTCGCTGCCTTTCGTCGTCACGCGTTCCGACTGGATGCCCCAGCATTTCAAATAGGCCGCGAGTTGACTTGATTTCGGCCCTGGCTTGTTCTCAGGACCGCAATTTACGATGGAAACGCGCTGGGCGAGTTGCAATAAGGGCAATGCCGCCGCCACGGCGAGCGCGGCGTCCTTGCTCTGGTTCCAGGCGATACAGATTCTCTTGCCAATGGTCCAGTCGCCGGCCTGCGGCAATACCAGCACCGGCCGCGCCGACGCCATCAGCGCCGCCACCAGGAACAGCCGTGCGATCGTGCCGTCTTTGCTGTCGGGCCGGGAGACGACGAGCAGGTCATTCAACGGGCCGAGTATGCCGATGACCCGTTGCGGCGAACCGGTTTTTTCCATCCAGATAGCGCCGGGTTTCGCACGCGGCGTTTTGTGCATATCGAAGCCCTGGCGTTCAGCCAGTCGCGTAAACAGCGCCCGCGCCGCAGGGCCGGTTTTGAGTTTGCTGCGTGGCTTCCAGGCGGCGCGCCATTCCGCTTCGGAGCCGCCGATCGCGGCGTCGGTCAGCGTGGCCGGCAGGGATACATCGGAGTAGCTGTGCGGCCTGATATGGCAGCCCAGCACGCTCGCACCAAGATCTTTGGCCAGTTCGAACGTCTTGTTCAACGCAACCGCGCATTCCGGCCGGTCCGCGACGGGTACGAAGATTACTCGCATATCGGGATCCTTGACCTTAACGGGTCCGCGCGTCGCGCATTGTTATTGTCCATTGCCGTCGTCCATTGTCGTCGCTCAGGCCTCTGCGTCCGCGCAATCTTCCAGTATCGGCCGCGGCAGGGCAATCGGTGACCTTCCGCTCAAAGTCATCATTTCCGACGATCGCGGAACCTAGTGCACCCCGTCGCAAATAATCGACCCTTCTCGCGGCGCCTTTTCGCGTCTGGCGGCGTTGCGACTCCTCGCAATAGCGGTGCTATTACTCGTCGTCGCGCCTTGCCAGCCACGAAAAGTCGCTCGCGAGAAGGGGTCGATTATTTACGACGGGGTACACTAGCGCCGCCGGCTACCCTGCAGCCGCCCGGTGTAGAATATCGGGCTTCGCACCGGGACCTCGGGACGCGAACGACAGGGCGGGTGCTATGCTTCCATTCTGGTTGCGGTCTGCACAGCATGATGGGCGGCGGGTGTGAGCGAGGACCTATTTCACGGGTTCCGTTTGGGGGACCTGCTGGTCGAACCGCTTAAGGGACAGGTCACGAGCCGGCACGGTTCGAGGCATATGTCGCCGAAAGCGGTCGAGGTGCTTTTGCGCCTCGCACAAAACCCGGGCGCGGTGCTGAGTCGCGACGCGCTGCTGGATGACGTCTGGGGGTCCGGCCAGGGAACCCAGGAAGCGCTCGGGCATGCCATCAGCGCCTTGCGCTACGCGCTCGAGGACCATCCGGACAATCCCCGATATATCCAGACGCTGCCGAGACGGGGTTACCGGCTCCTGATCGAGCCGGTTTTGCTCCGGCAAGCGATTGCCGCAGCAAACGAGCCTGTCTCGACCGAGGTGGCGGACGACTCCGGCACGAACGCGGATTTTTTCAGCGAACTGAGACGGCGTGGTGTTGTACAAACGGGCCTGACCTACGTGGTGCTGGGCTGGCTTGTGCTGCAGGTCGCCGACGTCACCTTCGACCAGCTGTTGCTGCCACAATGGCTCGGCACGTTCATTGCGATACTGGTCATCGCCGGATTTCCGATTGCACTCCTGCTCGCGTGGTTTATCGAGATCGTTCATGGCCGCGCGGTGCTTGACCGGCGCAAGGACTCGCCTTCGTCCGCCAGGGTATTCAGCCGACCTTACACGGCGATACTGGGCGCGCTGCTGCTGGCATCGATCGGCATCTACGCCTATGACCGTTATGTCGGTTTGCCGGCGGGCGAAGGCTCGATTCGCACAGCCGATGCGATGGAGTCCGAAGCGCCGATCGAACCGAACTCAATAGCAGTGCTGCCGTTCCTCAACATCGACGGCAGTGAAGAGACGCGGATCTTCAGCGAGGGACTGGCCGAAGACGTGATCAATCGCCTCGCGAAAGTGCCGTCGCTGCGCGTGTCTGCAAGAGGCGATTCGTTCTCGTTGCCGTCAACGGCTTCGTCAGAAAACGTGCGCAAGAGGCTGAGGGTGAGTTACTACCTCGAGGGCAGCGTGCGTCTTGTCGAGCAGCAGATGCGGGTCATCATTCAGCTCATCAATTCGGCCAATGGATTTCACGTGCTATCGCGGACTTTCGATCGCAACCGCCAGGAGTTTTTCGAGATACAGGACGAAATAACGAGCCTCACGGTCGCGAATCTCAGGCTGGTATTGCCGGCCGAGACGCAGATAATTCTGCAGGCGTCAGACGAATATCCCGACCTTGACGCGTACGTTCTATATCGCCGCGGCATGGATGCCTATCACAGGCCGATGACGACGGAATCGATCGACGAAGCACTCGACTGGTTTAACCAGGCGTTAGAGATCGATCCGGATTATGCGGCGGCGCATGCCGGTATCTGCACCACGTATGCCTCGGGGTTTATGGTGACGGGCAATCCCGGTTTTATCGACAAGGCGGAACAATTCTGTGCAGCTGCATTGCAGCGAAATCCCAATCTCGACGTCGTCCACCGCGCCCTGGGCGATCTTTACCTCAATACGGGGCAGGACCGGAATGCGGAAGCGGCTTACAAAAGAGCGCTGGAAATCGACGAAAAAAATGTGCCCGCATTGAGCGGTCTGGCGGACGTTTATTATCGGCAGCAGCAGATCGAGCTTGCCGAAGAAACCTACAGACGGGCGATTGGTTTACAGCCCGGCAACTGGTCGACCTATAACGGACTCGGCTGGTTCCTGTTCCAGAATGGCCGCTATGAAGAAGCGGCGGAACAGTACAGAAAGCTCGTATCGATCGACGCCACCAACATGCTCGGCTATTCGAATCTCGGCGCATCGCTCATGGCGTCCGGAAACTTCGCCGATGCGGCGCCCGCATTCATGCGCTCGATCGAGATCGAGCCGAGACGCTACGCGTATACGAACCTGGGGCTCGTGTACTACTACCTGGGACAGCTCGACGACGCCGTCGTCGCGCTGAGGAAGGCAGTGGAGCTGGCGCCCAACGATCACCTGGCCTGGTCAAGTCTCGGCGATGCGTTGTCGTTCACGGAAGACAGCAAAGGGGCCGCGGCCGCGTTCAATACCGCCGAACAGCTGGCCGAAAACCAGTTGGCGGTAAATTCGATGGACGCGGAAATCCATATCGATCTCGCCTGGATCAAGGCGATGCTGGGGAAAATGCAGGAGGCGAAGGAGGTAATTGCGCGTGCGCGGGAGATCACGCCGGGCGATCCGCAGGTATATCTTTACAGTGCGCTCATATCAGTCCGCTCGGGCGACAACTCGTCCGCGTACAAGGACCTCCAGGCCGCGGTCGAGATGGGTTATCCGCGGAATTTGCTGGTTGCCGAGCCGCACTTGCGCGCGATGAGGAACGACCCGCAGTTCCTGGCACTGACAACGACGCCGGGCACCAAAGCTCCATGATCGAGGGATGAGGAGAACGGCCGACTTGCGAAAATGGCTGTGCCGTTTTTTGTCGAGTCCGCAGCCGCGAAGTGGAATCAACATTGGGAGAAAAGAAATGAATAAATCCATTATGTCCATCGCCACTCTGCTGTCGCTGGCGCTAACCGGCTGTGCACCGGCGATGACCCGGGACGGCGGCGCCGATCCGGAGACGACCTGTGGTGACCGGGCGGTGACCGTTTACCAGTCGACCGGATTCCTGGCCGTCTATCCCGAATACATCGACGTATGCGCCGGGTACCGCGTCACGATCACCGCGGTTCCGCGCGTAGCCGACGGCAATGTGCGGACTCAACCGGAGGAGGGTAATCCGGGTATGGATGGCTGGCTTGGCGTTGAAGGGAGGCCTGGCGGCGCAGTCGTCATCGGGGTTCCCGCGGATGCCACCGCGGGTGTGTACAAGTACGGCATTATCGTCGATGGCGTCGGTATGCTGGATCCGCGCATTCGCGTGGTGCGACGGTAACGATGCTCCGGGCGAGTGCTGAAGTCACCATTTGCTACCTGCAGCGTTGAGCCCGGGATGCGCGCCGGGACGCATGCGACGGCATCGCGAATTTCTTTCATCCGGTCGGTTCATGCGGAATCGTTGGCACCGTTTTCATTACCAACGCTTCCTTGACAGTGCCGTTTATTTGAGGTCTAGTCTTGCTCCATGGTACCCGCCGGAAGCAGTGCGTTTCATGGTCTTTTGCCGACCAGCGCTCAACTTCGACGCGAGACATGGTTTGATGAAGAGCTGCCCCCCACGCTCACTCTGCGCCGTCATTCCATCTCGATTTCTTTTTTCCAGCTTCAATCCAGCGGTGGTCGACTTACGAGCACCTGAAACCAACAAGTAACACGAGGGGGAGAAGTCATGAGTGTCGGCTCTACGTGGTTCATGCGTCTGACGATCGGCGCGCTGCTGCTTTCAGCTGTTCAGCATGGCTGGGCGCAGAATATCCTCGACGAAGTGGTTGTTACGGCGCAGAAGCGGGAGCAGGCCGCCCAGGACGTCGGCATCGCCATCACGGCATTTACCGGCGACCAGCTGAAGGCGCTCGGCGTCGAGAGCAGCGTGGACGTCGCGTCGTTTTCGCCCGGGGTGCACACCAGCGGCAATATCGCCGGGCAGAACACCCAGTTCACCATCAGGGGCGTCACGCAGAACGACTTCAACGACATCGTCGAGGCGCCGAACGCCGTCTATCTGGACGAGGGCTACTTCGCAATCGCACAGGCACAGACCTTCGCCGTCTTCGACATTGAGCGCGTGGAAATCCTGAAAGGCCCGCAGGGCACCCTGTTCGGCCGCAACGCCACGGGCGGCCTGGTGCAATATATCAGCAACAAGCCGTCCTTCGACGAGGTCGAGGGCTATGCGGATCTCACCTACGGCACGTTCGACTCGGACGCCGATGCCAACCAGGTGCGCGTCGAAGCCGCAATAGGCGGGCCGTTCTCCGGCACCGCGGCCGGCCGGATTGCGGTCCTGTATAACGAGCACGACGGCTACCTGAACAACATCTACCCCTTCGCCGCCGTCGGCGGATCGCCCGGCGCAGGTGCCGGGGCGGACATGGGAGACGACGACACGCTGGCACTGCGCGGCATCCTGCAGTTTCGCCCGAGCGACGTCCTCGAGTGGACCGTGTCGGTCAACCAGGCGAAGACCGAGATGGCGACCGGGCCGTACCAGTCGAAGCCGACAGTCGCCGTGTTCGACGAGAACAACGAGCTTGTCAATGTCATCGATGCCGACCCCGGCGAGACTCGAGCCTCGATCGCGGCCGACGGCTCCGATTTCGGCGGTGACCTCGACAACAACGGCGTCTTTGGCGACCTTTTCGGCCGTCCGGCGGGCGGCGATTTCTTCGGCTACATAGATCCCGATGGCGAAGACTTCAATACATCGGGCGATTTTGCGTTCGCCGACCAGGGCGAAACCGAAACGTTCGGCATCAACAACCGCATCGACTGGGACCTGTGGGATTCCGTCAGCCTGACCTCGGTGACCGATTTCAAGGACACCGAAAAACTCGTTTTCATCGACGTCGATTCGGCGCCGGCCAATCAATCCGCGAACTACGCCGCCGTGGATGCCAGCAGTTTCACGCAGGAGATACGCCTGAACGGGACGAGCGACAATATGGCTTGGGTCGCCGGTTTTTTCTATCTCAACATCGACAGCGAGTCCGACAACGGGCTCAAGTTTCCGGCTGGCAGCGTCGTGCCGGGCGCGCCTTTCGACCTCGGCGTCGATGCAAAGCTCAAGACCAACTCCTATTCACTGTTCGGCCAGATCGAACGCGATATTCGCAACGACCTGACGTTCATTGCCGGTCTGCGGCTGATCCAGGAAGAGAAGGAGTACCACTTCGAGCAGAATATCTATGGCACGCCGGACTCCCGGCAAATCCACCAGGGACCGCCGTTCCTGATCGGCCCGGTGTTCATCAATGGCGTGCCCGCGCCGTTCGACGACGACACCAGTGACTTCCTGTGGGCAGGCAAACTGCAGCTCGACTGGGCGTACTCCGATGACCTGCTGCTGTACGCCGGCGTCAACCGCGGTGTCAAGGCCGGCAGTTTCAACGCGCAGCTCGCCGGTGGCTTAGCGGTTCCCCCGAGCGCGATTCCCTACGACGAAGAAATCCTGACGAGCCTGGAAGGCGGCTTCAAGGCGACGTTGTTCGACGGCTCCACGCGCTTCAACGGCAGCGTTTTCTATTACGACTATGCGGATTATCAGAGCTTCCTGTTCACGGGTGTGAGCGGCGTCGTGATCAACGCGGATGCGGAGAACATCGGAGTGGAATTCGAGCTGCAGGCTTCGCCCATGGACGGGCTCGACATTCTGCTGTCTGCCGCGTGGTTCGATGCCACGGTCGAGGATGTGCCGCTGCGCGTCGACGGTCCGATCCGCCGCGACGTCGATCCGACCTACGCGCCCGAATTCCAGTTGACCGGCCTGGTTCGCTACGAATGGCCCGCCTTCAACGGGCGCATGTACGTGGGGGGTGACGCGAGCTACTCCGACGAGTACTTCTACAACCTGCGCAACTTCGACGCCGACAAGTTCGACGCCTACACCATGGTGAACGCCCGGGTCGGCTGGATCGACGGCAATGACCGGCTGGAAGCCTCCCTCAAGATGAACAACGTTACCGACGAGCGCGCCGGCATCCAGGGATTCGACATCGCCACGCTGTGCGGCTGCAACGAAATCTCGTTCCAGCCGCCGCGCTGGTACGGCGTGAATCTGAGATACTCTTTTTGACGGTAATGACCAGTCGACAATTCGAACGGAAAATGAGGGACGCATGAAGGAAGCTTGCTCATGATCAAGTTGGCGAATCTCGAAGGTGGCCAGGAGAAGCTCGACGATTCGAAGATGCTCGAGTTCCGGGGTGCGGTTCGCGGTGATGTGTTCGCGCCGACGGACAGCGGCTACGACGAGGCTCGCGGGATCTTCAACGGCATGATCGACAGGCGCCCCGGGCTTGTCGTTTGCTGCAGCGGCGTCGCAGACATCATTCAGTGCGTGAATTTTGCCCGCGAGCATCGTCTTCTGACAGCAATCCGGGGCGGCGGGCATGGCGTGGCGGGCAATGCCAGCTGCGACGGTGGACTGATGATCAATCTGTCCCGCATGAAAGCCGTGCGCATCGATCCCGAGGCTCGAATTGCGTGGATACAGGGCGGCGCGACCCTCGGCGACGTGGATCACGAGACCGCCGCCTTCGGGCTCGTCTGTCCGGGCGGTGTCGTATCGACCACCGGCGTCGCCGGGTTGACGACGGGCGGCGGTTACGGCTGGCTGCGCGGCAAGTTCGGGATGTCCATCGACAATCTGCGCGCGGTGGAAATCGTAACGCCGGACGGGCAGCTTCGCCGGGCGAGTGACAGCGAGAACAGCGACCTCTTCTGGGCGATACGCGGCGGCGGCGGGAATTTCGGTGTGGTGGTCACGTTCGAGTTCGAGCTCCATCCGCTGGGGCCACAGGTCATGTTGTGCAATCCGATCTATGCGGCGGAGCATGCGCGTGACGTTCTGCGTGGGTGGCGGGAATTCATGGAGACTGCGCCCGATGAATTCACGACCGAGTTTTTCTTCTGGACGATCCCCGAGTTTCCGAATTATCCGAAGGAAACGCACGGGATGGACGTCGTCGTTCCGTGCGGCGTTTACGCCGGCCCGGTCGAGGAAGGCGCAAAGTATGTGCAGCCCTTGCGAGACCTTGCGCCGGTGCTGATGGATTTCAGTGGGCCCATGCGTTTCGTCGATATCCAGCAGCTTTTCGATCCGTACCTTCCGTACGGCGGCGTCCAGTGTTACTGGAAGGCGCTCTACATGGATCGCATGGACGACGACATGGTCGACACCCTGGTCGAGCATTTCCTCGACCGCCCCGACGACGCGAAAATCTGCCCGTTGGTATTGCACAATCTGCGCGGGGCGAGCCAGCGTATCGCGCCGGATGCGACGGCTTTTCCCGGCCGCAACTGGCAGTACCTGATGGAATACAACGTTACCTGGTCCGATCCGGGCGACGATGCCGAGGGCATCGCGTGGACCCGTCGGGCGTGGAATGAGATGCGGGAGAAGTACGACCAGTATGACGGTACCTACCTGAACATCGACAGTTACAACGAGGACGGCAATAAATGGGTCCAGGAGTCGTACCGCGAGAATTACCGGCGGTTGCAGCAAGTCAAGAAAAAATACGATCCGCTTAACCTGTTCCGCCTGAACGCGAACATCCCGCCGGCGGCATAGGACTAAGGAACCTCTGCACAAGTCGGAAAAAGACGCTGTAGGAGCCCGCCATTGCGGGCGACCTGCTTCGGC
>JBBDXW010000075.1:0-69307 GCA_040902105.1 Woeseia sp.
AAACAGGGATGTTTTTGCGAAGCCCACATGGATGTGTTCACGGCGGTCCTGAAAGCCCTCCCATCCGGCAAGGCTCCGCGTGCGACCAACTTCAACGTTCATGAAGAAACCGGGTCCGGGACGCTGCCCGCGAAACCGAGTTGACGCCAGGCTTCGTAAATCACGATCGCCGCTGCGTTGGCAAGATTGAGGCTGCGGCTCGAAGGCTGCATGGGAATGCGCAGACGTTGTCCGCGGGGCAGGGCGCCCAGTATCGCCTCGGGAAGTCCCCGCGTTTCGGGACCGAACATGAATGCGTCGCCGGGCCGAAACCGCGGCTCAGCGTAACTTTTGTTGCCCTTCGTGCTGAGTCCGTACACCGTGGCGCTACCGAGGCCCTGCAGGCAGTCTTCAAGGGTCGCGTGGACATCGACGGCCGCGAATTCCCGGTAGTCCAGCCCTGCACGTTTGAGCCGCGGCTCGTCCAGTTCGAAGCCGAGCGGCTCGATCAGATGCAGAGTGACGCCCGTGTTCGCGCAGAG
The DNA here is from genome assembly GCA_040902105.1 of Woeseia sp. Classification (GTDB taxonomy): domain Bacteria; phylum Pseudomonadota; class Gammaproteobacteria; order Steroidobacterales; family Woeseiaceae; genus IDS-8. The sequence continues at coordinate 522 of JBBDXW010000075.1, forward strand.
CCGTATGATGTTGCCGGTGTTCGGCGGTATTTCGGGCTGGTAGAGAATCAGGCTGAACATTTTCGATACGGAAAGCGCTTCCTGTAGACTCCGGCATCATCGCACGGCCGATACCGCGCGCCCGTTATAATTTGTTCAATTTTGCAATCCGGCCCGCCCCTAGCCCAATGACGAAAGCATCCACGACTGCAGCATCGTCGATCCTGGACAGGCGGCTAGGCGTAGAGTTTTGCGGATTGAAGTTCGACTCGCCGATCGTGCTGCTTTCCGGCTGCGTCGGCTTCGGCGAAGAGTACACGCGCGTGCACGGCTTCTCGAACCGCCACGTGGGCGCAATCGTACTGAAGGGAACGACGCTCGAACCGCGGCTCGGCAATCCGCCGCATCGCATCGCTGAGACGGCACTGGGCATGCTGAACTCGATCGGGCTGCAGAACCCCGGCGTGGACAAGGTCGTCAACGACATCCTTCCGGGGCTCGATTTCACCGAGACACGATTCATGGCAAACGTCTGCGGCTCGACGATCGAGGACTATGCCGAAGTCACGCGTCGATTCGACAATTCGCCGATTGACGCGATCGAAATCAATATTTCCTGTCCGAATATCAAGGAGGGCGGTGTGTCGTTCGGCAATTATCCGGAGATGTCTGCACAGGTTGTCGCGGCCTGTCGCAACGGCACCGCGAAGCCGATCATTGCAAAATTGTCGCCGAACCAGACGGACATCGCGGAAAACGCGCGCCGCTGCATCGAAGCCGGGGCCGACGGTCTCGCTGTCATCAATACCATCTCCGGAATGGCGATTGACGTCGAGAAACGGCGGCCGATTCTCGGCAATGTCCGCGGCGGGCTGTCGGGTCCGGCCATCAAGCCGATTGCGTTGCTCAAAGTGCGCCAGGTGTATGAAGTCGCCGGACCGCTCGGCGTGCCCATCATCGGACAGGGCGGCATCGCGACGCCGCAGGACGCGCTGGAGTTCATGCTCGCCGGGGCAACAGCAGTGGGAGTCGGCACTGCGCTGTTTTACGACCCGCTGGTGTGCATAGACATCAACAAGGGAATCCTGGACCACCTGGTGCATCACCAGCTGCCGTCGCTCGATCGGCTTGTCGGGTCGCTCGTCACACCGGCTTGACCCCGGAAATTCCGGGCGTCGTTCGACTGGAAGGCTGTCGATTTCGATCCGTGCGGGACGACCAGTTTTCATCCATGGATTCCAACGACAATCCGGAGTGATCGATGAAATACCTGTGCCTGATTTACAGCGACGAGAAGAGACTCGAGACCATTCCTCGACGCGAACTCGATGCGATGCTGGACAGCTGCGAGCCCTTCTCCGAAGGACTCAGGAAAAACGGTCAACTGATCGCTGCCGAGCGGCTCCAGCCCGTTAGTGCAGCCACGACCATTCGGCTGCAGCATGGGAAGCCGTCCATCACCGACGGACCTTTCGCCGAAACGAAAGAACAGCTGGGCGGCTTCTACCTGATCGAGGCGAAGGACCTCAACGATGCTATAAAGATTGCGTCGAACATTCCGCCGGCGCGCCTCGGCTGCGTCGAGGTGCGTCCGGTCTGGGCATAGCCGGAAATATCCCGGGCGCCCATTGTCGCCTGTTGCGGCGATCGTAGCCCGTGCCCGAGCCTGTCCAGGGAAGCCCTGACTATCGGCGTCCGTTTTTGGCCAGTCCGGGCCGGCGGGAACGAGTAGTTTACGCTCATGAATTTCTCTGTATCCAGAACTCCGGCCACCCGCGGGCCCCGAACCCTGAGGCCGGTTGTGCCTTCTTCGTGACAAGGAAATCCATGATCAGATCAATGCAGTGGGCCGTACTGTTGGCCGCAGGAATGGTGCTGACCCCGGACGCCCGGGCGACCGCGCAGGACGACCTGGAAGCCGTTGCGGCACTGGACCGCGAGTACCAGGCGGCGGTGAAGGAAAACGATGCGGCCACCATGGACCGCATCATGCACGACGATTTCCTGCTGGTACTCGGGAACGGCAAGGCGTTTACGCGCGACGAGCTGCTCGAGTCGGCAATCGCCGGAACGTATCGCTATGAGCGGCAGGACGAAATCGACGGCACTCAGACGGTTCGCGTCTCGGGAGACACTGCGCTCGTCACCGCACTCCTGTGGGTCAAGGGTGAACGCAACGGCGAGGCCTTCGATCGCAGACTCTGGTTCAGCGACACCTATGTGCGCACCGCGGGCGGCTGGCAGTACCTGTTCGGACAGGCATCGCTGCCGTTGCCCCCGGCCTTGCCATCGAACAGGGGGCTGACCCGCAGCGGCCGGGTCGTGGAGGTCCGTTCGTATAACCTGAAGCCCGGCACAAGAGATCGCTTTCAGCGGCTGTTTCTCGACGAAGCCTGGCCCTTGCTGCAGCGCGCGCAGATTGATGTCGTTGCATACGGCCCGTCGCTCCACGATACGGACTCCTGGTTCCTGATGCGTTCGTTCGCCGGCGTGGATGAGCGCCAGAAGAGCGAAGATGCCTTCTACGGAAGCGCCGCATGGCGCGACGGACCGCGCGAGGACATCCTCGACTGCATCGAAAGCTACACCACCGTCGTCATCGAACTCGATGACGCCACGATAGAGGGCTTGCGAAAAATCGTCGGCGAAGACAGGGATGAAATGGCAGCGGCTGAAGAATGATGGACGCCCGCAGCACGCGGAACGCCGACACGGAAACGCTGCTCGCGCTCAACACGGATTACGTCCGGTCGGTGCAACACGCAGACGTCAAGCGCTTCGAGCAGCTGCTGGCGCCGGATTTCTATTGCAGCAACCCCGATGGATCGCTGGTCGATCGCGCGGCGTTTCTGCGCCAGGTGCAGCGCCCGCTCACGATATCCGGGCTTCAGGCAAGTGAGGTGCTGGTGCGCGTCTTTGGCGATTTCGCCATCGTTCATGCGCGCACGACTTACGTCGGCGCCGACGGTCACGCAGGATCGGGCCGGTACACGGATGCCTGGACACGCATTGACGGACGCTGGCTTGCGATATCGGCTCATGTTACGCGCTGATCGCAGCAGCCCTGCTCCCTCAAGGTCAATCCGGCGGGGGATGGGATGCCAGGTGCCATTCGCGTCAGTCGAGATCCAGCGCGCGCATCTTCCGCGTGAGCGTATTGCGGCCGCAGCCGAGCAACTTCGCCGCTTCCTGGCGGTGCCCGCGGGCTTTCTTGAGTGCTGCACGTATCAGCGTTTTTTCAACTTCGGGCAGGGCCGCTTGCAGCAGCGGACTGCCGCCTGTCGCCGCAAGTTCCTGCTCGGCCCAGTGCCCGAGTCCCCGCGACCATTCCTGCAGTGCGCTTTTCGTCGATGCATTTCCGCCGAGGTCGGCGCCGATATCGGCTGCCGTTATGACGCGTCCCGGCGCGGTGACGGTGAGGCGTCGCGCGGCGTTGACGAGTTGCCGTACATTGCCCGGCCAGTCGTAGCTCTCGAGAATCTCCAGTGCCTCCGCGCTCAGGGTCTTCTGCGCCGCATCGAGTTCCTTCGCCGCTTCGGCAAGATAATGTTTTAGCAGCAGCGCTATGTCCTCCCGCCGGTACCTGAGCGGCGGCGTGTTGATGCGCATGACGTTCAGCCGGTGAAAAAGGTCGTCGCGAAAACGGCCATCGCGTACTGCCTGCGCAAGATCCTGGTTGGTCGCGGCAATCACCCGCACATCCACCGTGATCGAGGCCTGGCCTCCGACGCGGAAAAACTCGCTTTCCGCGAGCACGCGCAACAGGCGTGTCTGCAAGCCTGTCGACATGTCGCCGATCTCATCGAGAAAGAGCGTGCCTCCGTCTGCCTGTTCGAAGCGGCCGATGCGGCGAGCCTCGGCTCCGGTAAAGGCGCCGCGTTCGTGACCGAACAGTTCCGACTCCAGCAACTCGGAGGCGATGGCGGAAGTATTCAGGGCGACGAACGGTTTGCCGGCGCGCGGGCTGTGCTGGTGCAGCGCGCGCGCCACGAGTTCCTTGCCGGTGCCCGACTCGCCGGTGATGAGCACGGTCATACTGGAGCGCGCCAGCCGCCCGATCGAGCGAAACACCTCCTGCATCGCCGGCGCCTTGCCGATCAGGGAAGGGATGCTGCCGGCTGCGGCACGGGTTCCCGGCGGTGTGCCCTTGCCGTTCTGCCGCGCGGCCTTGGCGACCAGCGCCATGGCCTCGTCAAGGTCGAAGGGCTTCGGCAGGTATTCGAACGCGCCGCCGTGGTACGCGGCGACCGCGTTGTCGAGGTCCGAATGCGCGGTAATGACGATCACCGGCAGGTCCGGATAATCGCGGCTCAAGCGCTCCAGCAACGTGAGGCCGCTCATGCCCGGCATGCGCACATCGGTGATGAGCACGTCCGGCTGGCTGCGTTCTATGGCCTCCAGCAGATGCTCCGCTCGTTCGAAACTGCGCGGTTGCATGTCCGCCTGCTTCAACGCCTTTTCGAGCACCCAGCGAACCGACTGGTCGTCGTCGACTATCCAGACGCTGATTTCAGCGCCGGTCACGTCCTCGCGCCCGCGAGCGGTATACGGACGAAGAACACGGTCTTGCCCGGCCGGCTTTCGAATTCGATCAGGCCCCCATGGCGGCTCACTAAATCCTGCGCCACCGGTAAGCCCAGGCCCGTGCCGTCGGGCCGGCCGGTCACCAGCGGATAAAACACAGAGTCCTGCAGCTCCGGGGGAATACCCGGGCCGTCGTCCTCGATCTCGACGCTCGCGATCGCCCGATGCCGCACGTCGCCTATCGTAAAGTTGGTCGCGGCGCGACTTCGCAGCACGATCTCGCCCTGGCCCCCCAGCGCGGTCGCGGCATTTCTCACCAGGTTCAGGAACGCCTGGACCATCTGGTCGCGATCGAGGTCGATGAGCGGGAGCCCGGCGTCGTAGTCCCTGCGGATGCGCAAGCCGCGGCCTTCTCCGGGCTCGACCAGCTTCACCACGTACTCGAGCAACTCGTGCACATTCACCGGCTTCTTGTCCGGCGGTCCGCCCGGCCCGAGCAAGGTGTCGACCAGAGCAGCAAGCCGGTCGGCTTCGCTGATGATGACACTCGTATACTCCTTGAGCTCTTCACCTGGTAATTGTTTTGCCAGCAGTTGCGCCGCGCCGCGAAGGCCGCCCAGCGGATTCTTGATTTCATGGGCGAGCTGCCGAATCATCTGCCGGCCCGCGCCGTGTTGCACGATCAGCGCATTCTCGCGGCTGATGCGCGAGCGGCGGGTTACGTCGGTCATTTCCACCAGCAGCAAACCGTTGCCGTGTGTATCGCCTGCGCGCTGCATCACCGAAACCCGGCAGTCCACGACCCGGTCGTCGCCGTGGTCGTCCGCGGCGCCTAACTTCAGTTCGCTGGCGAAGGCCTGGCCTGTGTCGAGCACGCGGCCGAGAACGTCCCTGAACTGGCTGTCGCCGCCAGTGAGTTGCAACAGGGAACGGCGGCACGCCCTGTGCCGGCTGATGCCCAGCAGGTCCTCGCCCGCCGGATTGATGGCAACGATCAGAAGGTTCCGATCGAGAACAATCGCGCCGCTGTAGAGATTGTCGACGATGTCGTACGCCAGGTCGCGCTCGAGGCCGCGATCCTGTGCGCGAGCTTCCGCTGGATCCTCTGCTCGACCCTCCGCTTGACCCGCTAGTTGACGATGGTCGTCTGCTGCACGTAAAAGCGGCTCGGCTGGCTGCGGATCATGAGCTGGCCCGACGGGTCGAGCACTTCCGCCTGCAGGTTGTGCACTCCGCGGAACACCTCCTGCAGCTGGAACTGCGTCCCGCTCACCGTCTGTGGATTGCCGTCGAAGTACACGCGCACTTGGTGGCCCGCCCGCAGCGCCGGCTGCAGATTCAGGGTCACCTCTAGTACGCCGCCGATGTTCCATAGCGTCTCTTCGGCGCCCGGAGAAGCAACCGTAAGGCTCTCGTAGCCGGTGGCGACGTCTGCGGTTTGTGCAGCGTCGGCCGGGGCGGTGGGCCGTGTTGACGGCGCGGTCCGCGGTCGCGGTATGTTGATGGCCGGAGCGCTCTCGAGTTCCACTTCCTCGGCCCCGGGCTGCGGACGATCCGAATAATGGACCACGCCGTTCTCGTCCACCCAGCGGTAGGCCTCAGCCAGCGTCGCGGTCGCGGCCAGCAGCAAGGCAAAACCAATACACGTCCGTAACAGCATGGGGCTAGCATAGCAGTGCTCATTGGACCGGGGCCAGCAGGGGGACGACATAATGCCGTCCTGCTCACGTTTTCGCCTTACAGGCTGTAATACATATCGAATTCGACCGGATGGGTGGTCATTCGCAGGCGCGTCACGTTCGCCATCTTGAGGTCGATGTAGGCGTCGATGAGGTCGTCGGTGAAGACGCCGCCCGCCTTCAGGTACTCGCGGTCGTCGCTCAGCGCATTCAGGGCTTCTTCCAGCGAGAACGCCACGTGGTCAAGATTCTTTTCTTCCTCCGGCGGGAGGTCGTAGAGATCCTTGTCCATGGCATCGCCCGGGTGAATCTTTTTCTGTATCCCGTCGAGCCCCGCCAGCATCATCGCCGCGAACGCAAGATACGGATTCGCCATCGAGTCGGGGAAGCGCAGTTCGATGCGGCGGCCTTTGGGGTTCGCTTCATAGGGTATGCGGATGGACGCGGAGCGGTTGCGCGCCGAGTACGCCAGAATCGTCGGCGCTTCGAAGCCCGGCACCAGGCGTTTGTAACTGTTGGTCGACGGGTTAGTGAACCCGTTCAGCGAGCGCGCGTGCCGGATCAGGCCACCGATGTAGTAAAGCGCCGTCTCCGAAAGCCCGCCGTAACCATCGCCGGAAAACAGGTTTTTACCACCCTTGAACAGGGATTGGTGAACGTGCATGCCGTTGCCGTTGTCGTTGACCAGCGGCTTCGGCATGAAGGTCGCCGTCTTGCCATAGCTGTGCGCGATATTGTGTACGACGTATTTCAGTACCTGCACTTCGTCCGCCTTGCGCACGAGCGTATTGAATTTTACGCCGATCTCGCACTGTCCCGCCGTCGCCACTTCGTGATGATGCACTTCCGTTTCCAGTCCCATCTCATCCAGGGCCAGGCACATGGCGGAGCGTATGTCGTGCAGCGAATCGACGGGGGGCACCGGAAAGTATCCGCCTTTCACCATCGGGCGGTGTCCCGTATTCATGTCTTCGTAGCTGCGGCTTTTGTTCCACGCGCCTTCCTGTGAATCGACGGAATAGAATGCGCCCTGCATGGTGTCGTCCCAGCGGACGTCGTCGAACACGAAAAATTCGTTCTCCGGACCGAAATAGGCCTCGTCGGCAATGCCGGTGGATCGCAGATACGCTTCCGCGCGGCCCGCAAGCGAGCGCGGGCAGCGGTCGTATCCCTGCATCGTCGAGGGCTCGACTACGTTGCAGCGAAGGTTGACCGTCGCATCTTCGGAAAAGACGTCGACGACGGCGGACGCCGCGTCCGGCAATAGAATCATGTCCGACTCGTTAATCCCCTTCCATCCGGCGATCGACGAGCCGTCGAACATTTTTCCCTCTTCGAACAGGTCCTCCGTGATGACCCGCGCGGGTACGGTAACGTGCTGTTCCTTGCCCTTGGTGTCGGTAAAGCGAAAATCGACGAACTTGATGTCCCTTTCCTTGATAAGGCCGAGTACCTCAGCAGCGGTCATAAATTTTCTCCAGTCTCAGGTAATGTCCATGGTGATTGCAGTGCCGGCTCGAGTCCCGGCAAATGGCGCGCCCGGCTTGCGCGGATTCGTCTGCATTGCAGGAAGCATGCCAGCAGTCAGGTGTGAACAAGTCGTTAATTATATTCAGGTTTTTGGGCTTGCCGTGTGATTCCTTGCACCAATATGGCGCGGAGATCGCGTCTCCGCGCACCAGTCTAGTGCATGCCGGGGTCTCGCTGCACCGTTTTGCGTCACATTCGTCGCTCCACGTTCACGGCGCCGCGCAGCCCATTTATGCGTGCGAACCTGGGTTCCTGCCGCGACTCGGTGGCGACGGGCCGGCCCGCTCCGTCAACGACCGCAGGGGCAGGCGTGCTCCTCATGCCCGCACCGACGGTACTGCATCCAGCTGTTCTGGCATTGCGGGACGCGGGTTATACTTCGCGGCTTAATTGCTGGCGCGAAAGCATTGATGGCCAAGGAAAATCCGCCCGCCTGCCGTAATTTTCAGGATCTCATTCTGACCTTGCAGCAGTTCTGGGCGCGGCAAGGCTGCGTGATTGCCGAGCCTTACGACATGGAAATGGGCGCCGGGACCTTTCACCCGGCGACTTTTCTGCGCGCGATTGGCCCGGAGCCGTGGAGTGCCGCGTACGTGCAGCCTTGCCGGCGGCCGACGGACGGCCGTTACGGGGACAATCCGTTCCGCCTGCAGCATTACTACCAGTATCAGGTCGTGATCAAACCGTCGCCTCTGGATATACAGCAGCTCTACCTCGAGTCGCTCACGGCCATCGGCATCGATTCGACGGTGCACGACCTTCGCTTCGTCGAGGACAACTGGGAGTCGCCGACACTCGGCGCCTGGGGGCTCGGCTGGGAGGTCTGGCTGAACGGCATGGAGGTAACGCAGTTCACCTACTTCCAGCAGGTTGGAGGGCTCGAATGCCGGCCGGTGACGGGCGAAATCACCTACGGGCTCGAGCGCCTCGCGATGTATCTGCAGAACGTCGAAAGCATCTTCGATATTACCTGGACCGACGGTCCGCTAGGGCGCATCTCGTATGGGGACGTCTATCAGCAGAACGAAGTCGAGCAGTCACGCTACAACTTCGACGAAGCGGATATCGGGGCGTTGTTCCGCCAGTTCGATCACGCGGAAAAGGAAAGCCAGCGCCTCATCGAGCGCAAACTTGCGCTGCCCGCGTACGAACAGATGCTGACCGCGTCGCACACGTTCAACCTTCTGGATGCCCGCCAGGCAATTTCGGTGAGCGAGCGCCAGCGCTTCATCCTGCGCGTCCGCAGCATGTCCCTCGCTATCGCCCAGGCTTACTACGAGAGCCGCGAGGCGCTGGGTTTCCCAATGGTCGAGACCGTGCAGCGGCGGCAGCGGGGCACGTAAGTCATGGCGCACCGCGAAGCCGCCGATTTTCTGGTGGAAATCGGCACCGAAGAGTTGCCGCCGAAGGCGCTGCAAGACCTCATGCTTGCCTTCGCACGAAACGTCGGCGAGGCACTGGAACAGGAGCGGCTGCCCTGGACCGCGATCTCGGGCTATGCCAGCCCGCGGCGCCTTGCGGTGCTGGTAACGAAACTCGCCACCGCGCAGACGGACCGCGAACTGGAGCTTCGCGGGCCTCCCGTGTCGGTCTCTTTCGATGCCGCCGGCGTACCGACGCCCGCGGCGAGAGCCTTTGCCGAAAAGTGCGGAGTTGCGGTCGATGCGCTGGGCCGCACGAAGACGGCGAAGGGCGAATGGCTCAGCTGTCGAACCGTTGAGGCGGGACAGGACGCCGCCCGCCTGTTGCCGGAAATCGTCGCCGGCGCGCTCGACAAGCTACCGGCGTCGCGGCGGATGCGTTGGGCCGACCTCGATTACGAGTTCGTCAGGCCCGTGCACTGGGTTGTCATGCTGCATGGACAAAGCGTCGCCGAGGGCACCGTGCTGGGTATCGAGGCGGGCAGGGTCACGCGCGGACATCGCTTTCTCGCTCCCGGCGAGATTGTCATCAACGAGCCGGCGGATTATCTGCCGGCCCTCGAGAACCAGGGCTTCGTGCTCGCGGATTACGCAGAACGCCGGCAGCGAATCGTCGAGAGCGTGGCCAGGGCGGCGGCCGACGCGGGCGGTGCCGCCGTCGGCGACGATGCGCTGTACGACGAGGTCACGGCGCTGACCGAATGGCCGGTGCCCCTGACCGGGCGCTTCGACGCGTCCTTTCTCGCGCTGCCGCGAGAGGTCGTCATCGCGACGCTCACGAGCCACCAGCGCTATTTTCCGATTGAAGACTCGAGCGGAGAGCTGTTGCCGCGTTTCGTCACTGTCGCCAATCTTCAAAGCACAGACCCGGACAAGGTGCGTGACGGCAACGAGCGCGTAATCCGGCCGCGCCTCGCGGATGCCGCCTTTTTCTGGCAACAGGACCGGAAAACGGCGCTGGAAGCGCGCCGCGGCGCACTTACGGAGGTCGTTTACCAGAAGGATCTCGGCAGCATCGGCGACAGGAGTGAGCGAATCGCGCGGCTTGCCATCGCCATGGCACACCAGCTCGGCGCGGATGCGGGCGTGGTCGAGCGTGCCGCCCTGCTCGCGAAATGTGACTTGCTGACCGGTATGGTCGGCGAGTTTCCGGAACTCCAGGGCGTGATGGGGCGCTATTACGCTCTGGCCTCCGGCGAGCCGGAAGCAGTCGCGGTCGCGATCGCCGAACAGTACCTGCCGCGGTTCGCCGCCGATGCCCTGCCGGACACCGTCGCCGGGCAGATCCTCGCGGTCGCGGACAAACTGGATATGCTGGCCGGGATTTTCGCGCTGGGGAAGAAGCCCTCCGGCAACCGTGATCCGTTCGGCCTGCGGCGTGCTGCGCTCGGCATCGTCCGCATTGTCGTCGAGAAGCGGCTCGATCTGGACCTCGCGACGCTGCTCGACACGGCGTACGAACATCAGCCGCCGCGACCTGCCGATGACGCGGCTATGGCGAACGAAATATACGATTTCATTCTCGAGCGAATGCGCGCGCAGTACATCGAGCAACGCAAGCTCGCGCCCGAGGTCTTCGAGGCTGTCCGGGCACGGCGCCCGGCGTCGCTGACGGACTTCGATGCGCGGGTGACGGCAGTGGCGGCGTTTCTCGAACTGGAGTCCGCCGCAAGCCTTGCTGCAGCGAACAAGCGTATTGCAAATATACTGCGACAGGCCGGTGATGAGGATTACGAACCGGTCGATGCCGGCATGCTGCAGGACGATGCCGAGAAGGATTTGTACCGCGCCGTCCGGGCGGCACAGCAGTCAATCGCGCCGTTGCTCGAGAAACGCGCGTATGCGAAGGCGCTGGCTGCTCTTGCACAGTTGCGACAGACCGTCGACACCTTCTTTGACCAGGTGCTGGTTATGGCAGACGACGAAGCCGTCAAACAAAACCGGCTTGCGTTGCTTGCCGAGCTGCGCGCGCTGTTCCTCGATATTGCCGATATTTCGCGCTTGTCGACGGGCTGACGTTGGCGGCGATTTTGCGGAGCGGCGCCCGTGGCTGAAAGTCTGATAGTCCTCGATCGGGACGGCGTGATTAATCATGACTCGGACGCATTCGTAAAAACGCCCGCGGAATGGATCCCCATTGACGGCAGCCTGAAGGCCATCGCCCTGCTGTCACGGAACGGATTTGTCGTGGCCGTCGCGTCGAACCAGTCCGGCATCGGGCGCAAGCTGCTGGATCGGCGGACACTGTATGCCATACACCGAAAGATGCGACGCGCAGTGAAGCAAGCCGGCGGATCGATCGATCGGATCGTGTACTGCCCGCACTTGCCGGGCGATGGCTGCGACTGCAGGAAGCCGGCGCCCGGGCTGTTACTGCGCCTCGCGAAACACTACGGCGTATCCGTGCGCGGGGTGCCCGTGGTCGGCGACACGGAACGGGATATCCTGGCCGCGGAAGCCGCGGGCGCAAGGCCCATCCTGGTGCTCACCGGGAACGGCCGCCGGACGAAAGAGGAGCTCGAACGGCGCGGGTCCGGCGTCGAATTCTACGAAGACCTGCTGTGCGCGGCGCAAGTCCTGATCGGCGAAGTCAGAGCGGACGGACAATTGCGCAATCGTTCTGGCGGAAGCCAGACGGAACAATGAGCGAACGCTAATGCTCTTCATTCGCTCACTCGTATTCCAGATCTATTTCTTCGTCTCGGTCTCTTTGTTCGCCATTGCCATATTCGTGTGCTGGCCGTTTCCATACAGCGTTCGCTTCGGCCTGGCGCGCGGCTGGGGCCGGACGATGCTGTGGGGCGGCAGGATTATTTGCGGTCTCGAGTACGTCGTCGAAGGCAAGGACAATATTCCGCACGAGCCGTGCGTCATCATGATCAAGCATTCGACCGTGTTCGAAGCTTACGCTCAGCTTGCTGTCTTTCCGCCACAAACCTGGGTAGTGAAACGTGAGCTTATGTGGATCCCGATTTTCGGTTGGGGCCTGGCGGCTCTGAAACCCATCGCGATCGACCGCGGCGCCGGCCATACCGCGGTATCCCAGGTCATCGAGCAGGGCAGGAAGAAACTCGCGGCTGGTATCTCGGTGGCGATCTTCCCGGAGGGCACACGCGTGCTGCGGGGTACCACGAAGAAATACGGAGTGAGCGGCGCGGCGTTGGCCAAGGATGCGCAATGCCGCGTTGTGCCGGTTGCGCACAACGCCGGAGACTTCTGGCCGCGGCGCAGCCTGATAAAGCGACCGGGCCTTATTCGCTTTTGCATCGGTCCGCCGATCGACACCGATCGGCGATCGCCGAAGGAAATCAATCAGGCCGTTCGCGAGTGGATTGAATCGAAGATGGCGGAGATCGAGGCTACACGTCCAGGTTCGACACAGTGAGAGCGTTCCTTTCGATGAACTCGCGCCGCGGTTCGACCTGATCGCCCATCAACGTCGTGAAAATCTCGTCTGCCTTGACGGCATCTTCGATCTTCACCTGCAGCAGACGGCGGGTCTCCGGGTTGACCGTCGTGTCCCAGAGCTGGTCCGGGTTCATTTCACCAAGACCCTTGTAGCGTTGCACGGACTGTCCCTTGCGTGCGTCGTTCATCAACCAGTCGATCGCTTCGGCAAACGATTCGACGTTCACACGCTTGTCGCCGCGCTCGACATAAGCACCGGCCCCGAGCAGGTCATTGAGTTTCGCGGCCAGCGACACGATGTGTCCATACTCGCTGGTGTCGAAAAACTCCCGGGGCAGATAGCGCGTGGTACTCATGCCGTGCTGCACCTTGCGTATCTCGATTCTTACGCCTTCTCCGTCGCTGTCGCCGCGATCGAGAGCGGCCGTATAGCTGCCGCCGTCACCGTTTTCGCCGCGCCCTCCCTGGGTTTTTGGCAACGCGGCCGACAGTTTCGCCGTCCAGTCCGCCAGAAGGTCCAGGTTCTCGTATGTGGCCGAGTTGGCTGCGGGCAATCGGCCGATCGAGCGCAATGTCGCTTCACCGTAACGGTTCGCAAGCCGCGAGATAATGCTTTCGACCGTCGTATACTCCTTCGCCAATGCCTCCAGTGCGGCAGCGGATAACGCCGGCGCTTCTGCTTTCACGTGCAGCGCCGCGTTATCCAGCGCCGAACTGAGCAGGTATGCAGTCAGTTCTGCATCGTCCTTCACGTAAACTTCCTGCTTGCCTCTTTTGATTTTGTAGAGCGGCGGCTGCGCGATGTACACGTGTCCGCGTTCAATCAGTTCAGGCATCTGACGATAGAAAAACGTCAGCAGCAAGGTGCGAATGTGCGAGCCGTCCACGTCGGCGTCGGTCATGATGATGACGCGGTGGTAGCGCAGCTTGTCCGGGTCGAAATCCGCGCGACCGATGCCGCAGCCAAGAGCTGTGATGAGGGTGCCCACTTCCGTCGAGGCAAGCATCTTGTCGAAACGGGCTTTCTCGACGTTGAGGATTTTGCCTTTCAGCGGCAGGATGGCCTGGGTGCGACGGTCCCTGCCCTGTTTTGCGGAGCCGCCGGCGGAATCGCCCTCGACCAGGAACAGCTCGGACAAGGCCGGATCTTTCTCCTGGCAGTCCGCGAGCTTGCCCGGCAGGCCTGCGATGTCCAATGCACCTTTGCGACGGGTCATTTCTCGCGCCTTTCTGGCCGCTTCACGGGCCCGGGCAGCGTCGATGATTTTGCCGGCGATCGCCTTCGCTTCCTGCGGGTTCTCCAGCAGATACTCCTCGAGGCGCTCCGCCGTGGCTGCCTCGACAATCGCTTTAATTTCAGATGAAACTAACTTGTCCTTGGTCTGGGACGAGAACTTCGGGTCCGGCATCTTCACGCTCAGCACCGCCGTCAGGCCCTCGCGCGCGTCCTCGCCGCTCGGCGTGTACTTTTCCTTGCGCCCCGTCAGCTCGCGCTCTATGTAGCCGTTCAGCGTGCGCGTCAAGGCGCTGCGGAATCCCGCCAGGTGCGTGCCGCCGTCGCGCTGCGGAATGTTGTTGGTGTAGCAGAACATGTTTTCCTGGTAACCGTCGTTCCACTGCAGCGCCGCCTCCACGCCGACCGAATCGCGCTCCGTCTGAAAGTAAAACACGGCCGGGTGTATCGGCGTTTTGTTGCGATTCAGGTGTTTGACGAAGGCCCGGATGCCGCCCTCGTATTCGAAACGGTCTTTCTTGTCCTCGCGCTCGTCGATCAACTCGATGCGGACACCGGAATTGAGGAACGACAGCTCGCGCAGCCGCTTGGCCAGGATGTCGTAGTGAAATACGATGTTGCTGAAGGTGTTGCTCGACGGCTTGAAGCGCAGCGTCGTCCCGGTCTTTTCAGTGTCACCGACAACCGCCAGCGGGGCCAGGGGTTCGCCGTGGCGATACTCCTGCTGATGAATCTTGCCGTCGCGGTGGATCGTCAGGATAAGTTGTTCCGACAGTGCGTTGACCACGGAGACGCCGACTCCGTGCAGGCCGCCCGATACCTTGTAGGAATTGTCGTCGAACTTGCCGCCGGAATGCAGCACCGTCATGATCACTTCGGCGGCGGAGCGCCCTTCCTCCGGGTGCAGGTCCACCGGGATTCCGCGTCCGTCATCGGTGACCGTGACCGATTCATCGGCGTGGATGGTGACGGTAATGACGTCGCAATAACCGGCCAGTGCTTCGTCGACCGAGTTGTCAACGACCTCGAAAACCATGTGGTGTAGACCGGTGCCGTCATCGGTGTCTCCGATGTACATTCCCGGGCGTTTCCGGACCGCGTCGAGGCCCTTTAAGACTTTGATATTGCTGGAAGTATACTGTCTGTCGTCGGCCATTCCCTATCCTCTGGACGTAACCGGCGCATTGTACCATTCCGGGGGGCTTGAAGGGCGATATTGAAGGGATCGAATAAGCCCGGTTGACACGGTTTTAGGGGGGATTTTGCCTTCTCGTCGCACGGAGCCGGCAGCGCATTATGAACGCTCGAGGTCGGAGGCAAGCGGCACCCCGGTTGGGGGAGGGGTGTCTCAGGACCGTCGTGAACACGTCCGTGTGGGCTTCGCAAAAACATCCCGGTTTTTGACGATGCAGAGAAACCCTCCCCCCAACCGAGGCGCCGCCGACACGTTGCGCCGTTCATGAATAAGGCTCCTCTGGCGACCATCAACGGCGGTGCAACACGCCGCGTTCCACGTGGAACCTTGCCGGCGGCTGTGGAAAGAGGTTGGCTGCGCCGTGCAGTGCGGTGGCAATAACCTGGCTGTTGAGTCCCGCGACCTCCGACATCAGGCGCTCGAGGGCCTCGGTGTCCAGCTCGGCGGCGGGGTCGTCCAGTAACAGCAGCAGCGGCTGGTCCAGCGTTGCCTGGACCACCCGGCTGGCCGCCAGAATCAGGGTGCAGGCCAGCAGCTTTTGCTGCCCCCGGGAGACCAGCTTGCGGGCCTGGCGCTCGTCGTAGATCAGCCTCAGGTCCGCGCGGTGTGGCCCGATCGTCGTAATCCCGGCCTGCAGGTCTCGTTCCAGGCCCACGGCCAACGCCTCCGGGAGCGATTTGTCCGCGCTCCACCCTTGACGGTATTCGAAGCCCACCGCGCTGCCCAGAAGCCTGAGCCCCGTTGTCTCCAGCGCACCGAGCGTCCTGGCGAGGGCCCGTTGCCGGGCCGCATCGACTTCAAGGGCCAGGTCCGCGAACTCGCGGTCCCAGCCACGCAGTTCCGCGGTCGCACCGTCGCGAAGCGCGGCATTGCGTTGCTTCAGCGCCCGGCGGAAACGTCGCCAGAGGCCAAGATAACCTTGTTCCACGTGGAACGCGATCCAGTCGAGGTAACGTCGCCGATGCTCCGGACCGCCGGCGACCAGATTGTGTACGTCGGGATCCACGATCTGCAGCGGCAGCGCCGTGGCCAGCGCGGCCGCGCCCCCGGTCCGATCCCCGTCGACGCTGATCTCCAGCCCGGACCGCCCATTCCGGACCCCGACAGCGGACTCCCGCGAGCCGGTTTGCACCTTGCTGAACAGCAGGAACTCGGAAGCGCCGTGGCGGACCAGTCGATGCGTCGGAGCCCCGCGGAAGGACTTCCCCCGACCCAGGTACGCGATGGCTTCCAGCAGGCTGGTCTTGCCGGACGCGTTGGGACCGTGGATGAGGTTGTATCGCGGGTCCGCTTCGAGGGTGACGGACGACAGGCAGCGAAAATCCGTGCAGGTGAAGATACGGAGCGCCATACGCCTATGATACCCCCGAGGGGGCGCTCCCTAAGTCGGGCCGTTCGGCGGCCTACAGCCGCATCGGCATTACGACGTACTTGCAGTCCTCGTTCCCCGGGTCCCGCATGAGGCAACTCGAATTGCCGTCGACGACCGAGAGGGTCACCTCAGCGGAATCAATAGCGCCCAACGCATCTTGCAAGTAAGTGACGTTAAAGCCGATTTCGATGTCGTCCCCGTCATACGTGACCTCAACCTCTTCCTCCGCTTCTTCCTGCTCGGGATTGTGCGCCTGCAAGGTCACGTTCCCCTTGCGGATGACCAGGCGGATGCCGCGGTACTTCTCGTTAGACAGAATCGCGGTTCGTTGCAGCGCGCCTTTCAGGAGCTGACGGTCGGCCGAGAGCTGGTTGCCGGTGTCTTTCGGAATCACCCGTTCGTATTCGGGGAAGCGGCCGTCCACCAGCTTCGAGGTGAAGCGAATGCCCGCCAACTGAATGCGGATATGGTTGCTGCCGAGTTCGATGGTCAGATCGCCGTCGCCGCCCATGCCCATCAGGCGTTGCAACTCGAGGATGCCTTTGCGTGGCACGATGACCTGCTTTTCCGGGGCACCGGATCTGGCGAGTTCCACCTGGCACAAAGCCAACCGGTGACCGTCGGTTGCGACCGCTCGCAGATGCTTCTTGCCGCTCTCCAGCAGCAAGCCATTCAGGTAATAACGCACGTCCTGTTGCGCCATCGAAAAGTGCGTCTTGTCGAGGAGCCGGGCGAGCGAGGCCCTTGGAAGCTCCAGGCTCTCGCCGGCATTGATGTCGTCCACCGTGGGGAATTCCGCCGCGGGCAGGGTTGTCAGGCTGAACTTGCTTTTGCCCGATCGAATCGCGAGCTTTTCGCCGCTCAGGCTGATCGCGATCTCGGCGTTTTCGGGGAGAGCCCTGCAGATGTCGAACAATTTTCGCCCGGGCACGGTCACCTCCCCGGGGCTCTGAACGGCCACCTCCGCATCCGCCACCAGTTCTACTTCGAGATCCGTCGCGGTAATCGACAGCTGGCCCGCCTTTGCAACGAGCAAGACGTTCGCCAGTATCGGCATCGTCTGCCGTCGTTCCACCACCCCGATTACAGCCTGTAACGGTTTCAGCAATGCCTCCCGTCCTGCGGTTAACTTCATCGATTCCACCTGTTAATAAATACTGGAAATAATTCCTAATTTGTTATTATTAGGCACATGAAGCCCTGTGCATAACTTATTTTTGTCTTTTATAAACAAATAGTTAAGACCAATTCCCCGGCACTGGAAGTGCGGTAGGATCGGCCGGCTACCTGTGCATCTCCTGTGGATAGAAAACGGGCGGGATTTTGTGCACTGTTTATCCACATTATCCTGTCAGAGTTCTCAACAAATTCAAGTAGTCTTCGTTGACCCTTTTCTCTGTTTCACGCAACGCGGCAATGCGCCTGCAGGCATGCAGGACCGTGGTGTGGTCGCGGCCACCGAAGGCATCGCCAATCTCCGGCAGACTGTGATGGGTCAGTTCCTTCGCCAGCGCCATGGCGAATTGACGCGGCCGGGCAATCGAGCGGCTGCGGCGTTTCGATAACAGGTCGGTCAAGCGCAGCTTGAAGTAATCGGCAACGGTTTTCTGGATGTTTTCGATGGACACCAGCCGGTCCTGCAACGCAAGCAGGTCGCGGAGCGCCTCCTTGGCGAAGTCCAGGCTGATCGGCCGCCCGGTGAATTGTGAATTGGCCATGACGCGGCGTAGCGCACCCTCGAGCTCGCGCACGTTGGAGCGTATGCGCTTTGCAATGAAAAATGCGACCTCCTCGGGCAGCAGCGTATTCTCGCCGGCGGCCTTGCTCATCAGAATGGCCACGGACGTTTCGAGTTCGGGCGGGTCGATTGCGACCGTCAACCCCCAGCCGAAACGCGACTTGAGGCGCTCCTCCAGCCCGACCACTTCCTTGGGGTAACGGTCGCAGGTCAGGACTATCTGCCGTTGACCTTCGAGCAGCGCGTTGAAGGTGTGAAAAAACTCTTCCTGCGAGCGCTCTTTGCCCGCGAAAAACTGGATGTCATCGATCAGCAGGGCGTCGAGCGAACGATACGAGCGTTTGAAATCCGAGATCGTGTTGTGTTGAAGACCCTTCACCATGTCGCCGACAAAACGTTCGGAATGCACGTAGCTGACCCGGGCGCCGGGGTCTCTCGCGAGCATCACATTGCCGATGGCCTGCATCAGGTGCGTCTTGCCAAGACCGACTCCGCCGTAGATGAACAGCGGGTTATAGGACTTGCCGGGATTCTCCCCGACCTGGTGCGCCGCTGCGCGCGCGAGCTGGTTGCTTTTGCCCTCGACAAATGCGGAGAAGGTGAAACTGGGGTTCAGTCGGCTGACAATCACTGACGATGAGTTGGGAGCGCGGGCGGGTCGCGGTGTGCTCGCGCCGGCGCTGGCCGGCGCCTGCCGCGATCCGACTTCGACGACGACTTCACTCGCACCGCCGGCGCCGTCCACGAGTTCGAGAATTCGTTCGATGTAGTGTTGCTGCAACCAGTCGACCACAAAACGGTTAGGCGCGAGCAGCCGCAAAACACGCCCGTCTTCCACCGCTTGCAGGGGTCTGATCCAGGTGTTGAACTGCTGTTCGGGCAACTCCGCCTGCAGATCGCGGACGCAGCGATTCCAGAGATTTGTCTCAGCCTGCAACGAGGTCCCCATGAGAGCAATAAAAGGCGAACTAAAGAAAGCGAACCAAGTAACTCGAACCCGGAAAATCGAACCAGGGCGAACCCAAGGAAAGCGAGCTATCGATGGCGGATCGGAGCGGGCAGTCTATAACGTCCACCAAGCCTTCGCCACACAGCAGAATACACCTGTCCGGGTCGCTTACGGAGTTTAATTCCATACGCGAAAAAACCTGGGGTCGTTGCACGTCGGCGCCGCAGCTTGCCGCGGTTTTCGTCTTGGGAGCGTCTGCCGTCGTCCTTTGACAGCCCGGCTCGGTTGACAGAAATTCCTCCCCCGCGTACCCTTGCCGCCCGCTTTTCGCCCTGACGAACAAGTCGCGGCGCAGCCGATTTCTACAACTTATTCTGCACCTTAAAGGCACAGGTCCAAGGCAATGAAACGCACTTTCCAGCCAGGTAACTTAAAGCGGGCGAGAACCCATGGATTCCGCGCGCGCATGGCTACGAAGGCCGGGCGCCTCGTGCTCAAGCGACGGCGCGCGAAAGGGCGCGTACAACTGACTCCGTAGCGCCCGACAGCAACTTCCCCAGCGACGAACACATCGGATAAAAAAACAAGGCCGGACAAAGACTTCTCCGTGGGGGTCGAACCGCAGGCTATGGCCCAATCGAGTGGCCGGCCGGAGTATCGAATTAACAAGTACAAGCGGCTGCCGGATGCCACCTCGTTCGGCCGTGTGTTTGCCAGGGCAAGCAGGAGCCGGGACAATTTTTTCACGGTCTTGTCCAGAGAGAACGGAAAAGACTATGCCAGGCTCGGACTTGCCATATCCAAAAAAAATTGTCGTCGGGCGACCGGCAGAAATCGCCTGAAGCGGCTCGTGCGGGAATCGTTTCGCCATCACCAGGCAGATCTCGCGGGGCTCGACGTCGTCGTTCTGGGTCAGCCGGACACGAGCCGGGCCGACAACAAGGTACTTTTTGACAGTCTTGCCAGACACTGGCAAAAAACCCGATCCGCAAATCGTTGCGCCCCGGCGCGGCCCGGCGAATAGCGGAACGTCGACGGGCGGCAGGGCGACGAAACGGGCGCAGGTACAGGGCTAAATGGACAATCAACGATTGCTGGTGTGGGCGGCCTTCGGCCTCATGCTCTGGTTCACGTACCAGGCGTGGGTCCAGGACTACGGCGTCAAGCCGGTACCGCCGGCAGAACCGGTCACCGAAAGCGCTGCCGCTCCGGACGAGGATCCGGGCGATCTGCCCGCGCTTCCCGAGACCACCGTCGCTGCTCCGGAGCCCGACAGCGGGCCGGCGTTGCCAGGTGAATCGACGGGCAAGAGCGCATCGGATGCGACCTCGACGATCGTCCACGTAACAACCGACGTGCTCGACGTCGAGATCAACACGCGCGGCGGCACGCTGCAAGAGGCCACACTTCTCAAGTACCCGGTTGCAAAAGATCAGCCGGACGTTCTGGTGCAACCACTGGCCCGGGATGCGCCGAACTTTGGCCTGGTACACACGGGACTGCGAACGGCGAATGACGGACCCGAGCCGAATCACCTGGCACAGTTTCAAAGCGAGTCGCTGGAATACCTGCTGGATGGCCGTGACGAACTGTCGGTGTCACTCAGCTGGGAAGACGGTCAGGGCGTCAGTGTCGTCAAACAGTATCGTTTTGAGCGCGGCAGCTACGTCATTGACGTGCAACAGACGGTCGTCAACGACGGCAGCAGCGAGTGGCGAGGCGCGGAGTACGCGCAGATACAGCGGCATTCGTACCCGCAGGAACGATCGATGTTCAACGTCGATTCTTATTCGTTTCACGGGCCGGTCGTTTACGACGGCGAACGGTCGACGAAGATCGACCGGGACGACCTGCTGTCGGACGGCCCGTTCAACCTGTCGACGGCGAACGGCTGGGTCGCGTCGATACAACATCACTTCCTGAGCGCGGTCGTTCCGGACGCCGCGACCGAACAGCGTTACAGCGTCGCGATTCGCGACGACGTCGCCGTGGCGAGCGTCATTGGCCCGGCGCAAATCGTGGCACCGGGCGACCGCAAGACCTTCGAAACCACCGTGTTCGTCGGACCGAAGCTGCAGTCGCAACTCACGGAGGTAACGCCGACTCTCAAACTCACCGTCGACTACGGCTGGCTGACAATCCTCTCGGAGCCGCTGTTCTGGTTGCTGTCGAAGGTGCACAGATTCGTCGGCAACTGGGGTCTCGCGATCATCCTTGTCACCGTTCTGATCAAACTGGTCTTCTACAAGCTGACGGAGACCAGCGGCCGTTCAATGGCCAAAATGCGCGAGATTCAGCCGCGCATGAAAGCGCTGCAGGAACGTTACAAGGACGACCGCCAGCAATTGAGCCAGGCGATGATGGAGTTGTACAAGCGCGAGAAAGTCAACCCCGCCGCCGGCTGTTTGCCGATCCTGATCCAGATGCCGTTTTTTCTCGCGTTCTACTGGGTGCTGCTCGAAAGCGTGGAAATGCGTCAGGCGCCGTTCGCGCTCTGGATTACCGACCTGTCGTCGAAGGATCCGTATTTCATCCTGCCGCTGATCATGGGCGCCGCCATGTTCTTCCAGCAGAAGCTGAATCCTGCGCCGGCCGACCCGGTGCAGGCAAAGGTCATGCAGATCATGCCGATCGTCTTCACCGGCTTTTTCGCGTTCTTCCCGTCCGGGCTGGTGCTTTACTGGGTCACGAACACGCTACTCTCGATCGCGCAGCAGTGGCACATCAACAAGGTGGTCGGACGGGAAAGCGCGAAGCGCAAGCCCGGAAAGAAAGAAGGCAAGAAGAATATAAAAAAAGAAAGCAAACCCGGTAACGACGAGTAGCGGGGAGATATCTCCCCGTGAGCGAAGCGTCCTACATCAAGGACACGATCGTCGCGAGAGCCACGCCTCCGGGGACGGGCGGTATTGCGGTGGTGCGCATCTCGGGCCCCCTCGTTCCCGCGATCGCAAAAGGTATGCTCGGCTCGCTTCCGCCGCAACGGCAAGCAACGTTTCGCACCTTCCGCGGTGCCGACGGCCAGATGCTCGATCGGGGCATCGCGATCTACTTTGCGGCGCCACATTCGTTCACCGGTGAAGACGTACTGGAGTTGCACGGCCACGGCGGGCCGCTGGTCGTGTCCGGCCTGGTGGACGCGGCAGTCGGCCTGGGCGCCCGCCGCGCCGGGCCGGGTGAATTTTCCAAGCGTGCCTTTCTCAACGACAGACTCGACCTGGCACAGGCCGAAGCAATCGCCGACCTGATCGCGAGCGGCTCGTCACAGGCCGCAAGAGCGGCACTGCGGTCGTTGTCCGGTGCCTTCTCGCAAGCGGTTGACGAGCTGCAGGAAAAGCTCGAGAAGCTTCGCATGCATGTCGAGGCCGCGATCGATTTTCCCGAGGAAGAAATTGACTTCCTGTGCGACGAAGCATTGCGCGCGCGCGTTGCTGAATGCGCGCAAGCCTTTCAAACACTCAGGAACAATGCCGGCGCGGGCCGGGTGCTGCGGGACGGCTATCGGGCCGTGATTGTCGGGCGTCCAAACGCCGGCAAGTCGAGCCTGCTGAATCTGCTGAGCGGCCAGGAAGCGGCGATCGTGACGGAAGTGGCGGGCACCACCCGCGACATCCTGCGCGAGCAGATCAACATAGACGGGCTGCTGGTTGAGCTTGTGGACACGGCCGGGCTCCGATGCGATCCGGACCGCATCGAAGCAGAAGGCATACGGCGCGCGCGCGAGGCGCTCAGGGAGGCTGATGCGATTCTGTGGATACAGGATGCGCGCGACAGCAGCGATACCGCGCTGGCGCTCGATGACGATTTACCCGCCGACGTGCCGCTGGTGGTTGTACGCAACAAAATCGACCTGACCGCGGATGCGCCAGGGCTCCGCAGGGGACAGCCCCGGAGCGTCTCGATTTCGGCAAGAACCGGCGCCGGCATCGAAGCGCTCAGGACGCTCATCCGGGAGCTGGCGGGCTACCGTGATCTTGGCGAGGGCGCGTTCACTGCGCGGCGGCGACACCTCGATGCCCTGGACCGCGCCTGCGGCCATTTCGAAGCCGGGTGCGACGCGCTCGACAAGGCGAAAGCCGGGGAGTTGCTGGCCGAGGAATTACGGCTTTCGCAGCGGGCTCTTGGGGAAATCACCGGCGCCGGCTGCAGCGACGACCTGCTCGGCCGGATCTTCTCGGAGTTCTGCATCGGCAAGTAACAGTTCACATTGCGGTGTTGCTTGGCACCAACATGTTGGCAAGTGTGACGCCGGTCGCGTCATGAACCGGGCATGCTGGGGCCAACTAGCCTCTCGTTTGGCAAGTTGCATGAGCAACTCATGGAGATGGCAATGTCACGTTTACTTGTGGTTCTCACCTTTCTTTTGTCCGGAGCCGCCTTTGCACAGGATTTCGATTACAACTTCGTGCAGGCGTCTTACGGGCAGTTCGAACTGGATGACGTCGACGTCGACGGCGACGGGTTCGGCATCGGCGGCTCGGTAGCCGTCAGCGAGCACTTTCACCTGTTCGGCGGCTACTCAACCGGCGATTTCGATTTCGGCGTCGATATGAGTGAACTGAGCGCCGGCCTCGGCTACAACGCTCCTTTGTCGGATACCGTCGATCTCATCGCGTCCGTGGCGTATGTGTCGGTGGAAGTGGACGTCCCCGGCTTCGGCTCGGCAGACGAAAACGGATACGGCCTTGGCCTCGGCCTCAGGGCAATGGCGACTCCCGCCGTCGAGCTCAACGGCGGGCTCTCGTACGTCGACCTTGGCGACGAAAGCGACGGCGACACCAGTTTCGGCGCGGGTTTCCTGTATCACTTTTCGGAATCGTTCGCGGCCGGAGCATCCGGAAACTGGGGCGACGACATGAGCTCGTACCAGTTGAACGGGCGTTTTTCCTTCGGCAATTAAGAATCTGGCACGCACTGAAGACGAACCCCGCCTTTGTGGCGGGGTTTTTTTTCGCGCTTGTGGAGGGGTTCCCTAACCCAGCAACCCTTCGCGACGATAAAGACGCGCACAAGCCCAGGCGAGCACGGCGCCGGCCGCCAGGGTTGCGACAACGGACACGACCACGTGCAGGCCGTTGAGCGGCTCGTTCCTGATCAGTCCCACCAGCAGCAGATGCTGGCTCAGGCTCGGGATCAGCATCAGTTCGGCACTCGGCCGCACCATCAGAATGCTCACGACCAGAATCGGCAAAGTCGGCGCGATCAGGACGATGCTGACCCAGGTTTGTGCCTCCTTGTAGCTCTTCGTGAACGAGGCCACCAGGGTCATCAGCGCAGCGCCGAGCAGGGTAAAGGGCAGCAACAGCAGAAACGCCGTGAAGACGACCGCAGGCCCGAAGTTCGGCGTCATGCCGAGCTTCTCCAGTGGCACGAACTTCAGGGTCACGTAAAACGACGCGAGGCTGATCAAAAGGGATGCGGCCATGAACAGACAGGCGGCGAGAATCTTGCCGTAAATCAGCGCCTCGCGAGTGACCGGCAGGCACAGAAGCGGCTCCAGTGAACCTCGCTCGCGTTCTCCGGCGGTCGTGTCGATGGCGAGGTTCATGCCTCCGGTCAGGAGCGCGAAGATAAAGAAGTAACTCAGCATTCCGAGCAGGATCGCCGAGCGCCCGCTGGGCGTCGAAACGTCGATGACGTCGATATTGAGCGGCCGCACGACCAGCGGACTCACGCCTCTTGCGGAGAGACGCATGGCCGCGAGTTCCTGGTTGTAGGCATTGAATGCGAGCAGGGCCCGGCGGGATTCGCGCTCGGCAGCCCGATTCGCCTGGTCGGTGATGACTTCGACGGTTGCGGGGATACCTTCCGCCAGGTCCCTGCCGAACGATTCCGGGATCACGACGACGACGTCGTGTGCCCCTGTTTCGACCGCGGTCCGCGCCGCGTCCCGGGTTGCCGGCGCTCGCGCGACGTTGATGTTGTGACTTCGCAGATAACCGATGAGATTCGGTGCGTGTTCCGACCCTAGAACCGGCAGCTCCAGTGCTTCGCTTGCGTCACTCAACGACTGCTTCAGCGACAGGTTGATCGCAAAGGCGAAAATGACGGGACCGAACAGCGGCCCGAGCAGCAAGGCGGAAAGCAGCGTGCGCCGGTCGCGGAAGTTGTCCAGCACTTCCTTGCGGAAAACGGTGTGGAGCGTCGACAACATCAGCGCCCGACCCGGCTGATCGCCTGCACGAACGCGTCTTCGAGGTCGTCGCAACCGGTGGCATCGAGAATGCCCTCCGGGCTGGCATGCATCGCGACCTGTCCCGCGGCAATGATGACGATCTCATCGCACAAGGCCGCAACCTCCTGCATCACGTGGCTCGAAAAGAGCACGCATTTGCCCGCCGCTTTAAGCTGGCGTATGAGCTCTCTCAAGGACCGTGTCGCCATCACGTCGAGTCCGCTGCTGGGTTCGTCCAGGATGACGTTCTGCGGTTCGTGAACGAGGGCGCGCGCGAGTGCGACCTTGGTGCGCTGGCCGTGGGAGAAGCCTTTCGTGCGCCGATCGGCGAACCCGCCGATATCCAGTTGCCGAACGACCGTGTCTACCTTCCGCTCCAGGTCGGCGGGAGGAATGCCATAAAGTTTGCCGTAATACTCGATGTTTTCTCTTGCCGTCAGGTGCGGATAGAGACCGGAGCCGTGCGGCAAACTGCCGATGCGGCGGCGCGCCTCCAGTGTCTGCGCGACGACGTCGACGCCGTCGATATGGGCGCTGCCCTGGTCGGGTTTCATCACGGTGTAAAGAATGCGCAGCGTCGTCGACTTGCCCGCGCCGTTCGGCCCCAGCAAGCCCGTAATGCGGCCATCCGGGGCGTCGAAGCTGACGCCGTTTACTGCTTTCACTTCGCCGAACGACTTCTGCAGTCCACTGACCCGGATCACGGCGAGGGTCCCGTGAAGTCGAGGAAGAACGGCATGGCGAACTGCCGCTCTGCGAGGCAGTCTTCATCGAGTTCCGCGAGCGTCGCCGTAGCGACGAATTCGGCCATGATCTCCGGTATGCAGGTCCTGGCAGCCTGGCCGTGGCCCTGATCGACACCGACCAGGTGGCGGCTGTTCGAAAGCTCGACGGCCGCCAGCTCGGCGAATCGCGGCGGCGTAACCGGATCGGCAGCGCCCGACAGCAGCAACACCGGCGTGTCGGTTGCGAGCGCCGTGCGCAAGTCGTCGTCGAGGACACCGCGCGGCCACACGGAACAAATGGCTTCGAGCGTATCCAGTTGCACCGCACCCAGGTAAGTCGACTCGAGCTCCCCGCGGCTGACGTTTTCACCGCTGAAAAACGGCGCGTCCTCGGTACAGACGACGGCGTTGTGCATGCCGATGCTGAGCGCGTCGAGCATCGATCTCGCCGCCATCAGAAACTGCGATGCCAGCGGGCGGTAATTCCCCGCGGCCGCCTCATGAATCAGCAGCGGCATCAGGGCCACCGTGTTCGGATGGTAGCTCAGGATTCGCAGCGCGCCGGCGAGTTCTGCGTGTCCGAAGGGGATGCTCTGGCTCTTCCAGGTTACGGGGTCGGGTATCTCGACGGTTACGGGGTCTTTTGCAAGCCCGGTTTGCAGCGCCGCAAATTCCTCCGCAACAGCGGGGAAGCGATCGTCGCAGGCAGTGCTTTCGGCGCATCGGGCGAAGATGGCATCGAGCGCCTTTTGCGCCTCGATGGCGATGTCCGGTCCGAGTGCGAGCTGCGGCGGCAGCACGCCGTCCAGGATCACGGTACGCGTTCTGCTCGCGAAGCGGCGCGCGAAATGCTGTGCCACGCGGGTGCCGTACGACACGCCGTAAACATTGAAGGCCGGATATGCGAGGGCTTCGCGCAGTGCCTCGAGATCGGTCACCGCGACGCTGGTCGTGAAAAAGCGCGGATCGTAGGGCAATGCCTCGAGGCACGCGCGGGCGTCGTCGATGGCCTGTTGCCGCGACAACGTGCTTTCGGGAATCCGTTCGTCCATGGCGCACCCGAGCGGTGCCGATGCGCCCGTACCGCGCTGGTCGAGCAGCACGATGTCGCGGTCGCGGCGGATCTGCTCGAACGCCTGGGCATAAGCCACGTAGAACTCGATGGACGATTGACCCGGCCCGCCGGCAATCGGCACAAAGGGGTCCGGCTCGGGCTCGAGGCTCAATGCCGGCACCACGGCGAAATGCAGATCAAGAAGCGGCGAGTCCGCCCCGGACGGATCGAGAGGGCGTTTGAGCACCCCGCAGCGCGCTTTCATCCCGGGAAACCCCGGGCCGGCGCTGATGCGGCAGTCGACGAGCTGCGGTGAGCCGTTACGCCGCGGACCTTGCGCGCCGGAATCGAGCGCCAGCAGCAGGACGCCGGCAATGACGGTACCCATTGCCGACCAGGCCGGTCCGGATCGATATCCCAATTCTCTCCCCAAAGAAACCAAAGCGCCGAATCCATGCGGCAAACCGCTGGACGAGGGCGCCGCTATCTTCCCGAGTGGCGCCGCGCAAGTAAAGCCGCGGTGGCCGGCAGGTGTCCGTACCATTAGAATGCGCCACCTCGACCGGCTTTTTCGTCTTTATCTTCTACCGGAATTCTGACTCTCCGTGATGTCCGGGAATGCAGGCTTTGATGTCATCGTCATCGGCGGCGGCCACGCCGGTACGGAGGCATGTCTTGCTGCGGTGCGCGCCGGCGCGCGCACGCTGCTGGTGACGCAATCCGTCGAGCAACTCGGCCAGATGAGCTGCAATCCGGCGATCGGCGGCATCGGCAAGGGACATCTTGCGCGAGAGATCGATGCGCTGGGCGGTGCGATGGCGGCAGCGATCGACCGTGCCGGCATCCAGTTTCGCACCCTGAATGCAAGCAAGGGCCCCGCCGTTCGTGCCACACGCGCGCAGGCCGACCGGCGGCTATACCGGCAGGCGATCCGCGCCATGCTCGAGCATCAGGTTGCGCGCACGTCCCGTCTCACCATTGTCGAACAGTCCGTCGGGGACCTGATCGTGAACGGCGAACAGATCCGCGGGGTGGTCACGGAGTCCGGCCTCAGGTTCCAGGCGCCGGCCGTGGTGCTGACGGTCGGAACATTCCTGGGCGGCAGAATCCTGGTCGGCCGGACCGAACGCCCCGGCGGCCGCGCCGGCGACCCGCCCTCGATTGCGCTCGCGGCTCGCCTTCGCGAAATGCCCTTTCGTGTCGCGCGACTCAAGACCGGCACGCCGCCGCGAGTCGACGGCAAGAGCCTCGATTTCTCGGTAATGACGCCGCAGCCCGGCGACGAGCCGGTCCCGGTGTTCTCGTTTCTCGGCAGGCGGGAGCATCATCCGCGCCAGGTGCAATGTCATATCACCAAAACCACGGAACAGACGCACGACATCATCAGGGCATCGCTCGGCGAATCACCGATGTACACGGGAATGATCGAAGGTGTCGGGCCGCGTTACTGCCCATCGGTCGAGGACAAGGTGGTGCGCTTCGCCGACAAGGTGTCGCACCAGATATTCGTCGAGCCGGAAGGCCTCGATACCGATGTGGTTTACCCGAATGGAATTTCAACGAGCCTGCCCGTCGATACGCAAATGCGTTTCGTGTGCACCATCCCGGGCTTCGAGAACGCGCGCATTACTCAGCCCGGCTATGCGATCGAATACGACTACTTCGATCCGCGCGATCTCAAGGCCACGCTCGAGACACGTTTTGTAACCGGCCTTTACTTTGCCGGCCAGATCAACGGCACCACCGGCTACGAAGAAGCGGCGGCGCAAGGGCTCCTCGCCGGAATCAATGCGGCGCGCCGCGCCGTGGAACTCGATGAGTGGTATCCGACTCGCAACGAAGCGTACCTGGGCGTGCTCGTCGACGACCTCATCACGCGCGGCGTGAGCGAGCCCTACCGCATGTTCACCAGTCGCGCGGAATACCGGCTGCTGCTGCGCGAAGACAATGCTGATGCCCGACTTACGCCGATCGGGCGACGCCTCAACATTGTGGGTGACAGCCGTTGGCGAGCGTTCGAAACCAAGCGCAACCTCATTGACAGGGAACAGGCGCGGCTCGACCGCATCACCGTCAAAGCGACGGCCGCGACGCATGCGGACGCCACAATCCTCGGTGCCGGGTTCCGGCGTGACTGCAAAGCGAGCGAGTTGCTGCGGCGGCCGGAACTTGGCTATCGCGACGTCGCGTCGTTGTCCTCCGTCGGTGAGGGTGGCTGGCGCGTTGACGCGGGCAGCGGGCTTGGCGACGAGCAGGCCGAGCAAATTGAACTTGCGCTTGAGGTACGGGCAAAGTACCAGGGTTATATCGAGCGGCAGCAACGCGAGATCGCGCGACAGTCGAGGCAGGAGTCCTTGATTCTTCCTGCGGATATCAATTACGCCGACGTCGCCGGCCTGTCGATCGAAGCACGGCAGCGGCTCGCGGCCGCACGTCCGGCGACGCTCGGGCAGGCGTCGCGCCTCGAGGGCGTGACGCCGTCCTCGATATCGCTCATGCTGATACATCTGAAAAGGCGCCGCTTGCGCCGTACGGCCTGAGCGCGGCCCGGGTTCTGCCCGGACCGTGAAAACGATCGACGGGGGCATGCTGCCGCTGCGGTATGCTGGCCGGCCGTTTCTGTCTGTGCCGGGGGGGAATGAAAGCTACACCTTATATAACGCGCGCCCTGACGCTTTGCCGCGGGCGGGCCGGCGGAGAAGCGCGAATGACGGGGGTCTCGCCGGGCCGGTCGCCGGCGTTGCCGTTCGCGGCGGCATTCATTTGCCTTGCACTGGTTGCCTGCGGGGGCGGCAGCCCGGAGGCCGACGGGATTGGCACGCTCAACCGGGGGCTCGGCGCCGAACCGGAGTCGCTGGATTATCACAAGGCCCGAAGTGTCGAAGCCGGCGAGGTACAGCGCGACCTGGGTGAGGGCCTGACCGGCTATACGGAAGCGGGAGAGCTGGTGCCGCGGGCGGCGGAAAGCTGGGAAATTTCCGGGGACGGACGCGAATACAGGTTCGCATTGCGTCGCGATGCGCGCTGGTCGAACGGGGAGCCGGTAACGGCCGAAGACTTTGTCTTCAGCTTGCGCCGGCTGGTCGATCCGGCGACAGCGGCGTTCTATTCGCACTCCGTTATCGACATCGAGAATGCCGCAGCGATTGTGGCCGGAGAGAAGCCGATCGAGGAACTGGCCGTTGCCGCGAACGGCGAGTTCGAATTGTATGTCCGCTTGCAACGTCCGACCCCGTACTTCCTTGCGCTGCTGACGCATCCCAGCATGTTTCCGGTTCACCGCGCCTCGATAGAAGAGCACGGCGATGCATTCGCAAGAGCGGGCAACCTGGTCACGAATGGTGCGTATACATTGTTCGCATGGGAGCTTGGTTCAATGGTCGAGCTCAGGCGAAATGAATACTACTGGGACAACCAGGGCACCGCGATCGACCGCGTGCGGCATCACTTCATCCCGGAACCCGCGGCCGAACTGAATCGATACCGCGCGGGAGAATTGCATATTACAGGCACCGTGCCGCCGGAAGCGTTTGCAAAAATACGGGAAGAACGGCCGGACGAAGTGCACGTCGCCCCTTATCTCAGCGTTTATTACTACGGATTCAACCTGACGAAACCACCCTTCAGGGACAATCCGGAGCTCAGGCAGGCGCTGTCGATGGCGATCGATCGCGAGACGCTCACTGAAAAAGTCACGGGACGCGGCGAGACACCCGCCTACAGCTGGGTGCCCCCCGGAGTCGCCAACTACAGCCCACGGGAGTTTCCATATGCGGCGATGAGCGCCGACGAACGTCACGCCGCAGCAAAGCGCACCTACCAGGACGCGGGCTACAGTGACGAGAATCCGCTTGAAGTGGAGATCCGCTACAACACCTCGGAGACGCACCAGCGTATTGCACTCGCGATACAGTCGATGTGGCGCGACGTCCTGGGCGTCGAGGCGACGCTCGTCAACGAGGAATTCCAGGTGCTGCTGTCGAACATGCGCGCCAAACAGGTTACGCAGGTGTTCCGCTCGAGCTGGCTCGGTGATTACAACGACGCGAACACGTTTCTGCAGGTCATGTTAACGGACGCGCCATCCAACATGACCGGGTACGGCAACGCAGAGTTCGACTCCCTGGTAGCGCGGGCGGCCGACCAGACCGATCCCGCGCGGCGCCGCCTCTACCTGGAAGAGGCAGAGCGTGTTCTGCTTTCGGATCATCCGCTCATTCCCATCTACTTCTTTGTCAGCAAGCACCTGGTCAGTCCGAGTGTCGGCGGCTGGGGAGACAACGTGCTGGATTATCATTACAGTCAGCACCTGAGCCTTTCGCCCGAAGAATAATCGATTTATCGCCAGATGTTTTGTCCAGAGGGCCGGATTCCGGATGCTGCGTTTCGCGTTTGTGCGAATACTGAGTGCAATTCCCACGCTGCTGCTGGTCGTAGTGCTCGCTTTTCTCATGGTGCACGCGGCGCCCGGCGGGCCGTTCGACGATGAACGGGTGCTGCCGCCGGAAAACGCCAGAAACCTGCAAGCGGCTTACCATCTCGACGAATCGTTGCCGAGGCAGTTCGGCCGTTACCTGTCGGGGGTGATGCGGGGCGATCTCGGGCCGTCTTATCACTACCGGGACTACCGCGTTTCTGAACTGATCGGCGCGGCATTGCCGCTGTCTCTCATGCTCGGCTTACTGGCGATGTCGCTGGCGCTCGTGGTCGGTATCAGCGCCGGAGTGGTCGCTGCGCTCAAGCGGAACACAATGCTCGACAGGGTCATCAGCGGCCTTGCCATGAGCGGAATTTCGATCCCCGTGTTCGTTGTGGCGCCCTTGCTTGTACTCGTGTTCGCCCTGCAGCTTCGCTGGCTGCCCGCGAGCTTTAGCGGCGGGGCCGGCGGCTGGCGCTTTCTCCTGCCCGTAGTCGCGTTGTCGCTGCCGCAGATCGCCTACGTTACCCGGCTGATGCGCGCCAGCATGATCGAGGCCTTGAGCAGCGACTTTGTCAGGACGGCCAGGGCGCAAGGCTTGAGCACACTGTCGATCGTTCGTTACCACGCAATGAAACCCGCCATGCTGCCGGTCGTCTCGTACCTCGGCCCGGCGATCGCGGCGGTCCTTACCAGCGCTGTCGTGGTCGAGACCATTTTCGGCATCCCGGGACTTGGCCAGTTGTTCGTCCGCGGTGGACTGAATCGGGATTACACACTGGTCCTCGGTATCGTCATTTTCTATGCGGCGCTGGTGATTGTCCTGAATCTGCTGGTCGACCTGTTGTACGGGTTTCTCGATCCGCGGATCCGTCACCGGTGAACGCGTGGTTCGCCTTGGCCGGGGCAGGCGCCTTCCGCCATCTGCACGGCGGCGCCGCGATAAGGGTGTCGACGGGGATACTACTGATCATTGCGGCGGCAGCGTTGCTCGGACCGATGCTCAGCCCGCACGACTACTTCGACACGGATTTCGAGCAGCGCCTGAAGCCGCCGACGCTCGATGAAGGGCGACTGTTCGGCACCGACGACCTGGGTCGCGACCTCTTCGTCAGGACATTGTCGGGGACGCGGATAACCCTGCTGGTTGCCGTTGTGGCGAGCTTCGTAAGCCTTGCGATCGGCGTCGCGTACGGCGCCATCGCGGGTTACGCCGGCGGTAAAATCGATGCATTCATGATGCGCATCGTCGACGCACTTTATGCTTTGCCGTTTATTTTCCTCGTTATCCTCCTGATGGTCGCGTTCGAACGCAACGTCCTCCTGATCTTTGTCGCCATCGGCGCAATAAACTGGCTGGATATGGCCCGCATCGTCAGAGGCCAGACGCTCTCGCTGAAACACCGCGAATTCGTCGATGCCGCGCGGCTCATCGGCGTGCCGCCGGTCGTCATCGTATTTCGCCACATCGTGCCGAACCTGCTCGGCGTCGTCGTGGTCTACGTGACGCTGACCATCCCCCAGGCAATTCTGGTCGAATCGTTCTTAAGCTTTCTCGGACTCGGGGTGCAGGAGCCGCAGACGTCGCTTGGCGCGCTGGTCAACGACGGTGTCTCGCAAATGGAACGCGCCCCGTGGATGCTGTTGATTCCCGCGACGCTTCTTGCCGCCGTTCTGATGTCGTTCAACTTCCTGGGTGACGGGCTTCGCGACGCGCTGGATCCGAGGCAGCGAAGGCGGTGACCCTGCTCGAGGTCAAGGGCTTGACCATCGCCTATGCGGGTGCGCGGGAACCGGCCGTCGATCGCTTGAGCTTTGCCGTAAACGCCGGCGAGTCGCTCGGGCTCGTCGGCGAATCCGGCTCCGGTAAGACGCAGACTGCGCTCGGCATCCTGGGGCTTTTGCCGCCGCAGGCGAAGGTGGGGGGGCAGGTTCTGTTCGACGGCGTCGACTTGCTCGGCAAGGGCGTAAAAATACTGAACCGCTACCGCGCCCGCCGCGTCGCGATGGTGTTCCAGGATCCACAGCAGGCGCTCAATCCCTACCTCACGATCGGCGAACAACTGAGGCGCGTGCTGCTGGAACATCGGATCGTTCGCGCCAGGGACACGCGCCAACGCGCCTTCGAGTTGTTGCGTCGCGTCGGGTTGCCGGATGCCGAACGACAGTACCGCGCGTGGCCGCACCAGCTTTCCGGGGGTATGCGGCAACGGGCGATGATTGCACTGGCGCTCTCCTGCGAACCCGAACTGTTGATCGCGGACGAGCCGACCACGGCCCTCGACGTCACGTTGCAGGCGCAAGTTTTGCAACTGCTGCAAAAGCTGCGCGCAGAGAGCGGCATCGCTCTGATGCTGATCACGCACGACCTCGGAGTCGTTGCCGGGAACTGCGGACGGATGCTCGTATTGCATCACGGGCGGATGCTCGAGCAAGGATTGACCACGACTGTATTTCAGAGCCCGGTGCAGGAAATCACCAGGGCGATGCTCGCTGCTACCGTAAGTGTCGACGACCCGGCGCCGCCGGCGCCGGCGGCATCAGGCTCGCCGCCGGTGTTGAGCGTCGACAAACTCGAGGTCACGTTTAGCGACACGCGATTCGGGTGGCGGCCGCAAACGGCGCACAGCGCGGTGCGCGGGGTGACATTTTCGCTGGGCGCTGGAGAAACGGTCGCAGTGGTGGGCGAATCGGGGTCCGGCAAAACCACGGTCGCGCGAGCGATTGTCGGCCTGGCGCTCAAGGGTCGCGGTACGGTGAGTCTGTCAGGCGAGTCGCTCGCCGGGCGCGTCCGGTTCCGACCGCTGGACCAGCGGCGCGATCTGCAAATGGTGTTTCAGGATCCGGTGGCGTCGCTCGATCCGGCCATGAAAGTAGGCCGGATCATCGCGGAACCGGTCGAGCTGCACGAACCCCGGCTCGGCCGTGCCGAATACGACCAACGTGTCGTTGCCGTTCTCGGCAGGGTGGGTCTCGACGATTCCCTGCTGCAGCGCTTTCCGCACGAGCTGTCCGGCGGCCAGGCGCAGCGCGTCGCGATTGCCCGCGCGCTGGTGCTGGAACCGAAAGTTCTCATTTGCGACGAAGCGGTAGTGGCGCTCGATGGCACAGTGCGACGCGCGGTTCTCGATCTGCTTCAGGCCGAGCAACGGCGCTCCGG
Source organism: Woeseia sp. (assembly GCA_040902105.1). GTDB lineage: Bacteria > Pseudomonadota > Gammaproteobacteria > Steroidobacterales > Woeseiaceae > IDS-8. Next base: position 35,082 of record JBBDXW010000075.1, read on the forward strand.
GCTGTCGCTCCTTTTTATAACGCACGATCTTGCAGTCGTGCGGCAGATAAGCCATCGCGTGCTGGTGATGTACATGGGCCGCATCTGCGAACACGCGGACAACGACGCGCTGTTCCGGCGACCGCGACATCCCTATACCCGTGCGTTGATGGATGCGGTGCCGGTCGCCGATCCCACCCGTGGCCCGCGGCCCGCACCCGGAGTCGGCGAAGTTTCCTCGGCCGGTATTCCATCCGGATGCGCGTTTCATCCGCGTTGCGAATATGCACAGCCTCGTTGCAGAACGGAACGGCCCGAACTGGAACGAATCGACGGGTCGGACGTCGCCTGTCACCGGGCCGGGGAGATCGACCTGCGGTAAGGTCTCGATCCCCGACCCTCGACCCTCGACCCCCAAGCGTCGGACCACGCCCGAACATCGCAGGGGCGCTGCCCGGGGGTATTCCAGTCGCTCAGACACGGGAAACTCGCTTTGTGGAACACCCCCGGGCAGCGCCCCTGCTGCGTGCCAGACTGTATTCGCGCCGCGGGTTGAGTCGCTCGCTGCTTGGAACACCGTCGGGCAGCGCCGGCTGCTCGGTGCCGGACTTGATTCACGCCGCAGGATCGCGCCGGCAGTCAACGGACCGGGAGCGGGATCGGCATCGGTGCGCCATTTACGGTCAGGAGGCCTTTCTGGTACGCGGCGCTGGCGACGTAGAAGTCTCCGTCTTTTTTGAGGATGCCCATTGCAATGAGGGCGCCCGACTGTGGATTGACGGACTGTGCCAGTTCCATCAGCGCGACCGGCACGCGAATGTCGGCTGACGCTGTCAGCGCGAGTATCAGCGCGGGCCAGGAGAATTCGCCGCTGGCCGCGGTCTCGGGGAGCTTGAAACTGAGCTTTGTCGTTACCTCGCCGTGCGGCAGCGAAACATCGAGGCGGTCGAAGCGGACTTCGGCGCCCGAGGACAGAAACGTCTGCACATCGTTCTCGATGCGTGGATAGACGGCCGCCAATGCGGCGTCGGGGTCGTCGGCGCCTTGCGCGTCCCGCAGCGTCCCAATGATCGCCTGCATCGATCGGGCGTCCAGTCCATTCAGCACGACGTCAATGGCCATGTCGATTTCGCCGAAGCCGGGCACGACAACGTCGGCAATGGTCATTGTCGACTTGCCGTTGACGCGGTCGCCGTCCAACGCGCTGTCCGCGTCCAGCGTCAATTTACCAAAACCTGTCGTCGTGGCCGCGTCGACAGCCAGGGGCCGGCCAACGGACAATGAATCCATTTCGAGCGAGATCGAGCCCACCGCGAGCCCGAAATCGGTCCGGTTGGCGTTGCCCTTGAATTCAGTGGCGCCGAGGCGGAACGAATCGTCTCCGGAGTCGACAGAAAAGGGTTCGATGGCGCCGTCGTAGCCGATGCTGCGGGTCGACGGATCGGTGGTCAGCGAGACGTCGGCACCATCCCACTCGACTTTTGCCTCTTGATCGTCGAAAGAACCGGCTTCCAGCAGATACTGCGAGACGGTTTCGCCGGACAGCCTGACCTGGCTGTACAGGGCTCCTGGAATTTCGATCAGGTCACCGTTGCCCGGATCGAACTGCAGCGTCGACACGGTACTGGCGAGCCCCGGCATCAGTGAACCCGATTTCCGCGACATCGACGTGACCGGCACGAGTCCGTGATCGATGCGCGTGTCGACGAGCAATGCCGGAATCCACTCGGCGTCCTCGCGGCCCGTCAGACCGACGACGGCCGCTCGCAGCTTGCCTTTCTTCAACTCGATGCGATGCCGCCCCTCGGCGGTAAACCAGCCGCGCTCGAACGTTTCCTCGATGACCAGCAGATCGTCGCTTTCGCTCTGCGCCCAGCTGATGCTGTTCTTCAGGCTCTGTTCGGCCAGGCGCCCGACGATGCCCGGGGAAACCAGGACGATCACTGCCAGCGCCACCAGCAGCACCACCACCCATCGTTTCAATGTTCTTCCCCCTAAAGACGCCGACTGTACATAAGGGTAGAGAGACGCTGCAACGGCAACCTGCGGAACGCCCATCGTTCGCGGCCAGTAGAAATAACGCTCCGGTGTCACTACCATATCGGCCTCGACCATTGCCCGGAAACCGTTCCGGCTCCAGAAACCCCTGAAAACTCACGTGAACAGACTGATTTCGAAAGTCGTCGCGGCGGCCTTGATGGCACTGCTGACCGCGCCATGCGCGCAGACCGCGGTTGCGGACGGCGATCCCGAGCGCGGCAGAACGCTTGGGTATACCTGTCTTGGATGCCATGGTATCGACGGCTATCGCAACGCGTATCCGTCGTACCGGGTACCGAAACTGGGCGGCCAGAAGCCTGCCGCACTCGAATCTGCGTTGCGCGCGTATCGCGGTGAAAACCGGCCGCACCACACGATGCAGGCGCAGGGTGCCGGCCTGTCGGACCAGGATATTGCCGACGTCGTCGCCTGGATAGCCGAGGCGCCGGCCGCAAGCGACGATCTCGATGCGGAAGCGGTCGCCGATGTCGAAGCCGCAAAGGCTTGCATCGCATGCCACGGGAGCGCGGGAGCCTCAGTCACGCCCGCGCCGCCGGTATTGTCGGGACAACATCAGAGTTATCTGCAGGAAGCGCTGACCCAGTACAAGGACGGCGAGCGCGGCAACACCGTGATGAGCGCATTCACGGCGGCACTGGCGGACGACGACATCGAACGACTGGCCGCCTTTTATGCGGCGCGGGACGGTCTGTACACGCTGGGCGAAGTCGAGTAGCGATTTCCGCGCTTTTTCGACCGCAATTGTCAGTATTCGCAGCAAGCAAAAGGCGCCGCAATGACAAGTCAGTCTGTTCGCACGACAGACCTTGATCATGGCATCACCGCCATCGATACCGATTACATGCGGCCGCTGCTCGATGCCAGTCATCTCATTGTCGATAACGGCCGCGCGGCGTTTGTGGATACCGGCGTAAACGAAAGCGTCCCACTCCTGCTCGAAGCGCTCCGACGAAAAGATATCGATGTTGCCGATGTCGACTACGTGTTCCTGACGCACGTGCATCTGGACCACGCCGGCGGAGCCGGGCAATTGATGCAGCGATTGCCCAACGCGCGCGCGGTCCTGCATCCTCGCGGCGCGCCGCACATGATCGACCCTGTCAGACTGGTCAAGGGATCCGAGGCCGTCTACGGCGAGGCGCGCGTGCGGAAAATGTATGGCGACATTGCGGCCATTCCCGGAGAGCGCATTACGGTCGTGTCCGACGAGCAGAAACTGACGCTCGGCGATCGCGTACTGCAATGCCTGTTCACCGAGGGGCACGCGCGGCATCACTATTGCCTGGCAGATCCCGCGTCGGACGGAGTGTTCACGGGCGACAGTTTCGGCATCTCCTACCGTGAGTTCGATACCGCCGCCGGGGAGTTTATTTTCCCAACGACGACGCCGGTGCACTTCGATCCGGCCGAGGCGCATAAAGCCATCGATCGAATCATGGCGTTGTCACCCGCGCGCCTTTACCTGACACACTACAGCAGGGTTACGGACCTGCCGCGGCTTGCCGACGACATGCATCAGAGGCTCGATGACTTTGTCGCGATCGCAACGCTGCACGCTACGGCCGGTGCGAGCGACAATCGCACCGAAGCCATGCAGAAGAGCATGTTTGGGTACCTGACGGATGCGCTCGGACAACACGGGTTCGGCAGCGATAACGACAGGCTGCACGCGCTGCTTGACGTCGACGTTGCCCTGAACACGATGGGGCTGGAACACTGGCTCGATCATCGCGACGGCCGCGCGGAAAACAAAGACGCCGCGAGACACTGATTAAGGAAACTTTATGGACAGCTTTCGCGCCTACCGTATCGACCAGAAAGACGGCAACATCGTCGCGGACTTCACGTCGCTGACCCTGGACGATCTGGCTGCGGGCAACGTCGTCATCAAGGTCAGCCATTCAACAATCAACTTCAAGGACGCGCTGGCCGCGACCGGCAAAGGAAAGATTCTTCGCCGGTATCCGCTGGTCGGCGGCATCGACCTGGCCGGCACGGTCGTTCGTTCGAGTGACGAACGCTTCGCCGAAGGCCAGGCGGTGCTCGTCAACGGCTGCGGTCTGAGCGAAACGCGCGACGGCGGCTACGCCGAATATGCGCGCGTCGACGGCGATTCGGTGGTGCCCATTCCACAAGGCATGAACGCGTTTCAGGCGATGCAGATCGGCACCGCCGGCTACACGGCCGCGCTTGCGATACACCGCATGGAACAGAACAACCAGGCCCCGGAAAACGGGCCGATCGTCGTCACCGGTGCGACCGGCGGCGTAGGCAGCGTGGCGATCGACCTGCTGGACGGGCTTGGTTACGAAGTGGTTGCGGTAACCGGCAAAGGCCACCAGGCCGATTACCTGAAAAGCATCGGTGCGCGCCGTGTCCTCGTGCGCGATGAAATCGACTTCGGCAAGCGTCCTATGGAAAAGGCCGAGTGGGGCGGCGCCATCGACAGTCTCGGCGGCGATGCGCTCGCATGGCTGACGCGGACCGTGAACTACGGCGGTAACATCGCAAGCGTAGGACTTGCCGCCGGCATGGAACTCAAAACGACGGTGGTGCCGTTCATCCTGCGCGCAGTCTGCCTGCTCGGTATCAATTCGGTCGATACGCCGCGCGATCTCAGGTTGCAGGTATGGCAGCGGCTGGGCGGCGATCTGCGCCCTCGCCACCTCGATACGATCGGCAGCCGCAGCGTCCGCTTCGACGAGCTGCCGGATTGCTTCCAGCAATATATGGACGGCGCGGTGACCGGGCGCATCGTGGTCGAGATCGCCTCGAAGTAACCCTTGGCCAATTTTTCGCCCGCGAAGCGGGCGATACAGACGTTGCGGAGCGTTGCGCCTGATTTGGGAATGGGCGCTGCGCTGGTTTAGAATTCCGGCCCCCGAGGTTGCGCTGGACCCGTGCGAGACCCGGGCTATCCAGCCTTTTCTTTCAGATTTGACCGGGAGACGTCATGCCATCGAGTGCCGGCGAACGATTCTGGCGCGCCCTTGAAGACGAGCGGCCGCTACAGGTGGTCGGCACGATCAATGCCTACGCCGCGCTTCTCGCCGAAAGAGCCGGGTTCCGGGCGCTGTATCTTTCCGGTGCCGGGGTCGCCAACGCGTCGTTCGGCTTACCCGACCTTGCGATGACGACGCTTAACGATGTGTGCGAGGACATCCGTCGCATCACCTATGCGACCGAACTGCCGCTCCTGGTGGACGCCGATACCGGCTGGGGCGGCGCCTTCATGATCGGTCGTACCGTCCGCGAGATGACTCGCGCCGGCGCCGCGGCCTGCCATCTCGAAGACCAGGTCGCCGTCAAACGCTGCGGGCATCGTCCGGGCAAGGCGCTGGTCGAAGCGGCCGAAATGGCCGACCGCATCAAAGCGGCCGTCGACGGGCGGACCGACGAGAAATTCGCCATCATGGCGCGCACCGACGCGCATGCGGTCGAAGGCCAGCAAGCCGCCCTCGACCGTGCGGCGCGCTACGTTGCGGCCGGCGCCGACATGATTTTCGCGGAGGCGCTGACGTCGCTGGCCGAATACCGGGAATTCACCGCGGCAGTCGACGTGCCGGTGCTCGCGAACCTGACCGAGTTCGGCCAGACGCCGCTGTTTACCACCGGGGAACTCGATGAGGCCGGCGTGAGGCTCGCGTTGTACCCCTTGTCCGCCTCGCGTGCGATGGCAGCCGCGGCGAACGAGGTTTATCGCCGCATTCGACAGGACGGCACGCAAAAGGCGGTCGTAGACCGGATGCAGACGCGCTCGGACCTTTACGACGTTCTCGGCTACCATGCTTACGAGCAGAAGCTCGACGAGCTGTTCCGGGATTCGGCCCCGTCGGACAAGGCAAGAACGCCGCGGCAGTAAGCAGGTAGAACTGGAGAACGACATGGCGGAAAAGAAAAAAATCGGGGGGTTGGCGGGCGTTTCCGCCGGAGAAACGGCACTTTGCACCGTCGGCAAGGAAGGCGCCGGACTGACGTACCGCGGTTACGACATCTACGACCTGTCGGACAACGCGAGCTTCGAGGAAGTCGCCTATTTGCTGATGCACGGCAAACTGCCGAACCGCCGGGAACTCGCCGCATACATCGGCAAGCTTAAATCGCTGCGGGGCCTGCCGCGCCAGGTACGACAGGCCCTGGAAATGATTCCGGCCGACAGCCATCCGATGGACGTTCTCCGCAGCGGCGTGTCCTTCCTCGGCAACGTTGAGCCCGAGGGCGACTTTTCGAACCAGGCCAACGTTGCAGACCGACTGCTCGCCTGCCTTCCGTCGATGCTTCTGTACTGGCACCGTTTTCACACCGACGGCAAGCGCATAGACGTCGAAACGGACGACGACAGCGTTTCGGGACACTTCCTCAACATGCTGCACGACGCAACGCCCTCCGGGCTGCACCGGCGCACGCTCGACACGACCCTGATCCTGTATGCCGAGCATGAATTCAATGCCTCCACGTTTGCCGCCCGGGTCATCACCGGCACGCTGTCGGATTTCCACTCGGCCGTGACCGGCGCGATCGGTGCGCTGCGCGGACCGCTGCACGGCGGCGCCAACGAAGCCGCCATGGCCCTGATCGAAAAGTTCGACTCGCCCGAAGGGGCGGCAAAGGGCGTCCGCGAGATGCTGGCGCGCAAGGAAAAAATCATGGGCTTCGGCCACCGCGTTTACACGACCTCGGACCCGCGCAATTCGGTCAACAAGAAAATGTCGAAGAAGCTTGCCGCGGAAACCGGAGACTTGCATCTGTATGCCGTCTCGGAGGCGATTGAGAAGGTCATGTGGGACGAGAAGAAACTTTTCGCGAATGCTGATTTTTTCGCGGCCAGCGTTTATCACTTCCTCGGCATACCGACCTACCTGTTCACGCCGATATTCGTGTGCTCGCGAATTACCGGCTGGTCGGCACACATCATGGAACAACGCGCCGACAACAAGCTGATCAGGCCGGCGGCGGACTACGTCGGCCCCGCATTGCAGAAGTGGATTCCGCTCGACGAACGCGGTTGACGCGGTTGCCCGCAACAGCAACGAAGGTGCAATTTCTACGCCGGCAAGGCTTCGAGCACGATTACGAGCACTGGAGACTGAATGTCCGCACTGGATATCCGTTCGGCCAAACGCGCCGAGCCTGACGAAGTACTCATCGCGATTGCCGAGTATGTGTGTCATACGGAAATAACGTCGGCGCTGGCCTGCGAGACTGCACGCTACTGCCTGATGGATACGCTGGCGTGCGGGTTCCAGGCGCTCGATTATCCCGCCTGCACGCGGCTTATGGGCCCGGTCGTGCCGGGCGCAACGCTTGCCGGCGGCGCGCGGGTTCCGGGCACGTCCTACGAACTGGACCCGGTTCTCGCGGCGTTCAATATCGGAGTCATGATTCGCTGGCTCGACTTCAACGACACCTGGCTTGCCGCCGAGTGGGGACATCCGTCCGATAACCTGGGCGCGATTCTCGCCACAGCGGATTACCTGAGCCGTCAACGACGCATGCAGGGGCAAGAGCCGCTCAGCATGCAGGATGTGCTGACGGCGATGATCAAGGCACACGAGATCCAGGGCGTTATTGCGCTCGAAAACAGCTTCAACAGGGCCGGACTCGACCACGTGCTGCTGGTGCGTGTCGCATCGACAGCGGTTGTGACGCAGATGCTCGGCGGTACGCCCGAGCAGGTGATGAATGCCGTATCGAACGCATGGATCGACGGCGGCGCGCTCCGTACCTACCGGCATGCGCCCAATACCGGGTCGCGCAAGAGCTGGGCCGCGGGTGACGCGGCCAGCCGCGCGGTGCGACTCGCATTGATCGCAATGCGTGGAGAAATGGGGTATCCCTCGGCGTTGTCTGCGAAAAACTGGGGCTTTTACGACGTGCTGTTCAAGGGCAAGTCGTTTTCGTTTCCCCGGGGCTACGGCAGCTACGTGATGGAGAACATCCTGTTCAAGATTTCCTATCCGGCGGAGTTCCATGCGCAGACCGCAGTCGAAGCGGCGATGACGCTGCACCCTGAGGTGCGCGACCGGTTGCAGGAAATCGAGAGAATCGTCATCGAGACGCAGGAACCCGCGGTTCGCATCATCGACAAGACCGGCCCGCTCGACAACCCGGCCGATCGCGATCACTGCCTGCAGTACATGACGGCCGTGCCGCTTGTTTTCGGCCGCCTGACAGCGGCTGACTACGAAGACAAAGTGGCGATCGATCCGCGCATCGACATGCTGCGGGCGCGCATGGAAGTACGAGAGAATGACGCCTTCACGAAAGACTATTACGATCCGCATAAACGTTACATCGGCAATTCAGTGCAGGTGTATTTCAACGATGGGACGAGCACTGAACGGGAGCAGGTCGACTTTCCTGTTGGCCACCGGCTGCGGCGCAGCGAGGGCCTGCCGCTTCTGCAGCAGAAATTCGCAGCGAGCGTATCGCGCAAGGTCAAAGCAAGCCAGTGGCAGATGCTCGAGACGGTATTGAACGACAGCGACGAACTGAAGGCACTGCCGGTGGACGACTTCATGGCGTTGCTGGTCGCTTGAGCCGGCCCGGTGTGAATTCGGCACAACTGTCTGACGCAATCGAGTCCGGTGTCGCGGCGCTGGGGCAAGAGTTGCCGGCGGGCGCGGGCGCAAAACTTGCGCACCTCATTGCAGAGCTTGCGCGCTGGAACGCGCGCATCAATCTCACCTCCGTACGCGATGTCAACGCCATGGTGTCCGCCCACGTGCTGGACAGCCTCGCCGTAAGGCCGTACCTGACCGGGCCGACGACGATCGACATCGGTACCGGCGCGGGCTTCCCCGGCTTGCCGCTGGCGATTGCGGAGCCCGGGCGGAGCGTTGAACTTCTTGACAGCAGCGGCAAAAAACAAGCCTTCGTAAGACATATAATCGGCGAACTTGGCATCGCAAATGCAGTCGCGATAAAGGCGCGAGCAGAACACTATGCACCCGGCATTCGCTTTGATACCGTGGTTGCCCGGGCATTTGCCGCAATTCCAGAGCTTATTGAACTCGCCGGGCACCTGGTGGGCGACACCGGCGTGCTGCTTGCGCAGAAGGGCAAATATCCGCACGACGAACTGCGGCAATTTATGGACATGCCAGAGCTGTCAGACCTGTGGGACTACGACGTGACCGAACTCAAGGTGCCAGGACTCGAAACGCGTACGAGGCATATCGTCAGCTTGCGCAGACGAAAGTCTTTCGGAACAAGGGCAGCCGCAACATGAACATTCCGGCGGGCCGGCGGGCGGCGGCATGACCCGGGTCATCGCGGTCGCAAACCAGAAAGGCGGTGTCGGTAAAACGACCACCTGCGTCAATCTTGCCGCATCCCTTGCGGCGACGCATCGTCGTGTGCTGCTGGTCGATATGGATCCGCAGGGCAACGCCACGATGGGCTGCGGCATCGACAAAATGAATCTCGAACGCTCCACCTGCGACGTGCTACTGGGCGACGAGACGGCGGCGGATACGATTGTCTCGGCGCCGGAAGGGGATTTTTCCGTTCTGCCGGGCAATGACGAACTGACACTGGCCGAAGTCAGGCTGTTGCAGGATATCGGCCGGGAAATGCGCCTGCGAAAAGCGCTGGCGCCGGTCCGCGGCCTTTACGACTTCATACTCATCGACTGCCCGCCGTCGATCAACATGCTGACGGTGAACGCATTGACCGCTGCCGACGGCGTGCTGATTCCGATGCAATGCGAGTACTATGCCCTCGAAGGCCTGAGTTCCCTTTTGAACACGATCGAACAGGTGCGTACGTCGGTGAATCCGGAACTCGAAGTGTTCGGCTTGCTGCGCACGATGGTCGACCCGCGCATCAACCTGTCGAACGAAGTTTCCGAACAGCTGGTCGCACATTTCGACGACAAGGTTTTTCGCACGGTTGTGCCGCGCAATGTGCGCCTGGCCGAAGCGCCGAGTTTCGGCCGCCCGGTCCTGTTTCACGACAAGACGTCGCGCGGTGCCATGGCGTATCTCGCTCTCGCCGGCGAAGTATTGCGCCGGGAAGACGAACGTAACCCGCCAAACTTATAGAATCGGAGCGAGCTTCATGCCAACCACTGACGCGGCTGCCAGAGAAAATCCAACGACCAGAAAGAAACGACTGGGTCGCGGCCTCGACGTTCTTTTAAGCAAGCCTCCGGCCGCAAGCCCGGACGCGCCGGCGGTCCAGGGGGACCGGCTCGCGAGTATTCCGGTGGATCTGCTGCAGAGGGGCCAGTACCAGCCGCGCGTCGACATGCGCCAGGACACGCTCGAGGATCTCGCGAATTCGATCCGCTCGCAGGGCGTGGTGCAGCCGATCGTGGCGCGTCCCCTCGGTAGCCAGGACGGCGGCACACAACGGTACGAAATTGTCGCCGGTGAACGCCGCTGGCGCGCAGCGCAGATGGCCGGCCTGCAGGAAATACCGGCGGTGATTCGCGAGGTGCCCGACGACGCGGCGATTGCGATGGCGCTGATCGAGAATATTCAGCGCGAAAACCTGAATCCCCTCGAGGAAGCACGCGCCCTCGATCGCCTGATCCGCGAGTTCGACCTGACGCATCAGGCGGCGGCCGAAGCGGTCGGCCGGTCGCGCGCCGCCGTGAGCAACCTGTTGCGGCTCCTCGAGCTGTCCGACAAGGTCAAACCCATGCTCGAAGCCCGCCAGATCGAGATGGGCCACGCTCGCGCCCTGCTGTCGATCGAGGACAAGGCACAGCAATTCGACGCCGCCCGCCAGGTGGCCAGAAACGGCATGTCGGTGCGCGACACCGAGCGCCTGGTGCGGCGCATTCAGGAACGACAAGCAGGCAAAAAAGCGAACCCCGCGCCGCCGCCGAATGCCGACGTGCGCCGCCTGGAGGTCGAGATTACCGAGAAACTGGGCGCGAAAACGCAGATCGACCACACCGGGAAGGGCTCTGGCCGAATCGTTATTGCCTACAACAGCCTCGACGAACTCGACGGCATCCTGAAACACATCCAGTAGACCGTCGCCGATCGGGGGCGGTTATCGACGCTGTTGGAGCCCGCGAGAGTGGGCGAAGGACGGGCGATTTCGTCAGCGTCCATTCGCCCGTTTTCACGGGCTCCCACGGGGTGTCAGGGAGGATTTTCCGGTCGCGGGACCGGCATTGAATCTGCGCCGTAAACCCTCATTAAGTTTCGGCAGATATGAGGTTTTACAGTGCCGCCGTCGGTTGCCTTGCTGCATATCGAACCCTATAATGCGCGGGCTCAGCGAAGGCCCGCCTGGGAAGAATTTAATCAGAACGCCACCTACCGCCGGTTAGCCGAGGGTCGTGGCGTTTTTGTTGCCGGAGGCAAGCGAGACATGAGGAGCGAGGCTCACGAGCAATCCGGAGCCTCGAGCCTTAGTCCCGTCGTGAAGGTGCTGCTGGCGCAAACGGGCCTGACAGCGGCGCTTGCCGCGCTCTTTTGGGGTATTGACGGGCATGTGTCAGGCTATTCGGCGTTGCTCGGCGGGCTGACCGCGGTAATCCCGAATGCCTTTCTGGCGGCGAGGCTTATGGTGCCGCGTCGCGACCCCGGAGCGGGCGCCCTGCTTCGGGCCGCCTATATCGGCGAACTGGGAAAGCTGGCATTGACTGTGCTCATGTTCGGCACGGTCTTTGTACTGGTGCGGCCGCTCGCAGCGGGTGCGCTGTTCACAGGCTTCATCGCCGCACAACTGGCGACGTTTGCCGGGTTTCTGATGCGTGACAGGGTACGAACAGGGAATACGGGTAACAGGAATGGCGAGTGAAGGCGCCCGCACGACCGGCGAATACATAACGCATCATCTGCAGAACCTGCAGGTGTGCAGGGACAATGGCGAATGGGTGTGGAACCATTGCGCCGGCAACGCCATGGCCGTCAACGTCGACTCGATGGTCTTTTCGGTTCTCCTCGGAGTGGTCTTCATCTGGTTGTTCGGCTCCGTGGCGAAGAAGGCGTCGGCGGGCAAGCCGGGCAAGCTTCAGGCAGCGGTCGAAATCCTCGTCGATTTTGTCGATTCGAGCGTTCGCGACACCTTCCACGGCGAGAACAAGCTGATCGCGCCGCTGGCGCTGACCATTTTCGTCTGGGTGTTCCTGATGAACCTGATGGACCTGCTGCCCGTCGACTGGCTGCCGTTCTTTGCCGAGAACGTCCTCAACGTTCCTTATCTCAAGGTTGTGCCGACGACTGACGTCAACATCACCTTCGGCATGTCCATCGCCGTGTTCATACTGATCGTTGTCTTTACCGTGATGAACAAGGGCTTCAGCGGCTTCATCGGCGAGCTGACCTTGCATCCGATCGCACCGCCGACCAAAGGCCTGGGGCTGATCGCGGCGCCTTTTATTATCGCGTTCAATTTCATTCTGGAATCGGTTTCCCTGCTCGCTAAGCCGTTGTCGTTGTCGCTGCGACTGTTCGGCAACATGTTTGCCGGCGAACTGATTTTTATCCTGATCGCAATTCTCGGTATCTGGCAGCTGCCCCTGCATTTTCTGTGGGCTGTGTTTCACGTACTGATAATTACGTTACAGGCCTTCATTTTCATGATGCTGACGATCGTTTACCTGAGCCTGGCTTCCGAGAAGCATTGATTGATTTTTGACTTGATCCGTTACAGGAGACATTGATGGAAACTGTTATTGGTTTTACTGCGATCGCCGTCGCAATTCTGATCGGCCTGGGCGCGCTCGGCGTTGGTATCGGCATGGGCCTGCTCGGCGGCCGCTTCCTCGAGGGCGCGGCAAGGCAGCCGGAGCTGGCGCCGATGCTGCAGACCAAAATGTTCCTGGTTGTGGCCCTGCTCGACGCGGTCGCCATGATCGGTGTCGGTATCGCGCTTTACTTTGCGTTTGCCAATCCGTTCATCGGCCAGTTGCGGGACGCGATGGCGCCGGTCGCCGGCTAAGGCATCAGTCACCGGGATCGAGGAGTCTCCAGTGGATATCAATCTGACTCTGCTCGGCCAGACGATCGCCATGATCGTGTTCGTCTGGTTCTGCATGAAGTTCATCTGGCCGCCGGTCATGAACGCGATCGAAGAGCGGCAGACGAAGATCGCCGATGGGCTCGCGGCCGCCGAGCGCGGACAGCAGAGCCTGGACAATGCAAAAGCCGAGGCCACGAACATTGTCGGCGAAGCCAGAAAACAGGCAACCGGCATCCTGGACCAGGCGCATGCGCGGGCGAATGAAATAGTCGCCGAAGGCAAGGCCGAAGGTGCGAAGGAACGGGAACGGCAAATTGCGGCAGCGCATGCGGAAATGGAACAGGAAGTGAATCGCGCACGCGCAGAGCTGCGCGGCCAGGTTTCTGCCATTGCGGTTGCGAGCGCCGAGAAGATTCTCATGCGCGAGATCGACCCGAAGACCCACGAAGACATTCTAAACAAGCTGGCGGCTGAGCTTTAAAGCGTCGCGACGGGCGAACGAACGACGAGACAACGGAACACAGTCGAACCATGGCAGACAACAACACGATTGCGCGACCCTACGCCGAGGCGGCGTTCGAGCTTGCCCGCGACGGCGGCAGCCTCGATGCGTGGTCTGCCGCGCTGAACGTCGCAAGCGCCGTGATGGCCGACGGCAGGGTTGCAAAGTTCCTCGGCAACCCGTCGCTCACGGATGCAGAAAGGCTGTCCTTCCTGAGCGGTTTGTTCGGTACCGCAGGCGGCGACGACACGATTCTCGCCGGCAGCAGTAAGGAAGGAAGGAACTTCCTGAAGCTTCTGCTCGAGTACGGGCGCATCGCGGTACTGCCGGAGATCGCCGGGCATTTCGATGCGCGGAAGGCTGAAATCGAGAATACGGTCGACGTTACGGTGACGTCGGCGGCGAAGCTCGATGACGCGCAAAAGCGGGCGATTGCCGCCGCACTGAAAAAACGTCTGGGACGCGAAGTGCGCCTCGAGGCCGTACTGGATGAGAACCTGATCGGCGGCGCAGTGATTCGCGCCGGCGACGTCGTAATTGATGGATCGTTGCGTTCGAGACTGCAAAGTCTGTCGAACGCGCTGATCGCTTAAAAAAGGAACGGGACATGGCACTCAAGGCTTCCGAAATCAGCCAACTGATTAAAGAGCGGATCGAGAATTTCGAAGCAGCCGCTGAAGCGCGGGACGTCGGCACGGTCATCGGCGTGACCGACGGCATCGTGCGCATACACGGACTCGCGGACGCCCGATACGGTGAAATGCTCGAGTTCCCGGAGAATACCTTCGGCCTGGCGCTCAACCTCGAGCAGGATTCGGTGGGCGCGGTCGTGCTGGGCGACTACAAGCACATTTCCGAAGGCCATACGGTCAAGACCACCGGGCGCATTCTGGAAGTGCCGATCGGCGAAGCGCTGCTCGGGCGCGTGGTCGACTCGCTGGGACAGCCGATCGACGGCAAGGGCCCGATCGATTCCACGGAAACAGCGCCGATCGAGAAAGTGGCGCCCGGGGTGATCGCCCGCAAGTCCGTCGACCAGCCGGTGCAGACCGGCCTGAAATCGATCGATGCGATGGTGCCGATCGGCCGCGGGCAGCGCGAGCTGATCATCGGCGACCGCCAGACCGGCAAGACGGCCGTCGCCATCGACACGATCATCAACCAGCGCGGCACCGGCATCAAATGCATCTACGTCGCCATCGGCCAGAAAGCCTCTTCCATCGCGGGCGTCGTAAGGAGACTCGAGGAACATGGTGCGATGGAGCACACGATCGTCGTTGCCGCGGCCGCAGCCGACTCCGCCGCGATGCAATACATCGCGCCGTATTCGGGCACGTCGATGGGTGAGTATTTTCGCGACCGCGGGCAGGATGCACTGATCATTTTCGACGACCTGACCAAGCAGGCGTGGGCATACCGGCAGGTATCGCTGCTGCTGAGGCGCCCGCCGGGCCGGGAAGCATACCCCGGCGACGTGTTCTACCTGCACTCGCGCCTTCTGGAACGTGCGGCGCGCGTCAACGCGGATTACGTCGAAGAGTTCACGCGGGGCAAGGTCAGGGGCAAAACGGGATCGCTGACGGCGTTGCCGATCATCGAGACGCAGGCGGGCGACGTGTCCGCATTCGTGCCGACCAACGTGATTTCGATTACCGACGGACAGATCTTCCTGGAGACGGACCTGTTCAACGCCGGTATCCGCCCGGCCATCAACGCGGGCCTGTCGGTCTCGCGCGTGGGCGGCGCGGCGCAGACGAAGATCATCAAGAAACTCGGCGGCGGCGTGCGCCTTGCACTCGCGCAATACAGGGAGCTGGCCGCGTTCGCGCAGTTCGCATCGGATCTCGACGAAACGACACGGAGACAGTTGCAGCGCGGTCAGCGCGTGACCGAACTGATGAAGCAGAAGCAGTACTCGCCGCTGTCGGTGGCCGAGATGGGGCTGTCGCTGTACGCCGTGAACGGAGGCTATCTCGACAAGGTCGAGGTCGCGAAAGTCACCGACTTTGAGGCGGCACTGCACGATTACGCGCGCGGCAATCACAAGGATCTGCTGGACAAGATCAACGAGTCCGGCGACTACAGTGACGTGATACAGGCGGGGCTGAAGATGGTCTGCGACGCATTCGCCGAGAAAGGCGCGTATTGAGATGACGGCGGTCGCCCGCACGGCGGGCTCCTACAGGTGCCAATAGGGCCGCTGTAGGAGCCCGCCCGACGGGCGATCCCACCGACAAACACTGAGGAACTGGAACCAGACGTGGCAGGCGCAAAAGAAATCCGCAACAAGATCCGAAGCGTGAAAAACATGCAGAAGATCACCAAGGCGATGGAGATGGTGGCAGCCAGCAAGATCCGTAAGGCGCAGGCTCAGATGGAGGCCTCGCGTCCCTATGCCGAGCGCATTCGCCGCGTCGTCGGCCACCTGGCGCACGCGAACCCGGACTACAAGCACCCGTTTCTCCTGGAGCGCGAGATAAAGCGGGTCGGTTACATCGTGATTTCGACGGACCGCGGTCTTTGCGGTGGCCTGAACGTCAACATGTTCAAGTCGGTCATCGGCGAGCTGTCGCACCGGCGTAACGAGGGCGTCGACGTTGACCTCGTCCTGGTCGGCGCCAAGGCGGTGCAGTTCTTCAGGCGGCTCGGCGGCAACGTCGTCGGTACGGCGACGCATCTCGGCGACCGGCCGCACGTCAACGATCTGATCGGTTCCATCAAGATCATGCTGGACGCCTACAGCAGCGGCAAGATCGACCGCCTGTTCCTGGTGCACAACGTATTCGTCAGCACGATGAGCCAGCAGCCGGACGTCAAGACGCTGCTGCCGGTCAGTGCAATCGACCTGGGCGAGGAAAAATTGCAGGCGCACTGGGACTACATTTACGAGCCGGATGCCGTTGAGCTTCTGGACGACGTTCTGATGCGTTACATCGAATCACAGGCGTACCGCGGTGCGGTCGAGAACTTCGCCTGCGAAATGGCGGCGAAAATGGTGGCGATGAAGTCCGCGACCGACAACGCCGGAGAGATCATCGACAACCTGCAGCTTGCCTACAACAAGGCGCGCCAGGCGGCGATCACGCAGGAAATTTCAGAGATTGTCGGCGGCGCGGCCGCCGTGTCAGGTTAAGGAATCAAGGCTAACGAACGTCGGCGCGGATGCCGCCGAACCAGAGGTAAGAGAGAATGAGCAGCGGAACAACCGTGCAGATTATCGGCGCCGTGGTGGACGTCGAGTTTCCCAGCGACGCGATCCCGAAGATTTACGATGCACTGGTCATCGATGAAGCGGACATCACGCTCGAAGTGCAGCAGCAGCTGGGCGACGGCGTGGTGCGCACCATCGCGATGGGTTCGAGCGAAGGCCTGAAGCGCGGCATGAGCGTCAGCAACACGGGCGAGTATATTTCGGTTCCCGTCGGCGAGAAAACCCTGGGCCGGATCATGGATGTGCTGGGCAAACCGATCGACAACAAGGGCGAGATCGGCGCCGAAATCAGGATGCCGATTCACCGTCCCGCGCCGACCTACGAGGAACAGGCGGCGGCGACCGAACTGCTCGAAACCGGCATCAAGGTGATCGACCTCATCATGCCGATTGCAAAAGGCGGCAAGATCGGCCTGTTCGGCGGTGCCGGCGTGGGCAAGACCGTGACGCTGATGGAACTGATCCGCAACATCGCCGCCGAGCACGAGGGATACTCGGTGTTCGCCGGCGTCGGCGAGCGTACTCGCGAGGGCAACGACTTTTATCACGAGATGACGGAATCGGGGGTCATCGACAAAGTGTCGCTGGTCTATGGCCAGATGAATGAACCGCCCGGCAACCGATTGCGCGTCGCGTTGACCGGCCTGACCATGGCCGAGGCGTTCCGTGACGAAGGCCGTGACGTGCTGATGTTCATCGACAACATCTACCGTTACACGCTGGCGGGCACCGAGGTGTCGGCGCTTCTCGGACGCATGCCGTCCGCAGTCGGATACCAACCGACGCTTGCCGCGGAAATGGGCGTGCTGCAGGAGCGCATCACCTCGACCAAGACCGGCTCGATCACTTCGTTCCAGGCCGTGTACGTGCCGGCGGACGACCTGACCGACCCGTCGCCGGCCACGACCTTCGCGCACCTGGATGCAACGCTGGTGCTGTCGCGCCAGATCGCGGAGCTGGGTATTTACCCTGCCGTCGACCCGCTCGACTCGACCAGCCGCATGCTCGACCCGAACGTGATCGGACAGGAGCATTACGACTGCGCGCGCGGCGTGCAGGCTGTGTTGCAGCGTTACAAGGAACTGCAGGACATCATCGCGATTCTCGGCATGGACGAATTGTCGGAAGACGACAAGCGCTCCGTTACCCGCGCGCGAAAAATACAGCGGTTCCTCTCACAGCCGTTTTTCGTCGCGGAAACCTTCACCGGCTCGCCCGGCAAATACGTGCAACTCTCCGAAACCATTCGCGGCTTCAACGGCATCGTCAAGGGCGACTACGATCACCTGCCCGAGCAGGCGTTCTACATGGTCGGCTCGATCGACGAAGCGGTCGAGAAAGCCAAGACGATGCAATAGGCAGGCGGGAATAATTGCATGGCTACGATCCAGGTCGACATCGTTTCCGCCGAAGGTGAGATCTATTCCGGTAACGCCAAGATGGTGTATGCGCCCGCGCGCATGGGCGAAGTCGGAATAGCGCCGCGACACGCGCCGTTATTGACGGCGTTGAAGCCGGGCGAAGTCCGCGTGGAAGACACCGACGGCAAGGAACACTTCTTCTACATCACCGGCGGCATGCTCGAAATCCAGCCACATCTCGTCACGGTGCTTGCCGACACGGCGCTTCGCGGCGAACAACTCGACGAAGCTGCGGCGCTTTCCGCGAAGCAGCATGCCGAGGAAGCACTGAAGGGCGTCTCGGACGAAACCGATCTCGCCCGCGCCCAGGCGGAACTGGCCGAAGCCGCAGCGCGTTACCGCGCCGCGCAGAAACTCAAGGGTAAGCGCTAGCGGCGGCAACAAGGCTGCAGGAGCCCGCCATTGCGGGCGACCAACTGCCTTCGCCAAACGCGCAGGTCGCCCGCAATGGCGGGCTCCTACAGGAGTTTTCCCAGCACCGAACCGAAACGTTCGAGGTCAGGCTCATCCGTGTGCAGATGCGGTGCAACCCTGATGGTTCTGCCGCGAACACTGACGTGGATTCCCGCGCATGCCAGAGCTTCGCCGAACTTCGCAGGCTCGAGTTCCTCGGGTATTCGTATTCCGACGATGTGTGGTGCGCTGCGCTCCGCCGCCAGGGTTGCCAGGCCAGTCCTCGCACACATTGTGCGTACGCGTTCTGCACGTTCGTTTAATTCCGCCGCAATGTAGGATGCGCCCCAGCGATTCAGCTGGGAGATGGCAGCCGTTGCCATCGCGACGGCAATGAACCGGGAAAACTCTCCATAATCGAAACGGCGCGCACCCGCGCGATATTCGTCGACGTACTCGACCAGCTTCGAAAAATCCTCGCTTCCGCGGCGCGCGACCCAGGTTTCTTCCAGAGGAATGCCCCTGGTCTGCCACGCTTCGTCGACGTAGAGATAGCCCAGCCCGTACGGACCGAGCAGCCATTTGTAGCCGACTGAAACCAGGAAATCCGGCTTCACGGCTGCGATATCGATCGGCAATGCGCCGAGCGACTGGCTCGCGTCGATGACCAGGGCCGCACCCGCCGCCCGGGCAGCACGGGCTATGGCGACCACATCGATCAGCTCGCCATCCGTCCAGTGGCAGTTCGGAATGGCGACCACGGCCGTGTTCGAATCGACGAGCTCGAGCACCGATTCGGTCAGCGGTCTGGCCGCCGACCGCCCGGCAACCCGGAGGACTGCACCCGATTCCTCCGCGCGGCGCCGCCACGCATACACGTTTGATGGATACTGTTCCTCGACGATGACGATGCCCTCTCCGGCCGCGACCGGAAGGTTTTTCGCAGCGATCGCTATTGCATAACTCGCGGATGGAACCAGCGCTATGCTGTCCGGATGGACCGTCAACAAACGAGCGACCGTCTCGCGAAGCCGTTCCGGGGCGCCAAACCAGTGGTCCCCGGAGAGCAGCCAGGGAGTCGCGTAAAGGTCGACAGCTTTCCGGCCCGCGTCGGAGACTGCCTTCAGCCGCGGACCGACATACGCTGTATTGAGATAGACAGTTTGCCTCGGCGCGTCAGCGGGATCGTCGGCGGGCATATC
This sequence comes from Woeseia sp., assembly GCA_040902105.1. GTDB lineage: Bacteria > Pseudomonadota > Gammaproteobacteria > Steroidobacterales > Woeseiaceae > IDS-8. The sequence continues at coordinate 54,777 of JBBDXW010000075.1, forward strand.
GAACAACGAGCGGTCGGACGGATTCATGCGCAGGTGCCTCATAATGGTGCGTGGAGCATGGACCATCGCGCGCCGTTAGGTAGGCCGCGTCGCGAGTTCCCGCTACACTAATCGCAGTTTTCAATCGTAACGCCGGAATCGACCTGATGAAATCAGACAAGCCTGCACTCGGCGGTTTGCTTCGCAGCATGGACACGGCGATTCTGGTCGTCAGGGACGGCGGAGTGCTGCTCAGGAAAGGCTACGGCTATGCGGACGCAGAAGAGCAGACGCCTGCCGACCCGGACCTGACACTGTTCCGGCCGGGTTCCGTCTCCAGACTGGTAGCCTGGACCGCCGTCATGCAGATGGTCGAGCACTGCTGAGTGCCACGGTGAGTCCCGATCGGGTGAAGCTCGGCGTATCGCTCGACAGGCTGCCGCTCAAGTCGCCGTTTCGCATCTCCGGCTATACCTTCACCGACGTGCCCGTCCTGGTCGTGACGCTCCGTCAGGGGCGCTTGCAGGGGCGCGGTGAAGCGGCCGGCGTCTATTACCTCGACGATGAGCCGCCCGGGATGGCGCAGACGATCGAGGCGCATCGCGATGTCATCGAAGGCGGAATCAGCCGCAAGCAGTTGCGCGAACTCCTGCCGCCCGGCGGTGCGCGCAATGCCATCGACTGCGCGCTGTGGGATCTCGAAGCGAAACGGGCCGGCGAGCCGGTCTGGAAACTGGCAGGGCTCGACCGGGTGATTCCGCCGATAACGACTTTTACACTCGGTGCCGACGATCCGGAGACGATGGCCGAGGGCGCGAAAGCATTCGCCGACGCGCGTGCCCTCAAACTGAAACTGAGCGGTGACCTCGAGACGGATCGCCGGCGCCTTACCGCGGTCCGCGCGGCGCGTCCGGACGTGTGGCTCGGGGTCGACGCGAACCAGGGTTATAGGCGCGATTCGCTGACGCGGCTCGTACCGGTGCTGCAGGACACCGGGGTAATGCTGCTGGAGCAGCCGCTGCCGCGAGGGCGCGATGCAGACCTGGTCGGCCTGCATTGCCCGATTCCGCTCGCTGCCGACGAGAGCGTGCAGGGTCTCGCGGAGGTCGGGGCGCTCGTCGGTCGTTTCGACGTCATCAACATCAAACTGGACAAGTGCGGCGGGCTTACCGAAGCGCTGCTCATGGCCGCAGAAGCGCGCCGGCTCGGGCTCAGGCTGATGGTCGGCAACATGGTCGGCACGAGTCTCGCGATGGCTCCCGCGTTCGTGCTCGCGCAGCTTTGCGATTTCGTCGATCTGGACGGCCCGACGTTCCTCGCCAGCGACCCGGAGCCGACCGTTTGCTACGACGACGGCCGCATCTGGTGTGCTGAAAATGTCTGGGGAGGACCCGGCGACGATCGCTCCACGCAGGGTTGACAATTCTCTAATTGGGATTATTTATGCCCGAATAAGGACTTTCGTGGCGGAGGAATAGACTGTGCCGCAGCCTTACCTGTTGTTCCTGGGCGACATCACGGAGCCGGATTTTGCCAAGACGGCGTTCGGTCTGCGCGACTGGGCGAAGGATCGCTGCGTCGGGGAGATGTCCTGCGGACCGCATGCGGTAACAACCGGGTTGCCGCCACTGACACCCGCAGAGGCGCGCGCGAAGGGCGCCCGCTCGGTGGTGATCGGCGTAGCGAATGTCGGAGGCGAACTGAAGGACACGTGGATTGCTCCACTCGTCAGCGCGCTCGAAGCGGGCCTCGATATCGTCAGCGGGATGCATATGCGGCTTGCGGATACGCCGCAACTGAAAAGCGCCGCGGAACGCCTCGGACGTCGACTGATCGACGTCCGCACGCCGCCGCCCGGAATTCCAATCGCGACGGGACGCAAACGCAGCGGCAAGCGTCTGCTTGCCGTCGGCACGGATTGCGCATTGGGCAAAAAGTACACGGCTCTCGCCATTGCCCGCGGGATGAAGGGTCGCGGCATCGATGTCGACTTTCGCGCCACGGGACAGACGGGAATCATGATCGCCGGGAGCGGTATGCCGATGGACGCAGTGGTGTCCGATTTCGCGGCCGGTGCGGCGGAGCTTCTCAGTCCGGATGCTCCCGCGGATCACTGGGATGTGATCGAGGGGCAAGGCTCGTTGTTTCACCCGTCCTATGCGGGCGTATCGCTTGCGCTGCTCCATGGCAGCCAGCCCGACGTGATCGTGGTGTGCCATCAGCCGGGGCGAACGCAGATCGTGGGGACTGCGGGATACCCATTGCCGGGCATCCGGGAGACGATCGAACTGAACCTGCGCCTCGGCAGCCGCACGAACGCTGCCATTCGCTGTGGCGGTGTCAGCTTCAACACTTCGCAATTGTCGGAAGCGGACGCAAGGCGGCTGATGGCGGACGAAGCCGCGCGATTGCAACTTCCGGTGGCAGACCCGATTCGCGGCGGCCGCGAATTCGAACGCTTGCTCGATAGCTGCCTCGGATAAGCGCCAGGCTGGCGCGTGATCTTCGTCCTGTCGCTCGAGTTCGCGCGAGCGGCCCGGAGTTTCGACTACCGGTCGTTTTTCACGCAGTTGCTCGGGTGCGGCTGGGTACTTCCCGGGATCGTGTTTCTTGCGCTTCTTCTTCGGACTGGCCTCCATGTCGCATAATTCCCACGTGCTTGAGGGGAACGGCGCGGCCATGACCTCGAGACACCTCCGAGCGCCTCCAAGCGTAAGTAATGGGAGCAGCTATGCAGAAGACGACCCCTGCCGACAACCCCGATGCGTATGTGGCAGCGCTGAACGGTTGGCGCCGCGAGTGTGTCGAGCGCTTGCGTGCGGGGGTCAGAGCCGCATCGGCGTTGGAAGAGGTCATCAAATGGCGCAATCTCGTCTATCTGGCGAACGGCCCCGTCCTGCTCATTCGAGCCGAGGAAAGTCGGGTGTTGTTCGGCTTTTGGCGAGGCCAGCGTCTGCTCGCCATCGAACCCCGTCTCAAGCGCGGCGGGAAGTACGAGATGGCTACGCTGGAATTGCGTGAGGGAACGATTATCAAACCCGCAACGGTGCGCCGCTTGACGCGGAAAGCGGTCGCACTCAACAAAACGCTCGGCGATCCGACACTCGCAGCGAGGCTGGATTGAACGTGAATGCCTGGCCAAGCGCCCACGCGGGCCGCCGGCGTGCCAAAGAGTATGCCGAAGTCATTCGCGTCATTGGTTCCGCGAATGCCACATGACACGCTTAGTACCACCTTATCAATATAACGATCGATTATGTAAACGTTTAACCTATTGTATTTACAGACCCTGTAACTTTTGCTTGACCAGCGTTCTATAAATCAATAGAATTCTGCCCATGATCAAGGCGACCGTTGGACATAGCGCTGATAACGCCCGTTACCGGCATCAAAGGCTGGCGGCCATCAAGTCCGCGGCCGCGGTTTTTGCGGAAAAAGGTTTTCACGGCGCGAGCACGAGAGATATCGCGGAGCGCCTGGGTATAAAGCAGGGCAGTCTCTATTACTACTTCAAATCGAAGCAGGAGGCGCTCGGCGAGGTTTGCCTGTACGGCATCGAGGATTACGTGCATCGCATGGAGCGGATAGCGACAAGCGATCAGCCGTTCGAAGCAAAACTGATGGCGACGCTGACCTCGCATCTCTCGAGCTACCGGGAGAAGAACGAGGCGCTCAAGGTTTACAACGACGAACGGCTCTACCTGCCCGAAGAAAAGCGCAAGCTGCTGAAACAGCTCGGCAGCAGTTACAGGCAATTGCTCGAAGGAATATTCGAGGAAGGTATCCGGCAGGGCGTCATCCGCGAATCGATCGACTGCCACTTTGCGGCACAGGCCGTCATCGGTATCTGCAACGCCTGGGGCGACATCATCGTCCGCGACCCGGATCTCGACATCTTCGACGTTATTGAGAAATGCACGGACCTGTTGCTGAACGGCTTCTCGGAACGACGCAAGCAGCAGAGGAATAGCGACCACGTCACCGTTGCGGCGGGTTAACACTGACAACAACTGGCAATACAGGAAAGGAAAATGGCGGAACAGAAAGCAACCAACGTAACCTGGCACAGCGGAGATGTCTCTCGCGAAGACCGGTACGAAATCCTGCGACAGAAAGGGGCCACGATCTGGTTCACCGGCCTGTCCGGCAGTGGCAAGAGCACCATCGCGGTCGCCCTCGAACGGGCGCTCTTCAGCATGGGCAAGTTGTCCTATCGGCTGGACGGCGACAACGTACGCCTGGGTATCAACAAGAACCTGGGCTTCTCGGAAGAGGACCGCAAAGAGAATATTCGGCGCATCGGCGAAGTCGCGAAGTTGTTCGGCGACGCCGGCACCATCTCCCTGTCCAGCTTCATCAGCCCCTACAAGAACGACCGCGACGAGGTGAGAAAGCTCCACCAGGACGCCGGTTTGAATTTTGTCGAGGTGTACGTCGACTGTTCTCTCAAAGTCGCGGAACAGCGCGATCCGAAAGGCCTTTACAAGAAGGCCCGCGCCGGCGAGATCAAGAACTTCACCGGTATCGACGACCCGTATGAAGCACCCGTCAACCCGGAAATCCACCTGAAGACCGACGAAATGACGCTGGAAGATGAAGTGATCACCGTCATCGACTACCTGGTCGAGAACGGGATCATCCGCGAAAAATATTTCACGCGCGCCGCCGACAACGTCGATAACGCCTCAGCCGTAGCCGTTTAGGAGAAGTTTGTGATTAAGCCTCATGGGGCAGATGCCCTTAACCCCCTTCTTGTGTCCGATGAAACCGCGAAAGCAGCGCTTCTCGCAGAAGCCAGGACGCTTCCGTCGCTTACGTTGAACTCGGCCGCGGCAGCCAACGCCGTCATGCTCGGAGGCGGTTACTTCACACCGCTCGAGGGCTTCATGAACCTTGCGGACGCACTCTCGGTCGCCGAGACGATGCACACGACGGACGGCCTGTTCTGGCCGGTACCCATATTGAATCTGACCGACGACGTCAATGCGATCGAGGGCGCAAGCCGCATCGCGCTGCGCGATCCGAACGTCGCCGGCCATCCGGTCATGGCGGTCATGAACGTGCAGAAGATCGAGCGGGTCAGCGCCGGGCAGATCGACACCATGACTCAGCAGGTCTTCGGCACGCTGGACGACGCGCACCCGGGTGTAGCCGTGTTCAGGAAGCTCGGCAACTACTGTGTATCGGGAAGCATCCAGGTCCTGAATCTCAGCTATTTCGAAACCGACTTCCCGGGCACTTTCAAGACAGCCGTGGAGCTGCGCGACGAGATCCGCGAGCGCGGCTGGGAAAAAGTGGTTGCCTTCCAGACGCGCAACCCGATGCACCTGGCGCACGAGGAGCTGTGCCGCATGGCGATGGAGCGACTGGGTGCTGACGGCATCATGATTCATATGCTGCTTGGAAAGCTCAAAGGAGGCGACATCCCGGCACCGGTTCGTGAAGCCTGCATTCGCAAAATGGTGGAAGTGTATTTCCCGGCGAATTCTGTTTCGGTTTCGGGTTACGGTTTCGATATGCTGTATGCGGGTCCGCGCGAGGCCGTATTGCATGCGATATTCCGCCAGAACATGGGTGCGACTCACCTGATCGTCGGCCGCGACCACGCAGGTGTCGGCAGCTACTACGGGCCGTTCGATGCCCAGGACATTTTCAAGGAAAAAGTGCCCGAAGGCGCGCTGGAGATCCAGATTTTTGGCGCCGACAACACGGCCTACTCGAAGAAACTGAAACGCGTCGTCATGATGCGCGAAGCCCCGGACCACAAGCCCGAGGACTACGTGTTCCTGTCGGGCACCAAGGTTCGTGAGTTGCTGGGCCAGGGGATCGCTCCTCCCCCCGAGTTTTCACGGCCTGAAGTTGCAAAGATCCTGATGGATTACTATCAGCTCGAGATGGCGAGCTGATGTCCGCATAAATAAGACAGTGAGAGCCCCGCTCGTACGCGGGGCTTTTTTTTGAGCGCAAGGAACGAGCGGTGCCGCGCAGATCCGCGGATCGACGACCGGGCGAGGCCGCATGGATTCGCATCTCAATGCAACAATCCTCCTGCCCGGAGCATGCCGACAATGCCCACCATGACCCAGAAGACATTGAGCAAAATGTAAGCCCTGTCTTTCTTGAGGATTGCGCACCATGACAGCAAGGCGGCATCGGCCGTATTGAAAACCCAGACAAACATGAACGGGCTTTCCGGTCCAAGCCAGCTTACGAGACTGAAACTGAAGATACGCATCAGCACCCCGATTACTTCCAAACCTGTAATGTGCCTCAACACGAATCGGTTGATGGCATTGACGTCATGCGGCGGGTGGCCGCGGCCTGTCTGGGTCATAGCCTTGTGCAACTCCTGTCGTAGAACGAAGCGAATGCAACGGGTGTTGGAAACGGGGACCTTCCCGATTCTTCAAAAAATCCGTCAAAGACGGATGACTCCATTTTCGCCTATTTGTGTGCGCGCGCTATGATTCGCGCAAGACCTGATCGTGACGGTGGCAGGCCGCGGGTTCGTACCCGTTGGCTTGATGCGAGCGGGACAGCCCGCGGAGCTCGTACGTATGCAAGAAGTACTGATCGGCCTGCTCGCAGTTGCGGTGCTGGTGTGCGCATCGGTGACCGCAGGGCATGCATTGCTTTACAAGCGCGATACCCGGGCCGTAATCGCCTGGGTCGGCCTGATCGTGCTGGTGCCGCTTGCCGGAGCGACAATGTATTGGCTGCTCGGCGTCAACAGGGTTCGAAGGCGCGCCGTCGCGTTGCGTCGGCAGGGCGCCGCGGCCGGACGGGACGCGCCTGCGTCGATCGTCAGTCCGCCGCCGGGCTTCGCGCCGCTGGTGCGTGTCGGCGATCAGGTCGGCCCGTTTCCGCTTTCCGGCAAGAACCTGGTCGAGCCGCTGGAGAACGGCGATGAGGCCTTCCCACCGATGCTGGATGCCATTGCCTCCGCACGGCGCAGCATTGCACTTGCCACCTACATCTTCGACAACGACGCGGTTGGCGTCAGGTTCGCTGACGCGCTGATTGCCGCCCATGCGCGCGGCGTTGCGGTGCGCGTCATCATCGATGCGGTCGGTCAGCACTACAGCCCGCGCAGCATGGTCAAACGCCTGCGCGCGGGCGGGGTTGCAGCAACTGCTTTCATGCCGGTGCTGCGACACATGGCGGCCCTGAACCTGCGCAACCATCGCAAACTGTTGATCGTCGACGGCGTGGACGCGTTCACCGGAGGCATGAACATCCGTGCGGGCAACGTGCTGGCGACACCAAGCCGCCATCCGGTGCGAGACCTGCAATTCCGCGTTCGCGGTCCCGTTGTGGCACAGTTGATGAACGTGTTCGTCAATGACTGGGGCTTCGCTACGAGGGAAGCGCTGAGCGGGGCGAGCTGGTTTCCGTCATTGGGCGAAGCCGGGCGCGTTATAGCGCGGGCAATTCCGGACGGTCCTGACGAGTTCTTCGAGGTGCTGAAGATGATCATCCTCGGCGCGCTCGCGCAGGCAAAGCGGACGGTGTTGATTGCCACCCCGTACTTCCTGCCCGACGCTGCGTTGATCAGTGCGTTGAATACTGCCGCGTTGCGCGGCATCGCGGTCAACATCCTGCTACCGGAACAGAACAACCTGAAGCTTGTGCAGTGGGCGTCGCACACGCTTTACTGGCAGGTGCTGGATCGCGGCTGCCGCATCTGGCATTCGCCGCCGCCCTTCGATCACTCCAAACTGATGCTGGTCGATGACGAGTGGGTTCTGGTCGGGTCGACCAACTGGGACCCGCGGAGCATGAGGCTGAACTTCGAGCTCAACCTGGAGTGTTACGATGCGGAACTGTCCGCCGCGATGAAGGCCTGGTTTGAGCGTCGTCGCGAAGTCTCGCAGGAGGTGAGCAAATTTGACATGGACAACCGAAGCCTGCCGCGCCGACTGCGCGACGGCATCGCCCGCCTGCTGTCACCTTACCTGTAGTTCGGCAGGGAACGCGCGGAATTAATCCGCCGGGTCCGGTCGAAGCTCACATAGAAATAAGACCGTCCGTACACGGTCGTGGATGCGGGGGCGTCGAGAATGAATAAAAGGATCCCGTTCGGTTCAGCGTGCCGGCCGACCCGCCGGAGCCCGCATAAATGACCGTCAGGCGGACCCGCATCGCACGGCGCGATTTTCTGAGCGGTCTCGGCCGCGCCGCCGGCGGCGCCGCCATGCTGAGAACGATGGCGGCAATCGGTCTGGGCGTCACGGCGGCAAGCTGCGGTTCATCCAGCGCATCCTCCGCCGCGCCCGGCACTCCCAATCCCGGGCCTGCCGCGCCTTCACCCCGCCCCGGCGACTGGCCGGCCAACGTCGGGGCAGGGAAATCCGTCGTCATTCTTGGCGGCGGAATTGCCGGTATGACGACGGCGCTGGAAATGGCCAGGCTGGGGTATGCCTGCACCATGCTCGAGGCAACGACAGCGGCAGGAGGGCGCAATCGAACGCTCCGGTCGGGCGATACCGTTGTCGAAACCGACTCGACACAGGTTTGCGCGTTCGATGCGGACAGTGATCTCTATTTCAATCCAGGCCCGGCAAGAATTCCGCATCACCATGAGTTTCTGTTGGGCTACTGTCGCGAGTTCGGTGTGACGCTGGAAGCGTTCATAAACGACAATCGCGCGGCACTCATGCATTCGGCTTCTGCGTTCAACGGACAGCCGCAAGTAGCACGACGCGTGATCGCCGACACGCGCGGCAACATCGCGCGCCTGTTGGCCACTGCGGTCAATCAGAATGCGCTGGATCAGGAGCTTTCCGCGACGGACAAGGTAAATATACTGGCCATGCTGCGGGAGTTCGGCGACCTTGATGACCGGTACGACTATGTCGGTACGAGCAGAGGCGGCTTTCCGGGGCAGGAGAATGCCGGCAGTCGCCAGCGCGGCGAAACAGTGAGCCCGCTGCAGCTTCAGGAGCTGATCGGCGATGCCTTCTGGCAAATGCGTCTCGACTACCCGCATGGGCTGGATCAGCAAATGACGATGCTGCAACCGGTCGGCGGCATGGACCGGATAGCCCTGGCATTCGAATCCCGGGTGGCGGACGACATCGTTTACGAAGCGGTCGTGACCGAAATACGCAAGACAACCGGCGGTGTCAGTATCATTTACCGGGACCGGTTCGGCATGGCATTGAACATCGAAGCCGACTATTGCGTATGCACGATTCCGGCCACCGTATTGCGCAATATTGCGAACGATTTCTCAAGCGGACACAGGGCAGCGATAAGCAATTTCGTGTATTCCACCGCGGGCAAGCTGGCGTTCCAGTCACGGCGGTTCTGGGAGCGGGATCACAACATCTACGGGGGCATTTCCTGGACCACTGCCGACATCACGCAGATCTGGTATCCCAACTATGCCTTCGGCAAAACGAACGGTATCCTGCTCGGCGCGTATCCCTTCGGCGGGGCCGCCGGCGATGTCTTTGCCGCCCAGACGCCGCAGGCGCGCATCAATTCGAGCATCACGCAGGGAATGACCCTGCACCCGGAATATGCCAACGAAGTCGATCGTGGAATCAGCGTTGCATGGACCAAAGTACCGTTCCAGCTCGGCGCATGGGGCACGTCCGATCCCGGTGTGTTACTGACGCGCGACGGAAATATTTTCTTCGCCGGCGAACACCTGAGTATCCTGCAGAGTTGGCAGGAGGGCGCAATCCTCTCCGCATATCACGCCATTGACGGCATCGTGGCGACGGACCTGGGTTGAGGATTGCCGGACCGGGCCCAGGTAAACGTCCAGCCACGACAGAATCTCCGAGATGTAGTCGCTCTTCGGCGGAATGTGATCCGTCTCGTAGACTTTCATTACCTTGTGTTCCGTCGGCGTCCCGATCAGGTCGAACAGCGGGTTAGCCGAAGCCTCAAACCCCAGATCGTATCGTATCGTATCGTATCGACCGACCAGCATGAGAAAAGGCATGGTTATGCGCGGTACGTAATTCAGGGGATTTGCTTCGGGAAGGCCGATGTCCGCAAGACCGCCGGCGAGGATTATTGCCGTCTTATGAGCCCGGGGCGCGGCCCCGACCATCCGGACCTTGGCGCAACACGGCGTCCTGGCCGATTTTACCCTATTTCTCAAGCACGTAGAGCTGCCACAAGTCCTTGCGCGTCATGTGCAGGAAAGGCCGCATGGCGAGAATGCCGGTCTTGCCGATGCTGCGCTCGAGGTAATCCAGCTCGGCGAATTTCTCCTGCGTGCGCTCGCCGACGGTGACCTCGAGCCCGTTTTCGCGCATCAGCAGCAGGCCTTTGGCACGAATCGCGAGCTCGGTGTAGAGGCGCAGGTAACAGAGCATGTCGACAACCACAGGCCCTTCGAACCTGGACCTGAGGTCATACAGAAAGCGCCCGATTTTCGTTGCTGCAAAGTCGCCGGAGTTGATCTGTTGCAACAGCTGGGTGTCGGCGTCGAAATCCAGTTCGAGCCACTCGTGCATATGTTCGGCGCTCTTCCTGAACACCAGGTACAGAACGGGCGGCAGGAGAATGAGGACAACCAGCGTCATAAGGACGGGCGGCAGCACGAAGTGGTTGAATAGTGAATGCAGTGCGATCGCCGCCGCAAGCCCCGGCAGGTAGCGCAGCGGATTGACCTTCATGTTTCGCTCGGTCAGCGTCTGCGACATGATCGCGAAGATCGCCGTCACCGCACCGTGCATGATCGCAGTGCCGAAACCGCGCACGACCCATACGCCGATATTCGCGTGATCCGTTGTGTACAGATAGTAGAAGTTCTCCGCGACGGCGAAACCGGCGCCGACAGCGAATCCCATGATGGCGCCGTCCACGAGGAAGCCGATGCGATTGCTGCGAAACAGGTAAACGATCACCAGCGCCTTCAGGATCTCCTCGGTCACCGGAGACAGGTAGCGGGTGAACGTGGTGAAGTCGACCGGCAGGATCTCGAGCAGGAAGCCGTTGACGACATAGCCGGCGGCGGCCACAAGCGCGCCCGCGATGACCGGGCCCAGCACGGTTCTGAGCCCGACCAGCTTGTAGCTGTCGAGGTACAACAGAACGATCAGAAAAATCAGGACCGGCAGCAGACCAACAGGGGCGCTGATCAGGAGATTCGTGGACATCCGTACCCTGTGAAAAATGCAGGCCAGTGCAGACTGCATCTTGCCCGAAGCGGACTTCGGTTCACAGGATTTTGAGCGACAGCATCCACTCGTCGTCCTGCCGGTCTCCGTGCTCATAGCCGGCGGCGTAGCCCACGGAGAACGTCATCGGCAGGCGGTGCGCCAGCGTGAATGTGAGATCGAGTTGCATGCCGACTGTCGTGACCGTGCGCTCGGTGGCCTCACCCGGATCGGCAACCAGTGCGCCGAAGAAAAACGCCGGCCGGATGTGGGTCAGGAAAAGACTCGGCGTCCCGACTTCGCGGAAGCGTATCGGCGGCAGATTCCATTCCGCCATCGACTTCACGAAATCGGTGGCGATGATTTCGTCGATCTCGAAACCGGGGAAGCTGTCGTACTCGCGATAGCGCTTCACCTCGCCGTCGTCCACGTAGTTGTTGCCGAAACCGCCGAAGTAGAAGTTCCCGAGCGGATCGGAGCGATCGCCGTTGGTTGTACCGAGCGCGTTGTAGAACCACAGCGAAGAGTGCTTCCACGGCAGCGCGAAGCCGAAATCCACGCCCATATGGGGCTTGAAGACAGTATCGAGATCCGAATCGTCGGCCGTGAGCATCAGGTTCCAGCGCAAGCCTTTTTCGTGGTCGACGGCACCGATCGACTGGCGGGTGTTCGTGTAGTCGAGTCCGAGGTCCAGCGACAGGATAGTGTCGATCGCCAGCGTGGGCACGTTCTGGTTGCCTGGCAGTGTGTCGAGGCCGGTGTAGTAGGAGAGAGCGCCGGAGAAATCGAGCTGTCTGGGATCATCGTAAATCAACGCCCGCTCGTAGCCCACGATATAGGCATCGCCCTTGCGGCTACGCTCGGTCGGGCCGAACAGATCGTAGAAGTCGGCACTGTTATGCCAGTAGCGGGCATACCAGTTGAGCGCCTCGTACTCCAGGTTGAGGTGCAGCCGTTCGTCGGATGGCAGGTCGCCGCCCAGCGAATAGCTGGTGGTCATCCCGAATCGGTGAAGCTGCACCGGGTCGGTGAACTGGAAATACCAGCCCAGCGCTTCGCTGTCCCGATAGCCTTCGATGACGGGATACCCGGAATCGTAATCAAGCTCGCGGTAGGGCCGATACTTGCCGTGGCGGACGATGAGATCTTCATGTTTGACATCGCCCAGGGATGTGACGACGTTCCATTCCCTGACGACGGGATGACGCTTCGCGATTTCCGCGCCGAGGAAAGTGATGGCGCTCACATCCTCCAGCGGTTCCGGATCGATAGCCGTCGGGACGAAGCCTTGTCCCGTGTACTCGAATACCATCAGTGAGCCGTCATCGAGCGGCACGGGACGAAACAATCCGGTCTCTGCGTTGCTGACGGCCTCGAGCTCGCCGGTTGTGATTTCGAAACGAAAGATATTGGATACACCGGTGTAGAAAGAGCTGCCGTACAGGAATCTCGAGTCCGGCGAGAATACGAATCCCTCCGGTATCGCAGGCGTGAAGTCATACTCGGCGATCGGCTCCGCACTCCCCGGCTGCAGATCCTCGATCCTGAAGACCCTCAGGTACTGGCCGCCGTCGATTTCTCCGATTGTTGCCGACAGCAGTTGGCCGTCCGCGGAGATGTCCAGTTCGGAAGCCACCTGCCCGTAAGGCCAGTCATAAACCAGATTCCAGTCCTTGTAGGGATGCGGTATTCGCACGAGTGATACGTACCCGTTGAGATGCCGCAGGCCCCAGATCGAACGATCCGTCGCGCTGTATACGATATCGCCGATGCGGGCATCTTTGAGCAGCATCCTTTCTCGGCCGGTGTCGACGTCGACGGCCATGAGGTCGCGCCAGGCCAGGTTGTCGGCGGTATAAAAGAAGGTCCGACTGGATGGATCCCAGGCCGAGGAGGAGACGCGATAAAGCATCGGGCCTTTGATGTCGGTAACCCGCCGGAGCTTGTCGTCTGACAGCGAGAGCACTCCCACATGAGCGACGACACCGGGGTGGCGGAAGGCACCGATCATCTCGTTTCTGTCCGCGTCGACGAACGAGCGCGAGATGGAGCCCAGGGTCCGGGACGTCAGGGGGCTGGTCGGTGTGAGCGGCTGCCGACGAACGGATTCCAGGTTTGCCTCCTGGAATTCGTGCTCGAACGCTATCCAGTCCTGCCACGCCTCCTCCAGCGGTTTGCCGAACACCTTGAGGAATTGTCGTGAGTAATAACGCTCACTGTCGTCGCGTCGCTGCAGCCACTCGACGACGTGCTGCGGCGAGTATTCCAGCGCAAGGTAGCTGATGAAGCGGGTCCCATAGAGATATGCGTTGACGCCGGCCTGGAAATCCACGCTGACGCCCTCGGAGACAATCCCCAGGTTGCTGTAGAAATAGGCGTCGTCACGCACCATCGAGCGGAACACCATCTCATCGTATGCGCCCTGCGCACGTCCGATGCCGCCGGACATCCACGTCTCCATGAATACTGCCGCACCCTCGAAATACCAGCGGGGCGAACTGAGGCGGGGAACCGTCAGGTAGTTATAAAGTATGGATTCCGGGTGCCGGTCTGTCTGGCGCGGTTTCCCGCTGAAGAAATTGCGCCACCGCAGATCCCGGGCATTTGCGACATCCATATTGGCGACATGAACCAGTTCGTGGTTCATCATCATGAACATCCGTTCGCTGCTCGGCAAAGTCTCGAGCGTGCGACTGCCCGGGGCGATGTAGACGGAAACGCCGTTGTACGGGGACCCGATCGCTCCCGCGTTGCCGTAGTCCGTCAGGTCCGTGAGAATGACCGTCGGTTTCTCATAGGGTTGCCAACCGAAAGTCTTTTTCTGGAACGCCAGGGAATTATGGAAGTTGCGAACGACATGCGGAACCAGGTGAGTTTGGAACGGATCGAAATACAGCAGACGGAGTTCTTCCGTCTCCACGACGTCCATCTCGAATGGCTCAGCGTCGGCACGGGCGGCTAACGACAAGGCCGCGATCAGTACAAATGTCGGTCGTGCTCGAATGCCAACGTCCCCCGGTTATCGAGCCGCGCCGGTTCTGTTATTTTTGCGCGGAGAGGCTCGCTCGTCCTGGTGCTCGATACTACTTCGCGCGATCCGCGACGCAAGTCTGCCTGCTTTTCAGCCGACAGGCTTGCGTTGAGCGGAGGCAATACGAAGTCAGACCCTTACGTCTTACTCCGTGGCGAGCGCAGCGTCGCTTTGGTTGAGGCTACGCATTGCATCGTTCTGCAGCGCGGCGCGGAATGCCTCGTTGTTGAGCGCCATGCGGAACGCCTCGTTACCGAGTGCCAGCTGAAACGCCTTGTTGTTGAGTGCCATGCGGAACGACTCGTTGTTCAGCGACTCCCGGAACGCCTTGTTGTTGAGTGATTCGCGGAACGCGCCATTGCTGAGCGCCATGCGGAACGCGTCGTTGTTGAGCGACTCCC
>JBBDXW010000075.1:69407-228724 GCA_040902105.1 Woeseia sp.
GGAACGCCCTGTTATTGAGTGATTCGCGGAACGCTTCATTGCTGAGCGCCATGCGGAACGCCTGGTTGTCGAGCGACGCCCGGAAGGCCTCATTGTTCAGCGATGCCCGGAAGGCCTCGTTATTGAGCGACTCGCGGAACGCCCTGTTATTGAGTGATTCGCGGAACGCTTCATTGCTGAGCGCCATGCGCAGCGCCTCGTTGTCGAGCGACGCCCGGAAGGCCTCATTGTTCAACGATTCGCGGAACGCCTGGTTGTCGAGCGATTCGCGGAACGCCTTGTTATTCAGCGACTCGCGGAAGGCTTCGTTGTTGAGCGACTGCCGAAACGCTTCATTGCTGAGCGCCAGCCGGAACGCCCCGTTGTTGAGCGATTCCCGGAACGCTTCGTTGTTAAGCGCCATGCGAAACACTTCGTTGTTGAGCGCCTGCCGAAACGCCTCGTTGCTGACTGCCATGCGGAACGCTTCGTTGCTCAGTGCCATGCGAAACGCTTCGTTGTCGAGCGATGCACGGAACGCTTCGTTGCTCAGAGCCTCGGCGAAGCCCGCGTCGCTGATGATCCGCTGGTACACGTCGGTCTGCATCACCCGTGCCACGCTTTCGTCACCGAGAACTACGTCGTCACCGGATATCTGTTCACCCCTGTAACGCTCTGCCGGCGCGATTGTGCCGGAGGCGTCGTCGCCCGGGATCGGGTACTTCACACCGAAATAAGCGACCGCCGCGATCACAACCGCGAACACGCCTACAATTGTCGCCATTCGGGACTTGCTGTGCTCGGAACTACTCATTGCCCTGCTCCTTATCCTGCCCTTGACATGCGTCGCCGGTAACCTCCCCGGCCGGACGCTTACCTACCAAGTTGTTTCGAGCGATCCTTGCTGCAGCAACTTGCCCTCGCTTGAAAGCTCAAGCTCAATCTTCGCCTCCCCGGCGAAATCCGCGTCGTCGACACGGCGTAAATGTGCAGTAATGCGGCGCCGACCGAGAGCCTGTATGTGCAGGATGCGATCGGCCAGCGAAATTGATTCGGGCGGACTCTCGCTCTGCGACAGTGCCTCGAGTCTGGCACCGGCACCTGCGAGGTTCACGGCCAGTTCGACCGGTTCATCGGCGTCGATCCGGATATCGAGTAACAAAGAATCGTGGCCGCGCTCGAGCCGTATCAAGGTCTCGAGCCCATCCGAGCGGAAGGCGTACGAATCGACAAGGTCCGTATCGCTGCGGCTGCCTGCCGGCGCCATGGTGCCGACAAGATCGATCGTGTTGCCGGTATGCGAAAAAAACAGCGGGCTTTCGTAAAAGGCCACCGCCAGCAGAAGCCCGGCCGCGGTCGCCAGGCCATAACGCCATATCGGCGCGGGCGCGCGCAACCAGGCAAACATCGGGCTGGCTGATATCGCCTGCGGTAGCGGGACGCGCGCCATGATGTCGGCATGCAGCGTTTCCGGCATGTCAGGCAGAGGGATGTCGCCGAAAAGCGCTTCCAGGTTCTCAAGTTCCGCCTGAAACTCGCGCGCCTCCGGGGATTCGTCGAGCAGGCGATCGAGCTCGGCACGTTCGGCGTCGCCGAGCTCGCCATCTGCGGCCGCGCTGATCAGCTCCAGGGTGCGATACCTGTTCATGTCGAAAGAATGCCGTGCCGTTGCAGTCGGCACTTCATCTGTTGCCGCGCCGTGAACAGGCGGGACTTGACGGTTTTTTCGGGCAGCTCCAGTATCTCGCCGATCTGGTGGTAGCTGCACTCGGTAAAATAGCGCAAGACAATTACCGCCCTGTGATCCGGTTGCAGCTCCATCAGAACCGCCTGTACTTCGCTGCAGAGCTGAGACGTCGAGACGGTGTCCTGCGAGACGTCGAAGTCTTCACAGGGCACCTCTGCGTATGGCGCAAAGCGCTTGCGGCGATTGAGTTGATTAACGGCTTCATTGACGGCGATCCGGTATATCCAGCTGAACAATCTGAAGTTCGGGTCGAATCGTCGGATGTTTTCGAAGACTTTGAGAAAGGCGGTCTGGGTTACATCTGCCGCCTCATCCGCGCTCCCCAACATCCGGTAAGCCGCGTTGAAAACCGGCTTCTCGAATTGTCTGACGAGGGTATCCATTGCCCGTCTGTCGCCTCGCTGGCAGTCCCTGACCAGTACGATTTCCCGTTCCTTATCCATAAATACTGCGAAGCGGCGAAAAGGTTGGTGTCGGCCGCGAGAAATCCATTCCGACAGCGCCGGCCTCGACGAGGACTGCGTCGGGAAGCATCAGCGCTGCTCCCCGGACACCTCGATCTCGAACAGTTTGTCGAATCCGGAGTAGCTGAGGATGTCGTTGATATGGCGATTGACATTGACCAGTTTCAGGCGCCGGCCGCCGGCCATGAGGCGCTTGTGAGTCCGCAACAGGACCCCGAGCCCGGCGCTCGAGATGTACTCGAGTTTACCCATGTCGAGCGCGCAGTCTTGTTGGAGCCGGTCGAGAAATTCCTGCGCACGCGGGGCCTGGGCGGCATCCAGCCTGCCTTCCAGGAGGGCCACGCCAGACTCGCCGTCAACGATCCGGAACATCGGCCTGCTTCCTGTCGGCGATGAAAGTGATCTTGCTGGTCCGGTTCCGGTACTCGTAGTGGATCGAATCCACCATTTTCAGCACGAGATAAAGCCCGAGCCCTCCGGGAGTTCGTTGTTCCAGCGGAGCGTCGACATTCAGCGGCACGATTTCGCGCGGATCGAAGCGCTCCACATCGAAGTCCGTCAGGCTGACCTCCACGCCGTGCTCATGCGGCCCCATTTCGATCAGGATGTCCGCACGGGTCTCCGTGTTGTAAGTCACCATGTTCACGAAAAGCTCCTCGACGCAAAGGTCGACGAGGTAGCGCATCGAGGGGTCGATATCGTCCTCGGCGAAGAGACGATCCGTGAACGCCACGATGTTTTTCAGTTCGTCGAGGCTTCGTCTGAACTTCTTTTGCATGGATATGCTCCCGCATGCCCGTTCCCTGCCATGGCGCAAGCCCTACGTCTGCCGCTTGACCAGCACCAGGGTGATGTCGTCGGCCTGTGCTGCGCCGCTGCCGAATTCGAACGCTGCCTGAACGAGCTTGCGGCTGAGTTCGGCCATCGGCAGATCCCGTCCTTGCCGCAATACCGTTGCGACTCCGTCTTCGCCGAAAAGCCGCCCGTCCGGTGTCGCATACTCGTACAGGCCGTCGGAGATGAGCGCGAGCACGTCGCCCGGCTGCAGTTGCAGCCGTCGCGCCGGCGCCGTCCCGTCGAGCGGCATGATGCCGACCGGAAAGTTGGTGGGCTTTTGCCACTCGCATTCGTCCGTCAGCGCATGAAAGTGCAGGATCGGTCCCTGGCCGCCGGAGTGAAATTCCACTTCGTGGCTCACCGGATCGAGGAAACCCATGAATGCCGTGATGAAGCGGTCATCGGGCAGATCCTCGTTAAGCTGGTTATTGACGTGCATGTAAGCGCTGTCGAGATCCGCGCCCAGCCGAAACGCGACCCTCAGCATCGCCTGCATCTGCGTTGCCGAGAGCGCCGGACCGAAACCATGACCGGTTGCATCTCCGAGCAGCATGAAAAGCCGTCCATCGAGCACGACGAGGTCGTACAGGTCGCCGCCGGTGTGCTGCGTCGGCAGGAATTGGCCGTGGACATCGTAGCCGGGGACCTGTGGCATGACCTCCGGCAGGGTGCTCACCTGGATCTCCCGCGCCACCGCGACTTCGTGGTGCAGGATCGCGTCCGCGAGCAACCGGTCTGTCATGTTCGAGTGCTGGATGGCGATGGCTGCCTGCGCCGCGAGCGCCGGGCCGATCCACTCATCATGGCGATCGAACTGCCCGGGATGCGTTCCGAGCCACTGCATGACTCCGAGCAGCGAGTTCTCCTGCCCCAGGATCGGTACGTTCAGAAGCGACCTGGCCTCGAAGTCCTGAATCGGCGACCGCCAGTCGTCGGTGCGCCGGTTATCGCGAACGTCAGGGATATTCGTGATCTTCCCGCTCGCAGCGCATTCGCCGACCAGGCCGTGCCCGGGCCGCAGCCGGGCGGGGTCGTCGGTGGCGGGAACGACCATCACGAGCTCGCCCGATTGCCGATCCATGAGCCACAGGATGCCGGCCTCGGCAACGATAGCGACCTTGCCGACCTCGACAATCTCTCGCAAGAGCCGCGGCAACGCTCCTGGCGCTGCGAGCCGGTACATGATCTCGAGGATCTTTACCAGCGACTCACGCGTGATCTCGCTTGGACTCTGTTCGTGTAGAGGAACGGCCAGACAACGCGCCCCTATGCTTTTTAGTTATGTTGCTACACAAGTGTCGCCGCCGCACGGCGTCTGCGCTTCGGTCACCCTGCGCAAATCATAGCAGGATAGGGTCGGACCCGCGCATCTAATTGATTTATCTAACCTTTGTGACCGTCAGGTGGTCACGACCAGCGAAACCCGTGCGGCAGTGCCGGGACTCAAGGCTCGATCGTGCCTCGACCGGCACGACGAGCATCGAGGCTCTTGGGCCGCGTCCCGACGATCTCGAAAAAGATGCCGGACAGCGCGTTAAGGCGCGTCACGCGAAAAATGAGTTCGCGCAAGGAAATATCGCGCACGGGCCGAACTTCCCGGACTTTCGGAATCAGCGCGATGACCACAGCCGCGCGCGCCAGAGTCGAGACGACGAACACGCCGGTCAGCGGGCTCAGCCAGCTCAAACGGTAATCGCCGATCCGCAGATCCGTCGGCAAGACCGCGCCGAGATAGCCGCCGAGCATGGCGCCGCTGAAAATGCCGATGCTCGCGATGACGTTGTGTATGGCCAGATAGGACGCCCGCCTGTTCGGTGCAATGAGGTCATAAACGAAATTACTGGCGCTGAGACTGAAGCCGGCCCAGGCAAATCCACTGACAGCCTGCACCAGGATGAGGTACCAGAAATTGCTCGAGAACACCCACAGCAACGGCATCAGGGGAATGAGGATCCCGGTCGCCGCGAGGATGCGACGATTGCCGAAGACGTCGCTTATGCGGCCCCACTGCGCCAGGGTCAGGAATTGCGCAAAGATCGCGGTCGCCGTATTCACGGTGAACGCAAGGTAGGTGAACTTGAGGTCCCGCAGCATGTAAACCGTGAAGAACGGCGAGGCGATGGATACGGAGAACTGCGTCAAGGCAAAGAAGATTGAAAACCGGACAACGTTCGACTGCCGCAACCGCTGCCACCAGGTACGGTCGAACGGAACCTCGAGTGCGGCAACCTGCCCGCCCGGATCGTGCATTCGCGACAGCTGATACAGCGATACCAGCCGCGCGCAGGCTGCGATAGAGAACAGGACGATAAAGCCGCTCAGCGTGTTACCTTCGCGGCTGAAGCGGTGCAGCACGAAGCCGCCGGCCAGGAGCGAGGTGAAAGTGATCGCCGTGACCAGTCGCGTTCGCAGGGCGAAAAAACGACCGCGCCGGCGCGCCGGCACGATGTCGCCCATCAGGCTGGTCCATTGCGGCGTGACGAGGTGCGCGCCGCACTGATACAACACGACGCAGGCAATCATGAGCGGAACCGCATGCTCCGGAAACAGGACCGGCAGAGTCATGATCGGCAGCCAGGACAGGGCCTGCAGGGCGGCGCCGGCCAGGATGATTGCCTTGCGCTGGCCGGTCAGTCGCCCGAGCCACGCTGACAGCAATTGCACGAAGGAGGCCAGAAGCGGCGGCAAGGACGCCAGCAGGCCGATCTGTGGCGTCGTCGCCTTTAGAAACAGCGCGAATGCGGAAAAGTAGGTTTCGCCAATCCCGGTCATGGTGCCGAAGGCAGCCGCATCCTTCAGCGAATGCCGCAACGAGCGATTCGTCTGCGGGTCACTGGAGAGGACGGGGATCATGCAAAAGGTGAATACGAACCAGAAGGAAGCCGCGAATGATCGTTTACGGAGGCGGGTGAGTCCATCGACTGCGGCACATTGATATCAAATTCCGGGTCCGGCAGCCCGCGTATCCGGAGTCGGCATCGACGGTCGCAACCGGTTGAAAGACGATTTGCGCGGACGGTTTGTCGTGACCTTGCGACAGTGAAATAAGAGCGAACGGGCCAACTTCAAAAATGTGACAAAAAGAGATTGACATTTAATCAGCCGCAAATATATTACCGCGAAAATCAGCCGGGCAAATGCCCGCACGACTCGAAGGGCCGGGTCGGTTTTTCTCTGCAGGTCGCCCATCTGCGCGCCGAGGATCTGTCGATGAAAACCGCCCAGTACGTGGAAATACCCCCGGAACCGGGAAGTAGTATCCCCACCTCCCCCGCCACGACTCCCTTCCGCCCCGTTCCCCCGACAAATCGACTCAGTAAAACCATCGCAAAACGCGACCGGGCGAAATTTGCCGTGTCCGACAGGTCGGCCGCGTTCCTCGCCCGCTATTATCCGGACGCAACACAGGACGACTGGAACAACTGGCGCTGGCAGAACCGTTATCGCGTGCGCACGCTGGCGGACCTCGGCCGCATGATTGATCTGTCTGCGGAAGAGACTGCGGCCATAAAGCGCCACACCGGCGCACTTCCGGTGGGCATCACTCCGTACTACGCCAGTTTGCTGGACGGCCACGATGCGTTGCAGCCACTGCGTCGCACCGTCGTGCCCGTGCTCGGCGAGTACGAACGGTCGCGCGGGGAGGACGATGATCCGCTCGGCGAGGACGGCCACAGCCCGGTGCCCGGCCTGGTGCACCGTTACCCCGACCGTGTCCTCCTTCTCGTGACCAACTTCTGCTCGGTCTATTGCCGCTACTGCACTCGCGCCCGCATGGTCGGCGCCGCCGGCGAACGCAGCGTCAGGAAATCCGACATCGAGGCTGCGCTGGAATACATCGAGCAGACGCCGGCGGTCCGCGACGTGCTGATCTCGGGCGGCGATCCGCTGAGCCTGGATGACGAACGCCTCGAATATATCCTGCGGCGGCTGCGCCGCATCCCGCATGTCGAATTTCTGCGCATCGGCAGCAAGCAACCGGTCGTGCAGCCGATGCGGATTACACCGTCCCTGACGCGGATACTGAAACGTTATCACCCGTTATGGATGAGTTTGCATTTCACACATCCCGACGAGATCACCCCGGAAGTGACGGAAGCCTGCGGACGACTGGCCGATGCCGGTATTCCGCTCGGCAGCCAGACCGTGTTGCTGAGGGACGTCAACGACGACATCGAGACGCTGAAAAAGCTGATGCACGGCTTGTTGCGCATACGCGTGAAGCCTTATTACCTGTATCAATGCGACCCGATTTCCGGGTCTGCCCACTTCCGCACGCCGGTAGCCAAGGGCGTCGAACTCATTCGCGGCCTGCGCGGGCACACCACGGGTTATGCGGTACCGACGTTCGTCGTCGATGCGCCGAATGGCGGCGGCAAGACGCCGATCGCGCCCGACTACGTGGCGGGCTTCGACAACGGCGATCTGCTGCTCAAGAGTTACGACGGCGGGATCTACCGCTACCCGGATTCCGGCGCACCGCTTGCCGAAGCTTCGGAGGTATCGTCGTGAGGCGCTCTAATCGCATGCGCATAGGCATCACCTATGACTTGCGCGAGGTCTGGCTCAAAGCCGGATACAGCGAGCTGGATACGGCCGAGTTCGACCGTCTGGATACGATCGAAAACATTGCATCCGCGCTCACGGACCTCGGATATGAGGTGGACCCGATCGGGCACTTGCAGCAGCTTGCCCAACGGCTGGTCGCGGGGGACCGCTGGGACATGGTCTTCAATATCTGCGAAGGCATGCACGGCTGGGGCCGTGAAGCACAGGTTCCCGCGCTGCTCGACGCGTACCAGGTACCGTACGTTTTTTCCGACCCTCTGGTCTGTTCGCTGACGCTGCACAAGGGCATGACCAAGGACGTTGTACGGGCGGCGGGCGTTGCCACGCCTGACTTCGTGGTTGTCAACGACGCGGGCAGCGTCAGGCATATCAAGTTGCCGTTTCCGTTGTTTGCCAAACCGGTTGCCGAGGGCACCGGCAAGGGCGTCGGCACCGAGTCGAAAATCAACAACGCTGCCCAGTTGCAAACCGTTTGCCGCCAGTTGCTGAAGGAGCACCGGCAGCCGGTACTGGTCGAGCGGTTCCTGCCGGGTCGCGAGTTCACGGTCGGCATCATTGGCACGGGACGCAAGTCATCCGCCATCGGCACGCTGGAAATCGCCTTGCTGCCGGGAGCCGATGCGGAGGTCTATTCCTACCGCAACAAGGAATTCTGCGAGGAGCTGGTCGAATACCGCCTGCTCGAGGAAGGCAAGCTTCGCTCGAGAGTCGAAGCGATGGCGCTGCGCGCCTGGCGTGCGCTGGGTTGTCGCGACGCGGGTCGCATCGATGTTCGCCTGGACGATGCCGGCGTGGCGAATTTCATTGAAGTGAACCCGCTCGCGGGACTGCACCCGGAGCACTCCGATCTGCCGATCATGGCCGCGAAGATCGGTATGGACTACGTCAGCCTGATCGGCGGGATCATGAATTCTGCCAAAGCCCGCTGCCGCACGGGCGCGCGGGCAGATCGCCTGGCCGCCTGATCCGCCTCAAATGACGACCGCACCTCGCAGCGTTCTCGTCCTGCACGAGGCCCTCGGTGCCGACGCGCGGCCCGACGAGCTCGACACACTGGTACAGGTCCGCCAGGTCAGCGAAGCGCTCGCACAATTGCACTGGAAAGTCAGCAGCCAGGAAATGGACCTCGATCTGGAGGCTGCGCTCGAGCGGCTGCAGCGCGCGAAGCCGGGCTACGTGTTCAACCTGGTGGAATCGCTGAACGGTCGCGGTGAACTGATCGGATTCGTGCCGGCATTGCTGGAGAGCGCATCCATTCCCTTTACCGGCTCGGGCCACGATGCGATTAATCTCAGTTCGCAAAAGATTCTCGCCAAGCGCTGGATGCGCGTCCACGATATCGCAACGCCGGATTGGCTGACCGACACGGACGCAGCGGATGACCGCAGGGATGGCGGCGGGACATGGATCGTAAAGTCGTTGTGGGAACACGCATCGCTGGGCCTCGATGACGAATGCGTGGTGAAGGGTCGCCTTGCGGCGACTCGGCGCATGCAGCGCTGCGTCGAAAATTTTGGCGGCCAGTGGTTCGCGGAACGTTATATAGACGGCCGTGAGTTCAACATCTCGGTGCTCGAACAGAACGGGCAGCCGTATGTGCTGCCGATTGCCGAGATGACGTTCGTGGACTATCCGTCCGAGAGGCCGAAGATCGTCGGCTATTCGGCCAAGTGGGATGAAAGCGCGCCGGAGTATAACGCGACGCAACGGAGCTTCGCGGCGCTCGACGCTGAGGAACGCGACGCACTCACCACCGTCGCAAAGCAATGCTGGACGCTGTTCGGACTGCGGGGCTATGCGCGGGTCGATATTCGCATGGACCAGGGAGGGACTCCGTGGGTCCTGGAAGTCAATGCAAACCCCTGCCTGGCTCGCGACGCGGGTTTTTTTGCGGCGGCGACCGAAGCGGGATTTCGCTACCGGCAAGTGATCGAAATGGTACTGCACGCTGCCATTCGGCCCGCCTTGCCGGTATTGCGCCGCGCTGGCTAGTGCACCGCATGCGCTGGCGCGACAGGGTGGATGAAAGCGATCGCCAGTCGGTACGCCGGCTGGTGGTCTCCACGTGCTTCTTCTCGCCCGAGGAACAGGACATCGCCGTGGAGCTGGTGGATGAGGCATTGAGTGCGGGCAAAAGCTCGGGCTACGATTTCGTTTTCGCCGATAACGAGCAGGTGCCCGGTGACCTGCTCGGCTACGCCTGCTTCGGGCCGATCCCCGCACGCCCTTGCAGTTTCGACCTGTACTGGATTGCCGTATCGCCGTCCCGCCAGCGGCACGGGCTTGGGAAGCAACTGCTCGAAGAGGCGGAACAGCGTGCGCTGCAACAGGGCGCCGCGGACATGTTCATAGACACCTCCGGCCGCGACCAGTACCGTCCCACGCGCGCCTTCTACGAACGCATGGGCTATCGCCCGCACGAGGTTGTGCCGGATTTCTACGCGAGCGGCGATGACAAGGTGGTGTACCGAAAGCAGATCGCAGTCGCAACATAAGTTGCCCTGCCGGGTGCTTGTGCGGCTTCTCACTCAAGGAAAGCAAATAACATGTCCAAAGTCTGCGTGTGTTCATCGATTGTCTTCAGCCTGCTTGCCGCTTCAGTCGCTGGTGCCGATGAGGGGACCGTTTACATCCGGGCAGGGCAACTGGTCGATGTAGTCTCCGGCACTGTTCATGCCGATCAGCTCATCGTGGTCGAGGGCGATAAAATCACCCGGGTCGCCGCAGCCAACGACCTGGATATGGGTGCCGGCGCCACAGTAATCGATCTCAGCGAGCACACGGTGCTCCCCGGACTCATCGACATGCACGATCACCTGACCGGTGACCATAGGTTCCACGGCTACGGCTCCCTGGCCATCTCGATTCCCCGGGAAACCCTTTACGGCGTGCTGAACGCCCGCAAGACGATCGACGCAGGCTTCACGACCGTACGCAACGTCGGGGCGGGCGGCTACAGCGACGTGGCACTGCGCGACGCCATCAACGACGGTGAAATCACAGGTCCCAGAATGCGGGTATCCGGGCCGTCGCTCGGCATCACAGGCGGCCATTGCGACAATAACCTTTTGCCACGCGAATATGAGCAGGTGGCCGAAGGGGTTGCCGATGGCCCGTGGGCGGTACGGGCCAAAGTCCGCGAAGTCATCAAGTATGGTGCCGACGTCATCAAATTCTGTGCAACCGGCGGCGTATTGTCGAAGGGCGACAGCGTCGGCGGCCAGCAGTACACATTTGAAGAAATGCAGGCGCTTGTCGACGAGGCTCATCGTCACGGCCGCAAGGTTGCGGCGCACGCGCACGGCGCGGAAGGTATCAAGACCGCAATCAGGGCGGGCGTCGATTCCATCGAGCATGCGAGCCTGATCGACGCCGAAGGCATCAAGCTTGCAAAACAGAACGGCACCTTTCTCGTTATGGACATATACAACGACACGTTCATTCTCGAGCACGGCGCATCAGTCGGCATGCTCGAGGAGTCACTGGAGAAGGAACGGCAAATCGGCCAGTTACAGCGCGACAATTTTCGCAAGGCGTTCGAGGCTGGCGCGCGCATGGCGTTCGGCAGCGATGGCGCTGTCTATCCTCACGGCGACAACGGCAAACAGTTTGCCTACATGGTCGAGTACGGTATGACGCCGATGGAGGCAATTCAGGCCGCTACGGTACATGCTGCGGAGCTCATCGGCTGGCCCGATACCGTGGGTGCGATCGAGGCGGGCCGCTACGCCGACATCGTCGCAGTTCGGGGAAATCCGCTGGAGAATGTTCGCTTGCTGGAGAGCGTTGACTTTGTCATGAAGGGCGGTGTCGTCCATAAACAGGAATAAGTAGAGGGCGGCACCCGCGTACACGGTCACATCGCGTCTGACCCGGCGCTGATGCACCTCATACCTCCATTGCCTCGACGCATCGCTCATCCACGCCTCGGGCGTAAGCTGAAGGACCAGCTGCCGGAGACCGGAAATGCCGGCCTTGCCGATTCGTGCAAAGTTGCCCACGAAATTCATACCGCGCCGGAACAGGTGAAGGCCACTAGAATTTTGAGCCTGTTATCAGCGTATCCGCCCGGGCCCAGCTTTCGTCAAAGTCCGCGTCGACCGCGGGGTCACGCTGGCCCTGTGCCGACAACGCTGCTTTCAAGCCGAACAGCGACCAGCCGTTCAACGGGTGGACCTCGAGATCGGCCCGATAGGCACGCTCTGCATCTTCGTATCGCCCCGCCTCGAGCAAAGCCGCGCCGAGCCAGTGGCGGGCTGCGAACGGCAGCGGTTCGGGTTCGTCGTAGTCGAGACGATCCTCAAGTTCGGTTGCTCTCTCGAACGCCGCGATTGCGCCGCCGAGATCGCCCTCGGCCCACAGGATCTCGCCGTCGAGAATATGGCCGACGCTGCCGACGAGATACCCGGCCGGGTGAAAACGGAAACGGGCATCCGTCCCGGCCGCAAATTTCAGCAGCTTGTTGCGGACCGACTTCGCTTTCCTCGTATTGCCTTCTTTCAGGTTTGCGTAGCCATCGGCAAAATCCCAAAGTGCTCCGGCGACATCGTCCCCTGGCCGATTCGAATGTTCGAGCACTTCGTCAAAGCGTCCGAACCGGAGCAGCGTCAGCACCTCGTACATCGAGTTGCCTGTCAGCTTCCGATAGTCTTTCCCTGCCTGGGTTGCGACGGCGCCCTGGCCGTCGAACGATGCCGCGAACAGCAGCATATGCAGGTTGTGGTTCGGACCGTACGAGAAACCCTGGTTCCTGCGAGCTTTCAGGTCTGCGTGCCATGCCGCGGTATTGGCGCGGACCGACTTGCCCCACAGGCCGACCTGATTCCATGTGTGCGATGGCATGTGCTGTATGTGGCTGGCAACGGGGATCGCCCGGCCGAGGCGCTCGGCGCATGGGAGCGCAAGCTCGGGGCGCTGGCTCGACTCGGTGGCGTGTATGTATAGATGGCAGGCGCCGGGGTGATCCATGTCTTCGGCGAGAACCCTGGTGAGCACTCCGTGCAGCCTCATCAGATCGGGATCGTTGATATCACGGTAACCTTGCCGTTCCTCGAGCATGAAAAGGGCCACCGCGTACACTGTTGCGACATCATGGTTGTCGGAATACTTTTCATACACTTCCGCCATCCTTGCGGCGAACGCTTCGTCTGCCGAGCGCCGCCGGTCGCGATCGTAATTCTCCGGATAGCGGACGAAGGCCGCGGCGATCAGGTCGCGTTCCATTTCAGTGGCATGCGCGTCCGCGAGTCTTGCGGCTTCCACAATAGCAGCGTACGCATGCGGTGCTTTTTCCTCCGTCATGGGCCTGTTCAGGAACGAACCGAGAGCAAACGCCTCTCCCCAGTAGCACATCGCGCAGTCCGGATCGATGCGACGCGCCTCTGCCATCGACCGCGCCGCTTCATCGACGTTGAAGGCATAGCGCAATTGCATTCCCTGGCTGAAATAAGCCTGGGCTTTCTCGTCGTTCGTAGTGACTGTCCAGGTATACGGCCCCAGCGCTTCCGGGATGAGGTCGATCGGTCTCAGAAAGTCGGCGTTGCCGGCATCCATGTCCATGCCGCCGTGGCCGCCAGCCGCCGAGTTCGGCTCATGTGTGCCGTGGCAACTTGCGAGACAGGAAATGAGTATTGTTGACGTCAGCAGATTCTTCACACGTCTCTCGTTGTTGCCTGAACCATTGATGTCTGAATCATTGGGCGATTTTGACCCGGCATGCACGACAGCATATCCTGTCTTTAAAAACCAGCCATGATCATGGTGCCGATGCGCGACGGCGTCGGGCTTGCGACTGACGTATACCTGCCCAAGGAAGACGAAGGCCCTTTCCCGGTGATTTTCGTGAAGACCCCGTACAATTTCAACAAGATCGAAGGCGGGCAACTCGAGTGGGCGATCGAGGCCATCGAGCGGGGCTATGCGTTTGTGGTACAGAACGAACGGGGCCGATACTACTCGGAGGGCGAGTGGGAGATCCTGGGCCGGCCGCGGACGGACGGCTACGATTCGCTCGACTGGATCGCCGAACAGGCGTGGTCGAACGGCAACGTCGGCACCCTGGGCTGCTCGTCCACGGCCGAATGGCAGCTGGCGCTGGCCGCGGAAGATCATCCCGCGCACAAGGCGATGGTGCCGATGGCGGCGGGCGCCGGCATCGGTCGGGTCGGGGAGTTTTACGAACAGGGCAACTGGTACAAGGGTGGTGTCCACCAGACGCTGTTCACGGTGTGGCTGTACAGTGTACAGCAAGACATTCGCCCGCAGTTTCCCGACGACCTGTCCAGGGAGCAGCTGCAGCGTCTGCGAAAAATGTACGACCTTGCGGCCGGGATGCCGGAGGTGGACTGGAAGAAGCACCTGAAAACGCTGCCCGCGACGGACTGGCTTGAGAGTGCCGGCGCGAATGCGGGACCGGGCGCCGTACTCCTCGCGCGGAAGCCGAACGATCCGGGGTGGTACGACGGCGGGCGGCTCAACGTCGGCAACGCAAGCTTTCCTTTGTACGAGCAGGTATTCGGCTTCTTCGATCACTACCTGAAGGACGAAGCGAACGACTTCACGAAGGACACTCCCGGCGGCAGCTACGACCAGCGCGCGATCGAAGCACGCGCGGACGTGCTGGTGTACACGTCAGAACCGCTGCGGCACGACACAGAGGTGACGGGAAGCGTACGCGCGACACTTTATGTATCGTCCGATGTCAAAGATACGGATTTCACGGCGAAACTCGTGGACGTGCATCCGGACGGGACCGCTTACAACGTCGACGACACGATACTGCGTGCGCGTTACCGGGATGGCTACGACAGTGAGGCGTTCATGAGGCCCGGCGAGGTTTATGAACTGAATCCAACCGCGATGTCGACGAGTTATGAATTCAGGAAAGGTCATCGCATCCGGGTCGAGATTGCGTCGAGCAAGTTTCCCCAGTACATGCGGAACCTGAATACCGGCGGCAATAATTACGATGAGACGGAAAGCGTGATCGCGCACAACTCGATTCACCATTCGGCAGAATATCCGACGCGGATTGTTCTCCCCGTGGTTCCGTAGGCAGAGGAGTCTCAGGAATGAATTTCAAACTGCTTTGCTGTGTCGTGGTTCTGTCGCTGGCCACCTTCCGGGCGTCCGCCCAGGAACAAACCGTGCAGGAATCCACGCCACCGCAATCGGAAGCCGACAACCCGCTGAAAATCTACATTTCGGCGGATATGGAAGGTGTCGTCGGCGTCGTCTCGGATGCCCAGATCGGTCCCGAGGGGTTCGAGTACGAGCGCTTTCGCGGTTTCATGACGGCCGAGGTCAATGCCTGTATCGAAGCGGCGCGCGCAGCGGGCGCTACGGAAATTCTCGTCAGCGATTCGCACGGAAACGGGCAGAATCTGCTCATTGAAAAACTGCCGGACGACGTGATGGTCGTGCGTTCATGGCCGCGCCCGCTCGGCATGATGGAAGGTATCGACGATACCTTCGACGGCGTCATATTTCTCGGCTACCACGCGAGCACCGCCAATGAACGTGGTGTCAGGGCGCACACGCTCTCCAGCGCCAACGTGACGGCACTTCGGCTGAACGGCATGTCGATGTCCGAGGCCAGCATCAACGCGGCCATCGCCGGCCATTTCGGCGTGCCCGTCATCATGGTTTCGGGCGACAACGTCGCCGTCGCAGAAACCCAGGTGATCATCGGCGACGTGGAAGGCGCCGTGGTCAAATGGGCGAAAGGATTTCATTCGGCGCAAACGCTGACGCCAAATGCGGCGTATGAAGTCATACGCGAGACGACGCGCGCGGCAATCGAGAGAATCGACGAGTTCGAACCCTACGTGCTCGAAGCGCCGCTGCGGCTGGAGCTGAGCCTGAAGCACTACCGCCCGGTGGAGTTGCTGTCGTATTTGCCGACTGTGGAGCGCGTCAATTCGCACACGGTGCGGTTTGTCGGGCAGGACATTATCGAGATCTCGAGATTCCTGGAGGTGGCGCTAGGCTATTCCGTCGATCTGCAACCGTAAGAGAAAATCGCCCGCGAAAGCGGCCGATACGCGATGCATAGTCATTCCTCCGGCAACGGATCGAACGCCGTCGAGAAAAACGCCGGAGCATGCGGGTTAGTGACTTGCGGAATTGACTTTGCGCGCGTAATTCCACGAGCCGATAAGGCGCGTCGCAGGCGTGTGACTGCGCAGGTGAATGCGTCGCCAATCGTCGAAGGCGCGTGGATCGAGACGGGGCGGGATCTGCCAGTTGCGGCGTCGAAAGTTGTCGGCGACGTACTCGGCCAGGAAGCCTGCCTCCTGCACCTGCGTGAGTTCGTCCAGATACCGGTCGCTAATGTTCGCGTGCGCAGCGCGGTGTTCGGACCAGGTTTCGACGAGGTGCTCACGTGCGCCAAGTTCGCATTCGAAGGAGTTCGCGCGTGCAGGGTTTTCGCCGCCCGCCTGCAGCTGGCAGGCGCTGCGGGTGAGGCTGTAGCTCACCCAGCTTTGCAGCACCGGATCGGGATCGGTAAGGGCGCGTTCGGCGAGATAGAAGGTGTCACCGTCGGTCACGCCGTCACGAAGGTAAATCTCGCCGTTGCATGCGGCGCCGAGGAGCGCGGCCGTCGTCAGCGCAGCGATGGGCCAAAGGGAATGCGATCTGTGCTGTGCCATAGAGGTTTTGCCGCGGTGCGCGGTCCGTGAGCCGGGCTTCCGCCTTGCGGTATGATGCTGGCGCTGGCCGGCAGGGTATTTTAACAAGCTCTTTGCCGGCCGATCACCCTGGCCGATTTCTCCGGCCGACGATTAGGGAGGCCAGTCCGCTTGAGTTTGAGCATTGTCATCCTGGCCGCGGGTCAGGGCACACGAATGCGATCTCCGCTGCCCAAGGTGCTGCAACCGCTTGCGGGACAGCCCCTGTTGCGACACGTCATAGAGTGCGCCAAAGCCATCGGGGCTGACGATATCTGTGTGGTGTACGGCCATGGCGGCGAGACCGTGAAGGCGGCGTTCCCCGGCGAGGCGATTCGCTGGACGCTTCAGGCCGAGCAACTCGGCACCGGGCACGCCGCGAAGCAGGCCATGCCGGAAACGCCGAATGAAAACCGCGTCCTGATACTGTTCGGCGACGTGCCGCTGATCAGGTCCTCGACTCTCGGCAGAATGCTGCAGGCCGGCAAGGACGACGAAGTCGCGGTTCTGACGGTGGACATGGAGAAACCGTACGGCTACGGGCGCATTGTTCGACGGGACGGGAGGGTTGTGCGCAACGTCGAGCAGAAGGATGCGACGACGGAGGAACAGGCCATCAGCGAGATCAATAC
Organism: Woeseia sp.; assembly: GCA_040902105.1. GTDB lineage: Bacteria > Pseudomonadota > Gammaproteobacteria > Steroidobacterales > Woeseiaceae > IDS-8. The sequence goes on from JBBDXW010000075.1 coordinate 86,305, forward strand.
CGGCGTTCTCTGCGCGCCCGCGGGCAAGCTCAAACGCTGGCTGACCCGCCTCGGAACCGAAAACGCGCAGGGCGAGTATTATCTGACGGATGTCATCGAAATGGCGGTTGCCGACGGCATCGTTGTTCACGGCGTCAAAGCTGACGATTGGAAGGAAGTTATGGGAATCAACGACAGAAAACAACTTGCAGGCGCGGAGCGGGCTTTGCAGCAGCGTCTGGTCGAGGAACTGATGGTGCGAGGTGTCAGTTTTGCCGATCCGGGACGTGTTGACATTCGCGGGACGCTTTCTTGCGGGACAGACGTGTTTATCGACGTCAACTGCGTGTTCGAGGGAAGCGTGACGCTCGGTGACAACGTGAAGATCGAGGCAAACAACGTAATTCGCAGCAGCAAGTTTGGCGCGGGTACGGTCGTGCATCCCCACTGCCACATCGACGGTGCCGGCACCGGGACAAAGTGCGAGATCGGTCCATTCGCACGACTGCGTCCCGGCGCCGAACTCGACAGCAACGTCAAGATCGGCAACTTCGTCGAAGTTAAAAAAAGCACCATCGCGACGGGCAGCAAGGTCAACCATCTTTCTTACATCGGCGACACGACCATCGGTACGAACGTCAACGTCGGCGCAGGAACTATCACCTGCAACTACGACGGGGCGAACAAGTACCGCACCGTAATCGGCGACGGCGCATTCATCGGGTCGGGAGTGGAGCTTGTCGCTCCGGTCGAAATCGGTGCCGGTGCGACCATAGGCGCCGGCTCGACCATCTCAAAAGCGGCCCCCGCCGGCACGCTGACCGTGGCGCGCGCCCGGCAGGTCACCATCCCCGACTGGCCGAGACCCACGAAAAAATAGAATCTGACCGGGGACGGGCCTCGCCCGAACGGCTGCGTAGCCCCAGGGCGGGCGGGGCGCAGCAAAACAGTAACTCTTCTTATTTCAATAGCTTGCCCCGGTCCGAACCTGGCCTGATTGCTCATTTCCGTGAAGTATTGCAATCTGGCCGGCCACATTTGCTGCGACAATGGCAAACGGGTTCCGGAGAGCTGATTTATATGTGTGGAATCGTCGGCGCAGTTGCCGAAAGAAACGTTGTTCCGATACTGATGGAAGGATTGCGGCGGCTCGAGTATCGCGGCTATGACTCGGCCGGCATCGCCGTCATGGAAGACGACACGGTCAGCCGGCTGCGCAGACTCGGAAAAGTTCAGGAGTTGCAGAACGCGCTGGATGAAAATCCCTTACGCGGCGGCACCGGCATTTCGCACACTCGCTGGGCAACGCACGGCGCGCCAAGCGAGGCGAACGCGCACCCGCACATGTCGCGCAATGACATTGCGGTGGTGCACAACGGCATTATCGAGAACTACGAAGAACTCCGCGACGATCTTAAGGCACGCGGCTACGAGTTCGAATCGGAAACCGATTCCGAGGTGGTCGCCCATCGCATTCGCTATCACCTCGAGGCGCTGAAGGAATTACCCGCTGCCGTCAAGGCGACGGTCGCGGAACTCGAAGGTGCGTACGCGCTTGCCGTCATGAGCGCCAGCGACCCCCACAAACTGGTGCTTGCCCGCGCCGGCTGCCCGGTCGTTGTCGGTCTCGGCATTGACGAAAATTTCGTTGCATCCGATGTGGCAGCGCTGCTGCCGGTGACCCGGAAATTCCTGTTCCTGGACGAAGGCGACATAGCCGTGGTCGAGCGCCGCAACGTGACCATCTTCGATGTCGACGGAAACGTGGCCGAAAGACCGGTCAAGGAAAGCGAATTGTCGGCCGATGCCGCGGAACGCGGTAATTTTCGCCACTACATGCAGAAGGAAATTCACGAACAGGCGCGCGCCGTCGCAAGAACGCTCGAAGAACGAATCGCAAACGGTAAAGTTCTGGAAGCGGCGTTCGGCCCGAAGGCAGTGAAAGCGCTGGACGAGGTCCGGGTCGTGCATATCGTGGCCTGCGGTACCAGCTACCACGCCGGCCTCGTGGCGCGCTACTGGATCGAGCAACTGTGCCGGCTGCCGTGCAACGTCGAAATCGCGAGCGAATACCGCTATCGCTCCCCGGTCGTGCCGGAGGGCACGCTGTTCGTGACCATCAGCCAGTCCGGCGAGACCGCAGATACCCTCGCTGCGTTGCGCGCGGCGAAGGAACTCGGCTACGTCTCCACACTCGCGATCTGCAACGTGCCGGAAAGCTCCATGGTACGCGAGTCCGAACTCGTCATGATGACCCGGGCCGGCCCCGAGATCGGCGTAGCGTCGACCAAAGCGTTTACCACCCAGCTCGCCGCGCTGGCGTTACTGACCATTTCCCTCGCGCGCCGCAACGGCCTCGAGGAAAAGCAGGAGCGGGCATTAGTGGCGCAGCTCGCGGAAATACCGGGCCTCATCGACCAGGTTTTGACGCTCGACAGCGCGATCGCGGCGCTGGCGGAACACTTTGTCGACAAGCACCATGCTCTGTTCCTTGGCCGGGGTGTACAGAACCCGGTTGCGATGGAAGGCGCGCTAAAACTCAAGGAAATTTCCTACATTCACGCCGAGGCTTACGCCGCAGGCGAACTGAAGCACGGTCCGCTTGCCCTGGTCGACGAGGACATGCCGGTCGTGGCGATCGCCCCGGACGACCAGCTGCTGGAAAAACTGAAAAGCAACCTGCAGGAAGTTCGCGCGCGCGGCGGACAGCTTTTCGTGTTCGCGGATCCGCGGGTGCAGTTCGGCGACGGCGCTGGAATTCACACCACCCGCATGCCGGCGATCATTCAGGATTTCCAGGCGCCCATCCTCTACACGATCCCGCTGCAGTTGCTCGCTTACCATGTTGCCGTGCTGAAAGGTACCGACGTCGACCAGCCTAGAAACCTCGCCAAGTCCGTCACCGTGGAGTGACAAGCGGCAGGAGCACGCTATGCAGGTGTGCGGCGAAACTGGCTCACCGCACCGGAAACCGCCGAGATTGAAAGGGGGGTGTCCTGCAACGAAACGTCGCCACGTTTGGTTGCCGTGACTATGACCGCGCAATAGCGCCAGAAATGAATTCTGTTGTGTAATTCGCAACGCCCGTCTTTTCACCTTAATCGGAAAAGCTGTTCATGCCTTCCCGAACGTTGAGTTCCCGCTCTCCGGCCGCCATCGCTATCTCGATCCGATTGCGCACGGCCACATGAACATGATCCCGAGACAGAAACAGAAGGGCGGCCGGCACAACGTAAAAGCAGACTGAGGCCACCAGACTGCTGCGCAATGATTCGGCCGGGCTGCTGCCGCGTGCGATAAGCAGGTCGGAAGCCAGGCCGATCAGATAGGGTCCCAGCGCCAGGCCGATGAATACGTTGAGGAGGAAATAAAACGCCGAGGCAACCGCACGCATTCTCGGGAGCACCAGCTCGGTAACCGTGCTGGTGGCCGAACCGACCCACAGGGCCAGGAGAATGGCAACGACGAAATTGAATATCAAAGCGACCGCCAGAACATCAGTGAGGAACAGCGTCAGTGCTGCCGGCACGGAAACAGCAACAGTCCACAAGCCCAGATAGATTCTGCCCTTGCCATGCTTCCTGCACCACAAATCGGAAAGATAGCCGCCGAGGTTGACGCCTATGACTCCGCCGAGAGCGATTGACAGTCCAACCACCATCCCGACGTGGCCCGGTTCCATTTCGTGCACGCGGATAAAAAAAGAGGGAAGCCAGATGGCAAGTCCATAGGCGACGAAATTGATGGAAGAGAACCCGACGATGGCGAGCATGAACGCTTTGCTGCCGAACATCATCTTGAATGCAGGAGGATCACGCAGTGCGAGGTTCTGGATCCATGAGCACGTGGCATAGATGCCGGTGCCGAGGACCAGCCACTGGGCCAGATCGCCGGTTGCCCTGACAAGCGCTGCACACACTGTGACGAGAGCAGCGGCAATAACGATATTCAGCACAACGGCCTTCTTACCCCCCAATACCACGAGATTGACAAGCGTCAAGGGTGGCATTATTGCCAGGACGTCCTTCATTGCTTCCTTGAAGGGGTGAGGGTGCCCCGTCGAATAGATGCCCTCTGTTTGGCCGCGAACCGGCTCTTTGAGAGTCGCTACCCAACCTGCAAGGAGGATGCCCGGAAAACCTACAATGACAAAAGCGGCCTGCCAGGCGGCAAGTCCCAGCGGAGCCACATCCGCACTCGGGTAAGCGGATTTCCAACCGCTTATTATCCAGCCGCCCAAAAATACGCCGAGGCCCATGCCGAAATAGGCGCCGCTCGTGTAAATGGCGAGTACGGTTGCCCGGAGACGCGCCGGGAAATAATCACAAAGCAGGGAGAAGGCCGCAGGAGACGCGCTGGCCTCGCCTATTCCGACGCCGCACCTGAAAAGCGCCAGCTGCAGCAGGTTGTTAGCCGTACCGGACAGAATGGTCATCAGGCTCCACCCTGCCAGCCCGATCGCAATCAACTTCTTTCGAACCCAGAGATCGGCGAGGCGCCCGAGCGGCAATCCGAACAAGGCGTAAAATACAGCGAAAGCAGTACCTGCAAGAAAGCCGAGCTGGGCGTCAGAGATCTGCAGATCGCGCTTAATTTCATCTGCAAGGATCGAGACAATCAGGCGGTCGATGAAGTTCGTCACATAGACCAGGAACAACACGAATAGCACGTAATTCGCATACGCCCTCCCCCCTTTGGCGGCTCGCGATGTCACTGCCGTCGTTCTGCTAAAGCCCGACCGGCGTATCAGTACAGTGAATTCTTGTAGTCATCCTGAACAAGCTCTTCAACTTCATCGGCGCTTTTATCTGGGCGCCGCTGGTCGCGAATGATCTGGCCGTAGCTCGGAAACTCACTCCTCGCGATCTGTGCGCTCGAGTCCCAAAGACCTGACCTGATAAGTGCTTTGGCACAATGAAAGAATACGAATTCGATGTGCACCCGCAAGGCCAGTTTCGGGGCCTGGCCGCGTATGGCCATGGATTGCAACAGCGATTTGTTGCTCGTTATCTCCGCCCTGCCGCCCAAACGCAGTGTTTCGGAAATTCCCGGCACGAACACGATCATGCCGATTGAATCGTTGACCAGCAGATTCTGCATGCTATCGACACGACGATTGCCGGGGCGATCGGGTATCAGCAAGGTCTTATCGTCGTGAATCTTCACGAATCCAGGCGGGTCTCCTCTTGGAGAAACGTCGCACCGCCCTCGATTATCCACTGTGGCCAGGCACAAAAACGGTGACAGTTCAATGAATCGCCGGCTGTGTTCATCCAATCGATTCAGGACCTTGTCCGCGGCAATCGCCGGGACGTCACCGATAATCTCTCGCAGGGTGCCTGCATCGTCGATCAGGTCAACATCGTTGTCGGCCATCGCAGGTGTCTGCTGTTTCTGATAGTGGCAGACTCGCCTTCTTTGATCCGAAGGATTCGAATACGGAGAAGTCAGTCCGACATTCTTGTCGTTAAATGCAGTCGCGGAATTCTATTGTTGTCCCAACGCGAAGATACGCGCATTCGCATTCTATTCAATAAAGTCATCCAACGAATTCGTTGCGTTTCCCGCAATCTCGTCGTTGCCGAAAAACTTGTCGCTGCTGGATTTTCCGGACCGCGTTGCGGAAGCTGCAACAAACTCGGAGAGTGCCTGTAGTTGTTACCCGATTTGAGCCCTCTTACTATCGAGTCGCCTGTCGGATAATGGCTTGCCCCGGCCCTGGAACGATAACGTCTGACAGGTACGCGCAAGTTGGAAGTCGACGTCTCCGCGCCAGCCGGTTAACAGGAGTCACAACCCAATGGATAGATCTTCCGTTGACTGGCGGGGTTATATTCCCGCTATTACCACCCCCTTCGATGAGCATGGCGACTTCGATACGGCCATGCTGAGGGAACTCATCGAGTGGCTTGTTGCAGAAGGAATGCACGGCCTGATCGTCGCGGGCACCACCGGTGAGTGGTTCAGCCTGACGGCACAGGAGAGGCAGGAACTTTTCCGCGTTGCAGGCCAGGCAGTGAAGGGCAGGATCCCGGTAATCGCAGGCTGTAGCGCATACACCGCGAATGAAGCGATAGCCCATGCCCAGGCAGCAAAAGACGCTGGACTGAGCGGTATCCTGTTAACGCCGCCCCCGTATGTGAAACCTTGCGAACGGGAGATTCTAGCCTTCTATAGTGACGTAAATCGAAATGTAGACCTGCCGATCTGCGTGTACAACTGGCCGCCCGGCACGGGGGTCGACATGCGCACGGAGCTACTGCAACGTCTTGCGGACCTGGAGCGGGTTGTAGCGATCAAGAATGCAACCGCTTGCGCGTCTCGCCAGAGCTTTATCGATGTTCTCGAATCACTAACGGACAGGGTTCTCGTTTTTGGAGTTTCAACGGATGAAGACGGCGCGAGGATGGTTCTGGATTACAATGCCGCCGGTTTGATGGGAGCCGGCGCGGTGCTCGGTCGAACGCATCCGGAGTTTTTCAATGCATTGTGGCGCGGCGAGATGGAAAAGGCGCTGATGGAGGGGAAACGCGACAGGGCGATCATGACCCAGTGGTTCAACGAGGATTACACGGCAAAGTTCGGTTCTGCGCAGGCGGTGTTCAAGTCGGCGCTCAACATCCGGGATCTCCCCGGAGGATATCCGCGGCGCCCCATACTGCCGCTGGAAAGTCACGAGGAGGAAATAATTCGCGGCACTCTTCAGGAGCTCAGGTTTGCGGCGTGAGTGACCCCATCTTGCGATTTCTGCCGCGCCGCAACGTGGGGCACGACCTTTTCGGCGAAGGTCTGCAAATACGGTATCGGGTCGTCCATGGCTACCGGACAAACGAAGCCGTCTATGCCCATTCCGGCCAATTCGGAGAAACGCGGTATTGCGTCGTCGGGAGTTCCAGCCACGGAGATTGCGTCGAGGATGCGGTCCGTGATCAGCCGCGCCTGTTGCGACGTATTGCTGCCGTGCTCAATGTAGTTATAGCCGGCGCGGAAGCGTTCGAGATCTTCCCATAGGTCCTCATCGAAATATTCGCGGGGGATCGTTTTGAATACGGTCCCGGCGGCGACGGAAGCGTAACCGCGGACTTCGCTGCGCGCTTGCTCACGGTCTTCGCTGATGGCGCAGGCCATCCGCATGTAAAGCGTCAAATCGCTCAACTGTCGCCCGGCAGCTTCGACTCCCTTGCGGATATTGTGTAATGCATAGCGAACGAACGCGGGATTTGCACCGACCTGGAAAAGAATTCCATCGGCGATGCGTCCGCCCAGTTGTAGCGACTTCGGACCGGAGCAGGCCATAACAATCGGCACGGCGCGACGCGACCAGGGCATTCGAATACTTTTGCCTTCATATTCGACTACCTCACCGCGCATCAATGCGCGTATTACATTGAGCTTCTCTTCGAACAACGCGAGTTTTTCCGGTCGCATGCCGAGGTTCATCACCGCGCTGTCGCCGATGCCGAGGCCGAGTATCGCCCGTCCGCCGGACACCTCGTCGAGGGTTGCCCAGCTATTGGCCAATACAGCCGGGTGCCTGGTTCCCGTCGGAGTCACACCCGACGCCAGCTTGATGCGGCTGGTCTGGACCGCCAGCAGGTTAAGCAGGGCGTAGGCATCGCGCATCACCGAATGGGAATCCGCCATCCAGACACCGGCCAGTCCGAGCTCTTCGACAGCGCGGCCCGTTCGTAAACTGTCCTGAACCGATTGCCGCGGCAGTATGCCGATATGAAATTCCATGGCGGGCATCCCGGTCTGGGAATTGACCGTCAGGATCATACCAGTCCTGAATGTGCGTCTCGTGCAAGTTTTGTTGCGTAGCATGATCGTCATGCCGCTGACCCCATTCAGCCCGAAGTCTGGTCGGGAAGATTTTCACGCAGACCTGTTTGACGTTTTCACCGGTCACCAGGCGAATCTTGTCTTCCGCAAGGCCCGCTCGCAACATAGGCAGGCGACCTGCGGCGTTACCTGGCTCCATGCTGCGCCTGCCATCGACGGCCCCCGGCCGGACGCGTATCGTCCGATTCATGCAAATCTACGATCGAGACGCCGTCGCTGACGCCCTTCCGTACGGTGCGCTCGTCGATGCCCTGGAAAACGCGTTCCGGTCGGATGCCGTCGTGCCCGGGCGGGCGCATCATCAGTTAAAAGTCCCGGGATTCGCGGATGCGACACTCCTCACGATGCCGGCGTGGCGATCCGGCAAGGTCCTTGGCGTAAAGATCGCGACGATCTTCCCCGGCAACGTCGAAAAGGACCTTCCGTCGGTCAATGCGACTTACCTGCTGCTGAACGCAAACACAGGTCAACCGATCGCAATTTTCGACGGCGCGGAGCTGACGTTGCGTCGCATGGCGGCATCGTCCGCGCTTGCGTCGAGGTATCTGTCACGAAAGGATGCAAAATCCCTGCTGATGGTCGGGACCGGAAAACTTGCGCCGCACCTGATATGCGCGCACGCCACGGTGCGTGAACTCAGCGCGGTTCGGATCTGGGGCCGCAGGCCGATTGCAGCCGTACAGCTTGCCGCGTCGCTCGCGCCGGCATCCTTTACGCCGACAGCCGTCGATGACCTCGAAGCGGCGGCAAGACACGCCGACATCATCTCCTGTGCGACGCTTGCGACCGAACCGTTGATCAAAGGCGCATGGTTGCATCCCGGACAACATCTCGACCTCGTGGGGGCCTTTCGGCCGGACATGAGCGAAGCCGACGGCGAAGCAATATCCCGCTCGGAGGTCTATGTCGATACTCTTTCCGGCGCGCTCGCCGAGGCGGGTGAAATCGTGCAGGCAATGGAAAGCGGCAGGCTCAAACGCAACGACATCGTAGGCGACCTGTTCGCGCTGACACGTGGAACCTGCCCACCGCGGCAATCGGCGGACGCGATTACCTTGTTCAAGTCCGTCGGCAGCGCGCTCGAAGACCTCGCAGCCGCCGAACTTGCAAGCGCTGGAGTTCGTGGCCGTGAATGACCGGATTGGCACCGGGAACGGCATTCCGCATGCCATCGAGATCGTCGGTTGTCATGCGGAAGGCGAAGTCGGCGACGTCATCGTCGCCGGCGTGGACCGACCGGCACGGGACTCTCGGCTCGCCTCGCAGTACTGCATGCAAAAGGCCAGGCAAAGGTTGGCGACACGCTGCTCGCGCGGTCGATCATCGATTCGGAATTCCTCGGCCGCATCGAATCCGAAACGACCGTCGGCGACCGGAAGGCGATCCGGCCGACCATTTCCGGACGTGCCTGGCGGACCGGCACACGCCGCCTGACGCTCGACCCGGAAGACCCGTGGCCCGGCGGCTATCGCATCGCCGATACCTGGCCCTCTCCCTGAACTTTCTATTTCTCCCTGCGTGCGTCCTTGCGAACTTCGGCCAGCTCGCGGGCCTCGTCCCGGCTCCCTACCTGCTCGATGTCGAGGATGCGGCAGGTAGTCTGTCCCCGGGAGATGTCGCGGTAGACGATATCGTCGAGGGAGTTGGAACAGATCTGTCCCGGACGATCGGGTATTCCGATAACGTTGGCGCTTCGAAGGCCGATGCAGCCGCGTTGCATCGTAAAAAGGTAATGCGTGTCGCTGCGTCCCTCGACATACATGAACTCGTCATCCACCGGATTGAAAGAGCGGACGTCGTAGTCGCTCAGACACACCGGTTCAGACCGGTCGACAGCGGCTTCGCTGGTTCGGTCAGTTACCGCGCAGGAACTCAACAGCACCAGTGTCAGGCCGATTGAAATCAGGACGATGTTGCGCATTTTTGACCTCCGATCCCACACGTGAAAGTCAGATAAAGCTATGGGGCCTCGCTTTCGTTCGGCCTCTCGAGTATCCACGGGCAATTTTACACCCGCTTTGCCGTACTCCGCAGCTAGCACCGGTCGAACCCGCTACGTGCCTCGAAACGCGTGCTATATTCCGGCGCTCGGCCGGCGTCATCGGCCTCTCCAGAAGGCGAATGTTACGAGGAGTTTGCGCTGAAGAGTTTGCACCAGCGACAATGAAGGATTCATGAACGAAAAAATTACGGTTTACGGCGATTCCATCTCGGGCAACTGTTACAAGATAAAGCTGGTCTGTTCCGAACTCGGCATCGATTACGAATGGCGGGAGCTCGATATCCTTGCCGGCGCGACACGCACGCCCGAGTTCCTGGCAATGAACCCGAACGGCAAGATCCCGTTACTGGAGCTCGCTGATGGCCGGTACCTCGCGGAATCCAATGCGATCCTGTGCTATCTCGCCGAGGGCTCGGAGCTGGCCGGAGCCGACCGCTTCGAGCGCGCCAGAGTATTGCAATGGATGTTCTTTGAGCAGTACAGCCACGAGCCGTATATCGCAACATCGCGCTTCGTCGTCCGATATCTGGGCAACCCGCCCGAACGCCAGGCCGACCTGGACCAAAAACGGGTCGCGGGCTACAAAGCGCTCGGGATCATGGACCGGCAGCTTTTGCAGTCGCCGTTCATCGCAGGAGAGAAATTCACGCTTGCCGACATCGCGTTGTTTGCCTATACGCACGTGGCCGGCGAAGGTGGATTCGATCTCGGTTCCTGCCGGGGCATCGAAGCCTGGTTCGGTCGCATCATGTCCCGCGCCGACTACGAGCCAATGTATTCCTGAAGCGATTTTGCCCTGCCCGGTCGTTGTGGATTCCCGGTGCCGCAGCTACTATGCGCAGTAACAATTCCAACTGACCCTCTGACTGAAGAACCATCGACTATGAATATTTACGTGGGGAACCTGGCCTACGGCACGACGGACGAGGACCTCCGGGTCGCGTTCGCCCCATACGGAGCCATTACGTCGGCTCGCGTCGTCATCGACAAGGAAACCGGCCGTTCGAGGGGCTTCGGCTTCGTCGAGATGTCGAGCCAGAGCGAAGCCGTTGCGGCGATAGAAGGCCTCAACCAGACCGAATTGCAGGGCCGCCAACTGCGCATCAATGAAGCCCGGCCCAAGAACAATCGGCGATAAGAGACGGCAATGGAAGCCGGAGAGAACACCCCCGGTCAGTCCTGCGAGGCGGGAATACAACGCTGACCGGCCGACCGACTCTTCGCATGGGCGGGAATGACGCGAGGCAGCGCTTGCTGCGAGATGACTGTTGCGACCGGTCTCAGGCGGCGATCACCTTGTCTTCAAGCTCGGTCCGGTTCTTCGGAATTTCCGCGAGCTGTTTTGCCACCAGCTGCTCCATGTCCCTCTCCGCATCGCTGACACCGACGAAATAGGGCGGGCTTCGCCGCAGCTGGCTCCAGTCGCCGGACTTCAGAATGCGGATGAGATACGTCATGTTGTTGCGGATCGCGTCCACGTAGGGATTTTGCCCGTCGTAAAGGACCTCGATGTAGCGGTACGCGCGGTTGAACTTCGAATAAAGCCGCTCGCGCGACACCTGCTGGTAAAAAACCGGGGTCTTTCTCAGCAGGTCTATGCCCGACTCGTAGCGCACCCTGTACTCGCCCGGCCGGGCGCTTTCTACCGCAACGCCTCCCAGCACAAATTCCTTGTAGAGCCGGTCCCGGCATTTCTCCAGGTAGCAGCGGTCCGCCATCTGCGCGATGAGGTCCGCAGTGCCGAGCAGGTGTCCGCAAAGGGCATCCCGCGGATCGTCTAGTTCGATGTAATCGAGATCCAGCTCATAGCCGGTGAAGTGCACGATCATGCTGCTGATCGCCACGTCCTTCGACAGCCCCAGCTCCGGCAGGTAGCGGCGCAGGAAATCGGCGCTCCTCGACACGTGGTAGAGCGTAAACTCCGCGCCGTTTTTGAATTCCTTGTCGCGCTCCCGGTGCCGGATATAACCTGAGTCGTGGAAGAGCGACGTAATGATCGCCATCTGCGCGCGTCGCGAGCTCAACCTGTCCACCGGTTCGACGCTGCGCTCGTAGCCCACTACCAGGCGCGCCAGCGCCAGCGTCATGTCCAGCGTGTGCTGCATGTCATGGTAGGTGGTATCGCAACCCTGGTAGCCGGGAAACGTGCCTTCGAACAAGCGTTCGAAGTCGTAGAATGCCAGCCACATCTTGTCGAAAGACGCACCCGGAAAGATTTCGGCGAACAGGTCCCTGACAGCCCGACGCACCGCCACAGGATCGCTCACCTGCACAGTGTTCGTGACGTCATAGTCGTTACGGCGGTCTTGTGACAAGATCTTTTTATTCTTGGTCAGTTGCCGTGCCGTTTCCGCTGCAGCACTCATGTAGGAATAAAATCGGCGTGTATCAACAAGCTGCTATGCTGCCAGTTGCGAACCCTGGAACGAAATCATACACCGACACTCGCGCGCCGGCATGACTAATTACTGCCATGTAACCCGCGATAGGGTGAAATGAACGGATACGCGGGCCCTGCCATGCAAAATACTACAATGGGAGCGAGCGCTCGCCTGCCCACGATATGTCACATTCGCTGAATACTGCAGCCACGCAGCGCTCCCGGGTTGGCACGACCACCGGTCGGGCGCCTGGGCAGCTTACAGCGCGAACTCCGCGACCACCGGTGCATGATCCGAAGGCCGCTCCCAGGTCCGCGGCTCCCGATCGACATAACTTGCCGTGCATCGTGAGGCAAGCGCAGAGCTCGCGAGAATCAGGTCGATGCGCAAGCCGGCGTTGCGGCGGAACCTGCCGGCACGGTAATCCCACCAGCTGAATGACTTCTCGGGCTGCTCGAACTGCCGGAATATGTCCACCAGGCCGAGCTTCAGGATCTCCTGCAACGCGGCCCGTTCCGCGGGGCTGCAGAGTATGCCCTCGCCCCATGCGACCGGGTCGTAGACGTCCGGGTCGGCGGGAGCGATATTGAAGTCGCCGAGCACAACCAGGTTTTCGTGGACCGCCATTTCGGAGGCGAGGTACTCCCGTACCGCGGCGAGCCAGCCCAGTTTGTATTCGTACTTGAGCGAGCCGACGCTTTGTCCGTTCGGCGCGTAGAGATTCACGACTCTCACGCCATCGATCGTCGTGACCAGCACCCGCCGCTGGGGATCTTCAAGGCCCGGAATGTCGGTGAGTGGGTCGGCCGGCGCCAGGCGGCTGGCCGTCGCCACGCCGTTGTAGGTTTTCTGACCGCTTGCAATCGCGTGGTAGCCGGCCTCGCTGAATCGATCGAGGGGAAAGACTTCGGTCAGCAGTTTGATTTCCTGCAAGGCAAGGATATCGGGTTCGGCAGACTTCGCCCATTCGAGCACGTGAGGTAACCGGACCGCCAACGAGTTGACGTTCCACGTCGCTATTTTCAAGCCGCCTTGCCTATGCCGCTTTGACGGAGAAGCGCGTCGAGCGTGGGTTTCCTGCCGCGAAACGCGACGTAGGCGTCCATGATGTCACGGCTGCCGCCGATCTCGAGGATCTCGGTGCGAAAACGCGTGGCGATCTGCTTGTCGAAGATGCCCGCTTCCTCGAACGCGGCGAAGGCGTCGGCTGCAAGTACCTCTGCCCATTTGTAACTGTAATAGCCGGCCGCGTATCCACCGGCGAAAATATGCGAGAAGCTGTGCGGCAGCCGGTTGTACTCCGGATGTTCGATGAGGGATACTTCATCGCGTACCCGCTGCAGAACCTCCAGTACCCTGGATTTTTTCTCCGGATCGAACTCGGCGTGCACGCGGAAATCGAACAGGGCGAATTCGATCTGGCGGAGCATGGCCAGTGCCGCACCGAAATGCCGGCTTCGTTCGAGGCGCGCAAAAAGCTCCTGTGGAAGGGGCTCGCCGGTTCTGAAATGTCCGGACGCGCGCTGCAGCACGTCGTATGACCACGCGAAATTCTCCATGAACTGGCTCGGCAGCTCGACGGCATCCCAGGGCACGCCGTTGATTCCGGCAAGACTCGGATAGTCGACGCGCGTCAGCAGGTGATGCAGCATGTGCCCGAATTCGTGGAACAAAGTGACCACGTCGTTGTGCGTCAACAGCGATAAGGCTGCGCCCTGCGGCGGCGAAAAATTGCAGACCAGATAGCCGACCGGATGTACCTGGTCGCCCCCCAGGTTTTTTCTGACAATGCATTCGTCGATCCATGCGCCGCCTCGCTTGCCGTTCCGCGCATAGAGGTCGGTATAGAAACCTCCGATGACGCCTCCGCTTTCGTCGCGTACGTCGTAGTAGTCGACGGTCGGGTGCCAGCCTTCAACCTGTTCCGACTTCGCGAGACTCACGCCGTAAAGCTTCGCCGCAAGCTCGAACAATCCTGCCAGCGCTTTCCCTGCCGGAAAATACTGGCGCAGTTCTTCGTCTGCGATCGCGTACTTCTGTTGTTTGAGCTTCTCGAGGTAGTAGGCGGTGTCCCAGGCCTGGAGCGGACGCGCTGCGATCTTCTGCACGACGTCGAGTTCCGCGCGGGCGGACGGCCGCGTGCGCACCGCGAGTTCGTTCAGAAAATCGATCACTTCACCGGTTTTCGCCGCCATTTTGGTGGCGAGTGAATACTCCGCGTAGTTGCCGAAGCCGACCAGCCGGGCAGCCCGATGCCGCAGCGCCAGAATTTTCTCTATGTTGGCGCTATTGTCCCATGCGGCCTTGCCGCCCCGATCGGAGGCCCGCGTCGACCACGCTTTGTAAAATCGCTCGCGAAGCTCGCGATGGTCGGCATGCGTCATGACTGCGTGATAGGTCGGATAATCGAGTGTGAGCCACCAGCCATCCTTGCCGCGCGTGGAGGCGTCCTGGCGGGCGCGTTCGAGGGACTGTTCTGGAAGGCCGGCGACGACGGAACTGTTCTCGCTGAAGAAATGCCAGCTATCGGTTGCGTCCTGCAGATTCTGGTCGAACTGCGCCTGCACCGCCGCCAGCTCCTGCATGATTTTCCGGAACTCCGCTTTTTCTGCGTCGGGCAGAGCGACGCCCGCCAGCCGAAAGTCCCGCAGCGCGTGGTTGACCAGCGCACGCCTGGCGTCCGGTGCGTCGCCGGGGAGTGTCTCTGCGATGCGTTCGAACGCCTGTTGTAACGCCTTGTTTTGCGACAGTTCGGTGCCATGTTCGGTGAGGACGGGCAGGCACGCGTTGTAGGCATCGCGCCAGGCGGGATCGTCGAGTACCGCTTGCAGGTGGCCGACCGGCGACCATACGCGGCCAAGCTCGTGATTCATTTCCTCGAGCGGGGTGACGAGTGCGTTGAAATCTCCCTGAGGGCCCTCGAGGAGCGCGGCGAGCTTTCGCTGATGCTCTGCGATAAGCTCCGTGACCGCCGGCAGGGCATGTTCGGGCCGGATATCCGCAAAACGGGGCAACGAAGATGTGTCCAGCAACGGGTTCGACATAGAAAATTTTGCTCTCCTGAATCGACGGGATGTTATCACAGGGAAAAAGGAGGCCGACTGGCGCCCCGCGTGGGCAGCAAGGGCAGACGGCGGCCGCGGACAATAAAGGATGAACAGTGACCGTAAAGTTTGACCTGATTGTACTGGGTGGCGGCAGCGGCGGCCTGGCACACGCGCAGAGGGCGGCGGAACACGGAATCAAAGCTGCCGTGATCGAAAACGGACCGCTCGGCGGAACCTGCGTCAATGTCGGTTGCGTACCCAAGAAAGTCATGTGGTACGCGGCACAGCATGCGCACTTTATCGAACACGCTCCGGACTACGGCTTTGACGTCGTCGCGAACGGCCACGACTGGTCCAGGGTCAAGGATCGCCGCGATCGTTACATTGCCAGGCTCAACAGAATCTATGCCGGCAATCTCGAGCGTCACGGCGTCGGCCTGATCAAAGGCACAGCCCGATTCCTCGATGCGAATACGCTCGACGTAGACGGACGGCATTACGGCGCCGAGCGAATCGTCATCGCCACCGGCGGCTATCCCATCGTACCGCAGCTGCCGGGCGCGGAGCTCGGCTTTACCTCCGACGACTTTTTCGAACTGGAAGAGCGGCCCGCGCGTGTTGCCGTCGTCGGCAGCGGCTACGTTTCGGTCGAACTTGCCGGGGTGTTCCATGGGCTCGGTTCCGAGACGACCGTGCTGGTCCGAAAGGATGGCGTGCTGCGAAGCTTCGACGAAATGCTGGGTCGCGAGCTGCGCATTGCAATGGAGGCCGCCGGCATGGCGTTCGAGACCAACGTCGTCCCCCTGTCGCTCGACAGGACCGGCGCCGGTCTCGAACTGGCCGCCGCCGACGGCCGCAGATTCGGCCCCTTCGACGGCGTGCTGTGGGCTGTAGGGCGAGCGCCGAACACCGCCCGGCTCGATCTCGCCGCCGCCGGTGTCGCCGGCGATGCCAGCGGTTTCGTGCCGGTCGACGACTATCAGCGGACCAACGTCGAGCATATCTCCGCCGTCGGCGACGTGACCGGCCGTGTGGCGTTGACGCCGGTTGCGATTGCGGCGGGTCGACGGCTCGCCGACCGGCTGTACGGCGGCATGAAAGACCGGCATCTCGAGTACCGTCATGTTCCGACCGTCATTTTCTCGCATCCGCCGATCGGCACCGTCGGTATGACGGAACAGGAAGCACGCGGCGAGTACGGCGACGACCTGTGCGTCTACGAGTCGACGTTCACGCCGATGTACTACGCGTTGAGCGACCGGAAACAGCGAACGATGATGAAACTCATCACCGCGGGCAGCGAGGAACGCGTTGTCGGGTGCCACATCATCGGCGACGGCGTCGACGAAATGCTGCAGGGGTTTGCCGTAGCCATTCGCATGGGCGCGACCAAGAAAGACTTTGACGACACCGTGGCGATACACCCCACCAGCGCCGAAGAACTGGTCACTATGCGGTAATCGATATCTGCCGCAAAACCGGGGCGGTGTCGGGTCTGATGCCGCGCCAGAGATGGAACGACTCGGCTGCCTGTTCGACCAGCATGCCCCAGCCCATCACGATGCCCCCCGCGCCCATGCTCGCCGCCCACCGGCTGAACGGCGTCGGGGTGAGGCCGTACGAAAGGTCGTAGCAAAACGTGTGTGGCGCGATCGCCCCGGCCGGCCAGGGCGGCGTTTCGCCCTTCAGGCCGGCCGAGGTTGCGTTGATTACGAGCGCGTATCCGGTCGACGAAGGAACGTCCTTGAAGCGACATGCAGCCACGTTGCCCGAGGAGGCGAATCGATCAACCAGCTCTCGCGCTTTGTCGAGCGTGCGGTTGGCGATGGTCACCGATTCGGGTTGCGCGGCAAGCAGAGGGCCGAGAATGCCGCGAGTCGCTCCGCCCGCACCGAGAATCAGGATCGGGACGCCCCTCAAAGTCAGTTTCAGGTTTCGGGTCAGATCGCGCATCAGGCCGGAGCCGTCCGTGTTGTCGCCGAAAATTTCGCCATCCTGAAACGCAAGCGTGTTGGCGGCACCCGCGGCGCTCGCCCGTTCACTCAGCTGATCGACCAGCTTCGTCACCGCGCTCTTGTGCGGCACCGTGATGTTAAGACCCTTGCCGCCCGTCTCCCCGAACTCCCTGATCGCCGTAGCCAGCCGTTCGGGTTCGACCTGCAGCAACTCATACTGCAGATTCTGCCGTGTCTGCAAGGCGAACAAGCGATGAATGACCGGCGACCGGCTGTGCGATACCGGATATCCCATGACGCCGTATCGGTCGATGGAATCAGATTCCATCACGTCCGGCCCGGCCGCCAGCGCTCACGTTGCGACATCTCGCCGACAATCCCCCCTTGACCTGTAAATCCTACTCTAACGCCATTCCTGCCCGGCCGTCATTCGTCATGCAAAACAAACCCGGCAGGTCACCCGCCGGGGGTCCTGCTCAACTCAGCCAGCGAGCCGCGGCTAGCGAGAAATAGCTCAGGATCGCATCGGCGCCGGCTCTCTTGATGGACAGCAGCGACTCGAGCACCGCGGATTCTTCATCGAGCCAGCCGCGCTCTGCCGCTGCCTTGATCATCGCGTATTCGCCGCTGACCTGGTATGCGAATGTCGGCACGCCGAACTCGAGCTTCACGCGACGAATGATGTCGAGATACGGCAACGCAGGCTTGACCATGACGAGGTCGGCGCCCTCGCTCAGGTCGAGGGCGACTTCGCGCAATGCCTCATCGCTCTGCGCCGGATCCATCTGGTAGCTGCGCTTATCGCCGCCGCCGAGATTCGCTGCAGAGCCAACCGCATCGCGGAACGGTCCGTAAAAGCAGGAAGCATATTTTGCCGCGTACGCGAGTATCAGCGTGTTGCGGTACCCGTCTTTTTCCAGTTGTTTGCGAATCGCGCCGATGCGGCCGTCCATCATGTCGGACGGCGCAACAATGTCGGCCCCGGCCTCGGCGTGCGAAGCCGCCTGCCGAACCAGCAGCTCGACGGTCTCGTCGTTCAGCACGTACCCGCTGGCGTCTGGAACGCCGTCCTGTCCGTGTGTGGTATAAGGATCGAGCGCGACATCGGTGATCACCGCGAGGTCGGGATACTCGTTCTTGACCGCTTTGACGGCGCGTTGCACGAGTCCGTCCGGGTTCGCGCTCTCGCCGCCGTCCGCGCTTTTGTGCTCGGCCTCGATGATGGGGAAAAGTGCGATCGCCGGGATGCCCAGCGATACGACCTCGTTCAGTTCCTCGAGAAGCCGGTCTATGCTGTGGCGCCGGATGCCCGGCATCGACGCGATCTCCTCGACCCGGTTTTTGCCGTCCCGGACGAACACGGGGTAGATGAGATCGCAGATGCCGAGGCGGGTTTCGGCGACCAGGTTGCGCAATGCAGCACTGCGACGGGTGCGGCGAAGGCGCGTCAAAGGGAACCGGGCGGGGCTGAAATGACTCATAGCGGTATCTATTTCGTCCGTTTGCTTGGATTTTCGCCGCATTCAGGTAGGGTTTCCACGCCTGAATCACAAAAAAGTAACAAATCGTCCATGAATCGGGTCATCTCGTAATGAACAGCAGTGCGGACTTTGAGCGCAGGCGGCGTTTCGACCGGGTCGTGACCGTGTTTCATACGGCGCTTTATCGCTACGCCGCGTGGCTCTGCCGCGACCGGGACATTGCCGAAGTGGTCGTCCAGGAATCGCTGCTGCGGGCCTGGAAGTCGCTCGACGCCCTGCGCGAAGACGAGGCCGCAAAGCGATGGCTGTTGACGATAGTCAGGCGCGAAAACGCGCGCTACTTCGAGAGAAAGAAGCTGGACATGGTCGATATTGACGATTTGTCCCCATCGCAGGCCGCCATGATTGCCGACAGCGGCAACCCGGAACTCGATGAAGTCAGGGAAGCGATTTACCGGCTGGACGACGATTATCGCGAACCGTTGTTGTTGCAGGTGCTGATGGGCTATAGCGCAAAAGAGATTGCGGACCTGATGGGTATCAAGACGGGCACAGTACTGACGCGGCTGCATCGGGCGCGCCTGAAGCTGAAGGAAACCCTGAACGCGGCCGGTTGCGCGCATGTCGTGCGAGATAACGGATGAACTGCGAGGAATATCGAAACGCAATAGCTGCAGACCCGTCGGAGTGTTTCGATGGAGGTGCCGCTCATGCCGCTGCCTGCGATGCATGTCGGGAGTACCGCCATGATATGTGCACGCTCGACGAACGCATTGCCCGTGCGCTGGCAATCGACGTGCCCGCTTTGCAGGTGCCGGAACTGCCGCCTGTCGAAACGGGTGAAGCGGGCGAGAGTAGTGTCGTCAGCTTTGCCAGAGCACGTCCGCGCCGGACATTACCGCTCATGTCGGCGCCGCTCTGGGCCGGTCTCGCGGCCGGCATCGCCGTTGTCGCGATTCTCGTGATCGGCGGTCCCGGCGGCGGCGTTGGTGGGCAGGCACTCGCCGATGAGGTCATTGCACACATGGACCACGAGCAGGCGTCGCGACAGGTGACGTCGGTCGCTGTCTCTACGCAAACTCTCGGTAACGTCGTCAATCCTGAAGTTTCGGCTATGGATCCGAACATCGGTCTCATCAGCTATGCCATGAGTTGCGTCATCAACGGGCACACGGTGCCTCATCTCGTCATACAGGGCAGGACGGGCCCGGTCACTCTGATCCTGCTGCCAGACGAATCGATCGACGCCTCGATTCCGCTGTCCGGTGAGAACGTGCACGGCGTCATCCTGCCGGTCGGCAGCGGCAGCATCGCCATCATCGGCCAGCGGGAAGATCAGCAGGGCGAGATCGATGAAATAGGACGCAAGCTCGCCCGGTCCATTAAGTGGAGTATCTGACATTCTGGTTTTAGCGCAGCAAAGCGCCTGCGAGTGTTTTGCGGCGCTGCATTACCGGAAGGAGGCATGCAAAATATCGGTATGTTCCTTTTTCCGTTCCCGGCGTCACCGATTACTGGCGCCCTAAAGAAACACAACGGCAGGAGAAAAGAGATGTTTGACAGAAAAATAGCGAAACCGGTAGCGGCCGCTGTAGGCGCAGCACTCGCGGGCTCATTCGCCATATCGGGGGTTGCCAGCGCGGATACGGGCGCAAGTCCTTTTGCGATGACGACGCTGAGCGCAGGCTACATGCTCGGCGCCGGAGAAGGCAACTGCGGCGGCGACAAGGGCGCTGAGGGCAAATGCGGCGAAGGCAAGTGCGGCGGTGCCGAGATGGGCGCTCACGTCCACGACGGCGACAATGTCGCCGAGGGCAAGTGCGGCGAAGGCAAGTGTGGCGAAGGCAAGTGCGGCAGTGCCGACATGGGCGCACATGTCCACAGCGGCGACGACAAGGGTGCCGAAGGCAGCTGCGGCGGTGACAAGGAAGACAAGGGTGCCGAAGGCAGCTGCGGCGGTGACAAGGAAGACAAGGGTGCCGAAGGCAGCTGTGGCGGCGACAAGGAAGACAAGGGTGCCGAAGGCAGCTGCGGCGGTGACAAGGAAGACAAAGACGCCGAGGGTAAATGCGGCGAAGGCAAGTGCGGCGGAGCCGTATAAAAACCCCACCACGTCAACAGCGGAAAAGCCGCAGGTATCGCGAGCGCTTCCGTCGAGACCCGCAAACGGTCTGGGAGAGCTCCCTGGATTCAGCCAGGGGGCTCCCTTATCAAGTGAACCCTTCAGGTGGCCATCGATGCGTTCGCAAGGGAGGCGAAATACTCTGCGTTACCTGAACTTTTGATCGATGCGGGTGCCGACCGGCGCTGCTATTCTCTGACGGACAAACCTCCGGCGGGGACGGACGCATGCAACAAAGAGCGGTCAGCGGAAAACTGAGACGTTGCGACTGGGCCGGCGAGACCAGTCTGCAATACATCGAGTATCACGATAAGGAGTGGGGCGTGCCCGTCTGGGACGACCGCAGGCAATTCGAGTTTCTGATACTTGAAGGCGCGCAAGCCGGGCTGAGCTGGTCGACGATCCTGAACAAGCGCGACGGCTACCGCAAGGCCTTCGCGGAGTTCGACCCGGAGAAAGTTGCCCGCTTTACGCAAAAGCGCATCGACAGGATCCTGCAGAACCCGAACGTCGTCCGGAACAAGTTGAAAGTGAACGCGGCGGTCGGTAACGCCAAAGCCTTCCTGGACGTACAGGAAGAGTTTGACGGCTTCTGCAATTACATCTGGCGGTTCGTCGACGGGCGCCCGAAGCAGAACCGCCTCAAGCGGCAAACCGACATCGCGGCGACGTCCCCGGAGTCGGATGCGATGAGCAAGGACATGAAGCAGCGCGGGTTTCGCTTCGTCGGCAGCACGATCCTGTACGCCCATATGCAGGCGACCGGCATGGTAAACGACCACCTCACCAGTTGTTTTCGCCACAAGGAATGCGCGGCGCTGGGCCGGAAAAAGGCCGCTTGAGGAATACTCCGCCCGGGCGCAAGATTGCATCCGGAGCCGCCGGAATCCAACCGGACGGCTGGTCGAATATCCCGCTGACAACCAATAGAAAAAAGGGGTGGAGATGGCTGACGAATCGATGGATAAGCCGCCGCGATCGTTCTGGATCGCGAGTGGCGCCGCACTGGTATGGAATCTGCTGGGGATGATGGCTTACGTCATGCACGTGACGATGACGAACGAAGCGATTGCGGCGTTACCCGACGCAGAACGGATGCTTTATGAAAACACTCCGGCCTGGGCGACGGCAGCGTTCGCGACGGCCGTCACAGCGGGAACCCTCGGCAGTGTATTGCTGTTACTCAGAAAAGCGTGGGCAGTGCCCGTTCTGATCATTTCGCTGGTCGCGGTCCTGATCCAGATACTGCACATGGTTTTTATGACGAGCACGATGGAGGTAATGGGTGCCCAGGCTGCGGTAATGCCGATCCTCGTCGCACTCATTGCGATATTCCTGGTCTGGTACGCGCGTGGCGCCAGGACCAAGGGCTGGCTCCGGTAGCGCACTCATGATCGGCTCAAGGCGTCGGACGGCAAGCAGGTGCCTGGCCGATCCCGGGCATTGCGAAATTGCGTTGGCGAAGGCTGGCGAGTAATGCGGACTTCCGGTCTCCGTTGAGCGGCAGCAACGGTGGGCGCAGTGTTTCCCAGTCCGGGTCGTCCGCGAAGTGGGCGACGACGGCTTTCAACGCCGGAATCATTGTCGGCATTTGCAGGATCGACGCCTGCAGGATATCGCGAATGTCGTTGCACTCCTGTTGCAGCGACTCCGCATCCGGCGTCCGCCATTCCCTGTAAAGGCGCCGGATCGCCGCCGGATTCACGTTCGCGGTCGCCGAGATACACCCTGCGCCGCCCGCCTGCAGGTTTCTCAGCAGGAAACCTTCGCTCCCTGAAAAAACCCGAAAATCGTCTCCGCCGCTCTCGAGCAGCGCGCGGGTATTGTTCCAGTCTCCGGAACTGTCCTTGATTCCGGCGATTATTTCCGGATAGGCGCCGGCCAGCCGCAGAACCAGCCCGATCGAGAGGCCGACCTGCGATACCGGCGGGATGTGGTAGAGATAAATTCGAAGGTCACTGCTTCCAACGCGCTCGATGACCTCCGCGTAACTGCGGAAAAGACCGTCGTCGCTGACACCCTTGTAATAGAACGGCGGCAACATGAGGACGCCGCGGCAGCCGCAGCGAACGGCATGCTTCGTCAGCGTTACGGAATCGCTCAGCGCACAGCAACCCGTCCCGGGCATCATTTGCGCGGGATCGATTCCTGCGTCGGTGAGCCGGTCGAGCAGCTCGATTTTCTCCTCCACGGAGAGCGAGTTCGCTTCACTGTTGGTGCCGAACACCGCGAGTCCGACGTCCTGTGCCAGCAACCAGCGGCAGTGCGCGATCAGGCGGTTCGCATCGGGGGACAGGTCGCCGTTGAACGGCGTTATGACGGGAGCAAGGATTCCTGAGAATCGCCCGGATGAAGGCATGATTTATATTCCTGCGTCGGCAGGATCGCCCGTTTTCACGGGCTCCAACAGGCGGCAATACCGCGTAACACCGCCCGTTCTCACCGGCTCCGGCATCGTTCTGTCAGCGCCTGTCGGAGCCCATGAAAACGGGCGATCCCGCACTGCATCAATTCTGAATCGTTACGACGGTAATCGCGACCAGGCCCTGCGGTGTGTTGTGCGATATGCCGCCGAGATAGATCGTGCCGGCGCCAAGCCCAGACCAGCTGACGCTGACGGCTTCCGTCGTTCCGGCGTTGACGAACGCAGGGCCATTCGCCGTCATGTTGCCCTGATCGTCCAGCAGGCCGAACGCCCAGCCGAGCAAGGTATAATTCGCGCCGGGCCCGCCGGCGACGTTGTCGGTATCGAAGCCGTGTATCAATACGGCATAGCGCCCGGCGCCCGGTAGCAGCACGTTGAACTGTTCCCGCGACGTCGGCTCGCCGCTCTCGCCGATCTTCGTGCAATTGACACTGTCCGGGCAGTAGTAGACGTACATGTCGAGATCGTCCTCGCCGTCCGTCAGTTCGTCGAAGAGGGCGAAGCGCAGGTAGGCCTGGTCCGCGGGAACGTCGATCAGGTGCGCCGTCACACCGTTGGTGGTGCGGAACGTAAACGTCTTGGTCGGGTCCTCGGCCACGAACGCATCGATTACGAGCGGCGCGCGAAGCCCGTGAACGCCGGGCGAATAGCTGCCCGAATAGCCGAATTCCACCGGAAAGTCGATCGTCCCGCTGGCGCCGGCGCTTTGCACTTCGGCCGGAGCATTCACCGAAGTCGGGCGCACGGCCAGCACACTCCGCACGGAGCGATCGTCGCCGACCCAGGTGAGACTGCCGAAGCGCCACAGATCGAGCGGTCCGTCCGCAAACGCGAACGTCACCTCGAAGGTCGCCGACGCGCCCGGAGCGAGCGACAGCGCAGAGGGAGCCACTTCCACGGCGATTCCGGCCGGAGCCACGATTTCCGCCGCGTACGATGCGCTGTTTTCGCTGACGTTCGTGACGCGCCGGGTGACCGTCTGCGTGCTGGCAAGCCGCGACACCGCAATCGAGGGTTGATTGAGATCGACCGCCAGGAAAGACGAGCCCGCGGCAGCCAGGGAATCGCAGCGTGCCTGATCCACGACGGGCGATGCCGTGCCGCAGGCAAATGCATCGTACTCGTCTGCGGTCACGTCATAGACAAGGCCCGGATCGTTGGCGCTGTTCGGATTGATATGTCCGCTGCCGAAGTCGAATGGAATCGCGGCGGTCTCGCCGCCTTGCTGATTGACCTCCTGATACGCCGTCGTCATGAGCGCCGACTTGATCGCTGCCGGAGTCCAGTCGGGATGCGCCTGCCGCAACAGCGCGGCAACGCCGGCCACATGCGGGGCCGACATTGAAGTCCCCGTGAGAAACGCAAAATTCTCGCCGGCGACCGAGTTGGCGGCATCCGGCGTGAATCCCGCAAGGATGTTGATGCCAGGGGCGGTGACGTCCGGCTTCAGAATGTCTTCGGCGGGTCCCGGGCCGCGAGCGGAGAACGCGCCCATCACGTTACCGGTGTCCTCCTCGGTCAGGAAAAGCCCCTTGTCGAGCACAACCTCGACCGTCAGTTCTGCATCGATCTCGTCCAGCAGGAGGTTGCCATCGGCCTGACCGATCATCAGCGCGGGAATATCGGAAAGTCCGGTAGCCCCGGTCATGACGATCGGATCGCCTGCGATGCTGAACACCAGCGCGGCAACCGCACCGGCGTCGTCCGCATTCGCGATCTTGACTTCGAAGTCGCAGCCGCCGCGCTGTATGAACGCTATGTTTCCTGAAAGCTCGCTGCCATTCACCAGCGCCTCGCAGCCGTCGAAGGTCGTCCCGGCGGTGCCATCGTCCAGCGTATCGTCGTCATCGTCGACCAGGACCAGGCGCCCCTCGATCGGGTCGCTATCGATGAGCGGCGGCGTGAAACTCGCCTCCTTCGCGGCATACTGGCCGGCAACCGACGGAGGGGTCGTGACTTCCATTGCTTCCAGGGAATGTTCGCCGTCGCGACTCGAGGCTGCTGACGTAATCACCCACGGGCCGCCTGCCGGGGATCCGATGGTGTTGAAGTTCGGCCCCTCGTTTCCTGCGGCCACCACCGTCAGGACGCCGGCCTTCGCCGCCGCCAGCAGCGCAACGTCATCCGGTGCGTTCGTCGTCAGCAAGGAGCTGCCCACGGAGTAATTAATAATGTGTACGCCGTCGGCCACGGCGCTGTCGATCGCATGGGCGAGATCGGACGTGTTGCAGCTTGCGCGCAGGTCGCCGGGCCGGAGCCAGCAGGCCTTGTACGCGGCAATCCGGGCTTTCGGCGCGATGCCCTGCACCTGGCCTATGAACGTTCCAAAAATCGAAGCCCGGACCTTGTTGCCCGCCGCGGTTGTCGCGGTATGGGTGCCATGGCCGTCCGCGTCGCGGGCGGAGAAAATTTCGCCCTCGTCAATGGGTCCCGACGTCTCCGCGCCATCCACGAAATAGCGGGCCCCGATCAGTTTGTTGTTACAGTTTTCCGCCGTGAACTGCGGCCCCTCCTGGCAGATGCCGTTCCAGTTTTCGGGCGGCTGAAATTCCAGCGTGTCCTCCAGTTTGTCGTAACGCCGGCACAGCCATTTGCCGAGCAGCGTATTCTCCGCCCAGCGACTGCGGCAGGCACGCGGCCGGTTCGCCTCCCGGGTATCGGACAGTGCCGGATGCTCGGGCGTGATGCCGCTGTCGATGACACCGATGACGATGCCGTCGCCGTCGAGGCCGGGTGCTCCGCGGAGCCCTGTCGTCTCGTCGAACAACTCGAGGAACTGTGGGCTGAAGTTCGTTGCCAGCGGGCGCACTTCGTCTTCCCAGACGCGCAGCACCTCGGGTTGGTGCTGCAGTTTGTGTGCCTCGGCGGGCGTCATTCGGGCGGCGAAACCGTTGAGACTGTAGCGATAGCTGTAAATCTTCTGCGCGGCGACGCGTCCAAGGACTTTGTCCTGCAGGTCGGCCAGGCGTTCCGCATAACTCTCGACACCCGCGACATTCTTGCTGAAGGCGGTGGGCGCGCCCTTCGCGGAAGCGGCGATCTTGCCGGTCTGGCGGGGATCGAGCGAACCCTGGAGCGAGGCGAAATGCGCTGCGGCGGACGGCGCCCTGAGCTGAACGATATAGACTTTCGCCGCGCCGCCGCGCTCGTCGGTGCCGGCAAGGCGGATGCCGTAGGCAGGGCCGGCATCGTGCAGCCCGCTGTCGCCCCACGCGCTCGTGCACGCGAGGAGGCCAGAAAGAATGATGAATCGGATCAAGGACACAGAAATCCCGTGGCCGGCACGCCCGGCCTGCGCGACAGAAAATGTTGCTCTTCTACCCCACAAACCCCCGGTTATCGGTCGCAGAGCCACGAAATTAACGCCCCTGTTCAGACCGGCAACCCGGCCTGGTCGGCGTTTCTTTCATTCTGGTTCAATCGCTGTGGTTAAGAAAACCGTCGTAAACTGCGGTTTTGCAAGAAAGTTACCATATACCGGCGACGGCGCGCCAGTCGCTTTCGCGGCCCGCTACTCCCGGCCCCGGCAGCCGATACGCCGACGGCGGCCAGGGAAACTCTGCACAAGGTTGATGCAAGCACCTGTAGGAGCCCGCCTCGCGGGCGACCCATCCGCTTCGCCAGTGGCCGCGCAGGTCGCCCGCAATGGCGGGCTCCTACAGTGACTTGTGCAGAGATTTCCTAGTGTGCCTGACCGTCGAATGAGTCGCATGACACCCGGGAATGCCAGTTGACGAACGTGCCGAGCGGGTTGTCCTTCCATGCCCAGACATGCAGCGTATAAAACGCCGGCAGACCGAAGCGGTTGGGGCTCTCGAAAAGGTGCATGAGCTGCCCAATGAGCTCCGGCGCGGCTTCGTGGGTCGCATGCCAGTCTTCAGCGAACACCAGGTAGTCGGCGCCGATCAGGCGCCGGCCTCCGTTCGGCCGCGGCTCGTAAAGGATGATCTCCGGGCGCGTCGGTTCCAGCATGCCGTCACCCACCAGAGCCATGTTCACGTAGTGCAGGCCCATCGCTCCCACATCAGGTCCGCTGACGCAGCCGAAAGCAAGCTGGTAACCTTCCGCTTCGGCCATCGTCACGTCCTTGAGCAACTCTGACGGTGCGACGTTGGACTGAACGTTGAAACCGGCGTGGGATTTTG
Organism: Woeseia sp.; assembly: GCA_040902105.1. GTDB lineage: Bacteria > Pseudomonadota > Gammaproteobacteria > Steroidobacterales > Woeseiaceae > IDS-8. The sequence continues at coordinate 113,684 of JBBDXW010000075.1, forward strand.
CGCAGGAGTAGGGTTACGCTTTATTGCGACGGGTCATTGAGCCAGTCGCGCGGGCGAAGATAGTCCGTGTACAGGCGCTCTTCCACGGAACCGGGTTCCGGCTGCCAGTTGTATTCCCAGCGTACGCGTGGCGGCAGGGACATCAGGATGGATTCCGTGCGGCCGCCCGACTGCAGTCCGAACAAGGTGCCGCGGTCGTAAAGCAGGTTGAACTCGACGTAGCGTCCGCGCCGGTACAACTGGAATTCGCGTTCCCTCTCTCCGTAAGGTTCTGCTTTGCGCGCTTCGACAATGGGTAAATAGGCTGGCAGAAACCTGTCACCAATCGCTCGGGTGAACTCGAACGATCGCTCGAACCCGAATTCGTTCAGGTCGTCAAAGAAAAGCCCTCCGATGCCCCGGGTTTCATTGCGGTGCTGCAAATAGAAATAGTCGTCACACCACTTTTTACATCGAGCGTAAACTCCGTCGCCAAACGGCGCACAGGCTTCCTGCGCCTGCCGATGCCAGTGCAACACGTCCTGGTGCACCGGATAGTACGGTGTCAGGTCGAAGCCGCCGCCGAACCACCAGACCGGCTGGCTCTTGCCGCCCTCGGTCGAAAAAAAGCGGAAATTGGCGTGCGCAGTCGGTACATGCGGATTCCTGGGATGCAGCACCAGCGACACGCCCATCGCCTGGAATGCCTGCCCGGCAAGTTCCGGTCGCGAGCGGGTGGCGCTTGACGGCAGTTCGTTGCCCAGAACATGCGAAAAACCGACACCCGCCTGCTCGAAGACCGCGCCGCCGGCCAGCACGCGACTTTCGCCGCCACCGCCTTCTTTCCGTTCCCAGAGGTCGACCGCAAAGGTCCGTTCTCCGCCGTCCAGGTTCTCGATCGCAGCGGCGACTCGGCTTTGCAGCGACCGGAGCCAGGTAACGACTCGTTGCACGGAAGGTTCGCTGTTGCTCATAAGTATCCGGGTCGTTATTCGGCCGGCCGCAGAACCGTGCCGCTTGCGAAGTCGCGGATCTCCGACGCGCCTCCGGCCGGCCCGCATTCGCCCGGCACAATGTAGTCTACTAAAGGACCGAATGTGCGGCGAAGGACGAAGCTGTTTCGAGCCGGTGCTTGTCCGGCAATGTTGGCGCTGGTGGACACAAGTGCGGAGCCAGTCGCATTGCAAAGTGCGGCCGCCACCGGATGCGCGGTTATTCGCACCGCGACGCCCGTATGCTTCCCACGAATCCAGGGCGGTGTCGACGCGGTCGCCGGCAGCACCCAGGTGACCGGGTGCTCCGGGCTGCTGTCGAGATGCACGTCGCCCTCCGGCAAGACAGCGTAGCGTTCAAGTTGCGTCGGATCGGCAGCAATCAGGATCAGTCCCATCGACGGATCGCGTTTCTTGGCCGCGAATATGCGCCTTGCCGCTTCCTCAATGTCCGGCACGCAGCCGAGGCCGAACACGCCCTCGGTGGGATACGCGACGACACCGCCTCGTTGCAGGATTCGCGCGGCCTTATGTACGGGAACTGACAGCGCCATGGAAGATGGACTATGGACGATGGAGTATGGGACACGACACGAGGGAGGATGAAGTCCGGTACGGGCTGCGGCGTCCCATTCTCAAGTACTGTCGGTATCGCCGCCGCTCTTCCGGACCGCCTTCTTCTTTGCTTCCTTCTTTTTCCTTGCGGCCTTTTTCTTTACGGTGCTTTTCGCGGCCGCTTTTTTCCTTGCGGCTTTTTTCTCCGTAACTTTTTCAGTGGCAGACGTCACGGCCGTACCGTTACCGGCTGCCGCCTTTTTCTTGCCACGTCGGCCACGGGCCGGCGCCGAGGCGAGCAGCTCCTTGCATTCCTCGAGCGTCAGCGTTGTGGGTTCCCGGTCTTTGGGCACCCGGGCATTCTTGCTCTTGTCGGTAATATACGGTCCGTAACGCCCGTGCAGGACCTGAATACCTTCGTCCACGAAATCCCGGATCAATCGGTTCGCATCGGCGATCCTTTTCTCCTCGATGAGCTCGAGCGCCCGGGGCAACTGTATGGTGTAAGGATCGTCGTCGTCGCCACGTATGGAGACGAACTTGTCGCCGTAGCGTATGTACGGACCGAAGCGCCCGACGCTCGCGATGACCGGTAAGCCTTCCTCGGTTTCGCCAAGCTTGCGGGGCAGCTTGAACAGTTCGAGGGCCTCTGCCTGCGTGATGTCGTTCATCTTCTGTCCGGGACGCAGGCCGGCAAACTTCGGCTTTTCTTCGTCGTCCTTGGTGCCGATCTGCACGAACGGCCCGTAGCGCCCCATGCGCACGGACATTGGTTTGCCGCTTTTCGGGTCGACGCCGAGATCGCGCGCTTGCGCAACCTGCTCGCGCGTTACGCTCTGTTCCTTGTCGATGACGAGATCCGAAAACGGCCTCCAGAAACGCTCCAATAACGGCACCAGGTCTTGCTCGCCGAGCGATATGGCGTCAAGGTCATCTTCGAGCCGCGCAGTGAAGTCGTAGTCGACATACTGAGTGAAGTGTTCGGTCAGGAACCCGTTGACGATGCGCCCGATATCCGTGGGAATGAAACGCTTGCCGTCCATCTCCACGTATTCGCGATTCTTCAGCGTTACGATGATGCTCGCATACGTCGAGGGCCGGCCGATGCCGTACTCTTCGAGCGTCTTGACGAGACTTGCTTCCGTAAAGCGCGGCGGAGGTTCGGTGAAATGCTGCTCCGGCCTGAGCTTATCGAGCGCGATGACATCACCTTCATTCACTTCGGGCAGCAGGCGGTCGCCTTCATCGACGTTGTTATCGTCTCTGCCTTCCTGGTAGACCGCGATGAATCCCGGCTCCACCAGCACCGAACCATTTGCGCGGAAACGATGTCCGCTGTCGCTGTCCGGCCCGGCCGAGAACTCCAGCGTTACCGTATCGAACACTGCCGGCACCATCTGGGAGGCCATGGTCCTTTGCCAGATCAAGGCGTAAAGCCTGAGCTGATCTGCATCGAGCTTCCCCTGCAGCGACTCCGGGGTACGTGCCGCGGAAGTCGGTCGAATCGCCTCGTGCGCTTCCTGTGCGTTCTTCGACTTGTTCTTGTATTCGGGTGGCGCGTCAGGAACGTTTTCCTTTCCGTACCGTTCGCGGATGACTTCGCGGATTTCGTCGATCGCAATCGAAGCCAGTGTGACCGAGTCCGTGCGCATATAACTTATGAGGCCGACGTTGTCTTCACCCGGCAGTTCGATGCCCTCGTACAGGCGTTGGGCAACGCGCATCGTGCGCTGGGTATTGAAGCCGAGTTTGCGTGATGCCTCCTGCTGCAACGTCGACGTCGTAAATGGTGCGGCCGGATTGCGCCGACGCTTTTTCTTGTCGACACTGATCGTCGTCAGTTTGCCGTCGGCTGCGGCCAGAATGGTTCTTTCGACTTCCCGCGCCTTCTCTTCGTCGCCGAAACTGAACTGCTCGACCTTTTCGCCGCGGTAGCGCACGAGCCTGGAGACGAACGGCTGCCCGCCCTTGCTGACATCGGCTTCGATCGACCAGTACTCCCGTGCTTCGAATGCCTCGATCTCGAGCTCGCGCTCGACGATCATGCGCAAAGCCGGGCTCTGCACGCGTCCGGCCGAAAGACCACGCTGCACTTTTTTCCAGAGGAGCGGTGACAGGTTGAATCCAACCAGGTAATCGAGGGCGCGGCGCGCCTGCTGCGCGCTGACGAGGTCGTCGGAAATGTCCCGTGGATGTGCAATCGCTTCCCGGATGGCGTTCTTCGTGATTTCGTGAAAAACCACGCGATAAACTGCCTTGCCGTTCAGCGCCTTCTTTTCCTTCAGCAACTCGGTCAGATGCCAGGAGATTGCTTCGCCTTCCCTGTCGGGGTCAGTCGCAAGATAAAGCGCATCCGAATGTTTAAGCGCGCGGACAATCGCGTTGACGTGCTTTTCGTTCTTGTCGATGATCTGGTACTTCATCGCAAAGCCGTTTTCAGGATCGACCGCGCCTTCCTTCGGCACGAGATCGCGCACGTGGCCGTACGATGCAAGGACTTCGAAGCCCTCGCCCAGGTATTTACTTATCGTCTTGGCCTTCGCCGGCGACTCGACAATAACGAGGTTTCTGGACATTCTTCCGGAGCATCCCGGGCAACTGAAAGCGCCCGCATCGTGAAACGGTGGACTGTGGGGCGGTTGAAATACATGCTTGCCGGCGAGCTGTCAAGGCACGACTGGTCGGCAATTCGCGGCAAAAGCCGGAAATAGCAGGCGTTGCAGACCGTACGAAAAAGATTTCAGCTGAGACGGGACAGGGAAAAGCGCGCCGTATCGCGCAATTCGGTCATCCGTTGTTGGAGGCCGCGAGAGCCGGCGATCCCCGCATCGGTCATTCGACCGGTTTTACGGGCTCCAACGGAGTTTCACTCGCCGTTACGGGCGCCGTGCTCAATGCAGCGCCCCGCCGCTTTCGTCAAACACCAGGTCTTCCATGCGCGCATACGCCAGTTCCTGGCCGGGCTGGCTGAACAACACCATCAACACCACCCACTTGATCTGTTCGACGTCGATGTCCGGCGTCTCCAGCGCGAGAAGCCTGTCGATCAGGATCTCACGCTGCGGCGCTGACAGAATGCCGATCTGCTCGAGATAGGTGATGAAGCCGCGACAGCCGACATCGAGTCGCTCGTGTTCCATTTCGTTGTAGATACGGGTGCCGTGGCCCAGCTGGGGACTGTAAGTGAGGCCGTCCTGATTCTCGGCAAGGCCGTCGAGCCAGTCCAGGGCGCGATCTATTTCACCGTCGGCGAAGCCGGCTCTCGAAAGTTCGTCCCGAAGTTCGTTCTGATCCGGTTCAGGCTCTTCTTCGGCGTCGATGTATGTCTCAAAAAGATACATCAGCACGTCGAGCACGTTCTCTTTCATGCCTGGAGCTACTCCCTATTCTTGCGTACTGGCCGCTGTTCAGAGCTTCAATCTCGCCCTCAAGCTCCAGGATCAGAAGCATGGAGGAAACCTGGCCGATCGTCAAACCGGATTGGCTCGCAAGCTCGTCGACCGTTGCAGGGTCGTGGCCGAGCGCGGAAATGAGCTTCTCGTATTCCGCGTCATGCTGTGGTGGGGCCTGCTCTCGCGACGCAGGCAGCGGTGATGTCGCTTGCGTATTTTGCATAAGATGAGCGACCAGCGGCCCGAGTTCGCTGACGATATCGTCCGCGCTTTCCACCAGTTTTGCGCCCTGACGGATAAGCTGGTGACAGCCGCGCGACAGTGCATTATGTATCGAACCCGGAATCGCAAATACCTCGCGCCCCTGCTCGGCTGCGAGTCGGGCGGTGATCAGAGAGCCGCTGCGTTTCGCCGCTTCCACCACGAGAGTGCCGAGGCAGAGACCGCTGATCAGTCTGTTGCGTTCCGGAAAGTGCTCCCGGCGCGGATGACTCCCGAGCGGATACTCCGAGACCAGCGCTCCCTGGTCTGCGATGCGATGCGCCAGTTCGTGATTCGCGGCAGGATAGACCCTGTCGATGCCATGGCCCAGGACCGCGACCGTCCTGGCATTGGCATCGAGCGCTGCTTTATGTGCTGCGGTATCGATGCCCTGCGCCAGCCCGCTTACGATGCAGAAACCCGTGCGGCCCAGGTGTCTCGCGAATTGCCAGGCATTCAGCACGCCACCGCGGGTGGGATTGCGGCTGCCGACAATCGCCAGCGCCGGCAGATGCAGTGCCTCCCGGTTGCCGCGAACATACAGAAGTGCCGGAGCGTCCGTCAGCTGCCGAAACAGTTCCGGCCAGAAATCCGACTGCGGATGGATGATGTGATTGTCGCTCGATGCGACCCAGGCAAGATCCTTCGCGATCGCCGCTTCATCCGGATTTGCCAGCGCATCCTGCGCCGCTTGACTCAAGCCGGTTTTCCGCAACTGGCGGCCTTTCAACGCGACGATACGTTCGGCGCCTCCGTACTGGTCGAGCAACTCCCGCAACGCGTCGGCGCCTGGGCGCGCTTTGGCAAGGACAAACCAGGCCCTGTCGGAATTGCGCTCCGAATCGCTCATGGAATTGCCCATGAGGCGAGCGCGCGGTAACGATGCAGCAAAGAAAAAGGGCCGGCATCCGTTCGCGGACGCCGGCCCTTGTCTGTAAGTGTGTCAGCGCGGGTTGCGCACGGCGTCGAGCACGTGAATGTCGCTCGTTGCCTCCATGACAAGTCCGTAGCCAATGCGGTCATATACTTTAAATACCATGACTGTACCGGCTTCTTCATCCGGGAGCTTTACTTTCTCGCCGCGAAACATCGAGCCGCCGGCAAAACGATCCTTGACCACTTCGCCTTCCTGGAACACCGTCAATACGTCGCCCGGGGCCAGTCCGTCGCGAGCGCCGCGATTCAGCACCACGGTCTGATACTGGCCGATCAGGGATACACCATCTACAACCGAAATGATGCGTCCATCAATCTCGGTATCCGGCGATTTCGGGAAGAAATTGAGCGGTATGTCCACCGTTTCGGGCAACAGCCGGTCGCCGCGCAGCGCTTCGCGGTTGGTCTCGGTCAGTGCGACCGTTGCCGGATCGCCGCCGCGCGACAGCGCGCCTTCGCCGACATAAATGCCCTGGTAGCCGACGACGTCGTTGTCGTCCGGGTCGACCAGCTCGTCGCCGACATGCACCAGGCTGTAACGCGTGCCGGGCTCCGCCGGATCGCCGCCCCGAACGTAGATGTCGTTACCGGCCGCCGCGATCAGGTGATTTTCCCGGACCGCGAGAACGTACGGCAGCCCTTCGATCTGGTTCTTCTCGAGGACCAGGCCTTTCGAGAGAAAGGCCGCGATCTGCTCGTACGGAATGCTCTGCACCGACTCGTCCAGCGGCGTCACTCTCGCTTGCGGCGAGAGGCGGTATGACGAGCCGCGAACGGCCATGATCCTCGTCTCTCCGTCGATCGTCACGAGTGCCAGCACGTCGCCCGGGTAAATCAGATGCGGGTTCGCGATCTCGGGGTTGACATGCCAGATTTCGGGCCAATACCAGGGATCCCGAAGAAAGGTCGAGGCAATGTCCCACAGCGTGTCGCCGACCTGGACCACGTATTCGTCCGGATGACCTTCTGCGAGCGGAACGCGGGTGCCGCTCTGCTCGACGACCTGCGGTCGATACGCCGGCTCGGTGGTCGAGCGGCTCGAGGCGCCGGGATCGATGGACGAGGAGTCGCTAACCGTGCCGGCCGATCGTGTCACCGAGGCCGGCTGCCGTGTCGCTTGCTCGTCGTCGTTCACAAACGGGTTCAGGGAGCATGCAGCCAACGGCATGGCCAGCGCGATAACGGCCAGTCGGCGACTGAACGTCAGGCTGTTTTTGTCTGGGAACATAATTCGCGGTTGCTCCGTCAAAGTGGTCAGGCCTGCCATCGGGCGGGCATTGTTATAATATGTCGTCTTGAGACCGCCCGGGCTGCCAAACACGTCACAGTTCCGCTCCGCGGACGGGTCTGACAGCTTCACAACAAGCGGCATTGTCCGCCATCTTATTCAATAAAGTCAAAAATTTAGCTGGATTTTATAGCAAGTCACGCGAGTTTATCTTCAGACTTATGGCCATCCTGTCCATTTTGGAGTTTCCCGATCCCCGCCTGCGAAAAAAGGCGGAGCCGGTCGCTCGGGTAGACGCCAACCTCGGGCGGCTCATCGACGATATGTTCGAGACCATGTATGCGGCGCCGGGCATCGGCCTTGCGGCGACCCAGGTGGACGTGCACCAGCGCCTGCTGGTGGCGGACGTCTCCACGGAGAAAAATGCGCCGCACGTGCTGATCAACCCGGAGATACTGGAAAAGGACGGCGTGGCCATTACCGAAGAGGGATGCCTCTCGGTGCCCGGCTATTACGAGGAAGTCGAGCGCGCGGATCACATACGGGTGCGCTTCCTGGATCGCGAGGGCGCGCCCAGGGAGCGGGAATTCGAAGGTCTGCTTGCAGTCTGCGTTCAGCACGAGGTCGATCATCTGAACGGTAAATTATTCGTCGACTATCTTTCGGAGGCAAAACGCCAGCGCATTCGCAAGCGGCTTGTGAAAGAACGCCGCCAGCAGGCTATCCCTGAGGCAGCGGGAATCTGAATCGCAGCATTCCCGAAGATGCCTGACCAGCTGGTTTTTGCCGGTACGCCCGGTTTCGCACTGGCATCGTTGCAGGCGCTGGTGCAAATGGACAGGGTGCCGGCGCTGGTGCTGACGCAGCCGGACAGGCCCGCCGGACGTGGCAGGAAACTCAAAGCGAGTCCCGTCAAACGATATGCCTCGGATCTGGGACTTCCGTTGCTGCAGCCCGAGACCCTCACGGATCCGGCAATCCTGTCGCAGCTCCGCGAGCTCCGTCCGGTTGCCATCGTCGTCGCGGCCTACGGCGTGATTTTGCCGCCTGAGATTCTCGAGCTGCCGACAAGGGGCTGCATCAACGTACATGCCTCGCTGCTGCCGAAATGGCGCGGCGCGGCGCCCATCCAGTCCGCCATCCTGAGCGGCGACCGCGAGACCGGCATCAGCCTCATGTTGATGGATGAAGGGCTCGACACCGGCGCGGTCTACGTCAAGACGCCGCTGGCGATCAACGACACGGACACTGCGGGATCTCTGCACGACCGGCTCGCGGTGCTCGGCGGCGAGCTGCTGGCGCGGTATCTCCCGCAAATACTCGACGGAAGCATCGAGCCCGCTCCCCAGGACCCGGGTTTCGCGACCTATGCCAGGAAAATCGACAGAGCCGCCGCGCGTCTCGACTGGCGGCTCCCGGCGCTGCAATTGAGCCGCGCCGTGAGGGCCTACAACCCTCATCCCGGCGCCTGGTTCACGCTCGATGATGACGAGCCGGTGAAGTGCTGGTCGGCAGAGCTTGTCCCTGCGCCCATGACCGACAGCCGCCCTGTGTCGCCCGGCACCGTGCTCGCAACCGGGCGCGAGGGTATTGACGTAGCCTGTGGCGAAGGCGTCATTCGCCTCCTCGAAGTGCAGCGGTCCGGACGCGGCCGCATCAGCGCGTTCGAACTCGCCGGTCAGCGCTCATTGGCCGGCAAACTGCGGCCGTTGTGAGCGCGGCCAACACCGGCGCAGCCGTTCGGGCCGAGGCTGCGCGTGCCGTCGACGCGGTCGTAACCCGTGGCCGGTCCCTGGATGATGCACTCTCGGATGCGGACGCGCGCACAGCGGTGGCGGACCGTCCGCTGCTCCGCATGCTGAGTTACGGCACGCTGCGAACGCACTGGCGGCTCAAGTCGTTTGCCGAGGCCTTGCTTGACAGGCCGTTGAAACCCCGCGACAGCGTCATCGATTCGCTCATCGCGGTCGGGCTGTTTCAGCTGAGCGAAAGCCGCATACCGGATCACGCGGCCGTGTCGCTGACGGTCGACGCGGCGAGACGTTTGCGCCGTCCGAAGTACGCGCCTGTGATCAATGCCGTTCTGAGGAATTTTCGCCGGGAGCGCCTGATGGATCGCGACCCTCCGGACGAAGAATCCCGCTTCAATCATCCTGCTTGGCTGATCGAGCGCCTGAAGGCCGACTGGCCGGAGCACTGGCGGCAGATTTTGCAGGCCAACAATGCACGCGCACCGATGTGGTTGCGCGTGAACCGGACGAGGACGACCGCCGGAGAGTACCTCGCAGAGCTCGAACGCCCGGGTATGCCGGTGCGCGAAAATGCGGCGGAGCGCGGCCGCCCTGCAACGCTCGCGGGATTCGACCAGGCGATTCGCCTTGCGGAGCCTGAGCCTGTCACCGAATTGCCGGGTTTCGCGGCAGGCCTCGTGTCCGTGCAGGACGCGGCCGCTCAGCTGGCTGCGCCGTGGTTGCTCATGGACGGAGGTCGCCGAATTCTCGATGCCTGCGCGGCGCCGGGTGGCAAAGCCGCTCACCTGCTGGAACTCTCAGGGCCGGGGGCCTCTCTAACGGCGCTGGATCTGGACGCGGGAAGGCTTGCGCGGGTCGGCGACAACCTCGGGCGGCTCGGTCTCAGTGCAACATTGAAGGCGGCTGACGCATCCAAACCTGATGAGTGGTGGGATGGCGAGCTGTTTGACCGGATCCTCCTGGATGCACCCTGCAGTGCGACGGGCGTGATCCGGCGTCACCCGGACATCAAGCTGCTGCGCCGGGAAGCCGACATCGAGCAGAGCGCCCGGCTGCAGCTCTCACTGCTGTCGGCGCTGTGGCCGCTACTGGCCGCGGGAGGACGGCTTCTTTACGTCACCTGCTCGGTGCTGGCCGAGGAGAACGAGGCGGTGGTGGGGGAATTCCTGCGCCAGGGTACGGCGGCCGACGAGGAACAAGTGTTGCCAAATTACAACATCCGCGATCTAATGTGTCGCAAGAAGTGCGGCTATCAAATCCTGCCCGGAATCATCCCGGGACTCATCCCCGGCGACCAGGATCTCGACGGCTTTTACTTCGCGTGTCTCAGGAAACAGGCCTGACATCAATATGAGAGGATTTCGAAAAGCCGACGTTGCGGCGCTCGCGCTCGGGCTGCTGATCGCGTTGCCGTCGGTGCTGCTGGTGTATGCCCAGGATCGTCCAAGCCGCGAAGGTTATTTCGATGTCCGCTCCGCGTCGACCGCTGTCATCGACAATGTGATCGTGCTCGAGGCGCGCTTGCAGCTCGTGCTGAGCGACGAGGCGCTGGATGCGCTGGACAGCGGCGTGCCTCTGACCATCGAACTGAAGCTCGAAGCGGTGCGCGAGCGCCGCTTTCTGCCCGACGCAACCGATGCCGAGTTGACCTTGCGCTACGAACTCGGGTATCGACCGCTCAACCAGCGCTACATCGTCCGCAACCGAAACAGCGGCGACCAGGATTCTTTCGCGACACTTTACTCGGCGCTGAACAACCTGGGCCGGATTCAGGATCTGCCCGTGGTCGATGAGTCGGTGCTGGCGGCGGACGCGAGCTATCGCATGCGGCTTCAGGCGCTCCTCAACACGCAACAGTATCCTGCACCGCTGCGGCTCCTGTTTTTCTGGCGCGACCAGTGGCAGCTGAAAAGCGAGTGGTTCGAATGGTCACTCGAACGGTAAAGAGGGTTCTCTATGGCGCGCTCGGCGCAACCGGCGTCGGGCTGGCGCTCTTTGCTTTCTACCTGTTGAGCCGCACTGCCCAGGACGCCGGACAGTTCGACCAGCTGCAGAACCTGATTCTGCTGGTGAACATCGCCGGCGCGGTGGCTCTGCTTGCTTTGCTCATCGGCAATCTTGCAAGGCTGGTACGCGACTACCGGGCGCATGTCCCGGGCGCGAAGCTCAAAGCCCGCATGGTAGCAATGTTCGTCGGCCTCGCCGCGCTGCCGCTCCTGATCGTGTTTTATTTTGCCATGCAGTTCATCAACCGCGGCATCGATACGTGGTTCAACGTCGAGGTCGAGGCCGGTCTCGACGATGCCCTGGCGTTGAGTCAGGCGTCACTGGGCATGCAAATGCGGGATCACCTCAACACGACGATCCTGATCGCCGAGCGTGTCCACGATGTCGGCGGGCGGGAACTCATTTTCGAACTCGGCATGCTGCGCCGCGAAAGTGGCGCCAGGGAGATCACGGTCTACGGCGGCAGCGGCCGGATCATCGCCACCAGTTCGGACGACCTGGCCGACAGCCTGCCGGAACCGCCGAAAGAGGAAATGCTGATGCAGATTCAGCAGGACCGGCCGTACGTCAATCTCGATTCGGTGGAAGAAGGGGTCTACGAAATCCGCACGGCGGTCAGCTATGCATCGGCGAACGGCCCGAAAAGACAGGGCTTCGTTCGCGCCGTGTTTCCGGTGAACGAGAGAATGGGCCGCATGGCAGCGAACGTCGAGAGATCCTACAGCGATTACAAGCGCGCCGTGTACCTGCGCGAGCCGCTGAAGAGAACGATCTCGATTACGCTCACTGTCGTCCTGATGATTTCGCTGCTTGCGTCCGTTTATGGCGCGTTCTTTTTCTCCCGCCGGCTCGTGGCACCGATCCAGGATCTCGTGGCCGGCACCCGTGCAGTGGCGAAAGGCGATTTCGACACCCGCCTGCCGACGCCGTCGCGCGATGAGATCGGCTTCCTGGTCAGTTCGTTCAACGATATGACGCAGAGGCTGTCCGCCGCGAGGCGCCAGGCGAGCCTGAGCCAGGCGCAGGTCGAAGCCGAACGCGCCAATCTCGAAGTAATCCTGGCCAGGCTTTCGACCGGTGTCGTTTCGCTCGAAGCGGATTTGCGCATCCGCACGGCGAATCAGGCGGCCGGAGCGATCCTTAACGTAGACCTGGAAAACCGGCTCGGCGAATTCCTGCCCGATGTCGCGGCCGGTCAACCGCTGCTGGAACAGTTTGTCGACGTGGGACGCGCTCACCTGAACGCCGGGGAGAAGGAATGGCGTGAGCAGATCGTGTTACGCGGCGAGGTCGGTCGCCGCGTCCTGACCTGCGCCTGCACGACCCTCCCGGGCGATGACGATCACGCGCCGGGCTTTGTGATCGTGTTCGACGACATCACCGCTTTGCTGCAGGCGCAACGCGACGCCGCCTGGGGTGAAGTCGCCCGCAGACTCGCGCACGAAATCAAAAACCCGCTGACGCCGATACAATTGTCCGCGGAACGGCTGCGGCGGAAGTACCTGCATACGATGTCGCACGACGAGGCACAGATTCTCGACCGCGCGACGCACACGATCGTGCAGCAGGTCGAGGCCATGAAGGAAATGGTCAACGCGTTCAGCAATTACGCGCGCGCACCGGACATCGATATCAGTCCGTTCGACATCGAAAAGCTCGCGCATGAGGTGGTCGATCTGTATCGGGCGCAGGAAAGCGGCATCGAAATAGAACTGCAGGCGGCCCCGTCTCTGCCGAAACTCGAAGCGGATATAGGCCGCGTTCGGCAGATATTGCACAACCTGATTCGCAATTCGATCGAAGCGCTGGAATCGAGCAGCCACGGGCACATCGTTGTGTCCGCAAGGTCGGACAGCCTGAACGGCATCGAGGTGGTGGAGATCGTCGTCGCGGATAACGGTCCGGGGTTCCAGACCGGATCGGTCAGTCAGGTATTCGATCCGTATGTAACGACCAAGCCCAGGGGTACGGGACTTGGGCTCGCAATAGTAAAGAAACTGGTGGAAGAACACGCCGGCACGATAGAAGCAGAAAACCGGGAAGAAGGTGGCGCAATGATTCGGATTCAACTGCCCGTGAACGAAACGGCACGGGAAGCCATGACTGTTCTGTTGCCCAGGCGCACGGAAAAACGGAGGGAAAGAGCATGAGCACAGCACACGTGTTGGTTGTGGACGACGAGGCCGATATCAGAGCACTGATACAGGAAATACTCACGGATGAGAACTACAGGGTCACCGTCGCCGCAAATGCGGCGGAGGCCCGCAGCGCGCGAAAGGGGAACAAGTTCGATCTCGTGTTGCTCGATATCTGGATGCCGGATACCGACGGCATTTCCTTGCTGCGGGAATGGTCTGAGCACGGCGAACTCGACTCGCCGGTCGTGATCATGTCCGGCCACGGAACCGTCGATACGGCCGTTGAGGCGACGCGACTCGGCGCCCTCGATTTTGTCGAGAAGCCGCTGTCCATTGCCAAACTGCTGCGGACGGTTGAGCGCGGCCTGGAAAGCGCACGGAGGCAGACAGGTTCTCGCGGGCACCTGCCGTCTCTGCTGGCGCCGGTCGGCCGCAGTCGCCTCATGCAGGATCTGCGGGACAAGGTTCAGCAATACTCGAACCACGAGTCGCCGGTATTGCTGACCGGCGAACCGGGCACCGGCCGCGGCGCTTTCGCACGTTACATTCACGCGTTGAGCAAGCGTGCCGAAGAACCCCTCGAGACCCTGCTTGCGGCGTCGCTTACTGAAAGTAATACGGAGGCGCAACTGTTCGGCAGTGAGGAAGGCGACGCGGTCCGGGCGGGGTACTTCGAGCGTGCCGGAGCGGGAACGCTCCTTGTCGAGGAGCTATCCGACCTCAACGAACAGGCACAGAAACTGATCCTGAGCGCCATGGAGCAACGCCGCTTCTCGCGCGTGGGCGGCCATGGGCAGATCGAGCTTTGCGCAAGAATCCTTGCGACCGTCCGCGACGACTACGAAAGTGCTATTGAACGCGGTCAGTTGAGGCGCGAGCTGGTGTCCAATCTGAATGTGCTGAGCATGCACGTGCCGCCGCTGCGGGAGTATGCGGAGGATGTCCCGGAGCTTCTGAGTTACTACGTCGACAAGCTGGTGGACTCGGAGGGACTGAAGTTTCGCCGTTTCAGCGTTGGCGCACAGAACCGGCTGCGCAATTATCCATGGCCCGATAACGTCCGCGAACTGAAAAACCTGGTTCGCAGACTGTTGCTGACGGGTTCCGGCGAAGAAATTACCCTCGACGAAATTGAACGTGAGTTGAGCGCGAGTTCGCAGACCGACGAGCCGCTGGTCAAACAGGATCTCCTGTCGCTGCCGTTACGTGAAGCGCGCGAGCAGTTCGAACGCGCCTACCTGCAGCAACAACTCGTGCTCTGTGACGGCAAAGTCGGCAAGCTGGCAAAACGGGTCGGCATGGAACGCACCCATCTGTACCGCAAACTGCGGTCCCTGGGCGTCGACTTCCGGGCGGTATCGACCACGGCAGACGATTAGCCGCAGTTCGCCCGCTTTCGCGGCTCCAACAGCGCACGTCGGGGCCCGGTCTGGCGCCCGTGAAAACGGATCACCGGCTATGGCTGCTTTTGCAACCGGTGCTGCCACTCCGGCACATGCTCTTTGAACGCCGGCCGTGCTTCCGGAAGAATCCGTCCGTTATCGAGAAATCGAATACCCGGCGTGACGAAATCCTGGTGGCTCAGGTCGCGGATCAGGTGCAGCGCCTGTCGATTCTCATCAAGCTCCGGGCCCCCCGGCCGAATCTGCACGGTTGAATAAACCTGCCCCACGATGAAGCGTCCCTCGCCGTCCAGCGTCACCTGCAGAACAGGCGCAATGCCATTCAGGCCGTCGACGCTGATGCCGTAATAGGTGGCGAAATTTCCGAGGCTGTACGCAATGAGCCGGTCGTTGTAGCGCTCCATCGCGCGCACGACGTGAGGACCGTGACCGAGCACCAGGTCGGCGCCGGCATCTACCATTTTTCTCGCAAAGTAGACGACGTCGCCGCGCGGCTCGCCGAAGTACTCCTCGTCGGCAAAGGGCACTCGAGTGACGTCGTTGCCCTCGGCGCCGCCGTGAAACGAGACGATCACGACGTCGTGATTCGATGCGTGCTCGAGGACAATTTCCGCGGCCGCGTCGTAGTCGTGCATCAGGTTCGATTTCTGCGTAACGGCGAACGCGAGTACGGCGACCTTGACGCCTTTCACGACGAGACTGGCGAAATCGCCCGCGCGCCCGGAGTGCGCGATACCGGCTTCATCCAGTGCGCGCATGCTCGCCGAGCGTCCGGCTTCGCCAAAGTCGCGCGAGTGATTGTTCGCGAGGCTTAGGATATCGAAGCCGGCGTCGACGAAGTGAGCCGCGTAACGCGACGGGGAACGAAACAGGAAGCAGGCTCTGGGATTGTTGCAGACCTTGCGCGGCTCGCCGCCGTCGAGAAGAACACCTTCGAGGTTGCCGAACGTCAGGTCGGCCGCGGCAAGCACCGGTGCGACGTCGCGCAGGAAGCCGACGCCGTCGTCATCGGGGAGATGATTTTCCGGATAGTCGGTGCCGAGCATCATGTCCCCGACAGCGGCGATGGTGATTTCCTGCTCGGGTTTTGCAGCGGGTTCAGGCAAGGGCCTTGACGGGGGGGCCGCAGGTTCGGCGGTCCGTTCCACGGCAACGTCCGGCGCAGTGGTGCATGCCGTGAGAAGAATCAGCAGCGACAGGAAGAATGACTTGCGATTTGCGGAGGCGCGGCCGCCCCGTTGTCTCTTCATCGTTCATTGAACGGGTCAGTCATGATTTCCTCATACTGGAAGAAGCAGTCCGGGGTGTCCAGTGCACTTCGAAGCCTGGAGGTCGTTCTCGCCGGCCCGGCTTGTTCTGCCGCGTCACACCGGCGTACGATCTCGACCGCACTGACAGCGTGGAGTGATCAATGAGGCGTCGACGGGTTGGAAGGCGAGGCCATGCTCACGCGGCGGCATCGCTGGCTTTGGCTGCCCTGGGTGTCTGCAGTCCCGGCGCGGCGGCCGATGCGCCGCGCGTGACCGGGCTCTACCGCTGCGGCGATCTGCTCGACTCTGTGCGATTCGAATTCTGTGTGGACTTCAGCGGCGGTCGCCCGGAAGACTTGCGATTGATGCTCGGCGGCCGGCTGCTGGACGCGGCGACCGGGGCCGGGGAGCAGATTCGGTTCGAAATCGACCGCAGCAAGCATTCGAGCGGCCCGCTCTGCCTCGAGCAGGCCGGCGTACGCAGCAACTCCGTGTGGCTCTCAGTGCAGGACAGCGCAATCGTCGCGGCCGGCCCTGCGGAGGTCGCGAAAAACTCCGACGGCATCGACACCTACGTCGATCTCGTCAGCATCATCGTCGAGGAGGAGTTCGATGCCCTCGCCGAGGCTCGCCGGCTCGCCGGGAAATACGGTGCGAGCGTCGTCGGCTCCATCCCGCCATTGCGCGTCTATCAGCTACGGCTTTCCGTACCGGATCTCGTGCACCGCGACGCCCTGGTTTTGCGTCTCGGCGGCGAAGAGAGCGTGGACACCGTCGTGATCGAGGAGTCCTCGGCGGAAGATGCCGAGACCGCCCGGCAACAGGAGCCGAGGCGGCCGGACAGCGAGGTGGCCGCCAACCGTTTCGTGGACGCAGTGGACTACTATCGCCGCAGGGTGCCCGGCCCGCCCGACGCGCGCGTCGAGCCCGCGCCCCAGCGGCTCGGCGTGATCGAGCGGGCGCTCGACTTCGATGCGCCGGATTTCTTCGGCCTGATCGAACCGAAGCCCGGAGAAATACACCTGTTCGGCCGGGATGCCGCAAGTCCTCGTCACCACGGCAGCACGATTGCCGGCATTCTGGCGGCGGGCTGGGACGATGGCGGCAACACCGGCTTTCTGCGGGCGCTCGACGGCCACCACAATGGTATCGACATCATCGTCGATCGCGGCTCCGACGCCGGCATCGCGGAGAACGTTGCCGCCTCGGTGCGGCTCGTTCAGGACGGGGCGCGCGTGCTTAACTGGAGCTGGGGCGTGCACCGCGTGGGGGCCATCCGCGTCGGTGGCGGAGACATCGGCTCGGCGGTGCGGTCGGGCGTTGCGTTCGAGGGTTACGAGGAGCTGTTCGAGGAATTCTTTCTCTGGTTGCGCCGCCATCATCCCGAAGTCGTCGTAGTGAACTCGGCGGGCAATGCCAGCTCATTCAGCGGTAGCGACGATTACCGGCTCCCCTCGTCTTTCGTTACGCCGCAGCTCATTGTAGTCGGCGCCCATCAACGCAGCGGCGAGGATGTTCCGGTGGGCCATCCGGACTATGCCGAGCAGCGGGGAACGTCCAATATCGACGCGCGCGTGGATATCACCGCAGCCGCCTGCGTCGCGGGCTCCGTGGCCGCGCAAGACGACGTCGCGGAGTTGCATTGCGGCACGTCCTACGCCACTGCGCTGGTGAGCGGACTCGTGACCGCCATGCTGACGATCAACACCGAACTCATGCCCGACGAGATCCGCGAGTTGCTGCGGCGCGCATCCATGCCGATCGGCACCGAACTCGATTTCGAGCCGGCCGAAGCGGAGGACCTGACGGCGCCGATTCTGCCGTCGGAGCGCGCGGAGCAGCTGGATCACCCGGATGTCGGTCGCAGCGCGCGTCTCGACATGCGCCAGGCGCTGCTGCTGACTGTCGAAAGCCTGCACACCGTGGAGTAGGCGGTTGCGGCGGGGGCCAGGCTGATCGACACGAATTCCTCAAGATTCGGGCGCGCCTGCCGATAGCTGAACTGCCAGCTCGGCCGCGTTCAGGCCGATCAGCCAGGAGATCACCGATCTGCGCGCGGCGGTCAGCCGCCTGGGCTTCAATATGGTCCGCACAGTCGCCGTTGAGTTTGCCATGCGCCAACTGCGGCGCAGGGACGTCCGGTCCCCGGTTGCGCGTGCCGAAATCGAAGCGATCTGGCGCGACAGCCTGAAGGTTGCTTCCCTCTGCTACGTAATCGCGAAGCACTACTCGCGCGTGAATGCGGACCAGGCAATGCTGACCGGGTTATTGCACGGCCTGGGTCGGCTCTATATCGTCATGCGCGCGGAAGAGTTGACGGACGTTTCCACGGTCAATATTCGCGAAGTGGCGGCCGGCTGGCAGGCGGTGATCGGCAAGGCCATCCTCGAAAGCTGGGGCCTGCCGGAGCCGTTGCAGCACGCCGTCGAGCATTCAGGCCGTCAGTCGCCCATTCGAATCCTCAGCACGTCGATATCCGCCTCACGCAGACGGCTTCTGATGACGTTCAGTTGCGCGAGGTCGTCAATCGGCCCGATGCGCACGCGATGATAGGTTTTGTCGTCGATAGTGACGCGCTGGATGGTTGATTCGATACCCTGCAAGGCAAGTTGCGCGCGGCGACGGTCCGCGTCCGCGTGCCGGGTGAAGGACCCTGCCTGCAGCACGTAGGTGCCGGGTTCGACCACCGCTTTTGCGGCCGTGTCGCTGCTGACGTCCGGCTCCTGCTCCGGGATGATGACTTCGAAATTCGGCAGCATGCTGTAGAAGTCGAAACGCGGCTTCGGCGGTGCGTCGCTGCCTGCGGGTACATTGTCCAACTGCGGAGAAGCAGTGTCCTCTGCCGCTTCCGACATGCTGGCCGCTTCCCGCGCCAATGGCTGCTGCGGAACGCGGGCGTTGCGCCCGTTGACATAGATGGCGAGCGCGACCGACAAGCCGATCGCAAGGCCGAAGAGCATCCACGCCCAGCCCGGATATTCACCTGCCTCAGTGCGATCCCTGCGTCGTTTCTTCGTCATTTTCCTGCTACATCGATTCGGGCGCGGAGACGCCGAGAATAGCGAGACCGCCGGCGATCACGTGCCTGGCCGCATCGATCAGCGCCAGGCGCGCGTTGCGCAAATCGTCATCGTCCACAATGAAAGTGTGCGCGTTGTAATAGGTATGGAAATCGTTGGCGAGATCGCGCAGGTAATGCACCAGGTGGTGCGGCGCACGGTTTTCCGCAGCCAGCTCGATGATCTCCGGATAGCGGCTGACCGTGCTCATCAGCGCCTTCTCATGGGTTTCCTGAAGGCGCGCAAGATTCGCAATGCCGGATTCCCCGTCCCAGTCGAAATTCTTCTCTCCAAGCTGCCGGAATACGCTGGCAACGCGCGCGTGCGCGTACTGGATGTAATACACGGGGTTATCGTTCGAACGGCTCTTCGCGAGTTCGAGGTCGAAATCCAGATGCTGGTCGTGCGAGCGCATCACGTAAAAAAAGCGTGCGGCGTCGTTGCCAACTTCCTCGCGCAACTGGCGCAGGGTTACGAACTCCCCGGAGCGGGTGGACATCGCCAGCTTCTCGCCCGCGCGATAGAGCGTAACGAACTGCACCAGCTCCACTTCGAGGCTTTCGCCGG
The DNA here is from genome assembly GCA_040902105.1 of Woeseia sp. Classification (GTDB taxonomy): domain Bacteria; phylum Pseudomonadota; class Gammaproteobacteria; order Steroidobacterales; family Woeseiaceae; genus IDS-8. The sequence continues at coordinate 133,202 of JBBDXW010000075.1, forward strand.
CAAACCCCAGGGCTTCGAGACCGGCCCGCACGCGGGCGACGTAACCGTGATGGTCGGCTCCGAGAATATCGAGCAAGTGGTCGAAGCCGCGCTGACGTTTGTCGTAGTGGTAGGCGATGTCGGAGGCGAAATAGGTCGATTTGCCGTTTTCGCGCACGACCACGCGATCCTTCTCATCGCCGTAGTCGGTGGCGCGAAACCAGGTTGCGCCGTCCTTCTCGTACAGCATCTTGCGTTTCTTCAACAGCGACAGCGCTTCGTCGATGCGACTGTCGACCGACAGGCTTCGCTCCGAGTACCAGCGGTCGAACTCGACGCCGAATTCGCCGAGATCATCCCGAATGTCCAGCAGGATCGATTCGAGCGACTGCCGCCGGATCGCGTCAAAGCGCTCGGGGCCGAGAATGTCCACCGCCGCGGCAATCACGGCGCTGATGTACTCTTCCTTGTCGCCTTCCGGTTCGTCCCGGGGTAACCGCGACAGTAACTCGGCACCGGACACGATCGGCAGTCCGGAACGGTCGATTGCCGCCGCGATGTCGCGGATATATTCGCCCCGGTATCCTGCCCTGGGGAAGGATTCGCCGAACGAAACGGTTTCCCCATTTTGCTCGAGCATACGCAGCCAGACGCTCGCGCCGAGAATATCCATCTGATGTCCGTCGTCGTTGACGTAATACTCGCGCTCGACCGGGAAGCCCGCAGCTTCGAGCAGGTTGCCGAGCGTCGCGCCGTATGCCGCGTGCCGCCCGTGCCCGACATGCAGCGGCCCGGTCGGGTTTGCGGAAACGAATTCGAGAAGTATTCTCGGTTCCTTGCGGGTGTGCTGGCGGCCATACGCCGATCCGGCACTCAGCACGGCGGCCAGTTCCTGGTGCAGAGCCGTCTCGCTCAGGTGGAAATTGATGAATCCCGGCCCGGCGATCTCGACCTTGTCGACCAGTTCACTCGCAGGAAGCCGGGCGATGATCCGGTCGGCGAGCTCGCGCGGTTTGCTGCCGACCTGCCGTGCGAGGCGCATCGCGATATTGGTCGAGAAATCGCCGTGCCTCGGATCGCGCGTGCGTTCCACCGTGGTGCGGGTCGAGCTCACTTCGGGAGCATCCGCGAGTTCCGGAAGGTCCGCGATGGCCTGGTCGACCAGCTTGGCGATACTGCTTTTCAACGCTGTACTCTTGCGGCGCAATCAAGGAGGGCGGCAATTCTAGCAGCACCGCGGTCGGTCGTGTCAGAACAGCTCGATCGGGTCGACGTCGATCGACCAGCGGACCCGCCGCGCAGACGCGTTCGTTTCGAAGTCCTCGCACAACGCCTGCAACAATCGATGCAGCGGCTGCCGCTTGCCGCTCTGGAAAAGCAGCTGCGCGCGGTAACGTCCTGCCCTGCGTTCCATCGGGGCGCTGACCGGCCCTAGAATCCTCACCCCGCCGGCGTTGACCGCTTCCGCTTTCTTCCTCGAGATTTCGAGAAAGTCGTGTGTATCCTGCCTGCGCGTCGCGGCAGCGCGAAGCAGCGCGAGCTTTGAGAATGGCGGCCACGCTGCTTTCTCGCGTTCCGCCAATGCACTCGTCGCAACGCGCTCATATCCGCCCTGCAGCAGTTCGCTCCAGAACGGATGTGCGGCGAATCCAGTCTGGATCATGACTTCGCCCTGGCGTTGTTCGCGGCCCGCCCTCCCCGCGACCTGGATGAGGCTTTGCGCCAGCCGCTCGGTACCGCGAAAGTCGGTACTGAACAGGCCCTGATCCGCGTCGATCACGACAACGAGTGTGAGCTTCGGAAAATGGTGACCTTTGGAAAGCATCTGCGTGCCGACCAGTATGCCGGTTTCGCCGCTCGTCACCATTGCCAGCGCCTTGTTGAGAGCGCCCTTCCGCCGCGTGCTGTCGCTGTCGATGCGGGTCACGAGCTGCTCCGGGAAATGGATGCGCAACGCGTCTTCCAGTCTTTCCGTGCCGTGACCGAGCGGCGTCACGGTTCCGCCGCAGTCGTGACATTCGCCATCGAGCGGGCGCATCGCGCCGCAGTGATGGCACATGAGCCTGTTGTTTCTGCTGTGGACGGTCATGCGCGCATCGCAGCGGCTGCATTCGGCGATAGCGCCGCAATTCTGGCAGATCAGCGTCGGTGCGAAGCCGCGGCGATTCAGGAACACCAGAACCTGTCCGTCGTCCGCGAGGCTTTGCCGCATTGCATCGATCACCGGCCGGCTCAGGCCGTCACTCGGCTGATGCCGGTTCAGGTCGACGACACGCAGCAGCGGCGGCACCGCCTTGCCGGCGCGCACCGGCAGGACCAGGCGCCGGTACATGCCCTCGATGCATCTTTGCAACGTTTCGAGCGACGGCGTCGCGGAGCCGAGCACGACAGGGATGTCGAGTTGCTTGCCGCGCGCAACAGCGAGATCCCGCGCAGAATAACGCAGCCCTTCCTGCTGCTTGAACGAGCTGTCGTGTTCCTCATCGACGACAATGAGTCCCGGATTCTTCATCGGCGCGAATACCGCCGACCGGGTGCCGACAATGAGCCGGGCAGCGCCCGTTCTTGCGGCGCGCCAGGCATCGAGGCGCACGTTGTCGCTCAACGACGAATGCAGAATCACCGGTGCAATACCAAGGCGCTGTTCGAGCCTTGCGACGAACTGCGGCGTCAGCCCGATCTCGGGAACCAGCACGAGCGCCTGCCGCGAACGCCCGAGCGCTTCCTGAATGAGGCGCAGATAAACTTCAGTCTTGCCGCTGCCGGTCACGCCGTCGAGCAGGCTGACGCTGAAACCGCTCTGCCCGGAGATCGCAAGCGTCGCAGCCGCCTGATCGGCGTTGAGTGCCGGGCCCGGCTGCGCGGGACCGGCATTGTGGTTTGTCGCCGATTCACTGCAGCATTCGATGGTGGCCTCGACGAGCGTTACCCAGGATTTGTCGAGGAAACTTTTCATCAGGCGCTTCCAGCCAGGCATGAGCTCGTCGAGTTCGTCGAAGCGAAGGCGGCCTGCATCCTGCAACAAGGACAGAAGCTGCACCTGGCGCGGGGCCTTTTTTGTCATTGATGCAACATCCGCCGCTGCGCCCTCGCCGGTTATAGCGAGGTGCGGCGCAACCGGATCAAGAGGCTTGCCCTGTCGCAGCAAGGTCGGCAGAGCCGCAGCCACGACTTCACCGACGGGGTGATGGTAGTAGTCGCTCGCGAAGCGGATGAGCCACAGGTCCGCGGCGTCGAGGAGTGGTGATTCATCGAGTACTTCGTGCGCGCGCCTCAGTTTGGCAAGCGGCAGCTCGCTTCGATCGCCGACTTCGAGCAGCATCGCCGTCTGCGTACGGCGGCCGAACGGCACGCGCAGCCGGCAACCCGGCCGGGGCAGGCTTTCAAGGTCCGCTGACGGCGGCAGGTAGTCGAACAACCGTGACAGCGGCGCATCGATCGCCACTCTCAGTATGGCTTCGCGGTTCATGCACTGTCCGGGAGAAGCTTCAGAGCGATTTTACGGCCTGAATCAGCTCCGATGCCATTGCCTGACCGTCGCCGTACAGCATGCGCGTCTGATCGAGGAAGAACAGCGCATTCTCTATGCCCGAGAACCCCGCACCCTGGCCACGCTTGATGACGATGACGTTTTTCGCCTTGTCGGCGTTGAGAATCGGCATGCCGTAGATCGGACTGGACGGGTCTGTCCGCGCCACCGGATTTACGACGTCGTTGGCGCCGATCACGAGCGCAACGTCGGCGGTGGCGAATTCGGCGTTGATTTCGCTTTCGTCGTAGATGACGTCGTAGGGCACGCCGGCCTCGGCGAGCAAGACGTTCATATGGCCGGGCATGCGACCGGCGACCGGATGAATCGCAAATTTCACGTCGACGCCGCGCTCGATCAGGATCTGCGCCAGTTCCCAGACCTTGTGCTGCGCCTGCGCCACGGCCATGCCGTAGCCGGGAACGATCAGCACCTTGTTCGCAAATGCCATCATCACCCCGGCGTCGACGGCCTCGATGGGTTTCATGCTGCCATGGACTTCCGACGTCACCATGGTCGTATCGCCGAAGCCGGAGAACAACACGTTTCCAAGTGAGCGGTTCATCGCCTTCGCCATGAGCTGCGTCAGCAGCGTGCCGGCAGCGCCGACCACGGTACCCGCGATGATCATCGCGGCGTTTTGCAGCACGAAGCCCTCGAAGGCGACGGCGAGTCCGGTCAGGGCGTTGTACAGGGAAATCACGACCGGCATATCCGCACCGCCGATCGGCAACGTCATCGTGACGCCCAGAACGAGCGCGAGCAGGAAGAACACGGCAATCAGTTCCGGGCCCGGGTGCTGCAGCACGATGACTCCCGCAAGCACCAGCGTGACCGCAAGAAGCACGAGGTTGAAAAGCTGCTGTCCGCCAAAGCGGACGGTCGATTTCATCAGTCCCTGCAGTTTGGCGAACGCAATGAGGCTGCCGCTGAACGAAATCGAGCCGATAAGCCCCCCGAGCACGGCCAGAACACCGAATGTCAGCCCATGATCTTCGCCGCCGAACAGCTCGACCGCCGCGATCGCGGCAGCGGCGCCGCCGCCCATGCCGTTGTACAACGCGATCATCTGCGGCATGTCGGTCATCGCAACCCGCTTGCCGCTGACCCAGGCAAGGGAGCCGCCGAGGGCGATCGCGACCATCATGAGGACGTAGTTGTCCATTCCCGGGTAGAGGAACGTAACGAGGGTTGCCACCAGCATGCCGGCGCCGGCCCACACGATGCCGCCGCGCGCGGTGACCGGCGAACTCATCTTTTTAAGGCCATATATAAAGAGTATGGCCGCAACAAAATAGCTGGCTTCGATGAGCCAGCGCAGGGAGGACGCCTCGAACATCAGCGCTTCTCCTTGCTGCTCTTGAACATCTCGAGCATGCGCTCGGTGACGACGTAGCCGCCGACCGCGTTACCTGCGGCGAGAAACACGCCGATGAAACCAATGGTGGTTTCGAGCGACGTGTTGGCGCGGCCCAGAGCGACCATGGCGCCGACCAGCACGATGCCGTGCACGAAGTTCGAGCCGGACATCAGCGGAGTATGCAGGATGACCGGCACCCGCCCGATCACTTCATGACCGACGAACGCGGCCAGCATGAATATATATAGCGCGATGAAACCGTCAATCATCGGTCGGTACCTTGTTCATTTATCTGCTTCGACGGATTCACGAGTCGCCGCATGCTTTATCTCGCCGTCGCGCGTCAGCACCGACGAAGCGAATACTTCGTCCTCCCAGTCAATTTTCAGTTCGCCGTCGCGGATGGCCGGGCTCAGGAAATTGAAAAGATTGCGCGCATACATTTCACTGGCATGTCTGCCGAGTTTCGCCGGCAGATTGACGGGACCGACGATCCTGACCCCGTGTTCGACCACGGTCTCGCCGGGGCGGGTCAGTTCGCAGTTGCCGCCCGTGTCGGCCGCAAGGTCGACGATCACGGCGCCCGGCTGCATCGTTTTTACGGCCGCGGCCGAGATGATCTTCGGCGCCGGACGCCCCGGAATCGCCGCCGTGCTGATGACCACGTCGGAGACGGATATTTCCCGTTCCAGGGCCGCCTGTTGCTTGTGTTTTTCTTCCTCCGTCAGTTCGCGCGCATAGCCGCCTGCACCTTCGGCGCTGACGCCGGTTTCGACAAACTTCGCGCCCAGGGACTGAACCTGTTCTTTCGTTGCGCCGCGGACATCGTAGCCCTTGACAACGGCGCCGAGGCGTTTCGCAGTCGCGATTGCCTGCAGGCCTGCCACGCCGGCGCCGATGACGAGTACCTGCGCCGGGCGAATGGTGCCGGCCGCGGTGGTCAACATCGGGAAGAATTTATCCAGCGTGCTCGCCGCAATGAGCGCCGCCTGGTAGCCGGCGGCGGCGGCCTGCGATGACAGGACGTCCATGCTCTGAGCCCTGGAGATTCGCGGCACGAGTTCCATGGCGAACGCGGTGTGTTTCCTGCTCTGCAACGCCGCGACCAGTTTTTTGTTGAGGTGACCGTACACGAGCCCGACAACCACGGATTCGTCGGCCAGCTTTGCAACCGCCGCCGGGTCGGCCGGCTGCACCGTGAGAAGGAGTTTGCATTGCTTCAGGACGCCGTCGGCATCGGCAAAATCGACTCCCTCGTAGGCACCGTCCAGAAGCTGCGAGCGCTCTCCGGCCCCGCGCTCCATGACGACGGAAACGCCGAGTTTTCGCAGCTTGGCGCTGACCTCGGGAGTCAGGGCAACGCGAGTTTCGCCCTCAAGGGTTTCCTTCAGCACGCCAACGGTCAGCGGCATCGATTGTCTCCGGCTGTTTCTGGAATGACGGGGTGGTTATCGTCGGGACGCGAATAATGACATAGGACCCAACATTCGCAAACCGGCACACGATGTTGCGCAATGGGTAATCGTACCTGCGGAGGATGCACAAACGCCGTGGTCACGAGGCCGCTGCGCTTGAGATTAGTTGAGAATGGGCGATGGGCATGCCGCCGTGTTCTTGTTGTACTTTTGCCGCACTGTTGCTTTTTACCGGCCTTTCTGCAAACTAGAGCACCGGAGAGACTGTTTTATGCGTTCTGGTGCTGCTTCAGACATCTCGCAACAGGTATTGAGAACCGACGTAGCGGGCATGCCGCTCGAATGGATCGACTACCGCGAGGCCGTCCGGCTCTATCATACGGAGCAGGTCGCGTATGCCTGCGGCACACGGCTTTACACGGTCTTCGGCGGTTACAGCGCACTCTACGGTCATCGCAGCGCGATCGATGTCAGTTCCATCGTGGCCACGCGAGGCACCAGCCAGGGACTGGCCTACGTACGCGACCAGTACGTCCCGCCGCTCAACAACCGCACGCTGTTCAAGAGAGACGCGAATCTCTGCCTGTATTGCGCGACGCGTTTTCCGGCTCGTGATCTGACCCGCGACCACATCACGCCCTTTTCGCAGGGCGGCTGCGATACCTGGAACAACGTCGCTACAGCCTGCAAGAGGTGCAACAACCACAAAGGGGGGCGCACGCCCGAACAGGCCTCGATGCAGCTGGTTGCGGTGCCGTTCACGCCGACCTATGCCGAATACATTTATCTGAAAGGGCGCAAGGTCCTGACGGATCAGATGCAGTACCTGCTGGCGCACATTCCGCGCTCGAGTCCGCTGCACGCGCGGTTGAGCGATCACCTCTCCGACGGCGGGCTGTACCTGGATTCTTAAGCCGCATCGTTTGATGAATGTCCAGCGGCGGTCGCCCGCAGGGCGGGCTCCTACAGGGGTTTTCTCCATCGGCTTGCCAACGGACGAATCGTCCCCTGTAGGAGCCCGCCCTGCGGGCGACCAGCGACTGCCGGCAAGCTGTTATGATGCACGGACCCTCGCCGTCAACGAGCGATGCCCGATGCAATACCTGATCGACGCCAGCGTCTACGTCTTTCGCGCGTACTATTCGTTGCCGAACGACATGATTGACGGCGACGGCAATCCCGTCAACGCGCTGTACGGCTTTTGCCGCTTCATCGGCGACTTCGTCGAGCAGGTGCGTCCCGAGTACCTGGCCATACTGTTCGACGCAAGCCTTACGTCGTCGTTTCGCAGCGAAATCTATCCCGCGTACAAGGCAAATCGCGAACCGGCGCCGGCCGAACTGAAACGGCAGTTTGAGCAATGCCGCGAATTCACCAGGGCGCTCGGCATCATGGAATGCGCGCACCCGGTGTACGAGGCGGACGACCTGATCGGCACACTGGTCAGCGAGGGCAGACGATCCGGACGGCCGTCGACGATCGTGAGCCGCGACAAGGACCTCGCACAGTTGATCTCGAAAGGTGACGTATTCTGGGACTTCGCCGGCAAGGGCAGGCTCACCTACGACCAGATCCCGGGCGTGTTCGGCGTGTGGCCCGAGCAGATAGCCGATTTCCTGGCGCTCGCCGGTGACGGCGTCGACAACATTCCGGGCGTGCCGGGCGTCGGGAAGAAGACCGCGGCGGCGCTGTTGCAGCATTTCGGCAGCCTCGATGGCGTGTATGCGAACCTCGACCGTGTGCACGAAGTGTGCTGCCGCGGCGCGAAGACGCTCGGACTGAAACTCGATGCGCACCGGGAAGCGGCGATGCTTGCGAGGAAGCTCACCGGAATCGCCTGCGATGCGCCGCTCGAAAGATCGCTGGCCTGTCTCAGGCCTGCCGTTCCGAATCTCGGCGCTATCAATGCGCTGTTCGACCGGGCAGGATTCGGCAGCGCGCTGCGTCGCCAGGCGGAGCGCGTATCCGATCTCGTAGCGACGCCGGATCTGCCGCGGCTGCGCTTGCGGGCCGCAGCCATGTAGGAGCCCGCCATTGCGGGCGACCCCTAAAAGGGGACCCCTAAAAGGGGACAGTGACCTTTTTTCGCAAGGTGCGAGGAAGGCCGTGGGAGCCCCTGAGGGAAAAAAGGTCACTGTCCCCTTTTAGGGGTCGCCCGCGTGGCGGGCTCCTACATCTCAGCGCCACAGGACCTGGTGCCATGTCCGATTGGCGAGAACTGAAGGAAACGCTCAAGAGCCACGGCATCGTGCTTGTCGACGGTGCCAAACCCAGCGCTGTGGGCGGCGGCGACATCAGTGCAGCCTGGAGGATCGCCACCGACCGGGGCACGGTGTTCCTGAAGACGGGTCCGTCGGAGTTCCTCGACATTTTCTCCGCAGAAGCCGAAGGCCTTCGCGAACTGGCACGGGCGAACGCGGTGCGGGTGCCTGGGGTGCATGGATTCGGCTCGAGCGGCGGCGACGCGTTTCTTGCGCTCGAGTGGCTGGACCTCGAACGGCCCGGCCGCGAAGCGGATCGCCGACTTGGCGCGCAACTGGCGTTGCAGCACCGGAATACGCACGACAGCTTCGGTTGGCACCGGGATAACATGATCGGCACGACGCCGCAGCTGAACGATCGCGACGACAACTGGGTTCGTTTCTTTCGCGAGCGCCGCCTGCTCATCCAAATGCAGCTTGCAGAAAGCAACGGCTTCGGCGGCGAGCTGCTGCAGGAAGGCGCGAGGCTCGCGAAAACCCCGGAACGCTTTTTCGAGGGCTACAGTCCGGAGCCGTCGCTTCTGCACGGCGACCTGTGGTGCGGGAACCGGGGGTCGGTCGGTGGCACTCCGGTCATCTTCGATCCGGCGGTTTACTACGGCGACCGCGAGTCCGACCTTGCCATGACGCGTTTATTCGGCGGTTTCGGTGACGACTTCTATCGCGCGTACCAGGAAGCATGGCCGCTCGCGGACGGCCACGGGAGGCGCGTGGCCTTGTACCAGCTCTACCACGTACTGAACCATCTGAACATGTTCGGCAGGTCCTATCTCGCGAGGGCGCTTGGACTCATCCGCCAGCTGAACCGCAACGTGAATTGATTGCGCGATTAACACGGTCCCGTGCGGCGGTTTTAGTCACGGTGTTGGAGCCCGCGACAGCGGGCGATACCCGCCCAAGGTAAAGCGACCTCGATTGCAGTCCATCAAGGAGCTATTGATACAAATGCCCGACCGCCAGCGGCCAGTCGATTCTTTCGCCCTCCCATTTCGATGTGCAGGTGTGCGGATCGATCTCCACACCGTCGAGGTCCTTCTTCAGATAGACCAGCACGTCGCTGTCGATAGGAATTGACGGTAAATAGCAGGAACGCGCGATTTCTTTTCCAACGGGATTGGTAAACACAATTCTGCCGTCGCCGGTCCGCTCACAGCCATGTTTCTGTACAGTAGTATATCATTAACACCTTGTTTTATCTAACTATTTTAGGTATTTCTCCATAAAATACGAGGATTCGCGTTCGCGGGATGGTGCGCCCGGAATCGTCGCCCGGGTGACGTGTTTCCGCGGTCGCACCTATCCCTTTCGCGCAGGCAAGGGGCCATTCTCCCGTGGTGTCATTCCAAGCTGACGCGCAGGCCGGATATCGGTTCAAAACACAGCCTGTCTTTGCTCGTGTATTGGGATTCGAGATCAAAGTATCTCGGCATCTCGTCGTAGTCGTCCCGGACATCGATGCAGTTGGGCTGTCGATCTCCAACTCAACTGAACCCCAGGGGCGAGTATCAAGTTCGAGCGTTTGTATCTGGGCATGATAGCCGCTTCAGAATGAATCTAATTCCAGAAGTGACTCGACGTACACGATGGGCCACTATCCCCCTGACGGGTCACTGCCCCGCCGACCTTTCAAATGGCCTCATACTCCCCCGACTCCTCGACGATATAAGGCTCCCCCAGGAAATCCTCCTCGAACAGATACAACTTCGTCCCCTCGGGCGCTTCAATTTCAACAAACGCGCCTTCAAACCCGGGGAAAGCACGGCTGCGTACACCGTGTCGCTCCATCGCTTCCGCGAGCTTCTCCCTGTCGCGGCATTTGAAGCAGAGTGAAGGCTTCTTCAGCGCGATGCTTTCGCTCAATCCGAGCGCTGCGCCGTCGGCATCGAAACGCATATGCGTCGTCGGCTCCTCGCGCATGCGTAACAATACCGGCGCGAGCGGTGCCCAGAATCTCCCCGTGCGCATCGCGCTCCGCACGGGCAATACCAGTTCGAACCATTCTCCACAGGCGGAGTGCCCGACATCGTCGAGGGGCGGCGAGAACGTTCTCGCCTCCAGCATCTTGATCATGTGTCCATCGCGGTCGTTGAAGCCGAGCTCGTTGAACACGTCCTCGTCGAGCTTGAGAAATGCGAACTCGAAACCATGATCGGTCATCGCCCTGGCGTGCCGGGCGAGATCGGGATGGACGAACGTCAGCGTCGGGCTGTCGTCCAGGCGCTCGTGCAATCCTATGCAAAGCTCGCCGTCGCTGACGACGGCGTATTTGTACTTCCAGACGTCGCCGATTTCGAGTTCCCTGAAGCCGAGCGACTTGTAGAAGCGAAGCGACTCGAGGATGTCGGGTGCGCGTAAGCTGAACTCCAGGAACCTGCCGAGCGTATTCAACGCGCTGCACCCGCATCACGGGCGCGCGCCGTACCGATGTCTGCTGCACGGGAAGTGTTTTTGCGGCTCCCGTCAGGAGACGCTTCGAGCCACCCGGCCGCATTTCTTTCAACGAGCCGGCAGAGAAACGAGACGTGATCGTCGCTCGCATTCAAAGCCGGAATGTAACGAAGCTCACCGCCGCCGGCCGATGCGTAACGCTCTGCGTTTCGCATGGCGATTTCTTCGAGCGTTTCGAGGCAATCGACCGCGAACCCCGGACAAATCACGTCGATTGTGCCCATTCGTTGCTTCCCCCATTGCTGCAGCGTTTCATCGGTGTACGGTCGCAACCACTCTTCGCGCCCGAGGCGCGACTGGAAGCTGACCTGCCAGTCGCCTGCATCGAGTTGCAGCGCATCCGCGACCCGCTGGGCAGTTTCCAGGCATTGCCGATGATACGGATCGCCGTTCTCGACCATGCGACGCGGGATACCGTGGAACGAGAATAGCAGGCGCTCGCCGCGCCCGTGAACGCCCCAGGCGTCATTGACGCTTGCAGCGAGCGCCGCGGCGTAGCCCGGACGGTCGTAGTAGTGAGTGATAAAGCGCAGTTCCGGAACCCAGCGGCGCCGCGACAGCGCGCGCGTGACCGCGTCGAACACGGAGCCGGTCGTCGAGCCCGAGTACTGCGGATAGAGTGGAAGCGCGACGATGCGCCTAACTCCTTGCTCATGCATTTTCTGCAACGCCGAATCGATGGAGGGATTGCCGTAGGACATCGCCGGCTGCACGATGATGCTGCCGGAAAGCTGCACCGACAGTTTTGACTGCATCGCCTGCGCGACGTCGGTCGTAAGTTTAAGCAACGGAGATCCCTCATCCGTCCAGATCTTGCGATAGGCCGCGGCGGAGCGCGCAGGGCGCACGCGCAGGATGACCCCGTTCAACACCAGCCACCAGAGCCATCGAGGCCATTCGACGACGCGTGGATCGGAGAGGAATTGCTTCAGGTAACGCCGGACCGCGGCCGGCGTGGGTTCATCCGGCGTGCCCAGATTGACGACGAGCACGCCGAGGGACTCTCGAAGCCCCTGCTCATGCTCCGGCGATGATTCATACAGCGGCATCATTTCGGCGCCGCAGCTTCCATGATTGCCGTGACGCCCATGCCGCCGGCGGTGCAGACGGAGATCAGACCGCGTCCCGAGCCTTGTTCGTGAAGCAGCTTCGCCATCGTCGCAACGATGCGGGCGCCGGTCGCTGCAAACGGATGACCGATTGCGATGCTGCCGCCCTTGACGTTGAGTTTCGCGAGGTCGATAGGGCCCATTGGCTCATTCCGCCCCAGTCTTTCCCGGCAGAACGCCTCAGACTGCCAGGCTTTCAGCGTTGCGATTGTCTGGGCGGCGAACGCTTCATGAATTTCGTAAAAATCGAAATCCTGCAGCTTCAGGTTGGCTACTTTCAGCAGGTCGGAGACCGCGTAGGCCGGCGCCATCAGCAGCCCCTCGACGCCGATGAAATTTACCGCCGCCACCTTGCAGAACGTCAGGTACGCATGGACGGCGAGGTTCTTCTTCCTGGCCCAGACCTCCGATGAGAGAAGAACCGCCGCGGCGCCGTCCGTAAGCGGCGTGCTGTTACCGGCAGTCATGGTACCCGTGCCGCTCTTGTCGTAAACGGGCTTCAGCCTGGCCAGCTTCTCGAAGCTGGTGTCGCGCCGAATATTGTTGTCTTCCGAGGTGCCGCGGAACGGCACGACGAGGTCACTGTAAAAGCCTGCGTCGTAGGCTTTCGCAGCCTTCATATGGCTGGCCAGCGCCAGCTGATCCTGATGTTCGCGGCTTACCTCGAATTCCTTCGCGGTGATTTCGGTGTGTTCCCCCATCGACAGCCTGGTCCGCGGCTCCACCACCCCCGGAAGCTCCGGCTTGAAATGCTTCGGCCGCAATTTCAGCCACGGCAGTGCTTTCTCCTTGAAGGACTTGCCGCGGTGGCTGGCCAGGAGTATCGAACGGTACTCGTCCGGATAGACAATCGGCGCGTCGCTGATCGAATCGGTGCCGCCGGCCACGCCGGCCTCGATCTGGCCAAGCGCGATCCTGTTGCCGATCAGGATACACGCCTCGAGACTCGTTCCACAGGCGCGCTGCAGGTCGACACCGGGCGTCCTTAAGGAGAGTCCGGAGCCGATGACGCTTTCGCGGGCCAGGTTCCAGTCGCGAGAGTGCTTGATCACCGCACCGAGCGCGACGTCACCCAGCGTCTGTCCCTTCAAATCGTATTTCTGGACAATGGCCTTCAGCGTGGCCGTCATCATGTCCTGATTCGAACAGTCGGCGTAGTTGGTGTGAGCGCGGCAAAAAGGAATGCGCAAACCCCCAACGACTGCGACTCGAATCGCTCGTCCATCGTGCCACATCATTGCCTCCGGATACCTGTGGAGCAGGGCAGTTTGATCCGAATGCGGCCAACTTTACTATAGGGCCGCTCTGAATACCTCACGAGGCATGGCATTGCAGCCGTAATTGATCAATTCGCGTGCTAAAGTCGCGCCGCGATTTATAGATCACTCCCGCAGCAACAAGAACCCGCATGACGACATTTGCATCGACAGGGACCTGGCTTGCCGAGACGAAAGCACTGTTGCGTCTCGCGGCGCCGCTGATCGTGAACAGCCTGTCGATCGCAGGCATGCAATTTGCCGATGCTGTCATGGCCGGGCGCCTGGGTGCACATGCGCTCGCCGCGGTCGCTGTGGGTGCAAGCGTCTGGTTTCTCGGCTTTACCGTATGTCTTGGCCTGATGATGGCCATTTCGCCGATCGCGGCGCGGCACTATGGCGCCGGCGAATCGCGCCTGATAGGCAGGTACACGCGGCAGGGACTGCTACTGGCCGTGCTCCTCGGTGTGACGGTCATGACGCTCACGTGGCTGTTCGTCGATCCGGTGCTGACTCACCTGAAGATCGACAGCGAGTTTCGCCATATCACGGTCGCTTACGTGCAGGCAATCATGATGGGCGCGCCTGCAATCTGCGTGTTTCTGGCGTTGCGGTTCACGACCGAAGGAATCGGGCATACGCGTCCCATCATGTACACGTCTCTTTTCGGGCTGGTGTGCAACGTGTTCCTGAACTACGTGTTCATATACGGAAAGCACGGCGCGCCGGCATTGGGAGCGGTCGGCTGCGGCGTAGCGAGCGCGATCACGATGTGGTTGATGATGATCCTGCTCGGCGGGTATATGATTTTGCACCCGCTTTACCGGCCGCTGCATATTTTTCGCCGCGTGCCGTATCTTCGTCTGCCGGTACTGAAGGAAATTCTGCTGCTGGGCGTACCTATCGCAGTGACGATCACGGCAGAGTCGGGACTCTTCTCCGCGGTGTCGATTCTGATTGGCACGCTGGGCGCGGAAATCACCGCCGCGCACCAGATCGCGATCAACTTCGCATCGACGATGTTCATGGTGCCGCTGGCATTGAGTGCCGCAACGACGATCAGGGTCGGCCATGCATTGGGAGCTGGCAATCCGGCGGCCGCGCGCTTCTCAGGCACCACCGGCATCTCGGTGTGCGCGGCGTTCATGACCTGTTCCGCAGCGTTCATGCTGCTGTTCCGGGACGCCGTCGTGAGCCTTTACACGAACGATCCCTCGGTCCGGGCAATCGCGATCAGCCTGCTGCTGATGGCGGCGATATTCCAGGTTGCAGACGGAGTTCAGATCGGTGCGGCAGGCGCGTTGCGCGGTTACAAGGACACACGCGTGCCGATGGTGATCAACACCTTTGCATACTGGGTGTTGGCGTTCCCGCTTGCGTATCTTGCTGCGCTTACGTTTCGCGCGCCGCCCGAGTATATCTGGGCAGGATTCGTGCTCGGGCTGTCAGTCGCAGCGTTGCTGCTGACGATTCGCTATCGCAGCGTCTCGCGAAAGGCCCTTACGGAAGCGTAAACCTTGATGGTACTAGCCGCCCTGGCCGAACGTCGGGCCATCGCCTGCGAGGTATTCCTCTTCCTCCGGGGTGTTTTTCCGGTTCAGCAGTTTGTTCCGGTGCGGGAAGCGGCCGAACTGCTGGATGATGTCGTGATGCAGTTCCGCAAACTGTGACACCGTTTCGAAGGTCTCGCGGTAGGTTGGAGACACCGATTTCGCAAGGCGCTGAAAAATCTCGACGGACTTCTTCTGCACCTTGCGCGACTCCGCGTGCTGCAAGGGCATATAGAAAAAGACACGCTGGATGGACGTGAGGCCCTTGTCCTTTTTCTGCATCGCGCCTTCGACGCAAAACTTGAGCGCGGCCTTGTCTTTTGCGAATGCCTCTGCACCACCCCGGTAGATGTTACGCCTGAACTGGTCGAGCAGAATAATGAGCGCCAGGCGGCCTTTCGGCTGGTGAGCCCAGTAGTCGATATTGCCGTTCGAAGCGTCCTCGACGTCGTGCGAAAATTCTTTCTCGATCTCGTGATCGAAGACCGGGTCTTCGCCGAACCACGTATCCATGCGGCCGTCGATTTGCGGGGCTGTGAGTTCGTGTTCCTTGAACCAGAACGACAGAATGCGCTCGATCCGGATCTGGTCGTCATCCGTTATGGTCGCATCCATGCTTTCACTGAGAAGTTTTACTGACATATCGACGGCTCGGGCAGTGCGGAAGACTCCATTGTAGGAGCCCGCCATGCGGACGATCAACGTCGAAGGTATTGATACCGCAATGCCGGGCGTCCTGCATCACGTATCTGCGACCCGCGTCACGGAATGACACCGCCCCGTCCGCACAATAGTGCCCTGTACGGTAACACGACGACCGCCTGAAATGGCGCAGAAACAGCCTGCGGTAGCGATACTTCGAGCGAACGCCAGCGGACCCCGGCAACTTGCACACGCAAAAACACACAACCGGCATCATTCCCATAAGCTGCATTGCAGCCGCCCTGGCTTGCGCGGCCGTCGGCGCCTGCACCCCGTCGCCCGAGCCGGAAGAAGCGGTCCGGCTCTGGGTAAACGACGCACAGGCCGCAGTCGAGGAGCAGGACCGCAACGGCTTGATGGAGATGATTTCGGAAAGCTACGTCGATGCGCGCGGCAACGACCGGTCCGATCTCGAACAGATGCTGCGCATCTGGTTTCTGCGTAACAGAAACGCCGTCGTGGTTTCCAGAATCGATGACCTGACCGTTGTCGGGGACACGGCCGCGCACGTACTGCTCACGGTCGGCATGGCCGGCACCGGTGACGGCGTATTGGGGCTCACCGCCGACGCCTGGCGATTCGAGCTCGAACTCGAGAACGGCGGAGACCGATGGGTGCTCATCGGCGCACGTTGGGCGGAACTCGGTGAGGACCTGCGCTGACGCGCGTGATGCTGCGGCCCACGGGTTAAGGTAATGAAACACTTCAATCTCAATGCTCATTGTTGGTCGTTGCTCGCGGCCGTGCTCCTGTCGTCGTGCGCGACGACCAGGCCAACGATCCAGACTCCTGACGTTATCCTGACAAGCGTTCAGGTCGACAACATCGGGATCGGCGCGCAGTCGTTCCTGCTTGGATTCTCGGTGAACAACCCGAATCCGTTTCCACTGCCTGTAAAGAGCATCCGTTACGACCTTCTCCTCGACGGCCAGAAGTTCGCCGGCGGAGAAACGCAGGGCGATTTTGTCGTCTCGGCGCGCGGCGACGGCGCGTTCGTCATCGGTGTCGAACTGGATGTGCTGCAGTCCGCCTCGCAACTGGCATCTCTGCTTCGCGGCGGCATGCGTGAACCTGTCGGGTACGAACTGCAGGGCAGGCTCGCGGTCGGCATACCGTTTGCAAGGCCGATACCGTTCTCGAATTCAGGCGTCATCCGCGTCCGATCCGGCTCATAGCCCAGGCAAGGCCGTCGACAAGAACGGCAGGCGCGACGTCCCGCACCGGTTTTCGTTACGCGGGTAACAATCGAGGAGCGGATGACGGGCCACCGGGATGTCCCCTTGCCCCGGTAACAGATTGGCGCTATAGCGTTATCCTGACGCCCCGGACTCCGGCAGCGGCACGGTGCAGCTGGCAGAATTGAGAAACGCTGTCTTATACTCGGCCACTCGGGTTGTTTCAGAACGTTATCGCCAGGGTGCCGCTTGGACAGGCGCCCCGGCCGAGTGACTGTGCTCCAAAGACAACCTTCGCGGCAGAGGCTCCTGGGCGACGCCGCAATCTGATTTGCGGAATTTCTTGTTTCAGGCACGCATTCTTAAAGTGCGTGCGCCATCGAGGCGCGCATGAGCGTGCTTCGGAGCAGCGATGACCGGACACAGTGCAACAGGACTTTACGACCCGTCGTTCGAGCGCGATAGCTGCGGCTTCGGCCTCATCGCCAATCTCGACGATCATGCCAGTCATTGGGTGGTCGAGACCGCAATAACGGCGCTTGCGCGCTTGACGCACAGAGGCGCCGTAGCCTCCGACGGCATGACCGGAGACGGCTGCGGGCTTCTGCTCAAATTTCCAACGAGGTTCTTCCGCAGTATCGGCGACGAAAGCGGTCTCGCTTTGGCGGAACGTTTCGCCACCGGCACGGTGTTTCTGAGCCAGGACCCGTCCACTGCCGAGCAGGTCAGGCGCGAGATTGATCGAGCGCTGGTCGAGGCCGAGCTCCAGGTCGCAGGCTGGCGCGAAGTGCCGGTCGACGCTTCTGTGTGCGGTGAGCAGGCACTGCAAACACTGCCGCGCATAGAACAGGTGTTCGTCAATGCTCCGGCGGCGATGCAGCACACGTTTTTCAACCGGCGCCTGTTCATCGCACGTCGGCGGGCCGAGAGTCGCCTGGCCCTCATCGATCCCAATGCGTATGTGGCCAGCCTCTCGTCCGCGACAATCAGCTACAAGGGCATGGTCATGCCCGAGGCATTGCCGCGGTTCTACCCGGATCTCAGGGATCCACGCCTTGCATCGTCCGTGTGCGTTTTTCACCAGCGTTTTTCAACCAACACGCTGCCGGAGTGGCGGCTGTCGCAGCCGTTTCGTTTCCTGGCACACAACGGCGAGATCAATACGATCCAGGGCAACCGCAACTGGGCGATGGCGCGGGCGGCAAACTTCCGGTCGGAGAAACTGCACGACCTCTCCGACCTTCACCCGATCGTATCGCTGACCGGTTCCGACTCGTCGAGTCTCGACAACATGCTGGAAGTACTTCGCGCAGGCGGCATGGACGTGCTGCAGGCGATGCGGATACTCATGCCCCCGGCCTGGCAGACAGTGGATTCGGTCGACCCGGACGTGCGCGCATTCTACGAGTTCTATGACTTTCACATGGAGCCGTGGGACGGGCCGGCCGGCATCGTGCTCACGGACGGGCACTACGCGGCCTGCTGCCTCGATCGTAACGGCTTGCGCCCGGCGCGCTACGTCATAACGAAGGACCGGCACATAACGATCGCCTCGGAAGTCGGCGTTTACGATTATGCGACAAAGGACGTCGTGTCGAAGGGCCGGCTCGGCCCTGGCGAAATGCTGGCCGTCGATCTCCGGAACGGGCGGTTGCTGACCACCGACGACATTCACCAGGACCTGAAATCGCGCGCGCCTTTCAAGAAGTGGCTCAAACAGGGCGTGAAGTACCTGGAGTCCGAACTGGTCGACCACCACACGGCTGCCGAGCCCATGGACGAGGTGACGCTTGCCACCTACCAGAAAATGTTCAACCTCACGCGCGAGGAACTGAACGAGATTGTCAGCGTCCTCGCGAAAGCGGAGCAGGAAGCCGTCGGGTCGATGGGCGACGACACGCCGATGCCGGTGTTGTCGAAGCAGATCCGTTCACTGTTCGACTATTTCCGCCAGCAGTTCGCACAGGTTACGAACCCGCCGATCGATTCGCTGCGCGAACGCATTGTCATGTCGTTGCAAACGAACATAGGGCGCGAACTGAATCTCTTCGACATCGGGCCGGAACATGCCGAGCAGGTGGTAATGAACTCGCCGGTCCTTTCTCAACGCAAGCTGCGCCAGTTGCTGAGGCCGGACATGTTCGGCGACAGTCACGCGTTCATCGACCTGAATGCGCCGCAGAGCGAAGCGCTGCCGGAATCGCTCGACCGCATCTGCACGGAAGCCATGCAGGCTGCCAACGACGGCAAGCTGGTGATCATGCTGAGCGACCGTTACCTGAAGCCGGGCCTCGTGCCGGTGCATGCGCTGCTCGCGACCGGTGCGGTGCACCATCAACTGGTCGCAACGGGACTCCGCTGTGCCGTCAACATCATCGTGGAGACGGGGGTCGCTCGCGATGCGCACCATTTCGCCTGCCTGATCGGCTACGGCGCGACGGCGGTCTATCCTTATCTCGCCTACCAGAGCCTCCACGATCTTGCGCAACGAGGCAACGTCGACCGGCACCGGCAGCTTGGACGCAGCTACCGGCGTGGCATCCGCAAGGGGCTGTTCAAGATCATGTCGAAAATGGGTATCTCGTCGGTATCGAGTTACCGCGGCGCGCAGTTGTTCGAAATCGTCGGTTTGCATGAGGAAATCGTATCGAGATGTTTCAAAGGTACGGTAAGCCGCATCCAGGGCGCGAAGTTTGCCGATGTACTCGAAGACCAGCACGAGCTTGCGAAGTCGGCGTGGGAGCCGCGCCTGCCGCTGAAACAGGGCGGACTCCTCAAGTATGTGCACGACGGCGAGTACCACTGCTTCAATCCGGACGTGGTCGCGACGCTGCAGGCAGCGGTCCGCTCGGCCGACTTCGATCGTTACCTCGTGTATGCGCGCCTCGTCAACGAGCGGCCTGTGGCAACGTTGCGGGACCTTTTCGATCTGCGTCCGGCCGGCGCGGCGATACCGCTCTCTGAAGTCGAGCCGGCCGAAGCGATTCTGCCGCGCTTCGACAGCGCCGGCATGTCGCTGGGCGCGCTGTCGCCCGAGGCACATGAGGCACTGGCCATAGCCATGAATCGCATCGGGGCGCGTTCGAATTCGGGGGAAGGCGGCGAGGACCCGGCGCGCCACGGCACCGAGCGCACCTCGAGGATAAAGCAGATCGCCTCCGGGCGCTTCGGCGTCACCGCGGAATACCTCGTGAACGCGGAAGTCATCCAGATCAAGATTGCGCAAGGCGCGAAGCCGGGCGAGGGCGGCCAGCTCCCCGGGCATAAGGTCAACGAGATGATTGCGCGGCTGCGCTTTGCAAAACCGGGCGTCGGCCTGATCTCGCCGCCGCCGCATCACGACATCTATTCCATCGAGGACCTGGCACAACTGATCTTCGATCTGAAGCAGGTGAATCCGGAGGCGCTGGTTTCAGTCAAGCTGGTTGCGGAACCCGGCGTCGGCACCATCGCCGCGGGCGTCGTGAAAGCCTACGCGGACCTGATCACGATCTCCGGATACGACGGCGGTACCGGCGCGAGCCCCTTGAGTTCGGTCAAGTATGCCGGCAGTCCCTGGGAGCTCGGCCTTTCGGAAGTGCACCAGGTGCTCTGCGCCAACAATCTTCGTCACAAGGTACGGCTGCAGACGGACGGGGGGTTGAAGACCGGCCTCGACGTCATCAAGGCCGCCATGCTCGGCGCCGAGAGTTTCGGCTTCGGTACCGCCCCGATGGTCGCACTCGGCTGCAAGTACCTGCGCGTGTGTCACCTGAACAACTGCGCGACCGGCATTGCGACCCAGAACAACGTACTCCGCAGCGAATTCTTCGTGGGGCTGCCGGAGATGGTCGTGAACTTCTTTCGCTTTGTTGCGGAAGAGGTGCGGATGCGTCTTGCGGAACTCGGCGTCAGGCGGCTTGAAGACATCGTCGGCCGCGTCGACCTGATCGAGTTGAAGCCGGGCGAGACGCGCCGTCAGCAGCAACTCGACTTGCGGCCTGTGGTATCGAGCCGCGGACTTGTGCCGGGCCGTCCGCAATTCTGCACTGACGCCCGCAATCAGCCAAGCGACCGCGCCGAACTCGCGGAGCGAATGGTCGCGGAGATCCTGCCGTCCATCGCGTCCATGAGCGGCGGCCGTTTTCGCTACGACATCCGGAATTTCCATCGGTCGATCGGCGCCCGCCTGTCCGGCGAAATCGCGAGGCGCCACGGCGATACGGGAATGCAGGATGCGCCCATCGACATTCACCTGACCGGCACGGCCGGTCAGAGCTTCGGCGCCTGGAACGTCGCCGGCCTGAACCTCGAACTGGTGGGCGACGCCAACGACTATGTCGGCAAGGGCATGGCGGGCGGCCTTATCGTGATCCGGCCGCCGGACGACGCTCAGTATGCGGCCAGGGATACGGTCATCGTCGGCAACACCTGCCTTTACGGCGCGACGGGCGGGCAGTTCTTCGCCGCGGGCCTGGCCGGAGAGCGATTCGCGGTAAGAAACTCCGGCGCGGTCGCCGTTGTGGAAGGCGCCGGCGATCACTGTTGCGAGTACATGACCGACGGCGTGGTGATCGTCCTGGGACGCACCGGCATCAATTTCGGCGCGGGCCTGACCGGCGGATTCGCCTACGTTCTCGATCTCGAGCGCGACTTCGTCGACCGCTACAACCATGAGCTGATCGATATTCACCGCGTGACTGCGGAGAGCATGGAAGCCCACTTGCAGCATCTTCGCGCGACGATTACGGAGCACGTGGCCCGGACGGGCAGCAAATGGGGCGAGGCCATTCTCGACGATTTCAGGACCTACCTGCCGAAGTTCTGGCTGATAAAGCCGAAGGCCGCGGAACTCGGCACCCTGATCCGCTCGCTTCGACAGGCAGCCTGAGGCCAGACAGAACGGAATGTCGAAACATCCCCTGCAATTCCTCGAAGTGCCGCGCCGCGATCCTGCGAAGCAGCCGGCCGAAGTGCGCATCAGGCATTACGACGAGATCTACGGCTCGTACGACGGCGCGGACGCCGCGAGCCAGGCCGGCCGCTGTATTTCCTGCGGCAATCCTTACTGCGAATGGAAATGTCCGGTGCACAACTACATTCCGGACTGGCTCAGCCTGATCGAGGAAGGGAAACTTTTCCAGGCCGCGGAACTGTCGCACCAGACCAACTCGCTGCCCGAGATCTGCGGCCGTATCTGCCCGCAGGACAGGCTGTGCGAAGGCGCCTGCACGCTGAACGACGGTATCGGCGCAGTCAACATCGGCAATATCGAAAAGTACATTACCGACGAAGCGCTGAAGCAGGGCTGGCGTCCGGACATGTCGCACGTCCTCGATACCGGCAAGCGCGTTGCGATCGTTGGCGCGGGCCCGGCAGGCCTGGCAGCGGCGGATGTGCTGGCGCGCACGGGCATCAGGTCTGTCGTCTACGATGCGTATCCGGAGATCGGCGGGCTACTTACTTTCGGCATCCCGCCGTTCAAACTCGAAAAGCAGGTGGTGAAGAGACGCCGCGACATTCTGGAGGGGATGGGCATCAGGTTCGTGCTTGGCACCCGCATCGGCCCCGACAAAGCGTTCGATTCGCTGCTCGGCGAATTCGATGCGGTGTTTCTTGCGATGGGCGCGTATACGTCGGTGCGCGGTGATCTGCCCGGCGAGAACCTGGCCGGCGTGTACGAAGCGCTGCCCTATCTTGTTTCAAACGTCTGTCGCGAGATGGACATTCCGGCCGGAGACGGCTGGTCGGTTCAGCCCCGGTCGGTGGAATGGGTCGATCTCGCAGGAAAGCAGGTTGTCGTGCTGGGTGGCGGCGACACCGGCATGGACTGCAACCGAACGGCGATCCGCCAGGGCGCGGCCAGCGTGACCTGCGTCTACCGGCGCGACGAAATGAACATGCCCGGCTCGCGCCGCGAGGTTGCCAACAGCAAGGAAGAAGGCGTCGAGTTCCTGTTCAACCGGCAGCCGGTCGAGATTCTGGGCGACGGCCATGTCAGCGGCGTAAGGCTGATCGAAACGCGCCTGGGCAGTCCGGACGCCAGCGGCCGGCGGCGACCGGAGCCGATTGCAGGCTCGGAACACCGACTCCCGGCGGATGCCGTCAT
Organism: Woeseia sp.; assembly: GCA_040902105.1. Taxonomy (GTDB): domain Bacteria; phylum Pseudomonadota; class Gammaproteobacteria; order Steroidobacterales; family Woeseiaceae; genus IDS-8. The sequence goes on from JBBDXW010000075.1 coordinate 156,074, forward strand.
TGTCGCTTTCGGTTTTCGCCCGAGCCCGCCGGCATGGTTCGACGACTTCAGTATCGGGCAGCTGCCGAACGGCCGCGTGCGCGTCGACTCGGTGGGCCGCTATCCGTTCCAGACGACCAATCCGAAGGTATTCGCCGGCGGAGACATGGTGCGCGGTTCGGACCTCGTCGTGACCGCGGTATTCGAAGGCCGCGAAGCGGCGAAAGGGATTGCCGGGTTCCTGGGCGTCTGATTCCCCCGGCAGCGGCCGGCGAAACCCGGACATCACGCGTCGCCCGATGTCGAAACGCGGTATCCCTTCGCCGTAATCACCCTTCCTGAACAAATCCTCAGGAAAAAGTTCGGCAATCCTCAGGCGTTTACGCCGGCGACGGAACAATGTCGCCGCATCGGCCGGCACGGCCGCTCGAGAGGAGCCCGACATGCGTAACTTCATTCCCTCGGCGCAATGCATCCGCTGCGCCATCCGCATCCGGCCGCGGAAGGTGCGACGCTGGCCAGGCCTGATCGCGGTGTTGATCGCCTTGACGCCCGCGATGACGGTCTCCGCGGCACGGATCGTCTATCTCGCCGAACAGGAGTTCATTTTCGTTACCGAGCTCTTTGTCGTCGATCTGGCGGCGCCCGGCGTTACAACGCGGCTGAACCGGCCGTTGTCCATCGAATCGGAAGGAGTCGCCAGCTTTGCGATCAGCCCGGACGGCGCGCGTATCGTGTTCTCGGCCGACCAGACAACACCCGGCGACCCCGACCTCTTCCTGCTCGACATCGCTGCCCCGGGGAGGTGGACACGGCTCGGCTCTCTGCCCGCCCGCCAGCGGGAGATGTTCGCGAAGTTCAGCCCCGATGGGAGCAGGCTTGCGTTTACGGCCAGCGACCCGTCTTTCGCCGACACCGAATTGTATCTTGTCGATCTTGCCGACCCTGGCCATGCGACCCGCCTGAATTCGGACCTTGTGGCGAACGGTGCGGTCAGCCTGACCGGCTTCGAATTCACGCCCGACGGGAGCCGCGTCGTATACGTGGCGGCCGAACTCGAAAACAGGTTCGAGCTTTACGTGGTGGACGTCGCTGCTCCCGGTCTGTCGGTCAGACTGAACGCGCCCGGTGGCAACGTCGGCGATACCTTCGAAGGGCGCTTTCGCATTCTTCCGGACAGCCGCGGGGTCGTGTACTCCGCGGTGAGCGAGAATCCCGGCGTCCGCGAGTTGCACGTCGTTGCGTTTGACCGGCCGGGACAAGCGACGACGCTGAACGCGCCGCTGCAAGGCGCAGGGGACATTTTTGATTTTTCGGTGAGCGCCGACGGCCGCCTCGTCGCCTACACGGCGGACCAGGACAGGGACACGATACTCGAGGTCTTTATCGTCGATGTCGACTTCCCGGGTACGGTGACGAAGATCAATGGACCGGTTCAAAGCGGCGCGGCGCTCGCCCGTTTCACGCCCGACGGCAAACATCTCATCTACTCGGGCGATGAAGAACGCGGACCCGGCGAACGCGACCTCTATATCGTGGCGATCGATCAGCCGGTGAATCGCGTGCGGCTGAACGCAACGCCTGAACCGGGGGCGGACATCGGCCCGTACGCGATCAGCGCGGACGGCGGACGGGTTGCTTACAAGCCCGCTCCGCCGGGTGGCTTTGAGACGGACCTGATGGTGGTTCGTCCGGACAGCCCCGGCATTGCCGCCAAAGTGAACGGTCCGCTGCCGAACGGCGCTCTGGATTTCCAGCCGCCGAAATTCAGCCCGGACGGAGAGGAGCTTGCATTCCTGGCAGTCGAATCGCTGGACGATTCCATTCAGGAGCTGTTCTTCGCCCGCGTTTCCGGGCCCGGTGCGTCCATTCGCCTGAACGGCCCGCTGCCGCCCGGCGCCGTCGTTGCCGCAACGCCGGATTCCTTCGAATTCCTGCCGGCCGGCGCCCCGCCGACGGGTGACTTGCCGCCCGGTACGCCGCCGCCGGAGGACGGTCCGGGCACACAGTCATCCGGTGGCGGCTCGCTCGGCCCGTTTGCGCTGTTGCTTCTGCTGGTCAGGGGAACGGGCGGCTCGATTTCCGTCAGGGGCGTGAATGGACAGGCACGAATGGCACGTACTTGAGCTTCGTGCTCCACGGATGGCGATCGCCGAACTGCCGTTGTTGGAGCCCGCGAAAGCGGGCGATCAGACCGGGAGCTGAACCTCGAACGTCACGCCGCCCTCGACGTCGAACGCGGTAATCGAACCGCCGTGTCCCACGGCAATCAGGCGTGCAATGAAGAGGCCGAGTCCGAGATGCTTGCCGGACTCGCTGGTCCTGACCGAGACCATGGAATCGAAGAGCTGCGAGCGCATTCGTTCCGGCAGCGGCGGGCCGGGATTGGTCACGGACAGCACCCGCTTTCCGGGCGTCGATACCAGGCGGATTACGACCTCATCGCCCCCGGAACTGAAGCCAACTGCGTTGTCGACCAGCTTGTCGAGCATCTGGATGATCAACTCCGGTGAGCCGTGTATCGGCGCGTTCGTATCGTCGGCTACGAGTGAGAATCTGCGTTCCGGCCACGCGTCCGCGTAAGCGGACACGGTCGAGGTCAACGCGGCGCACAGGTCGAACGTCTCAGGCTCCGCATTTTCGATAAGTTCTTCCACCCTGCTCGCTTCGCTCATTGCGCTCAGTATCTTGTGCAGGCGTCCGGCGCCGTCTCTTGCACGCGCCGTGTATCTTGCCGATTCCTCCGTCAGCGGTTCGTGTTCGAGGTTTTCGAGCGACGAAGTAACAATGGTCAACGGCGTGCGCATCTCATGCGACAGTTTCGACGCCAGCGTTCTGAGATACTCGTTGTACTCCCCGAGTTGCCGCAGGACACTCGAAAAGCTCCTGGACAGGTCGCCGATCTCGTCGCCGGCGCGCGCGCTCGGTAAATCGGGCTGCACGCGCTTGTCGTCAAGCGCGCGTTCGGCGGCGCTGCTCAGGCGCCTTATGCGCAGCGACATCCAGCTTGCGTATCCGAGCAACGCGGCGGCCACGAGCAGCGTCGCGATCAAGGTGAAGTTCATCAGCCGCGTGAGCGCGCGGTTGGTGAGGCTCAATATTGCGTCCGTCCCCTGCTGCAAAATGACTGCACCGGTCTGCACGTTTCCCGACCAGATCGGCTGCGCCACGGCCACGACGGCGCGGCCGGATCGCTGGCTGCGAAACCAGCTTGTTGCCGGCTCGCCGTTCAGCGACTCGACAATGTAATCCTGTCGTTCTCGTCCCGACGGGTCCGGTTCGGCCAGCTCGGCCTCGTTGCCGGATTCGAGCAAGGCGTTGTAGGCGATGCGCATCCAGCCGGCCGCGATGCCCGGCGATTCCTCGTTGCCGCCCGGCGAGATCCCGCCCGCCTGTGCCAGGCGCCATCCTGCCGTGTCGGTAACGATGAGCCGTACGTCCGGCTGGACGTAGCCGGCGGCGACACTCTGCAGCAACGGCGACAGCGTCACGAAGCGGCCCGGAATGTCTCCTGAGTAACTCGACATGCGGACTGCGGGGGACGTCGGGCTGTCTCTGTTCATTACCGCGATGCCAATGCGCGCCTCCAGCAGCTGGCGCGGAATTCTCGCCTCGAGGCGGTAACCGTTCGTCGTGTCCTGCCAGTGCGCCGAGATCCTGCTTTCATCGACGGTTTCTTCTGTCGTGCTGCGGCTTGGCACCAGGTCGCCCGGTGCTTCCGCGGCAAAGCGGTACGTGATCCTCCTGCTGCCGGGCGAGCTTGCATCGGCGACGCTGATCAGCTCGACAGAGTCGCCAGCGCCGTCGCCGCTTTCGGCAATGTTCGGCATCGAATAGACAACGGCATCATCGCGCGCTTCGACATAGAGAAACACGGACTGGCGATATACGCCGAGCGCAATGCTTGCGGCCCCGTTGGCGCCATGCAGGAGACCCAGGGACTCCTCCGGAAGCGCCCAGTCATCGAAGTAGCCGTCAATCAATGGCGGCGATGCCAGTGCATGCCCATACAGTTGCTGCCCGACGGTACCCGGCGTCTCGCCTCGTCCTTGAACGCCAAACTGATCCGGGAACTGCGCCAGTGAATCGGCGATCGCCTGCGCCGTACCCGCCAGCATCCGTTGCTGGCCTTCCCGCAACGCGGATTCGGTTTCGCGAATGAACTGACAGCCGGCCCACGGAAGGATCAGCGTCAGAAGGCTGATGAGAAGAAGCTGGCGTCTAAGATTCATCGCAGCCTGGATGTCCCAGCTTACGGCGATGACCGCATGAAACGCGTCGCCGGGCGAATTGCCTTGGGGCTTGCGACGCGGCCAGCTGACGGTAGCGGTCGTCAGTACACGGATTATTCCCGATGAACGGGATGAACCTCAATATTCGATTCGTGGCGCCGGGTGCCTCGGCTTCCCCGGCCAGGGCATGGCTGCCGAGAAGCAAAAACAACGCGAGCCGGCTGGCGCCGAGGCGGCGGCGCTTTACGGGTTTGCGCAGTCTCCTTTCGACCGCCAGCAGACTTGAAAAATATATGCCGAACGACATGAATTGCAGGTCCTCACCGGCAAAGCCTCATACTCACGGGATCAATTATGAGGCCCTTCTCAGCGAGTATAGCGAGCCCCCGCGCGCATCTGCTGCCGGCCTCCCGGCATCGCGGGCCCGGTTTCAGCAATGAGCTGAACGTATACCGAGGAGTGCATTTGCGTCGACGTCATGCCGACGCACCAGGCTTTCATCGATCGCTACTGCACGGGCCTCGACGCCCGGTTGAGCCGGCACTCCGCTGAGCTGGGCAAAAAACAGGGGGCCCGCAGGCCCCCGAATACAATACTGCTACTCGCGTTGCTTCAGAAACGCGCTTGCAGCGACAAACGAAGGTGACGGGGTTGCTGCCAGGCATACACCGATCCGAACCACTCGTTCGGATTGCCTTCGGAACGCCGTGCTTCGGCGTGCTCGTTGAACATCAGAGGTTCCTGGATATCGAACACGTTAAACACTTGCAGTGCAGCCGTCATGTCGATGTTGCCCAGCGCGAAACCGTAGGTCAGCGATGCATCGAGCGACGTCAGCCATGGCGTACGTCCTGCGTTACCGCGGCCGGTGAACTGGTAGATCTTGTCCGCCTGCGCCGCATCAGCCGGGCACGGTCCTACGCCGGCGGGTGTGTTGCAGGTATTGGTGAACAGATAGTAGGTATCACCGTAGCTGCCGAATACGTTCGCGCCGGTATCCGGATATCCAGCGCCGACAGTACTGAGCGGGCGACCGCTGACCAGTGACGAAGCCCAGCCGGCGACCAGGTTGTCCGTGATCCGGTACGAGCCGAAGAACTTGAACGCATGACGACGATCGTTCGGCAGATAACCGAAAGCGCCATCCATCAATGCCGGGAAGTCGAAGTCCTGGGTAATACCCGCATCGGCCTGCGTGATATCGGATTTCACAGCACCTTCGAAGTTACCTGTGCTGCGCGACCAGGTATAACCGAAATTCCAGTCCATCCGATCACCGATGTGCGCGTATTCGAGTTGCACGGCGGTGTATTCGTTATCGCCCTCCGGAATGCCAATGTCCTCGGCCGAATGGAATTCGAAGTTTCCGTCCAGGTCCTCCCACGAGCCGCCGGAACCCGGATTGATCATCGTGCAATAACCCTGGTTGGCCAGGATACCGCAATAGTCGTCGAGCGTGACGCCGACTTCACGTTGCATCAGGCGGATGGATGCCGAGTCTCCGTTTTCCAGATACCGCTCGTAGCCCAGAATCAGCTCGTCTTTGTAAAACGCATCGGCTTCGGCCGCCTGGAACTGCGCCTGGGTCGGCGGCGAACCCGCCGAGTTCACGACCGGATTGTTTCCGTCGAGCTGCCCGCCCAGCGGCACCAGCCCCGTCGCCGTGCCGTCAGTCGGATCAATGTCCGTGAACGTGTAGTACGTCGTCGTATCGCTGACGCCCGAACCCACCCGGAAGTTGGTGTTGTTCGCCATCGGCAGGAAATAGCGACCCCAGGTGCCGTACACCTTGTTGTTGCCGTCACCGACCGGATCCCAGCTCATGCCGAGGCGCGGTGCCCACTCCTGCTCAAAGTCGGCAAAGGCAATGCCGGTCGTGCCGAAGTTCGTCAGGATATCCTGGCGTGCGCCGAGGTATAAGACGATATTGTCGGTCACCCGCCATTCGTCTTCTATGTAGTAGGCCTCGAGCTCGCTGTTGAACTTGCCGCCGAATTCCTCATTCGTGAAGACGCGTACTTGGACGTAGTCGAGGTCCGCGCCGGTGTTGTTGATGAAGATCGGACCCGCATTACCCTGTACCGAAGCGAGGGGCTCCAGAGTCGAGTAGACCCAGCGACCGCCGCCGATGTCGGATTGCAGGTTTACGGAGTTGCGATCCTGTTGGTCATATCCGACGCGCAACAGGTGATCGCCCAACGCCCATTCGATGTCAAGCCGAGTCTGCGTGTTCTCATCCTGGTCGCTGCCAAAGGTACCGCCAGGCCCGCAACCCGTAGCCGGGGTGGCCGGATTCGTGGTGCGCTCGTCGACAACACTCGGACAGATCGTGGGATCGCCGGACGGATTGTTCGTGTACTGGGCTTCAACCACGCCGTACATCGCCGAGACGGTCACCGCGTCGAGGAACGTACCGCGGTAGCTCACGCTGTGCGCCTTGCTGCCGCGCAGGCGAGTGAACGTCTCCGTGGCGGCACCGATCGTGCCGGTCTCGCCGTCGAATTCGAAACGCTTGTCCAGACCGTCACGCTGCGCATCGAATCCCCAGACACTGAGCCGATGGTAGTCGGTGATGTCCCAGTCGATCTTGCCGCCCCAGAAGATGTTGTCCGACGCCGGAAAGTCGTAGACGCTGAACTGGTCGGGAGCTGCGAATTCGTTGTTACCGTTGATCTCGGACTGGAAGCGCTGCTCCGTCTCGCGCGGATTGACGATGCCGTAGACAAACAGCCGGTCCTCGATGATCGGGCCGCCTGCCGTCACCCAGTACTCGAACAGGTCAACCTCGTTTTGGGTGGTGTTGCGGAAGACCCGGCCGGTCCCGGGGCCACCGGCGCCGCCGCCGAATCCGCCGCCGCCGCGTGAAATCTTGCCTTCTTCATACAGGCTGCCGGGTTCGAACGCTACGCCAACGCCGAATTCCCAATCGTTCGAGCCGCTCTTGCTCGTGGCATTGATGACGCCCCCCGTCGTGCGGCCGTACTGCGCGGAGTATCCCCCGGTCTTGATCTGGAACTGGTCGTAGAACTCGAAGGGAAGCTCACCGCAACCGAGTCCCTGACGTGTGTTCGTTACTTCCAGGCCGTTTATGTAGCAGGAATTCTCGGCGACCGAGGAACCGCCGAAGGATGCGTAGCCAGGGGCGCCGCCGGTCCCGCTTACGTCCCATTTTGCGTCGCCCTTGATCGTTCCCGGCGCAAGCAACGCGACGGATGTCAGGTCTCTGGCGACCGGCATGAGATCAATCTCGGCTTCGCCAATCACCATTCCGGAGTCGGTGGAGTACGTGTCGTAAGTCTGTCTCGCCGCCGTGACCGTAATCTCCTCGAGTGCGCCGGCATCCTCCAGCACGAAAAACGCGGTCGCAGTGCCGTTCAACGTAACATCGAAAGTGTCGCGTGCTACGACCGTCCCGTCACGGCTTACGCTAACCACGTAACTGCCGACCGGCAACTGCGAGAATCGGAAGTCGCCTTCCGCATCGACGGTTACGTCCCGGCTGCGTCCGGTGGACTCATCGACTGCGTTTACTGTGTACGTTGCGCCGGAGAGATTTTCGAGCGAGCCCACGATATTGCCCGTGCCTTCACCGATGGCGCCGTAGGCGTTCAGTGACACGAACAAAAAGGCAGGCAACATGTGTCGCCACTTCGATTTGACGTTCATCGGTAGATCCCCTTATGCGTACTTGCGAACAATGTATGTCGCCCGGCAGTTCTGGTTGACGAAAAACCGACGGACGGATGCACCTGGTGGCGGTTTGTTGTTTTGAACACCACGAAGAATGCGCGGTATCGTACCACTTCTCCGCCAGAATGCGTCAAGTGTAGCCAAAACACTACAAAGAGTGCGTATGCCCGGGATACCGCGCACGCGAGGCGCCTGGTTCAACGCCATGTAAGAACAAGTTCTGCGTCTCGTTGAAACCAGTCACCGATTACTGACATGGAGATTGGTCTGGAAACCGCAGCTTCTGCCCCGGCCTGAAAGCCTGTAGGCTGTCCAACAAAGAATCGGCGAGCGGGATCGCCAGAAAGTCTGACCCACCGCCAACCGCTTTTCCAGGGGCCCTGTATGTCCGTACTCCGCAAGCTGTTTGCAGTTCGCTCCGTCGAATCGATCGTTCACGCCCTCGATACCGCACCACCGCTGAAGCGCGTCCTGACGGCGCGTTCGCTCACGGCGATCGGCCTGGGATCGACGATCGGCACCGGCATATTCGTCTTCACCGGCCAGGTCGCGGCGCAGAACGCCGGGCCCGCACTGACCATCGCACTGCTCATCTCCGCACTTGGCGCCGGCCTCGCGGCCATCTGCTATGCCGAATTCGCCGCGATGATTCCTGTCTCCGGCAGCGCGTACAGCTACACGTATGCGACGCTCGGCGAGTCGATCGCCTGGTTCATCGGCTGGAACCTGTCGCTGGAATACCTGATGGCGGCCTCGGCCGTCGCCGTCAGCTGGTCCGCGTATGTCGTCGGTTTGCTGGAAAAATTCGGTCTGTCGCTGCCGGAGGTGCTCGTCAACGCGCCTTTCGGAAAGGGTGCAGACGGCGATCTGGTCCTCACCGGAGCGCTCATCAATGTGCCGGCCGTCGCGATCATTGTTGCATTGGGCGCCGTCTGTTATGTGGGGATGCGCGAATCGTCGTGGCTCAACTCCGCCATGGTTCTGATCAAGGTCGGCGTCATCGTCGTGTTCGTGCTCGCCGGAATCTCGTACATCGATCCGGGCAACTGGCGGCCGTACCTGCCCGGGAACACGGGAACCCCCGGGCAGTTCGGCATGACGGGGCTGCTGCAGGGAGCCGCGATCATCTTTTTTTCATATATCGGTTTCGACACCGCCTCGACGACCGCTCGCGAAACGCAGAACCCTCAGCGCGACGTGCCGATCGGAATTCTCTCGGCGCTCGTCATCTCGGCGATCCTGTACATCGCGATGGCGACCGTAATGACCGGAATGGTTTCCTATACCCTGCTCGATGTACCCAATCCGGTTGCGGTTGCGCTGGATGCTCATCCGCAGCTTTCCTGGCTCAGCTACCTGGTGGAGATCGGGATCATCATAGGCATGACCTCGGTCATCCTGATGTCGTTGCTCGGCCAGCCGCGCATTCTGCTGGCGATGGCGGAAGACGGTCTGCTTCCCGCACGCATGGCCGGCGTGCACCCCCGCTACCGCACGCCGCATATCGCCACCGCGGTAACGATCGTCATTGCCGCGCTGGTCGCGGGCCTGTTCCCGCTCAATGTGCTCGGTGAGCTGATCGTGATCGGGATACTGCTCGCGTTCGCCGTCGTGTGCATCGGCGTGCTGGTGCTGCGCCATACGAAGCCGGACGTGGAGCGGCCGTTCCGCGTCCCGTTCGCGCCCGTCACCTGCGTGCTCGGCGCGCTGCTGTGCGGCGGCATGACGTATTTCCTGCCGGCCGACACGTGGTGGCGTCTGCTGATCTGGACGATCGTCGGCTTTTCGATCTACGGCCTCTACGGCTATCGTCACAGCCGCATGCGTGCCGAGGGCCGGTAAACTCGTCCGGATCGGGCGATCGGCCCGTTACTCGCCGAGCCAGCGGTAACCCATGCCGTAAACGGTTTCCACGGCGTCGAACTGCGGGTCGATGGCCAGGAACTTGCGGCGGATGCGCTTGATGTGAGACGTGATGGTGTTGTCGTCGAGCACCGCCTGCGCCGCATCCATCAACTGTTGCCGGTTCCTGACGTGTCCCGGGTAGCGCGCCAGCGAGTGCACGATCCAGAATTCGGTCAGCGTCAACCCGACCGGCTGGTCCTGCCAGCGCACGGTCATGCGATCGACGTCGAGTTCGAGGTCGCCACGCGTCATGCGGCTGGTCTTTCCCTGCGGCTTCTGCATCGCGTCGAGGCGGCGAAATAGCGCGGCCACTCGCGCCATCAGGTGCGGCACGCTGATGTCCTTGGTCAGGTAATCGTCGGCGCCGAGGCGCAGTCCGGATACTGCATCGAACTCGCTGTCGCGCGCGGTCAGAAAAATAATCGGCAGTTCGGCAGCCTGGCTTCTGAGATCGCGGCACAGTTCGAAGCCGCCTTCGACTTCGTTCCTGAGGTTGACGTCGATCAGCACCAGATCCGGCAGGCGCGCCGCGAAAGCATCCATTGCCGGACGTCGTGCGTCATAGAGATCCACCGAGTAGCCCTCGCGGCGAAACGCCGCCGCGTAGTTTTCCCGGATGGCGGCTTCGTCTTCGACGATTGCAATGCGCTTGGACAATATCGGCTCCGGTCATGGCCCGCAGATGCGACGACACAATCTGCCACATTACGCCGGTGCATTGCCATGCCTCTGCCCTCGCCCGATCGCAATGGTCTGCTGGAATTGTCACATCGGAGCACATCGGAGGGAGGCACCGAGAATGACGTACCGGGGAAAAGTGAACAGGAACGGGTTTCGCGCCGGCTTTTTCAAGCGGGGCTCAACGGCTTCAGGCGCGATCCATCGGTGGCATCCGCAGGGTGCTGAAGAAGCAATACCGAAGATCGAGCTGCTTTGGAAAAGGCGTGCGGTGCTCCGGTGGTACTCGCTGACCGCCCTGCTCGTACTGACACCCTTCGTGTCCTTTCAACCCTGCGCAGTATACGCCAGCGAAACAGCATTGCCGGAAGCTCTCGTTCTGCCGCAGCAGATGCAGTCCGGCAGCCTGCTGTTGAAGATGCAGTCGGGGTACACGACCGCAACCCGCATCAACACTGACGTCGGCATGAGGATCAGCGGGCCGGTGGCGCGTACGACCGTGAGCCAGAAGTTCCGCAACGACGGACCGGAGTGGGTGGAAGGCATTTATGTTTTTCCATTGCCGGATACGGCTGCTGTCGATCGTCTGCGTTTGCGAGTCGGCGAACGCTTCGTCGAAGGCGAGATTCGGGAAAAGAAGCAGGCTCGCAAGGAATACGAACGGGCCAGGGAGAGCGGCCAGCGCGCCGGGCTCGTCGAGCAGCAACGCGCCAACCTGTTCACGACGTCGATTGCGAACCTCGGGCCGGGAGAAACCATTTCGATCGAGATCGAATACCTGGAAACGCTCAGGTACGACGACGGTCACTTCAGCCTGCGTTTCCCGCTGACACTCACTCCGCGCTATGCACCGGGCGCACCGCTCGCAGAACGCCGGGGATCCGGGTGGTCGGCCGACACCAGCCGCGTACCCGATGCATCGCTGATTACACCGCCCGTCGTGACCAGATCGCGGGATCACAGGGTCACGCTGCATGCGGAAATCGATGCCGGCGTGCCGCTCGAGATCATCGCGAGCCGTTACCATCCGATCACGGTAACCGCAGTGGACGAAGCGGCCGGGCGCTACCAGGTCACGCTGACCGACGCACGCACCCCGATGGACCACGACCTCGAACTCGTGTGGCGGCCTGTGTCCGACTCGATGCCGCGGGCGACCTTGTTCCGGGAAAGCAAGGACGCCGAGGCGCACTACCTGCTGCTGATGCTGCCGCCGGACGACATCGCCGCCGACCAGGGTGCGGCGGAAGCGTCGATGCCTCGCGAACTCGTATTCGTCGTCGATACATCCGGTTCCATGCACGGCACCTCGATCGAACAGGCGAAGCAGGCGCTGCTTCTCGCACTGGACGGACTCGAATCTCACGACCGCTTCAACGTCATCCAGTTCAACTCCGTCACGCACGAGCTGTTTGCCGGCAGCGTTACTGCCTCGACCGGGAACCTCGAGAGGGCCCGCAGCTATGTGCGCGGTCTCGCCGCGAATGGCGGCACGGAAATGCGCCCCGCGATCGAGCGGGCGTTGCGGGGAAGCGGCGACGAAACCCACCTCAGGCAGATTATTTTCATAACCGATGGCAGCGTCGGTAACGAAAGCGAGTTGTTTTCGCTGATCGATGCAAAGCTGGGCGCCGCGCGTCTCTTCACTGTCGGCATCGGCTCGGCGCCCAACAGCCTGTTCATGCGCAAGGCCGCCGAAGCAGGACGCGGCACGTATACCTTCATCAGCGCGTTGCATGAAGTAAAGGAAAAAATGGGCAGGTTGTTCCGCAAGCTCGAACGGCCGCAGGTAACGGGCATCGAGGTCGAGTGGCCGGGGTCGGCGCTGGCGTATCCCGTGATCGTGCCCGATCTCTATGCCGGCGAGCCGATTGTGCAGAAAGTCCGCCTGCCGGCCGCGCCGCGCGCAGGCGATGTGGTGAAAGTCTCCGGAACCTCGCCCGTGGGCGACTGGGGTGTCGAGCTGCCTCTCGTCCTGGAGCAGGACAGCGTCGGGATCGCCGCAGTCTGGGCTCGCGCGCGAATCGAGCATCTGCTGGATCGCGAACCCGAGGGTGATACCCCGGAGGCAATTCGTGCGGCAGTCGTTGAAACGGCGCTCGACCATCACCTGGTAAGTCTCCACACGAGCCTGGTTGCCGTCGATAAGACACCGGTTCGGCCGGAAACTTCTGCACTCGACAGCGAACAGGTGCCGAATCTCCTGCCGTACGGCCAGAGCCAGCGCGCGATCTTCGGTTTTCCGCCGACGGCAACGGGCTGGGGCATTCGCCTGGCAACCGGTGTGCTGTGGCTGCTTCTGGCGTCGTTGCTGATGCTGGCCCGGCACAGGAACGCGTATTCCAATGTTCCCGCGGCGTCGTAAATCCCTGCCTGGCGGTTTGCTGGTGGCCAGCATCCTTTGTCTCGGTTTCTGGCAGCTGGGCCAGGGCGCCTGCATTCCCGCCAAAGCCTGGCTCGCCCAGGAACTGATGCAGCGGGCCTGGCGGCGCGCGGAATCCGGCGAGCGCGACGTACCGCCCTGGCCCTGGGCGGACACCTGGCCTGTTGCGCGGCTGTCAGCGACGGGCGGCGACGTGGAACTGATCGTGCTCGAAGGCGGGTCAGGGCGCACGCTGGCGTTCGGGCCGGGGCACCTGAGCGTCAGCGTTCTGCCGGGCGAACGGGGCAACAGCATCATCGCCGGCCACCGCGATACGCACTTCCAGTTCCTGCAACACGTAAGGGATGGGGATTCGATCAACGTGGACATGCCCGACGGCCGCAGCCACCTTTTTCGCGTAGTCGGCATCGATGTCGTCGATTCGCGGCGCGGCAGCATTCTTCTGGATACCGAGTCACCGATGCTTAGCCTGGTTACCTGTTATCCGTTCAATGCACGCGAAGCCGGCGGGCCAATGCGCTACGTCGTGACCGCAGAAATGGTCTATTGACGATGCGGCACCCACAGGCGAGCATGCCGTTGACTGTGCGAGGAAAGGGAAAATGACGACACCATCGACAAGCTTTGCAGTAGTGCTGGGCGGCTTCATGTTCGCCGGGCTCGCGGCGCTCGGCCTGATCGCGGGCAATGCGGCGCTTGAAGTCAAGGCGCACGAGCGCAGCGTTCAGGTAAAGGGTCTGGCCGAAAGGGAGATGCCGGCCAACATCGTCATCTGGCCGCTTTCATACCAGCTTGCAGGCAATGACCTGAACGAGTTGTACGAGTCCATTGCCGAAAAGAACCAGATCGTCATCGGATTCCTGACCGAAAACGGACTCGACCTGGCGGATGTCACCACATCGGCGCCAACCGTGGTCGACAGGCATGCCCAGTCCTGGGGCAACACCGCGGAAATCGAATACCGGTATGTGGCAACGGCAACGGTGACGCTTTACTCGACCGCCGTCGACACCGCGCGCCGTGCGATGTCGAATGCCATCGACCTGGGCAAGAACGGCATCGCATTGACCGGCGAGCAGTACGGTAACCAGGTGCAGTTCCTGTTCACCGGCCTGAACGATATCAAGCCCGCCATGATCGAGGAGTCGACTTTCAACGCACGCGCGGTCGCGGAAAAATTCGCGGCGGATTCCGAGAGCACGCTCGGTAAGATCAAATCCGCCACCCAGGGCCAGTTTTCGATCTCCGACCGGGACAGCACGACACCGCATGTAAAGAATGTCCGCGTGGTATCGACCGTCGAGTATTACCTGTCCGATTGATTACAATGTCGGAGCCGGCGAGAGCGGGCGATGCCTGGATCGGTTGTTCGCCCGTTTTCACGGGTTCCAACGCGGTTTCGATCACCGCCGCCGCAGCCGCTCAAGGCTCATCAGCGCCGCCACGCTGATCGCATCCGTAATTTCGCCGCGGCCGATCATCTCGATCGCTTCCGAGACCTTTAGTTTGCGCACTTCGATGTTCTCCGTCTCCTCGAATTGCGGCGGTCCTTCGGTGAGCCGTTCGGCAACGAAGACTATGCCGGCTTCGTCGGTAATCGAGTTGCTGATGTGAAGCCGCAAGAGTTCTGTCCACGATCGCGCAGTCAATCCGGTTTCCTCCCTCAATTCGCGTTTGGCGGCATCGAGCGGAGATTCCGAGAGTGGCGCGCCGCCCATCGGCAGCTCCCAGGAGAATGTGCCGAGCGTGTAACGATCCTGGCCGACGAGCCAGGTATTACCTTCATCGTCCAGCGGCACGATGGCCACCGCCTTGTTCTTGAAGTGCACGTGCCCGTAATCGTTCCGGCCGCCGCCCGGATTGACGACACGGTCCTCGAACACGGTGATCCACGGACTGTCGAAGACGATTCTCGAACTCAGTTTCTTCCAGGACATGGGGGTTCCGGCCGCTGTTGCAGGTTCTGTTACACGGGTTGCCAGGGCCGGCCAGATGGGCAAGGCTGCCTATGCATTGTTATGCGGGCATGATAACCCGAAGATCGGTTCCCTGTGCCGGCAACGGGATTCGTGATTGCGGCCGATGGTCCCCTGCGTCATAGTTGTGCGTGCGCTTCACCAGCAAGCGCCCCCTGCGTTTCCGGAAACACCATGGTATCGACACAAGCCCGCCTGACTCACGGGCCGGTCGGCCGACATCTGGTCGACATGACCGTGCCCGTCCTGTTCGGCGTCTTCACGATGATGCTGCAGGCGTTCGTCGATGCGTACTTCGTCGGGCAAGTGGGCGATCGCGAACTGGCCGCGCTCGGCTTCACGTTCCCGGTGCTGATGCTGGTCTCGAGCGTTGCGATCGGCCTGGGCGCCGGCACGTCGTCGGTGGTGGCCCGCGCACTCGGCTCTAACGACCATCGCCGCGCCCGGCGGCTCACCACGGACAGCCTGCTGCTTTCGTTCGGCATCACCGCCGCCATCTGTGTCGTCGGAATCCTGACGATCGCGCCGTTATTCAGGCTGCTCGGAGCTCCGGACGACCTGCTCCCGCTGATCGGCGGCTACATGAAGATTCTGTACACCGGTGTGCCGTTTGTCGTAGTCGGCATGGTGGGCATGAGCAGCATGCGTGCAACCGGAGATACGCGGCTGCCGAGCTTGCTCATGGTCATATGCGCGGTCGTGAACGTGGTGCTCGATCCCATACTGATTTTCGGCTTCGGCCCGATACCCGCGATGGAACTGAACGGGGCTGCGATGGCTGCGCTGCTTGCTCGCGGTGCATTATTTTTCGGTGCTCTCTATTTCATGCGCAAGCGGCTCGACATGCTGAGCTTTAACCGGCCGGACCCGGAGGAACTGCGTAAGTCCTGGATCGACATTCTGCACGTCGGCATACCCGCGGCCGGCACCAACGCGATTATCCCGATTGCAACCGGAGCGATTACGGCGATGCTTGCGCGATACGGGCCGGAGGCCGTGGCCGGATTCGGTGTTGCAACCCGCGTGGAGGCGCTGACGCTGGTGATGTACTACGCGATGTCGGCGATCATCGGTCCGTTCGTGGGGCAGAACATCTCTGCAGGCAAGGCCGACCGTATTTACCTCGCGCTGCGGCTTTGCACGATCTTTTGCCTGGTCTCGGGGCTGGTGATCGCAGCCCTTCTTGCCGCATCCAGCATCTTCCTGCCCTCGTTGTTCAGCGACAATCCCGCGGTGACCGGCGTTGCGACCCGATTCCTGCTGATTGCACCGCTCGGCTACGGTGCGTACGGCATGGTGATGGTCATGAATGCCTCCTTCAACGGGATGGGCAAGCCAATGCCCGGCGTCGCGATCAGCCTGATCCGGCTGGCCGGCCTGTATCTGCCGTTGGCTTTCATCGCAGACCGCTGGTTCGGCGTGCCGGGAATCTTCGCCGCGTACACGGTTGCGAACATCGTGACGGGAATCGCCGCCTACATCTGGGCGCGCAGCGCGGTGCAGTCACAGTGCGATAAGCACGGTCCGCGCATCATGGTCACGGAAACTGTTTAGGTACGGCGGGCGCACGCGCGGGGGATTCTGCAGACTGGATCGAGAAGACGGGGCAGCCTCGCATCCAGGCCGCATGGCTCCGCGATGATTCTGTCTACTTATCGTCGGGCGTCCAACGTCGTTCGGGGACGGCCCCGCGATTCTGAAAGGAGGACACATGGCTTGGGTCATTCTTGTTATTGCGGGGCTGTTTGAGGTCGGCTGGGCCATCGGACTGAAATACACGGAAGGCTTCACTCGATTGTGGCCAACTCTCTGGACGGTCTCGGCGATGATGATCAGTATTGGGCTATTGGGCATTGCCATGAAGTCACTTCCAGTTGGCACCGCTTATAGCATTTGGGTGGGAGTTGGAGCGGTCGGCACGGTAATCCTCGGGATCGTGCTGCTTGGTGAGTCTGCGAATGCTGCCCGGCTCATCAGTGTTGGCCTCATCATCGCCGGCATCATCGGCCTCAAGCTTGCAACTCCGGTCTGAAAACGCGTTAAACCCGGACATGAAAAAGTGGCGCTTCGCTCTGCTTTTGCACGGCGGTGGACATTATGTGCCGGCCGAAGGGACTCGCGCCTTAAGAACAATGTATATCGTTGACGCGGGTTGCCATGAAGAAACATGAGGGGCCTGTGAAACATACAGGCTCGTTGCCCGGTCTATTGGCGATAAAGCCGTGATTCTTCAGTGGAGGTAACCGCCATGTTTCGATCCGTACTTTTCATCGGCCTCCTGGCCTGCAGCGGCCTGGCCATTGCCGAAGACCCTGTGTTCACCACCGAGGCCGGGGCAATCCGTGGTTACGATGCCGTCGCCTACCACGTCGAAGGCAAGCCGGTGCCTGGCAAACCGGACATCACCTTCGTCTGGCAGGAAGCGGAATGGCATTTCGCCAACACGGCCAACCGCGATACCTTCGCGGCCAATCCGGAGAAATACGCGCCCCGCTATGGCGGCTTCTGCGCCTTCGGCACCTCGCGCGGATACAAGGTCTCGACCCAGCCTGAGGCGTTCACGATCGTCGACGGTGCGCTGTACCTGAACTACAACCGCGACGTTCAGAAGACCTGGGACAAGGACCGGCCGGGTTACATCGAGAAGGCGGATGCCAACTGGGTAACGCTCGAGGACGAAGCCTACGAACCCGAGTGATCATGGGCGAGTGATCGTGGGCTACACCGTGGCTCGCTGCTAAAGCGGTATCGCAGGCAGAACGCGAGCCTTGTAGAAATAGTGCATCCCGATGCCGCGGCTCGCCATGAACAGCATGAAGGCGAGCCAGAGACCGTTGTTGCCCAGGAAGCTCAGGGCGTAGAAGGCGGGGATGAAGACGACGAACGTGGATATGACCATGATGTTGCGCATTTCACGCGCGCGCGTCGCGCCCACGAATACTCCGTCGTAGAGAAACGACCAGACCGAAACCAGCGGCGAGATAATCATCCACGGCAAATACCGCAGGGTCGTTGCACGAACCCCGGGAAGATCCGTCAGCACATTGATGAACAGCGGCCCGCCGACAAGGAAAAGCGCACAGAATCCGAGCGCCACGTAAAGCGACCAGCGCAAGGTCAGGCGGACCGACTGCTGCAACGCATCCCTGCTTTTCGCGCCGACGGCTTTTCCGACCAGCGCTTCGGCCGCATGCGCGAAGCCATCGAGCGCGAAGGACAGCAGATTCTGCAGGTTCATCAGGATTGCGTTTGCGGCCAGTATCAGGCCGCCCTGTCTCGCTCCCTGCGCCGTGACGAAGCCGAAGGTGAACATCAACGCCAAGGTGCGCACCAGCAGATGACCGTTCACCGACAGAAAACCCGTATAAGCCCGGAGTGTCAGCAGTTGCGAGCGGTCCCACCGGCCGCCGCGCCGTTTCAATTCGGCTGCAGCAACGGCGAGGCCGGCGAACATCCCCGCGAACTCGGCAACGACCGATGCCGCGGCCACGCCGTCCACTTTCATACCGAAGATCAGGACTAATGCCAGATCGAGGACGACGTTCGTGACGTTTATGACGAGCACGATCACGAGCGGTACGCGGGCGTTCTGCAGGCCGATGAACCAGCCGATCAGCGCGAAGTTCGCGAGCGTTGCCGGGGCACTCCAGATCCGGATAAAAAAATACTGCCCGGCGAAGTGTCGTACGTCCGGATCCGCGCCGAGCAGGTCCAGCGCAAACAGGCCGATCGGTTTCTGCAACACCAGCAACACGAGTGCAACCGAAAATGCGACGATCAGTGCCTGTCCCAGGCTGGTACGAAGCCCTTCGGCATCGCCGGCGCCAAAACGTTGTGCCGCGATGCCGGTGGTACCCATGCGCAGAAAATTCACGCCGGTGTATAGAAAGCCGAAGATGGTCGCGCCGATCGCGACGGCGCCGAGGTACGCGGCATTTTCGAGATGTCCGGTGACGCCGGTATCGACCATGCCGACCAACGGCACGGAGATATTGGAGAGGATCATCGGCAACGCGATACGCCACACGTCGCGATCGAGCGGCTTCTGCCTGGCGTCTATGGGAATGGCCTGTTCGCGCCGGGCGGCACGGACCCGGGTCAGATCAAAATGCGCTTATCCCGGTCAGTTCCTTGCCGACCACGAGCTGATGCACGGTTTCCGTGCCTTCATAGGTAATGACGCTTTCCAGGTTCAGCATGTGGCGTATCGGAACGTGCTCTGCGCTGATGCCGCTTCCTCCGAGCATATCGCGCGCGTCGCGCGCAATGTCGAGTGCCGCCCGGCAATTGTTCCACTTCGCGACGGAAACATGGGTGGGGCTCATTCTTCCGGCATCCTTCAGCCGTCCGAGCCTGAGCGACAGGAGTTGCGCAGTCGTTATGCGCCGCGACATGTCGGCCAGGCGAAGCTGTATCGCCTGGTTGGCAGACAACGGCTTGTCGAACAGCATGCGCTCGCCGGTGTAGTTCAGCACTTCGTTGAGGCAGGCCTGCGCGGCCCCGATCACTCCCCACGTGATGCCGTAACGTGCCTGCGTCAGGCAACTGAGCGGGCCGCGAAGCCCGGTCACGCCGGGCAGGACATTCGCCTCGGGAACCCGCACATTGTCGAAGAACAACGCCGACGTTACGGAGGCGCGCAGCGAGAACTTGTTCTCGATCTCCTGCGCGGAAAATCCCGGCATGTCCTTCTCGACGATGAATCCACGGATGCCCTCTTCCGTCACCGCCCACACGACCGCGGCATCCGCGATGTTGCCGTTCGTAATCCACATTTTCGAGCCGTTCAACACCCAGTCCTTGCCGTCACGCTTCGCCCGGGTCTTCATGTTTCCGGGATCCGAGCCGCCCTGCGGCTCCGTCAGCCCGAAGCAGCCGATCGCTTCACCGCGAGCCATCGCCGGCAGCCAGCGTTGCTTCTGCTCCTCCGACCCGTAGGCGTGTATGGGGTACATCACCAGGCTGCTCTGCACGGAAACGAAACTACGAAGGCCGCTGTCGCCGCGCTCGAGTTCCTGGCAGATCAGGCCATAGGAGACGCTGTTCAGGCCGGCGCAGTCGTAGCCCTCGATCGAACTGCCGAGAAGCCCCAGCTCCGCCACCTGGGGGACAAGCTCCTTCGGAAAGTAGTGCTTCTCGAATGCGTCCCGGATGACCGGGAGGACTTTGGCGTCGACGAAGCGCGACACGGAATCCTGCACCATGCGTTCTTCGTCGGAGAGTTCGGACCTTACGTCGAACAGATCGAGCGGATCCAGCGCCTTGTTGCCGGACGCGGATTTTTTGATGGGGGTGGTACTGGCCACGAATACTCCTGAACGCATGTGCGGTGATCGAAACGATGATGTTACCGGAATCGGCCCGGTCGGGCAGGTGTGTTGAGCATCCCGGCGACTGTAACCGGCCGGCACTGCCTGACGGCTGCGGCAAATTGAGAACCAGTCGTCACTTTATCGTGCACTTTTAAGTCCTTGTTCAGGTTACAAGCCGCTACAATACGCACCATATTTCACACCATCTGGCCTGTTCGGCGCGCCACTCTGTCGCGTCGTACAGCCCTGAAATTCGTCTGGGCAGAAAGTATAAGGAACGATGATGAACAGAAAAACTCTTGGGATCGCTGCGGTTGCAGCCTCGATGACCGTGATGATCGGCGGGTGTCAGACGCTCGATGCGTATACGCAGGAATCGAAAACCAGCAGCACGGCGAAAGGCGCCATGATCGGCGCGGCGGCGGGCGCCGCTGTGGGCCTCATGTCAGGCGACGACGCGGTCGAGCGTCGGCAACATGCGATGATCCTGGCGGGAGTCGGCGCGCTCGCAGGCGGTGCGGTCGGCAATTACATGGACAGGCAGGAGGCCGAACTCCGGGCCGAGTTGCAGGGAACCGGCGTCAGCGTCACGCGCATGGGCGACAATATTACGCTCAACATGCCCGGCAACGTGACCTTCGCGACGGACAGTTCCGACCTGAGCCCCGCATTTTTCGAAGTGCTCACCTCGGTTTCGAAGGTGATGAAAGAGTACGGCAAGACCGTCGTCGAAGTTGCGGGACACACCGACAGCACCGGCAGCGATTCTTACAATCAGAGCCTTTCCGAACGCCGCGCCGGCTCGGTCGCGCAGTACCTGCGTACGCAGAATATCACTGGCGACCGGCTTCTTACGGTAGGCATGGGTGAAGCGCGCCCGGTGGCCGACAACGGCACGAACGATGGGCGCCAGGCCAACCGGCGGGTCGAGATCACCATGGTGCCGCTGACCAGCTGACGCGCGGATAGATCTTGCCGGATCGCCATCCCGTGCGAGCGCGGATGGCGATCGTTCCACCCCTGACAAGAATAAAGAGCGGTGGCTTTGAAACGCGTCCTTTCAGAATGGGATACCGGTACCTGGATTGAGGGCACCGGCCTGGTGCGCCGGCTCATCGCGGACGACAGCGACGGCGCGCGCCATCAGCGCTTTATCCTGGACCTGCGAAACGGCCAGACTGTCCTGGTGGCGCACAACATCGATCTCGCTGACCGGGTGCCGGTCGGCATCGGCGACCGCATCCATTTTCGCGGCCTGTATGAATGGAACGAACTCGGCGGGCTGGTCCACTGGACACACCGCGATCCGCTGGGCATCGAGGATGGCGGATTTATCCGCTACCGCGGCCGGGTATACGGGGAGTGAGGACGGGCCGGTGATAACGGACGACCTGCCCGCCCGCCAAGGCGCGCTACGCTTGCATCGCCACCCGGAGTTTCCTGATCGCGTTGTTCTCGATCTGGCGGATGCGTTCGGCGGATACGCCGTAGTGATCCGCAAGTTCGTGCAGCGTCTGTTTTTCCTCGGCCAGCCATCGGGTTTGCAGAATGTGCCGACTGCGGTCGTCAAGATTCGTGAGCGCGTCGTTCATGCGCGAAGTCGCGTCGTCCTGCCAGTCCATATCTTCCATCAGTACGGCCGGGTCCGAATTCGGGCTCGGCAGATAGGCCGCAGGCGTGAACATCTGCTCGTCATCGGCGTCCGGACCGGGATCGAACACGGTGTCGTGTGAACTGAGCCTGCGTTCCATCTCGGTGACTTCTTCCGGACTGACGCCCAGGTCGCCCGCAACCGCGTGAGTCTCGTCGTTCGACAGCCACGCCAGGCTTTTCTTGTTTTTTCGCAAGTTGAAGAACAGCTTTCGCTGCGCCTTGGTCGTGGCGACCTTGACAATGCGCCAGTTACGCAAAACGTACTCGTGAATTTCGGCCCGGATCCAGTGCACCGCAAACGACACCAGGCGCACGCCATAGTCGGGGTCGAAACGCTTGACCGCCTTCATGAGACCGACGTTGCCTTCCTGGACCAGGTCATTCAGCGGCAGTCCGTAGCCGAGATAGCCTTTCGCGATGTGCACGACGAAACGAAGATGGGCGAACACGAGTTCGCGCGCGGCGTCGAGGTCCTCCTCATCACGGAAGCGACGAGACAATGCCTGCTCGTCCTCCTTGCTCAATACGGGGATGGACCCGACTGCCTGAATGTAGGCATCGAGACTGCCGATCGGGCCGGCCAGGGCCAGATCGCGGTTGATCGTCGCAACTGCCGTCGTCATGTCTGGTGGTACCTCCGTTGGTTGGTCCGCATTTTAGCACTCGACGCATTAGAGTGCTAACAAAACGGATTGGTTCCGTTTGGGGAAGTCCGTAAATGACATTAAAAACAAGTACTTATATTCAATCCCGTCGGTCGGCCGGCCGCGGTAAAAACCGCGTCGTTAACGCGGCTCGATGCGCCGCATATGCCGGGCCGCCGCCAGCCAGGAGCCGGCGAGCCCCAGCGCCACCCCGGTGCCGACGATCAACAGGCTCTCGGTGAAACTCAGGGAGAGAATGCTGAACGGGCTGTTGTAGAGGCCCGCGAGCCGTCCGACCGGTTCTTTCAGCGCAAACATCCCGTAGCCGACGAGCGCCAGCGCGAGCAGTCCCCCGCCCAGGCCGTACCAGAGGCCCGAGTAGAGAAAGGGCCGCCTGACGAAGGCATTGCTCGCGCCGATCAGTTTCGTCACTTCAATTTCTTCGCGGCGGTTCTGAATATCCAACCGGATCGTATTGCCGATGATGACGACGATGGCAGCACCCAACAGGCCGGCGCCAATGGCGATGGCCCGCTGCAGCATGTCCAGGATTGCATGAAACCGCTGCACCCACTCCGTGTCCGCCTGCACGAAATCCGTCTCCGGCAGATTTGCAAGTTCCTCGTGCATGAGCGTGATCGATTGTTCAGTGTTGCTGCTGCCCGGCCGCACCACGATCGTATGCGGCAACGGGTTTTCCGTAAGGTGATCGAGTGCTGCACCGAAGCCGGACTGCGCCTTGAATTCCTCCAGCGCCTCGTCGGAGGGAATCAGCGTCACCGCCTGCACATCCGCGCGCTTTCCAATCAGCTCGGCAAGCCGGCTTGCGTCTTCGATGGACGTCCCGGATTTCAGGTACAAGGAAAAATCGAGTGCATTTTCCCAACTGCCGCTGATCGACTGCACGTTCTTGATGATCACGTGCATTGCGGCAGGGAGCGCAAGCGTTACGGCAATCACGAGGATCGTCATCAGGCTGGCGAACGGTTGCCGGGCCAGCCTGCCGAGCGCCCCGATCGATGTCGAAACGTGGCGCAACGCCCAGGTCGTAACGGGCCGCGCCGGCTTGGCCGGAACGAACGCATCCGAGGACTTGGTCAGCGCCACGGCCCGGGCTCCACATCAATGCCGATCCGTTCGGCATACTCGGACACGAAATCTTCCTCCTCTTCAACCTGCAACATGCCGTTTTCCAGCGGGATGCGCCGGCATCCGAGCTGATCGATGAGAGCGATGTCGTGACTTGCGATCAGCAGGGTCACGCCGACCTCGTTGAAGCGGCGAAAAATGCGCATCACTTCGAGCGACAAATCCGGATCGAGATTGCCCGTGGGCTCGTCGGCGATCAGGAGTTTCGGCCGGCTGACAATTGCGCGCGCAATGCCTACGCGCTGCTGTTCACCGGTGGAGAGTGTTTCCGGACTGCGTTTCTCCTTGTGCAGCAGGCCCACCTGGTCCAGCGCCGCGCGCACCTTGCGCGCTGCGTCACGATGACTCACTCCCGCGATGACGAGCGGCAGCGCGACGTTGTCGAACACGGAACGGTCATAGAGGAGTTTGTGGTCCTGGAACACCATGCCGATCTGGCGACGGTACGCGGGAATCTTGCGCCGCGATACGCGGCGCGTATTCTGGCCGTCAACGATGACCTGTCCGCCGGTCGGCCGGTCGATGAGTGCGATCAGGCGCAGGAGCGTGCTCTTGCCGGCGCCGGAATGACCGGTCACGAATACCATCTCGCCCTTATCCACCGACATGGTGAGATTCTTCAGCGCCTCCTGGCCGCCGGGAAATCTCTTCGAGACGTCCTCGAGACGAATCAAGACTGCCGGCCCTCGCCACCGGTCGCTAGCAAGGCGTCGATATAGTCGGCGGCATTGAACGGTTGCATGTCGTCGACGGCCTCGCCGATGCCGATGAACCGCACCGGTATGCCGAACCTGTTCGCAATCGCGAGCAGAATGCCGCCTTTCGCCGTGCCGTCGAGTTTCGTGACTGCGATTCCAGTGAGACCGAGCGCGGCATGAAATTTCTCGGCCTGGACCATCGCGTTTTGGCCGAGCCCCGCATCCAGCACCAGCAGAATTTCCTGCGGCGCGGCTGCATCGTGACGCGCCAGCACGCGCTTGATCTTGGCAAGTTCGTCCATCAGGCCCTGCTGGCTCTGCAGTCTTCCGGCGGTGTCCGCGATGAGCACGTCGATGCCGCGCGAACGGGCTGCGTTGAAGGCATCGAAGATCACCGCGGCGGGATCCGCGCCGTGCTGCTGCGCGATGACAGGCACGGCGTTTCGCTCGCCCCATGCTTTCAGTTGCTCGACGGCCGCGGCGCGAAAAGTGTCGCCTGCCGCAAGCATTACCGACATCCCCTGATCCGTAAGACGTTTCGCCAGCTTGCCGATGGTCGTGGTCTTCCCGGCGCCGTTGACGCCGACGACGAGAATGACGAACGGGCGGGCCGCGGAAATTTCCAGCGGGCTCTCGACCTTCGACAGGATATCGGTCATCGCTTTCCTGAGGCCGTTGCTCAGTGCGTTGACGTCCTTGAGTTCCTTCCGCGCCAGGCGCTTGCGCAAGTCATCAATGACGCGTTCTGTTGCCTCGACGCCGACGTCCGCCATGACGAGCCTCGATTCAAGTTCCTCGAGCACGTCCTCGTCGATGCTGCCGCCGGGGACGAGGTTGGCCAGGTCGTAGCTGAGCCAGTTGTTGCCGCTGTTCAGGCGAGCTCTCAACCGTTTCACGAACCCTTCGCGCGGCGCCGGCGCGGATTCGGATTTATTTTTCCTGCCAAACACGGTCAAATGAAAAATCCATGACGAGACGACCACCCACTTCCCGAAGACCGGGCACGGCGCCGCCGGGCCGCGTGCGTATTGTAGCGGGAAAATGGCGCGGTCGTTTCCTGCAGGTTGCCGGCGTGCCGCAGTTGCGGCCGACCTCCGAGCGAATTCGCGAGACGCTTTTCGACTGGCTTGCGCCGCGCATCGAAGGTTCGCGATGCCTCGATCTTTTTGCGGGAACCGGCGCGCTGGGTCTCGAAGCGTTGTCGCGCGGCGCGGCGGAGGTCGTGCTGGTCGAAAAACACCCAGAAGCACTCAAGGCACTGCGTAAGAGCATCGACGATTTCGGCGCTTCGGTTACCGTCCACGCGGGCGATGCGTTCGAATACCTGCGTCGCGCGGAGCCCGCGCCGATGGACGTCGTATTTCTGGACCCGCCTTACGCCGACACTTCTCTCGAGGTATTGTGCGGCCTGCTCGACGGCAGGGCCTGGCTTTCGGCCGGCGCCTCGGTCTACCTCGAGCAGGATTCGCGTCAGCAGCTCCCTGCCTTTCCGCCGGGCTGGACGGTGCGGCGCGAAAAAAAAGCAGGTAATGTCCGCTACCTGCTGCTTGAGAATATATAAGTAGGAGCATGCGATGTCCGTCTCTGCCATGTATCCGGGCACGTTCGACCCGATTACGCTCGGTCACGAGGACCTCGTACGCAGGGCGAGCCGCCTGTTTGACAAGGTCGTCGTCGCGATTGCGGCAAACCCCGGCAAGGAGCCCATGTTTTCACTCGACGAACGAGTCGAGCTTGCCCGAAGCGTGCTCGGCGATTTTGGCGGCGTCGAGGTCACCGGCTACGACGGGCTAACGGTCAACTTTGCCGAAGAGCATGGCCTCAGGGTCATTGTCCGGGGTCTTCGGGCGATCTCCGACTTCGAGTACGAATTTCAGCTGGCCAACATGAACCGCCATCTCACGGACGAAGTCGAGACGGCGTTTCTTACGCCGACCGAAACGTATACGTATATATCGTCGAGCCTGGTCAGGGAAATCGCGAGCCTCGGCGGTGACGTCAGCGAATTTGTCTCTCCGGCCGTCAAGCGCGCATTGCTGAAGCGTTGCGGCCGGGCCTGAACGTCGTGATGCATTGCAGTCGATGCGTCTATCGCTGGCAATTGCTGCAATAGAACGTCGAGCGCTGCCCGAGCACGATCGCCGAGACCGGCTTTTTGCAGATCAGGCACGGCAGGCCGTCCCGGCCGTAAACGCCAAGCTCCTGTCGAAAATAGCCGGGCTCACCATCGCCGCCGTGGAAATCCCTGAGAGTCGTGCCGCCGGCCTCGATCGCGCGATCCACCACGCTCCGGATTGCGTCGGCCAAAGTCAGCATCCGCCGTAGCGCGATCCGGTCGGCGCGCCGCTTCGGATGAATACCGGCGAGAAAAAGCGACTCGCTCGCGTAGATATTGCCGACGCCGACGACAACGCCTGCGTTCATGATGAATTGCTTGACGGAGATACGCCGGCCGCGCGCCGCCCGCCACAGGTAGCGTCCGTCGAAGGTGTCGGACAGCGGCTCCGGGCCAAGATTCCTGAGCAGCGGGTGACCGGCGGGATCGTCGGTCCAGAGCAGCGAGCCGAAGCGGCGCGGATCGCGAAACCGGAGCGCCTTGCCGTTTGCGACCTCGATGTCGACGTGATCGTGCTTTCCGGCAGGTTCGTCCGGATGGACGATACGCAGGCTTCCGGACATGCCGAGGTGCAGCATCAGGGTGCCGCCGTCGGTCTCGAACAGCAGGTACTTGGCCCGGCGCCGCAGAGAACGAATGAATTTTCCGGGTAAGTCCCGGTCTATCTCAACAGGCACAGGCCAGCGCAGCCGCCGCTCGCGGACGGTGACCCTGCGGACCTGCTGCTGCTCCAGCCAGGGCGCGATGCCGCGACGACTGGTTTCGACTTCCGGTAGCTCGGGCATGTCAATTCCGGGAATGTGACCGGCGCCCACTATACCTTCGCGCGGAAAGCGCGAGAATGAGCGTGGATCCCCGAAGCAGGGAGCCGAGCGGCAGTGACGATTGGCAGTTGAGGTCAATTCGCGGGATGGGCTGTTGGAACCCGCGAGAGCGGGCGATTCCCGCGTCGATTGTTCGCCCGTTTTCGCGGGCTCCAACAGGGATGCTCCGTTGGTCACTGTCCCCTGTCTCCCGAATCACGATATAGTGCGACCCTTGATAAACCTGGACGAGTGGTAAACCCGAATGGAATACCTTTATGGCCTGCTGAATCTTTCTTTCTGGGGCTACGTTGCCGTGACCCTGGTCATGGTCCAGATTACGATGATGGCCGTAACCCTTTATCTGCATCGCGACCAGGCGCATCGCGCGATCAATCTGCATCCGGTGCTCCGGCATTTCTTCCGCTTCTGGATCTGGTGCACCTCCGGAATGCTGACGAAGGAATGGGTCGCGGTGCATCGCAAGCATCACGCGT
The DNA here is from genome assembly GCA_040902105.1 of Woeseia sp. Classification (GTDB taxonomy): domain Bacteria; phylum Pseudomonadota; class Gammaproteobacteria; order Steroidobacterales; family Woeseiaceae; genus IDS-8. The sequence goes on from JBBDXW010000075.1 coordinate 183,789, forward strand.
TCTGCGAAACGGCGGACGATCCGCACAGCCCGCAGATATTCGGCCTGAAGAAAGTCATGCTGGAAGGCGCAGAACTTTATCGCACCGAAAAGAACAAGCCCGAGACGCTGGAAAAGTACGGCCGCGGTGCGCCGGATGACTGGCTCGAGAGGAACGTGTATCTGCGCTATCCCTGGGGCGGCATCGCTCTTATGGTGGTTGTCGACCTGCTCCTGTTCGGTGTACCGGGCATCACCATCATTGCGGTACAGATGGTTTCAATGCCTCTCTTCGCCGCGGGCGTAATCAACGGGCTCGGACACCACAGCGGCTACCGCAACTTCGAATGCGATGATGCCGCTACGAACCTTCTGCCGTGGGGATTCCTGGTCGGCGGCGAAGAGCTGCACAACAATCATCATGCGTTCCCGACCTCGGCGAAGTTCTCCGTGCGCCGCTGGGAGTTCGACATAGGCTGGCTCTACATCTGCCTTTTTCGCGTCCTCAAACTCGCCAGGGTCAATAAAGTTGCGCCACGCCCGATGCTCCAGCGAAGCCCGCGCCAGCACGTCGACATCGACAACCTGCGTGCGATTATCGTCAATCGCATGCACGTTCTGCGCGACTACACGAAGCAGGTGACGCTGCCGGTTCTGAGATACGAGCGGGCTACCGCTGCCGGCAATTCGGCTCTGCGCAAGGCGAAGAAACTGCTCGTCAGGCAACCGAAACTGCTGGACGACGGTGCGCGGCGCCGGCTCGGCGAATTGTTGTCCGACAATGCTGCATTGCAAACGGTGCATGAGTTCCGCGAAAAACTCAGAACACTCTGGAGCGGCGCGAACGTCAGCAACGAGCGGCTGCTGCAGCAACTGAAAGACTGGTGTGCCGAGGCGGAAGCGAGCGGCATCAAGGTCCTCGAGGATTTCGCGGCACGCCTGAGGTCGTACCAGCTTTCAGGTCATTAGATAAGCGCTGTAGGAGCCCGCCATTGCGGGCGACAATGCGCCTTCGACGATCGTTGCGGTGGTCGCCCGCAATGGCGGGCTCCTACAGCGCTCCTAATCGCGACTTGCGAAAAAAAACCGCCGAAAGGCGGTTTTTTTCAAGCAGCACGCATCGAGCGCAAGCTATTTGATCTTCGCTTCCTTGTAGAGCACGTGCTTGCGTGCCCTGGGGTCGTATTTTTTCGTTTCCATCTTGTCGGGGTGCAGCCGCTTGTTCTTCGTCGTCGTGTAGAAGTGGCCGGTTCCGGCGCTGGATACAAGTCTGATTTTTTCACGCATTATGAGATCCTCCCGGGCACCTGGTGTCGTGTCCCACAAATAACTAGATCTTCTGACCCTGAGCGCGCAGGTCTGCAAGTACTTTCTCTATACCGCGTTTGTCGATAATGCGCAGACCCTTATGGGACACGCGAAGGCGCACGAAGCGCTTCTCGGATTCGAGCCAGAAACGCTTGCTTTGCAGGTTCGGCAAAAAGCGTCGGCGCGTCTTGTTGTTGGCGTGGGACACGTTATTGCCGCTCTGCGGACGCTTTCCCGTCACCTGGCAAACCCTGGACATGGCTTCAAGTCTCTGATTCTACGAAAAGGTTGCCCGCGGAGGGCGGGCAAAGAGCGGGACTTTATACCAGCCTCGGGCGCCATCTTCAAGACCGGGGATCGCCGAACCTCCGGGCCGGACGGACCGTTCCCTCGCTGTCAGCGTGCCCGGTCAGTCGTCACAGCATGCCTCGGCTGGCGAGCGATGTACTGACGCCGTCACCGATGACGAGGTGGTCCAGCAGCCTTATGTCGACGAGTTCGAGGGCCGCTTTGAGCCGCCGCGTAATGCGCTCGTCCGCCTGGCTCGGCTCGGCAACGCCCGATGGGTGATTGTGCGCCAGTATCACGGCCGCGGCGTTCACGGAAAGCGCCTGCTTGACGACCTCGCGCGGGTACACGCTGGTGCCGTCGATCGTGCCGCGGAACAGTTCCTCGAACGAGATGATGCGGTGGCGATTGTCGAGATAGATGCAACAGAACAGTTCGTGAGGAAGGTCGCGCAGACGGGCCATCAGGAACGCTTCCGTGTCGGCCGGGCTGCGAATCGGCTGTCCGGTCGTCAGGGCCTGCTCGTAATAGCGCCTCGCCAGTTCCGGAAGGGCTTTGAGGACCGCCAGCCGGGCTTCGCCGATGCCCTTCTCGGCCAGCAGTTCGCTGTTTCCCGCCGTCAACAGTTTCCGCAGGCCGCCGAAGCGGTCCAGCAACCGCCCCGAAAGCGCCACGGCGGCCTCGGGCTTTACGCCACGCTGAAAGATGATCGCCAGTAACTCCGCCTCGGACAGCGATGCGGCCGTCGAACCGAGCAGCCTCGCGCGCGGCCGCGCATCAAAGGCAGTAGTATTTCGTGCCACGGACGCTCCTTGTCCTGAAACGGTCAGCCGCAACCTTGACCGGTGCGCCGGCAGCCAGCAAGGGGCAAATCACGATGAAATCACCCTGGGAAGTGACCGTAGGAAATCACCGTAGCAGGCACAGATCGAGCGCGGCGGCGCAGGCGAGATGCCGCTCTGCTGCAGGCCGACGGCTGGTATTGTCACCGGGTGACGGGCTAAGCTGTCAGGAGTACTGACATCGGAAATTCATGAGCAACTTGAACATCCTGCTTGGCGTCACCGGCAGTATTGCCGCTTACAAGGCGCCCGAGCTTGTGCGCCGGCTGCGCGACCGTGGGGCGTCGGTGCAGGTTGTCATGACATCCGCTGCGTCCCGCTTCGTCACGGCAACGTCGTTGCAGGCCGTCTCGGCAATGCCGGTGCGCGACACCCTGTGGGACGATGAGGCCGAGGCGGCGATGAGCCATATCGAGCTCGCACGCTGGGCGAACCTCGTGCTGATTGCGCCGGCGACGGCCGAGGTCATGTCGAAACTGGCGGCCGGTTCGGCGGGCGATTTGCTGACGACGGTATGCCTGGCAACGGAAGCGCCGCTGGTCATTGCTCCGGCGATGAATCGCCTCATGTGGGCGAACCCGGCGGTGCAGGCAAACCGTGACGTGCTTGCCGGACGCGGTGTCACGATACTCGGTCCAGGCAGCGGCGGTCAGGCGTGCGGCGAATTCGGCGAAGGACGAATGCTGGAGCCGGACGAGATCGCAAATGTCGTGATGAGCGCCGGGCGCGGGGCGGTTGTCAGGACTTCTCCCCCATTACTCGCGGGCAAAAACGTCATGATCACCGCCGGTCCGACGCGGGAAGCGATCGATCCGGTGCGGTTCATCAGTAATCACAGCTCGGGAAAGATGGGCTACGCGCTGGCAAAGGCCGCGGCCGACGCTGGCGCCAGGGTTACTTTAATCAGCGGCCCGGTAGGCCTCCTGCCTCCCGACCACGTTGACTGCGTCTACGTCGAAAGCGCGGAGCAGATGTTCGCCGAAACGCACAATCGCATTGAGGGCGTGGACATATTCATCGGCGCCGCGGCTGTCTCCGACTACCGGCCCGCGACTGCGAAGAAGCAGAAGATCAAGAAAAACAATGCGGAGCTGCGCCTCGACCTGGTCAAGGCACCGGACACCCTGGCATCCGTTTCGAAGCTGGACAACGGACCGTTTACGGTCGGGTTCGCGGCCGAGACGGAACGGCTTCGCGAACACGCGCTGGCGAAACTGCAGGGAAAAAAACTCGATCTCATCGTCGCAAACCAGGTCGGAGCCGGCCGCGGCTTCAATTGCGAGGAAAATTCCGTCGAGGTGTACTGGAAATCCGGCGAACGATCGTTCCCGATGATGAACAAGGCCGACCTGGCGGTAGAACTCGTCAAGCTGATTGCCGAACACTACGAGTCCGGCCGCGGCACCGGCGCGGCGACCGAACTGCCGGCTGTGACCAAAGATTCATAGCTGCCAGAGACGGACGGAATAATCCTTGCGAACGATTCAACTGAAGGTTCTGGACCCGCGCGTGGGCGAATCCGTCCCGCTCCCGGAATACGCAACCGACGGGTCCGCCGGTCTCGACATGCGCGCCTGCATCGACGAGGCGCTCGTGGTCACGCCGGGTGAAACGGTGCTCGTGCCCACCGGTATGGCGATTCATATTGCCGACCATCGCCTCGCCGCCGTGCTGCTGCCGCGCTCCGGGCTCGGCCACAAGCACGGGCTCGTGCTTGGAAACCTGACCGGACTGATCGACTCGGATTACCAGGGGCAGATATTCATATCCTGCTGGAACCGGAGCGGCACGGCGTACGAGATTCAGCCGGGAGAGCGCATTGCGCAGATGGTGTTCGTCCCGGTCGAGCAGGTGCGCTTCCAGGTCGTGGATGAGTTCGGCGACAGCAAGCGCGGCAGCGGCGGGTTCGGACACTCCGGGACGGGTTAGTCCAGCCCTTTCAGCGATTTGAAGCGGGTGATGTCGCCGTCGAAGCGGGCGACGATGTTCTGTTCGTCCTTCTGAAAGCGCTGCAGGTTCTGTTCGTGGCGCGCGATGGTTTCGCGGGTGGTCGCCATGTCGGCGGCGAGAGCAGGATCGATCATCGCGGAGTCCGGATCTTCGCTGTATGGAAGAAAACGCGACGCTTCCTGTTCCAGGGTATCGAGCCGCTTCTGCAGGTTGCGCAGGTACAGCTCGGTGACGCGCGACTGTGCCTGGAACAGTTCCACGCGCCGGTCGCGATGCATGACGATCTCGTCGATCGAAAGGTAGGTCGCGAGCAGCGCCTGGTCCTGCCGGCGGCGCAATTCGCGCTCCCCGCGCAATTCTTCCTCGTGTTTTTCCGCGGCAATCTCTTCGTCGGATTTCTTACCCCGGAGAATGCCCAGGGTGACCCCGTGCTCGTTGACTACCTGCTTGTCGACTTCCGCATATTCCGCCGGAATGCTGTCCCCGTAGTGGACGTTTCCCTCTTTGTCGACCCAGCGGTAAAGCTTCTGGTCCTCCGCGCCGGCGGCCGCCTGCGGCAGGGCAAAAAGCATGGCGGCGGTAAGCAGCAGAATTCTCATCAGATTACTATCACATGCAACCGAGCCGTCGAAACAGGGACTGGTTCGCGAATTTGCAGCTTGGTTGTGCCCGGGAGGCTGTAAACCGCCCTGTTTTTACAACGGCGTCAGAGGTTTGCAAGCTGCGCGCAAACGTTCAGGTACTGACGAGCCCGGCATTTATCCCGTATTTTTCGCGGTAGTCGACGACAGGCTGCAGGTATTCGCCGAACTCATCCGATTCCTCCAGAAGATCGATCAGGTCCTCCAGCCGCACGATGCTGATGACCGGAATGCCCAACGTCTGCTCGAGCTCCTGGACCGCGGACCGGGAGTCGCGCCCGACCTCTTCGCGATCGAGCGAGATCACCAGGCCCGCTACGGTGGCTCCGGAGCCGAGAATGATCTGCTTCGCCTCGCGGGCCGCAGTGCCGGCCGTGATGACATCGTCCACGATCAGGACTTTGCCGCTCAACGGCGCGCCGACAACGCTGCCGCCTTCGCCGTGCCCCTTCTCCTCCTTGCGATTGAACGTGTAGGGAACATCGACATCATGGTGCTCGGCGAGAGCCGCTGCAGCCAGCGCCACGAGCGGTATGCCCTTGTAGGCGGGGCCGAACAACATGTCATATTCGATTTTGGAGGCAGCGATCGCGGCCGCGTAATATCGCCCGAGTTTCGCCGCCGCATAGCCGCTGCTGAACAGACCGGTGTTGAAGAAGTACGGACTCACGCGTCCGGATTTGAGCGTGAACTCCCCGAAACGCAGCACGCCGAGCTCTAGCGCGAGGTCGAGGAATTCCTGTTTGTAGGCACGCATGTCGAGTTGGACTCAGAGTCAGCTTCTGTATTATTGCCGGTCGTATCAACGCGCAGGGTGGCCGCGAGTATGACATACCGTGGACGGATTTTCTGTATCGTGATCATGTCGATCGCGCATATCCGCCGTTCGGCGATCCGTGACGGTGCTGTCGCGGGACGGAGACATGGGCAACGCGATTCTTAGCCAGGCAGGAGCGAAAAATTGTTTCGAGTGATCAGTATCAACGTAAACGGCATTCGCTCTGCTGCGCGAAAAGGATTTTTTGCGTGGCTCGCGACTCAGCAACCGGATGTCGTCTGCATTCAGGAAACCAGATCGCAGCATCATCAGCTGACCGACGGCTGCTTCGCCCCGGAGGGATATCACTGTTACTACGAGGACGCCGTTCGAAAAGGTTACAGCGGTGTCGCAATCTACTCGCGTCACAGACCGGATGCCGTCGTGCGCGGCTTCGGCACGACGGAATTCGACGACGAGGGCCGCTACCTGGAAATCCGTCTCGGCAAACTCCGGATCGTCTCCGTCTACCTGCCCTCGGGCTCGGCCGGGGAGGCGCGACAGGCATCGAAATTCCGTTTTCTCGATGCATTTGTTCCACACCTCCAGAAACTGATGCGGTGCCGCGCCGAGTACATCCTTTGCGGGGACTGGAACATCGCGCACAAGGAAATCGACCTGAAGAACTGGCGCGCGAACCAGAAGAATTCGGGCTTCCTGCCGGAGGAGCGGCGCTGGCTCGATGCCCTCTTCGACGAGCATCGGTTTGTCGACGGCTTTCGCGTGGTCAATCAGCAGCCCGACCAGTACACGTGGTGGTCGAACCGGGGCCGGGCGTGGGACAAGAATGTGGGATGGCGGATCGATTACCAGATCGTGACGCCGGGGCTGCGCGACAGAATACTGCGTGCGGATATTTACAAGGCGCAGCGCTTTTCCGATCACGCGCCTTTAATTGTGGACTTCGGTCTCGAGCTTGCCGGCACGGATTCCACGCCGGATGCTTCGGGCATATTGCGCACCCAGGACAGGTAAGTCTGCCGGCATTGCTCGACGAAGTCCGTCCCTGTTTCCCGGACGATCCCTTGGCCGAAGGAGAGGCCCGATCAAAAGATTGCGGCAGCCCCGTCGACGATGAACTGTACCGCAAGCGCCGCGAGCACGACTCCCGACAGGCGATTGACGACGTTGGCGCCGGTCACGCCCATGCCGCGCATGACGAGCGGCGTCAGGCGCATCAATACATAGGTGATCGCGAGCACCAGCACCACGACGCCGAACAGGCCGAGCGACAGCAGCAGGTCGTCCCTGGCCGCCCCGAATGTCAGCAGGACGATCGCGAGTGCGCCCGGGCCGGCGATGAATGGGAACGCGAGCGGAAAGACCGCGATGTCGGCCCGCTTGCGGCTCTCGTCGAGTTCCTCCGAGGTCGTGCGCGTGCCGGACTCGCGCGCGAACACCATCTCGAGCGCGATCAGGAACAGCATGATACCGCCGGCGATGCGGAACGCGTCGATGCTGATGCCCATCATGCGCAGGAACCAGGCGCCGCCGACCGCAAACAGCAGCAGTACGACTCCCGAAACGATCACGGCCTTCAGGGCCATGCGCCGGCGGGACGTCTCGTCGTCACCGGCAGTCACGGCCGCGAACAGCGGCACCAGCGAGATCGGCTCGACGACGACGAAGAACAGGACGAAAAACTTCAGCAGTTCGTCGATCATGCGTTGCCGTCAGGCGTGCGGGTCATTCGTGTCTTTCCCGGCCGTTCCGAGCGCGGTGTCGATCATGCCCTTCCGGATCATGAACCAGAACAGCAGGATGCCCGGCAACGCCAGCGCCGTGGTCAGGAGATAGAAATTCACGTAGCCCACGGCCTCGATCAGGCCGCCGGCGGTCGTGCCGGTCAGCACGCGGCCGAGGACGCTTGCCGCCGCGGAGATCAGCGCGTACTGCGCCGCCGTAAACTGCAGGTTGCAGAGCGCCGAGAAGTAGGCCACGACCACGACGCCACCGTAGCCGCTCGCGAGGTTTTCGAAGCCGATCGCCGCGGCCAGGCCCAGGTTGCTGTGGCCAGCGTCGGCCAGCAGCGCAAAACTTAAGTTAGAGACGCACATCAATACGAGCGCGAGCAGGACGGATCGCTTCAGGCCCAACCGCGTATAGAGGATTCCACCGACGAAGATTCCGGCGAGGTAGGCCCAGAAGCCGAATCCGACGTCGTACACGGCGATCTCGTCGTTGCCATAGCCCAGGTCGTTGAACAGCAGCCGCAAGGTGAGATTCGCAAGCGTATCGCCGATCTTGTGGACCAGGATGAAAAGCAACACGAGCCAGGCGCCCGTGCGGCTCAGGAACTCCGCAAACGGGCCGACGATGGAGTTCCAGAGGGTCGCAATGCTTTGTTTCTCGTTCGTGACGACGTGTCGCGCGGGCTCGCCGACGATCAGCCCGGTCAGCATCGCCGGCAGCGCAAAGGCCGCGCAGGCCAGATAGGCCGCGGTCCAGCCCATGCGCGCCGCGACGACCAGCGCGAGGGCGCCCGCCGCCGCCGAACCAATGCGCCATCCGTACTGGGACATGCCGGAGCCGACGCCGAGCTGATACGGCTTCAGCGTCTCGATGCGATAGGCGTCGATGACGATGTCATAGGTGGCGCCGGCGACCCCGACGAGCACTGCCGCGATGATCGTGGCGCGGATGCCCGCCGCAGGATCCACGAACGCGAGGTTCACAACTGCTGCGATCACGGCAGCGCCGGCGAGAAGCAACCAGGACACGCGCTGGCCGAGCCTGCCGAGCACCGGAATGCGCACGCCGTCGACGATCCAGGCCCAGAACACCTTGAGGTTGTAGACCAGAAACGCGAGGCTGAATGCCGTGATGGTCCGCTTGTCGATGCCGTCCTGCGCGAGGCGCGTGGTCAGGGTGGCGCCGATCATTGCGTAGGGAAAACCGGACGAGACGCCGACGAAGAACGCGGCCAGCGATTCCTTCTCGAGATAGGCCCGGAGCGCAGCCCGGATCCCGCCGCTGCCGGACACGCGCGACGGCCGGGCTTCGTTCACAGCTCGTATTCCATCGTGAGACGCGCACGGTCGATTTCGGACAGATCGATGCCCTGCATGTGGAAATGCACCGGTAAAATCTCATGGAACGCACCGAGCGGAAAGCCTTCCGGATAGTAAAGGACGCCGACCCGGAACAATTTCGATTTAATTATTGAGCGTTTAGTCATGCAGAAGCCGGGTGCGGCGGCTGGGCCCTCGATCGGTCTGCATTGAAGCTACGCTATCCGCCGGGATTAGGCTACGCCGGTAACCTGCGAAGGGGGTGGACGTCGTCTTACGACATGCGCGGACGGTGCGAACCGGTCGCCCGAATCGCTCGTGCGCACTGCAATGGTTTGTTGCGTGTACCCGTCGGCGTGCGGCCGGTCCTTGCGGGCGGCGGTGCCGGGCGGACCCTTATTCGGTCCGGTCCAGGAATTCCAGCGGATCGTGCCAACCGGCCGGCAGTTCGCTTTGTTCCTTGCCGATGAAATCCTCGGGGTCCATGTCCACGGAACCCGACCAGTCTTCCGGCGCGCCGACCGATTCGATCAGGAGGCCGGGCCAGGTTTCCAGGTCGACTTCGTCGATGGTGCCGTCGAAGTGCTGCAGTTCTACCGTGGCATCCTCTTCGTCCACGGCCACGACCTCGAAAAGATTTCCGTTGGGGTGCCGGTACCAGGTTCCGATTAACGGATATTCGACCGCCATATCCTTAACTCCAGATTAGATGTCTGACAATCCTTCTGTGCCGCATTTAATTTATAGAGTCATCGCGTGCAATGTGCAAGTCAAAGTTCGGGTCGTTTGCGTCAGGCTTTTCGAGGGATGAGAGACAGCCTTCTGATCGTGTTCACTATATCCGGACAAGCCCCCATTCCGTGATTTTATGGCCCCTTGCAAGGCCGCGGCACTCGAACTTTGTCGTCGGCCGGTCGAGCGGCTGCTCGCCGCCATGTTCACGACGCTCGTGCACGGAAAAGGACTTGTTTGCCAGCACGACGGCGTCGATATGCTCTGCGTAGTTCTGCCAGTCCGTCGCTACGCAAAAGGCGCCGCCGGCAACCAGTTTGCTTGCGACGAGGTCCAGGAAACCGGATTGCACCAGGCGCCGCTTGTGGTGGCGTTTCTTCGGCCACGGATCGGGGAAATACAGATTGAGGCGGCTTAAGGAGCCATCCTCGATCTGCTGCTGCAGCACCTCGACCGCGTCGTGACAGATAAGGCGCAGATTGCAGGCGCCTTTTGCCTCGGCGTGCAGAAGGCAGTGGCCAATCCCGGGACGATGCACGTCTATCCCCAGGTAATCGAAAGCGGGATTTTGCGCCGCCTGAAGGACCAGCGATTCCCCGTTGCCGAAGCCGATCTCCAGCACGCGCCTGGCCCTCCTGCCGAAGAGTTCGTCCAGATCGAGCGGCACAGCGGAAAAATCAACGCCGAAACGCGGCCACAGACGCTCGATCGCGCGTCGCTGTGCCGTCGTGATGCGGCCGGCCCGGCGCACGAAGCTGCGCACGCTGCGCCGGGTGTGGTCCCGGGGACTGTCGCCCAGCTCGCGGCTCAACTCGGATTCCTCGCGTTGTCGTCGGTCGTACGTCAGGAGTTGGCACTCAATGCGACATTGAAAATCGTGTCGCCCGCAAACACAATGGCCCGCACTGGAAAGCGAGTTTCGCTCGTTCACGTACCGGGGCCGGCTCTTAGCCGATGCCGCGAGGTTTGCCGGACCACAAGGCGGCAATGCCGACCGCCAGCAGGGCCCACCCGGCCCACGGCGCGGCTTCCAGGCACAGGATCAGGACGCCGGAGACAAACGCCGTGAACCCGACACCGAGCCAGAAACGTTGCTGCTGTTGCCGCGCCATTCGCCGGTTGATTTCCTGCAGTTCGGCAGACTGCAGGTTGAAGCGGATGTGGCCTTTCGCGGCCTGCTCCGTCAGAAGCCGGACCACGCCGGGCAGCTCGCGCATCGTTTCGCGGATTTGCGGTGCGTTCTCGCGAAGGCTGTCGAGCAGGGCACGAGCGCCGACCTGCTCGTCCAGCCAGCGCCTGAGCACCGGGCGCGCAGTCTTCCAGAGATCGAGTTGCGGATAAAGCTCGCGCCCGAGCCCTTCGATATTAAACAGGGTTTTTTGCAGCAATATGAGCTGCGGCTGAATTTCCATGTTGAAACGCCGTGCCGTCTCCAACAGCCGCATTGTCACCTGGGCGAAGGAAATCTCGGCGAGCGGTTTGCTGAAGATCGGTTCGCACACGGTGCGAACGGCGGATTCCAGCTCGTCGATGCGAGTGTCGGGCGGCACCCATCCGGAATCGATATGCAGCTTGGCTATCCGGAAATAGTCACGATCGAAAAAAGCCATGAAATTGCCGGCGAGGTATTTCCGGTCGCTTGGCGTCAGCGAGCCCATGATGCCGAAATCGACGGCCGCATATTTCGGGTGCTCCGGGTCTTCGACCTGCACGAAAATGTTGCCGGGATGCATGTCGGCGTGGAAAAAATTGTGGCGGAAAACCTGCGTGAAGAAGATGAACACGCCGTTCTCGGCGAGCGTCTGGATGTTGGCGCCGGCCTTCTTCAGGGCATCGATGTCGCTTATGGGTATGCCGTAGATGCGCTCTTGCACCAGCGCCTGCGGGCGGCAGTAATCCCAGTAAACCTCCGGTACATAAAGGAGATCGGAGCCGGCAAAGTTGCGCTTCAACTGCGCCGTGTTGGCGCCCTCGCGCATCAGGTCGAGTTCGTCGATGATGGTCTTCTCATACTCGGCGACGACGTCGACGGGCCGAAAGCGCTTGGCTTCCGGCCAGTAGCGGTTGGCCATGTCGGCAAGCGCATAGAGAACCCTCAAGTCCTGTTCGATCAGCGCGCGCACGCCAGGCCGAAGCAATTTGACGACGACCTCGGAGCCGTCCTGCAATTGTGCGCTGTGCACCTGGGCGATCGAGGCGGCCGCGAGCGGTTCGCTGTCGAAACGCGCAAAGATCTCGTCGACGGGGCGCCCGTATGCGGCGTGCAGAATGGCCATTGCTTCGGCCGCCGGGAACGGTGGAACGCGGTCCTGCAATTTCGCAAGTTCGTCGGCGATGTCCGGCGGCAGTAAATCCCGGCGCGTCGAGATTGCCTGACCGAACTTGACGAAGATCGGACCGAGTTCCTCCAGGGCAAGACGTATGCGCCGGCCGAGCGGCGCTGAGCGGTCGATTTTGCGCGGCCGGAAATAGAAGAGGTAACGCAGCGGTCGCAGCAGCGGCGCCGCCGAGATGACATCGTCGAGACCGTAGCGCACCAGGACCCGCTGGATGTCTAGCATCCTCCGCAATGTACGTTGGCGCTGCATTTTCCCGGAGGCGTCCGCGACTAGTGTCCTGTCCCGGACACTAGCGCGAACCGTCCCGATCCGGTTCCACGGTCTGTTCGAGGCGGTTCAGGCGCGCCTCGAGACGGGCGACGTCGTCACGCATGCCCTCGACTTCGCCGCGAAACGCGTCAACTTCGTGACGGCTTGGAACCGAACGGCTTTCTTCCTGGAGGTACTCGCTCAGGTTCTGGCGCAGGGTCTCTCCGGCCCGGCGGGTCCAATGAGTCACGCTTCGGGCGAGCTCTCCGAGCTCGTGCGCGGCGACGTCGCCGATTACGCCGGACAGTTCTTCCTCGAGGTCCGGCCTCGCGTGCCACAAGAGCCTCTGAAACGATTGTGCGAGCTCTGCATCGCCGGTCAACTCGAGTGAACCGTCACGTACCGCGGCTTCGCCCGACTGTCCGGCCAGTTGCGCCAGGGTCAGCAGGGAACCGGAGATGGCGGCGTCCGGAACCCCGTCGAAGTCGCGGCTCAGCGATATCTCGCCGTCGTCAATACGGAAATACATCGCGATGGCCGTGTTTTTCACGCGCACGCCAATGACGCTTCCCTGCAGCTCTGCGGCAAGTTCGCGGGCCGGCGTTTTCAGGCGGATCTGGCGGTTTGCGAGCTTCCCCAGCGGCTGCAGGATCCGTTCGAGTGCGTCCATGGGCTGTTCCCCGTATCAGAGCCGGTATCCGACGTGCAGGGCGACGATACCGCCGGTGAGATTCTGGTAGCGGCAGCGTTCGAAGCCCGCCTCGCGCATCATTTCAAGCAGGGTTTCCTGCTCCGGGTGCATGCGGATCGATTCTGCGAGATAGCGATAGCTCGCCTCGTCGTTGGCCACCAGTTTGCCGAGGGTTGGCAACACGCTGAAAGAATACCAGTCGTAAACGGGCTGAATCGCTGCACGGGGCTTCGAGAACTCCAGAATCAACGCCTTGCCGCCCGGTTTCAGCACCCGCTGCATGGATCGCAGGGCTTTCCCCTTGTCGGTCACGTTTCTCAAACCGAACGCGATCGCAACGCAGTCGAACGAGGCGTCGGCGAAGGGTAATTGTTCGGCATCGACCTCCGCGACGGCAAGGTTGCCGGCGATGCCTGCATCGATCAGGCGCGCGCGCCCCTTCGCAAGCATCGTGGCGTTGATGTCGGCCAGAACGACGTAACCGCTCGAGCCGACGCGCCGCGCGAATGCCAGCGCGAGATCGCCGCTGCCGCCGGCGAGATCGAGGACGGAGTGGCCCGGGCGCACGCCCGCCTGCTCGACGGTGAAGCGCTTCCACCACCGATGCAGGCCGCCCGACATCAGGTCGTTCATGAGGTCGTAGCGATCGGCGACGGAGTCGAACACGTCCCTGACGCGCCGGGCCTTGTCGCGCGCCTTTACCGTCGCGAAGCCGAAGTGCGTGGTGTCCTGCTCCTTATCCATTGCTTTGTAACTTGCGATCACGGCCGGCGAGCATAACCCGCAGCCGACAGTCGGTCGAGATAGGCCTGCCAGTTGCTCTCCCGGTCGCGCCCCAGTTCGTACAGGTATTGCCAGGTGAAAAGGCCCGTGTTGTGGCCGTCATCGAAATGCAGGCGCACGGCGTAATGGCCGATCGGTTCGATTCGCGTGACCTGGACGCTCTCCTTCCCGGTCTGCAGGACTTCCTGCCCGGGGCCGTGACCCTTGACCTCGGCCGACGGTGAATGCACGCGCAGGTACTCGAACGGCAGTTCGAAGCGGCTGCCGTCGTCGAACTCGAGCGCAAGCAGGCGGGAGGCCTTGCGCAAGCGGATTTCAAGCGGGGTCGGTTCCACGGTCGGGCAATCTCCCTCGCCGCCGTCAGAGAATATAGCGGCTCAAATCCTCGTTTTTCGACAGCTCGGCGAGATGATCGTCGACATAGCCTGCATTGATCTGCACCGTGGTGCCGCTCTTGTCCGAAGCCTCGAAGGATACGGTCTCGAGAAGCCGTTCCATCACCGTATGCAAACGCCTTGCCCCAATGTTTTCGGTGTTCTCGTTGACGTGCCAGGCGACCTCCGCCAGCCGGCGCACGCCGCTGTCCGTGAATTCGAGACGCACGTCTTCCGTCGCCAGCAAGGCGCTGTACTGCGCCGTCAGCGAAGCATCGGGCTCGGTCAGAATGCGCACGAATTCCTCCGTCTTGAGCGATTTCAGCTCGACCCGGATCGGGAAACGCCCCTGCAGTTCAGGTATCAGGTCCGACGGCTTCGACACATTAAATGCGCCGGAGGCGATGAACAGTATGTGGTCTGTTCGGACCATGCCGTACTTGGTATTGATGGTCGAGCCTTCCACCAGCGGCAGCAGGTCGCGCTGCACGCCTTCGCGCGACACGTCCGCACCCATCGTTTCCGAGCGCCTCGCCACCTTGTCCAGCTCGTCCAGGAATACGATGCCCTGCTGCTCCACCGCCTCGAGCGCCTGCGCTTTCAACTCTTCTTCGTCGAGCATCTTCGCGGCTTCCTCGTCGGTCAGAAGCTTCATCGCTTCACGTACCTTGAGTTTGCGCGTCCTTTGCCGGTTGCCGGACAGGTTCTGAAACATGCCCTGAAGCTGGCTGGTCATCTCTTCCATGCCCGGAGGCGCCATGATCTCGATGCCCATCGGCAGGGTCTGGATGTCGATTTCGATCTCCCTGTCATCGAGCTTGCCCTCGCGCAGCATTTTGCGGAACTTTTGCCGCGTATCATTGCTGCCACCCCGGTTCCCGGCTTCTTCATCGGGCACGCGTCCGCGCGGCGGCGGCAGCAATGCATCGAGCACGCGTTCTTCCGCCGCATCCTCAGCGCGATGCCGCACTTTCGACATGGCTTCTTCGCGGGTCATCTTCACGGCGATGTCCATCAGGTCGCGAATGATGCTGTCGACCTCGCGCCCGACGTAACCTATCTCGGTGAACTTCGTCGCCTCGACCTTGATGAACGGAGCCCGCGCGAGGCGCGCCAGCCGGCGCGAAATCTCCGTCTTGCCGACGCCGGTCGGCCCGATCATCAGGATGTTCTTCGGTGTTATTTCGCTCCGCAGCGGCTCATCGACCTGTACCCGCCGCCAGCGATTCCTGAGTGCGATGGCAACGGCCCGTTTTGCTTCTTCCTGGCCGATGATGTGTTTGTCCAGTTCCTGGACGATTTCCCTGGGTGTCATCGTTGACATGGGTCAGTTCCCCGGCTTGTCGTTGGCGGGCAATTCCTGGACGACGATGTTCCGGTTGGTATAAACGCAAATATCGGCGGCAATGCCCAGAGCCTGTTCGACAATCGAGCGCGCGTCGAGATCGGTGTTCTTGAGGAGTGCGAGTGCGGCGGCCTGCGCGTACAGGCCTCCGGAGCCGATCGCCATCACGTCGTCTTCCGGTTCGATCACATCGCCGTTGCCGCTGACGATGAAGGAATCTGCGGCGTCCGCGACGCAAATAAGCGCCTCCAGACGCCGCAGCCGGCGATCCGTGCGCCAGTCCTTGGCAAGCTCGATCGCCGCCCGGGTCAGGTTTCCGTAGCGCTCGAGTTTGGTTTCGAACAACTCGAACAGAGTGAAGGCATCCGCCGTGCCCCCGGCAAAGCCCGCAATGACCCGGCCTTCGGCCAGGGTCCGCACTTTGCGTGCGTTGCCCTTCATGATGGTGCTACCCATGCTTACCTGGCCGTCGCCGCCAATAGCGACGCGGCCGTTGCGACGGACAGAGACAATGGTGGTCCCGCGATACTGTTCCATTCCTGATTTCCTTGCGGTAGGGTAATGCTGCTCCGCTGACACGTTGTGCCGTTCATGAGCGACGCAAGTGCCGTTCGGTCAGTCGTCTGCCTTTCGGCGGGCCCGCGGATGCGTCTCGTCGTATATCTGGGCCAGGTGCTGGAAGTCAAGGTGGGTATACACCTGGGTCGTGCTGATATTCGCGTGGCCGAGCAGTTCCTGGACGCCGCGGAGGTCGTGGCTCGATTCCAGCAGGTGCGTCGCGAACGAGTGGCGGAACAGGTGCGGGTAGACTTTGGTGTCGATGCCCTGTTTTCTGGCCCAGTAGTCGACACGCGCCTGCACGGAACGAGGCGCGAGGCGCGAGCCGCGGTTGCTGACAAAAAGCGCGGGCTCGTCCGGAGCGGCCAGCCGGGTTCGTTCCCGTCGCCAGTCCGCGAGCGCCGTCAGGGCATGCCGGCCCACCGGAAGGATGCGTTCCTTGCTGCCTTTGCCGGTCACCCGGACGGTCGCGTCCGCGACATCCACGCTGTCGACGTCGAGCCCGGTCAATTCGGCGAGGCGCAAGCCGGACGAATAAAGGAGTTCGAGGATTGCCCTGTCGCGCGCAACGATGGGCCCGTCGCCCTTGATGTCGAGCAGTTTCGCCATGCGATCCGCATCGAGGTTCCCGGGCAGCCGCTTGCCGGATTTAGGAGCGCGGACACCCTCGGCCGGATTCGACTTCACATGCTTTTCACGGCGCATGTAACGAAAAAAAGTTCTGATCGCGGAGAGCTGTCGCTGGATACTGCGTGCGCTGAGGCCCTTCCTGTAACAGGCAGCGCTGAATGAACGAATATGCTCGTGATCGACATCGCGCCACGCTGACAGATTCGGTCCGGACCGATTACCGCCATCCAGGCAATAACTGTAAAAAGCCTGAAGGTCGCGTCCGTAGTGCCTGCAGGTGAGCGGAGAAAGCCGGCGCTCGAAGCTCAGGTGCCGGATGAATTTTTCGATCCACTCCTTCTCGCTGTCGGGCATACGATTTTACCTGCTCGCGGAGACTGCCCGCTGCCGGGGGCGCGCTACTGCAGCCCGGTGCAGCGGGCGATTAAGCCCCTGCCCGCGAATGCCGCTTCAAGGCCACCGCAATCAGCTCTCCCAGGCGCGCCAGAAAATCGAAGCTCATGCCGGGATGAAAGCGGTTTGCGTCGACGCTGCCGATCGCGAGGAATCCGACCTGGCATTTAGTGCCGAGCGGCACCAGGGCCGTAGAGCCGACCTCGTCGGTTTCCTGGCCAAACAGGAAATCACGTTGTGCGTCGCGAACCTGGCCGCAACGCGGATTGTTGCTGCCAAGAAAAGTTGTAAACGGTTGCAGTGCCGGATCATCCCGCTCGATGGCCCTGAAGAAACGGCCTACGTTGATGTTGCCAAAGGTCGAGGGTTCGCCGAAAAGCACCAGCACGGAATGATCTGCGCCGAACGCCGTGCGCAGCGCTTCTTCTGTCGCCTCCAGTGCTTGAGCCAGGTTGTGTGCGTCCAGCAGGCGCAGCGACAGTTGATGAATCTTGCCGGCCAGAGCGTCATTGGCTCGCGCTACCTCCAGCAGTTCCTTCAGCTTGCGTTCGAGCTTGAGATCCTTCTGCCTCAGCACGGACACCTGGCGTTCGACCAGCGATACGGCGGCACCCGTTACGTGCGGTAATCGAAGCGAGTTGAGGAGCGTCGCGTGACGCTCAAAGAAATCGGGATTTCTTTGCAGGTAGGAATGCACAGCGGCTTCCGGCAGGTCCTCTTCGGTGAATTCCGGTTTTCGCTGTGTGCTCATGGACCGTGGCTCCCCTGATGCGCGTTTTTCTCATTCACAATTTTTGTATTGCCCTGGCACCCTGTATTGCCAATACGCCGGCCTTCTTTCCGGCAGGCGCCTGCGGCCGGCCTGAGCTTACCATGAGTAGCGCGGTGGCCCTCGTCCCTGTCGGTCCATGCTGCACCGCACAGTGGCTCCGCGATCGCCTGCTGATCTCCTCGGTCCGGCTGCCAATGGACTTTTCGCGCCGGCGACGGTAGTTTACCTAAACAGAAAACGACGCCAACAACGACATCAATAAAGAACGCTTTCCGGGGGCAATCAATGCGGCACATCATGGTCATGAACGCCAAGGGAGGCTGCGGCAAGAGCACTCTTGCCACGAACATCGCTTCCTATTTTGCGCACGAGGGCTACTCGGTCGCGCTCGCGGATTACGACCCGCAGCGATCGAGCCTCGACTGGCTCGACCGAAGGCCCGCTGACCGCCCGGAAATCGTGGGCGTGGCAGGCTTCGAAGACGGCCTGAGAAGGGCGCCCCGAAGCGCGGATTACGTGATTATCGATGCCCCGGCGCGCTCGCACGGCACCGAGCTGACCGATCTCGTCCGGCATGCGGAAACCATCGTCGTGCCGGTGCTGCCGTCCACGATCGACATCCAGGCATCCGACCGCTTCATCAAGGAACTGAAGTCGGTGGGCAAAGTCGAGCGCAAGGAAGCAAAGATCGGCGTGGTCGCCAACCGCGTGCGCGAAAACACGTTGATATTCGAGGAACTGGACGACTACCTGACGGCAGCCAGGGTGAGTTACCTGACGACGCTTCGCGAGGCACAGAACTACGTCAGGGCCTATACGCGCGGGCTCGGCGTGTTCGAGCTGCCCGAATATCTCGCCTGGCCCGACTGGGAGCAGTGGGAGCCGCTGACCCGCTGGCTCCGAAGCGCGCGCAGCCAGCCCTGACCCCGCGTTACAGGCGGCCCGATTTCGCCCGAAGATCCGGAATGGCGCGCAGCGGCGCCTGGGCCACGAGATTGAGGCCTTCCCGGTACGCGTCCGCGGCCGCGTCGCTTTCGCCAAGCTGGTTGAGAAGTTGCCCGTACTCCTGGTAAGCCTCGGGTGAGGGCTTGAGCGAGATCGCCGTTTCAAGGTAACTGCGCGCCTTGCCCCAAAGTTCGTTCTTCAGGCACAGGCGGGAGGCCGCGAGCAACAGATCGACGTCGTCGGGGTGCGCCTTCAGCCAGCCTTCGGCCCGATTCAATTGTTTCGCGGGATCGCGGCTTGCGATCATGCCGAACAGGCGCACCAGCGGACCGCGCCATTCACGCTTCAGCTCCGCGGCGATTTCCTTTTCCGCCTTGTCGTGCTGCTCCGTGCGGATGAGCCCGGCGTAATACGCTTCCAGCACCGAGCTGTCATTTTTGAGATTTTTCGGCACGGTGCCCCAGGCGGCCATGACAGCGTCGGCGTCCGCGGCGCGAGCCAGGTTTTCCCGATGCACCCGGACGGCCCATTTGCCGAGAAGCTCTTCATCGACGCGGCCGTGCTTTGTGAGACGCGGCAACAACGCCTCGAGCTGCGCCCAGTCTTCCAGCCGGTAATAAAGGCGTCCGAGCAGGGTTAACGCGTAACTGTGATTCGGCGCTTTCTCTTCGAGTCGTCGCAAGGTCGCGAGAGCCTGTTCGTACTGGGCCTGGTCGAGTTGCAGTTCGGCTTGCGTCAGGAGCACGGCGCTCGCCGCTTCGGGCGTCTGCTCGTACGCCTGCCTGAGCCAGCTGTCGCGGCGCTCGTCTTCGCCGAGCAGATGCGCGGCCCGCGCGGCTTGCAGATAGTTGAGCAGCGGCGCATCGCTGCCAGTGGCCGCGCGTCCGAGGAGCTTCTCCCCCTTTGCGAAATTCCCTTCCGCAACCTCGATCATGCCCTTCGTCAGCCGGTGCCCGGCGCGCCCGCTCCGGTAGCGGCCGGCCGCTTCGCCGAGTTTTCTCGGCGCCTTGAAGATCTTGACCAGGAGCCACGCGAGAAACAGGATCAGCAAAATGCCGGCCAGCAGGACCGGCACGGACATTTCGATCACGAAGCTGCGGAAATTGATGACCACATAGCCCGGATCCTGCAGCAGGAAGTGCCAGGCAAACGCACTGACCAGGAGGGCAATGACGACGAGCAGACCGAATTTCATTGCCCGGGCTCGTCGGGACTGTCCTGGTTGCCGCCACTGTTGTCAGTATTCGACTCCGCATCCCTGAGCGTTTGGTATTGGCGCAGCAGACGCAACGACTCGGAAATATCCGGAAGTGACACGGAAACGCCGCTGTCCTTCAGGCCGGCAATCGTTTCGAGGGCGCTTGCGATGGCCCGGTTGTCGGTGTCGTAGTATTCGCCGAGCCAGGCCGCCGCGTCGTCCAGGCATTGCACGAACACTCCCTGTTCGCCTTTCAGGAGCGCGAGCCGCGCCGCCTGAAGCTTCAACGCCAGGTTGGCCCGCAGGAACCAGGCGGCATCCGGCGACAAAAGCGGCGCGAGCGCTTCATCCGTCCGGCGTACGGAAACGATTCCGCTGAATGCCTCCTTCATCGATGCAACCGCACGCGCGAAGCCGCGCAGCTCCGGGTCGGGTGACGCGACGTCATCGCGTGCCGGGTCGACGTTCTCGTTGAGCGGCAGGGACTCGACTCTGTCGGCCAGGCTTGCGAGTGCCAGCGTCGCCCCCTCGAGATCGGCCTTTTCCATCGACTCAAGTGCCTGCAGTTCCTCCGTGAGGGCGCGGCGAACGGTGCCGAGGGCGGGATTGGCCAGTTGCCGGATGCGCTCGTCCGCAAAATTGAGCGCGAGGGCCGCGATCTGCGGATTGCCGGCAAGTTGCAACTGGGCGTTGGCAATCTGCATGTAGTACTCGGCTTCCGCCAGTATCCAGGTGTCGCGAACGCCGGCGGAAACTCCCTGCAACGACGAGATGGCGTCTTCCAGGTTGCCGAGACGCGTGGCGAGGATTTCGGTCTGTTGCAGCGATTCGCTCAGCTCGCGTTCGAGCGAGGCGATGTCTTCCGAACGCTGCCGGTCGGTTTCTCCAAGTCCGGCAAGTGCGGTCTCGAGGTTCCGCAGGGAGCTCACGGCCTCGGCGAGATTGTCGGACAGCGAGGCGATGGCCGCCTCGTTGCCGGCCGCATCCCTGCCGCTGTCCTGGCTCCGCCAGGCCAGGTACGCGACGCCAGCGACTGCGAGGAGCGCGAGCAGGAGCGCAAGCCATCCGGCGAACGAGGAAAACAGGCCGCGCGACGGCCGCGTTGCGGGCGGGTCGTTTTTTTCGGGCGAGACATTGAACGATTCCTTGTCCGCTTCGCCGACCGGCTCATCCTTCGCACTTTCTGCGCTGTTGCCGGGCTCGAGGGCGGATTCTTCTTCAACCGGCGCCCCGGTCGTGCGGGCGACGGAATGCTCCGCCGAATCGTTGTTGTCGTCAGGTGTCTTCATTTGGTTTTTCCAGTGCCGGTTTTGTCGCGCGATCTTCGCGATACTCGCGCGACCGTCGCGCGATGATGGCGCGGACCATGTCGCCGGCCTGTGGCCCCGGGGCAAGAATTGCCTGGATGCCGGGAACTCTCTCGCTCGCCGTTTGTATCACACGTTCACTGGGCGTAACCAGTGGCGTTGCCGGCAGCTTGTCGCGACAGTAATCCGGAAGAATGGCCACGAGACTGTCGAACGACGCCACGCTCATGGCGGTAACGTAATCAATCATTCCCGCCCGCCAGGCACGTTCAAGCTCGTCAAGCTCGGCGTCCGAATGGCGTTTCGGCAGGCGGCGATAGGCCGACAAATAGTCGACCCGTGCGCCGCGCTCGCGCAGCGTAGACGCCAGCAGCTCGCGGCCGCTGTCAGCCCTGACGATCCGGATCGTCTTGCCCTTCGCGTTCAGGAGTTCCGCTTCCTGCAGCAGGTGTTCGCTGTCGAAGCCGCCGGACGGATAAATGTCGACCGTTCGACCCGCGGCCTCGATCGACGCCCGGGTTGCCGGCCCGATGGCCGCGATCCTGACGCCGCTCCCGGGAATGTATTCGAGGCCGAACTTTACGGCGTTGCTGCTCACGAAAATAGCAATGTCAGGTCGCGGAAGCTCGGTCCTCTCCTGGTCCAGTATGGCGCTGTCGCGGGATTCGATGTCGAGCACCGGAAACGATACAACCGTCCCGCCGGCCCCTTCGATTGCCTGCGTCAGTTCCCCGGCGCGGCATGCGGGCCGTGTGACGAGTACGCCGATACCGCTGAGCGGCCCGGGGCTCATTGCCCTGCCTCGCGGAGAATGTCGGCTGCTCCGAGTTCGAGCAGAAGGCGTGCAAGTTCGCTGCCGAGCTGCTCCGCGTCTTGCAGAGCCCCCGAAACCTGGTTGCGCAACAGCTTCTTACCGTCGACCGATGCCACCATCGCCGTCAGGGTCATCAGGCCGTCGCGCGCGACGGCGTAACTCGCCAGCGGGGATGTGCAACTGGCCTCGAGGGTGCGGGCGACAGCCCGTTCGGCAAGCGTCGTCTGCCTCGTGACCGGATGATCGAGCCGGGCGAGCAGCGCTCGCAGATCCTGCCTGTCCGCGAGGCATTCGATGCCAATCACGCCCTGGGCGGATGCGGGCAACATGCGATCCGGTGCAATGCGCTCGCTGATACGATCACCCAGTCCGAGCCGTTCGAGCCCCGCGCAGGCGAGTACGATCGCATCGTAGTCACCGCGGTCGAGTTTCTTAAGGCGCGTGTCGACGTTACCGCGCAAGGATTGCACGACGAGATCCGGTCGCAGTGCCTTGAGTTGTGCCTGGCGTCTCAGGCTTGAACTCCCGACGACCGCGCCGTCTGCGAGTTCGGCGATGGCGGAGGCTTTGTTGCTGACCAGTGCGTCGAGGGGATTCGCGCGTTCGAGCAGCGCCGCGATGCAGAATCCATCCGCGATCACGGCTGGCACGTCCTTCATCGAATGGACGGCCACATCGGCATCTCCCGTCTGCATCGCTATCTCGAGTTCCTTGATGAACAGGCCCTTACCGCCGACCTTGCTCAAGTCCTGGTCCAGTAGCCGGTCGCCCCGCGTTGTCAGCGGCACGAGTTCGACT
Source organism: Woeseia sp. (assembly GCA_040902105.1). GTDB lineage: Bacteria > Pseudomonadota > Gammaproteobacteria > Steroidobacterales > Woeseiaceae > IDS-8. Next base: position 206,552 of record JBBDXW010000075.1, read on the forward strand.
GAGCTTACTTCCGGCAGCCTCTTCAGTTCATCCGCCACATGACCGGCCTGCCAGAGCGCGAGCGTGCTCTTGCGCGTTGCAATGCGTATGACCACGATCAGCGACCCCGGACGCGGCGTCGAACCTCGGCCAGGTGCCGTCGACTGACGAACAATGATTCATCGGACGGATCATCGCCCTTCACGGAGCCGGGGCGAAGGCCGCGAAGCTCCACTTCCGTTCGCCCATCGGCCGTTTTTCGCAATGTCTCGATCTTGTCCGCGGCAACGAGCGCTTTGCGATGAATGCGAACGAAGCGGTCGGCGAACTCGTCTTCGAGCGTCTTCAGCGATTCATCGATCAGGTCCTGGCCGTTTCGGTGGTGCACCGTCACGTATTTCTGATCGGCGTGAAAATAGGCGATGTCGGAAATGGGAATCAGCTTCAGCTCGCCGCGAACGCGCGCACACACGTGCTTGCGTTGTTCGGTGACGCCGAAGCCTTTGCCGATCTCGCCCAGGGCGCCGCGGCTCAGCCGCGCCGCTTGTTGCAGCGCGCGTTCCAGCCGTTCGCGGCGGATGGGTTTCAGGACGTAACCGACGGCCTTCGCGTCGAAAGCCTCGATGGCGTAGCGGTCGTAGGCCGTCGTGAAAATGACGCAGGGCGGCTTTTCCAGTGCGTTCAGGTGATGCGCGGTCTCAATGCCGTTGAGCCCGGGCATGCTGATGTCGAGCAGAATGACGTCCGGTGCGAGCTTTGCACACAGCTCGAGCGCCTGCGCACCGTTCTGCGCTTCGCCGACTATTGCATGTTCGCCGGTCTCTTCGAGTAACTGCCGAACGCGTGCCCGCGCGGGCGGCTCGTCGTCGACAATCAGGACGTTCATGGCCGGTCCTCCTCGAACGGGAACTCGAGCCGGACCGTAAAGGTTGTTTCCTGGTCCTCGATGACGACCTGGCCGCGTTTTCCGTAGGCCAGCTCGAAGCGCTGGCGTATATTCGACAGCGCCATCTGGTTGCCTTCGCGAAGTCGCGCCTCCGCCCTCGCCACGGGGTTCGAGATTTCGATGACGAGCCGTTCGCCTTGCTGCCTGCCGGTGACCAGCACTTCACCGCCTTCGGGCACCAGTTCGACGCCGTGGTAAATCGCATTCTCGAGCAGCGGCTGAATCGTAAGGTTCGGCAGCAACGCGTGCAGCGGCAGGTCGCCGAGCTCCCATCGCACCTGCAGACGGTCCCCGAGGCGCAGCTTCTCGATGCGCTGATAGATCGCGGCAATCTCGAGTTCGTCTTTCAGTGTCGCACGATCTTTCGGTCCACCGAGATTGGCACGCAGGAGATCCGCCAGGTCCTCCACCGCCTCTTCGGCCCGGTGCGGATCGCTGCGTGTCAGGGCGGCGATCGTGTTCATGCTGTTGAACAGAAAATGCGGGCGAATGAGTGCCTGCAATGCGCTGACACGCGACTGCGCTTCCAGCACGATGCTGCGGCGCCATTCGCTTGCCACGTACAGGTAACGCATCGCCAGTGCGATGACTATTGAACTGATTGCGAAGGTCCGCAGGAGGAAACCGCGGTGGCTGTCCGCGATGATCACCTGGCCGGACCGCCCGGTCAGTTGCCAGGCGGCTTCCGCCAGCATGAGGCACAGCACCGCGAGCAAGAGGTAGCTGATGACGAAGGCCTGCGTCTTACCGAAACTCCCGACCCAGCCGCGGATACGGCACAGGACCGCGGCGCCCAGGAGGGCGAGCCAGAGCACGAAAAGCGCAGTCCCGGCGAGGTCCACCAGGAACCTGCCCGGCTCGGGGTTGCCGGCGAGCGTCAACACGATCGCTACCAGTGCCGCGACCAGCACCACGACGAAAATGGTACCGGCAGCGCAGAAGTCCGGAAGATACGCCTGGGTTTCTTTTTCGACAGCGGTAGTGGCTTTGGCCAAAGCTTGTCCTGGTCGGGGCGAAGCCGGCATTGTAACTCGACTTTACCGGAGTCTGGATTGCGCCGGGCTGGCCCTCGCCTGGCGTCGCAGGGCTGCGCCGGGCACATTCCAGTCGCTCAAACACGGGAAGCTCGCTTGGTGGAATACGCCCGGCGCACCCCTGCTCAGTGCCAGACCTTGTGGCGTTACGGTGACGGCGAACTGTGGCAGGACGGCCCAGTTGCCGCCGGTGAAAAGCGGGCGGTCAGGTCGTGCAGTATTCTACGACCTGCTCCTGCACGCGGGCGCGGGCGGCTAAGGTTTCTTCCTCGTCGAGGTACACACGCTCTCCGTTTTCGTCCTCGCGATAGAGCCGCCGCGACGTGACAAACTTCTGCAGTCTCTCTTTATAGGTGCTGCATTTCTCAGCCCGCTCCAGCTCTGCAGCACGCAGCTCTTCCGCGGTTGGCTCCTCGGCTTTTGTTGCAGCCTGCGCTTCGGCGCGTGCAGCGCCGGCGTCGTTTCGCGCCTGCACAATCGCCCTGACGCGGTCGGGATCGGTCGGACTCGAGCCGATCGCCAGGCGTTCCTCGGACGCCGCGCCCGACGGCCGGTCGCCGAAATGCACGTTGCCGTCCGCGTCGGTCCATTTGTAAATCTCGCCGGCGTAAACGGTGCCCGTCACGGCCACGGCCAGGCCGGCCAGTATCAGAGCGCAGGTTTTTGATTTATGACGCTTCATCGCAGTCCTTCGGATTCGCGCTGCAATCAATGAACTCAAGGTGTTGAACGGGATACATTAAAACACGTTAATCGTAACTGTAGTGTGAACCCGATCACAGCCTCTTTTGTCCTCAGTTTGCCCAACTAAAAGAGCGGGCCATGAAGAACATGGCCCGCTCCGCGGGCTGCCGAGGGGGCGACAGGCCCGAGCTTGCTAACGTTGCAAATGTGGCGGCTATTTTGCCGTTGTGAACTCCGGATAGGCCTCGAGGCCGCACTCGCTCAAGTCCACGCCTTCGGACTCCTGTTTATCGTTCACCCTGATGCCGAGCGCTGCCTTGATGGCGAACCAGACCACGAAGCTTGCGATAAATACCCAAAGCAGAATCGAAACGAGGCCCAGTAGCTGCGCCGTCAGCGTCGCGTCGTCGTTATAGATCGGCACCGCCAGAAGGCCCCAGATTCCGGCCGCTCCGTGGACCGAGATCGCGCCGACAGGATCGTCGATCCTGAGCTTGTCGAGCGCGACGATCGAGAGGATGACAATGAGGCCGCCTACCGCCCCGATCAGCGTCGCGCCGATCGGCGTGGGCGCCAGCGGCTCGGCCGTAATCGAAACCAGCCCTGCGAGCGCCCCGTTCAACACCATCGTCACATCTGCCTTGCCGAACCACAACCGGGCCAGAATCAGCGCGAACAGAAGACCGCCGGCGGCGGCCATATTGGTATTGACGAATACGAGTGCGACGGAATTTGCTTCGCCCACGTCGGACACTTTCAGTTCGGAGCCTCCGTTGAAACCAAACCAGCCGAACCAGAGGATCAAGGTTCCGAGCGTGGCCAGGGGCAGGTTGCAGCCCGGGATGGCATTTATTTGCCCGCCCGGCCCGTACTTGCCCTTGCGCGCCCCAAGGAGAAGCACCCCTGCAAGCGCCGCGGTGGCGCCGCACAGATGCACGATTCCCGAGCCGGCGAAATCCTGGAATCCGGCGGCGTCGAGAAAACCGCCGCCCCATTTCCAGAAACCCTGGACCGGATAAATAAACCCGGTCATGACGACCGCGAACAGGAAAAAGGACCAGAGTTTCATTCTCTCGGCGACGGCGCCGGAAACAATGGACATGGCGGTTGCCACAAATACGATCTGAAAGAAGAAGTCGGCAAGGTTCGAGTAATAGATTTCACCGCCGCTTTCGATGACGCCGGCCGCAGTGTTGTCCGCTGAGCCAACGAGGCCGGTACCGAATGTGGACAGGCTTTGAAACAGCCCGCCTTCGAATTCTCCCGGGTACATGATCGAGTATCCGCAGAACATGTACATAATGCTGGCAATGGAGTAAAGGCCGATATTCTTGGTCAGTATTTCGGCAGTATTCTTCGCGCGAATCAGTCCTGATTCCAGCATCGTGAAGCCGGCTGCCATCCACATCACCAGCACGCCCGTTACCAGAAAATAGAACGTGTCAAGGGCGTAACTGAGTTCAGTCACTTGCCCGGCCAGCTGCGTTACGTCTTCCACGGCAACTCCTCTCCTTGTGGTTAGACTGCCGCCGTACCTGTTTCACCGGTACGGATGCGAATGGCCTGTTCCAGGTCGACGACAAAAATTTTTCCGTCGCCGATCGATCCGGTTCGTGCCGTGTTCGTGATCGCTTCGATGACCTGTTCTGCGATATCGTCGGCGACGGCCAGCTCGATTTTCGCTTTCGGCAGGAAGTCCACGACGTACTCGGCGCCGCGATAGAGTTCCGTGTGGCCGCGTTGCCGGCCGAATCCCTTCACTTCCGTCACCGTAATGCCCTGAATTCCGATATCGGCCACCGCCTGGCGGACGTCATCCAGCTTGAACGGCTTTATGATCGCGACGATCAGTTTCATTGCTGTATCCCCGGATGCTCAGTTGAGGTTGAAGGACTTGCCGATGGTGAACACCAGGGATTCCGTGGCTTCGCCGACCAGATCGCCGTTCGCAAAAATCGCGGCGAAGCCCAGGTCGAGCTCGGCAATGGAGGTGCCGTATCCGAGCTCGATGTATTCACCGTCGAAATCCTGTGCGAAACCGCCGAGCTTGGCGTAAAAGCCCTTGTTCGCAATGGTCAGTGAATAGTAGGTATAGTCCTGTACAGGTCCGCCGAAGTTGTCGTACTCACCGACCGCGACGTCGACGGTCGCGAAACCGTAACCGGCGCCGAGATTTACTTCCTGGTAGGTGTCGTCAAAATCGCCGGTGTAGTAGTAGCCCGTAAAGCCGACGCTGTAACTGATGCCGCCTGATTCGTTCGCATAGCCGAAGTAGCCGTCAACCTCGAGACCGTCATTGACGTCGGCGGCCCAGCTACCGGCGTAAAAACCGTTTTTCTCGAAATCGATGCCGGCGGATGCCGACGATGGAGCCTGCAAAATGCCGCGATAGAAGTAGTCGCTGGCCCAGCCGATGTTTGCCGACAAGTCTGCGTTTGCCAGGCCAGACCAGAGCAATGCGGTCGCAATCGAAATTGCCGTGATTCTTCGTCTCATCGAACTCCCCGGGTAATTTGTGGAATGGCTTTGAGAAAACCCGTCGCCGTCACCCCGATGTGCTGCTGCGGCGGCCGTCGGCGTGCGCGGTCGCTGTTTTGCAACATCCGTGCCAGCCCCGGAACCCGCCTGAAACCGGGCATGCAACGCAAGAATGACGGCGACATGGCACCGAAGTTGTGCAACGAATCGAGCTGTTGCCCCACATCGGGTCAGCGAGGCTGAATTGAGCCCGCTTGCCTCGATTGAGGACTGGTGTTTTCGCTCTCGTTGCGGTATCACAATGCGATGCCAACCGAATCGATTGACAAGCTCGCAAGAAAACTTGCCGACGCCGTCCCGGAGGGACTCAAGGCGGTTCGTGACGATCTCGAGCAGAATTTTCGCTCGGTATTGAGCTCCGGCCTGTCCAGGCTCGACCTGGTCACGCGCGAGGAATTCGACGTGCAGCAAGCCGTTTTAGCCCGCACGCGCGAAAAACTGGAGGCGCTCGAACGCCGACTGAAGACGCTGGAAGAAGCCCCCGCGGCGAACCTGGCGAGAAAGGAACCGACCAAATAGCCGGCAGGTTGCGCAGCAGGAAGCGCGAGCAGCAGCAAGATGCCTGACTAATCTATGGCTGTCATTGCCAGGGAGGGGCGATGGACGACGGGTCAGCCGAATCAGACCGCGGCACGGAAGGTCCGACAGTCACCGGCAACGTGAGCCTCGCGGTTCTGAAGAGCCGCGCCCAGGTCGGCGTGGAGGCTCCGGCCGTCACGGTAGAAGTGTTCCTGTCCGGAGGCTTACCGACAACCTCGATCGTAGGTCTTGCAGAAACGGCGGTTCGCGAGAGCAAGGACAGGGTGCGCGGCGCCATCCTGAATTCCGGCTTCCATTTCCCGCAGGAACGCATTGCCGTCAGTCTCGGACCCGCCGATCTGCGCAAGACGGGCGGACGCTTCGATCTTGCGATCGCGCTCGGCATACTGGCGGCGCAACGCATCATTCCCCAGCACGACTTCGACTCGTACGAGTTTTACGGCGAACTCGGAATGAACGGAGAGCTGCATCCGATCCCGGGCACGCTGCCGGCGGCGCTCAAGGCCGGCGAAGAGGGCAAGTCCATTTTCGTGCCGAGGGAAAACGGCCTCGAGGCGACACTGTCGACGGCGCGCGTGTTCGTCGCCGAAACCCTGCTGCAGGTTACGGCGCATCTCTGCGGAAGGCGGGTCGTCGAGCCTTTGCACACCTTTATTCCGACGCTGGTCGAATCCGATGCCCCGGACCTGTCGGATGTCAAGGGACAGGGCGTCGCACGCCGCGCACTCGAAATCGCCGCGGCCGGCGGTCACAACATTCTCATGTTAGGAACTGTGGACCTACGGTGTTATTAGGACTTGAGGTCGTTGATCGCAGAGACCGCAGCTACAGTGTCGACTGCGGACTCGGCAGCTTCACGTAGCGCAGCCGTAGTTGTGCCGCCGAAGCCTGATACGTTAGCGACCAAATGATCGCCAATCTGATCGGCGAGTTTTGTTACTTGTGCGGGCGCATGCTTCTTTCGGCGCAGCGTACGGGAGACGTTAGCGAGTGTTTGCACTGCTACGGATTCGACCATGGTGGTGATAGCGCGTTGGGTCATTGTGGTGTTCCTGTGGTGTGGTGAATCGGCATCGGCCGATGCCGTTTTTGTGTTGGGGGTTACGCCTTGACGGCGCGTGCGTTCGGATGGTCGCCCGGCCATACCATGACATCTTTGACGCTGCCCGACTGGTATGTCGTCCGCCTAACGAAGCGTCCGTCTGACAAGCGAAGTACTTCGGTAGACACCGGGACGTTTATCTCGGCTCTCAATTCTGGTTCGTTCATTTTGTCTCGTCCTCATGTTGTCTTTGAAGTTTGGCTTTTAGATCGGCAGTGGCTCGCTCAGCGGCGGCTCTCTCTCCGGCGTGTTGCCGGCACCTGTTGCGGCGCCGTGCGCCTCTGCTCAATGCTGGTCGACTCATCGTTTCCTCTTTCTTTGAAGGGCCAGCTGCTCTGGCGTGACACAGTGCCTTTCGTTATGCGTGCAGGGCAGATGTTCAGCGGCTGCTCGTCGCTCTAAGAGCGCCTGACAAGCCGGGCCGCAAGTTCTGGTTGCGAGTGACTGAACGCGCATCATTTGCGAGCAACAATCACACGGTACGATAGGTGGCATTATTCAAACTCCGAAGCGTACAAGCAGGCAATGATGTTGCTGTCTTCAAGTACAATGGTGTCCCCACATGCAACCTCAGCGGCTGCGTTAACGGGCGTGTTCAGAAGTGTGCCTTCGATGTTTCCGTCGCCGCGTGTTCGTATCTTGATCCACATCAACTCGACTTCCTCTTGCTCGCCAAAGACGAACGCAGCTTGTACGCTGTCGTCGGGTTTGAGAATGTTAATCGCTGCGGGACTCGGGAGGGTATAAAGGGACGGGAGGTGTGCGTTTAGCGTCGGTACGTGAGCGAGGTTATAGTTCACTTTGCTTTTCTCCTTCGAGCGATAGTTCGGGTGTAATCTTTGTCGGCCTCGAAGTAATCTCTGTCCGTGTACTCGTAATCGGCTTCAGCTTGTTGGGTGAGTTCCTCTTGCTGGTCTGCCGTGAGCGTTTCCACAGACTCGTACACTGGAATGTGAAGCAGCCACTTTCTATAGTCTGGACGTTTCTTGAGGTACACACGTGCTGGGATGTTGCTTTTCGGTGCGTTTAGATCATCGTGCGGTAGGACTTGTAGATTCTCTGGCGAATGTAAGCCGCGCGGTTCACCCTTGCGTGGCGTGATAGCTACGATGTGATCGAGAGCCATTACGGCGCCGGAGAATTCTTGAGCCATTGCACGTGTGATTTCGAGTTCGTGGAAGTCTTGCTTGCACTCATCTGTGACATAGGACTGCCACGCCATACTGCCCCCATCTATCGCCAAGTGGTGTGCACGTCTGAGCGTGGCGCGTTCGGCGTTGGTGTTGCCAATGTACAAGGATATTGATAGTGACTTGCGCTTCACGGCCTCGCGTGCGGCGTGGCTGACGTTGCGCTGGGCGCGGTACGTGGGATCGGTTGCTTGGCGGTTGCTCTTATACGCGCTGGCCCACGCGAGGTGTTCGGCGCAGTGGGTACGATTTGGTGATACTGGTTGACCACAGCCAGCGAAGTAGCAGATACCGGCAGCTCGCAGCTTGACCCGGCGCTTGCGGGCGCTCTTGCGCTGGCGCTCGCGCTCAGCTTCAAGGTTCGCTGCTCGATACTTTTGGCTTTTCTTTCGAGATCGCTCCCGTTCGGCTTCAAGGTTCTCTGCTTGATACTTTCGGCCGCTCTCTCTGCAGCACTCCACGCAACCACCGTCACCGCTCACATATCGCTCAGCCACGTGACCATGTATGCAAGCCTTGCCGGTGTAGAAGTACATAGCCCCCGCTGCCCGTGCGTCGTCCCGTGAAATTATCGTGGGCTTCTGGTTTGTATCAGTCGTCATTGTCGTTCTCCATGGTGATAACTCCGCGGTTGCCTTGAAGTGACAGCCCAGCTCAAGTCATGACTCTTGAGCCGGGTACTGTCGGGTTTCACCACGGAGGAGGTGATCGGTTGGGTATTACTCGGTAACGGGGCTTTAATTCTCGCCTTCCCGTTATTGCTGCACCCTAAATACACGAGAGGAAATCGTTCAGCGCCTTTTCGGCGACCAGAATGGCGGAGCCATGCGGGTTTCAGCTCGACGATTTGCTTACGGGACTGCTATAGGGGAGCTGTGAGTTACTTCCAGTGTAGACACCCTCCCCTCCCTCCCCCGAAGGAGGGAAAGGTTAGGTGACCGAAGTCAGTTTCGAGCCATCTACAGTTACGCCTACAGCGCCCCCTGTAAGTTCTCTGAAAGTCTCCCTCATGATCCGCGCTGCAAGATGCTTCCTTGAAGCAGGCACGACAACGCAGTCATGCTTGGGGAGGGCGATCACGCCCTGCTCCTTGAGCCGGAGTAGAACCTTCACGAGTATCTGAGACTCGGTGAACATGAGCCTATAGCCCGCTCCCGTGTACCAGAGATGACTTAGATCAGGGTGCGCGCGTTCGATGGCGTCCGTCACGTTGCTCAGCTTCGTTCCCGGTGGAAAGTGTGTCTGCGTTTCCCTTGGCCATCTCTTAAATGGCTTCCGTGCGAACAGCATGGACGCAAATACTTTCTTGATACCTTTGCGTGTGGTCTCTGTCTTCCATTCGCTGCGCTCCTCGCCCGGCTTGGTGTCGATCACGTCAACGTTGTAGGCGTCTGTGCTCAAGTCGTGTGTAACGCCTGCCTCCGCTCGTGCCAAGGCTACCTGCATACACTCGAAGTCAACTTCAGATACCTTCTCGCTATTTATCGTAACCAGACGCACCTGCCGTGCCTTCAAGTTCTGCCAAAATCCGCCGAACAGTCGACCTCCCTGCTTAAACGAAGCGTTATTAAAGAATCTTTGCAGGCGGGTGTCTGTTAGATCAACAAGTCTTTCGCCGGTGTAGCTTATAGTCTTGGCTCGTAGATGCTCATTGATCTCACGCACCTCGCTTCGATACTTCTTGGCAATGTTAGATTCGGGATAGTCGATCCACTCGGCACGCCCGTCTATTGTGTTCTTCGGGTCATGCTTGCCGGTCTTCTGTATGACGATTTCTTGTTCGCCTTTCAGCTCTATGTGGTGACTTTCAATCCCCCAGTAGTCGATACGATCAAGCAATCGTGCAGCAGCGCGTACCGCTGTACGCTTGCCGATCTGCCAGCCACCATAACGGTTTCCGATCTCGCATACTTCAAGCCAGCCCATTTCAGGCGTGGCCATCATCCGTACAATGTTCGGGAACTGGTGGGAGTCGGTTACAGCCTTGTACCGTGTCGCGTTTACAGTGTTGTCCATTGAGACTGCGATGCGTCCCATCATGTTCTCTGAAGTCAACGCCCGGTGTATCAGGTCACACACGAGCGCCTCTACGCAGCCGTAGAACACTTCATAGTCGTCTGTTCGTCGAGCACGCTTTCGTAGCCCGAGATACTTCTCGTAGTTCTCAAGCTGTGTTGCCACGTCTCGCACAAGGGCAATTAGTTCGGGTGATGCCGCCCTGCGCCACTTGTTCATCAAGCGGTCGCGGTCGTCTATGTGTCTGTTAAAGAAGTTCATTGGTAGTACCTTCGGTTTGGTTGATAGTTGCCTTGCAGTTGAGCTTTGAGAGGTGTAGCCCGCACACGAGGGATCAATCTCGGTGCGGACTACGTTTGCTCAACCAAAGCAAGGTAACGCGGGGTGCCTGATCGCGACGGCGATCAAGCTGAATAGGCGGCCGACCAGCGAGTAGCTGGCTCAGCCAAAGTGTAGCGGGGTGTATCCGTGGGCGGGGTGCCTACTCAGGCAGGCGCATCGCTGCGCCCGCCCTTTCGATCTCTGGACACAAGTATGGTCCATCGGGTTTGTTCGGTTAGTCGACTGAAATACCCAGCTCGTCAAGAGCTCCCGGCACGCCAGCAGCCTGAATGCTTATGTCACGGAACAGGTGGCCCTTGCGCTCAGTCTGTGACTGGTTCAGCTTACGGCCAGAAGCGCGGAGCTGTTCTTCCATAGCGACCAGATCGTTATAAGCTTCAATGGTACCGGCGAGTCGCTCGCGGTTACGCTCGGCTTTCGCCGGGTCGTTTATCTGTTCGAACGTTCGTTGTGCGTGCAGGTTCTCTGCGTTAACGTCTCTAACGCTGGCGCCATAGCCGGCTCCGCCCGCGGTGCGAGCTTCAAATTGCTCTTTGGTTTCTACGAGTGCGCCGTTGAGGTCGATATCGACTTCATTGCCTTGCGCATCGAACTGAATTCTTTGTGCCATGTTGTTTTCTCCGGTGGTGTTTGTGTGAAATGCGAATGATCATTCGTTTTTGCCGCGCCTTGCGGCAATCTGTCGCTCGAGCTCCCGGCGTAACGCGGGGCCAGGGTCCTGCTCTATCGGGGCGACCGGCTCAGCGAATGATGGACCAAGTTGGTACACCGGACCATTCTTACCACGCACAACGCGAACGTCGCTTGGCAGCTGCCTTTGTGCCACTTGGTGCGACGGTAAGTGACTGCATCTCGTATCACGTGACATTAGGGTTTCTCCATGTTTGTCTGTGTGTGGTGGACGCGTTGTTTGAGCCAGCGCAGCCATGAGTTCATTGGACGTTCGCCGGGGAGTTGATTGAAGTCACCGTCATTGTTCAACCGCTGTTGCACCCAACCTCGCGCCCTCTACTTTCAATGACTTGCAGACCTCGATTTGGCTGACCGAGACTATCGTCATCGAGTCCTAAATCGACTGTCCACCAGATGCCCGCATAACCGCGCCACGCACCAGCTCGACTCATGGTCTTGTCGGTGCGACACTTGCCCGGTCTATGGGCCAGCCTTGCGGCTCGCGTGCCAAAGGTTTCACCGCAATGGGTACACTTGGTCAGCCTTAGTCTGCTGACCTCGCCTTCGGCGCTCACGCTGCTTCCTTCCGCGATGCCCAGCGGCCCGGCGACTTGCCTACGTATCCGGGCTCACGAAGGTCAAGCTTATTGACAACCCGCCTGACGGACGAGTTGTGCCACTTACCTTTGCCTGAAAGTGTTTTGACGCGATATGCGTTGAGCGTCTTGGCGATGTCTCGTAGAGGTAATCCCTGCTTGGCCAATGGCTCAATAATCCAGCGAACTTGCTCGCGTGAATTCCTGGCGCGCAGCTTCAATGCAGCGATTGCTATGACAGTACTTCTGGGCATGGGAATTCTCCTAAATCTGTGTGGTTCAAATAAAAATGGGACGACCGGGCTCGCTTGGCGAGTCGGTTCTCGGACCAGCTACTTTGTTGCCGGTCTGCTTGAGTGTCTCTTTATTGCCTGGCTCTGCTTTAGTGCGTCTTCGTTCGGGATCTGCTTTAGTGAGGGTTTGTTCTGGTTCTGCCAGAGTGTCCCTTATTGCTGCACCGCAGCACGTTACCGCAAGCCCGTCAGTAGTCCCGCACGGGTAGTGACTTCAAATCTGCCATCCGATGGCGCATTTGCTCAACCACGGGGCACAGGTAGTCGAACTTCAAATGGGCCAAGATCTTGGCCCATTTGCTCAACCACGGGGCACAGGTAGTCGAACTTCAAATGGGCCACACGTGTGGCCCATATGCTCAACCACGGGGCACAGGCAGTCGGGCTTCAAATCCGTCGGATTCCGGCGCATTTGCTCAACCACGGGGCACAGGCAGACAGTGGCTGGCAGTTCGCCCTGTAATAAAGAACGTGCGGTACGAGCGTGTGTGTCCTTGTCTCTCGCGGGCGTTGAGTCGAACCTGCAGTGGCTGGTAGTCGAACCTGCAGTGGCTGGTAGTCGAACCTGCAGTGGCTGGTAGTCACCAACCCTGGAAACGAAAAAACAGATTAGGGCCCGGGTGCGCTCATTCACACCGATCCTAAGGCCGCTGGCTGAAAACCCGGCCTGCCTTTCATGGGGCTTTCAAAACAAATAGATCGTCGCTCCTGCGGCCTCTGGCTGCGTCTCAGGTACCTTGCCAGTCACTACTCAGAGTCCATCGGTCGGTTGGGTCTCCGGCTACACAATGACGATATGGTGATCAAGACCCCATCGGATGTTGGACCGGCACGGTGCCAGAAGTCATGCGGCTTGTAGCACTGACTGTGACTGGGAAGTGTGCCAAAGGTGGGCTGTTCAGCTGGCTGTATAAGGAGCCGCGCCTGCCTGCCTTTATTATCGCCCCCGCCCTCGCGGATAGTAGGGAGGGGCAAGGGGGAAACTGCGATGTGCGTATGTATATGTGGCGCTTCGGACGGCTACAGCAAATATTTTGGAATTTTTACGGGAACGTGTAAAGCACTGCTGACTTGCCACCATGCTGCCAATGTAGCTCGAGCTGCCCGCTCCGGTAGTCGATCACAACACAGCGGAGCATGGAGCGTAGGGCCGTGTTGATTTTCTTAACGTCCGCTACAGGTTCACTCAAGGCCGCCTCAAGCACATCCGCCTTGTGCGCTACCAGCTTACTTTCACTCACGGATGCTCGCTCGTAGTGCACATCAAGATCCGCCTTGACGGATTGGTGGTTGGCTTCCAGTTTCCTTAAGCGGGCTCTAAGCGCCGCGGACGGTTGCACCTGAAGCGTATCCAACACGTTCTCAATGCGTTCCTCGATGCCCGCTACCTGCGCCTCCTGTCTGCGTATCTGGTCTGTCAGATCAGCGTCGCTGTGAGGCATGGCTGCGATCATCTGTGCGGGGTTGTGTAGCAGGGCGCCCTCAACGAGGTGCTGCTGAACGGCCTTGTACTCGCATCCCTTGCCCGCCTTAGCTGACACGCACACGAAGTACGCATATCCTGACTTCGAGGTCGGACCTTTGGTGACTCTGGTCATCGTGGAGTGACACCGGGGGCACACTGCCAGTCCAGCCAGCAGTGATCTCACGGCCTTGCCTGAATGTCTCCCACGTGCATTGCCGTTACGGAGATGCAGTGCCTGTGCCCGGTCCCACGTGTCCCTATCAACTGCGGCGGGGTAGTAACTGGGGATCGGTTCTTGGGGAATGCGTAGTGTGCGACCTTCCGAGTGTTCAGTCAGGCATGGAGTGAACTCACCGACACAGGCAGCACTGCTAAGTATTTTGGTGACGTAAGAGCGGTGCCAGTGCTTGGCGCGTCCGAAGGGTGCAGCGCCTTCGCCATTCAGTGTGCGCGCTATGGTCTCCTTGCCGTGGCCTTCGAGGTACAGCTCAAATATGCGCCGCACGATGGCTGCACGGTCGGGTATAAGGATTGGCGTGCGGTCGGCGTTAAGTTCGATCCAGCCGGGTGTGCGTGCGGTCATAGTCTTGGTGCTGGCTGTCGCACGCTTCGCTTCCCAGACGGCTTTGAGCCGCTGAGACTTCATCTCCGACTCCTCATTTGCGCGAATCAGAGTTATTGAAGCGATCAGGAAATCCATACCGTCGATTGATTCGACCGTATATGCCTTGCCGTCACTTAGCGTTACGAGCGTGATGCCTGCCTCCACGACTTCCTCAAGGATGCGCATTGCCTTCCGCGCTACTCGCCGACTTATCCGGTCGAGAGATTCGACCAGAAGATACGAACCTTCATCAACTATTCCGACTTCGACTGCCTGAAGGAATGCGCGCAACGCGCCTGTCTCGGCATTCTTTCCGCGGAAGGCAGATACTCCCAGATCCTCAAACGTGAGGGTAGTGTCCAACTCAAGTCCGTGCGCAGCGGCGTACCTCTCAGCCAGCTTTGTCTGGCGACGTAGGCTGTCACCGTGTTGCTGCTCGGCTGAGGAGAAGCGCCTGTAGCTGTATGCTTTCTTGGCCATGAGTCTGCTCCGGGACTGTTGATCCGCGGAGTCTGACAGCGTATAGGTCCATTGTCAATAACGTGCTGTTCAGCGGGCCGCCCGGGACCGGCAAGAGCATGCTGGCTCGCCGGCTGCCCGGCATTCTGCCGCCCATGAGCGACCGGGAGGCGCTCGAGACGGCGGCCGTCGATTCCGTACTGGGTCGTCCGTTCGATCTCGGGCGATGGCGGCAGCGGCCGTTTCGCGCGCCGCATCATACGGCGTCCGCCGCGGCGCTCGTCGGCGGCGGTTCCGATCCGCGGCCGGGCGAGATCTCGAGGGCGCATAACGGAGTACTGTTCCTGGATGAACTGCCGGAGTTCAGCCGGCACGTGCTGGAAGTGTTGCGCGAGCCGATGGAAAGCGGCACAACCACGATTTCCCGTGCCGGCCGCCAGGCCGATTTCCCGGCGCGCTTCCAGCTCGTTGCCGCGATGAATCCCTGTCCTTGCGGTTACCTCGGCGACCCGCGCGGCGGCTGCCGCTGTTCCGTGGACCGCGTGCGCAATTACCGCGCGAAGATTTCAGGGCCCCTCCTGGATCGCATCGATCTGCAGGTTGCGGTGCAGCGGCTGCCGAGCGAAGCGTTGCGTCCCGGTGCGAACGATGCCGAATCGAGCGCCGATGTCCTGCGACGGGTTTGCGCCGCAAGGCAGCGGCAACAGCAGCGCAGCGGTGACTGCAACGCGAGATTGAAAGGAGAGGTCCTGGAGGAGGTGTGTGCGCTGCCGGCCAAAGCCTGGGAATTGCTCGAGCAAGCCACGGATCGCTTCGGCATGTCCGCGCGGGCTCATCAGCGGGTGCGGCGGGTCGCGCGTACGATCGCGGACCTTGGCGGCGAGGAACGCATTTCGATCGCGCATGTGGCGGAGGCGCTCGGCTTGCGGCAGTTCGATCGGGAAGTGGTGGGCTAGTGTACCCCGTAGTCGCCCGCCGCCGGCGTCGTCGGAGCCCGCGAGAGCGGGCGATCCCCGCCCGGCCATTCGCGCGTGTTCATGGGCCCCGACGGCGTTTCGATCACCGTTGCGGAAGCGCGCCTCGGGGGGAGCGGCCGTTTACTCTTCGGCTTCGGAGACCATGTAGTCGACGGCCCCCTGGATCTCCGCGTCGGAGAGATCGAGGCGGCCGCCTTTCGGCGGCATGTAGCCGGCGGATCCGGTGAATCCCTCGATCGCATGCCGGCGCAACGTGTCCAGCCCCTGCTCGATGCGCGGCTCCCAGGCAGCGCTGTTGCTGATCATCGGCGCCCCGCCGATGCCGTTGCCGTGGCACGCGATGCAGGCTTCGTTGTACACCTGCGGACCTGTCAGCGTCGCCGCAACCGGTTCCGGCGTGGCGGCCTCGGCAATCTGCGGCCCCGCAGCCGCCAGGTCGTCGCCCGGCCTGTAAACTTCGCCGAAGGGCTTGAGCCGCTCGGAAACCGCCGCCAGGTATTCCTCCGAATTGGCGGTAAACCGATTCTGGGTCAGGTCGGTCACTTGCATCGCGAGGACGAAGAAACCCAGGCAGACGGCAGCGAGTACGCCGATCACCAGCGAATATAGGTCGAAGAATTTCTGGTCCCGCTTCAAGGTATTGCTCCGGAAATGTACGCTTCGTATTGATTGTAGCTTGTGGTCTGCACGGACCGGCGGAAGCGCGAAATTATATAACAAGCCGGCGCACGCCAGAATGCCCGGCAATCCTTTGCGCATCGATTTGGGGCCGTATATGCTGCGACCCACGAGAACATGAGCGCATCGAAGCGCCCTGATAATCGAGAATCATCGTGTTTCAGGGAGCGCGCCAATGCATACATCCAGCGGGGGAACGATGGTCAGGACTGTAATCTTTTTGCTCAGAATGTCGTTCGCAGCGGCGCTTGCGCTGGCGGGCTGCGGTCAGGATGGCCGGGAGCCTGCGGACACTGCGGCGAGCATCGAGGCGCAAGCCGGTGCGGCGGACCTGGTTTTGCGCGGCGGCAAAGTCGCCACCGTCGACCCTGCGCTCGGGACGCAGGAAGCCATCGCCGTTTCGGGCTTCGAAATCGCTGCTGTCGGCAGCAACGAGGAGATCGCGGCGTATATCGGCCCGGACACCAGGGTCGTCGAACTCGAAGGGCGTTTCGTGATGCCCGGCTTCATCGAGGGTCACGGCCACTTCATGGGGCTTGGAAGAGCAAAGCAGATTCTCGACCTGTCGACAGTGAAGAACTGGGGCGAGGTCGTCAGCATGGTCGCGGCGGCGGTCGACAACGCCGCGCCCGGCGAGTGGATATTCGGCCGCGGCTGGCATCAGGACAAGTGGGACTCCGTGCCGGAAGACGCCGTTGACGGCGTGCCGCGAAACGACACTCTGAATGAAATTTCGCCCGACAACCCGGTGCTGCTGGGACATGCCAGCGGCCATGCCGCATTCGCGAACGACGCCGCACTCGCGGAAGGTTTCGTCGACAACGACACTGCAGACCCCGCCGGCGGCACCATCGTACGTACGCCGGAAGGAAAAGCAACGGGATTGCTGCGCGAAACGGCGCAACGCCTGTTGAACGACGCCGTGGATCAGTACGACAGCCGGCTGACGCTCGAGCAACAGCAGCAGAGGGATCGCGAACAGGTGCAGCTTGCGGGACAGGAAGCGCTGCGTCACGGCGTCACGTCGTTCCACGATGCCGGTGCGTCGTTCGAGACGATCGATTTCTTCAAGAAGCTCGAAGACGAAGGCGCGCTCCCCATTCGCCTTTATGTCATGGTGCGCCGTCAATCCAACGAGGAGATGGACGAGCTGCTGCCGCATTACAAGATGGTCGCGGAAGGCAACGACTTCCTGGCCGTGCGCTCTATCAAACGGCAGATCGACGGCGCGCTCGGTGCCCACGGTGCATGGCTCCTGGAGCCGTACGAGGACCTGCCGGACAGTGCCGGTTTGATGCTGGAGCCGGTGGAAGAAATCGAGCGCACGGCGGAGATGGCGGTGAAGCACGGCTTTCAGGTGAATACGCACGCGATCGGCGACCGCGGCAATCGTGAAGTGCTGGATATCTACGAGCGCGTCTGGGAACGCGCGAACGTGAGCGGCAACGCGCTTCGCTGGCGGATCGAACATGCGCAGCACATCGATCCTGCCGATGTGCCGAGGTTTGCCGAACTGGGCGTCATTGCGGCCATGCAGGGCATTCACTGCACGTCTGACGGTCCGTGGATCCCGAAACGCCTCGGCGAGGAACGTGCCCGGGTAACGTCCTATCCCTGGCGCGACCTGATCGAATCGGGCGCGATCATCGGCAATGGCACCGACGTGCCGGTCGAGCCGATCGATCCGATCGCATCGTACTATGCGTCGGTCTCGCGCATGACGGTCGAGCACGAGCGCTTTTTCCCGGAGCACGTAATGACTCGCGAGGAAGCGCTGACGAGCTACACCCTGAACAACGCCATCGCGGCTTTCGAGGAAGACATCAAAGGCACGCTGTCGCCCGGCAAGCTCGCGGACATTGTAGTTTTATCCCAGGACATCCTGACTGTCGCCGAAGAACAGATCCCGAATACCGAGGTTGACATGACCATCGTCGGCGGCGAGATAAGCTACGAACGGTAACGCCCTGACGGTGCCGGACTTGGATCATTGGACATTTTCGGCCGCCGGGTTCGCGTAACCGTGCCACGCCTGGATCTTCGGCGATGGGTGGCCGCCGGGGCGGCGGCCGTTGCCGTCGGAGCCTCCGGGATCGCGGCAGCTGAAGACTGGCCGTACTACGGCCGCGACGCCGGCGGCAGCCGGTATTCTCCGCTGGAGCAGATCGACAAATCCAATCTCGAGCAGCTCGGGATCGCCTGGCAATTCCGCACCGGCGAGCTGGGCCAGGGCGCAAGCGAAGGCGACAATCTCACCTTTGAAGCCACACCCGTTCTGTGGCGCGACACTCTTTATCTGAGTACCGGCTTCGGTGCGGCGTTCGCCATTGCTGCGGCGACCGGCGCCGAGTTGTGGCGCTTCGATTCGAAAGTACCGCGGGATATGGGGTTTGCCGAAGTCACCTCACGCGGTGTCACGCTCTGGGAGGATTCTTCGCGTGACGACGATGCGGCATGCAAGGCGCGAGTGTACCTGGGAAACATCGTCGGCAAGCTCTACGCACTCGATGCGCTGACGGGAAAACCCTGCACCGATTTCGGCGCCGGGGGCTCCGTCGATCTGCACCGCGATGCGCGACCGCGCGAAGTCGGCCAGTATGCAATCACGTCGCCGCCCGCGATCGCCGGCGACCGTGTGATCGTCGGTTCCGCAATCGGCGACAACGGTGCGGTCGGCCTCGAACGCGGCATCGTGCGCGCACTGGATGCGCGCAGCGGCGAAGTGCTCTGGAGCTGGGACCCGATTCCGACCGATCCGGACGATCCTGCTTATGAAACATGGATATCCGGGGTGGAAGAAACGGGCGGCGCCAACGCGTGGCCGCCGTTGTCGGTCGACGTTGTGAACGGCCTGGTGTTCGTGCCGACCGGCACGCCGTCGCCGGATTTTTACGGCGGCCAGCGCGAAGGCGATGGCGTATATGCCAACTCCCTGGTCGCATTGTCGGTCGAGAGTGGAAAAGTGGCGTGGTATCGGCAACTCGTGCATCACGACGTCTGGGACTACGACTTGCCCGCGCAACCGTTGCTGATCGAACTGACGAAAGACGGAAAGGAACATTCCGCCGTCGTACAGACGACCAAGATGGGCATGCTGTTCGTGTTCGATCGCCTGACCGGCGAGCCGATTTATCCGATCGAGGAGCGGCCCGTCCCGCAGGGCGGAATCGCCGGCGAGAAGCTGTCGCCGACGCAGCCGTTCTCGTCGTTGCCGCCCCTGGTGAGTCATCGCGCCATCACGGAGGACGATGCGTACGGGTTCTTTTATTTCGACAAACGCGGTTGCAGGAAAAAGATTGCCGCGCTTCGCTCGGAAGGTATTTACACCCCGCCGACGGTCAACGGCACGCTGATAAATCCGGGTTACGCCGGCGGTTCGAACTGGGGCGGCCTCGCGTGGGATCCGA
The DNA here is from genome assembly GCA_040902105.1 of Woeseia sp. Lineage (GTDB taxonomy): Bacteria > Pseudomonadota > Gammaproteobacteria > Steroidobacterales > Woeseiaceae > IDS-8. Next base: position 226,074 of record JBBDXW010000075.1, read on the forward strand.
ACTCACAAACCGTCGTTGCGACAGTCCTCGAGTTTCCGATGTGGGTTCGCCTGACACCGCGCGACGAGGCGCAAAGGCAGATGGACGCGGGCGTCTATGACTGGTCGGGCTATACGGAGATGGAAGGCACCCCGTATGTCCTGAATCGCGACTCACTGATGTCGGCGATCGGCGTGCCTTGTACCAGGCCGCCGTGGGGCAAACTTGTCGCCGTCGACCTGGGCCAGGGTGAGATCGCCTGGCAAAGGCCGATCGGTACGATTGAAGATCTCGCGCCCGCGCCTGTGCCGAATATCGAAGTCGGAGCGCCGTTGATCGGCGGTGCGATTGTGACCGGCTCCGGCCTCATATTCGTCGCCGCAACCTTCGACGATTACCTGCGCGCGTTCGATCTCGAAAGCGGTGAAGAGCTGTGGAAAGGACGCCTTCCCGCCGGCGGCCAGGCAACGCCGATGACCTATGCGGTCGACCGACGGCAATACGTCGTTATTGCCGCAGGCGGGCACGGCGGTGGCGGGACGACGCGCGGCGATTACGTCGTCGCTTTTGCGTTGGAGGAATGACCTGCGCCGCCGGAGACGCGCTGGCCTCAAGAATACGTGGAAGCGATTGCTGTTGCCCGTTGAACGCGAGATCGTCAACGCCATGAACGCAGCGGCGGGAGAGAGTTCAATCTCGTTTAATTGCCGGGGAGCCACGGTGCGCAGGTTCTGGACGGACAGCGCGCAAGTCGCGGACAGCTTCAATTGACAAACAGTTGCGGTTGACATATGGTTGCGGCTAAGGAGATGCCCCTGTATGAGCCGCCCCGCGAAACAGCTGGCCGACGTAGCCGAACTCGATCCGCGCGATGCCGCAGCCCGGCTCGCGGCGGCGCATCAGGGCGAGCGCGGCTGGCTGGATGAGTTCGCGGAATACCTGGACCGGCATCGGGCGGGACAATCGCTTGCGCGAATTCTGGCGGTCTGGGATCTCAATCAATCCCGGGCCGCGCGCCTTTTCGGCGTGAGCCGGCAGGCACTGAGCAAATGGATAGAGCACGGCGTACCCGCGGAACGCGCGGAAGCGATTGCCGATCTTGCCGCGGCTACCGATTTGCTGGTGCGCTACCTGAAACGTGACCGCATACCGGCGGTGGTGCGCCGTCCCATTGCGGCGCTGAAAGACCGCTCGCTGCTCGACCTGATGGAAGCCGGGGAAAACCGCGCATTGTTGCAGGCCTGCCGCGATATGTTCCTTTTCGATCGAGTCCAGCACTGACGGTGACGTTCAGGAGCGAGCGTATCCCGGACGGTTGGAACTGGTGGCGGATCGCGGACTGCGCCTGGAGCAGCCCCCTCGATCCTTCGTACGCGGAGAAGAACGGCGGGCGCTGGAATCCCCCGGACAGCTTCCCGACGCTGTACCTCAATGAAGACCTGGTGACGGCGCGCCTGAACCTTCGCGCGTTTATTGCCCGATGGCCCTATGAGCCGGAAGATCTGCGCCCGGATACCGGCCCGGTGCTGGTCGGGGCGACGCTGCCGCGCGCGCAGGACGTAGGCGACATACATACGCCCGAAGGCGTGCGGGAAGCGGGACTTCCGAAGACTTATCCTGTCGACAGCAATGGCAGGCTGATTCCGCACGCGCGCTGTCAACCCATCGGCGCCGCAGTCAAGGAAGCCGGCCTGCGAGGAGTAAGGAGTCGCTCCGCACAATCGCGGGATGGAGCCGGTCGAGACCTGGCGTGGTTTCCGGCCACCGCGAGAAGCGTGGCGACGCGCACGACGACGTTGACTTTCGACCAGTGGTACTGGGTGTAGCAGCCCGCCATTGCGGGCGACCTGCGCGGCCTTTGACGGAGACGGTTGTCGCCCCACTGGCGGGCTCCTGCACAACCTTCGCGATTGGGCAAAGCCGCAACCTTGGGTGATAATACGTCGCACTGGAAGCGCCCGTAGCTCAGCTGGATAGAGTACTGCCCTCCGAAGGCAGGGGTCACAAGTTCGAATCTTGTCGGGCGCGCCAAATATTTCAATTAGTTGGGTTTCCCAGAGCGAGCCACGTGCGGAGCCGTAAGCGCTAGCCTTTCAATGGCCAGTGCCGAAAATTTAATTCGCCGGGCCGACCTGACCAAGCCGCGCCGCTGATGATGACCTTCTGATTGTGGCTGGGATTGTCGCGACGGGATACCAATCCGGCTTTCTCTAGGCGCGTCAGCCGGTCGGCCAGAATGTTCTAGGCTATCCGCTCCTCCGACCGGGTCAGCGACTCGCGGAAGTGACGGCGGTTGCCGAACATCAGGTCGCGGATGACGATCAGGCTCCAGCGATCTCCCAGCGGCTCGAGAGTTAGATTGATCGGGCAGCCCGAGCGTGGGGCGCTCATGCGCACTCCAAAACCAATTGCGATATAAAACCAGTCGATCTAGCTTACAACCGATTGCATAACACAATCAGAACCGCGCGGATCTGCCGCGTAAGGATAGGAAGTGGGTATGGCTAAGCTCGTGTTCGGAATGAACCAGTCCTTGGACGGCTACGTCGACCATATGGCGTTTGCGCCAAGCCCCACGCTCTTCCGCCACTTTATAGTGGAGGCTCAGGGGCAGGCGGGCAGTGTGTACGGTCGCCAAATGTATGAGGTCATGCGTTACTGGGACGACGATC
>JBBDXW010000076.1:0-10808 GCA_040902105.1 Woeseia sp.
TTTACTTTGGCCTTGGCAAGCACACTGAAGTAGATCGAGTTGAAGTGACTTGGCCGTCGGGGAAATTTCAGACCGTCGATCATGATATTGAACCGAACCGACTAATTAGAATTTCGGAATCGATGTAGTCACAATATCGAAATGCTCCTTCACCGAAAACGTGCCGACGCGCTTATCTGCCGGCAATGTCGGTCCACGCAGGCGGGATCACGAAACTCTTCATCCCCAAAACTGGCAACCAACACCGGCTGACTCAGAGGTTGTCGAAGATCTGCTCGATGCGCCGGCGCAGGTCCGCATCGGGCAGTTCACCCTGCGCAGCGCCCAAGTTGTCCACCATGTGCTCCGGTTTGTCGGACCCCGGAATCACCACGGTGACCGCCGGATTTGCCAGAATGTACTTGAGGCAGAGCTGCGCCCAGCTTGTAGCGCCAATGTCCCTTGCGAAGTCGGGGACCGGTTGGCCGCCCACATGGGCAAAGATGGAGCCGGACGTGCCGCCAAATGGTTTGGCCACCATGACGGCAACGCCTTGATCCTGCGCCAGCGGCAATATTCGGTCCGCGGCGGCTCGATCGAGCACCGAGTAGTCGATCTCGATGATGTCCATGTTCTCCTCCCGAAGCTGCCGCTCCAACTCCGGATACTCCTCAGCGTCCATCGTTGTGTCGCCGAAGTATCTGATTCGACCCGCCTCCTTCCATTCCCTGAAGATCGGAAACAGGATCTCGGCGCCGCTTATGCTGTGAGCCCGCATCGCCGATACGCGATCGAGACCCAACGCATTCATACATGCCTCGAGCGACGCAATGCCCTCGTCGCGGGTCTCGGGTGTCGTGACCTTGGTCGCGATGAACAGGTCGTCCCGAACGTCCAGCTCGCGAATGACCTGGCCGATGACCTCCTCGGCGCGCCCGCGTCCGTAGACCCGCGCCGTGTCGATGACGCTGGCTCCGTTTTCAACCATCAACCGGATAATGTCGCGCAATGGCGCGATCTCCGCCTCGCTCTGCGCGCCCCACTGGTTTGTGCCGACTCCGACGACGGGCAGCTTTTCGCCGGTCCTGGGAATAGGTCGTGTCCTGAGTCCCTGCGTGCTGGGCGATGCCTGCCCAAAGACCTCGGCCGCGTGTCCGAATGTCAGTCCGGCACCGGCGAGGAATCCCAGTTTGATTGCTTCGCGGCGGGTCGTGAGGTGTCTCGCAACGTTTTCCATCAACACTCCTGATTATTCTATCGCCACGTGATCCCATCGCCACGCGGCGGTCAATGCTCCCCGCGGAGCCTCAAGGCGGCTACCGTAATCTTGAGGTGCCGCTCCAGCTGACGTCAAGCTGCCTTGCCGCGACGGACACAGATAGCCGCTTGTAGAGCGCGACGGATGGTGTGCCTGTTGCGAATGCAACCTCAGAATCAGCGTAAGCCCGTGGTCCGTATCTAATGCAGACCGGGAAAACCGACGAATCGCAGTGCGACCCAGCCTCATGCGAAAAGAAGTCGCAGGACAGGCAATGCCTGCCGGCTGAATCGTTGCAAGGAATTCGGGAGGCACTTGTCGAGCCGATGGCGACGCGGCAGACTTCCGTGTCTGGTGCCTGAGCTTACGTCGCACTACGCCTTATGGTACAAAGCTAATCGCGTATTCAAGATTGAATGATATATAACGCATGGCGATCTGTTACGGGCCTTTGGGGCTAACGAGTCTTCAATACAGTGAACGGCGTTCGCTGGCTGCGACATCATCCGCTTGCCGGCTTTCACAATGAGGGGATAAATGAACGTACAGATCGAATCGGAGACCAACGCGCGGCGACTCCTATGGGCGGGATTCGTCGCAATCCTGGCGGCCGGCATGGGTTTCGGCATCCGCGGGGGCATCTTTGACAACTGGGGCGCGGAGTTCGGCTTCACGGCCACGCAGCTCGGCGCCATCGGCGGCGCCGGTTTCTCGGGCTTTTGCTTCGGCATCATCATCGGCGGGCTGGTCTGCGACCGCATCGGTTACGGCAAGCTCGTGATCGCCGCGTTCTTACTGCACGTGCTCTCCGCAGTGGTGACAGTGAGCGCGACCGGCGACGCCGCGTACACGACGCTGTACCTCGGCATGTTCCTTTTCGCGCTGGCGAACGGCACGCTTGAGGCGGTCGCCAACCCGCTGGTCGCGACGCTGTTTCCCGAGAAGCGCACGCACTACCTCAATATCCTGCACGCGAGCTGGCCGGCAGGGCTCGTTCTCGGAGGCGTCATCGGCTGGGTTCTCGACGATCGCATGCAGGTCGACTGGCGTGTGGCGCTCATCCTCTACCTCATCCCGACCCTGGTTTACGGCGCGATGTTCTTCCGCCAGCACATGCCGCTTTCCGAGGCGGCACTCTCCGGGCTCAAGCTCGGCGAGATGTTGAAGGACGTCGGTATCCTGGGTGCGCTCGTCATCTGTTACCTCATCGCATTGTTCTGCCAGAGCGCACTCGGGCTCAACGCCGCCGTCGCGTACGGCATCGCCGGTGCGGCGCTGCTTGCCGTGGCCTGGATGACGAACTTCGCGCTCGGGTCCTGGCTGCTTTTCGTCCTGTTCGTCACGCACCTTCTCATCGGCGCGGTGGAACTCGGTACTGACGGCTGGATACAGAACATTACCGGCAACCTGCTGACCTCCGAGCAGGGCAAGATCCTGTTTGTCATTACCTCCGCCACGATGTTTGCCTTGCGCTTCTGTGCCGACTTCATCGAGCGGCGGCTCGGCCTTTCGCCTGTCGCACTGTTGTTCGTGTGCTCGGTGCTGGCGTGCGTGGGCCTGAACCTCACGAGCGCGATCACCGGCTTCGGCGGCGCCTTGTTCGCGCTGATGGTGTACGCCGTCGGCAAGACCTTCTTCTGGCCGACGATGCTCGCGATTGCATCCGACCGTTTCCCGCGCACCGGTGCGGTCGCGATCTCCATCATGGGGGGCATCGGCATGATGTCCGCGGGACTCGTCGGTACCCCGGGGCTCGGCTATGCGAAGGACCGCTTCGCGGGCGAGGCTCTTCAGGCGGCGGATCCTGCCGTCCACGAAGAATACCGGGCTCCGGAGCCCAGCCGGTTCCTGTTCTTCGACGAAGCTTACGGGCTCGACGGCCGGAAGCTCGGCGAGATCCAGACGAAATTCGGCGATGAGCGCCGGCGCCTGGCCGCAGCCGGCGAAGCCGACCCGCAGGCGGCGTTGACTGTACTGGGACCGGAAGAGCGGCTCGTGCAGGCAGCGAGCGTTGCAGGGGATCGCAAGACGTTGAAAGCGGACGCTTTTGTCCCGGCGATACTCGCCGTGATCTTCCTCGCGCTGATGCTCTACTTCCGTGCCATCGGCGGGTACCGGCGCGTAATGATCGGCGCTCCCGCCCGGCAGGTCACATGATACGAGGCGGGATCCGAGCAGTCGGCGTCGTCGAAATCTTCACCTATCTGCCGGAAAAGGCGGTGCACGCAGGCGGGCGCAAGCTGCGAGCCAAGGCCGCCGGTCGCAGCACAGTAGCGTGGGTGGTGGAGCGCGGTACTGCCTGGACGTCGAGAGTATCGGGCCACCAACCCCGGTTTTCGCCGGCATGCAGCCGTACCGTGCGCTGCCGGTCCAGCGGTCCTGCCATTTCGAATCCGTAGACGGGCAGCTCAAACACGCGTACTTCCTGGACCTGAGCGGCGACCGCCAATTCGTCGCCTGGCAGAGTCCCTGATTCGCGGCGTCGGAAAGACAATGAGCAGGTAGTATCGATCGGCATGCCAAGAATTGGGGGTCAGGGGATGAGCGATACATCCGAACAAGTCCCGGCGGCCGGCAACGGCTTGCTGGATCGACGGTGGTTCCTGAAAAGTGGTGGTGCGCTGGCAGGTGCCACGCTGCTGACGGCAAAGGCCGGCGCGGCGCGTGAGCCGTGGACGAGTGTGCCCGGCACCGGCATGAGCGAGAGTGGACCGCCCTCTCGCTATGAGAACCACCTCAAGCGCGTTAATGTCGGTTCCCAGCCGGGCACGACCGGTGCCGGCTCTTCGCGCACGCCCCTCGAACACCTGGACGGCATCATCACGCCGAGCCGACTGCACTTCGAACGGCACCACAGCGGTATTCCGGACATCGACCCCGATCGACACCGGCTCGTCATCCACGGACTGGTCGACCGGCCACTCAAGTTCTCTGTGGAAGCGCTGAGCCGATACCCGACGGTGTCACGCATCCAGTTTCTCGAATGCTCCGGGAATAGCGGGGCAATGATCGCGCCCGAGCCGGTGCAGGGCCCGGCGAGTCAGATGCACGGACTGGTGTCCGCCAGCGAATGGGGTGGCGTGCCCCTGTCGGCGCTTCTGGACGACGTCGGGATCAGGCCCGAGGCCCGCTGGGTGATTGCCGGCGGCGCCGACGCGGCGATGATGAGCCGCAGCGTGCCGCTCGACAAGATCCTGGATGACGCAATCGTTGCGCTCTATCAGAACGGGGAGCCTCTGCGTCCGTCCAACGGCTATCCGGTGCGACTGTTCCTGCCCGGCTGGGAGGGCAATATGTGCGTGAAGTGGCTGCGGACACTGAAACTCACGGACCGGCCCGCGATGACCAAGGACGAGACGTCGAAGTATTCCGACCTTCAGGATGACGGCATTGCCGAACTGTTCACGTTTCCGATGGGCGTCAAGTCGTTGATCACGAGCCCGTCTCCCGGCCTGAGCCTGGGTGCTGCGGGCGTGTATCAGGTCAGCGGCATTGCCTGGTCGGGTGGCGGTCGAATCCGCCGGGTCGAAGTGTCGGCCGACGGTGGACGAAGCTGGGCCGATGCGGCGCTCGACGAGCATGTGTTGCCGAAGTGTCTCACCCGGTTCCGCTCGCCGTGGCGATGGGACGGCGGCCCTGCGGTCCTGATGAGCCGTGCCATCGACGAGTCCGGCAGCGTGCAGCCCACGCGGGCCGCCGTGCTCGAGGGCAGAGCCAGCAATTCCTTTTACCACGTCAATGGCATACAGGCGTGGCAGGTCGGTGCCGATGGCGAGGTTCGCAATGTTTATGTCTAGGTGGATCACGGCCGTCTCGATTGGTCTGGCATACGCCAGGCTCTGCGACGCACAGAGCCCGATGCTCGGGGAGCCCGTTTCCGAGGCTGAGCTCGCCGACATCGACTACGTGGTGCTGCCCGATGGCCGCGGCCTCCCTTCGGGAAGCGGCACTGCTGCGGAGGGGAAGGACGTTTACGAGCAGCACTGTCTGGCCTGTCACGGCGCGTCCGGCGCGGACGGAATCAATGACCGACTGGTCGGCGGGCACGGGACGATCGACACCGCCCGGCCCGAGAAGACAGTCGGGAGCTACTGGCCATATGCCACGACCCTGTTCGACTACATACGCCGCGCGATGCCGTATCAAACGCCAGGCAGCCTTTCGGCGGACGAGGTCTACGGCTTGACGGCGTACGTTTTGTTTCTCAACGATATCGTAGACGAGAACGAACGCTTGAATGCAGACACACTGCCCGCTGTGAAGATGCCCAATCGCGAAAATTTTGTTTGGGGCTACGAGCCGAAATAGTTTGTCCGAAGATGACACCTGCCTCGAGTCCGTTGGAGATGCTAAAACTCCGGTGACGGATTCGACGACGTCCGATCCGTTCATCTGAAAAAAAAAATTCGCTATCCGGCGAACCGTTCGCCTTGCGGCCAGTTAGACTGGCAGCGCCACGCACCCGGGCAGTGGCGACACGGCAGCCCGCTTCAAGGGCCGCACGATCATTCAGGGGAAAAGGTGAAGCAAAGCAGAGAGCGCATCTTGCTGCGCATCTTACTATTGGGGACAGGGATGCTGGCGGCGACCGCGATCGTCGCGCAGACAGCAGGGCCGATGTCGCCGCGGCCGGTCGCGAACGCATTCGCGATCGACACGCCGCCGCGGCTCGATGGCGCGGTGTTAGGCGACCCGGCCTGGGAGAACGTCGTGCCGACGACAGGTTTTTGGCAGATCCAGCCAGCGGAAGGCCGGCCGGCCAGCCAGCGAACCGAGGTGTTTCTCGGCTACACCAGCGATGCACTGTACATCGGCGTCGTCGCCTACGACGCCAATCCCGACGGGATCATCGTGTTCGACCGCGGACGCGATTCGTCGCTCAATGACATTGACAGCTTCCAGGTCGTGATCGACGGTCTGCTCGACAAGCAGAACGGCTTCGTGTTCGGCACGAACCCGGCCGGCATCCAGTACGACGGCCAGGTCATCAAGGAAGGCACCAACGATTTCAGCGTGAGTGGCGGCAGCTTCAACCTGGACTGGGATGCCTCGTGGAACGTGCAGGCGCAGATTTCCGAGATTGGCTGGAGCGCCGAGTTCGAGATTCCGTTCCGCTCGCTGCGCTATGGCAGCAGCGACGAGCAGGTCTGGGGCATCAACTTCCAGCGCAACATCCGCCGCAACAACGAGATCGCGTTCTGGGCGCCGCTGTCCCGGCAGCGCAATCTCTACCGCGTGTCCGAGGCCGGCACCGTGCGCGGCATCGCGCCGCCGGCGCAGCGGAACCTGCAGATCACGCCCTATGTGCTCGGCCGGGCCGAGGAGGGCGGCAACCTGTCCGGCACCGAGACCGACCAGGAGTTCGGCTTCGACGTCAAGTACTCGATTACGCCAAGCCTGACGCTGGACGTGACCTACAACACGGACTTCGCACAGGTCGAGGCCGACGAGCAGCAGGTCAACCTCGACCGCTTTAGCCTGTTCTTCCCCGAGAAACGGCCGTTCTTTCTGGAAAATGCCGGGCTGTTCACGGTCGGCAACCCCGAGCAAGTGGAGCTGTTTTTCAGCCGCCGCATCGGCATAGGGCCACAAGGCGAGCTGATCCCGATCGAGGGCGGCGTGCGCCTGTCGGGAAAGCTCGGCGCAAGCACGAACGTCGGCTTCCTGCACATGTCCGACGAAGGTCTCGGCGAGACGGTAGACGCGAGCGACTTCACGGTCGCGCGCATCAGCCAGGAGCTGCCGAACCGCTCGGCGATCGGCGCATTGATCGTCAATCGTGAGGGCGGCCTGAGTATCAGCGGGCCGGGCATCAGCGAATCCCACCAGACCTACGCGATCGACGGCCGCTGGGGCGTCGGCGAAAACCTGCTGTTCGAAGCCTGGGCCGCGCAGACCGACACGCCGACGCTGGAAGACCGTGACACCGCGTTCAACCTGCGGGGCGACTACAGCTCCGCGGACTGGTCGACGCGTATGGGCTACACCGAGGTCCGCGAGAACTTCAGCCCGCAGGTTGGTTTTCTCGCGCGCACGGCGTACCGGAGGGCGGACGGCTTGATCATGCGCCGCATCCGGCCGGACAATCTCTGGAACCTGCTCGAGATTCGGCCGCACATTTCCTACGACGGCTACTGGGACTTCGACGGCTTCCAGGAGACAGGCTTCCTGCACGTCGACTCGCACTGGGAGTTCAAGACAAGCACCGAGATTCACACCGGCGTCAACTTCACGAAGGCCGGCGTCAAGCAGCCGTTCGAGATCGTGGACGGCGTCACGGTGGAGCCAGGTACCTACGATCACAGCGAAGTCCAGATCGTCTTCTTCACGGACCAGAGCGCACCGCTCAGCATCGATACGCGGCTGATAGCCGGCGGCCGCTTCGGCGGCGACCGAGTAAGTTTCACGCCGACGTTACGCTACCGCGTCGGCGAGCGTTTCAGCTCCGAGCTGTCGATCGACTACAACGACTTCGACCTGCCGGTGGCAAACGGCGACTTCTCCGTCACCCTGACCCGACTGCGCCTGTCGTACTCGTTCACGCCGAACATCCTCCTGCAGGCGCTGGTACAGCACAATGACTCAGGCGACGTGCTGTCGACGAACCTGCGCTTCTCGTGGCTGCAGTCGGCCAATTCGGGACTGTTCCTCGTCTACAACGAGATCGACGAGCGCTTCGACGGCGCGCCGCCCGCCGGCCGCGAACTCATCCTGAAGTACAGCAACATCTTCGACGTCTTCGACTGAGGCGGCCGCCCGGCCGCCTTGCCTGTCGCGCGGCGGGGTCATAAGGTGGCCCCCCTGGTCATTACATCGCGGGCGGCCACGTTCACGGCCAGACCTGCCTGGACCCTGCCCATTGCGGCCTCGGCCGCGGTCCTGTCCGCCGCCTCGCTCTCGCAGGAGCTACCGCGGGCGCGCGACGTCGGCCTGGATGTCGGCATTTTTCCGACCGGCGAACTGAACGCGATCACATCACCAAGGGAATTCCATGCTTGGCGAGAAATTCCCTCGCGGGGCGCGGGCCATCCTCAGACCAGCTTAGGCGCCCCAGCTTTTGAAAAGGTCCAAAGTGACGGTGCCGCGCTTGTAGGTCACATTCGGCCGTTGCTCGTTCGCCTATGCCGGTGGTAGGAGAGGATTTTTCAGGATGATGATTGAAAGGGGGCAGGATATCGGGGTGGTGGTAGGGCGCATGGCCCTTCGTCTTCCGTGAAATGACCGTTGACCAGGTACAAAAAGGGTGCTTATCCTTCCTATACTCCGAAAAAAAAAGGCGCGGCGGGAGTTGGTCGACTATTATATCTTCGGTTCCGCCAATAACGTAACAGCGCATTTGCCCGAAGAGTGTCTCGGACCTTTGGTGAACACGGATGAATTGACGGCGCGCAGCCTGCGCGCCGTTGCAGCATAACCTGAATCGTTGACTGTCCAGAGACCATTGATGGATGAGAAAATTCGCGTAATCGTCGCCGGTGGCGGAACGGCTGGTTGGTTGACAGCTTACTGCCTGGTCAAGCGGCTGGGTAACTTGCTCGAAATCACCCTGCTCGAATCCGACCAGATCGGAACCGTGGGTGTGGGCGAGGCGACCATTCCCACCATGCGCAGATTTCACCAGCTTTTCGACATCGACGAGCGTGAGTTTATGCGCGCAACCCAGGCAAGCTTCAAGCTCGGCATTCTCTTTGACAACTGGGGCGCGCCGGGCGAAAGCTACGTTCACTCGTTCGGTGATCTCGGGCAAAGTAACTGGCTGGTGGAATTCCACCAGTACTGGCTGGAAGCGCAGGCCAATGGCTTTGGCGGCAGCCTGGAGGATTATTGCCTCGAAGTGAAGGCGTTGAAGGCCGGCAAATTCGCGGTAAAAGTAGGTGAGACGGCACTGACGTATGCATTTCACCTGGACGCAACGGCCTACGCCGGATTTCTGCGGCAAAAAAGCGAATCCCTCGGCGTGCGGCGAGTCGAAGGCAAGATTAGCGAAATTACCGTTGATCCGGTGACAGGCAATATCCAATCGCTGGAGTTAGAGCAACACAGACAGGTCGCCGGTGATTTTTTTATTGATTGCACCGGCTTCAGAGCCCTGCTGCTCGGCGATGTATTGGATGTTGAATACGAGGACTGGAGCCATTGGCTGGCCGCCGACCGCGCTCTGGCAATACAGACGAGAAATACCGAACCGCCTTCTCCCTATACACACGTCATTGCACATTCCTCCGGGTGGCAGTGGCGTGTCCCCCTGCAAAGCCGTGCCGGCAATGGCCTTGTTTACAGCAGCCGGTTTTGTTCCGACGACGATGCCAACGCAACTTTGCTCGACAATATCACTGGAAAGACCATCACTGAGCCCCGCCTCCTGAGATTTAGAACCGGTTGCCGAATAAATGCGTGGCACAAGAACTGTGTTGCCATAGGTTTATCGAGCGGCTTTCTCGAGCCACTTGAATCGACCAGCATACACCTGATTACCACTGCGATTGTACGCCTGATGAAGCTCTTCCCGTTTTCAGGCGCAATGGCTCCGCTGGCCGAGGAATTTAATCGTGAAACCCGGCTTGAATGGGAGGCGGTGCGCGATTTTATCATCCTGCACTACAAGCAGACGCAACGGGATGACAGTGAATTCTGGAATTATTATCGCACCATGGATATCCCGGACAGCCTCGCTCACCGCATAGAGCTCTTTAAGGAAAACGGCTATGTGTGGCCGGATTCGGTGGGGTTGTTTCGCGGGCACTCTTGGGTTCAGGTGATGATGGGGCAGGGTTTGTTCCCGGAACATCGTCACGGTGCAGGTCGTATATTGCCACCGGAGGCATTAAAGCGAGAGCTCGAAAAGCTGAGTGCTTTTGTAAATCATAATCTTGCCAAGCTGCCTGATCACAATGACTTTATCAAAGAGTATTGCCCGGCGCAGAACTGAGTGGCACTAAACGAAGATAACGAATAAGGATAGATCGTGCGAGCGAAGCGAGCGGTTAAGGGGGTAGGACCAACCCCCTGCCAAATAGCAAGGCTAACTAGTCGGCCCTGAAAAAGCCGGTTTTCAAGCGGCGCACGGTGACGTGATTGCGGTATAGCGCCATAATAGCTGGCTAGTGGTCCTGAATACGGTCGCGAGATCGGTTGTGGAAGGTCAGCGCGGTCAGCATCCGGAGTATGTATTCACCTATTGCGACGAGCGTCAGAAGAAGATGAACAACTCGGCATGGCGAAGAGCCAGGACAAGAGCCGAGCTGCCTCAGGTTCGTGTACACGACCTGAAGCACACCTTCGGTCGACGCTTACGCGCTGCAGGCGTTTCTTTCGAGGATCGACAAGACTTGCTGGGACACAAATCGGGACGGATCACCAGCCACTACTCGGCAGCCGAATTAAGCAGCCTGATAGACGCGGCAAACCATGTGGTCGGACAGGGGTCCCGCAAAAGTCCCGCACTGGTGATGCTAAAGAAAAAGGCGGCTAATGCTCTGGCAGTAACCGCCTGAACTTTTTGAAAAAAATTGGCGCGCCCGGAGAGATTCGAACTCCCGACCGCCTGGTTCGTAGCCAGGTACTCTATCCA
>JBBDXW010000077.1:0-10266 GCA_040902105.1 Woeseia sp.
CCTGAAAAGCCCTCCCCCCGGTCGCGGCTCCGCTGAGACGTTGTGGCGTTCATGAACAATGCTATTGCGCCCTCAAACTTCGACCATTTCGAAATCTTCCTTGCCCGCGCCGCAATCCGGGCAGCGCCATGAAAGAGGCACGTCGTCCCAGCGGGTGCCGGGCGGGATCCCGCCTTCGGGATCTCCCTCCGCCTCGTCAAAAATGAACCCGCAAATGAGACACATGTAGGTTTTCATAACGCGCCGGTTTCGTCACCGCAAAGCTGGATGATGCGCACAGTGTAACAGGAGGCAGCGAGGGGTTTCGCGCCCCCCGCCGCTTCGGTAGCATGCGCGTGAATTTCCCGGGATGGTTTTATGACTCTCTTTGCCGAAGCGAAAAAATACATTGCCGGTGGCGTCAATTCGCCCGTGCGTTCATTTGCGGCGGTCGGCGGCGATCCGCCCTTTATCCGGAGTGCGCGAGGCGCGTTGCTCGAATGCGAAGACGGCAGGCTACTGATCGACTATGTCGGTTCCTGGGGACCGATGATTCTCGGCCACGCGCATCCCGCAGTGGTCGACGCGGTCACCCGCGCCGCCGCACAGGGCTTGAGCTTCGGCGCACCCACCCTGCGCGAAACGGAACTGGCCAGGAAGATCTGTGAGTTCATGCCGTCCATTGAGCGGGTGCGCATGGTGAGTTCCGGCACTGAGGCGACCATGAGTGCGATACGACTGGCCCGCGGCTTCACCGGACGCGACAAGATCGTCAAGTTCGAAGGGTGCTATCACGGCCACTCAGACTCCCTTCTCATCAAGGCCGGCTCCGGCGCGCTGACACTCGGAGTGCCGAGCTCGCCGGGTGTGCCGGCTGCGCTCGCGGAGCACACTGTTACCCTCGAATACAATGACCTTCACGCTGTCGCAAAGGCGTTTGCCGCCCTGGGCGAACAGATCGCCGCAATCATCGTGGAACCCGTTGCCGGCAACATGAACATGGTACTTCCGGAAGACGGCTTTCTCACCGGCTTGAGGGAGCACTGCAACCGGCACGGCTCGCTGCTGATTTTTGACGAAGTTATGACCGGATTTCGCGTGGCCAAAGGTGGGGCGCAAGAGCGATTCGGCATCCGGCCGGATTTGACGACCCTCGGCAAAATCGTTGGCGGGGGCTTGCCGGCCGCCGCTTTCGGCGGCCGCGCAGACGTCATGGCTGCGCTAGCTCCCGACGGCCCCGTCTACCAGGCCGGTACCCTTTCAGGCAATCCACTGGCGATGGCGGCGGGGTTCACTACACTCGCAGAACTCGAACGCCCGGGTTTTTACGAGGCGCTCTCGGAGAAAACGGCCGGACTGATTGAGGAGCTCTCGACCCTTGCAAGAGAGGCCGGTGTGCCCTTCGCTGCAGAAGCCTGCGGCGGCATGTTCGGGTTCGTATTCAGTCACGATGCACCGATCCGCCGCTACTCACAGGTGGCTGCCGCCGACATCGACTGCTTCCGGAAGTTTTTTCACGGCATGCTGAATGAGAACGTCTATCTCGCCCCATCGGCGTTCGAGGCGGGCTTTATGTCTGCCGCTCATGGCGACGAGGAAATCTCGCGAACACTCGATGCGGCGCGCAAGGCATTTGCCGGACTCTGATGCCGACGGGCACGGATGCGCCCCGGGGACCCTGTGCACAAGTCCTGATGCAAGCGCTGCAGGACCTATGCACTAGTTGACGTCGACGCCGCGCACATCGCTGATCACCCGGCGCACAATCTGCAGGCGCCGAATCGGATCGTTCGTTTCCAGGCAGGCCTGTTTGTCTTCGGCACCGAGCGGCAGGATCTCGGCAAATCGATAGCCTACCCATGCGGCATCGTCATAGCGCCGCTCGAGAGATTCATACAGGCGCCCGAGGTCATCCAGCACGCCCTCGAGAATGTGCGCGAGCGGTTTGTATTCCTCCGGAAGAGACTTGGTCGTTTGCTGCGGCAGTTTCTCGATCTCGCCGACGTTCAGGCCGTCTTGGCGGCGCTCGCCGTGTAGCAAGCGGAAGCGCTCTTCGCCGACGGCAGTAATGCCGAGCAAACCGTCACTGCCCTGGTACCAGTCGGAAATTCTCGCGAGGGTCCCGACATCGTAGGTCGTCGCAGGTCCGGATTCGCTGCCACTTTTGATCAGCAACACACCGAATGGACAATCGTTTTTCAGGCATTCGCTGACCATGTCGAGGTAGCGTGGTTCGAAAATCCTGAGCGGCAGCGGCCCCCCGGGGTACAGTACCGTGCGCAACGGAAAAAGTGGAACCTTCATCGATATCTTCGTTTCAGTGAACGACGGCGTCGGCGGTATTGCAGTTCCTTCTGTACCAGCTCCGGTGTGCCCGCTAGTCAAGTATAGGCCGCGAGGGCGGCAATGCGAGCGTCGCAGATGTCAGGGAGCCTTTCGGGGATTTCTGTAACGCCGCGGTCACCTGCTGCCGCACTCCGCCGAATCCGCCGTTACTCATGAATACCAGCAGGTCGCCCGGCTGCGTAAGTTCCACGAGGTCCGCCACAAGCGCATCGTAGTCGGCAAAGAGCTTCGCCCGGTCACCGAGTTCCGCGAGTCCCTGCTCGAATCCAGGTCCGAGTTCCGCGGGGCGATAAATACGCACCAGGTCGGTGCCGGCAAGCGATGACGCCAGGGATTTGTCGTGAACGCCGAGTTTCATGGTATTGGAGCGGGGTTCCAGTGCAACCACGATGCGACAGCCCGGGTAGCGCTTTCGCAAGCCCTCGAGCGAGCGGCGGATTGCGGTCGGATGGTGCGCAAAATCATCGTATATCGCTATGTCACCGACCGTCGCCGTGCGCTCCATGCGACGCTTGACGCCTGCGAATCGCAGCAGCGATTCGACCGCTGTCGCGAGGGGCACGCCGATCGAGACCGACGCCGCGACAGCGGCCACCGCGTTCTCGAGATTGTGACGTCCGCCGAGCGACCAGGACGTTTCGGCGCGCCCGCCACCCGCGGCGCTTATCGCCAGCCGGCGTTCCGCAGCATCGATAAACTCTGCATTCCAGCTGCCTGCGCCATCGAGCCCGAACGTTTCAACCGGTGTCCAGCAGCCGCGTTCGAGCACCGTCCGCAGGTTTTCGTCGCCGGCATTGACGATCAGTTTGCCGTTCTGCGGCACTGTGCGCAGCAACTGGTGGAACTGCCACACGATCGCGTCGATATCCTTGTAAATATCCGCGTGGTCGAACTCCAGGTTGTTCAGTATGACCGTGCGGGGCCGGTAATGAACGAATTTGGCACGCTTGTCGAAAAACGCCGTGTCGTATTCATCGGCTTCGACGACGAAAAACTCCGATTCGCCGAAACGAGCCGATGTTTCAAAATTGGCCGGTATTCCGCCGATCAGGAATCCGGGCTTCACTCCGGCCTCATCGAGAATCCATGCGAGCATGCTGGCAGTCGTTGTTTTGCCGTGCGTTCCGGCGACTGCCAGGACATGACGCGTGCGCAACACGTGCTCAGCCAGCCATTGCGGACCGGAACTGTAGGGCAGCCCACGGTCCAGCACGGCTTCGATGGCGGGGTTGCCGCGGCTCATGGCGTTACCGATCACGACGCAGTCGGGCGCCGGCTCGAGCTGAGAAGGGTGGTAGCCTTCGATGATGTTCACACCGAGGCGTTTCAGCTGCGTACTCATGGGCGGATAGACATTGCTGTCGCTGCCGCTGACGCGATGACCCGCAGCAATCGCAAGCGCGGCGACCCCGCCCATGAACGTTCCGCACACGCCGAGAATGTGAATGTGCAAAGCTCTTCCCCGTATCAGGATCGTGCGGAAAACACCGACTGAAACCCCAGCTGCAGGATGAACGCTGCAACCGCGATTGCAATACCGACGAACCAGTGCCGCTCGATCGCGCGCGAAATAACATGACCCTCGACCGGCACAGACCACAGAACGATCAGGGCCGCGATGGCGCCGGCAACACCCGCCCCGAGAAATGGCTGGAACAGCACGAACTCGGCAACGAACAGGAACGTCAGGATTGCACCGCAGCCGATAATACTGGTCAGCGCCCGGACAAGGCGGCGCGAATGTCCTGAAACAAAAAGCACCGCACCGTAAAACATCAGTCCGAGCACGTTCGCCAGGAACGTGAGCCGGAAATCCTGCGCCGCCAGCGCTTCGATGAGGACCGTCGCCGAGAAGGATGCAAAGATCATCAAGGCAACGGACAATACCAGCAGCAGCCACGAATCCGGAATATCTTCCGGGCCCTTGCGCAACGCGATGATGTCGAGAAAGGTTCGGAGAAGTAGCAGCAGGGTTCTGTCACAATAGGAGACCGGAAAGCATAATGATCGCACGATCGTCACCTCAACCGAAACTGTCCCCACAGCAAAATGCACCCCTTTGAACTGGTCGACGGACGCGATACTGGAAGGCTCGTTGAAGTGGTGTCCGGACAGCAGAGCATCGGTCTCGATACCGAGTTCATGCGCGAAACGACGTACTTCCCGCAGCTCTGCCTCGTGCAAATCGCAGCAGAACAGTGCATCTTCTGCGCCGACCCCCTGGCCAATGGCGACTTGGCTAACTTCTGGGACGCATTGGTGCGGCCGGCATGGGTGGTACATTCCGGCAGGCAGGACGTCGAAGTTCTGTTCCTCGCGTCCGGTCTGATGCCGGAGCGAATATTCGACACACAGATCGCCGCTGCACTACTCGGTCACGCGCCGCAGCTCGGGTATGCCGCGCTCGTATCGGAACTGTTCGGCGTCGAACTGGCGAAGTCGCATACGCGCGCGGACTGGTCCCGGCGGCCGTTAGCCGAAGAGCTTCTGCATTATGCGGCGGAAGACGTTGAGTACCTGCTGCCGGCGTACGATTTGCTCGCCGCAAGATTGGCCAAAGAAGGCCGGCTCAGCTGGGCGGAAGAGGACTCACAGGATCTGCTGGACAGGAACCTGTACGCACCCGATCCGAAAGATGCGGTGCAGCGACTGAAAGGCGCGCGCTATCTCCGCGGACGGCCGCGGCGCGCTGCCGAAAAACTGGCTGCATGGCGCGAGCAGGAGGCGTTGCGCCTCGACCGTCCGAGGCAATGGATTCTCAAGGATTCGGTACTCCTCGAACTCGCGGCCGCCGATCCCGAAGGCGATGCGGCACTTGCCCGAACCGCCGACTTGCCGCCAAAGACGGTCCGCCGGGCCGGTCGGGAATTGCTCGGGATTCTTGCCGGTGCCCGCGCCGACGCGCGTGCCCCCGACGACTACCAACCTCCCCCGCGACCCGATGAGGCGGAAAAAAAACTCCTGAAACCCATGCTGGCGCTTGTTGCAGGGGCTGCCGAAAAACTCGGCGTTCAACCCGAGGTCCTCGCCTCCAGAAAGGACCTGACCGCGGCACTCCATGGCGAGCGCAATGTGCGCGCGTTCAGAGGATGGCGGCGCGAACTGGTCGGCGAAAAACTGCTGTCCTTACTCGAGGGTTCTTAGGAAGACGTAGCCTGTGCGCGCGTGCTCCGCGCTGTGCCGTTCACGAATAATGCGGCCGGCCACCTACGAAGATTGTTGCAGGACGTTCAGCAAACGCTTGTAAACCTCGTCGACCGAGCCGTCGGCATCGATTGTCTTCAACTTGCCGCGTGAGCGGTAGTATTCGACCACGGGTTCGGTTTGCCTGCGATACACGTCCAGCCGCCCGGAAATTGTCTTTTCGTTGTCGTCTTCGCGCTGTATCAGTTCGCCGCCGGACTTCCGGCACTCGTCGATTTCCCGCCGCGAAGAAAAATGGATGTTGAGCAGCTTGCCGGTCGTCGAGCAGGTTCGTCGTCCGGTCAGGCGTTTCGTCAGAATGTCGAAATCGATGTCCATCAGTACGGCTGCGTCGAGTGGCTTGCCGATTTCATCGAGCAGATCCTCGAGGCCGTCGGCCTGTTTCAGCGTTCGCGGAAAGCCGTCCAGCACGAAGCCATTTGCCGTGTCCGGCTCTTTCAGGCGCTCGCTGATGATGCCGAGCATGATGTCATCCGAGACGAGCCGGCCCGAATCCATGATCGCCTGAGCCTGCTTGCCGAGGTCAGTGCCCGAGGCCACGGCCGCGCGCAGCATGTCGCCCGTGGAAATCTGGGGAATGTTCCTGTCCTGCATCAGTCTTTTGGCTTGGGTGCCCTTTCCGGATCCGGGCGCCCCGAACAAGATCATGCGCATTCGATTACTTCCTTCCGCGAGTTCGGTGCCGGGAGTTCGGTGCCGGACTTGGATTTTTGGACATTTCGCGAAACCCGCATCCTCTCGGTCTGTGGCTAAGCGTCAGTGAAATGTCCAAAAATCCAAGTCCGGCACCGTTCAGGGCGGCATACGCTACCGGCAATTTTTGAGGAGGTCAAACCGTCCGCGAGGTGTCCCTGGCAATGAAGCGGCGCACGGATTCCGCTATGCTTCGCGGGTACGGATCTCGCAGCTTGCAAATCCGCTTCCGGTTGTCAATCAGCACGAGGAATAAGAATCCATGGCGAGGATGAACGCTTTCTATGCGCAGTCCGGCGGTGTCACCGCGGTGATCAATGCAAGTGCGTGTGCCGTGATTGAAACGGCGCGAAAGAACAAAAGCCGGATCGGCAACGTCTATGCCGGTCGCAACGGCATCATCGGCGCACTGACCGAGGACCTGATCGATACCGGCAAGGAATCTGCCCGAGCGATCAGGGCATTGCGGCATACGCCGGGGGGCGCCTTCGGCTCGGCGCGGTACAAGCTGAAAGGCATCGAGGAAAATCGTGCCCAGTACGAACGGCTGATCGAAGTCTTCAAAGCTCACGACATCGGCTACTTTTTTTACAACGGCGGCAACGACTCCATGGACACCGCGCACAAGGTGTCGCTCGTAGCCAGGCGGCTGGGGTATCCAGTCAACTGCCTCGGCATCCCGAAAACCGTCGACAACGACTTACCCGTTACCGATACCTGCCCTGGTTTCGGCTCTGTCGCCAAGTACGTCGCCATATCGACGCTCGAAGCGGCACTCGACGTCCTGTCGATGGCGGAGACGTCGACCAAGGTGTTTATTCTCGAGGTCATGGGCCGCCATGCGGGCTGGATCGCCGCGGCTGGCGGACTTGCCGGCGAAAAAGCGGAAGATGCACCGCACATCATCCTGTTTCCGGAAATCCCGTTCGATGAATCCGTCTTTCTGCAGCGGGTGAAACAATGCGTTGAACGTTTCAGCTATTGCGTCATCGTCGTCAGCGAAGGTGCGCGTTATGCCGATGGCCGGTTCCTGGCGGAAGCAGGAACCACGGATGCATTCGGTCATGCACAACTCGGAGGCGTGGCTCCGGTCGTCGCCAACATGGTCCGGGAGAATCTCGGCTTCAAATATCACTATGCAGTCGCCGACTATCTGCAGCGTTCCGCGCGCCACATTGCGTCGAAAGTCGACGTCGAGCAGGCGTACGCGGTCGGCCGGGCGGCGGTACAGATGGCGCTGGCCGGCAAGACCGCCGTGATGCCGGTGATCAGGAGAATATCAGATCGCCCGTATCGCTGGCGCATCGACGAAGCTCCACTGTCGCGGGTCGCCAACAAGGAAAAAAAGCTGCCCCGCCGTTTCATCAGCGCGGACGGATTCGGGATCACCGCGGCCGCCAGACGCTACCTTGCACCGCTCGTTCGCGGCGAAGATTATCCTCCATATATCAATGGCTTACCTGATTATGTGACGCTGCAAAACCGGCCCGTGCCAAAGCGGCTCAAGGGCGATTTTGTGGTATGATGCGCCGCCTTTTGCTTGGGAATCGGCAGGTCACGCTGCATAAAATCAACGACATTCGGCGTACAAGAAAAAAATCTTCGCAATGCCTCCATCCGTCGTTGACCGTTCACTGACCGTCGAATTTGCCATCGTCGCAGGCGCGTCGGTCGCATTCCGGCGTGTTCCGGCAACCGGGTTTCGGCCTCGCATAACAATTTGAAGTTTTCATAACCCTGGTCGCGCGCGCTCCGGGGCATCTGGTTCGATCGGGAGAAAGTTCTGATGACAAATGAGTTCGCACTGTGGCTGGCCATCGGCGCGGGTGTATTGGCAGTCTTGTACGGAGCGTTTTCCGTACAGTGGATTCTGAAGCAACCGGCCGGCAATGAGCGCATGCAGGCAATCGGCCAGGCAATTCAGGAAGGCGCCGGTGCTTACATGAATCGCCAGTACTTCACCATCAGCATGGTGGGTATTGTGCTGTTCATCGTTTTGATCGTAGCTCTTGGCTGGGCCACGGCGGTCGGTTTTGCCATCGGCGCCATTCTTTCCGGACTGGCGGGATACATCGGCATGTTCGTCTCCGTGCGCGCCAACGTGCGCACAGCGGAAGCGGCGCGGCACGGCGTCAATCCGGCGCTGAACATCGCTTTCCGCGGCGGCGCGATCACGGGAATGCTCGTCGTCGGCCTGGGGCTCATAGGAGTCGCCGGTTATTACGCAGTGCTGGGCGGAATGGGCGTCGCATCGGGCGATGCCATCCACGCGCTGGTCGGGTTGGCCTTCGGCGGCTCGCTCATTTCGATTTTTGCCCGCTTGGGCGGCGGTATTTTTACCAAGGGAGCCGACGTCGGCGCGGACCTCGTCGGCAAGGTCGAGGCCGGGATTCCAGAAGACGATCCGCGCAACCCGGGCGTAATCGCGGATAACGTCGGGGACAACGTCGGCGACTGCGCGGGAATGGCCGCGGATCTCTTCGAAACCTATGCCGTCACGATCATCGCCACGATGCTTCTGGGCAGTCTCTTTTCCGACACCCTTGGCCAGGCCGCGGTCACCTATCCGCTGGTGCTGGGCGCCGTATCGATCGTCGCCTCCATCATCGGCACTTTCTTCGTCCGCACGTCGGACGGCGGAAAGATCATGGGAGCGCTGTACAAGGGGCTGATCGTCGCAGGCGTTCTTGCGGCGATCGCGTTTTATCCCATCACGAACATGATGATGTCCGGGAGCGGAAATGCCGGCGGTATCTTTGGTTCCGCCCTGATCGGGCTGGCGCTGACGGCCGCCCTGGTCGTCATCACCGAATACTATACGGGCACGGAATACAAGCCCGTCAAGACCATCGCGAACGCGTCGCTAACAGGCGACGCGACCAACATCATCGCCGGTCTCGGTATTTCGATGAAGGCGACCGCCCTGCCGGTGCTCGCCGTGTGCCTCAGCATCTGGGGTGCGTTCGCGCTGGCCCCGCAAGGCGACTCGCTGGCCGGTCTCTACAACATTGCCATTGCCGCAACCGCCATGCTGTCAATGACCGGAGTCGTGGTTGCACTCGATGCGTTCGGCCCCATTACGGACAACGCAGGCGGAATAGCGGAGATGTCCGATCTGCCGTCGGACGTCCGCAACATCACAGACCAGCTCGACGCGGTAGGCAATACCACCAAAGCCGTGACCAAGGGTTATGCGATCGGTTCCGCCGGCCTCGCGGCGCTGGTCCTGTTCGCCGACTACACGAACGCGCTCGAGGCGGCGAACATCACGGTCGATTTCGACCTGTCCGATCACCTGGTGATCATCGGCCTGTTCATCGGCGGCCTGGTGCCGTATCTGTTCGGCTCGATGGCCATGGAAGCGGTGGGCCGGGCCGCCGGAGCCGTCGTGAACGAAGTGCGACGCCAGTTCCGCGAAATCCCCGGCATCATGGAAGGAACCGGCAAGCCGGACTACGGCCGCGCCGTCGACCTGCTCACCAAAGCCGCAATCAAGGAGATGATCGTACCGTCCCTGCTGCCGATCCTGGTACCGCTTGCGGTTGGCTTGCTCCTCGGCCCGAAAGCCCTGGGCGGCGTACTGCTGGGCACGATCGTGACCGGCCTGTTCGTCGCGATTTCGATGACCGCCGGCGGCGGAGCCTGGGATAACGCCAAGAAGTACATCGAGGACGGCCACTGCGGCGGCAAGGGATCGGACGCCCACAAGGCCGCCGTGACCGGCGACACCGTCGGCGACCCCTACAAGGATACCGCCGGCCCCGCCATCAACCCGCTGATCAAGATCATCAACATCGTGGCACTTCTGATGGTGCCGCTGCTGTAACGGCTGGATTCGTAAAACAACCGGTGAGCGCGCGGCTTTGCTGAAGGAGCCAGATCGCTGAATTCATGAACGGCGCGGCGCTGCTCATGTACCGCTGCCGTGACGGTGCGAGCGTCAGCGCGCATTGTCCATGAACGGCACCGCGTCTCGGCGGAGTCTCGCTTGGGGGGAGGGCTTTCCAGGATCGTGCGAAACAGGGATGTTTCGCCCGAAGCCCC